>JAKSDQ010000003.1 GCA_022360015.1 Cytophagales bacterium
AGAAGCCTGGAGACAGGAATATAACGCCTTTAGGCCACATAGTTCTTTAGGTAACCTTACCCCTGATCAGGTGTACAACGATTGTTTAAAAGAGCCGGATTTTTCCACTTTTGACCGTGTCGATTAATGGGAGGAGGTCACACTTGGCAAGATCCAACTTAAATCTAAATTTTCTGTTTAAATAGTAAAATAACTAATACTTTGAGAAAATAGATTAGGAATGACTTCTGGGGTTACTTGATTGATATTCAAAGTTGTATATTAAATGATTATCAATACAATTTCCGCTCATTTGGTATATTTTGTTGTTAGTTATATCTTACGAAAGAATATTGATACTAATATGTTTTAATTTAAATTGTTAAATGTCATTTTTGAAAAATTAACAACAATGTTCTTGTTAATTTTATAGTAATTAACCAGTAACAATATTAAACCAAATTTTACCTATGAGTTATGAAGATTTCGAAATCTACGATTTAAGTATAGTTATTATAGGTCAATTTAACCCTATGATAATTCATCCATTGTGGTTAGCTCAAAAAGGTTTGATCAGAGAGGGAGAAAGTCATCCTGAAATATCAAAAGTAGAAATAATGCATAGGGATATAGTCAAATTTGAGTTAGTAGACTGGTCGGAATTTGTTATTACAAAAGAAAGGTTTGAAATAAAAACATCAAATTCAGCTTATTTTGAACCAGTAAAGGATTTAGTAATTAGTATATTTGGAATTTTAGGGGAAACCCCACTTTATTCAATGGGAATAAATCATACATTACATTATTCATTTCAAGATATTAACAGGAGTAAGAGCTTTGCCAATAGTTTTGTGCCGTTAGCAAAATGGAATGAGACAATCTCTGATCCCAGATTGTTAAGATTGGAGATTTTGGAACAGAAAAGAAAAGATGGTAGAAATGGAAGTGTAAGGGTGAGAATAGAATCATCTTCAAAGCTCATAAATACAATGGGAGTCGGTAGTGTAGCAATTGATATAAACGACCATTATCAAGCTTCTAACAGTGCCGGAGAAAACATTGTCGAAATACTACAATCAGTTTGGAAAGATTCAAGCGAGAGGGCAAAAGAAATTATTACCGGAATATGGAAAAACACATAGATAGTACCGATCAATTAAATGAAATGGGGGATACAATGTCTATTATCTCTGAACCAGATAATACTCAATCCGATTACAACGAACATCATACCAAAGTTTTGAAAAACTCACTAGAAGAGCAGGTGGATACTCGTTTCAAATTAAAACCAGTTTTACAGAGTTCATCCAAACACTTTGAAATTACAGCAAACCTACTAGATCCTGATCCTGTATTAGATAAGATCTATTCATTGGATAGTTTTCAAGTATCAGGCAAATATGTATTAAATAGACTGCATGGAAATTATACTCAAAAAATACAAAAGTGGAAAGGTCACATAACAGAAGTTCTAAAGGAGGGGTTTGTTGCGAAATTAGAAGACCTAACAAATCAAGGAACAGATGAAATTGGAGAATTTGACATAGATGATATTTCTACCCAAGATAGACCTTTAATTTCTGTAGGTTCTGTTTTTTACTGGACTGTTGGATATTTCATTAAAAATGGCCAAATCTCTAAACAATCTTTGATTAGGTTTCAAAGACTAAAAGAATGGAGTATGCAGGAGTATGATAAGGCAATTGATACGGCTGAGGATTTATCTAAGAAAATAAATTGGGATTAATAATTCATGTCAATTGAAAATAAACCATCTGCTGACGAAATAGAAATTTCATTGATCGGAACAGGAGGTGGATATGGAGAGTCCATCGTAATTAAAATGGCAAATGACGATTGGATTATTGTAGATAGTTGCATCAATCCAATCACAAAAGTCCCACTACCTTTGGAGTATATTGAAAATTTAGGCGTTGATGTATCAAAAAGGGTAAAACTAATAATTTGCACTCATTGGCACGATGATCATATCCAAGGTATATCCGAGATATTCAAAAAATGCTCACAAGCTAATTTTTGTATGGCGAAAGTGACGGATAAAAACAAATTTTTACAATTTGTTGCTTTGGATTCAAGCAAAATTGATGAAGCCTCAAATTCTTCTACCAAAGAATTTAGTAAATGCCTAAAGGTCTTGGAAATGAGAAAAAAAAATATAATTTCTGCTTTTCCTGACCGTACCATTTATAATGAAAATTTTGATGGTACTAACTTCAAGATATTTACCCTTTCCCCCTCAGATTTGGCTATACAAAAATTTGATTTAGAGATTTCTGATTTGATTACTGAATTTGGAACAAAAAACAAAAAAGTTATACCCCAGTCTCCAAACTTAAAATCTGTTGTATTACTGTTAGAAGTAGGAAATCATAGTATGCTACTTGGGGCGGATTTAGAGGTATCAACCGATCCAAAACTAGGATGGAAAGCTATTTTAAACGAAAGTCAGGTTACCGGTAATAAATCATCATTATTTAAGGTTTCTCATCATGGATCTAAGAATGGCTTTCACCAACGCATATTCGATGAATTGCTTGATCAGGAGGTTGCTTGTAAATTAACACCTTGGAATAAGCGCAATAAATTGCCTGAAATTCAAATGCTTCAAGCTTACCATAATAAATCTAATGTTTTACTTATGACTTCCCCCGTCGTATCTTCATCAAAACCTAAGAGAACAAGAGACCGTAAAATTGAAAAATATATCAAATCTCTTAATGTTAAACTGTCCGAGATTAAATTTGATAAAGGAATTGTTAGGTCAAGAATAAAATATGGATTAAAGAATGCGAAATGGAGACATGAACTATTTGATTCTGCTTTTGAAGTAAAAATCCCATAACATAATTTACACTGAGCTGCAATTCCTAATCTTTTTTTATATCGAATTACTTTTTAATCCAATCCCTATCCTTAAATTTTTTAACATGACTCACTACGAAAAATTGCAAAGGCTGGAATTACATTTAATCGAATTAGAAAGATTCTTAAATGAGAAATAGCATTATTACCTATTTTCTTCAATCATTTTCGCTCACCTGATACTGATTATGGATCATTATTTTGATAATTTTTAATTAAAAATAATATTTTTTAAGACGGGCTAAATCACGGACTAAATTTTTAAAAATCCACAAAAAAAGCCCTCTACGTACTGCAAAAGGGCTTTTTGGTAGTCCGTAGGGGAATCGAACCCCTGTTACCAGGATGAAAACCTGGCGTCCTAACCCCTAGACGAACGGACCAATAAAATTGGAATGCAAATATAGACGTGGATTTTTAAATTGCAAAAAAAGTTTTTAAAAATTTTTATGGAAAATAATCTTCAAAAGGGTTGCCCAATTATGTTTGTTTTAGTCATGAGTAATATTACTTTTGTAGCGAAATTTTACTGTCACATTAAAGCATATATTGATGTCAAAAATTAGAGTAGCAATTAACGGGTTTGGTCGAATAGGGAGACTTACCTTTAAAGCTTTGCTGGAAAAAGACAATGTAGAAATCGTTGCTATCAACGACCTCACAGCTAATTCCACTTTGGCACACCTTTTAAAGTATGATTCCATTCATGGTAGATTTAATGGTTCGGTATCTTCCGATGACGAAGGGATCGTTGTCAATGGTCAGAAAATCAAAATTTTTGAAGAGCCCGACCCTGCCAAACTTCCATGGGAAGCGCTGAACATCGATGTTGTTCTGGAATCAACCGGCAGATTTGTTGATCAGGAAGGATCAGGAAAACACATAAGCGCGGGAGCGAAAAAAGTCGTTATTTCTGCGCCTGCCAAGGGAGACATTCCTACGATTGTATTAGGAGTAAACAACGACTCATTGACAGGTTCTGAAACCGTTATTTCCAATGCTTCTTGTACCACCAACTGCCTGGCACCCATGGCCAAGGTTTTGGATGATAATTTTGGCATCGAAAAAGGATATATATCTACCATTCACGCTTACACAGCCGATCAAAGAATTCAGGATGCTCCGCACCGGGATTTGAGAAGGGCAAGGGCAGCGGCTATTTCTATTGTCCCCACCTCGACAGGCGCCGCCAAGGCGGTTGGGCTGGTGTTGCCTCACCTCAAAGGTAAACTGGATGGGGTAGCTATGCGGGTGCCTGTTCCCGATGGATCGTTGACAGACCTGACTGTTATTCTCAAGAAAGAGGTAACCAAGGAAGAAGTGAACGCCGCCATGAAAAAAGCAGCAGATGCTGAACTGAATGGCATTCTGGAGTATACTGAGGATCCTATTGTTTCTGTTGACATCATTGGCAATCCTCATTCCTGTATTTTTGACTCATTGATGACCTCAGCCAACGGTAGTCTGGTGAAGGTAGTAGGGTGGTACGACAACGAGGCCGGTTATTCAAGCCGGACCGCCGATCTGATCACCAAATTAGGATAAAGATTAATTCAAACATATTGCATAAAGCAGGTGTTGTTAAGGTATTAACGACACCTGTTTTTTTTTCATTCCGCAAGGAGAAGACCAATCAAAAAAGCAGTTGCAGCTTTTAACTCACAAATCCTCACTCTCAATCACCTTCACCCCTGCCCTTTCCATTGCTTTCAATGACGCTTCAAAATCTCCCGGCTGCAGGTTTATAGCCCTGGTGGCATCTTTGATTACGTAGGTTTCAAAACCCAGATCAACGGCGTCGAGAGCGGTAAATTTAACACAGAAATCTGTAGCGAGGCCCACAATATAGACTGTATCGACACCTTTAGATTTTAAATATTCAGCCAGGCCGGTTTTTTTCCTTTTGCCATTGTCAAAAAAACCGCTGTAACTATCAATGTCCGGATTTTCCCCTTTATAAAAGATTTTAGTCACCCTGGCCATATCCAGATCTTTGCCGAATGCGGCCCCATCCGAATGCTGAACGCAGTGAGCCGGCCATAAAACTTGCGTCAATCCATGCAAATCAATTATTTCACCAGGTTTTTTGTTTTCATGGTTAATGGCAAAGCTGGCATGATTGGCAGGATGATAGTCCTGTGTAGCCAGGATAAGGTCAAATTTTTCCTGGATCCGGTTTACCAGTGGCACGATCATGTCGCCCTCAGGCACGGCGAGCGCACCCCCCGGGAGGAAATCGTTTTGGATATCAACCAATATTAAAGCTTTTTTCATAGTCTGATAAAATCGTTAACAATACTTCTTTTTCATGGGTTTTCAGCTCAAATAATTCAGTTTTATCACACAGGCTCAGTCGAATATCATCTCTCAGCCGCCCGCATGCGCGTGCCTGGATTTTTTGATGATCAAAGGCGAGGTTAACCGAATGTGCCAGAGGCATCCAGGATAAACTTTTAGCATCGGACCCTGCCCGGGCAGGCTTTACCTGATCCCTGATCATCGTATAATAAGCAATGGTAACCGTATGGCCCCGCGGGTCACGGCCCGGATCGCCAAAGGCGCCAAACAATGTCAACGGCCCGATGGCCAGCCCTGTTTCTTCCAGAAGCTCCCGCCGGGCAGCCTCCTCCAATGATTCGTTGGGATCAACAAAGCCACCGGGGAAAGCCCGGCAACCTTTAAATGGGTCATTGGACCTTTCAATCAGTAACAAAGATAATTGCCTGCCATCCCAGTTAAATACCACACAATCTACCGTCACTGCAGGTCTGGGAAATTCATATTCATAAGCCATCGCTAAAACTCTTTCAGTTTTTCGGCAATAAGGGATGCAACACTCTCCACCTTAAGAAAATCATTCTCCAGGGCGACGGCATTGGGATGGGTATCTGTGCAGATAATAGCAGAAATACTGGTTTTATCCCTGATTTCGTTTAAAGCATCTCTGGTAAATAAGCCATGTGTTGTTATGACAAAAATCCTGCTTGCACCGGCCTCACTATACGCATTGGCTGCATTAATCAGGGTACTCCCGGTCCTTACCATGTCATCGTAAATAACTACCGTTTTGTGCTCGACATCGGCGGAGATGGCCGTGATTTCCGTTGCTTCACCACTGATTCTTCTCTTAAAGACAAAAGCGGCATTGACTTTCAGGTCATTGGCCAGTGACTCTACCCAATTGGCCCGTCCTGAGTCTGTACAGGCTAAAACAAAGTTATCGCCTCCCAGTTTTTGGGCCGAGGCCAAAATGATCGACTTACAGTATAAATGCATCGGCAGTACTGACCCCTCAAAATAATGGGGTAATCCCTCGGAATGTAAGTCCATGAACATAAAGCGGTTACGCCGACTGGTTTGTGGTAAGGAAGAAAACAAGCTGGCCCTTGTTTTGGCCGTGACAATCTCCCCTGGTTTTACAGCCCTTTCCATGGTTGAATAACCATAATATGGGATCACCACGGTAAGCGACAATGCGCCATTACGCACGATAGCATAAGCCAAATCGTATAACTCCAGCGTATCACTGTCCGAAATGGTACCACCCACTAAAACCACATCCCTTCCATCTACATCCGTCAATATTCTCAGGTATCTTTCGCCGTCGGGAAAAGTTTTCTTTTCAATTTCCCCATATAAAAACCCTCCCTGGGCTATAATTCTGTCTTTCAAATATCTATAATTACCTGTACTGAATATCAGGTTGTTTTCAATGGCCATTTTCTGTGTTTCTAAGTTTCAAAATAAGGTTAGTTTTGAGGTCGTACAATGACTCTTCGAGACCAACCGGATAACTGTGGGGGTTGACAAACCGTTTGACACCTGTATGGAATAGGCCCAATTCATCTTTAACCCCCTGCCTTATTTCCCGGATATCAGGAAGCTCGTATACCATTTCGCCATTGCGAAAAATGGGTTCCAGCAGGTCTTTAAAAGTAAGTGACCGGGTATCCAGCTTTTTTCTCCTGGTGGCATCCATAGGATCGATGATTCGCATTTTTTCCCCTGGCAAATGATGGATATCATAGATCATGTCGGCCAGCGCTTTGTCATGTTCATAGTAACGCCTGACCTGTTGTATGCCAGGATTATTTACTTTAATGGCCTGCTCGGATAACTTTAGTTTGTAATCCCATTCCCCCTGCCGGCTTTCGATTGCCGACATTTTGTAAACCGCACCCAGCGCAGGCTGGTCAAAGGCAGTCACCAGCTTGGTGCCCACGCCCCAGACATTGATGGCGGCATTTTGCCCGGTTTTAAGGCTGCTGATAATATGCTCATCCAAATCATTGCTAGCAACGATTGCCGTATCTTCAAACCCCTCCCTGTCGAGCATTTCCCTCGCCTTTATACTGAAATAAGCCAGGTCACCTGAATCAATTCTTATCCCAATCATTTTTTTACCCTGCTCCCGCAAGGACTTACCTACCTCAATGGCATGCTCCACCCCCTTCAAAGTATCATAAGTATCAACCAAAAAAATACAATTATCCGGCATAGCGTGTGCGTAGGCTTTAAAAGCCTCCGGTTCCGAATCAAAACTCATGACCCAGCTATGGGCATGGGTGCCACCTACGGGAATGCCAAATAGCTTACCCGCCAATACATTGGAGGTGGTGGAGCACCCGCCGATATAAGCGGCCCTGCTGGCTGATAAAGCGCCATCTATGCCGTGCGCCCTTCGCAGGCCAAACTCAATCACCGGGTCACCCTGGGCGGCAAGGTTGACCCTGGCGGCTTTAGTGGCTATGAGCGACTGAAAGTTGATAATATTCAATAAGGGGGTTTCCACAAGTTGCGCCTGGATAATAGGGCCTTTTACCCTTATCATGGGTTCATGGGGAAAAACCACCGTTCCTTCGCTCATAGCATCCACATCGCAGGTAAATGACAAGTCTTGCAGGTAGTCCAAAAAATCATTTTCAAACATCGGTTTTCCCCGCTGGTTTTTGACAGTAGCCAGATAGCTGAGGTCGTCCTCTGAAAACCTGAAATTATTTAAAAAATCCACTGCATATTCCAGGCCGCAGGCAACGGTAAACCCGCCATGAAAAGGATTTTTTCTAAAAAAAAGATTAAACACCGCCTGCTGCCCGGCTTTTCCGGATTTCCAGTAACTGTATGCCATCGTTAATTGATACAGATCGGTCAACAAGGTCATCGATCCATCATACAACCGTTCTATAATTTTCATATGTCAGCTATTAGAAATTAAAGGAAAAAACAAAAGCGCCCAAATTATAAAAAGTACCCTGCTTATAGCGCAAGCGTATCGCTTGTGCTTCCAAAGCGTTAATAAACACAAGCGAGAGATGGCAGTTGTACCAGTTTATAAATTGTATGATGGCGCGAATTTATAAATTATAGTAAAACGCAAGTTTATGAATCATCTGTAGACCGGCTTAAATCAAAGCTATCTGGCTATCTTTAATGTCCATGTTATGATATACTTTTTGTACATCATCATTGTCCTCCAGCGCTTCTACCAATTTCATGGCACTCAATAGCTGGTCATCTTCCAATGTTTTCAGGTTATTGGGTATTCGTTGCAGTTCTGCCGTCTCCGCTTCCAGATTCAATTCCTCCACCTTTTTTTGCATATTGCCAAAATCCTCCATCGCACAGGTAACGTTTAAATACCCCTCGTCGATTTCTACCTCTTCGGCACCTCCGTCGATCAGAGCGAGGGTTAATTCGTCTTCATCCGACGATTCGGAAAGCGGAATACTGAATACCCCTTTTCTCTCAAAAATAAATTCGAGTGATCCATTGGTGCCCAAGCTACCGCCATATTTGGAAAAAGCGGCCCTGACATCCGAAACTGTACGATTGAGATTATCAGTGGTACATTCGACAAAAACCGCTACACCAAAAGGACCATAACCTTCATAAGTAGTTTCCATATAATTGGCTGCTTCAGCGCCCGAACCCTTCTTTACCGCCCGCTCGATGGTGTCTTTGGGCATATTCGCTCCCTTGGCATTTTGAATAGCCAGGCGAAGCCTGGGGTTGCCATCCGCATCGGGTCCACCCTCTTTGGCGGCTACGGTAATTTCTTTGATGATTTTAGTAAATATCTTACCCCTTTTGGCATCCTGAGCACCTTTTCGCCTTTTAATGTTGGCCCATTTACTATGTCCTGCCATTTGTATTACATTAAATTGTTTCCAGTCACTATTCGTTTCTGTTTAGGAAACAAAAATAATTCTTTTCAAAAAATTTCAAAGCAATCAGTGTCGACCGCCTTTCAATTTAATCGGCGGTTTTACTGCGAAGATATTCTTTGTAGCCAACATTACCAATCACACCTGCCATTACAATGGTCATTCCAAGATAAGTCAGGACGTTGAAATGCTCATCAAAAATGATAAAACCGAAAATGAGGGCGAAAATTAAACCTACATATTTCAGAATGGCAACTTTTGACAACTCTTCGGACTGATAGGCCCTGGTCATAAAATATTGGGCAAATTGGGTCAGAATGCCAATAGCTATTAAAACTACCCACTCAAACCAGCCATTGGGTGGTACCCAATTAAAAACTGAATAAAGTCCGCTGACGGGCAGCGCCACCAGGGGAAAATAAAATACAATAACCAACGGATGCTCCGTAGTACTGAGCTTTCTGATAATATTGTAGGCCAGCCCGGAAAACATACCGGATAGCAGTCCCAATGTCAGGTAAAACCCCGACACCCGTGTATCGAACCCCTGTACGATTAACACTCCGGTAAAAGCAACCAGAAAAAACAACCATTGCAGGGGTTTAATTCTTTCCCTGACTATGTAAATTCCCAGGATGGCTGTAAAAACCGGGGATGTATATTGAATGGTAGCTGCGCTGGCGAGGGGTATTTTTTGAAGTGTAATAAAGTAAAGGATCAAAGCAGTGGCCCCCACCAGCCCTCTGGAGATCAGCCAGGCGTGATTATTTCCCCAAAGGTTTACCTTGCGGAGTTTTAGCATACCGGCACTAATAATCAGCGAAATAACCGATCTGAAAAAGATAATTTCAATGGCCGGAATATCAGGCACCAGCTTAACCCCCACATTCATGAGCGAAAACAGCAAAGTTGCCAATAGCATATTTTTTACACCCGCTGAAAGCACCTTCTTAGGTTTCCTTTAAAAAGCTTCACCCCACTCACTCCCAAAACAGATTTCAGACTGGGACTTCCTGGTTCTGGCAGCAAGTTCGGAGTTTCTATATTTTTCACTTAAAGTATCCGGGTCACCCAAATAGCCCATCGCGGCGGCCACAATAGCTTCATAATCCATGGGAATACTAAAAAGTTCCTTTGCTTTTTCAGGAAAAAAACCGGCCATTTGATGAATATACAACCCCTCTTCCGTAGCCTGAAGCGAAAGGCATGCCATTGCCTGACCAACGTCATAACAGGAGTGTCTGTCGGGTTTTTGATTATGGATCGCGTACTCCGGTTGGACGAATTTTTTTCTTGTCATAAAATATTTGGTTTGTGGTTAGTAAAGGACGAACAATATTAGTCAAAAATCAGTTTGTAATATGAGGTTATCCTTATTTTTTACAAAAAACCGGAATATCAATGCCATTAAAAATTGCGACCCAGGCCCCGGATTTCACCTTGCCCAGCACGGATGGAGCTAATTTCACTTTGCATGAACATTTGGGCAGACCATGTATCCTTTATTTTTACCCCAAAGATTTTACCCCTGGCTGCACCAAAGAAGCCTGTGAATTCAGGGATCAGTTTGCTGCGTTCAGAGCTATTGACATTCCCGTGTACGGCATTAGCCGCGACTCAGTGGCCACGCACTTAAAATTCAAAGAAAAACACCAGTTGCCCTTCGATCTTTTGGCCGACCTCGATGGCCAGGTGGCCGCAAAATACAAGGCCCAGATACCCATTGTCGGATTTACCAAAAGGATCACCTATTTACTCGATGAACATCACAAAATCGCGGCTGTATACGACAGCCTGTTTAATGCCAACCAACATGTCCATAAAATGGTCGGGAATATAAAAACCAGGTTCGGTGAAATTTAGCAGCACTGCCGCATTTACCCCTTCCACCCAAACTGTTAATCCTACTCAAACCCACACTCACCCTCAAACTAACTTCCCGTCGAGCATTTCGATTTTGCGGTCGGCGAGTTCCGCGAGTTCGCGGTTGTGGGTGACGATGACGAAAGTTTGGCCGAGTTCATCGCGAAGTTTAAAAAATAGTTTGTGGAGATCTTCCGCATTTTTGGAGTCCAGGTTGCCGCTGGGTTCATCGGCAAAAATGATGGAAGGGCTGTTCACCAGGGCCCTGGCTACTGCTGACCGCTGCTGCTCACCGCCTGAAAGCTCCGAGGGTTTATGATCCTCCCTTTGGTCGATCCCTAATAATAACATCAGCTCTTTGGCGCGGCTCCGGACTTCCTTTTCGTTCAGATTTCCGATGTAGCCGGGGATGCAGATGTTTTCAAATGCTGTAAATTCAGGGAGTAAATTGTGAAATTGAAAGATAAAGCCGATCTTTTGATTTCTTAATTTAGATAAATCACTGTTTCTTAAATGGATTAAATCCTGATTTTCCAAAAAAAGGGAGCCTTGATCAGGACGGTCAAGCGTGCCTAAAATATGGAGCAGTGTACTTTTTCCGGCCCCGGAAGCGCCTACAATCGAGACTATCTCACCTTTTTGAATCGATATATCAATTCCTTTGAGAACCTGAAGGTCGCCATAGGACTTGGTTATATTTTTAGCCGAAAGCATTAACTTTTAAATAAGCGACAAATATCTGGAAAAAACAATTTCTAAACATAACAAATGTTATAAATATATTATTGCCTGAATTCAAATTATTATCAGGGATTTATCGACATTTATTTAATTGTCAACCCTTGAAATATCAACCCAAATGGTCTATCTTCGTGCAAAATTTTAAGCATGAATATACACGAATATCAAGCAAAAGAGATATTAAAAAGTTACGGAGTCACTATCCAGGAAGGGATCGTTGTTGAGAATCCTGAGAAAGCCACTGAAGCTGCCAAAACTTTAAATCATGAAACCGGAACAAGCTGGTACGTGGTAAAGGCCCAAATTCACGCCGGTGGCCGGGGTAAAGGAAAAGTGAAGGAAACCGAATCAAATGGGGTGATTTTGGCTAAAAGCCTGGAAGAGGTTCCTAATAAAGTGAAAAACATATTGGGAGGAACTTTGGTTACCCATCAAACCGGTCCCGAGGGTAAGAAAGTCAATAAGGTACTGATAGCACAAGATGTTTATTATCCCGGGGAGTCCGAGCCCAAAGAATTCTATTTAAGCATCTTACTTGACCGGGGCAAAGGTGGCAATGTGATCATGGCATCGACAGAAGGAGGAATGGACATTGAAGAGGTCGCAGAAAAAACGCCTGAAAAGATAATCAAGGAATGGATCGACCCATCGGTAGGTTTACAACCTTTCCAGGCCAGGAAAGTGGCATTTGCCTTGGGATTGGAAGGAAAAGCCATGAAAGAAATGGTAAAATTCATTTTTGCTCTCTATAAAGCCTATCAGGCAACAGACTCGTCCATGTTTGAGATTAACCCTGTTTTAAAAACCTCCGATAATAAAATCCTGGCGGTCGATGCCAAAGTAAATCTGGATGAAAACGCCTTATTCAGACATAAAGATTTAGCTGAGTTGAGGGATATTTCAGAGGAAGATCCGCTGGAAGTTGAGGCCGGGAGAAATGGTTTGAATTATGTCAAGCTAGACGGGAATGTTGGCTGTATGGTCAATGGAGCCGGATTGGCGATGGCCACTATGGATATCATTAAATTATCGGGCGGTGACCCGGCCAACTTTTTGGATGTCGGCGGGGGCGCTAACGCTGAAACGGTTGAAGCGGGCTTCAGAATTATCCTGAAGGATCCGAATGTGAAAGCGATTCTGATCAATATTTTCGGTGGAATCGTACGATGCGACAGGGTAGCCAGCGGGGTTGTAGAAGCCTATAAAAATATCGGAGAAATCAATGTTCCCATCATCGTAAGACTGCAGGGAACTAATGCTGAAGAAGGTGCCAGGATTATCGAAGAGTCCGGGCTCCAGGTTACATCTGCCATTTTATTAAGGGACGCGGCAGAAAAGGTGAAAGAGGTGCTGAGTTAGTTTTTTAAGAATTAATCTGGTTAAAGTCATAGTATGACTTGGAGTCATACTATGACTGCCAGCTAGCCTAGTTAGCCATTACCTATTTCCAGTATTTTTCAGCATTTTGCATAACGCATTCCTTATCTACCCTTAGCAGAAATCCTCCATTGATTAATAATTCAGCCGCTTTATCCACTCTTTTCAGGTAGCTGTTTCGATTTTTATAAAGTGATGAAATTGCTGGGCCCGGGATCACCGGTTTCGCTCTGATGATTCGACCCTTATTGGACCGCGCCGGAACATACACAAATGATAATTTGTTGCTATTTTTGGCTAAAATGAAAAATTCAGAGGGTGATGACAAACTTTAACCGGTAGAGGAAATGTATATATGAGACACCGACATTTACGGCTTTATCAGCTTTGTGAAATTTTCTGCATTGGTTAAATTCAGCACCTAATATTAAAAACATTCAAAATACAATCCATATGTTTCAAACTAACCCTTACCAAAGCATATTATTCGTGGCATTACTGCTGCTACTGCTGACTAACCCCGGTCTTTGGGCACAAGAAAACAGCGACTCCGACAAATGGACGCCTAAGGATATTATCAATACGCAATACGTACGATCTTTACATTTTTCACCCAATGGAAAAATGGTAGTCTGGACCAAAAGAAAATCCCTGAAAAAGGAGGACAAATTTGTTAACGACATTTACTTAACCCGGCTGGATCTGCAAAAAGATGGCAAATTCCGGACATTTCAGTTGACAAGGGGCAAATTCTCTGACTCCGGCCCGGTTTTTTCGAGAGATAATGAGACGATCTATTTTTTGTCAAGTCGCGAAAAAGGTAAAAAACTCTGGGCCATGAGTATTTTTGGCGGGGAACCGGAGGAAGTTCATTCCTTTGAAAACGGCATTTCAAACCTGCAATGGCTCAATGATCACACCCTTACTTTTACCAGTAACGACGGAAAAACGCTGCATGAAAAGAAAGCGGAAAAAATTAAAGATAATACCGTGGTGGTGGAAGATTCGGTACACTGGAAGATTAGCAAAGTTTATGCCTTTAATTTAAAGAACAAAACCGTTAATCGCCTCACCGATAACAGGTTTCCGGTCTCCGCCTATGCTGTTTCAAAAGACGGCAAATACATGGTTACAGCCCACACTATGAGCCGGCATTACGCTTCAGACGGACAGCCAGCGCCGAAATATTATCTCCGCAACCTCGAAAATAAGGAACAAACGGAAATCCTAAAAGGGTTACAAACTCCGTCCCGCTTCCGGTTTACCTCAGATAACAGAGGATTTTATTTTACCGCTATCAAATCTTCCGACCCTGAATGGCAGGGGGCCGGGATTTCTGAGCTTTACTATTTTGATCTGGCAGACAAGCAGCACAGAAAGGTTAATTTGAATTGGGAAAATGGCATAGGAAGTGGGTTTTACCTGGCAGGTAACCAGTTGATCGTTTCCCTTGCCAACGGCGCTACAAATACATTGGCCTACTATCTGTTGACAGATGGTAAATGGGAAAAGCAGGAGCTGGATTTTGGGAGTAAAACCAATCATATCAGCATCCTGAATTGCAGTGAGGACGGGAAAAAACTGGTATATGTATACGCTACAGGATCCAGATTACCTGAATACGCTATCGCCGATATAACTACCGGGAGGCGTAAAATGCAGATCAGTAATCCCAGGGAACTGGTTACGTTAAATCAGCATCTGAGGAAAAAACATATGACGAAATCTGAGGTTTTTCGCTGGATAGGAGCCAAAGACGAAGAAGTGAACGGGATATTGTATTACCCGGAAAATTATGAATCCGGTAAAAAGTATCCCCTCATCCTATCCATTCACGGTGGGCCTGCCGGTGTGAGTATGGATTCATGGAGCCAGAACTGGTCTTCCTATCCCAGCATTTATGCACAAAAAGGAGCTTTTGTGCTGAAACCCAACTATCATGGCTCTTCAAACCACGGCCAGGCTTTTGTGGAGTCAATCAAACATCACTACTACGACCTGGAAATGGTCGACATTGTCAACGGCATAGAGGCGCTTAACAAAAAGGGGATGATCGATATGGACAAACTGGGCGTAATGGGCTGGTCGAATGGGGCCATTCTAACCACCATGCTGACATTGAGATATCCCGATATGTTCAAAGCGGCGGCACCGGGTGCCGGTGATGTAAACTGGACTTCTGATTTTGGTACTTGCCGGTTTGGTGTGCAATTCGACCAAAGCTACTTTGGCGGCGCACCATGGGACGATAAAGACGGCAAAAATTATAATGAAACCTACATTACCAAATCGCCACTGTTTGATATGGAGAAAATAAAAACACCGACCATTATTTTTCATGGAAGCGAGGACCGCGCGGTGCCACGTGATCAGGGTTGGGAATATTACAGGGCTATGCAACAGGTTGGCAAGGCTCCTGTTAGATTCCTGTGGTTTCCGGGACAGCCTCACGGCCTTCAAAAAGTTACGCACCAGTTGCGCAAAATGAATGAGGAGATCGCATGGTTTGACAGGTTTCTGTTTAAAACCTTTAAACCTGACAATGAAACTTTTAACGAAGAAAGCCCATTAGCCATGGTACTGGAAATCGACAAAGCCTCAACCTCCGGTGGTTTCTATGGCGTACGGAAAAAAGGAGCATTACTTCCCGAAATGGTAACTGTGAAAAAAGACTCCATTGCTATTTCAAAATTTGAACTGACAAACTCACAGTTTAAAGCATTTAAACCGGAACATGAATTTGAGCCGGGAAAAGGCAATTATCCCATAAAAGGATTAGACAAAAAAACTATTCTTTCCTATCTGGATTGGCTAGGTGAAAAAACGGGCAGCAAATACCGGCTTCCAAACCCCTCTGAGGCAAAAAAATTACACACTTCGGCACATAAGTCCGGGGCCAAGGAAAATACGCTCAACTATTGGGCCGGCTATGAGATCACCAGGGATGAGGTGAATTTGTTTTATAAAAAAGTTGAAGAGGTAAAAAGTGAGCTTGTCAAAGCAGTAGGAAGCTTTAAAGCGACCAGAATCGGTGAAGGAAAGGTGTATGACCTGGGAGGTAATGTGGCTGAGTACTATCTGGATAGGAATGAATTGAAAACTTATGGCTACTCGGCTTACGATTACGTGGATCCGGTTAGGAAAGAGGTACAACCGAAGGAGGAAAATATTGGTTTCCGGGTGGTGCAGGAGTTATAAATACGCCTGATGACTTTGGGGTAATGAATCAAAATATATTACTTATTGGAAAGCTCCGGATGGCCAAAGTTTAAAGGTTTTATACTACTACTGCTTCATTCGTTCCCGGTAATATTGCAGAAGTCCATCCCTTGAAATGGCTTCGCAATCCCGGATGGCCTGATCGAGGGTGTTACTGATCAGGGACTGAAATTTTTTTTCCGTTTCCGATGCCATGGGCTCTTTCAATGCTTGCAAAGCCTCGATAGCCTCAGGGTGTCCTGACAGTGTCAATCCCAAAACAGCTACAGAAGAAAGCTGTATATTTCTGTCAACTTTGGCCGATTGAAAGGGGCTCTCCCAATCCGGCTGTGATGCGTCCCAATTATGAGGACTCAGGCAGTCTTTAAGGAAGTCTAATGCCTCGCGGTTACCACTTTTATTGATCAGGTAACCCAGAGCCATAATGGCACTGGTTTTTGCATTATAAAGATCCCTGGACAACAGGCCTTCGTGATCTGCTTTGATAAGATCAATGAGTGGAATCACGGCCCTTTCATCTCCAATGATGCCAAGCGTCACAATGATATTGGACCAGTAGGCCATGTTGGCAGAATCAGAAAGCATCAATAAAAGCTCAGGAACGTGTTTTTCACCATACTTAATCGCTTCTTCGTAAGGCACACCCCTGATATATTGTTGTTTTACAAAATCATCGATCGTCATGGTATCCTGAAGGATTTCATACCGGGGAAACCGGGCAGGTGCCAGCTCCGGAGAAGCGTTATTTCTGAAGGCATCACATTCCTGCCGGTTTACTCTCTTATGGGTGGGGCCAATAACCCCATTCATTACGGCATTGGGGTTGTTACGATGGTTGAGCCCTTTGTTATGACCATATTCATGGAGCCATAATATTCCTTCCTGGCTTTCATCAAACCGTACCACTACAAAAGAAACCCCGGGAACCGGCGCACAACCTATAATATTGGGGGCTATACCTCCACACCAATTGATCTGATTAACTACTTTGATTTCTCCCGGCAATCCGTTTACCGCCACAAAGTCAGATTCGGAGTTAATAAAACCTGAACCGATGTTAAAAACCCCTACTTCACCATTTCTGCTGAAATTAACATCGCAGGCTACATCGCCCGGTCCATCGTTAATGGTAATGATAGATTGCATATCCCTTAAAATGGCGTCCGACCGGTTGTTGTCCAGGTTGGAGGTGTTATGGCGTTCAATGCTTAAACTGTATGAAACAGGATCATTCCGGTCACCCCCATTGCCGCTGTTACCACCTCCTCCGCAGGCAATATTAAAAGTCATCGATCCCATAAGTAAGGTAAAGGAGACAAGCCAGGCCAGCAAACGTAGGTATTTCATAGATTCGGTTGTTTTGGTCATCAAATAAGATTATTTTGTTAATGATATAACCAACCAAAAGTAACCTGTGCTAATAACGAAGATTCGGGAAATGTATTGTTTACCGGTGCCACCACCGAAACTCCCTCCTGCAAAACCGCCCGGCGATTTTGAGATGACATGGCTAGTTGTGTGGAGAAGGAATGATGATAATCCCTGAATTTATGCTTCAGCGACCGCCTTTCGGATGGGCTCAGGATCCCGGCAAAATCATTGGCCTGGTATGTTTATTCAGCGCATAGCGCACGGTTAACACACCTATGGACAACTTCGCTGAACGTCTTCGATTACACCTTCTGTGAACTCACCTTCGCTGAGAAATATTCTCGATTCATCCTGGCTATGTTAGAAATGCTGATTTCTTTAGGACAAACCGCCTCACAGGCACCGGTGTTGGTACAAGCCCCAAATCCTTCCCCATCCATCTGGGCAATCATATTTTCTACCCTCGACTTACGTTCAACCTGCCCCTGCGGTAACAAAGCCAGTTGCGAAACCTTGGCACTGACAAAAAGCATGGCTGAAGCATTTTTACAAGCCGCCACGCAGGCGCCACAGCCGATACACTGGGCTGCATCCATGGCTTCGTTAGCAATATCCTTTCTGATCGGGATTTCATTGGCATCCGGCACCCCCCCTGTATTAACGCTAATATAACCCCCGGCCTGAATGATCCTGTCAAATGAACTGCGATCCACCACCAGATCTTTCAACACTGGAAAAGCCTTGGCCCTCCAGGGCTCCACAACGATGGTGTCACCATCTTTAAAGGACCGCATATGCAACTGACAGGTGGTAATTGCATCTTTCGGGCCATGTGGTTTCCCATTGATATACATGCTGCACATCCCGCAAATACCTTCCCTGCAATCATGATCAAAATGAATAGGATCCCGGCTTTCATTAACAAGCTGCTCGTTCAGCACATCAAACATTTCCAGGAAGGACATATCAGGAGATATATCGCTTACCTCGTAGGTTTCAAACTTACCTTTGTCAGCACTGTTTTTTTGTCTCCAAACCTTTAATGTTAAATTCATATTAATTGTGTTATCCTTTCGATTTTACTTTGACACCAGCCATTGATATAACAACTACTTATAACTCCTTTGTGTCAGTTTTACGTTCTCAAATACCAACTCCTCTTTATGAAGTTCTTCGGCCTGATTTTCCCCTTTATACTCCCAGGCGGAAACAAATGAAAACTCGTCATCTTTCCTTTTGGCCTCACCTTCCCCGGTTTGGGATTCTTCCCTGAAATGTCCACCACAAGACTCGGATCTGTGTAAAGCATCATCTATCATCAGTTCACCCAGTTCAATAAAATCTGCGACCCTGTTGGCTTTTTCCAGCGACATATTCAACTCGTCCTGGCTTCCCAGTACTTTAACATCTTCCCAGAATTCTTTTTTCAATGCCTGAATTTTACCTTTTGCCAGTTTCAGTCCTTCTTCATTTCTTGACATACCACAATATTCCCACATGATTTTTCCAAGGGCTTTGTGAAAATCATCCACTGTCTGTTTGCCTTTGATACTCATCAGCTTATCCAATTTAGCTTTCAACTTGGATTCCACTTCCCTGAAGGCTTCATGATCGGTATCTACTTTTGTATAAGGCATGGTTGCCAAATAATCTCCGATGGTATAAGGGATCACAAAATAGCCATCTGCCAAACCCTGCATCAGCGCACTGGCTCCCAGCCTGTTGGCGCCATGATCGGAAAAGTTTGCTTCCCCAATAGCATACAACCCGGGAATATTTGTCATCAGGTTGTAATCAACCCACAGCCCGCCCATTGTGTAGTGAACGGCCGGGTAAATCATCATCGGCATTTCGTAAGGGTTATCGCCGGTTATCTGTTTATACATATCGAACAGGTTGCCATATTTGGCCTCTATCACATCTTTACCATCCCTTTTAATAGCATCTGCAAAGTCGAGAAACACGGCAAGCCCGGTATTTCCCACTCCCCTGCCTTCATCGCAGACCATCTTGGCATTCCTCGAAGCCACATCCCTTGGCACGAGGTTTCCAAAAGACGGGTATTTTCTTTCAAGGTAATAGTCCCTCTCTTCTTCCGGAATTTTAGTGGCTTCTTTGGCAGTTAGTTTAGGTTTAGCCACTTTCGGTACCCAAACCCTGCCATCATTTCTCAGGGACTCTGACATCAATGTCAACTTGGATTGATGGTCACCCGACACCGGAATACAGGTGGGGTGAATCTGGGTAAAGCAGGGATTGCCAAACAGGGCTCCTTTTTTGTGAGCTCTCCAGGCGGCAGTGCAATTAGACCCCATGGCGTTGGTTGATAAGAAAAACACGTTGCCATATCCACCGGTAGCCAAAACAACGGCATGGGCGCTATGGGATTCAATTTTTCCAGTAACCAGGTTTCTGGTGACTATCCCTCTCGCCTTGCCTTCTACCAGCACCAGGTCGAGCATTTCAGTGCGCGCGTACATTTTAACCTTTCCGTTGGCTATCTGGCGGCTCAATGCGCTGTAGGCCCCCAGCAAAAGCTGCTGTCCGGTTTGCCCGCGTGCATAAAATGTCCGGGAAACCTGAGCACCACCAAAAGACCGGTTATCCAGCAACCCACCATATTCCCTGGCAAAAGGAACGCCTTGAGCGACACACTGATCGATAATATTTACACTAACTTCAGCCAATCGATGTACATTGGCCTCCCTGGACCGGTAATCCCCTCCTTTAACCGTATCATAAAACAGCCTGTAAATACTATCACCATCATTCTGATAGTTTTTGGCTGCATTAATACCACCTTGTGCAGCGATGCTATGCGCCCTTCGGGGACTGTCCTGAAAACAAAAACATTTCACATTGTACCCAAGCTCGGCAAAAGAAGCCGAAGCCGATGCACCTGCCAGTCCCGAACCTACAACAATAATATCATACTTCCTTTTGTTAGCAGGATTAACCAGCTTCATATTAAATTTGTGCTTGGTCCATTTCTCTGCTATCGGTCCTTCCGGTATTTTGGAATTTAAATTCATATTATATAATAATATACTTTTTCTTTTAGGTGAAAAACATCATAATGGGAATAGCGGCGAATCCGGCAGGTACCAGAATCGCAAAAGCGAGTCCCACAAATCTGATGGCCGGACTGTATTTAACGTGGTTAAGTCCAAGGGTTTGAAAGGCACTTTGAAACCCATGAGAAAGATGAAACGCCACTGCTAACATACCAACGAGATACACGGCCACCCAGTACCACTGCGAAAACGCCTGATCAACTACTGCATACAGGTCTCTTGCTTCAAATCCGTCATAATTTTTATAGGGGATTTGCCCAAAATGCATTTCATACCAAAACCCTTTCAAATGTATGATTAGGAACACAAAAATCAGTGTCCCCAAAATGCCCATATTTCTGGATGACCAGGTGCTTGTTTCGGATTTAACGGCCACCTGATAGCTTACGGGCCGTGCCTGCCGGTTTTTTCTGGTCAGGAAAATTGAAATAAGAACATGTAACAGGATGAAAAAGAAATTTCCTTTGGAAACAAATTGAATGAGGGGATTGGTACTCATAAACTCTGCGTAAATATTAAATGCTTCGCCGCCATCGTTTTTGAGTAATTGTAAATTTCCGGTAAGGTGAACAGCTAAAAACAGGATGAGAAAAATACCAGTCAACGCCATAATTACCTTGCGGCCGAGTGTGCTGGTGAGTGTTTCGGTAAGCCAACTCATTGTCTTTCAACAAAAATTTAAAATGAACATTTAAAATCGATCAAAGGTACATTTGGAATCATTATGAACAAAATGTAAAAATTATTTTGAAGCATTCTAAATTAGATGTGATGATAACAATGAAAAGCTGTACAATGTTCGTAACTTTTTGTCGCCCACATTACTGAAATATGATTTCAACCGAATTTAAAGGTTTTGTCGACCGACTCATTCGTTGATTCCTGGATTCTTGCAGACTTTGTTTCACACTTTGTGTCAGGGAAATGGTCGTCAGAACAATTCGTGTAACATGAGCGCCCCGTTAGGAAATTAGTGGGGTAAAACGACAACTATTTGTATAAGTAAGTAAGCAAATCGGTGTGTTCAGAGCTAAAAAAAGGTTTTTTTTAATTAACTTATGAGCACCTTATTCGTTAAAAAATTTAAACTTTAAACAAAAAATACAAAGTTTTAATCATTGCGAACTTATTTTTGCCGTTATATATTATAAATATATAAAAAGACCTAATGAGTAAATTTTATAGAAAGGGAGTCCTGATTTTATCAATCATCTTGTTGGCGGGGGTGAAACAAGTAAATGCTACCCATATTCGTGCGGGTGAGATTATTGTGGAAAGAATTTCAACGCAAAGCTTAACTTTCAGAATTACCATCATCGGATATACGGATACGGGCTCTACCGTAGAGTTTGGAGGGGGAAGACTGGAGTTTGGCGATGGAACGGTCATTGACATCGATACGGAAAAAGACTTCAGCCTGAAAGAAGATCTGGGAGATGAAATTGCTTTGAATGTATTTGTTATCTCTCATACCTACCAGGCACCTGGAAATTATACATTAAGATTTCAGGAATTCAACAGGAACGGAGGCATTTTAAATATGGCCAATTCTGTGGAAACGCCCTTTTATGTGGAAACCAATATCACCATCGATCCCTTTGTCGGGCTCAACAATTCACCGCAGCTTCTCATACCACCCATTGACAGAGCGGCTACCGGAGCTACTTTCTTCCACAATCCGGGGGCTTTTGATCCCGATGGCGATAGTTTGTCCTACACAATTGTGATTCCCAAACAGGACATCGATCTGGAAGTTAACGCTTACACTTTTCCTAACAACATTATACATTATACAGGTTTCAATTATCAGACAGCTAATGAGGCCCAAACAGGCCCGCCGACCTACACACTTAACGAGGTGAACGGTGACCTGATCTGGGATGCTCCGGGTCTGGCGGGGGAATATAATGTGGCATTCAGAGTGGAGGAGTGGAGAAGAGTCGGAGGCCAATGGCAACGCCTGGGTTATGTTACGAGGGACATGCAAATCATCGTAGAAGAAACAGATAATGAACGGCCGGAATTGATCATACCGAATGACACCTGTGTGGTAGCAGGCACTTTGCTTGACGCTACTATCATTGGGGAGGATCCCGACGATCACGATATTGTACTCGAAACGTTCGGCGGGGTTTATGACCTGGTCTCTTCGCCGGCTACATTTTCACCCAATCCCCCCACCGTTCAAAACTCACCCGGACAACTGGATTTTAGCTGGCAAACCAACTGTACCCATATCAGGGAAAGGCCCTACGAAATCCAGTTTAAAGTAAAAGATAACCCGCCGCCGCTGAACCGGCCTGCGCTGGCCACCTTCGAAACCTGGAATGTTACGGTCATTGCACCAGCGCCGGAAGGTCTGACAGCCACCGTAAGACCAGGCAGGGAAATTCAGCTTAACTGGGACAACTATCTCTGTAACAACGCCATAGAAATGCGTATTTATCGCCGCGTAGATAGTTTTCAATATGTGCCGGAGCACTGTGAAACAGGTATTCCGGGGAATGGTGGTTACGAGTTAATCGGCAGCGTGGACATTGGAAACAGATCCTTTTTGGACGACAACGATGGCAGAGGTCTTAATCCGGGAGCTAATTATTGTTACCGTTTAGTAGCTGTATTTCCGTTACCCGGTGGTGGTGAAAGCATTGTTTCTGAGGAAGTATGTATGTTACTGGAAGCAGATGCACCGATAATTACCAATGTAAGCATTGAGAATACCGGTGTCGATGATGGAGAGGTATTTATTCGCTGGACCCGGCCTTTCGATGTGGATCCGGCGTTGTTTCCACCACCTTATCGATACGAAGTAGCACGGGCACAAGGGTTTAACGGCAATGGCGGGCTGGAAGTCCTCGGTTCTACAACCGATACTACGTTTACCGATACCGGTATCAATACACGTGACCAGGTTTTCAACTATAGAATTTACCTCTACGATAACGCCAATACATTGGTTGACTCATCTGCAACTGCTTCCACCGTGCGGTTGGATCTCCAGTCATTTCTGGGAGGCGTGGAACTGAACTGGCAGGCCGACGTGCCCTGGTCCAACAATATACAAGATTTTCCATATCACTATATCTACCGCGACAGGGTGCTGGGAAACAATCCCGGTCAGTTGGTACTTATTGACAGCGTAAATGTCAACGAAAGGGGTTTCATGTATCTCGATGATGGATCTTTTAACAACATTCCGCTATCGGATCAAATAGAGTATTGTTATTTTGTCACCACTCAGGGTGGCTATGGCAACGACCTTATTCCTGAACCATTAATCAATAATTCACAGGTAGTTTGCGCTCAACCTAACGACACTATCCCCCCATGTACACCTGTTAACATAACACTGCTGGATTGTGACGACTTCCTGAGAAACAGGCCTTGTGCCAATGATGAATATGCCAATACCATATCCTGGCAGGCTGACTTGTCTGATGGCTGCCAAAGTGATGTCAGAAGCTACAACATCTATTTCTCACCGGTACCGGATGGTGACTACGTGCTCATAGGAAATGTAATAGATACCGTATTCATTCATGACAGTGACAATAATATATTTGGCCTGACTTCGCTGGGAGGCTGTTACCAGCTAGCATCGGTCGACAGATCGGGTAACGAAAGTGTACGCACCGATCCCATTTGCGTAGCTAATTTTGAAACCTGTGCTTTTTACGAGTTGCCTAATGTATTCACACCTAACGGAGATGGAAAAAATGATACTTTCCAAGCTTTCAAAGGTATTCCTGAAAGATGCCCGCGTTTTGTTGAACAAGTGGTATTTACCATTTATAACCGGCACGGCAGAAAACTTTTTGAATACGAATCAGGTGGTGAAAACGACATCTTCATCAACTGGGACGGCAACTCAGACTCCGGTCAGCAGTTGTCTTCGGGGATATACTACTATGAAGCAGATGTCACCTTCGATATTCTGGACCCCAATTTCTCAACCCGGAAGCTTAACGGGTGGATTCATTTAGTCAGGTAAGGTTTAGCAGGTAAGGCCGTTTCTTGTCAGAAAGTATTAACGAAATAATGTGATTACGCAACAGTCATGGTATGACTCTGGAGTTTGGCTTTTTTAGTCATACTATGACTTTGAGTCATAGTATGACTATTTGGAATTAACAATCGACAGTAATAAGGAGATTTTCATAGCAAGGAATGACGACGCTGAGATAGGCACCCAATTGGCAGCCTGAGTATATGATTATGAGGCCGGCGTCGCCTTTGAGGTTTACGATCAAAATACGGCAAAGATAAAATTAAATGGCTGGACTTATCTGGTGAGATGAAAAGTTTGGGTGTACATTTTTGTCAATAGATAGCGGAATTACCGGAAAAGTTATATTTTTGCCGTCACTTTAACCAAACATACACCCATGAAAAAAGCTTATATTTTCCCAGGACAAGGCTCTCAATTCCCCGGCATGGGAAATGACCTTTACGAGAGCGCTGAGGAGGCCAGAGAACTTTTTATGCAGGCTGATGAAATACTCGGATTTAACATCTCGGAAATCATGTTTGCAGGTACTGCCGAGGAATTAAAACAAACTAAAGTCACCCAACCTGCCATCTTTTTGCACTCGGTCATATTGGCGAGGACTACAGAGGATTTTGAACCCGAAATGGTAGCTGGCCATTCTCTGGGGGAATTTTCAGCCCTGGCAGCCAACAAAACACTTTCTTTTGAGGATGGATTAAAACTGGTATCGAAAAGGGCCATGGCCATGCAAAGGGCCTGTGAGACCAACCCCTCCGGTATGGCCGCTATTTTGGGGCTCGATGATGATGTGGTAGAAAAAATATGCCTGGAAATAGAAGAAGTGGTGGTACCCGCCAATTACAATAGCCCGGGGCAATTGGTAATTTCAGGGTCTAACCGGGGAATAGAGATTGCCTGCGAAAAACTAAAGGCAGCAGGGGCAAAAAGGGCACTCCCTCTTCCCGTGGGAGGTGCATTTCATTCACCTTTGATGGAACCTGCACGCCAGGAACTAGCGGAAGCGATTGAAAACACCATTTTCAGCAGGCCTGCATGCCCCATATATCAAAATGTAAATGCCTTGCCATCGACTGATACTGAAGCCATCAAGGCCAACCTCATCGCACAGCTCACTGCACCGGTCCGGTGGTCGCAATCGGTGCAAAAAATGGTTGAAGATGGTGCCGGAACATTCATTGAATGTGGTCCGGGAAAAGTTTTACAAGGTTTGGTGAAAAAAATCTACCGGGAAGCCGAAGTGGCGGAAGTTTAGATAAGGCAGCAGAATTTTAGAGATTTGCCAAAAACTTCTGATAATTTATTTACCGGTTAACGAGACTACTTCCAGTCGGTCTTTGCACAACTTATGCAGTTCTTTTTGAGTCTTGTGAAATACCGGATGGATTTCATTGGCTGCAATTTCTACCAGAGGAACGAGGGTAAAATTTCTGTTTTGCAATTCACGGTGCGGAACCTGTAACTGATGGGTGTCGATAATTCTGTCATAGTAATACAATAGATCGATGTCGATAATCCTTTCCGACCATTTACCTTGACGAACCCTACCCATGGATTTTTCAATCATAAAAATCTTTTCAAGTATTTGCTCCGGTGAAAGCTCACTTTTAATTTTTACTACCTGATTCAAAAACGAATGCTGATTTTCGATGCCCCAGGCGGCGGTTCGATAAACAGAGGATTGTTTAATAATTGCCCCCATTAACTCCTCAACCCCGGTTTTACCTCTTTGCAGATTCAAGGGTTTATTTCCCAGATTAGTTCCCAGCAATAAATATATTCCGTCCATCTTACAGTGCCTCCAGTTGTATAAAATGAATTTTAAAAAGCGACTAATATGCGTATTTTTACGCGCAACATACAACAAACCAATCTAAATAATGAAGTTTTTAAGAAATCTGTTAGCGACATTAGTGGGATTATTTATTTTCTCTGTTATCGTGATCATTTTTATCGGAGCTTTTGTTTCCTTGGCTACTTCCGAGGAAGTGGTTACCGTCAAGGAAAACTCCGTGTTACATATAAAATTAAACAAACCAATCGGCGAGCGTGCTTTTAAAGATCCTTTTAACGAACTATTTACAGGATATTCAAGCAACGTAGGCCTGATTGAGTTGATCGAATCCATCCGGGATGCCAAGGAAAATGAAAAAATCAAAGGTATTTACCTGGAATCAGGGATTCCAATGGGTGGATTTGCCAGTATCGGAGCGATTCATAAGGCCCTGGAAGACTTTAAAACTTCCGGAAAATTCATTACTTCCTACGCCGAAATCTACACCGAAGGCGGTTATTATCTCGCCTCCACGGCTGATGACATCTACTTAAACCCCCGGGGTTATTTTGAGTTGAACGGCATCAGTGCCAATGTAACCTTTCTCAAAGGGATGCTTGACAAACTGGAAATCGAACCTGAGATTTTCAGGGTCGGGGATTTTAAAAGTGCGGTAGAACCCTTTCTGAGAAAAGATATGAGCGACGAAAACCGGCAACAACTGGAATCGCTGTTAAATTCCATTTATGGCAATTACCTCGAAAAAGTGGCCGCCTCCAGATCGATACCGGTAGAAAGGTTGACTACTATTTCGGATTCGATGTTGGTAAGAACACCAGAACATGCGCTGGAATCGGAATTGATTACGGGGCTTAAATATTTCGATGAGGTATTGGACGATATAAAAACTAAACTGGAACTGGGCGAAGACGATAAAATTAATTTTATCGGATTTGAAAAATACCATAAATCAATCTCTAAAAAGAATACCTCCAAAAACCGGGTGGCTGTCATTATTGGTTCGGGCGAAATTACGGGTGGCAATGGTGACAATTCCAGCATTGGGTCTACGGCCTTTGCCAAGGAAATAAGAAAAGCCAGAAAAAATGACAAGATAAAGGCAGTTGTGATCCGGGTAAATTCCCCCGGGGGTAGTGCGTTGGCTTCTGATGTTATCTGGAGGGAGGTAATGTTAACCAGGGAAGTGAAACCAGTCATTGCCTCTATGTCGGATTATGCTGCCTCGGGAGGCTATTATATTGCCATGGGCTGTGATACCATCGTAGCTGAGCCATCTACCATCACCGGATCCATCGGCATTTTTATGACGATGTTCAATCTTGAAAAGTTCCTTGACAATAAACTTGGTATCACCACCGATGTGGTCAACACCGGGGAGTACTCTGACATTTATACTTTCACGCGAAGCCTCACAGAAGGAGAAAGGCAAATCCTGCAAAGTAATATTAATGAGGGTTATGAGGATTTTGTCACAAAAGCGGCCAACAACAGGAATATGACTGTGGAAGATCTCAAAAAAATTGCCAGTGGCAGAGTATGGTCGGGTCAACAGGCCCAGGAAAACGGATTGGTGGATATGCTGGGTGGATTAGACGACGCCATCGAGGTTGCCGTAAACGCAGCAGGAATCGCAGACGACTACAAAGTGAGGTATTATCCAAGGCAAAAAAGCTTCTTTGAGCAGGTCAAGGAAGAGTTTAGCAGTGACCTGGAATCAAGGTTGTTAAAAGGCAAAACCGGTGATCTTTATCCTTTGATCAAAAAAATTAAATCCCTGGAAAATCTGAAGGGCCTGCAGGCCCGGATGATGTATGAAATAACACTGGAATAACCGTTTTTTTTATCAACACTTATTACCTGCGAAGTCTGAATGTTATTATATTTATGCTTTAAATAAGAACTGCATGAGCGAAATCAAAAATAACTGGACCAGGGAGGAAGTATCGGCCATTTACCACAGGCCTGTTTTGGACCTGATCTATGAGGCAGCAACGGTACACAGGCAACATAATGATCCGCAGGAGGTGCAGGTATGTACCTTATTATCGGTGAAAACCGGGGGTTGTCCTGAAGATTGCGCCTATTGTCCTCAGGCTGCCAGATACCACACCGATGTTGATGTACACAAACTTTTACCGGTAGAGGAAGTGTTGGATCATGCACAAAAAGCCAGGGAAGCGGGTAGTACCAGGTTTTGCATGGGTGCCGCCTGGCGGGAAGTGCGGGACAACCGCGATTTTGATAAAGTGCTGGAGATGGTTAAAGGGGTTAATAATTTGGGCATGGAAGTCTGCTGTACACTGGGCATGTTAACCGCTGAACAAGCAGCAAAATTAAAAGAAGCAGGATTGTATGCCTACAACCACAATCTCGACACCAGCGAGGAGCATTATGGTGAAATTATCAGTACAAGAAAATATGATGACCGGTTAAAAACGCTGGATAATGTAAGAAATGCCAAAATTTCGGTTTGCTCGGGTGGCATCATAGGCATGGGCGAAGGTGACCAGGACCGTATCGGCATGTTACTGACACTGGCTAATCTGCCGGAACATCCTGAGTCAGTACCGGTAAATGCATTGGTACCTGTTGCAGGCACCCCCTTGGAAAACCAAGAAAGGGTTTCTGTTTGGGAAATGGTGCGAATGATAGCAACAGCCCGTATCATGATGCCCAAGGCTATGGTAAGGCTTTCGGCCGGAAGGGTAAAAATGACTACTGAGGAACAAGCCCTTTGTTTTCTGGCTGGTGCCAACTCCATATTTGCAGGCGACAAATTATTGACCACGCCTAATCCTGGCGAAGACAGTGATAAGGAAATGTTTCAAATACTCAATTTAAAACCTCGTGAAGCATTTAAAGGTGAAGCTATGGTGAAATTTCAACAAATTCCATTGGCATAACTTACTTCACTTTTCCTCAATATGTAGAAGTTTCTACGCGATTAAAAGACTTCAAAAAGTCAGATTTACCTAACTGATTGTAAAACAGGCAACAGATTGTTTAACAGTTCGGTATTCTTTTTGAAACATTAATTCAAATTATACAACTAAAACAAATATAACTACTATGAAAGTACGGTCAATATCAATTTTAACGATTAGCATTTTGCTAATGTTTTCTGTAAGCTCCGGAACGCTGACAAGCTGTAACGCGAGCAGAACGGTAAAAGGTGGAGCTATCGGCGCCGGCGCCGGAGGTGCTGTCGGAGCACTGGTAGGCAAAGCTGCCGGTAATACTGCTGTAGGTGCCATAATCGGTGCAGCCGTTGGTGGCACGGCCGGTGCCCTGATCGGCAGAAGAATGGACAGACAGGCCGAAGAACTAAGACAAGACCTCGAAGGTGCAGAAATAGTACGTGTCGGCGAAGGTATTAAAATTACTTTTGATTCAGGGCTGATGTTTGCACTTAATTCATCAGACCTTAACCAGGCTACAAAAAACAATCTTTCCGACCTTGCGGAAACCTTAAAAAAATACGAGGACACGGATATCCTGATCGAAGGGCATACCGATAGTTCAGGCTCCGAATCTTATAATCAAACCCTTTCGGAAAAAAGGGCCAACTCGGTATCGGGATACTTAATGACGCTCGGGGTATCCGGTCAAAGGCTTACTACTATTGGCTATGGAGAAAATCAACCCATTTCTGAGAATGAAACCGCCGAAGGCAGACAGAAAAACCGGCGGGTCGAGGTGGCCATCTACGCCAATGAAAAAATGAAAAAAGCGGCGAAAAGAGGAGATTTGTAGGGGTCAGGGGAGAGGGGTGAGGTCAGGGGGATGATGCGTTTCTTGGAATAGAATTTTTCTTGTATGTTGTAGCTAGCTGTTGTAGCTGTTTAGTCATAGTATGACTCTAAGTCATACTATGACTAGGTTGTTTTTACAGATCATCTTTGAATTTGAACATCGATGGATCAATTTCGGTGTTTAACTCGTAGGAGTCGACGAGGATAGTGGTCTTGGATTCATTGGTAATGTAGAGGGTCTTATAGGGGAGCATCAGGCCTTGAACCTCCCTGTAATCTTTGTAGTATGTATACTGGATTGCTTCAAATGAGCCGCTTACATATTCATCTTCAGAGGCCATCTCAAGGTAAGTGTCTTTGCTAATGTATGAAATAGATACATCGTCGACTTCCTTCCCTTGTTTTGGGATTTTACCTACTATGCCCGTTTCATCGATAAATGGGGGTTTAAGTTAGTTTTTAGACCAAAGCAGGCGGATGATGTTTTTCATCTTTGTATGGGTAATGGAAGCCCCCATGAACTCATCATCGACAAGATTGTATTCTTTTTCCGGGTTTTTAGCGACAAGGTACTTCTTTGCTTTTTTTGTGGCAGTTAATATCCAGCACGGCATTTCACGGGTTTCTACGGTAACATCATAACCAAAGTAGGTTTTCAGGTCTCTTTGCATCGCCTGCTGCAATAGTTTGGCACTGGTTTTTTCGGGCAAAATCAAACTGTAGTTCCACCGGTTTTCGGGGGATTTGTAATCGAACTGAAACCCGGTTGTATCTTTTATCGCTAATATGGGTTTGCGCCAATACTTTCCGTAGGAATTCAATGAGTACATGGGATAAGGCATCAGTGTGTCACCATGTGCCAGCCAGTACAGCGAATATAAATCCGCACCAATTTCCCGCACCCTGTTGCGATTGCCCGGAATAAATTCACTCCGGCCTGTTTTGATATCTCCCTTAAATTCAGTGAGGATGGATCGAAAAAGAAAATCTGTGTCCTTGCCCCCATTACCGTCGATCAGCAAAGGCTGCTCTTTGTCATAAGGAGTTAGTTTAGCCTCCTTTTCGCGGGCAATACGGGTCATTGCTGCCAGGGAATAATTTCCCTCAATAATTTCCTGAACCAGTTGATCTACCTTTCGCATATCACTACCGGTCCAGGCAATGAACCCTTCTTTGTCAACGACAAAAGTTTTGGGTAAACCACTAAATCCCGCCGCCCGCAACCATGAGACTTCCATGGTCTTTTGTGGATCATCCACCGCAACGGTATATTTCATCCGATTAGCTTTGTCCGATACATACTTTTCTACTTTTCGGACATATTTTGGATCTTTGGTGCCTGGTGGCTCGTTGTTCGTTTCCATTCCATAAAAACTGACAACATCCACCTGGTCGCCGTATTTTCTGGCCAAATTGGTTAACACAGGGATTAAAGTAACGCATCCTTTGCACCAGGTAGAGCCAAACTCTACGACATATACCTGCCCTTTTTCAAACGCTGTGACGGGATTTCCCTTTAGCCACTTAAAGGCAGTAATGGGCGGAGCCGGATCCCTTACACGCAGGGCTATCTTTTGACCATTGACCCGGAAGTGTTGCAGAAGACAATCAGGGTAACCGTTAGGGGAACTGTCACTTTGGATTTTATTTTGTTTATTACTTTCATAAAATTATATTTAACTAATTGGTAATCAAATATATAAACTGATACCATAGTATAACTTCGAGGCATACTATGACTGGTGGCGAAAAAGTTATCTTCGGCTTGTAAGCCGGCGCAATGGTCCTGTGGCTGTTACACAACGTTTTGGGCAAAATTCTTGGTGTCTTGGTGCCTACTATAAATAATTCGTAATTTATTGAATATCAAATATTTACGAATTAGTTATTTTTGTTAGATGTTTGGTGAAATTGTCTGACCTTGGGGAACTTTTTGGTTAACCATTTTTCACCACGGAGGCACCAAGACACCAAGAGACACAGAGGTTTTCACGGATGAAAAAAGACAGCCAAGGGACGCTTGCGCTAAATGGTGACTTTCACGCTCCGCCAGGCTCACAAAACGGTTGTCTTCATCAGAAAGACCTACCGCTTTAACCGCCTCGGGCTTTGCAAAAAAATCAAACGCATAGCCGTATACATTGCTCCTCTTTTTTGCTATTTCCTCATCTGTCATATCGGGATAACTTTTGTAAATCCTTTCATTATCAATAGCCTTATCCCAATAATGAACATAATCCAGCTTGATTTCAGGTTTGAAGCGGGTGTATTGCTGGTAACGTTTTATATCTTCATTGATTTTAGTCGGCGCGCCAAAAAAATAATAAGTGCCGAAGAGGTTCACATAAGTGGTGATGGTCAGGTCACCGTCAAGCTTTTCGATAATCCTTTGGCTGTTTGGTGTCAAAGTTCTGTGCTTTGTAGCCGTTACGTCAGTATAAAATTTCATTGCCGGCCACGAGGAAAAGTACCCCGTCATCAATCCGGCCCAACGCCACCGACATAATTCAACAAAGCCAGTAAGGCCAGGGTTCCTAATGCGGCAACGACCTGATAAGAAGTTAAAGAGGACATGAATAAGCCGATGGCTGGGCTGCGTAGGCCCATAAAAGCAGATAAACCCTGAACAGTCCGGAAAGGAGGTAAGGGATATCCAGGTCTTTCACCCCAAATTGACTGAAAATAACCGAAATACATAAAACCCCAATAAGAACCAGGCCATAAAGCAACATAACAGAAAATTCGAATGAAAGTCAAGTCCTGCGCCTTGGAACAAGGTTGTCAGATGATTACGAAATTGTTAAGGCCGGAAGAAAGCAGGGAGTATCGACCACTACCCCAAATCCTTCAAATATACTTTAAAAACCGTACCCTCCCCTACTTCGCTTTCGACCTCTATTTTGCCGCCAAGGGATTCTACCTGGGATTTAACAAGGTTCAGTCCCAGCCCCTTACCTTCGACCGAGCGGTGAAATCTTTGGAAAAGGCGAAAAAGCTTTTCTCCATTTTTTTTCAGATCTATGCCGATGCCGTTATCAGCTACGGTAAGCAGCGTGTAACCAGGTATTTTTTCTGTTTTAAGATCAATGACCGGATTACGGTCTTTGGCTTTGTACTTTATAGCATTGGTTAAAAGATTCAGAATAATGCTTTCAAGATAACTCCTTGGATATCTGACATTTTCTGCTGCTGAAAAGTCTTCTTTAATGATGGCTTGCTTGTTTCTTATCTCAAGCGAAATGACCATTTTGATGTTGTAAAGGAGCTGACTGAAATCTATGGTTTCAGCGGTTTTGGAAGGCTCATTTCTGGCATCAATTACTTTATTTAGGTCATCGATCTTACTTGTAAGTTTTTTGGCGGAAGATTCAATCAGTGTAATGATCTGATCATTTTCCTCCTCATTGCCGTTTTTCTGGTTTAACCGGTAGATATCGATCAGGCCACGAATGTTGGCCAAAGGGGATTTGATGTCATGTGATATGACAAAAGCACTCTGTTTGTAAAGAGAATTGATAATCTGCAAGTCCCTCGTTTGTACTTTAAGTGTATCATAAGCCCTGAGCATCAAAACTTTGGAGCCTATGATAGCAGCTATTGTCTCCAGCAGGTGCAGGTGCTCTTCTTTAAAAAAATCCTTCTCGGAATGTTCCGAGTCAATAACGCCGATCACCTGGTCCTGTACTAATATCGGCACAGCAATTTCCGATGCCCTGTACGCATCATCTACCACATAGTCAGGATCGGCCGAAACATCATTGACAATTTGTGATTGGCCCGAAGCAGCCACTTTACCTACAATTCCCTGGCCAAGTCGCAGCACGATCGGGTCTTTGATCATATAAGGCTCCGGACTTTTCGGGCCGTATGCGGCCTTCTGCTCCAGTATTTCCTTTTCAGTATCTAATAAATAAATGATACAATCAATGAACCCTAATTTGGAAATGACATTATCGGCCACATCCCAAATGATCTCCTCAACCGTATTTTTGTCGGTTAAAGAGGCTGCAAATCTTTTGATTATCTGCAGTTGATCTTTTCTTTCTTTTTCAAGATCCATAATCATTATTCCCATATTCTTCCTCTCAATAATTCAGCCAACTTTTGCAATAACCTGTTTGTATCATTCCCATTTATATAAGAAAAATACAATTTACCTACGAAAATACCCTAAATTTTATTAAAAACTTAAAATACCGGGAAGTTATGTAAGAAACGTGCGTAATGGCCACGTAAGAAATTTACCTATTGGGGAGAAAAACGGCCATGTTTATGCAATTTCCGGTATTTTTTGACTGTAATTTACAGGCCCCAAGATAGTTAATATTTTGATATTCAGATAATTAATTAATCTCTGACAATGGTTTTAGATTGGCAGGCCCCTCATCAGTCGTGTTTTCATCCGAACTGTTGTAGGGGAATACCTCCAATACCGGGCTTTCTGAAATGCTGGTTATGTTATAACTTACCATCATGTTTTGAAGGCTTTCCTCAAGCTTATCGTAGGCATCTTTTACATTTTCCGCTGAAACAAACATGTAATTGGTTACCTTCTTTTCCTTTCCCGAATCCCCGTCAGTGACGTGGTAAATGATTTTGCCTTTAAACCATAGATCAAATCCTTCAAAGTAAAAAACATCACTAATATTACTTTTGGTAATCTGCGCAATTAAAAAATCACCGCTTATCATGTTCTCAAGCACTTCATAAATCCTTGATTCCGCTTCAGTGTAGCTGAAAGCGTCTACCAGATAAGGTTCGGTGACATTTTTTATCTGACCCTGTTCATTTTCTTTTTGATATCTCGCCTTACAGATAAACCAGGTTCTCATTAGAAATAAACTTTTTGTACAGTGTGAAGATACGGCGTTGCGATTATAATTCAAGCTTTTCCCGGTATTTTGTCAACATAAATATTTTACCTGTGCATTTTTTGACCACAACAATATTACCTTTGGCGAACCAAAGGATTACCAATGATTGCCAGGTCAAAAATTGTTATCACATGTGCCAGGGAAACAACCCGGATATTAAGTCGCGAACTGATCGGTTTGGGCTACAAAATTGAATCTGAAAACAGGTTCGATGTTACAATCAGGGGTACTTTTGAAGATTGTCTCTTTCTGAACATGCATCTGCGTACAGCCCACCGGGTGCTGTTTTTAATCTCCGAATTCAAAGCCTTTGATCCTGACAGACTCTACAAAAATATCAAGGTCATTCCCTGGGAAAAATTCCTGTATCAAGACGGTTATGTAAGTATTAATTCCTATGTTCATAATCAACATATCAGGGATACGCGGTTTGCCAACCTCCGTGTTAAGGATGCGATTGCTGACAGGATGATAGCAAAAACCGGGCAAAGGCCGGACTCAGGCCCGGAGAAAAGCAGGGCTGTTATATTTCTTCATTGGGTGGAGGACCGGGCAGCGGTCTATTTTGACACAAGCGGTGAAACCATTGCGAAGCATAACTACCGGAAAATACCCTTCAAAGCTCCGCTCATGGAATCACTGGCATCAGCGATTATTTTAAGTACAGAATGGACCCCTGAAGATCATTTCATCAATCCTATGTGCGGCAGCGGTACCTTAGCCATAGAAGCGGCTTTGATAGGCCTGAACATCTCCCCGGGGCTATCAAGGCAAAACTTCGGTTTTATGCATCTGAAAATGTATGATGCCAACGTATGGAAAAGGATAAAACTGTCGGCCCATAAAAACATCAGAAACAAAATAAAGGGAAAGATTATGGCCAGCGACAACAATACCCGCGCTTTGGATGCTTCAAAAAGCAACGCCCGCGCCGCTCAGGTTGAAGATATCATCCGATTTGAACACCGTGACTTTTCATCGGCCACCATTCCTCCCGGAAACGGCATCGTTATCCTCAACCCCCCCTATGGGGAGAGAATCGGAGATGTAGAAATGCTGAAGCCCCTGTATACTGCCATTGGTGACTTTTTTAAAAATCACTGCACCGGAAAAACTGGCTATATTTTTACAGGCAACTCCCAACTGGGCAAAAAAGTCGGATTAAGGACCCAAAGAAAGATACCGTTTTTTAATGGTAAAATTGAATGCCGCTTACTGAAATATGAGTTGTACGCCGGCTCAGAAAAAGAATTGGAAAAATAGCACGAAGACCGGATTTTTGAATTTTTTATCCCTGATTTGACTATTTTTTTATCATCTTTGTTTTAAGTGGATAAAAGAGAATGATAGATAAAATAGTTTATTCCTTTCCTGTTCAACTACTGTTAAATCATATAAGAAAAAACCACGCATTACTGTTTAGCTGGGTTATTTTGTTCTTTATTGTTACCAATAGTTTTGGCAGGTTGCTGGGTATACCTTACTTGTTTCTGGACCCTGAATATCTGGGCAGCACTAATTTCTGGAGTTTTTTTATTACGGGTATTTCAATTGGTGTGTTTATCATGGCTTTTCACACTACCAGTTATATCATCGATGCAGAAAGGTTCAGCTTTCTGGCCGGGCTTACCAGGCCTTTCACCAAGTACTGTATCAACAACAGTATTATACCGTTAATTTTTGTTTTTACTTATGTCACCAACATTTTCCGGTTTCAGTATTTTGCTGAAAACAAAGATATTCTGACCATTCTTTTTCTGTTATCAGGGTTTAGTACGGGCATGATTTTTATCATTGGCCTGACATTTACGTATTTCTGGAGCACCAACAAGGATGTATTTAAAATCCTGGCTTCCAATGTAGACAAACGCTTAAAAAAGGTCAAAGCCACCCGGGCGCAGATCATGAGTAAATATTTGTTTGAGCCCAAAAACCCTATCAGGGTGGATAACTACATTAATCTTTCATTGAGACTAAAGTTCAGGCGCAGAAAGGTAACCAAAAACATCCTGCATAAATATGACAAAGATGTATTGTTGAAAGTTTTTGATCAAAATCATCTGAATTCCGTGATTCTTCAGGCCTTTATCATCGTACTTATTCTGGTGCTGGGGGTATTTCGGGATTTTGGTTTTTTTCAAATACCTGCAGCGGCCAGTTCGGTGTTGTTTTTAACTATTCTTATCATGATTGCCGGCGCTATCACTTATTGGTTCAGAGGTTGGACCATATTTTCTATTATCGTATTCATTGTTGTGCTGAATGTAGTGGTAAAAGCTGAAATACTCGAAAGATCATACCAGGCATACGGCCTGGAATATGGGTCGGATAAGGCTAATTATACTTTACAGGCCCTAAAAGAATCCAATACCCCGGAGCGCATCGATACTGACATCACCAATACTCACAAAATTTTAAATAACTGGAGGTGTAAATTTCCTGCGAACTCAAAACCTCCTATGGTTTTAATTTGCTCCAGCGGTGGAGGCTTGCGTTCCGCCCTTTGGACAACCACGGCGATTCAAAAGGCAGATAGCATTACCGGCGGCAAATTGATGGATCATACCATGCTCATGACCGGCGCTTCGGGCGGGTTGCTGGGACTAAGTTACTTCAGGGAATTGACCCTGAGAAAAAAGAACGGCGAGCAGGTTTCAATTTACGACGACCGCCACCTTTACAATATTGCCTCCGACCATTTAAATCCCATTATTTTTACCCTGCTCGTCAATGATCTTTTTATCCCGTTTCCACAATTTTTCAGGTATGAGGGCAAAAAATATCTGAAAGACCGTGGTTATGCTTTTGAGCAACAACTAAACAGGAATACGAACTTCATACTCGATAAACCGCTATCAGCCTACAAGCTCCCTGAGCAGCAATCCCGCATCCCGATGTTGATCATGTCACCCACCATCATCAATGACGGCAGAAAACTGTTTATTTCCCCGCAGGGTATTGCTTACATGAACACTGCTGATATCAACAGTCAAAGATTTAACCTGGATAGAATCAAAGGCATAGAATTCAGCCAATTTTTCCATGGACAAGGGGGAGACAACTTACGGTTTTTAAGTGCTTTAAGGATGAGTGCTACCTTTCCCTACATCACCCCAAACATCACACTACCCAGTGAACCGGTCATGGAAATCATGGATTCAGGCATTTCTGACAATTTTGGGATTGCCGATGCCATCCGGTTTTTATTTGTTTTTAAAGACTGGATTCATGAAAATACCGGAGGGGTCATCCTACTGTCTTTGCGCGACTCAGATAAAAACAGCCCTATCACCGAAAGCCGTGGGTTCTCGTTGTTTCAGAAGTTTTTCACCCCCATCCGAAGCCTTTATGTCAACTGGGACAATATCCAGGATTTTAATAATGATAACCTTGTGGAATTTGCCCAATCATGGTTTGGCGGCCCTCTTCGGAAAATAGAATTACAGTATGTGAACCAGCCGATGACATACAGGCCCCAGACTAAAAATACCCACAGTGACCAACCGATTTCACAGGAAGAATATACGACTCAGCGCGCCTCATTAAGCTGGCGCCTCACCAGCAAAGAAAAAAAGCACATCATGAAAAGCATAGAAAGCAATGATAACCAAATTGCCTTACAACAAATTAAGAAGCTTCTAAATTATTGAGTATTTTTGCCAGCAAATAAACAAGCAAAACCCGATATGTCAGTAACTGTTAAGGCAATTTATAAACCTAAAAATCCTATTAGGATTGTTACGGCGGCCTCACTTTTCGATGGCCACGACGCCGCCATTAACATCATGAGAAGGATCATTCAATCCACCGGTGTGGAGGTCATACACCTTGGCCATAACCGCTCCGTTCAGGAAATAGTCGATTGTGCCATTCAGGAAGATGCACAGGCTATAGCGATCACCTCTTATCAGGGAGGCCATGTCGAATACTTAAAATATATGTATGACCTGCTTAAAGAAAAAGGTGCAGGGCACATAAAAATATTCGGAGGTGGGGGTGGCACCATTCTTCCTGAAGAGATCGAAGAATTGCACCACTATGGCATCACCCGCATCTATTCACCCGACGATGGCCGTGCCATGGGGCTGCAGGGCATGATCAACGATCTGGTGGAAAAATCCGATTATCCCATCGGAGAAAAATTAAACGGCGCGCTTACACCTCCGGAAAATAAAGAGCCGAAAACCATTGCCAGGTTGATTTCTGCTGCAGAGAACTATCCTGAAAAATCAGCAAAGGTTTTGGCAGATATTAAAGCAACACCCACCTCTTCACCTGTACTCGGCATTACCGGAACCGGTGGTGCCGGTAAGTCCTCGCTGGTAGATGAACTCGTGCGAAGGTTTTTGATAGATTTCAAGGAAAAGTCCGTCGCCATTATCTCTGTCGACCCTTCAAAAAGAAAAACAGGTGGGGCGCTGCTCGGCGACCGGATCAGGATGAATGCCATTAACAACAGCCGGGTTTACATGCGTTCACTGGCTACCCGGCAATCAAATCTGGCCTTGTCAAAGTATGTCCGGGAGGCTGTCAATGTTGTGAAAGCCGCGGGCTATGACCTCATTATCCTCGAGACCTCGGGGATCGGCCAATCGGATACGGAAATCATAGAGCATTCGGATCTGTCGCTGTATGTAATGACCCCGGAATATGGTGCTGCCACACAACTGGAAAAGATTGACATGCTGGATTTTGCAGATATCATAGCGCTTAACAAATTTGACAAAAGAGGCGCCCTGGATGCATTAAGGGATGTAAAAAAGCAATACAAGCGGAACCATGGCCTTTGGGAAACCAATGACGATGACCTGCCGGTGTTTGGTACCATTGCCTCTCAGTTCAACGATCCGGGTATGAATCGTCTTTACCGGACCGTCATAGATGAAATCAGTGAAAAGACAGGCGCAGATCTGCCATCGGGCTTTGAAGTTACGGAGGAAATGTCGGAAAAGATCTACATCATTCCTCCCAATAAAACCAGGTATTTGTCTGAAATAGCCGAAACCAGCCGGGCTTATGATCAATGGGTACGCGAACAGGCGGCAATTGCCCAAAAGCTTTTTGGCTTATACAAAACAAAGGCTGTCATCGATGACAGCCAACGGGATGACAAGGCCGTCCTGAACGGTCACCTGGACCAACTGATTGAAGAATTGACCCTTGATCTGGTGCCAAAAAACAAAAAACTGCTGGACGAATGGCCGGAAAAGGTTAAACAATACAAAGATGCGTTTTTTACCTACGAGGTCAGAGGGAAAGAAATAAAGATAGCAACACATACCCAATCGTTATCCCATTCAAAAATACCCAAAATCAGCTTGCCCAAATACGAAGCCTGGGGTGATTTACTGACCTGGCTTTTGCAGGAAAATGTGCCGGGAGAATTCCCTTACACCGCAGGGGTATTTCCATTTAAAAGGCAAGGTGAAGACCCAACGCGCATGTTTGCCGGCGAAGGGGGCCCCGAGCGTACCAATAAAAGATTTCATTACGTATCACTGGGTTTACCCGCCAACCGCCTGTCCACTGCCTTTGATTCTGTTACCTTGTACGGTGAAGATCCGGACCACCGCCCCGACATTTACGGAAAAATTGGCAACTCGGGTGTAAATGTCTGTTGCCTTGACGACGCCAAAAAACTTTATTCCGGGTTCCATCTTGCCGATCCCAAAACTTCTGTATCCATGACTATCAATGGGCCGGCAGCCACCATTTGTGCCTTTTTCATGAATGCAGCCATTGATCAGCAATGTGAAATATACATCAAAGAAAACGGGCTGGAAGCAGAAATTAATCAAAAAATCGACAAGATTTTTCAGGACATGGGCGTTCCAAAGCCCACCTACAATGGTGATCTTCCCGAGGGAAATGATGGTTTGGGCCTGATGTTGCTGGGGCTTACCGGCGATCAGGTATTACCGGAAGAAGTGTATGAAAAAATCAAATCCGATACCCTCGGCAAAGTACGGGGCACGGTACAGGCCGACATTCTGAAAGAAGATCAGGCCCAGAACACCTGCATATTTTCCACGGAGTTTTCACTAAGACTGATGGGAGACGTACAGCAATACTTCATCGATCATCATGTGCGCAATTTTTATTCCGTATCCATCTCAGGCTACCACATAGCAGAAGCCGGAGCCAATCCGATTTCACAACTGGCTTTTACCCTGGCCAATGGGTTCACCTTTGTGGAGTATTATGTTTCCAGGGGAATGGATATTAATAAATTTGCGCCTAATTTGTCATTCTTTTTCTCGAATGGCGTCGATCCGGAATATGCAGTAATCGGACGGGTAGCCCGCAGGATCTGGGCCAAGGCCATGAAAAACAAGTATGGTGCGGATGCACGGTCACAAATGCTTAAGTATCATATTCAAACTTCCGGCAGGTCCCTGCATGCGCAGGAAATAGATTTTAACGATATCAGGACCACATTGCAGGCGCTATATGCCATATATGATAATTGTAATTCCCTTCACACCAATGCCTATGATGAAGCCATAACCACCCCTACGGAAGATTCGGTAAGAAGGGCCATGGCCATTCAACTCATCATCAACAAGGAATTGGGACAGGCAAAAAACGAAAACCCACTGCAGGGTAGCTTTATTATCGAGGAATTGACAGATTTGGTGGAAGAAGCAGTTTTAATGGAATTTGACCGGATTACAGAACGGGGCGGGGTGCTGGGTGCCATGGAAACCATGTACCAGCGAAGTAAAATTCAGGAAGAAAGTCTGTACTATGAAACCCTCAAGCATACCGGTGAATATCCTATTATCGGTGTTAATACCTTCCTTTCTTCAAAAGGCTCCCCCACCATCATACCCGGAGAAGTAATAAGGGCTACAAAAGATGAAAAAGAATTCCAGATCGAAATGCTCGCGGCCTTGCATAAAAGAAATGCCAAAAAATCGGAAGAGTTACTTATTCAATTGCAAAAAGCCGCCGTTATGAACCAAAACCTGTTTGCTTCGCTGATGGAAGTAACAAAATATTGCTCCCTTGGACAAATAACCCATGCCTTGTTCGAGGTGGGCGGACAATATCGAAGAAATATGTAAAACACTTTTTATCAATTCATATGATCAACAAAACAAGGTATATTTCAGACTACGTGTACGAAGCGACCAATGAAAATGGGGATAGCATCCAAATTGACATGCGGGAAAAAGATGAAAAAAAAGGGTTGTCACCCACTGAATTGCTGCTATCTGCTGTGGCAGGTTGCGCCGTTGTGGATATCGTTTCCATGCTCAGGAAAAAAAGGAAAACCATCAAAGACATCATAGTTGAAACCGAAGGCTGGCGCAATGAGGATCCTCCGAAAAAGTTTAATAAAATTCATTCCAAATATATCCTGATCTCGCCCGATACCACCGAGGAAGAACTCCGGAAAGTAGCCAGGTTGACCATAGACAAATACTGTTCCGTAGCCTCCTCCTTGAATGTGAAGGTTGATTTTTCTGTAGAAGTCATCGACAAGTGAGTGGTTATTTACCCGATTATTCTAAAAAATCTCTTGGGTGGAAGTTATGGCTACTAGCCTCGATGGGAACCGGTTATACACTTTCCGGTAAAATTCGAATCACGTTTCGAATACCACACATCTTTTTAACACCCGCCGGCCATGAGTGTTTGTGCGTCATGCACCGGTTTTATAATATAATTTCCAATGGCAATTCCAATAAAGTCGGGCCGAGTGCGTAAGGGGCGATGTCATAGTTATTATAATACAACAAAAGGTTCCCCTGGCTTATACCAAAATTATGGGTGAGGGTGAATTCTCCTTCTTCAAAAAAATATCCTGCCTCGCTCAGATTTGCTCCGGGAGGCAATTTTTTAGCTTCCCGGAATTTCTGTTCTGCTAACGCCCTTAACCGGTCGGTATCTTTAATCAGTTGATCCAGGGTTACTTTTTGGCCGGTTACAATATCATAAGTCAAAAAGCTGGTATGTTGATTCGAATGCGCACCGCCAAGGTAAGCGTTTTCATCGATGCGCAGGGAAAAATAATTGGCATCATTATTAATGACCTCGATATCGATCTCAACAGACCAGGCCGCGACCTCCTGTTCCATTTCCTTTTCAAATGTTATAAAATCTTCGATGAACTTTTTACACGCTTTTGTAACTTCCCCGGCCTGCCCTTCGGGGTCGAGCGAACCTTTCAGTATGGCCTTTTGTATATGGCTGTTTAACAAACCTTTAGGTAAGCTGGCAGGTGCCTCTGTAATCTCCGGATAATTAATCCTGACCGCCGCACAACGGTCTGGCGAGGCAATGCAGGATGGAGCTTCTTCAACAATATTTTTGTCCGCATATTTTACCCATTCAATGGCTTCTTTGTCTGCCACACTTTCCAGGTTACTTTTACCGGTATTGTCTGAGCACGAAAAAAACAGCCATAAAGCGATCGAAAAAGAAAAAATGCTTAAATATCTCATATGAGGTAATTAGACAAATATTTGGGTGATTAATTCCGGGTTTAAAGTTAATTTAGCACAAATTAAAATTAAACAGTTATTTAATCTTATTTTAAGATGTTGTTAGATATTACCACGCCGGCACTTTTGTTCCCTGCCATTACTTTGTTATTGCTGGCATATACTAACCGGTTTCTGGCGATCGCTACACTTATTCGCAATCTCCACAAACAACACTTAAACGATCGCGATCATACGATCATTATTCATCAGATCAAAAACCTGAGAATAAGGTTGAATATGATCCGTTATATGCAGGCCTTCGGTATACTTAGTTTTTTTCTGGTGGTACTTTGTATGTTTATGTTATTCGAAAGGCTGCCGGAAGTTGCCAGTTATTTGTTTGCCGCAAGCCTGATGGCGCTGCTCATTTCACTGGGTATTTCCCTGATCGAAACACATATTTCCACCCAGGCGTTGAATTTAGAGTTAAGTGATATGGAAGAAAAGTAAAAAAAACGTACCAATTTGCATCGATACGGTCAATTAACCTGCATTTAAAATAAAAACAACCAAAACTTGAAACTTTCCAACCTCACATTTAAATCAGGTTCATCTTCAATCACACATATAGTCATCAGTCATAATTATATAATATATATTTTTACCAGTCTCCCAGCATTAAAATCAGGTTGGTTGCAGAAAGGTATTCACCATCCAATGAAACCTCTTCGATCTCGTCCACCGACTGTTTACTCATATCGACCTTCAGCTTAAAGTTAAGATTATTAAAATCTGCGTAGGTAGCACCATTTAAGTGAAAGGTTACCGTGACAAAGTCGGTACCATCATATTTTTCGGGTTGATAAATTTCGTACGCCACAGCGCCATCGGCCCCCACAATCCTTTTGGATTCCTCCAATATATCGATGCTTTCACCCTAATAAAATAACTCAAGCCCCTGTATAAACGATTTTTGCGTTTCATTAATTACTATTATGCCGGAATGTATATAAAATTTCCGTAACGGGCTTCAGACATCAAAAATGTAACATTTCCGAGGTCATGGTTTTCAAAATTCTCTTTGGTTATCTGTTCCTGCACTTTTGCACTCGCAGCACTCAACAGCACCCACAATAATATTAATTGCTTCATAAAAATTCCAATAATTCCGGTTAATCAACGCTCAAAGTGAAGGCGAAAAATGGATTCTTCGCATCAGTAAAACAACTGAAAATCAGAATTACGGGATTTGCTTAAAGCAGAAAAGCCATGATGGAGTGCCATGGTGCATTTGGGTGATTACCTTTTTTTATTTCCATCCTTTTTGGGGGGCTTTCTTTTAACCACCGGTGGCCCGACAGGCGTGTAGGCAAAACTTTCGAGGGTGAACTGCAGGTCATTACCGGTAATTTTTACTTCATCGACCTTTTCAAATCCCTTGTAAGCGGCCATATCGTAATCACGTCCCGGCGGTTCAAATTTCCTGATTTCAAGCGTCACAGGTGTGGTTACCAATTTGCCGGCACGAAAACCTCTTACTACTACCTTCTCATCCGGATTGGAGAAAGAATGATTTGAGGAGAGTTGAAGCGAGTTAAGGGTAAAGACATGACCATTATAACTTTTAATGCTGAAATCGGTCACTCTTTTTTGCTGGCCCACAAAAATACTGCCGTCATTATCAAAATAAGTGGCTAATGAGGAACTGTCTACCGGAGCCCCATCGCATCCGAATTCATAGATAAAGTTTCCAAATCGGACTTCTGAAAAAAGAAATATGGCATCCTTGAGGTTATGCGTTTCAAAATTTTCCCTGATAATTTGTGCGCAGACAACAGAAGCTGCGGAATTAAACAGAAAAAGCAGTAACACTAATTGTTTCATTTAGTTTCCGTTTCCCTATCGATTGTTGTTAATTCTACCAAAAAAGGGCTCATAATTCCAAAAAACAATCTAAAATAGAATTATAGCATTTATTTAAAAATATAAATCGTTTAAATAAAGGTTAATTTTAGGGTGGAATCTGATCCGGACCTTTCAATCCAATAGGCAATCATACCAACCGAAAGGTTCAAAAATCTCTACAAACAAATCCATATGATCCGATAGCACTTAAAAACAAGGATACTTTAAAAAAAAGAAATATACAAACTTTGATATTATTTTTTACGATTATGTTATGAATATAGTAAATAATAGCATTGGCAGGTTCGGAATTTCTGACCATAAATCTAATGCAACTTCAGGCCCGAATTTGTTTACAGTGATTTATTTTTGCGTCAGCTAAACCAACTTTTTTTACCGTATTGAAAATAGCGACAATTACCACTTATCCGATTAAATCAGCGAAGGGCATCATCATGCAGGAATGTGAGGTGCTACATTACGGATTGCAGTATGACCGTAACTGGGCTTTGTTTGACAAAAATTTAAAAGTAATCACTGCCCGTGAGTTTCCTGAATTGCTAGGAATTTCAACCGTGATCGAGGATGATGGTCTTATTATCTTCAAGGATCAAAAACAAGCCCTGAAGGTCCCATTCGACACCGGTAAAAAACTTCCTGAATTAGAGGTCTTCGGGCAAAATGCCAGCGGTTATGATACAGGTGAGGCTGTCCATCGTTTTTTTTCAAAGTATCTGGGCGTAAGGTGTTTTTTCGTATACATGGGCCATGACTTTGCGAGGAAAGTTTTACCGAAATATGGAGGCAAACCGGACGATGTGGTAACCTATGCAGACGAATGCCCCCTGCTCCTTATATCCAATGCATCCTTGCAGGATCTCAACCAGCGGCTCGACCAGCCGGTGACCATGCAACATTTCAGGCCAAATTTAACAATAGAAGGCTGCCTGGCTTATGAGGAGGATACCTGGAAGGAAATCCGCATCGGACATTGTGAATTTGAAGTAAGTCAGCCATGTAAGCGATGTGTTTTTAGCACCATAGATCCGATAACCTATAAAAAATCACCCCATCTGGAGCCACTTAGGACACTGGCTACTTACCGGAAACATCCAAGGGGAGGCGTATCCTTTGGTGTGCATCTTATTCCGCGAAAGACAGGAAAAATAGACATCGGTGATGAGATCGAAGTGATTGTTTAATAAGTTAATGAGACATTTTTAAAGTCATCCATTAATTTACAATGACACCCCCCGTTTCCACGGAATAAAATCATATTGACGCAGTTGCATGGCCTTTGTAATTCGTTTACCACTAGCCACCTGAATGACATGATCCAGTATTTCGGCGCCCATTACCTCAATGTTTTTTTCACCTTCGATCACAGGGCCGGTGTTTATGTCTATAATGTCAGGCATACGCTGTGCCAGTCGGGAGTTAGAAGAAATTTTGATTACCGGGGTAACTGGATTTCCGGTGGGTGTACCCAACCCGGTAGTAAACAGGATAATATTAGCCCCGGAACCAGCCAGTCCTGTCGTTGACTCTACATCATTGCCAGGCGTACAAAGCAGGTTTAAGCCGGGATTGGTCGCATATTCGGTATAATCCAGAATGTCATTCACCGGAGAGTTGCCCCCCTTTTTAGCGGCTCCTGCTGATTTCATGGCGTCTGTGATCAAGCCATCCTTTATGTTGCCCGGAGATGGGTTCATATCAAACCCGGAACCGGCATTCTCTGCCGCTTTTTCATAGGCCCTCATCAGTTCGACAAACTTTTTCGCAGACGCCGGCCTGACCGAGCGGTCGATAAGTTCCTGTTCAACGCCGCAAAGCTCCGGGAATTCTGACAAAATCACCGTGCCGCCCAATGCCGCCAGCAGATCAGAGGTATAGCCAATTGCAGGGTTCGCGGAAATACCGGAAAAGCCATCAGAACCACCGCATTCCAGACCAATGGTTAATTTGGAAAGAGGTGCGGGTTTTCTTTGGATTTTATTGGCTTCGATTAATGCCAAAAAGGTTTCTTTGATGGCTTTGGTAATCAGTTCCTGCTCTGTGCCTGTATTTTGCTGGTCAAGCATGATCACAGGCTTATCAAAATTCGGATTTATCTTTTTAAGCGCATCGTTAAACAACTGAATTTGTGCGTTTTGACAGCCAAGACTCAACACGGTGGCCCCCGCCACATTGGGATTGTTCACATATCCCGCCAGCAACCCACAAAGTGTTTCCGCATCCTGACGTATTCCCCCACACCCCCCCTGATGGGTCAAAAAACGGATTCCATCAATGTTCTCAAATAGCTCAGGTTTGTCAGAAACATAATTTTGTGTTGCAGGGATGGATGGTGGTTCGATCCCTGTCAACCTTTGATCGTTGGATTTGTATTGCTCAACCAGCGATCTCAGATAGGACTCGTACTGCACCTCCTTTTCCAGGCCCAAAGTCTTTTCAAAAGTCTTTTTAATCACCTCGATGTTGCGGTTTTCACAAAACACCAGTGGAAAAACAAGCCAATAATTGGCCGTACCCACCTGTCCGTCATTACGGTGATAGCCGTCAAAGGTGGTGTCTTTCCATGTAGAAACATCAGGAGGTGTCCAGGCAACTTGTTTTCGGTTCCCAAGTTCATAGGAAGACGCCCGATGGGTTACATTTTGTGTAGTTATGGGCTCACCTTTTGCAATTTCCCGGCTGGCCTCACCGACAACGACCCCGTACATGTACACCTTTTCACCTTTTCCAAAATCTTTAAGGGCAATTTTATGTTTAGCCCTGATATTGGTTACCAGCGATAGTTCCTCCCCATTTATCCGGATGACATCATCTTTCGGGAGGTCAGTCAATGCAACCGCTACGTTATCTGTATCATTAATGGTCAATGCCTTATTCATATTTTTGTCTTGCTAATAAATTACGGGGAGACCCGATTTCCAGTGCGTTAAATACACTTAGAACCTCACTGGTTAAACCGGGTATTGTATTAAGATCCATCTCCCAAAAGTAGATATTGCCCATTAGGGCTTGTATCAAATCATCATTTGAGGTACTTTGTTCGCTTGCCTCACTGAAAAACTCAAGGTTTTTCCTGTCATCCTTTGCTTCAAAATCAGGAGAAAGATAAAGTTTTATCAGGCTTGCCAGCGCCAGCACCAATCCTTTTGGCAATTGATGTTTTATTTTAAAATATCCTGTCAGGGAAGGCAATACCCGTACCTTAAATTTCGATATGGCGTTTAAAGAGATTGACTCGAGCGCATGACGAATGAAAGGGTTTTGAAAGCGCTCCATAATATTTTCAGCAAAAGTCCTCAGTTCACTTTCCGGCATATCGATGGTGGGCATGATCTCTTCAAAAAGCATTTCCCTGATAAACTGGCCAATGACCTCATCTTCAACTGCATCTTTGACTGTTTCAATGCCTGCGAGTAGTGCTATTGGCACCATTGCGGTATGAGCACCATTCAGAATTTTTACTTTTCTGGTACGATAAGGCTCCATGTCGGGTACAAACTTCACATTTAAACCAACCTTATCAGCCGGAAATGCCCTGGCAATTTCTCCTGGCCCTTCAATGACCCAAAGATGAAAAGACTCGGAGGAAACCATCAAATTATCCCGGTAGCCGAGGTTTTGCCGAAGGGTATCAATTTCATCTGAAGGGAAACCAGGCACAATCCGGTCTACCAGGGTATTGCCAAAAAAATTGTAGTTTTCCAGCCAATAAACAAATTCCTTCGGATAGTTCCATATCTCCGAATAGTTTAGAATAGCTTCTTTCAGTTTATCGCCATTGCGGTCTATCAGTTCGCATGGAATAAATACCAACCCGCTTTCAGGGGTGCCCTGAAAATGATCAAATCTTACTTTCAGTAACTGCGACAGTTTTCCCGGAAAAGTTGCTGCCAGGTCACCGGGGCTTGGCCTATCACGCTCATCAAACCTGATGCCTGCCTCTGTTGTATTGGATATGACAATTTTTAAATCCCTGTTTACCGCCTGAGCAAAATATTGGGCTGGTTCTTTAAAAGGATCGATGCATTGACTGATACAAGTTATCAAACGGGTTTCGTCTACAATTTTTCCGTCTGATAACCCTCTCAAAAGGTGGTGGTAAAGGCCGTCCTGCTCTTCAAGCCTGGCCACCATACCCTGTGGAATGGGCTGCACCACTGCCACTCCCGATTGATAACCGGCCCTTTCATTTAAAATATCAATCATCCAGTCGGCAAATGCGCGAAGGAAATTCCCTTCTCCAAATTGTAGAATTTTTACCGGTAATGCCGGTTTCTGTAAGGTATTTCTGTTAAGAGACTTCATGACGTCGAGGTTATTGCAGCCATGCCTGAGATTGGCGGATTACTAATCGTTTAAGTTTTTGTATGGTGGCAAAATTTATGAAATCGATTGCACAAAAATAACAATTTTGCTTTGACTTAAAAAGGTAATATAAGTATTATTATAATAAACCGGGTTTTTCGTCACCTAAAAACTAATACCCGGGATATTTTAATAGGTTAAACCAATGGCTATGGTTTAGGCTCCGGTAAGGCATAAGCGTACAGATAATGAGTAAGTCCAATAAAAAGGTAAAAAAGAGTACTACGATTCACGATATTGCCCGTGAGCTCAATATCTCTGCGTCAACCGTTTCCAGATCCTTAAATAATCATCCGGGCACCAATAGCAGGACAAAGAACCTGGTCAGGAAGACCGCTAAAAAATTGAATTACAATTTCAATTCACTGGCTTCCAGATTGCGAAGTGGCCGCAGCCACACCATCGGCTTAATAGTACCGAGGGTAGACCGGGAGTATTTTTCCAATGTCATCTACGCTGTCGAAACCTATTTATACGAACGGGGGTATCATGTTTTGATCTGCCAATCCAATGAAAATTTTGAAAAGGAAAAAGCCAGCTTTCAGACCCTGTTAAGAAATAACGTAGAGGGCCTGGTGGTTTCCATATCCGCAGAAACCACGGATTCGGAAATCATGGAAGGTATCATTGCCAGAGGCACTCCTCTCATTCAATTTGACAGGGTTTTAAAAAAAGTAAAGGGCCATAAGGTGATGAACGATAATTTTGGTGCGGCGTACGATGCCGTCAAACATATGATAGATCAAGGTTATCGCAAAATCGTACATTACGCCGGCCCACAGCATATTAACATTTTTGAAGATCGCTTTCTGGGCTACAAACAGGCGCTTGAAGATTATGGCATACCTTTTTTGCCGGAGTTAGTGATTCAAAATGGTGTCACCAAAGAAGACGGAGAGAACATTACAACCCAACTTTTTACAAAGCGAGGATGTGCCGATGCCATATTTGCCTCCAGTGACTATTCCGCCCTGGGTGCCATGATACGGTTGAACGAAATGGGTTATACTATTCCGGACGATGTAGGCATTTGCGGTTATGCCAACGAACCTTTTACCGAACTTTTCGGCCTTACTTCTATTGACCAGTTCAGCACTGAAATGGGCAAAACCATCGCCAAAACCCTGGTAGAATCCATTGAAGAAAATGATACCGCTTACATTCCCAAAACCATTATCATAGCACCTAAACTCATTCCGAGGAAATCAACGCTTCGAAAAGACGGTGGGGGAATTGACAATTGACAATGAAGGATTGGTAGTGGGTGATGAGGGATTGGGGATTAGTAGTGGGTAATGGGGGATTGGTGGTGAGTGATGAAGGATTGGTGGTGGGGGAATTGATAATTGACAGTTGACAATGAGGGATTGGTAGTGGGTGATGAGGGATTGGGGATTAGTAGTGGGTAATGGGGGATTGGTAGTGGGTGATGGAGGTTTGGAATTGGTGGTGAGGGGGTGTTCACATAGATTAATGGGGGGTCGAGGATTCTCTGACGATCAATTCGGTGCTAAGGGCGATTTCTTTAAAATCAAGCTGGCCGGCGGGCTCCTGGTTTATTTCTTCCAACAGCTTTTGGGCGGCAAGTGTTCCCATTTCCTCGCATGGCTGTCTCACTGAAGTCACTGAAGGTTTTAACAGAGACGAGACTGTTTCTTCACTAAAGCCTACGATGCCCATTTCCTGAGGTACTTTGATATGATGGTTGAGCGCATAGGCCATAGCGCTGATTGCGGTGAGGTTATTGGCACAAAAAAAAGCATCGGGTCCGGGTGGATGCTGAAGCAATTCTTCTGCGATTCCGGTGCCATCTTCAGTGGTTAGCTGGCAATATTTCACAAGCTTTTCGTCGTAGGGCAGGTTGGCATCGAGCAATGCCTGCTTATATCCTGCCAACCGGTCTCTGAAAATCTTTTGACTTTGATATCCGGCTATATGGGCTATTCTTTTAAAGCCTTGCTCAGCCAAGTGACTGGTACCAAGATACGCCCCTTCAAAGTCCTTCACCACAATTTTAAAGGTGTCTTCAATTTCGTCACAAACCCGGTCAAAAAATACCAACGGGATACCAGTATCCCTGGCCTTTCTGAAATGGTCAAACTGTTCAGTATTGATGGCCAGGGAAACTATTATACCGTCAACCCGGTTGGCAATTAAAGTATCGAAGAGCTCGACTTCCCGGTCGTAAAGATCATGTGACTGACAAATGAGCACGGTGTACCCGTTTTCCGAGGCTATTTTTTCGATACCGGTAATCGCAGATGCAAAGAAATTCCTGTTGACCGCAGGTACCACCACACCAATGGTTAAAGATTGGTTGGTGATAAGGCCGGTGGCCAGGTGGTTCTTTTCAAATCCCAGTACCTTGGCAACCCTTCTCACTTCTTCTTTGGTCTTCTCACTGATCCTGGCATGGTCATTTAACGCGCGGGAAACCGTGGAGGAGGCAATTCCCAGGTAATCGGCAATATCGTAAATACTGACTTTTTTATTACTCATAGGCTGATCGGCTTAACAGACCTAAAAAATACAGAATTAAAGCATAATCAAGTAGCTACACGTGGAAAACTTTTTAATATTTATCAAAATTTTCCCTTTTATCTTGAATGACGAAATAAATAATTTATTGCAATCGATTGCATTATATTGGATAAAGCTTTAATTTCAAGATTGACATATAAATGGGCTACTATGATTTTAAAACCGGATATGCAGTATTCAGGTTCCTCTACCGGGGTATATCATCATGTCATCTACTTAAACTCACACAGTAAATTTAAATCGTAAATAATTTAACCATGAAAAACTCAAGAAGGACTTTTTTAACCACAGTAAGCATGCTGGCGGGTGGCTCTATGGTATCACTGCCCTCATGGGGATTTGGTTTGGGCGGCGCAAAATTGAAGGTCACCCTGGTGGGCACAGGGGTACGGGGCACCAGCTTCTGGGGAAAACGCCTGGTGGAAGAATATGGCGATATTCTTGAATTCGTTGGCCTGTGTGACAATAATCCCGGCAGGCTCGCCTATGGCAAAAAGTATATAGGAGTAAATTGCCCTACGTTTACGAATTTTGAGGAGATGGTGGCCACCACCAAACCAGATTTGGTCATCGTCACCACCAAGGACGCTAATCACCATGAGTTTATCATCAAAGGACTAAACATGGGGTGTGATGTGCTCACTGAAAAACCATTGACGATCGATGAAGTGAAGTGCCAGGCGATTCTCGAGGCTGAAAGAAAATCCAATAAGAACCTGATCGTCGGGTTTAATTACCGGTGGAGTCCCTACAGCACCAAAATCAAGGAACTGCTGATGAATGGTGCCATTGGTAAAGTAACCTCTGTCGATTTTCACTGGTATTTGAATACCTATCATGGCGCCTCTTATTTCAGACGTTGGCATGGTCTTAGGCAGGAAGGGGGTACACTTTGGGTGCATAAGTCAACCCACCACTTTGACCTGCTCAACTGGTGGCTGGACTCAGACCCCGCAGAGGTATTTGCTTATGGAGCCCTTGAGCACTATGGCCACAATGGCCCTTTCAGAGGTGAAAACTGCCGGACCTGTGATTATAAAAAGGAATGTAAATTTCATTGGGACATTACTAAAAGCAAACGGTCTATGGAATTGTACGTGGCTAATGAAAAGTATGACGGTTACGTGAGGGATAGTTGTTTGTTTCGCCCTGAAATAAACATCTATGATAAAATGTCCGCCCAGATTAAATATGCCAATGATGCCATTGTCAATTATTCCCTTACCACCTATTCGCCTTTTGAGGGTTGGCGTATTGCTTTTAATGGAACAAAAGGCCGGCTGGAGGCCTGGCTGGATATCCCCTATTACAAAAAGGAAAACTTAAGTCAGTCTGAACTACACGCAGCGGAAATGAACCAGAACCGCAAAGAAGACCAGTCTTCCGAGCCTATTATTGTGCATAAGCTCTGGAGTGATTTTGAAACCACCCGGGTGGGCATGGAACGTGGTGGCCATGGAGGGGGAGACAAACGGCTTCACGATAAAATCTTTAAAAACCCGCAACAAAAGGACCCCTTTGACCGGGCAGCCGGTGTAAGAGACGGCGCCATGTCGATCCTCATCGGGGTAGCAGCACGAAAAAGTATTGAGTCAGGCAATCCGGTCCGCATCGCGGAATTAACCGACCTTGAACCCAGGATTAAAAGACTGTAAGGCCCCGCCCTTTCAACACTTGTTAAAGTGGACCAATTCGGACCGGGAGCTGCCAATGTTGTGCGGTCGTCAATTCCAGTTGAACGAACGCATTAAGGACATGCGTCTGCTCACCTATATTCGTAAACGCATCTCACAACACATGAACCCGGAAGGCTTTCAACAAATATTACCGAACCACTGGCAACCTGGTATGGAAAACACCCATGTGGTGGCCGTGGATGCAGTGGTGTATGAAGTCGATGTAAAGTCACCGAATTCTTAGCTACTGCCATTATACAATACTTATTAGCCCCTGTAAGTCTTTAACTTGCGCATGATCCACTAAAATCAGTGTCCTGACACCTCTCTCCTGACTCCTGCTATTCTCATGATTCTTTACATATTATATCTGTCCGGCACCTGACCTTTCATATTACATTTCTAGTCATAGTATGGCTTTGAGCCATGCTATGACTTCAAGGGGAGCTCGTTAACGGCTCATGGCGTAAGCCTGTGTGGTGACATAGTACTTGGTGAGGGTATTCTGAACTTCCCAGTTGGGCAGTTTTCCGTCAACTAGGTATTGCAGGTACTTTTCAGTTACCTGGGCAAAATGTGCTTCATGCCCAACCTTGTATTCATCCGGTATGATTATTTCCCAGCCACCGGCTGAGGCCTTAAAGGACAATCCCGGAAATCTGCCGGACAGTCTGTCGATAGCATCCCTGAGAGCGGTTTCCAGATGGTCCTTTCCGGTGCTTTTTACCGGTTCCACATACAATGTAGGTTGATACTGTTGCGCTTTATCCTGCCTGATTACCAGGTTGGTTTTTGTCCCACGCATGACCGAAAAATGGGTATCTTTTGCGTCTTCCGGGGCCTCATAATTCCAGGTAACGGATACTTTGCCATGTACACCCCGTGTGGTAAAAACAAAGGCGCCGTTTGCATAAACATTCAGGACAGAATCTCTGATGATATCTTTTTTCAAATAATCCGGGTAATCACTTAATCCGGTTACCCTTTGGAACTGAGCCGGATGAAGGGGCGTAGCCCACCGTTCGGCAGAGATAAGTTCAATTTCGGTTTTATAATCTATCCCTTCTTCCGGGAAGCACTCCCAAAGGATCAGGTCGACAAGGTGCGTGGAAACATCAACGATTCCCTCACCTTGCTGCGTAACATCAAAGAACCATGCCGGCCTTATCAAAGGTTGCCCTGCCACATACTTAAAAAAATGATGCACACTTTCCTTGGAAATAGCCGGGTTATCGGGCGTACCTTTCTCTAATTCACCAAATAAACCGGTTTGCCTTGAAAGCTCCTTTTGCAACATAGTGGTAATTTCATAACGCTCAGTCATGATGTCGTACAACAATACCCCTTTTTCGGCAGCCAGGTCGTAGGTCTCTTTCAGCAGCAAAAAACCATCGGGATCGATAATCATGGGTTTGTCTGCCAGGACATTGATACCTGCGTTGACTGCTTTGTGAATGTATTCGGTTTTTTTGGCATTGTTGCCGGAAACCACCATGACATTGCCAGGCTTTTCACGCAGCATTTTGTCCAGAAAATCAGGACCGGTATATAGCTTCGACTCCCAGTCGGTGGGGTTTTCCTGCCGGTTATTAAACTGTTCAATTCTATTGAGGTGTTGCTTCAAATCCTCTCCTCCCGGTGCAAATATGTGCACGGTAGGATCTACCTGGGCATACCTGAATTTCTGTACGAGCGCCGCATGGAAATGGCCCGGATCTAATGTCATCAGTTTAATCTCATCCATGGCTCCGGTAAAATTAGTTTTAGGTGCAGTACCTGCTGTACTCCCACCCTGATCATTTGAATGGGTCTGAGGTGAGCTGCATGATGCCATAGCTATGGCAAATACCATAAAAAAGTGTTTGGTTTTTGATACCATTATTTTTCTTTGTTGTTAAAAACTTCATTAATCAGTTACGGGGTTTATCAATGTGCGCATATCCCCAGGGCGACCGTTGAGGTCGCATCAGCATGGCATTGGCCTCATCGTCATCACGAAATTTTTCATGGGCCGGATCCCAGTAAAGCTTTCTGGATAGTTTCATCGCTATATGACTTATCAGGCACACGGTGCAGGTTCTGTGTCCCATTTCAGCCGGTGAAATAGGCTCTTTCCTGGTTTTGATACAATCCAGCCAGTTACCGTGCTGATCTTCGCTTTTATAAAGATGGATTTCGTTTTTCTTTATTGCTGAAGTCAGGATGTCACGGTTACTGGCATCCAGCGCCTTACTGCTCTTTTCTTTGGAAACCGGATCGCTGGCAGTAGCTGAGTAGCTGCCTCGTGAAACAAAAATCCATCCTTCGGTTCCTTCATACCTGATACCATTGGTGTAACCTCCTGTAATATACATTGATAGGTCATTTTCATACCTGGCTTTAACCATAAAATCCCCGTGTACATCCCACAATCCGGATTTTGGAAATTCGGCCACAGCCTGAACCTCCACCGGGCCAGTATACTCCGTATCCATTCCCCAATGCGCTGAGTCTATGTGATGCTGGCCCCATCCTGTAATCATACCTGCCCCAAACTGCTCACACCTGAGCCAACCCGGCCTGGAAAAACCATTTTGGGGATGTACCCTCATCTCCGTATAGTATGCTTCCGGTGTGGATCCTAACCACATATCATAATCCAGGTTTTTCGGTACGGGCATCTCCGGAGCTTCAGGGCCCGACGGATCCCCCGGAAGACCAATTTTTACAGTGTGTAATTTACCTATTCTTCCATTCCTGACTAATTCAGCCGCGATTCTGAATTGCGGTGTAGATCGTTGCTGTGTACCCACCTGCAGAATTACACCTTGCTGCTTAATAGCGTCACTTAAGGCCCTGCCCTCGGCTACTGTCAATGAGGTGGGCTTCTGCAAATAGATATCCTTACCCTGAAGCGCCGCCTCAATAGCCGGACGCGCATGCCAATGATCAGGGGTACTTATAATGACAGCATCCAGGTCTTTATCGAGCAGCATCTCCCGGTAATCCTGATGCATTTTTACATCGACATACTTCTTTTTACCCTTTTTATCCGAATACCATTTTTCCACATATTCCTTACCCAATTGCGCCCTTTTGCTATCCACATCACTCACCGCTATCACCCTGCTCACATCGTGCTTCAAGGTTTCCGGCAAATCGTGACTTCGCGCTATTCGCCCAAACCCGATCTGTCCGATATTAATTTTATTACTCGGAGCATTTTTACCAAATACCGTTGACGGTACAATGGCAGGCATAAAAACCGCCCCTGTCATACCAATCGCAGACTTCTTCAGACAATCCCTCCTACTCATCACCTGCCCCACCCGCGATTTTTCAAATTTCTTAAGTTCTCTTCTCATATTTTAATTTAATTTATCAATACTATCCATATCCACCACCCCCTCCCTCACACCCAAACTCACTCTCCAATCGGTATTTTGAGCGCCCAACCAATACCCCCCAACAGGTGCCTGACAAATGTGGGATCAGAATAGTGCTCCGGTTTATGCCCAAGGGCTGTGTACCACAGTCTGCCACCATCAAAATAGTGATACCAGGTAAGGGGAAATAAATCACCAAAAACTTCGCCCGGGTATCCATCGTTTTTTTCGTCCTTCACAGTTGTTAAATCTGCTGCCAGCAACACATTAATCCCGGGATTAAGATGCTTGAGGTAGTAACACTCGTCGTCCTTTATTTTCCAGACTTCGGGCAGAAAGTTGGTGGAAGGGTGATATTTATTCAATACCTTCACGTCAAAATCCTGCCTTGGGGGATGTCTGTGAAACTTTCCGCCCACGACCTTCCAGAACCAGGGCCAATCACGCTCAGAACCACAGGCAGAATGAATGCCGACAAAGGCCCCTCCGGATTGGATGTAGCGCTTGAAGACGTCTTTTTGTTCCTGGGTATCAAATGCTTCATTGTTGGTATTGGAAAAAATCAGGGCATCATAACGGGCCATGTTTTCTTCAGTAAACACCCCGGGATCTGCTGATGTATCCACCAGAAAGCCATTTTCTTCACCCATTTTTTTGATTGCCTCAACACTGTGAGGGATGTTTTCATGTACATAACCCTTCCCGTTTTTGGTGTATACCAGCACCCTTTTGGGTTCTTCTCCCATATCGTATAATTCGACTTTCACCACCGGCGGACAGGCCAGATCCTGCCAGTAGTTCTCAGCACTTCTGACATCGATCGCTCCGTCGTAAACCATCATGCGGTACCTCAACCTGTAGTTTTTACCCGGTTCCATAACCCAGTCGCGATCCTGGGTGGGGTTAAAATTAAAAAAAACATTTTCCTTACCATCATTAGCTCCTACCGGCCAGATTCGTAATTGCTCGGGAAAATTAAAGTTGGCAGGATGTGTCATAAATAAAATACCAGAGGTCCCTGCGATCGATGGCCCCCTCACATCACACCACCGGGCCCTGGTGCCATTACCGTCAGCCTTGCCTTTCCCTTGCGAAGTCATCAGCCGGGCATTTTGGTCATCCCATTTCTCTGTAGCACGGAAACCAAACCCTTCGTACCGGTATTTTTTGATGGTTAAAGGACTTGTGGTGGCACAATTCATGGTTGAGATAAAATCTATCAGCCACACTTTGTTATCAGGATCGGAATTCCATACGCGAATATCTACTTGTTCGTTCAGGGCCACCTGCGAACCTCCGGGCGTAGGTGCTTTTAAGTCAATATGTTCATGCAAAGCGGTAATTCTGGCAAAAACATCCCCTTGAACCTGCGAGGTTACAGATTTTACCCTCACAGTACCTTCTTCTTTGATAAGGTTCCAGAAATCAATTTCCCGCCCCTGAAATTCGGTTTTGGTCCATGGGTTCCAGATACCGTAGTGATGATAATGATCGGGTGGCTGAATACGGGTAAGAATTTCTCCCTCAGGCGACTTCAACGGGTGAATGTAGCCTCCCCGGGCGTAAAGTTCGTCCACACCTTCGGGAACAGGGGTTATCCCATACTGATAGGTTAAGACATCTTTCCCTCCGATTTTTACTTTAATAGCCTCACCCACATCTTGTAAAGCCACTTTAGAATTATTATTCTTATCATCACGAGGTATGGATCTTAACTCAAATTCACGTACCGTTCCCGCAGCGGTTTTTCCATCCAATATCCACCACAGCCTGTCCTGATAGCCCGGTTCTATTTGAGAAGCCACTTCCCTGCTGGCACGGTCGGTAGTTTCTACCAGTTGCAGATCGTAAGTGCCGGTTCTCAAAAAAACCCCCGAGAGGTCCGCAGATACAGGCGTATCGACCCTGTCATACTGCCCGGCATATACGCGGAATGAAGCTAAAACCCAAGGTTTTTCCTTTGCAGGAGACTTGTGGTGTCCATAACATCCTAATGATGAAAAAACAAGAATAACTAATACAAATAATTGACTCATAAACCTATTTTAATTTTTTTTCTGCCAAACATCGATTCCAAAAGTTAATAAATTTACCCGGACAAATATCCAAAATCACCCAATATTTCGCCTCTATCGTCGCCCAAACCCTCACCCCCCCATCCACCCAAAACATCCCTACAAAACACACACCCACACTCAAACCCAAACCCACTCTCCAAACTCGATTTCAATTATCGACTATTTCTGTTAAAGGAGGCACGTTATTCTCAGCCCCCGGATATCCAAGATTTTGATTAATCCGGCCTTGTGTATTGGCATTGATCGCACTTGCCGGGATTGGATACAACGAATGGTACGGACTCATGGTGTACTCATCGCCATGAATGGTAAACACCCCCCGGTTATAAAAATCCGTTTTCTCCATGATCCTATCGTACCAAAAATTGTCCAAATGGAAATTTTCCGGACTATAGCTTTTCCCATTGTAAGCTGCTTTACCCGTTTTAGCAAAAATGAAAGCCATCCTGGTCAATTCAGTGTTCCGGTTTTCTTCATAGTAAAGTTCCCTGGCCCTTTCGTCAAGGATAGTGCCAATGTTAACCTCGGCCGGTGCCATATCGGCAGCGCCTGCACGGTTTCTTACTGCGTTGATATCAGCGGCTGCGCTGCCAGGGTCACCTTTCCAAAAATATGCCTCTGCTCTGAGCAAATACGTTTCCGCTAACCTGAAAACATACCAGTCCGAATGTCCTCCTGCGGGTTGGACGCTTTCAGGATCAGGTATAAACAGCTTGTAATGTGGCCATCCGTACCAGTTACGTATGGTATCGGAGCATAGTATGGTTCCCTCGTCATTAAATAGTTGCAGGTTTTGATTGTAGAAGGGATTATCAGCGTCCCTGAGCGACTCAGCGTTATAGGTAAGATCCTCCATGTTCATCCAGTTACCCGGTGCATGTCTCAGATCATTGGGGTCGGTCCAGATCATCTTGGTGCTATATATAACACCGCGATTGCGGCCGATACCTCTGCCAAAAGAAAGCACATGAGGAATTTCGATGTTGGGGCGGTCACTCATGCCATTGGCGCCATCCGGTGTGTTGATGAATCGCCACCACAACGGTACGGCCTGTCTCATAAGGCTGGTTGTACTTCCTGCACCTTCAAACCCCAACCTGGAAATCACATTCATAATGGCTTCTGTATTTTCCGGTGTACTTTTGTTCTCCGGCCTGTGCAAATCCCAGATTACATTTTTCGAAGGATCTCCTGCTTCTGCTCCGAAACGTGTTGTCATAAGGGCATATTTGCCACCATCGATTACATGGCTGGCAGCGGCAATGGCACCATCAAAATCTGCCAAAGCGAGGTTGACCTTTGTTAACAAATGGTTGACGGCTCCTCTGCTCACCTCCCCCCGGGGTACATCTTCCGGGACCCATTGTGCAGCAAATTCCAAATCTGCTTTCATTTTTTCCAGAATAGTTTCCCTTTCCGCAGAAGCAAAATCCAACCTCGGTTGTGTGTATTCCCTGAGCAGCAGGGGGACATCTCCAAATTGCTGCGTCAGCCTGTAGTACCTGTATGCTCTGTGAAAGTAAGCCGTGCCCAATATGTCATTTCTCTCTTCCTCCGATTCGTATGCTGCATCATCGATCCGGGTGATCACCGTATTGGCTAATTTTATTCCTTCATACCACTCTCTCCAAAACCAACCTATTCTATTGGTATTGTTACTGTTCAAATTCGCATCGGGCAGTATCAACAGATTCAAATCCTGGGCGGGGCCAGATTTATCGGTGGTGCCTTCCACAGCCACCTCGGAAAAGATGTTTTCTGTAATCAACGGAGCACCATCCCCATAGTATTCTGCCCTTAAATTGGCCATCGCAGAAGACAAAATCGCTCGCATACCATTTGCGGAATTGAGCGAATTCTCCGGCGTGAAAAATGACTGCGGATCAGTATCCAAAAAGTCCTCTTCACAACTTGATATGGTTAGGAACATGAACAAAAACACCAGTAGTAAACCGTACTTTTTAATATTATTTCTTTTCATTGTTTTTTCATTAGAGGGTTAAACATTACAATGTCACGTTCAGCCCCAGCGTAAAAAACCGGGGCGTCGATGTAAAACCTGCCGTCCCGTCAATCTCCGAGGGTTCAGGGTCAAACAGATCCCAGTCCGGAGACCAGACTGCTACATTTCTAATGTTACCGTATACTCTTAAACTTTCTATAGACAACCTATCGAGCATTGTTTGCGGGAAAGTGTAAGACAAAGTGACATTTTGTAACCGCACAAATGAGTTGTTTCTGTAAACGTTGAAATTCGCGCTCCCCTCACTGGAAAACAAGCGCGCCCAGTCATTGGCAGGGTTTTCCGGTGTCCAGAACGGCGTTTGAAATGAGTTGGTACGATCAATAAAACCTCTTCTGTTTTTGGCCGCATTAAACGCTCTTCGCATTCCCAGGTGTGAATATACCTCGAAAGAAAAGTCAATGTTTTTTCTTAATCTAAAGCTATTAACCATGGTCCAGCGAAATCTTGGTTTGGCAAACCCCAGAAATTCGTTATCCTCTATAGTGAAAATGCCATCGTTGTTTTTGTCCAAAATTCTGAAATCACCGGGTCGAACGCCGTATACATCGGCCTCTTCTTCCTGATCCGACTGCCATACTCCCAACACCTTCTGCCCCCATATCTCATCAATAGCATGTCCTATAAACCACCGGTTAGCAATATCATCCAACTCATTACCCTCTTCATCCGAATCTCCATACAAACTATTTAATCTGTTCCTGTTCAGGGAAAAATTAAAGGTTGTATTCCAGGAAAAATTGGGCTTATCGATGTTGCGGGAAGTTACCACCATTTCCAGGCCGTTGTTTTCCAGTTCTCCCAGGTTAGAGAAAACCGAGGAGAATCCTATGATATTGGGCAGTGCCCTTCGAACAAGCAAATCATTGGTGATCATGTGATACGCATCTACCGAACCTTCAATTTTGCCTCCCATGAAACTAAAATCAATTCCCAGGTTCCAGGCCCTGGTACGTTCCCACCTGAGTGTCCGGTTTTCCATTTCGAAATTATTCAAGGTACCTACCAACTGAACATTCCCGGATCCGTCCACAATCAGATTATTGCCGGAACTTAACCTGGACAAGGCCGCATAACGTCCGATTTCACGATTTCCGTTTTCTCCCCATGACGCTCTCACATTTAGAAAATCTATCGGCTCAAAATCAAAAAATCCTTCTTCCGAAATTACCCAACCACCTGAAACAGAGGGAAAGTTTGCTCTTTTGTTATCCTGGCCAAAAGCAGAATACCCGTCCCTTCTTATCGTCAGACTCAACAAATACTTGGATTTATAGGAATAGTTCACCCTTGCCATTAAAGCATCTCCGGTACTTTTTTGGTCATTGCCACTCAGTTCGGGAGCCGTTCCCAATGAAAGATTATGAAAACCCAAATCATCATTGGGTGTAAAGAAAGAATTGGTGGTGCGGTCCAAAAATCTTTGGAATTTCTCAGCATATGCCAGCATAGTAACGTTAACAGCATGATCCCCAAATGTTTTATCCCACCTCAGGATATTATCAATTTGCCACTCCTGAATTCTCTCGCTTTGCCGGAATGCTTCTCCGGTGATACGTCCGGGATCTTTTGAGGAACGATGGTTTAAAAACACATTCCATTCGTACCTGTTAACAAAGGCAAACTCATACGAAAAGCCTAATGGAAGTGCTATCTTGGCGTACATACGGGAGTTTAATGTGTTGAATTCCTCAATACGGTCAGTAAAAGTTCTTGCCAGAAAAGCATTTCGTGAAACGCCCGGATCGTCATGAGGACTAAGCCTGATATTACCTTCATCGTCGAACTCAGAACCCCAGGGGGAAGAGCGGGATATCTCACCGGCATTGGCAGCCACCGAACCTTCATCCCTGTTAGCAAATTGGGCATTTATCCCCACAGTAATGAAATCATTTATCTTTCCTTCAATATTTAAACGGGTACGAATGGTTCCAAATTCACGCCCAACTACGATGCCCTCATTATTCATCCTACCGATAGACCAAAAGTATTTTAATGATTCACTGCCGCCTGATAAATTAACGTTCAGGTCACTGCGTAATCCGGTTTGGATGATTTTATCATACCAGTCGATACTTCTACCTGCCAGGTAATTCTCGATTTCTATATCCTGAAAACCTATTCTATTCAACCAGGCCACTGTGGGGTCACCGGATGCGCCATCATAAGCCAGCCATTGATCCAGGGTTACACCGGGTGGAAGGTTGTCAGGGTTATCGAATCTTCCGGGGGTGTCTTCAATAGTTCCAGCGTTAATGCTCTTGAAAACCTCTACCCTCCAATCGACATAGCCTTGTGCGTCGTAGGGAAGCTCCCTGAAGGAGTCTCTGGCCAGTCCTACGCTTGCATTGACCGTAACTCTCGGCTTGCCTTGTTGCCCCCTTTTCGTAGTAATAAGAATTACACCATTTGACCCGCGGGCGCCGTAAACTGCCGCAGAGCTGGCATCTTTCATCACATCCACCTTGTCAATATCATTAGGATTGATGTCAGAAAGATCCCCATTGTAGATCATACCATCCACGACAATCAGCGGCCTGGAGCTTGCCGATAACGTGTTACTGCCCCTTACCTCCAATTGACTCACACCTTTTGGCGAGTTGGAAAAACCTACATTCAATCCGGGAACATTGGCCCTTAAGATATCTGTAACAGAATTGGCGGACTGATGTGATATTGCTGCGGCATCAATCTGGGCCACTGCTCCGGTAAGGTCCTTTTTCTTAACAGCGCCATAACCAACCACAACAACTTCCTCCAACGCCTGTATATTCTGTACCAGGGCCACATCGATTACAGAACGGTTATCTACTGAAATTTCTTCGGTCAGGTAACCAATAGAGCTGATTACAAGGGTAGCGTCGGCATTCACCGTTATGGAGAATTTGCCATTCAAATCCGAAATTGTTCCATTATCCGTGCCCTTTTCAATAATGTTGGCCCCGGGTAATCCCTCCCCGGAATCAGCGGCAGTGATGGTACCAGTTACTACGACATTTTGCGCAGAGACCATTCGCAATGTCATAGAAAAGAAAATTGCAAGACCACAGGGAATGACCCAGGTCCGCATTAAAAGGGTTTGAAAGCTTAATAATCTGCCAGTAAACATAGTTCATATCGTTAAAGTTAAAAGTAAATAGTTGCCAATCCGTTTTGGATTTTAATCCTCAGTTGTAAAAAAGATTTGTCTACGCTCAGCCTGCACAGGGGTTGGAATTAGTTTCAGTTTACACAATCGATTGCGTAAAAATCTTAAAAAAAAACATACTTTTTTCCTCCATTATTTAGTTAATGCAATAGTTTATAATTTAGTAATGAGGAGGAAATATAATAATTTATTATGAAATACACAATCGATTGTGTTAATTTTAATCTTCCGGAGGTTTTTCATTTTTATGACAGAAAAGATAACTTCCGAATAGTTTTAATTGCTGGCAGGCCCAAACCATGAAAAAAAAGAAAAAAGAAGTAACCATATACGACATCGCTGAAGAATTAAACGTTTCAGCGACTACCGTTTCGCGTGCTTTAAACGATCATTTCAGCATCGGCAAGAAAACCACCCAGGCTGTTAAAAAGCTGGCCAAGGAAATGGGTTACCGCCCCAATATCATTGCTTCGGGCTTGAGAAAGAATAAGACCAACGCCATTGGGGTCATCGTATCCTGGATAAACCGTCCTTTTATTTCATCGCTTATCAGCGGTATCGAAGACGTGGCCGACAAGGCCGGATACAATGTGATCATTTCTCAATCCAACGACTCTTTCGAAAAGGAGATTACCAAAGCCCAGACACTGTACGCCAGCCGGGTGGAAGGGCTGATTGTTTCGCTGGCAATGGATACTAAGAGCTACAACCATTTTTATCCTTATCGACAAAATAACATTCCTATCGTGTTTGTAGACAGGGTTAGTTTCGAAATGGAGACTGACAAGGTGATTATCAATAATTTTGATGCCGCATTCACTGCCACCGAACACCTGATCGAAATGGGGTGCAAACGCATTGCCCATTTCGCCGGAGCGCAGCACAGAAATATTTATAAAGAAAGGCAAGACGGTTACATCCATGCGCTTAAAAAGCATAATTTGCCCGTTGATGAGCAACTTATACTGCATAGCAACCTGAGCATGGAAGAAGGATGGAAAGGTACCCGGCGCTTACTCAGCCTTTCCCACCCGCCGGATGCCATTTTTTCAGCCAACGATTCGGCTGCGGTCAGTGCCATTCAGTGTGCCAAAGAGATGGGCATCAGGATACCCGAAGAATTGGCTGTGGCTGGTTTCAATAATGACCGGATTTCGTCTATTGTCGAACCTCCACTGACTACCATCAACCACCCAGCCATAGATATGGGAAAAATTGCGGCCCAACAGGTTTTAAAACAGAAAAAAAACAGGGAGATGGTGGAATCCGAGACGGTTATACTTAAGACGGAACTGATCATACGCCAGTCGTCCATGCGCAACCGATTGGCAAAAGGCCCTACCTCGGATTCAGAATCATGCTGAGGAGGCCCGGTTGATGGCCAGCTCCAGCCCGCGTAACTCAGCCAACCCTCTTAACCGGCCAACGGCAGAATAACCGGGGTAGTATTTTTTTCCTGCGTCAAAAGTGAGTTGGTGACCATGATCAGGTCTCATAGGGATCGTAACATTGCCTCTGGCAGGGTTTTCCACCCTTTTCCCGAGCTCTGCTATCACCGCCTGCATTACTTCGAACATATCTACGCTCCCATCGAGATGATCGGCCTCATAAAAGCTGCCATCTCCGGTACGCCGCACATTCCTGAGATGAAAAAAATGAATGCGTGATCCCAGCCGCCCGATCATACCCGGCAAATCATTTTCAGCCCTCGCACCCAATGAACCGGTACAAAAAGTGATGCCATTACAAGGTGAGTCCACTGCATGGAGCAGGTCATTTAAATCCTGCTCAGTACTCACTACCCGGGGCAATCCAAGTATTGGAAATGGGGGGTCGTCGGGATGAATGCACATGTTAATGCCGGTCTCCTCAGCAACCGGTATTATTTTTTGCAGGAAGTAAAAAAGGTTTTCTTTCAACTGTCCGGCATCAATATATTGATAGCTCTGCAGGTGTTGGCGAAACTCAGAAAGCGTAAATACCTCATCTGTTCCCGGCAAACCGGCCATGATGGTCTGCTGAAGCCTGTCTTTTTCCGAAGGGGACAGGGAACTGATAAAGGCTTTTGCCGCCCTTTTTTGTTTCTCTGTGTAATCATCTGCCGCTTTGGGCCTTTGCAATATGAACAAATCGAACCCTGCCAATGCCAATGCATTGTAATGCAAAGCATAGGAACCGTCTGCCACCCTGTAATTTAAATTTGTACGTGTCCAGTCAAGTACAGGCATAAAATTGTAGCACACTGTGTTAACCCCATGGGCAGCAAGATTCCGGAGGGTTTGCTGGTAATTGGCAATAAAGACATCGCGTTTTGAAGAGGCCGTTTTGATACTTTCATGCACATTCACGCTTTCAACTACTTGCCAGGTGAGGTTTGCCGCCTCTATTTGCCGCTTGAGATGGCTTATGGCTTCAACGGGCCACACATCGCCGCAGGGAATATGGTAGAGGGCAGTAACAACACCCGCGGCACCGGTTTGGTTTATTTCGGATAATCCGGTAGGATCTTCTGGGCCAAACCAGCGCCAGTTTTGTGATAAATAAGACATTATTGCATAATAATCGGTTAAACTTTGGGTGAAAATAGAAAATCATGCAAAGAAATCCGGTAAATTAGGACTTCTTTTCCTGACTGCCGGAAATATTAGTTTTGGACTCATGAAATCTATACTTTTCTTTTTATCGCTTTTATTGATTGGGAGCAGCAACCTGATGGGCCAATCATCACAATTTATGTTTGTTTCTTCGGGCACAGCCGATAATCATGCCGGAATATTTGTCTATGACTTAAACCTCGAAGATCAGGCAATTGCTCTCAAACATAAAATCAGCGACGTTAGCACGTCTTCTTACCTTACTATTCATCCTAAAAAGCCGTATTTGTACTCAGTGGCTGGCAACAAGGTATCCGCATTTACCATTGATAAAGACAATGGCAGCCTTTCGTTAATTAATGAGCAATCCTCGGAAGGTAAAGGCGCTTGTTATGTGTCCATAGACAAAACCGGTAAATGGGCTTTCGTAGCAAATTATTCCGGGGGTAACCTATCCCTTTTCCCGGTTGGAAAAGATGGGCAAGTGCTCAAAGCGCAGCAGGTAATCAACCACGAGGGCTCATCCGTAAATCCCGAAAGGCAAAAGGCGCCTCATCCACATCTGATTACAGCCAGTCCAAACAATAAATTTGTCCTGGTCCCTGACCTGGGCGCGGACAAAATATTCATTTATAAATTTGATGATAAAAAAGGCGCCCTGAAACCCAATGATTTTCCTTTTGTAAAGGCACATCCCGGGGCAGGTCCGAGGCACCTGGCCTTCCACCCCCGAAAAAACTTTTGTTATGTAATTAACGAATTAAACGCCACGGTAACAGCCTATAAATGGGATCCTTCCAATGGGGTACTTACAGAAATACAAACCTTGGGCACCCTGCCCGAAAGTTTTCAGGAATTCAATAAGTCTGCCGATATCCATCTCACCCAAAATGGCAGGTATCTCTATGCCACCAACCGGGGACACAACAGCTTGGCATCATTCGAAGTACAGGCGGACGGGAGTTTACAGGCTGCCGGGCATTTTCCGTCAGGGGGTGATTTCCCCAGGAATTTCTTTGTTTTATCTGATGACCAGCTTGTTGCTGCCAACAGGCACACAGGTAACATCGTATTATTTGATATCAACCGGGAGACAGGCGCTTTGTCGCTGAAAAGAAAAACAGGTGATATTCCCAGTGCACAGTGTATCAAGGTTTGGAAAAAATAGTCTTGAAGTAGTTTTTTGGAATTCACAGATTGGCGGAATGCATCACTGGTTTAGAAATGCCACTACTTCAGAGGTTTGATTGAATACCTGTATTTTTTCAAGCAGGCCCTTTTCTACGAAACCCTCCTCAACCGAATGCTCGAAATGCCTGATCAGCCAATCAAAATAGCCCCCACTGTTAAGAAAAGCAACCGGTTTTTTATGGAGGCCAATCTGAAACCAGGTAAAAATCTCACAAAATTCATCTAACGTCCCAAACCCTCCGGGCAAGGCCAGGAATGCATCTGACCACTCGTACATGAGTTCCTTCCTTTCATGCATGGAGTTGACCACCTTCAATACGTTCAACCCAAAATGTGCGACTTCCTTATTCACCAGGGAACCCGGAATAACACCAATAACCTCGCCGCCGTTTGTGATAACACTATCGGCCAGACTGCCCATTAACCCTACCTTGCCACCGCCATATACCAGTTTTATGTCATTTTCGGCCAATATTTCCCCTATTTTCACAGCCTCCTCATGGTATTTTCCATTATGGCCCAACCGGGATCCGCAAAAAATACAGAGCGATTTGATTTCCATGGATCTATTGATTTTGTTTGATCATTTTTATGGCTAAAAACAACGTTTTAGTGCATTCTGTCATGCCTGACTTTAAGGCCTTTCAATATTTCCGCTTCGATTTGAAGAAATTCATTCCAACGATCCTGCACTTTATCAGGATCCATATACTGCCTGGCCAGTTGAAGAAAATTTTTGTAGTGACCCGCTTCAGACACCATCAACTCATAATAAAATTGCTGTAATTCTTTATCGGGAATTTTCTTCCATAAAATTTTAAACCGCTCACAGCTCCTTGCTTCGATCAGGGCGTTAACCAACAGTTTTTCCACTAGCTGTTGTTCCCGGCTACCGCCTTTTTTGATATGTTTGTTCAAAGCGATTACGTATTCATCTTTCCGCTGTTTTCCCAGCTTATAGCCACGTTTTTGCAATTGCTCCAACACCCGCTCAAAATGGCTCCATTCCTCGGCCACCACAGGTGTCAGCATCTCAACCAATAGCTCCTTGTCGGGATACTGGACTATCAGAGAAATACAGGAAGAAGCAGCCTTTTGCTCACAATAAGCATGATCAATCAGAATTTCATCGATATTTTTTTCCGCGATATTAACCCACCTCGGATCGGTAGGCAATCTCAAACCAAGTAAATTCTTTTCCATTTTTTAATCAAAAAACATCCAGTTAACACCAAAGTCAAAGATACGTCTTTGTCCGGTATAATAAGGTGTGGTAAAGTACCCTTCGGCTTCCAGGTTTTGTAACACATTGGTCATCTTAAAAAACCACCTTATTCTTTTGACTTTGAAACTAACAAATAAATCCGCCAAAAGATAGGACGGAATTTCAAAATCGTTTTGTAAAAAGAATTGTTGTGTGATTGGATCATAATTCATGGCAAAGTAAGCCGATCGCCAATGCATATCAAAACCCACCTGTGCCCACATTACTTCGTTAAATAATAAATTTTCATAATACAATTTCCCACTGGCATGGATTTCAGGTATACGCATTTTATCCGCATCCGACCCCCCAAGCCTGGTATAGGTGAACTGGCTGTCAAAGTTAAGATTTCTGAAGAACCTGATATTAAAATCAACGCCCGGGGAAAAAATAGTAATCTTCCCGATGGCCTGCGACGGGCGTTTGTCCGTGTTAAAATAAATATAATCATTAATGGTGGTAAACGAGGCTTTGGGCTTGAGCCTGAGTTTGCCAAGTTTAACATTCAGTTCGCCGGTCAGCGTCTCTGAATTCACTGATGAAAAATTGTTGTACCATTCATAATGATTACCGAAATAGCTATCCACTAAAAATGAAGGTGCGTATTGGGTATTGTCGAATCCCAGTTTGAGCCACTTGCTATGGAATGTCGCAGCAATTTTATAGTTTCCATCGGTGAGGTATTCTCCTTCAAAATTGACTTTGGCACTATCACTCATCCGATAGTTCAGAAAGGCTCCGGCATAATTCTCATGTTCCGTACCCGGATTTGGCAGGTATTTAGGTTGAAAATTCAGCGTCCGTCTTTTTACGTAAAAACCGTAAAACAGATTTTCATAGTTGCCTTTTACACCCAATTCATTTTCAAAAGTTTTCAGTTCCGAGCGGTTAAATGTTTCAGCGGTTGAAATAAGAAAATCGTCAAAAAAAGCTGCATCGGCACTGAGGTTTTCATTTTCAAACTTATTTAACTCTTTGGTATGATTCGAAATATGATAAACCTGAAATAATTTAGTGAGCTGAAAATGATGGTATACGTGATAATTTATCATCAACTCACTGCTTTCGGCATTCAACAACCAGATCTTGGCATCGTCATTGTATCCGAACAGGTTGGAAGTAGGATCTATCTCAGGCGGTATAATGCCCCCCGATTCAATTACCCGGTGCCGTAATCTTGAAAAATTGGCTAACACCTGGTAACGGTCGTCAGGCGTTTTAAAGGAGGTATAAAAATCATACGCCCAGGATATGGTATTTCTATCACCGTCCCCTGAAGAGTTTACCTGCTTATCGGCATTGATGGTAGTTACGTCAAATCCGACATTCCATAACGGGTTGATGTTTCTGCTAAACCGGACATCCACTACCGCTCTCCCTTCACCTCCAAAAACAGATGTAACAGAGGAATAAGGCGATTTTGTATTAAAATAGCGTATCTCGTCAGGAGACTTGAAATAATGATCGTAGCTTGAAAAACCAGAAGTTTTACCAATGATTTTTGGAGGTTCATAAAAAATCGGCCACAATGCCGTACCCAGATTTCCTAAATTCTGAAAACGAAAATTGCTGAGCGAAACCTGATCGAATCGCTGAAAATTATCAGGAAGTGTATCCAGAAAGTGCCCGGTAGTGTCGCCATACTTGATTTGCTTTTCAGTAAAAAAACTGGTGGTAAAGGGACCATATGGCGATTCCCTGCTCAATGAATCAATATCAATCTGAGCTTTTGTAAAGTAACTCCCCAGCAATAATGGAATAAGTACTAAGGCTTTTTTCAACAAAATATTTCTACAAACATAATAATCACGCTCACACATCAATCTGTAAAGCTTTTTGCACCTCCGCATCAAAAATATGGCCATTTTTTAAAAAATAGCATTCAATCGGTAAATAAAAAACGGGAACCTGCCTGATTTCCTGTCTGATGGATTCTGATAATAGTCTTACCCGGTCTTTTTCAGTGGTCAGCATAACCATATTTTCATTGCTAAATTGTTTGTAATGAGCAATCATCTCTTTTAAGTCATTCTTTCGGTAACTGTGATGGTCTTTAAATCTTTTATGAAACAAAAGATTATATTTCCGGCGAATGTATTGCACCAATGGTCGGGGATGCGCTATTCCGGTGAACAAATACACATGATCGGCAAAGGGGAACCTGGCATCATCCAGTACCGGCTTGGGTTCAAGATACTTTACAGCCGTAAAAAAAACCGGGATTTCAGGTTTTGCATAGGGCTGAATTTTCACGGTTATTTTTTCCATTTCCTCCTCGCTTAAGGCTTCAGGACACTTGGTCACCACAATGATATCAGCTCTTTTTGCACCACTGCGCGGCTCCCTCAACCTGCCGGATGGCAATACCCAGTCTCTGTAAAATGGTTTTTTGCAGGCTGTTAACAAAATGTTAAGGCTTGGTTGTACTGTTCTGTGCTGGTAGGCATCATCCAGCAGTATCACCTGATTGGAGGGATATTTAAATAGTATTTCAGGAATAGCCAGGGCCCTTTCCTCGCCAACAGTCACGTTGACATGGCCACCATATTTCAGGTAAAACTGAAAAGGCTCATCCCCGATGCTGTCAGCATTATCCCCTTCCGAAGCTATTTTAAATCCTTTTGATTTTCTTCCGTAACCACGGCTTAAGGTAGAAAGCCGCAGGCGCCCGCTCAGCAACCTGACCAGGTATTCAATCATAGGGCTTTTTCCAGTACCACCGACCGACAAATTACCCACCGCAATAACCGGATGATCAAAACGAAAGGATTTTTTGTATCCGATATCGAACAGGTGATTCCTAAACCGCATTAACCCACCATAAATCAAGGCAAAAGGAGACAGTAATAATGCTAACAGGTGCATGAATTGAGCGGTTTAAGAAATAAAAATTATAAATTAGCAAAAGATGCAGGGCGCAAATTTCGTGAAATATGACTAAAATAAAAGACATAATCAATTATTTGGAAACCATAGCACCCCTGGGGTACCAGGAAAACTACGACAACGCCGGATTGATTACCGGGCGGAAAGATGAAAATGTCACCGGTATTCTGATTTGCCTGGATGCCCTGGAGGGGGTAATAGAAGAAGCCATACAAAAAAAGTGCAACCTTGTGATCGCCCACCACCCGATTATTTTTAAAGGGCTCAAAAAAATCAACGGCAAAAACTATGTTGAAAGAACCATCATCAAGGCCATCAAGCATGACATCGCCATTTACGCGTCACATACCAACCTGGACCATGTGCATGTGGGGGTGAACCGCAAAATTGCAGAAAAAATTGGCTTAATTGATTGGAAGATATTGGCGCCGAGGGCTGACACCTTGCGAAAGCTGGTCACTTTCGTTCCGGAGGCTAATTCAAAAGAAGTATTGGCTGCGTTGAATCAGGCTGGTGCAGGCCAGATAGGCAACTATAAAAACTGTAGTTTCAGGGTAACAGGTACCGGTACTTTTGAACCTAACGAAGCTGCCAACCCGCATATTGGCGCGCGCAATCAACCGGAAGAGGTCGCCGAAAACCGGATAGAGATGATTTTTCCCGCAGTGAAGGGCCCTGAGGTGATGCAGGCTTTGAAAAATTCCCACCCCTATGAGGAAGTCGGCTATTACCTGCAAAATGTTGAAAACCAAAACCAGGAAGTCGGTGCAGGCATGATTGGCAGATTGGAAAAGCCCATGGAGGTCAAAAAATTCATGACCCATGTCAAAGAGCGTATGCAACTTTCCTGCATCAGGCATACCCGCATTGTCAACCAAAAGATAGGCAAGGTGGCGGTATGTGGTGGCTCCGGAAGTTTTCTTTTGCCCAAAGCCCTGCGGCAGGGGGCTGACGCCTATATTTCTGCCGATTTTAAATATCATGAATTTTTTGACGCAGAGGATAAATTGATCATTATGGATATCGGACACTACGAAAGTGAAGTTTTCACAAAAGAACTTATTTATGAGATTATAAGTAAAAAATTTACTAATATTGCAATCGATTTTACAGAACAAATAACAAATCCGATTAGTTATTATTGACAATATGGACAATACGGTAGAAAAGAAACTATCATCACTTCTTAAACTTCAGCAAATAGATTCAAAATTAGACGAAATAAAAAAGGTCAGGGGGGCACTTCCCGAAGAAGTCGGTGATTTAGAGGACGAAGTAGAAGGATACGATACCAGGTTGCGGAAATTCAGCCAGGATTTAGAAAACCTGGAGAATGAGATCGAAAAAAACAAAAATGCCATAAAAGACTCGGAAAGGCTCATTCAAAAGTACAGTGAGCAACAGATGAATGTAAGAAACAACCGGGAATACGACGCTATTACAAAAGAAACCGAATTACAAACCCTGGAAATTCAAATCTCCGAAAAAAGGATCAAAGAATCATACGCTAAAATTGAAGATAAAAACCAGGAAATCGACGCTACTAAAGCGCTGATTGAGGAAAGGAAAAAGGATTTGGATAGTAAACGGCAGGAACTCGAACTGCTTATTTCGGAAAGCGAAGGAGAAGAACAAAAGCTGAGGGATTCGCGGGAGAAGGCCTCCAAAGATGTGGACGAAAGATTACTGAACTCTTACAATAAAATCAGGGACAACGCGCGTAATGGCCTCGCCGTAGTCGCTGTAAAAAGAGGGGCCTGCGGAGGTTGCTTCAACATTGTGCCACCACAGCGGCAGGCAGACATCAGGGAGAAAAAGAAAATTATTGTCTGCGAGCACTGCGGCAGGATTTTAGCTGATGTGGAAACAGAGGGGCTCGTAGAGGAAAAAAAGACAAAAAGATCCCGCAAAGCCAAATAATCAGGGAATAACACTGCGTTAAATTGATTCAAACTTACAGTGATAAAAATTTCAGGAGGGTGAACATATTCGTTCACCTTTTTTTATTCATCTTTGTGGCTGTTCCAGCCCATTGTAAACCTGAAAATCCGGGCGAATCCCTTAGGCTGGCTTATCAGCAGATACTCAACCTCCAGTTAATTAATGGAAAAAATACACTTTTTCAACTGTCTGCCGAAGACAAGGAGCAGGCTTTTTTCCACTACCTGGACAATCTTTCCGAAATAATCGAGCTATTGTTAAATGAAAATCAAGCCAATTACAAAAAATACAGGGATAACGAAAAAGCCCGGATTCAAAAGCTCGAGGAATTATCTTCAGACGATCCCTATAAATTGTATGTAATAAGTGAAATTAAGTTGCAGTGGGCTTTTGTAAAATTGAAATTCGATGACGCTCTTTCGGCCGGATGGTCTATCAAGCAGGCTTACAGGCTGGCGAGGGAAAACATGGAAAAATTTCCCGGTTTTACCCCAAACTACAAAACCCAGGGTACCTTAAACCTGCTAATCGGTGCTGTTCCCCATAAATATCAATGGCTCCTTGACTTGTTCGGATTAAAAGGAAGTATCGATGAAGGGATACAACTTCTCTCACAGGTTGAAGAAAAAAACAATCTTTTCAGTCTGGAAGCATCCATACTGAAATGTTTGGCCGGTGTTTATATTTTGCAGGATAAAAGCCTGGTACAATCATTTAGTGAAGTCTATGCAACCTTTCCAGATAACCTTTTGGTAAAGTTTGCTTACGCGGCGGTCAGTTTCAAAAGCAATCAAAGCGAAAAAGCCCTGAAGATCATCCGGGAAAGCGAGAAAATGGCACAGGATTATGCCCGTATCCATTATTTAGATTATTTAAAAGCCAAAATTTTACTCCAGAAAAAATCCTATACACTGGCAGCTTATTACTTTGACCGGTTCATTTCCGGATATAAGGGTGACAATAACATTAAAGATGCCTGGTTCCAACTGTTTTTGTGCTATTGGCTCAATAACCGGCAGGAAAAAGCCAGGAAAATGTATGAAATTGCCAAGGTCGAGGGTGCCCCTGTTTCAACAGCCGATAAATATGCCGGGAGGCTTCTTAAAAACAATGAGTTCCCACACGTACAAATCATGCAAATCCGTCTCGCTACCGACGGGGGCTATTATGATCTTGCCGAAGCATTGATCAACAGTCTGTCTGCCAGTCGACTCGATACCCATAAAAACAAAACTGAGTTGGTCTACCGGAAAGCCCGTTTGTTACATTTGCAGGGTAAATTACCGGAAGCCAGTCAGCAATACAGGAAAACCATCGGCATGACCCAAAAAGAACCTTGGTATTTTGCACCCAGTGCTGCCCTGCAACTCGGCCACATATACATAAAACAAAAAAATTACGCGTTGGCAGACAAGTATTTTCAAACTGTTTTAAACTTCCGTAATCATCCCTATAAGCAGAGTTTGGACCAACAGGCGAGATCGGCAATCCAAAGACTAAATGGTTTGGGGGATTGACAATGGACAATTGATAATTGACAATTATTAGAGGTTTTTTATTAAAATTTAATTGCCCATTAAAAAAACTCTTTTGTATGGAAGGTTTTGAGGGGATTTTAAGAAAATGCGATTTCACCGAATAGAATAGGTGATTTTATTAAGTAAACTTGCTTATTTTTTGGGATTTTCACGTAAAACTAAAATTAAATTTGGTTGAAAGGGACAATTTTCATGCTGTAAACACTGATAATGAACTAGTTATGAAAAATAAATAACCATGAAATGAAACATTTTATTTAAATTTTCATTTATATTATTAGAGAACTTTTGTATCTTTGCGCCCTTATAACGAGTTGTAAATTGTTTGAATTAAAGGATTAAAATATTTTGTTGGGTCTCAAAGGAACAAAAAAAAATAAAAAATGTTATCACCTTTAGAGGTTTTTTTGCATTTACACAAGTAGATAAGACAAATAAAATCACGCATTAACAGCATAACCACAAGATAAATTCGTTATATATAGGTTTTACAAGTTTAATTCAATCGACTTAAATCTTGTAAACCGTTAAATTGTTAAGATACTATAAGAGTTCCTAAATCATCATAAAAGTTAACTGAATGAGACAATTAAAAATCACACAATCAATTACAAACAGGGATAGCCAGACTTTGGAGAAATACTTTAATGATATTTCTAAAGTGGATCTGTTGACTTTGGAGGAAGAAGTCGATCTGGCAAGGAGGATAAGAGAAGGGGACGAAGTTGCTTTGGAAAAGTTAACTAAAGCGAACCTGCGATTTGTGGTTTCGGTTGCTAAGCAGTACCAAAATAGTAGAATACCATTGAATGATCTTATCAATGAAGGCAATTTAGGTTTGGTTAAAGCTGCAAAAAAGTTCGATGAGACCAGAGGTTTTAAATTTATCTCTTACGCCGTTTGGTGGATCAGACAATCCATCATGCAGGCACTTGCCGACCAGTCAAGACTAGTCAGACTTCCATTAAATAAAATAGGTTCATTGTCAAAAATAAATAACGCTGCTGCAATTATAGAGCAGGAATACGAAAGAGAACCTACTGCGGAGGAGTTGGCAGAATTTCTTGACATTACGGTTGACGAAGTAAAAAACACCATGGATTCATCCACCAAGCAAATTTCAGTGGATGCTCCTTTCGTAGAAGGGGAAAGCAATTCATTGCTCGATGTGCTTGAAAATGAAGAGGCCGAGAGTGTAGATGAGGAACTAGCGTACAGAGACTCTCTGAAAGTAGAAATAGAAAGAATTTTAACAATTCTTTCAGAACGCGAAAGAGAAGTTGTCAAGCGCTTTTTTGGAATCGGTTATGAGTCCAAATCATCGTTGGAAGAAATTGGCGATGATCTGGGACTGACCCGTGAGCGTGTACGACAAATTAAGGACAAGGCCATTCGAAAATTAAGTTCGAATTCGAATATTAATCTTTTAATCCCTTATCTGGGATAAAAGTTAAATCATACAGGAATTTTAAGAGGCTGTCTCAAAAGGGTAGCCTCTATTTTTTTTGCCAAATATTATTTTGCTTGGTTAAAATATCATTGAGAATTGATAGAAAACAAGGGGTGTTTTACTCATACTTGAGATAAATACCCATTCAATCTGTATCTAACAAAAGGATATTTGGTGTTAAAAAAGGCCATCTCACTTTTGAGACAGCCTCTTTTTTTATGCGCGTTCCTAAAACCAGCTTCCCAAACAAGCGTCAAATTTTACGATCACTTGCAGAAAGTTTTGATTATGTTTTCTTAATCAAAAACAAAGTTTAAATTAGGAGGCGGAATTTTTTTACATCTTTTAACTATAATAACAATCATAAATATGTCTGGAAAACTAAAAATGGGAATGGTAGGCGGTGGCGAGGGTTCTTTCATAGGTGCAGTTCATCGAATGGCCGCCAATCTTGACGGCGAAATATCCCTGGTTTGCGGTGCTTTCAGTAGCTCTGCGGAAAAATCCAAAAGGTCTGGCGAAGCTTTATACCTGGAGCCAGGCAGGATATATGGCAGTTATGAGGAAATGATCACGACAGAAAAGACCCTTCCGGAAGAAGAGCGCATGGACTTTGTTTCCATTGTCACACCAAACCACATGCATTTTGGTCCCGCTAAAATGGCCCTTGAAAATGGTTTCCATGTGATCTGTGATAAACCGGTAGCTTTTTCACTAGAGGAAGCCAAAGCACTTAAGGAATTGGTTGACCGGACAGGATTGGTTTTTGCACTCACTCATAATTATACGGGTTACCCCATGGTTAAAGAAGCCCGGGCTATGATTAAGGAGGGAAAGCTGGGCAAAATACGTAAAGTAGTGGCCGAATATCCGCAGGGTTGGTTGTCTACCAAACTTGAAGACACTGACTCCAAACAGGCCGGTTGGCGAACCGACCCTTCCAGATCAGGGATCGCAGGATGTATGGGAGATATTGGAACACATGCCGAAAATCTTGCTGAGTACATCACAGGCCTGAAAATGAAAGCGCTAAGTGCCGATCTTACCATCTTTGTGGATGGCAGGTTGCTGGATGACGATGGTAGTGTCCTGATCCGGTTCGATAATGGTGCAAAGGGTATCCTCTTTGCCAGTCAGATCGCAGCAGGCGAAGAAAATGAGTTAAAAATAAGAGTTTACGGAGAAAAAGGCGGGTTGGAATGGCTGCAGTCCGATCCCAATACCCTGACGCTAAAATGGTTAGACCAACCCCGGCAGGTGCTCAGAACAGGAGGCAACTACACTTACTACTCAGAAGCCGCCCGGAAGGCCAGCAGGCTGCCTTCCGGACATCCTGAAGGTTACCTGGAAGCATTTGCCAACATCTACCTCAACTTTGCCAATGCCGTACGGGCCCACCGGAATAATCAAACCCTGGCAGAGGTTGACCGCGATTTTCCTGCCATTGAAGATGGTTTACGTGGCATGATGTTCATCGAAACCGTAGTAGCATCCAGCAAGCAAAACAGCAGGTGGCTGGAATTTGGGACAGTTTAACCGGATATGGAATATGTTTAAATGATTTAACCTTATACATAAAATATGAAAACAATGAAAGGCCCGGCTATTTTTTTAGCCCAGTTTTTAGGTGATGACCCACCTTTTAATAACCTGAAAAATATTTGTGAATGGGCCGCTGGTTTAGGCTTCAAAGGCGTTCAGATCCCTACCTGGGATAGCCGGGTTATCGACCTGCAGCAAGCAGCCGAAAGTAAAACCTATGCGGACGAAATACAGGGAGTCGTAAAGGAAGCCGGTTTAACCATTACAGAATTATCAACCCATCTGCAGGGACAATTGGTGGCTGTACATCCGGCTTACAACGAACTATTCGATGGGTTTGCGCCCAAATCGTTAAGCGGAGATTCAAAAGGAAAAACCGCCTGGGCTGTACAACAACTGAAATATGCCGCTCAGGCCAGCAGTAATTTTGATCTGAATGCCCATGCCACATTTTCAGGGGCTTTGTTATGGCATACTATGTACCCCTGGCCACAAAGAACCCCTGGCCTTGTAGAAACCGGTTTTAAAGAACTGGCAAAAAGATGGAAGCCTATTCTCGATGAATTTGACAGTCATGGTGTGGACGTCTGCTACGAAATTCATCCCGGTGAAGATTTGCACGACGGTGTGTCATTTGAGCGATTCCTGGAAGCAACCAATCATCACCCCAGGGCCAACCTGCTGTACGACCCCAGCCATTTTGTATTGCAACAACTGGATTACCTCCAATATATCGATCTATACCACGATTACATCAAAATGTTCCACGTTAAAGATGCTGAATTTAACCCTACAGGCAGATCAGGCGTTTATGGAGGCTATCAGGACTGGATAGACCGCCCGGGAAGATTCCGCTCACTGGGAGACGGGCAGGTGGATTTTATGGGTATATTTTCCAAACTGGCCCAATATGACTTTGACGGCTGGGCGGTAATGGAATGGGAATGTTGCCTCAAGCACCCCGAAGATGGTGCCAGGGAAGGGGCCATTTTCATTGAAGAACATATAATTCGCGTGACCGATAAAGCATTCGATGACTTTGCCGGAGCTGGCTCTGATGAAGTCTTAAATAAAAAAATATTAGGCATCGATTAAAGCCACCTGGTTTTATTCGAAAAGTGGGAAGTCCTGGCAGGGTTTCCCACTTTTTGTTTTTAGACCCGGTATCTAACGATTTCCATCTGAACATTACACAAATCTGATTATGGAAGTCTTTACGGCATATTATCGTGATATTAAAGCTAGCTTTGTTAAGCTATTAGTTAATAATTGTTAAATCAATGCCTGTGTCATCATTATATGATAAAGTATTCAGTTTTAACAGTATAAAACTCCTTATTCGATTACTATTTGCTACGTTTTATTTAGTCTTGCCCGTAGATACGTCCAATGGGCAATCCAGGGCTTTTCGTTTTCCGGACGGCGTTACTGATTTGGATTATGATCCCTATACCATCGTAGTTAAATTAGCCCCATATTCCTCCAAGGGTGGTACCAGCTCACCGGGCATCGCCCGGTTGTCAGCCATGATCGGAGCCAGTAAATTCAAAAAGGCGATACCCAACCCGGCAAACTACCGACAAAGATCAGTTAACCACCGAAATGAGCTGTCAGAAATATATAAGATTACCATCAAAGATACAGAAAACCTGGAGGCTAAAATCAATCAGCTTCTGGCACAGCCAAATGTGCTCTACGCTGAGCCTTACTACCTTCCGAGGCCTCTTTTTGTACCGAATGACCCTGCTGCCGCAGGGAGTGGTAATCAAACCTATCTGTCCATCATCCGCGCTTATGAAGCATGGGAATTTGAAAAAGGGGATTCCACCATTATAATCGGCATACTGGATACAGGTGTCGATATAAATCACGAAGACCTGGCAGACAACATTTATTATAACTTAAACGACCCCATCAATGGCATCGATGATGACGGAGATGGTTACGTGGATAATTACCACGGCTGGGATTTTGCCAACAACGACAATGACCCTTCGGCAGATTTTAGCCAGCATGGTACATCAGTGGCCGGGATCAGTGCAGCCAGGACCGACAATGGGAAAGGCATTGCGGGCGTTGGCTTCAAAAGTAAATTTTTACCTGTTAAGATATTTGATTCAGAAAATAACGTGTTTAACAATGGTTATGAGGCTATCCTTTATGCAGCCCAACAAGGCTGTAAAGTTGTAAATCTCTCCTGGGGAAGTGTTAACTCATTTTCCAACTTCGCCCAGGATATCATTAACTTTGCCGTATTGGAAATGGATGTGGTTGTGATTGCCGCTGCCGGAAATACCAACGCAGATCTCCATTTTTACCCAGCCTCTTACGAAAACGTGCTTTCGGTAGGAGCCTCAAATAACAATGACCAAAAAGCCGGTTTTGCCACATACAGCCATTTTATTGATGTCATGGCACCTGGTGCGGGTGTATACACCACCAGGAATGGCAATGCCTATGGCAATGCGACGGGTTCATCCTTTGCCTCACCCATGGTAGCAGGAATTGCTGCCCTGGTAAGATCGCGGTATCCCGGTTTAAACGCCAGGCAGGTGATGGAAAAAATTCGCATGACTGCAGACAATATCTACACGATACCAGGCAATGAAAGCTACCTTGAAAAACTCGGCCGGGGCCGTGTCAACGCACAAAGTGCTATTGCACCTGATAATAAACCGGCCATAAGAATGACCGACCTGGTCTATAGCAACAATGTGGGCCCATATGCTACCGCCGGGGATGTGGTCAGCATTACCATGGGTTTTATCAACATACTGAACGCCACCACCAACGCAGAGGCTACGCTTAGTTGCGCTTCGCCATTTGTCACAATCATTGAAGATAGTTTCAATATCGGCAATCTCACTGCTATGAAACAGAAAAGCAATATCGACGCTCCCTTTATCATATCCCTGGCTCCGGAAACACCGGCGAATGAAATCTTAACCTTCCGCATTGGTTATAAAGATATAAACTATACAGATTATCAATATTTTGAGCTGGTAGTCAATCCTGACTACATTAACCTGGATAATGGAAAAATTCTGTTAACGGTTGCCGGTAATGGAAACCTCGCCTATGCGGACAGCCACCTCGATACTGGCAGCGGGGTAATTTTTAAAGGCAAAAGAATACTGGACCACATGGGTATTGCTTTTGGCTCAGTTGCGGGAAAAGTCGTTGACAACATCATTTATGACCTGGGGTCGGGCCAAAAAAACGCAGACTTTAACCCTATCGAATCCCTGCAATTCATCAGTAACTCCATGGCCCCCATCGATGTGCGGTCGACCTTTGCAGACAGTAATACACCTGATCCGGTGGGGTTAAGGATCACTCAAAAGCTGCTAGGCTCCAGGGCAGAATCTGCCAACAGTTTTATCATCATCGAATATAGAATTACCAACCTGAGCGGTAACGATTTACCTGCATTATACACCGGCATCTATGCCGACTGGGACGTGGGCCAATACACCACCAATACCGCGGCCTGGGATCCACTTCACAGACTTGGATATATCCATGAGACTACTGAAAACAATCAATTTGCGGGTATCGCTCTAATCAGCGGGCATGAAGCCATTTATAACGCGATCGATCTGGCTGATGAAAATGGAAATAGTGCCGATTATAACGGTATGCTGGCCAAATCAGATAAACATAACCTGCTGACTACCAGCGCAAATGAGGTGGCTGGCGTAATCGGTGCAGGAAATGATGTGGCACAGTTTTTATCGGGAAAAACGCTTCAGCTCAAAAATAACCACAGCACCAAAGTGGCTTTTGTTATCGCCATAGAAGAGAGTCTGCCCGCATTGCAAAATGCCGTCACCATGGCAACTGATTTTTACGCGGATTACCTGCAAAACCCTCCTGTTTCGGAAAGTTTCAATATCTGCAGGGATGAAAGCATCGATATCGATCCCTCTGCCGGGATCAACTACAGGTTTTTTGCAGATGCCGACACGACCCAGTTTTTGGGACAAGGAGAGTTTTACTCCACCGGTGCATTAACCGAAGATCAATCATACTATGTCGTTAACACCGATGAAGCCTACAAAGGCGACATAGAACAAATAAAAGTAGTGATTAAAGAGCCCATGGCTGATTTCCACATGAGTGTTGACACTGTTTTTATCGATGAAAGCGCCCAGACTACTGTTCAGTTCACAGATTTGACACAGGAAGGTATCAGTTGGGATTGGGATTTTGGCAATGGTTTTTTTAGTAGGGCACAAAATCCGATGATCAACTTTGTAGAAAAGGGAGTTTTCAATGTGAAGTTAGCAGTGAAAACGGTTACAGGCTGTATGGATTCTGCCGAAAAAAAATTAGTGGTTGTGGTACGGGGTCCACGGCCCGATATCCCTGATGATCAGATTTGCCCTGATGAGCCGGTCATATTACAGGCTAACAATGCTACCGACCTCATCCTGTATCATGACAAAAACCTTACTGTTCCTGTTGCGAACGGAAGTGCCATTACAGTAGCAGGGCTGAAAAAAGATACCGTATTATATGTATCCAATAAAGACTCCCTTTATGAAAGTCTACCGGCAAGGGTAGCTATCGACGTTTCAGAGATAAGTGCGGCATTTGACTATTATATCGACTCTCTCGAATTCAATCAAAAGACAAGCCTGGTTTTCAATAGTATAAGCCCGGATGCCAGCACCTGGGCATGGTACACCGGTCAAAACCTGACAAGTGTCGATCAGCAATTCAAGATGCTGCCTTCGACAGAAGCCAATATCACTGTCGCGTTGACCACAGGGAATTCCCAGGGCTGTCAGGATTCAACCGGACAGGTAATCTCCATCAAAAAAAGCCCCCGGCCTCTGAGCAGGGAGTTTAAGTTTTGTGCAGGAACTGCCGCTGTCCTCAACCTGCAAAATAAAAGTTTCTATAATTTTTATGAAGATGAAGGCCTTACCCGGATCATAGGCAAGGGCAACAGCCTCGATCTCGGTAATCTGACTTCCTCAAAAACCATTTATTATACAAATCTCGACTCACTGCTTGAAAGCGAATCCAATACAATTGAAGCCCGGGTTATCGACAAATTCGCCAATTTCAGTCTTGAAAACGAAAACATATACCTGGGTCTGAACAATGAAGTGGTATTAAGCGACCTCTCACCATCCTCCGTAAGCCGCCAATGGTTCCTGGACCACCTGCCTGTTTCCTCTGATTCTTCTTTCTCACAGCGCTTCGATGCCTCCGGTAATTACGTAATCAAACTGGTGACAGAAAATAATATTGGATGTATTGACAGCCTCGAAAAATCACTTAGCGTAATCCTGGTAACCGGTCTGGATGACTTTTCCCCTGAAAAGATTAACTTCATCTACCCTATTCCGTCCTCCGGCACCATTTTCATCAACACCAAAGATTTACCTGAAAATACATATAACCTGCAGCTATTCGATCGACTGGGAAAAACGGTCCTTAGAAAAAAATATACCTCGTATGAAATCGAAAATGGAATAAGCCTTCAAAATTTACATCCCGGTATTTACTACCTGGTATTAAACAGCAAAAACCACCGTTATTCCCCACAAAAACTAATTTTAAAGTAACTACCGAACGGTCTCGAGTTACTCACTTTGTTAGGGCAATACACTGCAAATCAAATTACGACTGGCCAGCTAAAGATCTTAAAATTGGCAATTGACAGTTGACAATTATTGGTGTTTTTCTATTAAAACTTAATTGTCCATTGAAGCTGTGTAAAAACAACATTGTGGCAAACATTGGCCAAATTAAATGCTGTTTTAGTTAATTGAAGGAAAAAATAAATAATATATGCTCAATTTTATCGACTTTCCTCAAAATAATATTTTGGGGAAAGTTTTCAGCGTTTCGTTTTCACACAACCTGAATTGACAGTTAACAATTATTAGAATTTTTCTATTAAAACTCAATTGTCCATTGTCAATTTTCAATTATATGTAGGTTACTGGCCGGCTAATTTACCACCCTGATACAGATTTCCGTTTCATATATTGCATCAAAGTATAAGCAATAAAAAAACCGGATAATGACCCTTCAAATGCAATCAGGAAGGCGAGTAAATAAGGGTTTAAGTGATAGCCAAACATTTCATTGGCCCTGATGGTTTCCATAAAGGCCGGGTCCAGTTTCAGGTAGAAAAAAATAAAAAGTGCGAAAGGAACGACACTTACGACCGTTGTTCTTATTCCAAGACCCAAACCGTTGAAATAGGCCAAACCTTCACTGTGAGACTTCTTGTATTCCCGGAAGGCCAGCCAGACACCACCTACCATGATCAGGAAATTTAAACTGCGTAATTCCACAATATGCACTAAACCAACTCCTTTCATTAGGAAAAAATAAGCAACCAGCCCGCCAAAGGCAATAAGGCCATTTTTGACGGCAATGTATTCGATAGAAGATTTATCTTTTAACATGACTGACAGGTTATTAAGACTTTTATTTATAACAAGTTAAGAAAAATCCTGGTTCCATACCATGGGGCTTATGAAACTACCGATGAAATATCAATCCGAAAGGATCGTAAACCCAAAATCGAAGCAGCGTTGTAATCATCGGTAAATCAAAGTATTCCAGCCTGACGTAAAGCATAAAAACGCCAGTTTTATTACATTGAAGACAACCAACAAATACTTCTTATACAAAAAATAATCTCTCAAATTTATGATAGTTTTTTGCCATAAAATCCTTTAAAAGACAAAATAGGGCATAGCCTATTTAACTGATCTCAACTTTCTTCTTTGGCCACCTGGAATCAGGCGTTCAAAATTCTTGAATTCTATGAATTTTGGTACAGGTGTTTTTTTTCAAAATTTAGTCCGCGTTAAATTCAAAATTGAGATGATAACTTTAAAAAGTTTTTATCCATAAATAATCTTGGAGTATAATATATGAAGAAAATTATCAAAAAATTTGGATTTCTGGTAGCTGTTTTTGCCGTACTCTCCTGTGATGACGACATTGCAGAAATCAATATTAACAGTGACTTGACAGAACAAATTGCTGTTAGCGCTACGGAAGCTAACCAAAACATTGCCTATGAGACAACCATAGATGCAAAAAGCGACAGTGATATTCTGGAAAACCTTGAAAAGATTAAAGAATATCAAATTGAGTCCGTGACTTTCAGGGTAACTGATTACCAAGGACCCGAAACCGCCAATCTGTCGGGAGCACTGAGTGTGGGTAATGCGTCGACCACATTTTCGGCTGATATCTCTAGTCTCAATATCAAGCTCTTTGCCGATGAGGATTATACAATTTCCTTAAGCGAAGAGCAGTTAGATGCGTTAGAAAAGATTTTGCTGGATTCAAACCAGTTAAAAATCAATTTCTCAGGCTCCGTTTCAGAAGCTCCGCTAAGCTTTATCTTAAATGTAACTGTCAAAACCAAAGTTACGGTCAAGGCAGCCTAACGGCTTTAAAAGATAAATTTATAAATTGCTTGCTAATTTGTTTTGGAGGGTTAAGTTGTTTAATCCTCCTTTTTTTATTTTCTGTTCTTTAACTTAGTAATACCGAATTCTTTTCAGATATTCGCACATCAGTTAGAGACTTTTGAAATGATTGTCATCATTGCCGGAACGAATCGGAAAAATTCAAAAACCCGGGTTATCTCAAAAATATACCAGGGGATCTTGTCAAAGTTGGGAGAAGAAAGTATCATTTTGGATCTGGCGAATGTACCTTCCGATTTCATTGTCTCGGCGCTATATGAAAACTCAGGGAAGAACGCCGACTTTAATAAATACAGACAGGTTATTGAAAATTGTTCAAAATTTGTATTCATTGTTCCGGAGTACAATGGTTCATTCCCAGGTGTTCTCAAGGCTTTCATAGACGGTCTTAAATACCCCGATAGTTTTACTGACAAAAAATGTGCCCTGGTAGGCATTTCTTCCGGAACCCAGGGCGGAGGGCTGGCAGTCAGTCATCTTACCGATATCTTTAATTATTGTGGTATGCATGTTTTGGCCCTTAAACCTAAACTGGCAAGAATCGAAGCCAACACCTCCAACGGTCGCATTACCAATGACCTGTACCGGGAGTTGCTGGAAAACCAGGCCAGGCAAATAATTGATTTTTAAGGTAAGGCTAAACCAAATACCATTTAAAATTGCCCCTGCCGAACAAAGAAGGCTATCACCCCTTCATTTACCGCTAATCCGGCCGGTCGTGGAGATATGAGTTGTTTTTAGACAACTGAAAGTCATCATCCAGATTATACCTGGATATGTTCTTTTCAGATGAATGGGGAATATTTTGCAACCTGACCTTTTTTCTTTCATAAGCAGGCACTTCCAGCAGATTTTTGAATTTTTCAGTACTGATAGAGGTGTTATTGCTGGCCCTCAATTCCATAGAACGCCTTTTTCCTTCCATGATCAGCCGCTCTTTTTTATAGAAAAACTCATTACTGGAGTCAGCAGGGATGTCCAGCCTCTCGTAACCCTTTGACTCCAGGCCTTTAGTTACTTCTTTATCAATTTTGTCCTCGAGCGAATAACGAATCGGACGGTCATTCTCTGACTCATCCGAAACCTGAAGGCGAGACTCATCGATACTTTCGGGCTCTTCTCCGGAAACTTCAAAGCTGCTACCTGTGAATCCGTAATTTATCTTGTTATCCTGTGGTTTTTCATGGGGGCTGTTGACACGGATAGTATCATCTTCGAACAACTCGATTTGCTTATTTGACTCGAGGTCGATGACTTTTTTCCGGTCTTCATCCCTGTTGAAACGGTTATGGTCATGCATAAACCCCGTGGCGATTACGGTGACCCTGATGCCATCGCCAAGATCGGGGTCGTTGCCGTGGCCGAAGATCATCTGCGCATCGTCACCCGCTTTTTCCTGGATGTAATTGGTGATCTCAGAAAGCTCGTCAATTTGTAGTTCTGCTTCCTCTCCGGAAATAATTGAAAGCAGGATTTTCTGTGCGCCGGTAATGTCTTTATTGTCCAGTAATGGAGAGGAAATAGCCTTTTCAGCGGCTTTCAGGGCCCTGTTTTCACCTTCGGTCTGAGCAGAACCCATGATGGCGGCACCCGAGTCCTTCATGGTCGTTTTGACATCTTCAAAATCGACATTCACATAGCCTTCTACCGTGATGATTTCAGCTATTCCTTTGGCTGCGGTCAATAAAACGTTATCTGCTTGCGAAAAAGCCTGGGTAATAGATAAATTGCCATAAACTTCTCTCAGATTATCGTTAAGAATAACCAGTACCGTGTCACAGCTTTCTTTTAATTCTTTGATACCCTGCTCAGCCTGACGCATTTTTTTGGGGCCTTCGAAAGCAAAAGGTGCTGTTACTATACCTACAGTAAGAATTTCAAGTTCTTTGGCCACCTTGGCGATAACCGGGGCGGCTCCTGTTCCGGTGCCACCGCCCATTCCTGCGGTAATAAACACCATCTTTGTGTCATTACTCAACAATTCCCTTATGTCTTCCTTGCTTTCAAGGGCAGCATCTTTTCCAACTTCAGGATTAGCACCGGCCCCAAGACCTTCGGTAAGATTTACTCCCAACTGAAGCTTGTTAGGAATAGGACTGCCTTTGAGGGATTGGGCGTCCGTATTACAAACTATAAACTCTACATCTTTAATCCCCTGATTATACATGTGGTTAACAGCATTGCTACCACCTCCTCCTACACCAATTACCTTGATAATTGATTTATGATGCTTGGGAATATCGAATTTATACATATTTTCTGACATAACGATTTCCTGTTTAGGGTTTACAAATTTTAAATTCCAAAGAATTTAATTTCATTAGCGTGTTTTGGTTATAATAATTCTTGAGCTATAGAGTATTCATTCAGGGTTTAATATCCGTCCCTGTCATCGAGGTCATCAATTAACAGTCCCTTGGTACGATTTAAAATATTCTGAAAGAAGCTTCCTCCCCTGTCGACTATTTTACTGGCAGGTGTTTTGGGGGAAGACTCCTTGACTTCGTTGTATCGGTTGTCTCTTTCATCCAGTGCCCTGAATCCTGACAAAACCAATCCGACAGAAGTAGCATACATGGGGCTTTTAACGGCTTCGATTTTACATTTTCCCAGGTGCTCGTTCGGATGACCAATCCTGACGTCCATTCCGGTCATGTATTCAAATAATTGTTTCAGGGATTGAAGTTGTGAGCCACCACCGGTAATGACAATGCCACCGGCAAGTTTGCTCTCGTAACCCGAGGTAATGATTTCGGCGTGAACCAGTTCAATAATTTCTGACATTCTGGCTTCGATGATATGGGCGAGGTTTCGTACCGAAATCTCTTTAGGAGGCCGGTTGCGCAACCCGGGGATAGAAACAATCTGGTTTACTTCCGCCGTTTCAGCGATGGCTTTGCCAAATTTGGTTTTTAGCAATTCTGCCTGATGTTGCAGTATGTAACAGCCCTGCTTAATATCAGAGGTCAATATATTTCCACCAAAAGGGATAACCGCGGTATGCCGGATTAGGTTATCCTGAAAAATCGCGATATCGGTTGTTCCGCCCCCGATATCTACCAGGCAAATACCCGCTTCCTTCTCTTCCTCGCTTAATACGGACAGGCTGGATGCCAAAGGTTCCAGAATTAAATTATCAATTTCCAACCCCGCCCTTCGCACGCATTTGTTTACATTATTGATCGCGTTGGTCTGGGCGGTAATAATGTGAAAGTCCGCTTCCAGGCGTACCCCGGACATGCCAACCGGGTCGATAATACCTTCTTCGTAGTCCACGATGTAATCCTGGGGCATTACATGAATGATTTCACTTCCGGGGGGAATGACTATCCGGTGCATATCGTTTGTCAACCGCTTTACATCCTCGATATTGATCTCACCATCTTTTGAGTCCCTGGTGATGCTACCATGATGAATGCTGCTTTTGATATGCTGCCCGGCGATGCCCACGTTAACCACTCCGATATTGATACCGGCCATTTCCTCTGCCTCTTTTACCGCCTGCTCAATCGCACTGACGGTTTTGTCGATATTGGTAACAATACCTCTGATTACACCATCCGAAACTGCTTTGCCCATGCCGAGAACCTCTAATTTCCCAAATTCATTTTTCCTCCCCACAATGGCACATATCTTCGTAGTCCCGATGTCTAATCCGACAATGATTTGTTCTTGTTGCATAGCTCAATAATTATTCACAAACAATTTGGTTATTATATTTGATATTGACTCTTTTATAATGATTCCATCCCTTTTGTGGCAGAATCTTTTTAAAGAATATTTTTAGATTTCTGAATTTTACGTCGTAATCCTCAGGGGTTCCAAAGCTTATTACCTGCCTTCCCACCTGTGGATAAATGGTAATTTCATTGTTTTTATCAATTGCTAACTGTGCGACCTGTGCCTTCCAGAATGGGTGCTGATCTATGTATTGCAACACCTCAAGCAACGATCCGTTTTCTTCACCGGCAATCAGGCCTTCTTTTACGATGTCATCCACATTTTCACCACTCACCAGCATCACCCGGGCCGTGTACCTTTCCGATGTAGGCAGGATTACCCCCGCTTTACTGATGTAGCCATCGGGCCCTGTATGCCTGATCACCCGGGCGATGGGCCGGCGTTGTGTGATATTGACAATCAACGCCCCTTTCAGATCTTTATAAACATCCACATCTTTCACAAAAAGATTGGTTTTAATGCGTTCCTCTATCTCCTTCAAATCAACCTCACTCATGGCCTGGCCGATAATGTTAATCGTGTTATCGTTAGTAATCAGTTTGTGAATATCATCGCGATCTACAAAAAAGTTGTCAGACTGCTGCTCAACACTGATGACTATTTGCCGAACAAACTTATCACCATGATTCTTTTCAACAAGGCCAATCAATAAAAAGATTACCAGGCACGAAAAGACGACTTTATAGGTGGTTTTTATTTTTAACTTATTCAACATTTTCATCCGGATTTAACACTTGTTTTAAAGGCCCAACCAATTGATCTATGTCACCGGCCCCAATCGTCGCCAACACCTCCGGTTCCACGGCTTTAATCTTATCCAGCACATTCGCGGCGGTGCACTTTATTTTACTTTTTGACTTTATTTTATCGAATATTATATCAGCGGTCACACCTTCAATGGGTTGTTCCCTCGCCGGATATATATCCATTAAAAATACTTCATCCGCCAAGCTTAAACTTTCAGCAAATCCCTGTGCAAAATCACGGGTTCTGCTGTACAGGTGGGGTTGAAATATCACCGTTAACTTTTTTTCCGGAAATATCGCCCTTACCGACCTGATAAAAGCCGCAATTTCGACAGGATGATGGGCATAATCGTCGATGAATACCAATTTATCATTTTTGATGATATACTCGAATCTCCTGCTAACTCCGGCATAACTTTCAATCCCATGGCGAATATGCTCCTCACTTACCTCCAAAGACAGGGCCACGGATATGGCCGCTATCGCGTTCTCCAAATTATGGTAACCGGGGAACTTCAATTTCAAATCCTTAATTTGTCCTCCCGGCCAGTTAAAATCAAAAATAAAATCCCCTTCAACAATCCTTATCCTGTTGGCAAAGGTACGGGTACCATTGCACGCATAGGTACTGACTTTCAGGTTTGAGGCATGCCTGTCCAGTAAATACTCGGCAACCGACTCATTAATAAACAACTGTCCATCTTCTGCTATCTTTCTGATAAAGGCCTTAAATGAGTCATACATATTGGCCTTGTTATCATAGATATCAAGATGATCAGCATCAGCGGATGTTATCACGGCAATATCCGGGTGAAGCGTTAGAAAGGAGCGATCATACTCGTCAGCCTCCACCACCACGATGTTTTCATCGTCTTTGTTGTCATTTAACAATAAATTCGATGCATAGTTAACGGCTATTCCCCCCAGGAAGGCGGAACTGCCAAGTCCGGCCACTTTTAAAAGGTGAGCAATCATAGAAGAAGTGGTGGTTTTTCCATGAGTGCCTGCTACGGCGACCGTAAATTTATTTTCTGTAATAATACCTAATACTTCTGATCTTTTTTTAAGATCATACCCCGAATTTTTAAGAAAATTTAATTCTTTATGTTCCTGCGGTATGGCCGGCGTATAAACCACCAGGGCATTCGGATTAAAGCCTCTCAATGCTGCAGGCAGTAAAGCAACATCATCTTCGAAATGAATTTCAATACCCTCCTCTATCAACTTACCGGTTAGTGGTGTGGGAGTCCTGTCATAACCCATTACTTTGATACTATGATGCTTAAACCACCTTGCCAGGGCACTCATACCAATGCCTCCGATGCCAATAAAATAAGCGATATGTATGTTATTGATATTCAATTTATTAAGCTTAAAACTTCCCTGGCAATCATATCTGCCGCATCAGGCTTGGCAAGTTTTCCGATATGCGCTTTTAAAGACATCTGCCTTTCGTTATCATGGATCAGTTTTATGGTAGCTTTCACCAATGCCGATCTGGCATCTTTGTCTTTTATCAGCACTGCGGCATTTTTTTCGACCAATGCCTGGGCATTTTTGGTTTGGTGATCCTCGGCAACATTGGGTGATGGCACAAATATTACTGGTTTACCCACCATACACAACTCCGAAATGGAGAGCGCTCCGGCACGGCTTATGACGACGTCGGCGGCAGCATATGCCAGATCCATTTCCTTTAAAAACTCAAATATTCTGAAATTACTCAGATCATAGTTATGCACGCTTTCCTTTACTTCTTTGTAGTAAAACCGGCCGGTTTGCCAGATCACCTGAATACCGGCCTCAATAATTTGCTCAATTTCAGCGAGCAGGCTGTGATTAATGGTGCGGGCCCCGTTGCTTCCGCCAATTATCAGAACTGTTTTTTGGGTCGGCGAAAGATTAAAAAACCGCATGGCTTGTGCTCTTTTTTCGCCAGCATGAATAATATCCTTTCGTACCGGATTTCCTGTAATCACAATTTTGTCCTTTGGAAAGAACCTTTCCATGTGCTCATGAGCCACACAAATCCTGTCAACCCGTTTGGCCAACAACTTATTGGTAATACCCGGATAGGAATTTTGCTCCTGTATCAAGGCAGGAATTCCTTTGCCGGTGGCACGGTACAACAACGGACCACTGGCAAACCCGCCTACTCCTATGACGACATCGGGTTTAAAACTGTTAATGATTCTTCCCGATTTCAACAAACTTGAAATCAGCTTGAAAGGAAAAGACAAATTGTTAATTGTCAGCTTTCTCCGGATACCGCTGATCCACAAACCGATGATATCATACCCGGATTCAGGCACTTTTTGCATTTCCATTCTACCCTTCGCCCCTACAAACAGTAATTTTATATCAGGACTCATGGCCTTCAAAGTATTGGCAATGGCAATAGCCGGGTAAATATGCCCTCCGGTGCCGCCTCCGCTGATAATAACCCGATATGGTCTGTTCTTTTCGATAACGTCGTTATTTTTATGTTATACCAACTGTGGTACTTTTTTCTTTTTCGATTTAAAAAGGGTTTCAGCATTTTCACCTCTGCTGACACTTAAGATGATGCCCAGAGAAACGCCGGTAAACAACAAAGAGGTTCCCCCCATACTCAAGAATGGCAAAGGCAGTCCTGTAATTGGGCCTAACCCAACAGCTACACCCATATTCACCATGGCCTGGAGCACGAGGGCAAAACTTAATCCCGCCGACAAAAGCCCTCCAAAGGGGCGCTCACTTTTGGCCGTAGTCACCATACCCCGGTATAGCAGGGCCAGGTACAAAAACACCACCAAAATCCCTCCTATCAGACCATATTCTTCCAAAACAATGGCATAGATGAAATCCGAATATGGATGAGGCAAAAAATTACGTTGATCACTTTGCCCGGGGCCTTTTCCGGTAATTCCTCCGGTGGCGATAGCGATATAGGATTGCCTGGCCTGAAAGGAAATTTCTGTGGGGCTCAGCCAATTCTCAAAACGGCTCGCAACGGTCTCTCCCCGTTCACCGATCTTAAAAGCGATAATGCCGCCTAAGATTCCGACCACAATCAGCATGAAGAGATATTTTACCGGCACACGGCCAATAAATAACAGCAACATGCAGGTCAAAAAAAGCAATGCCGCCGAGGAAAAGTTACTCAGGGCAATCAAGGTAATAATTACCCCACACCAGAGAAGGATTGGGATTAATGATTCCTTGAAATCAGCAATATTTTGCTGTCTTTTGGCCAGCATGCTGGCCAGGTTGATGATCAGTGCAAAGGTGGCAAAATCAGAAGGTTGAAACTGCTGATTGATCAGGGGAATTTCAATCCATCTTGTTGCCTCATTTAAATTTACCCCGGAAGACCAGGTATAAAATAACAACAGTGCGGCAACGATCAGGGCCAACCTCGATATTTTTGCGTAGTATTTATAGTCGATACGGTGAGCTACCCACATCGCTGCGAGGCTAAGCATTACGAGTAACGATTGTTTGAACAGAAAGTATTCCGTATTACCACCATAGCTTTTATAGGCCAGCGTGCCGGTGGCGCTGTAAACCACAAGAATGCTCAGGATGGACAACGAAATGGCGATAAACCAGATGATGGGATCACCTTTCATATTATTTTCAATCCAACTTTTAATTGTATCTACCATGTCAAACTACTTCCCTTTTGTTCAAAATAAGTTTTGCAACTGCTTCTTTAAACTTCTCTCCTCTTTCCTCATAGTTTTTAAACAAATCAAAACTGGCGCAGGCAGGTGAGAGCAAAACCACGTCCCCGCTTCGGGCAAATTCAAAAGACTTTTTCACTGCATCGTACATATCGGTACTTTCCTGCAATTCTTTTACTTCGTGTTTAAAAGCCTCCTTTAATTTTTCATTATCGAGGCCGAGGCAAACCATGGCTTTGACATTTTTTTTGACAAGGGCTTTCAGTTGGCTATAATCATTGCCTTTGTCCGTACCGCCGGCAATCCAAACGATTGGCTTGTCAAATGCCCCCAGGGCATAAAATACCGCGTCAACGTTAGTGGCTTTGGAGTCATTGATAAATGAGATGTTGTTGATATTGCCCACAGTCTCCAGCCGGTGACTCGCATTTTTGAAGCTTTTAAGTGCTTTTTTAACCAATTCAACATCAGCCCCCGCGACTACGGCGGCAAGTACCGCGGCCATGGCATTGATATGGTTATGTTGACCGTAAACAGGGATATCGGCAGTGTTAATTTTAAAATTTTCAACAATACCGGTCCTGAATTCAAATTCACCGTTCCTTTTAAACGCTCCTTTTTCAAACATTTCTGTTAAAGAGATGGGTAATACGGTGAGATCCGGCAGATGATTTTTTAGCCTGTTTTTGATGACATCATCATCATAAAAATAGACAAAATAGTCTTCGGGCAGCATATTATTGATAATGCGGAACTTGGCGGCTGCATATTTATCAAAGTCATAATCATAGCGGTCGAGGTGGTCAGGCGTTATATTCAGCAGAATGGCCACATCGGATTTAAAATCAAAAAGTGTGTCCAACTGGAAACTGCTTAATTCCAGCACATAAAAGTCAAAACGGTCATTAATAACCTGCCGGGCCAGGCTATGGCCTACATTGCCGGCCAAACCTACTGAAAATCCTGCCTCTTTCAATAAATGGTAAAGCAGCAGGGTAGTGGTTGTTTTTCCGTTAGTACCTGTTACTGTCAGCATGCTGGCATCGGTGTATCTCGCCGCAAATTCCACCTCGCCGATCACAGGTATCCCTTTAGCTTTTAACGCCGTTAAAATAGAGGCCGAATCAGGTATTCCCGGGCTTTTAATTACCTCATGGGCATTCATAATCAGCCCGGGGGTATGCGTTCCCTGCTCAAAATCAATATGATGTTCCGACAAAACAGACGCATACCGGGGCTGAATGGCGCCATAGTCGGAAACAAACACCTCAAAGCCCTTTGCATGGGCCAATAATGCTGCTCCAACGCCGCTTTCACCCGCTCCTAATATGACTATTCTTTTTTGCATCTGCTTTTCTAATGCGATATTATCTCAGTTTCAGGGTAGCCAATGTCAATATGGCCAATAAGATCCCTACTATCCAAAACCTTGTTACAATTTTTGATTCGTGGATTCCTTTCATCTGATAATGATGATGAAGGGGCGACATTTTAAATATTCTCTTGCCTTCACCGTACTTCTTTTTAGTGTATTTAAAATAAGATACCTGCAAAATCACTGAAACCAGTTCAATCAGAAAAACCCCGCATAACATCGGGATCAGTAACTCCTTTCTGACACACAGAGCCAGCACAGCGATCACTCCACCCAAAGAAAGACTTCCGGTGTCTCCCATGAAAACCTGGGCGGGAAATGAATTATACCATAAAAAACCCACACAGGCCCCCACCAGCGCCGAGCAAAAGACTGTCAACTCTCCAAGGTCAGGGATATACATGATATTCAAATAATTACTAAAATCAAAACGGCCACTCAGGTAAGCAAAAATTGCCAATGTCAGTGCAATTATTGCTGTTGTACCTGCTGCCAGTCCATCTATCCCATCGGTGATATTGACTCCGTTGGAAACCGCTGTTACCACAAAAATAACTACTATCGTATAGGTAATCCACGTATAATGCTCATTGAGGAATGGCAGGATGTTTTTATAATCCAGTTCATTGTTTTTTAAAAATGGCAGTGTCGTGGTGGTCGACTTCATACTTTCATAGTTTCTGCCCAGATCCGGATCTTGAAATTGTTCTCCCAGGTTGTTAAATACACCGATGACCACATCCTGGTGGAAAAACAATGTCAAGCCCACCAGCAGCCCCAGGGAAACCTGACCAAAAACTTTAAACTTGCCAGCCAGGCCACTCTTATCCTTTTTAAAAACTTTAATGTAATCATCCAGAAAGCCAATAAGTCCCAGCCAAAGTGTGGATACCAAAAGCAATATGATATAAATATTTTCCACCTGGGCAAAAAGCAGGGTAGGAAACAAAATGGCGGCAATGATGATAATACCACCCATGGTAGGTGTTCCCTTTTTCTCCATTTGTCCTTCCAGCCCCAGATCCCTGATGCTTTCACCCACTTGCTTTTTTCTCAGCAGGTCTATTAACTTTTTGCCAAAGACAACGGTAATCAACAAGGAAAGGACGGCAGCCATTCCTGCGCGAAAAGAAATGTACTGAAACACACCTGCTCCAAAGAGATCGAATTCGCGGTCCAGATAACTAAATAAATAGTAAAACATCCTTATTTTTTATGCTATTGTAAGGTTTCTCCTAATATTTGTTTATCATCAAAGGGTGTTCGCACACCTTTAATTTCCTGGTAATTTTCATGTCCTTTTCCGGCCACCAATATTATGTCATTTTTACCTGCAAGCAGGGCGGCTGTTTTAATGGCCTCCCTCCGGTCAGGAATCACCAGTGTTTTTTTGTATTGGCTGGGACTTACCCCTTTTTGCATATCCTTAATAATCGATAATGGATCCTCATCCCTCGGGTTGTCGGAAGTGAAAATCACTTTATCGCTAAACCGGCAGGCAACTTCGGCCATTAACGGTCTTTTTTTCTTGTCGCGGTTGCCCCCACAGCCTACCACTGTTATCAGTTGTTCATTACCGGTACGGAATTCCCGGATAGTGGACAGCACTTTTTCCAGGGCATCCGGTGTATGGGCGTAATCGACAATGGCAGCAATATTTCTTGGGTTTTCAATGAGTTCAAATCTTCCCGGGGCAGTGGACAGATTCGACAAAATTGTGAGGATTTCATCTTCACTTTCTCCCAAAAGAATGGCTGACGCATAAACCGCCATCAAATTGTAAGCATTAAATGCTCCGATAAGCTTAAACCACACATTTTTATGGTTGATTTCCAGTTCCAACCCATGCAAGGTGTTGGAAAGGACTTTTGCTTTAAAGTTGCAAACTGTTCTCAGGGCGAAAGTATTTTTATTCGCCTTGGTATTTTGCATCATAATCAGCCCTCGTTTGTCATCGGCGTTTACCAGGGCAAATGCTTTGGAGGATAACCCGTCAAACAGTAACTTTTTGGCTTTGATATAGGCATCGAAAGAGCCATGATAATCCAGATGATCGTGGCTGATATTCGTGAAAACTGCCCCTTTAAACTGAGCCCCGGCTACCCTTCCCTGCACCAGACTATGTGAACTTACTTCCATAAAACAATGGGTTACGGATTGCTCGATCATTTTGGTTAATAACTGATTGAATATAAGCGCATCAGGGGTGGTATGAGAGGCAGGAAGCACCTGATCGTTGATACGATTCTCCACAGTAGAAATCATGCCTACATTGTACCCCAAAGCCCTGAACAACCCGAACAACAGTGTGACAGTAGAAGTTTTACCATTGGTACCTGTTACCCCTACAAGATTAAGTTTTGAAGAGGGATTACCATAAAAGTTCGATGCCACCACGCCAAGGGCCCGGCCGGCATCATTCACCTGTATGTAGGTGATCCCATCGCGTGTCTGATCCGGCAATTGTTCACATAAAACAGCTACCGCGCCTGAATCAATCGCATTGTCGATGAAGTTATGCCCATCGACCCGGGTGCCTTTTATGGCGAAAAAGAGACTGTCCCGGATAACTTCCCTGGAATCAAAGCATAAAGCTTTGATATCCAGGTCAGTTTTGCCAGAAACGCTTACTAATGAAGCTTTATATAATATGTCTTTTAATAGAGCCATTAGCCCAGTTTAAGGGTTATTGTACTTCCTTTTACTGCTTTCGCACCAGGTTGGTACGATTGATATTTTACCCTGCCGGTTCCCTCATGCCTTACTCTTAATCCGTTATTTTCAAGAATATAAAGTGCATCCCTCAAGGTCATCCCGTTTACATTCGGCACCCGTTCAGGCGATACTTCATTAGAGCGCCATTTAACAAAATTAGTGCTGCGCTGAGCCCTGACCCATTCTTCCTCAGTGTAGGAATGATTGGCAATTCCCAGTTCATTGCAAATCATTTTCAAATCCTCGTGCCGCCCCGCCCGTATCACAGGGAAAATGCCCTTCTCGATTTCAAATTCTTCGGGAAGGGGCTCGTGCATTTTTATATCCAGTGAATAAATCTTATCAGCGATTTCTTTAAAAACCGGGGCGGCTACATCACTGCCATATTGTTTGTATCCTTTGGGGTTATCAATGACCACAATGCAACTGTATTTTGGCTGATCGGCAGGAAAATAGCCGCAAAATGACGTATAATATTCTCTTTTGTACCCTCCTCCTTCCTTGACCTTTTTGGCTGTGCCGGTCTTGCCGGCGATTTTATAATGACTGTCCCTGATGTTTTTTGCCGTTCCTCTTTCCACCACCCCTTCCAGCAGTTCCTTCACTTTGGTCAGGGTAGCATCTGAACATATCTTTTTGTTCAAAACCGCTGATTGGAAGGTCTTTACACTTTTGCCCGCTTTACTGATTCTTTTCACTAATATTGGTCGAATCATTTTTCCATTGTTGGCCACAGCATTGTAAAAAGTAAGCGTCTGCAGGGGTGTCTGAAGCAATTCGTGACCGATAGACATCCATGGAAGTGTGGTGCCGCTCCAGGATTTGTCAGCAGGGTTTTTGATATAAGGTAACCCCTCTCCCACCAGTTGAAAGTCAAGGGGGCTGTTTAACCCGAAGCTATTTAAATAATCAACATATTTTTGAGGATGGGAACCGAAATGATTATAAATCAATTTTGAAGTTCCGATATTGGAGGATTTCTCAAATACCTCACGGACTGTGATTTTTCCATATCCTCCCCGTTTATCATCGGGCATAGTGCGATCATGGTATTTGAATTTTCCATTACCCGTATCGATAGAGTCAGAGAGCAGGACACCGGAATCTTCCAGCAAAGCGATCACAGAAGCCAGCTTGAAGGTTGAACCCGGCTCGGTGGCATCCTGTACGGCATAGTTATATATCTCCCGGTAATCGACATGTCCTTTTTTTTCATAACGGGTCAGGTTTGAAATAGCCTTAATCTCGCCGGTATTTACTTCCATAACCACCACACTGCCATAGTCTGCTTTAAGGTGCTGCAAGGCAGATAGCAAGGCGGCGTTAGCCACATCCTGCAGATTGATATCTATCGTGGTTTCTATGTCCAATCCCTCTACAGGTCTGACCTCCGACCCGTTGTGGACAGGTTTCCATTCACGTCCGGCAATTTGCTGAAACAAGGCCTTACCATCTTTGCCGGCGAGTTTATCATTGAAACTGTACTCGAGACCGGCACCGTAATTGTCTTCATTCAGATATCCGATCGTTCTGAGTCCGAGCCCTGAAAATGGCCGGAATCGTTTACCTACTTTTTCAAAAATAACCCCTCCTTTTAGTCGCCCTTCTCTGAAGACAGGCCATTCTGACATCATTTTCTTTTCCCGGTAGTCTATTTTCTTTTTACTTAATACCACATATTTCCGGCCGTTCTTACGGGCATTGACAATCTTACGCTTAAAATAAAGCTGGCTGCGGGTTTTGAAATGACGGCCCAGTAAATAGCTTAGTGAGTCTATATTTTGATTAAACAGTCCCTTTTCGGCAATGGTGGGATCAAAGGCTACCTTGTAAAAAGGCAGTGAAGTAGCTAGCAAACTGTTGTTGTCTGAGTAAATGTTGCCACGTGTTGCCTTTATTGTACGATATTGCAGGCCAATTTCATCGGAGATCTTCCGCCACTTTTCACCCTCTACCATCTGGATATGAAAAAGCTTCATAACGATGGCGCCGGCAAACAATGTGACACATAAAAATGCCAGCCTGGCTCTTAGCAATATGGATTTCTTAATATTCACCTTTCTTGATAACTATCTTTTTGGGTGGTGTCGAACTTTCCTTTAATCCGATTTTATTTACTTTTTTTGCTACTTCAGATTGCAACCTGGCATGCATATAATCTGCCTGCAGGGTTCGGTAGTGTGCTTTTAAGTCTTCTACCTGTTGCTCGACTTTATGTATTTTTCTGATGGTCTTTTCAGTGTAATGGTTATTACCGATGTAAAATACTCCTATGGCCGTGATGAAAAGGATGTAAGGAATATACTTCAATGGTAAGCCATTCCGGAATAAGTTGTTGAGACTGAATTTATTTTCTATAAAAGAAAAAACACTTTCACTCTCCTGTTTTAACTTTTTGCTTTTTACTTTATAGGTATTTTTTGGCATTTCTAAACTTTTCTGGCAATTCTTAATTTAGCACTTCTGGCCCGGTTGTTACGGGATATTTCTTCTATCGAAGCCACAATAGGTTTTTTATTCACAGGTTCGAAGGGTCTTTTCAGGTTTCCGTAGATATCCTTTTCAGCTTCGCCAAAAAACTTTCCCTTGTTAAAAAAGTTTTTTACCATTCTGTCTTCCAGCGAATGATAGGATATGACCACCAGCCGTCCCCCTTTTTTGATGATTCCGGCGCATTGCAACAGCAAGTCTTCCAACGCCTTTAGTTCATCGTTAACCGCTATCCTGATCGCCTGAAAAACCTGGGCATAATATTTAAACTCTTTTCCTTTAGGGGCATGTCGATCAATGATTCCCTTCAAATCATTAATAGTTTCAATGGGTTTATTGACCCTGGCAGAGACTATGGCCGAGGCCAGGGTTTTGGCATTTCTGATTTCCCCATACATTCCGAAAATGCGGTGGAGTTCTTCTGAGGTGTATTCATTGATCACTGTACGAGCGGTTACCTTTGCCTTTCGATCCATTCTCATATCAAGTTTAGCATCAAACCTCGTCGAAAAGCCCCGGTCTGCAGTATCGAATTGATGCGAAGAAACGCCCAGATCTGCCAGTAAACCGTCGATATTCAAGATTCCCTGAAGTTTTAAGAACTGCTTTATGTACCTGAAGTTGGCTTCAATAAATGTAAAAGAACGACTGTCAATTTTATCCGCATTGATCCTGGCGTCATGATCCTGGTCAAAGGCCAGCAACCGGCCGTTTTTTAATCTTTGCAAAACAGCCCTTGTATGACCGCCCCCACCAAATGTAGCATCTACATAAATTCCATTTGGATTGATATTCAGCGCCTCCACACATTCCTGCAACATTACCGGATCATGGTACTCCATGTAAATACTTAGGTTGCTTGCTTATCTTTATCAGCTTTCATCATGTCGGAAGCCAATTCACTGAATTCCTCTCCTTCTGCCACGTAGCTCTCCAACGTCTCAGGATCCCAGATTTCCACTCTATTATTAACGCCAAGGACCTTTACTTCTTTTTCAAAACCCAATTCTACAATAAACTTTTTGGGTATCAGGAAGCGGTAATTACGATCCATTTCCACTTCTTCTACTCCCCTGAAAAAGCTCCTTTCAAATTTTCTGGCCCGGGGACTAAACTCATCGATATCATCAAACTTGTCCATCATAGCATCCCATTCCGCCAGAGGATACAGGTTGAGACAAGGTTCAAAACCTTTCTTCAAAACCAGACTCATGGTATTCACCGCAGGCAGTGCTCCTTTTAAACGCGCAGGAAACATCAACCTCCCTTTGGAATCGAGTTTACAAACAAATTCGCCCTTGAATCTTACCGCCATTTATCAATTTGAATCCGGTCTATTTCACAAACCTACGAAATGTTTTTACCACTTTCTACCACAAATTGACAAAAGTTAGTGATTTTGTAAGTTTTTTTCAAATAATTCAAAAAATATAACGACATTTTTGGGTAACAGGTATATGTTTTGGCTTCAATAAAAAATAAAGTCTATTTTAAAGAATCACGATATTTTCCCATAAATTTAGTTTATTTGATTGATTTACAATAAATTAATTCAAAATTCTTTTCTCCTTATCTGTGATGTTTTTCTCTCTCTGAAGATCATTTCCCTGCATTGGGTCATAATGTGGGATGAATTCCCGAGATCAAATACCAATGTGGTTTTCAGGTTGCTTTTTCTAAAATTTGTCTAACATTTTCAAATTATTTTAATATAAAATCGTCATTATCAGATGAAGGAATAGTTTGATGCATGCAAGGTGGGAATCATGACCACAGGGTTGCTCATACGCTGAAATCATTGTTTGATCTTAAGTTATGCGATGAGTAGTGGATTATCTTTGCCAGCGAACTCAATAAGCAGCGGATTAATACTACCCGACTACCTGGTTCTTTCGATGGTAAATTGTACCAACTGGCTCAGGGAGGTACGGTAGTCGGAGGCAGGGAATTCTTCCAGAATTTTACAGGCATCCTGGTAATAATTATCCATAATTTCCTTCGCATACGCTATACCTCCGCTGGCTTTAACGAATTGAATAACCTCGGCCACTTTTTTGGGTTTATGGCTTTGGTTTTTAATGGAATAAATAATGCTTCTCTTATCAGACCAACTGGCATTGTTCAGGGCATAGATCAGGGGCAGGGTCATTTTCTTTTCTTTAATATCGATGCCCAAAGGCTTGCCTATTTCATCGGTGCCGTAATCAAATAAATCATCTTTTATCTGAAAAGCCATACCTACTTTCTCCCCAAAATTTTTCATGCGCTTTGTCTGATTCTCAGGGGCACCGGAAGAACAGGCACCGACCGCACAGCAGGACGCGATTAAAGAAGCCGTTTTTTGCCTGATGATTTCAAAATATACCTCCTCGGTGATATCGAGTTTTCTCGCCTTTTCAATCTGCAACAACTCCCCCTCACTCATCTCTTTTACAGCCTCGGAAACAATTTTCAACAGGTCGCTGTCACCATTATCAATAGAAAGTAATAGCCCGCGTGACAGCAGGTAGTCCCCCACCAAGACAGCAATTTTATTTTTCCAGAGTGCATTAATGGAAAAAAAACCTCTGCGGTAATTCGCATCGTCAACCACATCATCATGTACCAGGGTGGCTGTATGCAGCAGCTCTATCAACGATGCCCCCCGGTAAGTATTTTCACTGATCCGGCCTGTGACACCCGCACTCAGGAAGACAAACATAGGACGCATCTGCTTTCCCTTGCGCTTTACAATATAACTCATTATTTTGTCAAGGAGGAGCACATTGCTTTTCATAGATGCGCGAAATTTCTTCTCAAATTCGAGCATTTCAGAAGCAATAGGGTCTTGAATATCTTTTAAATTGATAGCCATTGATACGGTGCTACAATTATACAATCAAAATATCCCAATGCAAAAACAAAAGTAAAAAGAGACCAATAATTTGACCATTTCCCATGAAATTCATTCGTAACACCCTGATCAGTTCAAAATTTCATAAAAGGCCCATTGTCTGTGACATCAGATACCGGGAAAATCAACAACCCAAGCCCATCATTCTCTTTTTGCATGGGTTTAAGGGGTTTAAAGACTGGGGGCCTTTTGACCTGGTGAGTAAATTTTTTGCCAGCAAGGAATATGTGTTTCTTAAATTTAACCTTTCACACAACGGTACCACTCCGGAGGCTCCCCATGAGTTTGCAGATTTAACTGCCTTTGGGGAAAATAACTATATGATCGAACTGAATGATTTGACATCGGTGATTGATCATGTTTTTGATAAAGCCTTTCCGGTACCTCGGGAAGAAGTGAATCGCGGCAAAATATTGCTTATAGGTCACAGCAGGGGTGGTGGTGTAGTGATCATTAAAGCGGCCGAAGATGAAAGGGTAAAGGGACTTGCTACATGGGCTTCGGTGGATAGCCTGGCTCCCGATATTTCAGCCACTGAATTGGCGGATTGGGAAAAAGAAGGAGTAAGATTTATCTACAACGGAAGGACGCATCAAAATATGCCCATGAAATACCAGTTTTATGAACAGTACCATCAAAATGAAGATCGTTTGAACATTGAGAAAGCTGTTAGTAATCTTGAAATACCCTTTGTAGCCTTTCACGGGGCAGAAGATGAAACGCTATCACCCGATATGCTGAAAAACCTGGGCAACCGGAACCCTAAGGTAAACACTCATCTTGTCGCCGGCGCGAATCATACTTTCGGTGGAAAACATCCCTGGTCACTATCTGAATTGCCCGAAGCATTGCAGTATGTCTGTGAGGAAACCAATAAGTTTTTTACGAATGTCTGATGAGGGTTGGGAGGGTTCATATTTTACAGGCGAAGATCTTCGTGTCTTGGTACCTTTGTAGTTCACCATTTTTCACCACTGAGGCACCAAGACACAAAGAGACACAAAAAGTTTTGTCTAAAATGTTGTGCAACAGCTACGTGATGCCAGCGCTACAATTAATGTCTTTTATCGGGATCCTATTAAGTCCTCTATTTTTATTGCGTTTTTGCTGTAAACTGTTACTGTATAAGATATGCGGTTGCTGATCTTAGTCGCCTTCGTCATCCACCACAAAGCCTTCGGCAAGGAACTGGTATCTGTCAAAAATCGAGCGTACCGCACGCCTCATGTTTTTATCGATCTGCGACTGGTCCATACCGCCAAAAACTCCCGAGGCATATCCCTGCCAGATGGATTTTTCCCTTTTTCTGTCAAACAATAAAACCAGTAGCGTACCTTCACGAAGATTATATTTGACAGGATCGTATTCTTCTTCTTCATCTTCTATTTCAACCCAATCTTCGATATCAGGCTGATTGTATCCATTAAAATCAAAGTCCTCATAAAACAATTTGTATGATACCAATAGGTTAGGCTTGTTGTCAGACATTCTATATCCCTGCTGCTGCAACCTTATTTTGATGGCTTGTTCTATGACAGGGTTTTGCATAGACGAGTCATAATCACTGATAGACCTGGTCATAAAATTAAAGGTCTTATAATTCTTAAATTTGCCGTAATAACTGTAATCCGATTCGACCAGGTATTCATTGTAGCCCAAACATCCTGTTAACAGGCCGAGTAAAATAAAGAGTGGTAAGGTTAGTTTTTTCATAGTTGTAGCATTGACCTTTTAAGTTAACAAAAATTAATTTTTTTTGTTCCTACTTTCAGCAATAAATTGAATATTTTTAGTAACAAATTTGAGTTTTTAAGCATGATCATAAGTATTTCAGGCAATCTGGGCGTACGTTTTTTCGTATTAATAAAGTATTGACCTGAAACTACTGACAACCAACGTTTTTTGATGAGCCAAGTATAACCAATGAATTATTATCAATTATTAGGAATAGATCAGAAGGCGGATCAAAAAGCCATAAAAAATGCGTATAAAAAACTTGCATTTCAATATCACCCCGACAAAAATCCGGGAAGCCAATACGCCGAAAATAGGTTCAAAGAGATTAACAATGCTTATCAAACATTATCTGATCCGGAAAAAAGGGCACTTTACGATTTGAAAATTAATTATGTGTCATTTCAGAAAAGCTTTACCTATGAGCAGCCCGGACAGCGTTACGGAAATTACCAGGCAAAAAAGTATCACTACCAAAAGGGCTATAGCAAATACATCAAGGAAAGAAACAGGATAGCAAACTGGTGGGCGGTTGGCATACTGGCGGTCATTTCTGTAATTTATTTGGTGATGGATGGAATTAACGACTACCTGGTACAGGCCGAAGAAGAAAGGCTTTTGATGGTGGAAGAAAATATTTTGGCAGATGCCCGCAAAAAGTACGCCGCAGGTATCTTCAACGAGGCCCTTGGTATTTTAGAGAAACATTTAGATGAAAATGGGAATCGTAAGGCTGTGAACGCGCTTAAAAAAAAGTACCTGGAAGAAATAAGACGCCAGGGGTACAATGATTATTACAACCAGGATTACGAGGCGGCTTTACATGCTTTTGAGATTCTTTTCAGGTACCAGGGAAATCTTTCTCTGGATTTTTACAATAAAGTCGCCGAAAGCTCCAGAAAGGTAGGCAATTACCATGATGCGATAGAGGCTTATCAGTACATTGCCCGGAAAATGCCCGGTAACATGGAGGCCAACCTTCAGGTAGCCCTCATTTATACGTATGACCTGAAAGAATATGAAAAAGCTATTCGGTTTTATCGGAAAGCCAAGGAAATAACCATCAAAAAATACATTGAGGAATATGGTAAGGCCTTTGTATTGGTGTTTAGTCCCGAAAGAATACCTGACTCACATTATATCCTGTACTGCGGTTTAGGGCTGGCAGCCAAGGAGATCAATGACAATCAGGGCGCATTGGAGGCATTGGAATGGGCAGTTATCTTAAGACCTGACCGACCCGAGGGCTATTACCTCCAAGGGCTGCTCTATCAAAGTACCGGTGATGATAATCTGGCCTGTGAGAACTGGTCGGTTGCTTATTCCCTGGGGTTGGAAGAGGCTGGAAGGCTTGCAAGACTCAACTGCCAGGGTAGCAAAGGGGCTGTTACAGGTCCCCTCCGCTAACCTGAAGGATACCCGGTTACATACCAATTTTCAAATATATAAACAACATTACCTTATGAGCATATAGACATGTGTGTACCGGGGATAAATTGCTACTTCATATTATCTAATACCTGCATGACCTCTTTTACATGGCCTTCGGAGATCTTTAAGAGGGCTTTTTCTTCGTCATTCAAATCCAGCTCAATGATCTTTTCAATGCCATTTTTCCCTAAAATAACCGGGGCGCCAAGGTAGCAGTTGTCAATACCGTATTCACCATTCAATTGTACACAAACCGGAAATACACGGCGCTGGTCTCTTACGATGGCTTCAACCATTTGGGCGGCTGCAGAGCCGGGTGCATACCAGGCCGAGGTACCCATCAATTTTACCAGCTCACCCCCTCCTGTTTTGGTACGGTTAATGATAGCCTCCAGTTTGTCGCCGTCAATTAATTCTGTTACAGGAATGCCTCCTACCGTAGTATAGCGGGGTAAAGGAACCATCGTATCACCATGCCCTCCCATCAATACTGCCTGAATGTCTTTAGGGGATACATCTAATGCCTCTGCCAAAAATGCCCTGTACCTGGCTGTATCAAGAATTCCTGCCATGCCCATGACCCTGGTTCTGTCATTTTTCGAAACCAGATGCGCCTGATAAGTCATCACATCCAAAGGGTTGGAAACGATAATGATAATCGCATCGGGCGAATGTCGGACAACATTCTCGGTTACGGATTTAACAATACCTGCATTGGTCTGAATTAAATCATCCCTGGACATACCCGGTTTCCTTGGCAAACCGGAAGTGATTACCACCACATCCGACCCTGCGGTTTTTGTGTAGTCATTAGTAGCCCCGACCGTGCGTGTATCGTAAAGGTTTATGGGGGCTTTTTGCCAGATATCCAGGGCCTTTCCCTCGGCCAGTCCTTCTTTGATATCTACCAATATTACTTCGTTAGCGACTTCTCTATAGGCTAATACGTCCGCGCAGGTAGCACCAACATTACCTGCTCCGACAACTGTTACTTTCATTTTGTGATTTACAATTTAATTAGTGATACGGAATTGATTTGCGATGCTAAGTTACCAATTAGGTTTATTTTTAAGAAAGGTTTTGGCCCAATTATGCGCAAGGATTTTTTTAAAGGTGACGGCTATGTTTTCATTTCGGCAAATTCGAAATTATCGGCCGGAAAACCATCCCGGTTTCATTTAGATTTTTTACCTTACGGGCTTTTAACCTGAAAGCCTCGTGACCGGTAAAAAACGAACCTATAATTTGCAGTTCTGGCTTCTGTGTGCAAGTTCTTTCACGTTTTCTATGAGCTTTAACATGATCATTCCCGAACTTCCGGATTACCTGACGAGCCTGGGAGGGGAAGATTACAAGGGGCTTTTTATCTCGTTATTCACTTTGGCAGCAGGATTATCCCGCCCCTTCAGCGGAAAAATGGCAGACAAAGTCGGAAGGATACCGGTCATGATTTTCGGATCAGTGGTCTGCATTGTCTGCGGTTTATTGTATCCTGTGCTTAGCAATGTAGCCGGCTTTCTGTTTTTGAGGTTTTTTCATGGCTTTTCTACCGGTTTTAAGCCGACAGGTACCACTGCCTACGTTGCCGATATAGTCCCTGTCAATGTAAGAGGTGAAGCCATGGGTTATTTAGGTTTTTTTACCACGCTGGGTGCTGCCCTGGGCAATGCGATCGGCAGCCCCATCGCCAGTGCCTACTCATACAACGGATTATTTTTGATTTCTTCCGTGGCAGCGCTGCTGTCTGTATTAGTCCTGATTGGCATGAAAGAAAGCCTGGTAAATAAGGAAAAGTTTTCCTTCAATCACCTGATGGTGAGAAAAAATGAAATTTTTGAATCCAGCGTATGGCCTGCTTTTATTATTATGGCTATGTCGTACTTTTCGTTTGGAATGATTCTGACAGTGATCCCGGACTTTAGCTCATCCCTGGGATTCGCCAATAAGGGTATCTTTTTCACTTATTTTACGCTATCTTCCCTGCTGGTTCGTATCATAGCCGGAAGGGCATCTGACAAATACGGACGGGTCATCGTACTGAAGATTACCTACGTGCTGTTAACACTGGCCCTGGTCTATCTGGGAATGGTCAACTCCAGGACAGCATTCATCATAGCAGCATTTTTTTTCGGAATTCCCATGGGGATGAACTATCCCACCATCTTTGCCTGGACCATTGACTTAAGTGACGAAAGGTACCGGGGCAAGGCTATGGCTACCGTGTATATCGCACTTGAACTGGGCATTGGGGCCGGAGCGGTGATTTCGGCATGGATCTATGATAATGATAACACACAATTTCCGGCTACCTTTTGGACCGGAGCTGTGACTGCATTTTTGTCGTTGGTTTATTTGGTTTGGTATAGCGGGTCTGGCAAACCTTCCGGAGATGTCTTGCGGTGAATCTATCATAGAAAAATCAAAATTCTTATATTTAAAAATAGGTTCTACGGTATTCCACCGGATGGCTGATAGCCGGGAGCCGTGGTTATTGTGAAAACAAACTTAGCAATGCATTACTACCTTGAAGAAGTCAACCGGATTAAACGTATTTGCCGTTCAAAACAGAGACCGATTGATCTGGTGATGACAACACACCAATACATTGATCATCATTTTGATACCAACCTGAACCCGGAGCAATTAAATCCTGAATAAACTAAGCTGTAAATTTGATAAATAATTCCTTTCTTGTACCCAACGGCTAAAGGTATGCACATAAATCAAAAGAAGATTGTTCATGCAATTGTGATATTAATTTCCTTAAAAACCATCATTGAGCTTACCCATTTTCCGGAGCATCTGGAATCTATCAGTGTTTTCTCAGAGTATTTGTTAACAAATCCGATTTTTAGCCTGTTTCCAATACTTGGTTCAGGCATAGGATTGTTGATACCAATACTTGCTACAGTTGGAATAGTGATTTTTATCTTCTCCAAAGATCGTCACTTGAATGGATGGCTGATGCTAACGCTTATTTTTTCCATTCATGCTTATCTTTTTTATCTGTGCATGAGCGCTTTTACAGGAAGTTCAAATTCACGTGAAAATGAGGGATTTGATCAATTCAGAATGATAGGATTTCAAATCATTATATTAAGTTTATCAATATTTACTGTATACTATTTCCTGACCAAAACTTTTCATCCCACTGGTAAAAACCCAATAAATGTCTCAGCGCGTAAATCCATCAGATTTAAGAACTACTTCATCGATTTGGGAATAACAGGATATTTTACTTTTTACACACTCGCCCTGTTCAGCGATTCGGAAATTCGAGTTAATGAACCGGTGTTATTACTGGTTTTTATGGTAAACCAATTTGTTTATTACTCATTTTCAGAATTGTTGTTCAGGCAAACGATAGGAAAGGTAATAACCAACACTTTTGTGTATGCCGAATCGAAGTTTTACAAGTCTGTTCTTGTCAGAACCCTGTGCCGGCATATTCCATTTGAACCTTTTTCTTTTTTTGCAGGAAAAACAGGCCGGTGGCATGATCGATGGTCAAACAGCATACTGATAAAAATGAAATAACTATTTCTGTTTCTCTTGCAGTTTATCGATGAATGTCAAATTTTTTAAATTTGTTTTGATCAATGATTCGATAGGCCGGCCTTATCCCAACATGGGCATTTGGATGATAATTTTGTTTCATTGTACACTACCATAATTTTATGATCAAAGTAATTGTTAATAATTATTTATTTTTCACAAAAAAATGTATATTTACAATAACAAAATTAACAACAAATGAAAGTATATTCTGTAATAGTCAATTGTGATATCACGACTTTTATTTGTATTGGCACAACAGGCAAAGCCGAATTTGTTGAAATATAATAAATTAATATATTTAGTCCATGGAAACTGATACAAAACCATTCAAAAAACATATCGGAAGAAAAGTGCTTCAAATGCGCGAGCTGCTTGGGTTCACCCAGGAAGCTGTTGCCGAAAAGCTGGGCATCAGTCAGCAGGCGGTTTCTAAAATAGAGCAAAGTGAAAAGATCGATGCCAGTATGCTGGACCGTGTAGCCAAAGCCTTAGGAGTGACTGCGGAATCCATTAAAAACCTGGAAGAGGGGGCAACAGTTTATAATATTGTACAAAATAATTATGACAGTTCAACTAACGAAGGAGCATTCCAACAAGGGCAAGGGGTTGGAGTACACAATCACCAATGTACATTTAACCCTTTGGATAAATACATAGAAGCCGTTGATAAAATTGAAAAATTGTATGAGAAGCTGTTAAAGAGTGAGCAGGAAAAAGTGGCTTTGTTAAAGGGGCAGTTGGGGAAGCTATAAAGCCGGTGAAAAGTTATCAACTGTTGTAACGTACTGTTTTTTACCGTACTGATTCTGTCAAATACGGAAATATTCCGTACACTTACCATAACCAATAATCATGGTAATGGCAAAACAGGAAAAGGCAAGGTTTGATGCCAGGTTTTCTAAAGAACAAAAGCAGTTTTTTGAAAAGGCTGCTTTACTTGGCGGTTACAGAAGCTTAACAGACTTTATTATTTTAACAGCCCAGGAGCGGGCGAAAGAAATCATTGCGGAAAGTGAGCAAATACTTGCTTCTCAAAGAGATAGCGAAATATTTTTTGAAGCCATAACCAACCCTGCCAAACCAAATAAAGACTTGCTCGCAGCGGCCAGGGCATATCAATCATTATCTTCCGAATGAATCAATTCACCGAGGTACTAAATGCAAGACACAAGAAAGGTGACTTCTCCTGTGGTAAAGATTATGCCTGACAATTATTGGCATCGCCAGGCTCATCAAGATGTTAAAAGAAGATTGTCAGCCTGCTTCATATTGGAAGACTTAGAATCACGGCTAATTAAGGGGTATTAGGGTGTTACACTTTGGCGAATAATAGCATACCATTCAACTTGATTCCCCATAAGTTTCAGAAAAAACTTCCTACATCCTACACCGCTATACCGACAACACTACTTGGCAGATTGGCCATTGATCAAAGGTTTCAGGGAAAAGGAATCGGAAAACTATTGTTAATTGACGCCCTGAAAAGGAGTTATGAAATTTCTAAAACAATAGGTTCCTTTGCAGTAGTTGTGGCCCCATTAGATTTTGATGCCACAAAGTTTTATGAAAAGTACGGATTTATCAAGCTTCCTGACAGTGGCAAAATGTTTATGGCCATGCAAACAATAAGAGGACTTTTTGCATAAAACTGTATTAGAATGAGAATCCGCTAAAAAGTGGGGAGAAAAAAAGCAGCACTATCATTGCCACGCTAATTGTTTTAAGATGTGGTTCCCAATCGATTTATGCAATATTGTTATGATGATCTAAACTATTAGTCATCTTACTCACTCTTAAGTGAATCTGCCGGATTGATCAAACCGGCTTTTATGGATTGAAACAGCACAGACAAAATGGCTACCATGAACACAATCAAAAGGGGAAACATAAACATCCACCAATCCATGTCGATCCTAAAAGCAAAGTCGGATAACCATTTGTCTACCATAATATAAGCAATGGGTAGGGCTATTACACCCGATATTATTATGAGCTTTAAAAGCTGCCTGGGAAGTAGCACCACCACCTGCATCAGGCTGGCACCCAAGACTTTTCGAACACTGATTTCCCGGATCTTTTGCAGGGCCATAAAAGAGCCAAGCCCAAATAACCCTAAAGCGGCAATGAAGATGGCTAACCCTGAAAATAATAAACATATTTGTCCAAATTGGCGATCGGCTCGATATTGTCTGTTAAAGTATTCGTCCAGAAAAAAATATTTATACGGATCATGGGGAAAGAATTCACTAAATTGTTTCCCTATAAAATCCATGGTTGCTATGGTATTCCGTGTGTTTATACTGACAGTCATATACATACCTGTATAATAATCCGGATACAAAAATATGACAGGATCCAGGTCTTTTTGTAAAGATTGTTGATGATGATTATCTACAATACCGATCACTTCCGCCGTTCCATCCATCGTTCCCCATACTTTAAAGATAATTTTCTCATTCAATGCCTTTTCGGGTTCGGGAAAGCCCATAGCAATGGCTGCGGCTTTGTTGATCATGACCCGATGCTGTTCTGTTTCGTTTGTATTTCTTCTACCATATGAAGAGCGATCTTCAATGGTGAAATTTCTTCCGGCCAGTAAATCGATCTGGTAAGCATCTAAAAAGTTATGATCAATATTTACATAGTAACAGACAACACCTTTTTCCTTTGCTTCATGTTGTTTTCTGATTGTATTTGACAAGGTGATTCGTTTACCTGGAATATTATCCGTAACAGTTACAGCATTAATATGCGCGCTTCTCAGCAATTCACTTTTAAAAACTTCAATTTTGTGGTTGATGGTCGAATCAACGACGGTAGGAGCATTAACGACAACATTATGCGCTGCATCAAAGCCTAATTCCTGGTTTTGCATGTAGGAAAACTGGCTATAGACAATGAAAGTGCCAACTATCAAGGTAATAGAGATGCTGAATTGCGCCACTACCAAAATTTTGCGCAAAAGCACGCCCTGGCCGGTTTGATGAATTTTTCCTTTCAGTACATAAACCGGTTTATAACCTGAAAGCACAAAAGCAGGATAAATGCCAGCCAAAATACCTCCCGATAGGAATATAAGCAACAGTGTAAGCCAAAGAGCCGGTTCAGTCCACATGCTTAAAGACAACACATTCAATCCGACCAGGTGGTTGAATGGGTTAATTAACAAACTCACCAGGCCGATGGAAAGTATGATGCTGATACAATTAATCATCATTGATTCCAGCAGAAATTGTCCGATTAACGCCCCCCTGCTAACGCCAACTACCTTTCTCAATCCAACTTCTTTGGCCCTCTCCACTGATTTGGCGGTTGACAAATTGATAAAATTAATAAGTGCAATTAAAATCACAAACCCTGAGATAATGATCAAAAAATACAAGGTTCGATCGCTGCTATTGGCTGAAATTTCTTTGTGTAAATGTGATTTAAGATGTATATCCTTAACAGGTTGAAGTTCGAATTTCGCTTCAAAGCCATGCTCACTCATGAGCTCACCGAGATACTTTTTGATAAATGCCGGAAATTTTGCCTCTAATGTTCCGGGGTTCGTACCTGGTTTAAGTCTGATGTAGTTGTAAAATTCAGGCCATTTCCACATGTTCCTCAACCAATCCTCATCCATGAAAGACAATGGAACCAGGATATCAAAATGTATATGCGTATTTTGTGGAAGATCTTCGAATATTCCGGTCACTTTTAAAGGAAATTTATTGTTGATACTGATGGTTTTGCCCATTGGATCTTCACCGCCAAAGAAACGGTCGGCAAAGCTGGCAGACAACACGATCGATTGAGGGTCTTTAAGTGCTGTTTCCGGATTTCCCTGAAGGAGTGAAACCGCAAACAATGATAATACGGAATTGTCTGCAATTAAAACATGCTCATCCTTGGCATTTAATTTCATCACCTCTCCCGAATTATCGGTAGAGGACAATACAAACGTACCCCAAATACTCTGCTCAAACAGGCGGGTATAATTTTCCACCTCCGGAAAATCGGCTTTCATAGCCGGGGCAACCGCCGGATGATTGGTTGCTGATGTGATAAAACCTTTCTCACCCAAATTGGTTGTCAGCGTCACACGATATAAGTCATCGACGCGAGGATGATGTTGATCATAGCTAAATTCGAATTTAACATACTGTATAATAAGCACATAAGCGGTTATACCAATAGCCAACCCAACAATATTGATTAACGAGAAAAGCTTATTTTTCAATAAGACCCTCCGAGAGACTTTGAAATGATTGCGTAACATAACGGCATGATTAATGTTTAACTGGGAAAAAGGATTTTTTAGCAATGAAGGCCTTAAGAAGCTAAACACATCCATCAGGTGATATAGCCGCGCTACCCAAGGTTTATGTTTTTTCAAGCGATCTTCAAAGGCTTCCCGGAGATCACCCTCAATTTCTTCCAGATAAGCAGGGTTGCATAGCCATCTCAATAGGTTGTCGGCCCACGCTGGCCTGTTGGATTTATTATGGTTATCCATATTTAATTGCTAATAGATTTAGTTGATACTTACCAGGGTTACTTGGCATTAAATACAACCTCCGGAATAGATAGCCACATATTCTCCCTGATATTCCTTTTCTCTTCCAACACCTTTTTCCCATAATTGGTCAAACAAAAAAATCTCCGCCTTTTTCCACCTCTTTTTGTGGTAGCTCCCGCTAAATGAGACCGTAAATACCCTTTACTCTCGAGCCTGTGCAGGGCAGCATGTAAGGCCCCCAAACTAACTTTGCGGCCTGTCTGACTCAGGATTTCTTTGTTGATAGCATAACCGTAGGCATCTTCATTCAGTATGGCTACCGCCAACATGACTATTTCTTCAAATTCTCCAAGATTAATTCCTTTCATTTTATATACAAATAAGTATTACCTAAATGTATATAAAATAACAGGAAACTGCAAAAATTAAGTATAAAATTTTGAGACCGGTCTATGACCTATGGGGCCATGATCCGGAAAATCTTTATAAATATTCCGCTCATTTGCAAGTAGGTCTGGCCCTTGCGGTAAAAGAGGAGATACCGCAGGTGAAATATGCGACACGTTTCCATTACGCCCCCGGGATCGAGGTTACTTCCGGAGATAAAGCTTCTAAGGAAAAAATCTCTTTTGTCGATCCTGATTTTTTCAGCATGTTTTCCTTTCCGGTTTTAGCGGGGAAAAAGGAAGAATTCCTCACCGAAAATATCATGCAGTGATTACACAGGAAATGGCAATTAAGTATTTTGGCCAGTGGGAGAAAACTATCCAAGCTTTAGAAGAAGTAAAAGTGCTACGATCGAAAATATCAGTGAACAATGAGTGCATGTAGCAGCGATAATGCGGGGTGCTGTCGATGTTGAAAATTTCGTAATTGTAAACATTTGATCTGTTATCAAAAATGGCGTTTGAAAATCAAGCCATTCCTGAAAGGAGTTGGCCTCTTAAACCTGTGACTTCTCCTAAAACTTGGATGGTTATTTTTGGAGTAACGGATTTTATGCATTCTATCATCAGGATCAACCCGGTAAGGTACGATTATTGTTAAATAAAAAATGCCTCCACTTAGATTGACTTATAAACAGTACAGCAATGATACAAAAAGCATTTCTGTTGAAGTTGTTACTTCTTGTAGTAATTATTCCTTCATTTGGTCAAATCAAAATCAGCGGAAACGTTTTAGATCAGGTCGCCGGAGAGCCTATTTCATTTGTAAATATTGGGATATTAAATGCTAATGTCGGAACAATTTCTAATGATGATGGAAGTTTTGTGATTCGTATCCCCGCATCTTATTTAAAGGATACTTTAATATTTCCAGCTATTGGTTATGGGAGAAGGGCCATTCCTATTTCCTCTATTTCAATATCCGGAATTGTTTTGTAAAAAGATACCGCCCTCGAAAAGTCCAATGACGGTATCTCAACCATCGAAATAAAACTTTTCCTAGTAAACTGTTTTTTGGTTAAAAAAAAAGCTAAAATCCTGATTAGAACTGAAAGTGTAAAAATGCGACAACTTATTTTTTAGAATAAAACACAGAGGAAATAATCAGATTGCTATCTTGATAAAATCCTTTTGGACTTGCCTTGTAAATTCCTTGAAATCCTTAATAAAAGTTGTAGGATATTTTTTTATATATCAATCTTAGCGGCTACGCTACTGCTTTCGCTTTTCTCCAACCGAAGGTGGCAATTTACGACTCCCAATCTTTCAATTTCCCTTAGGTCAGCGCAAAAAATCGATGGGACCTTTCATCGAATACACGTCTTCAAGGCTATATTTCTTGCGTTTTAAATTTCCTAGTTTAATTTCCTGCAATACAAAGAAGTCTTCAATATTGTTTTCTTTTTTCCTTTGTTTATGGAAATGGCTTATAAGGGAATGCAGCATAAATGTCAAATAATATCGAAGGTTTGAAGTGATGTTTTCATTATTGGAGCCAATAGAGGCATCATGTACAATTTCATTTCGTATCCTGTAAATTCTGGTCAGATGTATACCTAAATTTTTACAATGGCTGTCAATATATTTTTTAAGCTTATCATTTCCAGGTGAAAAAAGTCGACTTTTAAACTTCCAGGCCCGGTATGCGAGCAATGGATATTCAGTGACATAAGTCATTAATTCATCATATAGTTTCTCTTTGATAAGGTACTTGGTGTCGTGCCCTTTATAATTCTTGAGTTTTTTGTGTAAACCCAATCGATTAATTGATTTGTTAAATTCCATAAGGTTCCTTGTAAGATAGGCAACGGAGTGCATGGTGGTGAGAAACTTTTTAAGCCTATTAAAGCTGGATTTAGATGAGTAATTTGAAAAAATATATTCTAACCCAATCCAATAGTTAATAAACTTATGTTCCACCTCTAACGCCTCATTCCCTAACCTTAAATACCGGATGGCGGATTTGATTTTCTCTTTGGTCTCAGAGGATATTTTGTTGTTATTGATGATCTCGGGAAGTTTTTTGTTGTATTCGTCATAAATACTTTTGCCTGTTTTATATCTGCCATCCATTTGATGATGAATAGTGTGAAATTCAGGGTTTTGTGGGTTCGACTGATCGATTACCAGTGCTAAATGGATCAACTTTAAATATTGATTGTTAAAACCTAGATCAAGTAAATCAAGATTCTCAGCGATTGGCGTTTTTGCTAGCTTTAATGCAGTGAAATGGTCAAGTGCATCAACTTTCACCTCAAAATAGGTAGTACTTGAGGCAGGAGTTGCAAAGTTATTAAAGGTTTTTGAAAACTTTGGATCCTTCATTGTCATATTTAACCTGTGAAGATTCTCGATGACTTTAATTTTCCCTCCAAATGGATTTATAGCCTTTTTGATGGCTTTGGTAGATTGGATTTTGAAATAAATATGATAAGTCTTTTTTTGACATTTTGTGATCTTGATAAACTCATCAAAAGATTGCTCAAAGGTATCCTTTGGCTTATAAACAAAGACGGCCGATAAAAAACGATACAGGTAACTTTTTGAAAATCCACTTCTTAATAATTCAGTGACCAGCGGCGCAACGATTAATTCGATTTTCCGGAATTCCAGGAATTTGTTTTCTGAGTCAATGTCATCTTGGAATATCAATTTTTTAAGTGCTTTGATAAGTTCATTGAGGTACCTTTGGTTTTCTTCAATAGAGATTTTCAGGCAGTTAATGACTTTTTGATAGTCGTCCTTTTTCATTTCGTCAAGCAATGACATCATATACTCTCTTGAAAATGTTTTAAACTTAATACAGCTGTCTTTTGTGAGCATTTCCTTGGTCTCGTCCCTTATGTTTTCGACAGTTTCAAAGTTTAAAATTCTTCCTTTTTTGAAATGCAAAAGACATTCCAGCAACTCTGACAAAATCGTATTCGGATTAATTACCCTGGCCCGGTAAGAGTCAATAGATCCGACATGTAACAATTCAAGGGCCCTTTCGATAAAGAATTTTTGAAAAATATTGTATGTGTGGTTTTTGAATTTGGTAATTTGCATTTATAAACTTTTTGGGTAATTTTATGTTGTTATATTTATAGAATTAAGATTATTATTAATAAAAATAAAAAGGAAAGTTAGAATTTTTTGGATCTGGTGTTTTATCCCGCAAAATTTTCTTCCACTTTCCTAAGTATTAAAAAGCCCGAAATCCTCGGGCTTTTTTGTCTAAAAGGAATTTGCCAATGATAACCTGCATGGAAAACGGTTACATTTATTCCAACGGCAAGTATTGTTGAAAAAGTAAAATCGTATGTCGGTGCGGCCAGGAAATCACTTAAGAAAATGGGATTAGTTGTTGAGTTGGCAATTGCCAAAATAATAGGTGCCTTAGTTTTGGTATTTCCATTTTTTGGAAGCAACATGAAGGAATGGGCCTATGCCGGATTCGGAATTACATTAATATCGGCTTTTGTGGCCCACGTTAGTGATGGTGTTGTAAAAGTTGCCGTTAACATATTTATAAGAGCACCACAAGGAATTTTTATTTCAAATTAAAAAAGGAACCTTTCAATATGAAGAACTAGCAATGCGGACACTTTCCGGTAATGTTTATTTGCAACTTGTTTACCAGAAAATGTTAATTTTGAAAATGTAGCATCGGTTTGATTTAGCCAAATTCACAATCACAAGTTATATTTCCCTCTAAATTTGAAATGCTTCCTTTTCTTATGAAAGAATCAGCAACAAAAATTCTTATCATCGAAGATGAAATGATCATTGGGGCAAATATCTCGTTACAATTAACAAATCTTGGATATGAAGTAATTGGGATTATTCCTCGAGGTGAAGAAGCATTGCTGTTTATAAAAGAAAACGAACCGGATATAATACTGATGGATATCCGCCTTAAAGGGCAACTCGATGGAATTGAGACGGCACAACAGATACAAAAAGCATACGATACCCCAATTATCTATATTACCGCCAATGCGGATGAAGCCCATTTTAACCGTGCTAAATCTACGAAACCCCAGGCATTCATTTCAAAACCGTTTAAGAAACTTGACTTACAACGTGCAATAGAACTTACCTTAAGCCGAATTGGTGATAATGAGGATAGGGAAAATGTTGCAAAGAACAACCCCGATTCCCAGTATATACTAAGTGATTCCATTTTTGTGAGGCACCACGAAAAGATGGTGAAAATTATTATCAGCAATATCTTTTATGTCGAGGCGGAACGTAACTATTGCCGTATCTATTCCAAAGACAAAAATTACTTGTTGGTAATGACATTAAAAGATCTGGATAAAAAATTGCCAAAAGAGCATTTCATGCGGATACATCGCTCATTTATAATTAATATTTCACAAATTGATGAGGTGGGTAGCACTTATGTTGTTGTGGCAAAAAGAGCTATCCCAATAAGTAAAATATATAAAGAAGAATTACTTAAACGACTGCAAACGATTTAACTGTTATGATGTTCGATCTTAAATTCAAAGGATATTGAGGTGCCGTCTTTCATCATACGATTCATTTTACCCTGTAACTGTTGGCATAATAAATTGACCAGCCGCATGCCAAAGCCGGTCTCACCAATCTTTTTATCCATGTTTTGTCCTATGCCATCATCCGAGACTTCCAAACACAAATGTTCCTTATCTTTTTGTTCCAGCGCCAATTTTACTTCACCTTTCCTGTTACCAGGAAAAGCATATTTCAAAGCATTGGTCAGGAGTTCATTAACAATTAATCCCAAGGGAATAGCCGTATCCACATCCAATTCCAAAGCCTGCATCTCACATGTTAAATTCACTTGCTCTTCCATACCGAACGAATCCAGCACATGCGTTCCCAGGTTATTAAAGTAATCCTTCATTTCAATGGTTGAAAGGTTGGTTCCCTGATACAATTTCTGATGAATCATACTCATGGATTGCACCCTGTTTTGGCTTTCCTGCATCACATTCACAGCATTGGCATCAGTCAATTGTGCCGATTGTAAAGCCAATAAACCGGAAACGATTTCCAGGTTGTTTTTTACCCGATGATGGATCTCTTTCAACAAAAACTCTTTCTCTTTGTTTTGCCTCTCCAGCAAAGCATTTTTCTTCTTATTGCTTTGGTAATTCTTATAGAGTACCAATACAAATAGTAACAGGAAGCTGGCGATTACGATGATAATTATCTGCCTGGTGCTTTGTTGCGCCAATGCTGTTTCCTGCAATTTGATTGTGCTTTCCTTGAGAGCGACATCAAATTCCGTTTGAAGAAGGGAGATACGCTGGTCAGCCTCAGCCGTAAAAATGCTGTCTTTTAGCTTATCATATTTAATAAATGCCTGATAGGCTTCTTCATAGGCCTGGGTTGCTGCAAAGGCAAATCCCAAAGCTTCATAAGCCTGGCTTAAATAGTACTCATCCCCAAAATCCCGGGTGGCCACTTTAATACATTTTTGCAGGCTTTGTATGGCTTCCTTACTTTTTCCTTCCAGGTTTTGAAGTTTCCCTATGGATAGCCATGAACGCATGATCATAAAGTTATTTTCCAAAAGTTCTGCATATTTAACCGCGTAAACCCCGGCAGATTCTGCGGCTTCAAATTGTTTCAGGTATGCATGCAGATCCACTAAAGAAATATATACGTCGCTCAAATTGTTATAAAAACCATATTGCTCTCCCATTTCAATAGAACGATTGTAATAGGCCAGGGCCTCATCGTATTTTCCAAGTGCTAAATAGTTATTGCCAACCACATACAGTGTAAAATCGTAATCCAGGTCTTTGATGCCACGCTTTTCAAAAATGCCGATAGACTTCAATCCGTATTCCAACCCCCTTTCAAATTTTGATTGCTTCCAAAAAATATTGCTAAGGTCGCTATAGGCCAGGGCAATGGCCTTTTTATCATCCAATTGCTCTCCTAGCCGTAAAGACGCTAATGCATAATCTGCTGCCTTGCCCAATTCACCTTTGCGCTCGAAGACATACCCTAACTGTGTATTTAAAAAGGCCAGATCTTCTTCCTTCACTTTGTTTTTTGCATCTTTAAGTACTGTAAGAGCACTATCTAGTTTTTCCATCCTCAGTAAAATACTACCTAAGGTAATCTGAAACCTGCCTTCCCATAACGGATTGTTTTTAGAAGCAGATAAAACCAGCCCCTTTTTAGCCAAGGCAAGAGAAGTGTTTAAATTACGTGTATGCCAGTAATAGGCAAGATCATTTAACATAGAAAGCCCGGTTGTGTCATGCTTCACTTTATCCCACGATTCTTCCAGGACCGTTAAATAAGAAGCATCAAAATCATCGGTATCTACGAATACTTTTTTGTAAGGATTGTCACTAGCTAAATCTACAATTTGTCCATAGGAAACAAGCGCGCCTACCAACGAAAATATGCTTATAAAAACAACCTTCAAAATGGATCTTTTCATAAAAATTGTTCATAAGTAATGATTGTCAAGTATGAAATTACGAATTTTAAATGGAGATCTTAATTTAACCATCCGGAATGACTCAAGCTGTTGGGATAATCGTAATTGGCTTACTAACAAAATTTTACATCCTCGATGAACAGATCGAAATTTTGCAAAACATCTCCGGTAAATAAAATAGCTTATTCGGACAAAAAATGCGGGCCTTCGTCCTAAGCCCCTTTATAAATACCGGAATTACCCTTTATTTTAGAATAAATCCAACTAATTGTCGCTACATGAAAAAGGCATTTCATTCTTCTTTATTATGCTATTTCTTTATTCAGGGAAAGTCGTTTGCGCGCATGAATACAATGTTAATGAGCGTTCAAAAGACTTTGACAGGTACATTGAGTAGATAATAACCGAATGGAATGCACGGGGCCTGATAGTAGGTATAGTTATTAAATCGAACTAATGAGTATTGTCTGTTAAGTAGTAATTCCGGCATGATCTGTACAAACTGTCATTTTGAGAACCCTGATGGCATAAAATTTTGTGGTAATTGTGGTAAGCCGCAACATTTGCTATGCTCTTCCTGCGGGTTTGAAAACCCTCCCGGGTTTAAGTTCTGTGGCAATTGTGGTATGACAATCTTGCAAAAACAAGCATCCAACTTGCCTCAACCTGCCGAAGTGTCCAAACCCGAACGAGGAAATGAAGCTGAAAGAAGGCATCTGACAGTGATGTTTTGTGACCTGGTAGGGTCTACAGCCTTGTCCAATGAACTGGATCCGGAGGACCTGCGTGCGGTGATTACCGAATATCAGAACGTATGCGAAAAGGTTGTAGCCCGGTATGAAGGACATGTTGCCCAATACCTGGGCGACGGTATTTTAGTTTACTTCGGTTATCCGGTGGCGCATGAAAATGATGCACACCGGGCGCTGAGTTCAGGTTTGGGAATTTTAGAGGCCGTTCAGCGATTCAGCAAACATCTGGAAGAATCCAACCGCCCCGGTATTTCGGCCCGGATTGGGATTCACACAGGACATGTGGTAATTGGCGATATGGGGGGTACCGGACAAGGTCAACCCCTTGCCCTGGGCGTTGCCCCCAACATCGCAGCGCGGCTCGAGGGGTTAGCTGAACCGAATACAATGTTCATCAGTGCCGATACCTACAAACTTGTGCAACGATTTTTTTTATGTGAAGACAAAGGTGAACATTCGGTTAAAGGGATTCCCACGCCATTGCGGATCTACCGGGTTATTCATGAAAACATGGCAAAAAGCAGGTTTGAGGCGAGTCAAAATGGCCTGGACCAGAGCCCTCTGGTGGGCAGAGATAAGGAAATTAAGCAACTAAAGGAACTTTGGCAAAATGCCACGCAGGGCAAATCACAGGTAGTTTTGTTAAGCGGCCAACCCGGTGTCGGTAAATCCCGCATCTTGCAAGCTTTAATGGCACATGTTGCCGCAGATAGTGATGCCTGGCTTAATGTTCACCAGTGCTCCCCTTATCATAAAGGAACGGCCTTCTATCCCCTGGCAGCGGCCATCAAACATGTGGCACTACAATTGAGTGATGACGAACCCTCCGTTGAAAAGATAAGCCGGCTTGAAGGATTTCTGCTTCAATATGGTTTTTCTTTAGAGGAGATGGTCCCTCTTTTTGCCAATATCCTGGCACTTTCACTGGAAGGGACTATTTATCAACCGACACCATTTTCGGTAGAGCAGCAAAAACAAAAGATCATGGGCGCATTCATCCACATGTACCTGGAACGATCCGTTGAGCAAAATTTATTGCTGGTCTTTGAAGATATTCAATGGATGGACGCTTCCTCCCGGGAGGTTATTACTCAATTGACCGATCAGCCACCTACATTGAATATGCTCACCGTATTGAGTTTTAGACCTGAGCTTAATCCCCCGTGGCATATGCAGCCCCACATCACGCCAATGTCTCTGTCGAATCTACCCGGAGAAGCTGTTCGGGAGATCATTATAAAAATAGCTGGCAATAAACAACTGCCCCGGGAAATAATTGATCAGATTATCCGAAAAACTGATGGCGTCCCGCTTTTTGTCGAAGAGCTCACTAAAATGGTTTTGGGATCGGAAATATTGCAAGAGCACGATGATCATTATGAGCTTCGTGGTCCTGTTTCCTCATTATCCATTCCATCTACCTTACACGACTCGCTGGTCGCGCGGCTGGATAGCATGTCACACACCAAAAAGATGGCACAGATTGGGGCCGTCATAGGCCGGGAATTTAGCTATGAACTTATTAATGCAGCCTCTCATATGCCGGAAAAGGCTATGGGCGCATGCCTTAGAGAACTGGTTGAAGCAGAATTACTTTTACAACGCGGGGTACCTCCTAAGGCTACTTTTACTTTTCGACATGCACTGATCAGAGATGTTGCCTACCAATCGCTACTCAAGAGTCAGCAACAGCGATTTCATCAGCGTATTGCCGAGGCTTTGACACAAAAAATACCTGTTCTGGCCGAAAACCATCCCGAAGTGGCTGCCTATCACTTTGAAAAGGCGGGCATGTTTCACGAGGCGGTGGTGTACTGGATCGCCGCCGGGGATAAGATAAGACAGCACCTGGCTTACGACCAGACGCTGACCTATATGCAACGCGGATTGACTTTAATCGAAAAGATAGAGAACGAAGAGGACCGTTCGACCCTTGAATTAAAATTGTTAACCATCCAGGCGCCAGTGCTCATCATGACCGAAGGTTTTTCTTCATCGGCGGCCTACGAGGCCAGTTGCCGGATGAAGGAACTGGCCGAACAGCAAAAAGATAGCATGAGCTTATTTCAGGCGCTTCGAGGGGTGATCGTCCACCAGTTATTTGTAGGCAAAGCAAAGGTTGCCCTCCACTTTGCACAGGAAGCTTTAGACATCGCCAAATCACTACAGGTCAATGAAGTGCTTATGGAAGCATACCGGCTGATAGGACAAACTTCAATCTACGTGGGTAAGCTTGCACTTAGCCTGGCGTCTTTTGACAAATCCATATCACTATACAAGGCTACGGATAGGGACACGCTCAGCCGGTTGATCGGATCAGATCCTGAGGTTTTCAGTATGATTCAGAGCAGCCATGTCTTGTGGTACCTGGGTTACCCGGAGCAGGCCCTGGAACGAGCCAAAGGGGCACTGGAGAAAGCCCATGTACTCCAACGTTCCTACACCCAGGTGTTATGCTCATTTATCAGCAGCTTTGTATCCTTGTATTGTGGGCATATTCAGGATACATCGAACCATGCACAATCCTGCATAGCGTTGAGTGAGGAATACGGCCTCTCTATGTTCAGTAATGAAGCGAAGTTGTTTCTCGGGGCTACCATGATTGAAAATGGTAAAGTAGAGGAAGGGTTTCAAATGGTGCAAACATCCCTTAAAGGGCGACTTGAACGCAACTTGTTATCAGGAATTCATATGCACATGAGTGTACTCATTGACCAGTATTTGAAGACCGCAAAATTAGCGGAAGGCCTTAAGGCAGCTAACAAAGCAATAGCGCTAAGCAAGCAATCAGATGATCAGCTTTTTCTGTCGGAGCTCTATCGGCTCAAAGGTGAATTATTATTGGCAAAAAAAGGCGAAGCGAGCCTCGGGGAAGTTGAGGACTGTTTTAATAAAAGTATAAAAATCGCAAGAGAGCAGGAGTCCAGGTCCTTTGAGTTGCGCAGTGCAATGAGTATGGCCAAAGTATGGAAATCGCAAGGAAAGGTTGCAGAAGGCCTCGAGTTGGTTTCAAGTATCTACAACTGGTTTCAGGAGGGGTTCGAAACACGGGACCTGATGGAGGCAAAGCACCTGATCGAAACCTTGTCGGTTGCTACCCCCTCGGCCCATACAACACCTAACACCGAATAATCAGCCTAAATGATCGTATCAAAAAACTAAATATTTAAATGATGGAAAATTACAAATGGCCTAAAAAAACCCGGGAAATGCACAGTAATCACTTTAATTCCACGATATGGAATGACTTTAAATTTCGGGATGATGACATTGTAATAGCCACTTATGCAAAGTCAGGTACGACCTGGATGCAACAGATTATTGCCCAGCTCCTGTTTGATGGTGCGGAAGATCTGCCTGTGGCCGAAATGTCACCATGGCTTGATTTAAGGATACCACCGCCCGAAATAAAGCTGCCGGCAGTCGAGGCTCAAACCCATCGACGGTTCCTCAAAACACACCTGCCGGTAGATGCCCTGGTCTACTCACCCAAAGCAAAGTACATTTACATTGGGCGTGACGGAAGGGATGTCGTTTGGAGTATGTATAATCATCATGCATCAGCCAATGAAAAATGGTACGCGGCTTTAAATGATAGCCCCGGACTAGTGGGACCACCCATTGAAAAACCGGTGGATGATATCAAACAATATTATCATGAATGGCTGGAAAAAGATGGATATCCCTGGTGGTCGATCTGGGAAAATGTGAGTTCCTGGTGGAACATTCGCAATTTGCCTAATTTATTATTTGTCCATTTTGCCAATCTAAAGCAAGATATGGAAGGTGAAATAAGAAGCATTGCCAGGTTTTTGGACATTGACACGGAAAAACTGAATTGGGAGGCAATTATTAAACATTGTAGTTTTGACTACATGAAATCACATGCCGATCAAAGTGTCCCTCTGGGTGGTATTTTCTGGAATGGTGGGGCAAAGACCTTTATTCATAAAGGGCAAAACGGCAGATGGAAGGGTGTATTGTCAGAAGAAGATTCAAAATTATATGAAACAAAAGCTGTGGAAAAGCTAGGTGAAGCATGTGCCCACTGGCTGGCGACAGGCGAAATGATCCAATTAGACCATCACTTGCAGCCGTAGCACATCTGTAAGCTAAAATTTAGTTTGATAGAACCCGAGAGTGCATAATGCATTTTCGGACTAAAAAATGGGGTAATGCATTTTATCGCCGAAAATTAAAGAGCCATGAATCCGATCGCCGATGGTCAGAATTAATTTGTCAAAGCTTACTTTGCTTTTTCTCAGCATACTTACTATTATGGCGGCGGCGATCGTTGCTCCCTCTATTCCTGCAATTGCCCGATTTTTTAAGCAAACACCCCATGCAGATCTACTATCAAAACTGGTGATTAGTCTTCCCACCTTGTTCATAGCTGTCACCGCTCCCATAGTAGGCCGCTACATTGACAAGCACGGAAGATTAAAATTACTGTATGCAGGTTTGGTCCTGTATGCATGTAGCGGAATGTCGGGATTTTATCTCAATAATATCTACCATATCCTTACAGGCCGTGCATTGCTTGGTGTTTCCATTGGCATCACTATGACCATTACCATAACGCTGGTTGGGGATTATTTTAAAGGTGAAGAGCGTAAAGATTTCATTGGGTTGCAGACAGCTTTTATTGGATTTGCAGGGGTTACATTTTTAATAGTCGCCGGAGTATTGGCAGACATCAGTTGGCGGCTGCCGTTTCTCCTCTACTTAGCCTCTATCGCATCCATTCCACTGATAATCAATGCTTTAAATGAACCTTCCCGAACCTATTCCGCAACCGGAAGCATAACCGGTGAATCGAGCCTGCTTATTCGTATTATTTTCGTCAATGCCATTATCTTAATGATCTTGTTTTACATTGTTCCCACCCAACTTCCCTTTTTGCTTTATGAGATCGGCATCGACAAGAACACCTTATCCGGAACCGCACTGGCTGTCAATGCCCTTGGAATGATTATTTCTTCCTTGTTTTATTCCGGATTAAAAGGACATGTGCACTTTCCGTATATCTATACTATTGCATTTTTTCTCATGGCAACCGGATATTTTATGACAGGTATGACCCATTCATTTTTTGTTATTCTTATGGCTATGTTCTTTGCCAGATTGGGCTTTGGTTTGTTAATGGCAAATACCAATCTGTGGATAATGGAGCTAAGCCGGCAGGAACTAAGAGGCAAAAATATAGGAATGCTCACTACCTGCTTATTCCTCGGTCAGTTTTTATCGCCAATAATCTTCGAGCCCCTGGTAACACGGTTTGGTGTCTCATTTCTTTTCACATTTACCGCAGCCTCTATGGTCTTTATTTCAACAGGTTTTCTGTGGTTGGGTCAATCGCTCATTAACATGGGTACTTCAACCGGATCATGATTCCAACCTTGTCATTAAAAAGTCTACCATCTTATGCTAGATTCATTGATTATGGAGATGGAGAGGACATACAACAAGGAGCGGAGATTAGAGATTTTGTAGGAGATTGTAGTGCATGCGGCATTAGCGGAATTAAAAGAGATTGCGTCAACAATCCCAAATCAGCACATATTGATCAATACGCTGGGGTTGCAGGAAGCCAAGGATAGTTCAGCAATTGAAAACATTATTACCACACATGATGATTTATATAGATCCGAATTAAACCTTGACTCCTTTAAACTACAAGTTCTACTCGCAAGAATTATTAAACAATCTTTTTACAAGTTAGTGCTCATATTTATTTCATCGAAATCCTAATCTAACGGATCTTTACTTGTTCATTACCGGTATAAAGTTTACTCCATGATCTAATTATTATCTCATGACTTTACCCATCCATAACAAGGTGGTGCGTTCGCATATCCAGTGCTCATGGTTACTTACCTTACAAAGTACTATGTCTATGAATGAACCTTCAAGTTGAAACACTTGACTGAGAAAAGTATTATGAAACCAGGATTCTGCTTTCGAAAACGTATTTTCCGCTGCACTAAAATCAATCTCCTTAAAAGCGTAGGTGCTATTTTCCTTAAATGTATTCCAATAAGTATTATTTTTCAATTCAATTTGATGACGAAACACGTCAGATACAGCCGCTAGCTTTTCTAAGCAATCGATGAACTTTTCTTTTTCAAATATGCCATATAACTTAATAATACCACCAATATTTCTGTGGGGAGAGTCGGGGTGGAGCAATTGTTCTACAAGTATTTCTGATTGTTTGCTATACAGGGGCAGATGAGTATTATTCATTGAATGATTAAGCTAATGAGCGTATAAACTCGATTGAAATATGTCAGGAATTCAGGGAATATGAACTAAACGGTTGGATTTGAGGATATTAAAAAATATGCTCCCTTTTAAAAATCGTTATCAGGGTTAAATATATTGACTTTTTAATTTTTCTCATAGATTCACCTTTTAATTCGATTCTGTGCGCAGTGTGTGCCATCCTGGATAGGTTGTGGTACACACCGTGCATCATGTAGAATTAAAAGGTGAGTATTTAAGAAAAAATGAATAGTTTCAGCCTAAGAGTTTATTGAAAAGCAAAACAATCTAATAACACAAAAAAACACTGACGATCAAAGCTCAAAGGGTGATCAGCTCAACCGGATTGGGTGGTCGATATCATATCAACTCCACCCCAAGCCCCGGCCTGTCCGTAATTGACATCCATCCATTTTCAATTTTAAATCCGGGATTCACCACATCCACCACAAGATCCAGGCTGCCATCAAGATCAATATATTTCGTGTTGTTAAATGACAAGGCAGCGTGTAAGGCAGCGGTAATACTGATCGAGCTTTCATCATTGCATCCCCACATCAAATCTATGTCCGAAGCCCCTGCAATCGTGGCAATTTGCCTGGCCGGATGAATGCCTCCTGATTTCATTAACTTGATATTAAATATATCGCCGGCATGTGGAGGGGATGCCAGTTTGAAAGCATCTTTGGCAGACTTAAGGCTTTCGTCGGCAGCAATTAAGGCCTTAATATCGGCAGGCAGTTGTTTCATCAGGTCGACCTGATCAGCAGGCACAGGTTGTTCTATCAACTCCATGTTAAGCTGACGGGTTTCCTGGTAAAACCGGATCAAATCCTGTTCGGTATATCCCTGATTAGCATCTACCCGGATCGTCATTTCCCCGTTATAACACTCCCTTAGCTTCTTCATACGTTCGATATCTTCTTCCACATCTTTGCCGGTCTTTACCTTTAGCACCCGGAATCCCATGTCATAATACTCCTTGGCTTCAGCCAAAGTGTCGGCTACGTCTTTTATACCAATGGTCACGGAGGTCGGCAGGGATTTTATTTTTCCACCTAAAAAGACGCCCAATGGGATATCCAGATATTTGGTGAAAGCATCATGGACAGCAATATCCAGCGCTGCCCTTGCCGCCGGTGTTTTGGGAAAACGGGTCAATATTTCATCAAGCAATCCGTAAAACTCCCTGAGGTCCCTGCCAATCAAAAATGCCAGATTTTCGTCGGTCAGCGTATTCAGGCTGTCATCCAACGACTCGCCAACTACCTGAAAACTCGGATTACCCGACCCCAGACCATATTGACCATTGTCAAGGTTAATTTTTACGAATACATTGTCGACATCGTCAACCGTTTTAAAAGCTATGGTGTAAGGCCTGGTGTTGCCCAGGTTTTTCCTCCAGACCTCTATAGATTTTATTTTCATACTTTAATCATTTTTTCTTTAATAAGTTCAACAAGTCCGTTTAAACCATCCTCCAGGGGACTAATTACGGGCAGGCCAATTCTTGCCGATAATTCTTCCTTACTGGCTTCAATCTGCCGGCTGGTCATTTCAGCGGTATTCAATGTTAAAGTCCAGGTGCTGCTACCGAGCAACTCTATGATTTTTATATCTTCCATCACATCTGAAATAGTGGCCGGAAAATGTTCTAAATTATTGTAATGTGTCCTGATGGGGTGGTGTTGTAAAATTACACCATCCAGCAGGCCCGAAACGATGAATTCGGATCCACATGGCCCCCCCGGATTTTTCAGACTGGCCTGGCCTTCGATCAGCATCACATCCGGTTGCTCATGTTTCCAGCAGCTATACATGGCATGTTCCAACTCACCCGGAATAAAATCGTTGGGGGTGGCATCAAAAATGAAGCCATGCTTGGTTCCCTGCAGCCAGCCGGTCTGACCCGTATAGATCATTTCTGATTTGATACCGGCTTCATTCAGCGCATTGTCCAGCAGTTTGGTGGTGGTCCTTTTACCTACTGAGCAGTCTGTTCCCAGTACGCCAATTTTCAGGCAATCAACCTCCTGTATCTTACCACTCCAGAAATGAAGATCTTCAAAAGGCTTTGGTTTTCTGATATCAAAAAGCACAGCACCGTGATCCTCTGCCAGTTTTTTCATTTGAGGAATTCCACTGAGGGGTTGATGCAGCCCGTTGATAATATGAATCCCCTGAGCCAATATCTCCTCGATTACCGGGTAAAGACTCCCGGGTAGAACGCCTCCTTTGGTGGCCATACCAATAATAGCATACTCAGGTTTTTCACCCTTTACCTCGATAAGCCGGGCCATGGAGGAAAGAATCGGAATATTGCGGTGCCGGCCGTCCAAAACCTCGCCTGCATCCCTGTTTGCAGCCTCGTGATCGATAACCGCCACGATATCAAACCGCTTCGACTCCCTTATCAAACCATGGGCTGTTTTGGCATGAATGGTTTCCAACAGTCCACCCGTTATTATACACGCTGTTCCAGCCAACTCCGGGTCATCCAATCTTTGTGTTGTTATCATTTTTATGTTCCGGTTTTAATTATTTAAGCTTATTATTCGTTCATTGCAAATGGCCATGACGTTTTTACCATTCCTTTCCAGTAGCAAATACGCCTCATCGTCAAGGGTAAAAGATGGCCGGTTTTTATAACCTTCAGGCACCAGTCTCAAAGGCAAAGCTGCTTTTTCACTTTCCGCAGGCATAACCTTTAACCTGATGGTGGTGTAGCCCTGGCTTAACCACTTTATTGCCTCTTCGGGATCAATCTTCTTATAATCAGCTAAAGTGTTAGGATAAACCCTGCCAGGGGACAATGTCATTTCCGAGGCATCAATCTCCTGATAACCATAATAGGTGGACAGATCACCCATATCGGCAATGACACTTTTATAATAAATGGCTCCGGTCTCTTTCGATAGCATCTCTTCAAAGAAAATGCCTACGTCGGTGGTGTTGAGCTGACCGTTTTTTTCTATTTTCGCATTTCTGATCAGCAGATCAAATAACTTCCTGTCATTCTCAGGAATCCGGTAATAAGCTTCCTCAGTATGGTTAGCATAGGTGCCATCGGCTATATCCACCAGGACGGTCAGGATAGCCACGAAATTGAGCCTTACCAGATACTTTTTTTCAGGATCTTCAGGGTATCCTCCGGATTCGATCAAAATGGCACTGGTACCCCATTTTTGAATATTATCGCCAAAAGCCCTTGGTTCAAAATTGTCATCATACTTCCCTACCTGGCCGGGAATATACGCCTGAAGGGCTTTGTTCATCGAAACAATGACCTTCATGGCTTTGCTGCGCGTTTCATTGACCTCTTTTTCGTAGTTGTAGGCTGGTGCCAGAAATGAAATGGAAGCCGGCAAGGCGGTGCCAGGTATGTTGTAATAGATACTTTGATCATGTAAGTTAAAGCCAAAGTCAGGCGCATACCTGTCGCGGGTATTTTTAAGAATCTTCGACTCAGGCGACACCAGCCTAAGGGCATCTCTGTTGAGATCAAAGGACAGGGCGTTCCTTCTGGCATATTGCTCGGCACCGTCAGGATTAAGCATTGGCATAAAGTAAAGGGTGGTTTGTCGCAAAATTTTTTTCCTGACCGAATCAAGGGCATCATGGGCTGAAAGAAATTTGAATAATTCAAAAAGTGCGCGGGTAGCAGTAGACTCATCGCCATGCATTTGCGACCAGAGCATCACTTTGATTTTACCGCTTCCGGCTTTAATCAGGTTGATCTCCCTGCCTTCGACAGACTCGCCCACTTTGGAGACCTCAAACACCGGATCGCTTTTCAATGTATCAATGAAAGGTTCAAGATCTGCTCGCTTTATTCTTTTTTCATCTAATTCCGGAAGGTGATAATGCGGATAGTTTTGGTATAAGTCGGCATGTACCTCTCCACCGGCAGCTACTACTTTATCATAACCGGTCATAAATTCTGACAAATCGGGAAGGTGGTCTTTCTTCCTGTTCAATTCATACCGATACACCATTTGCCCCAGACTTTGCATAAATGGCAGGGCAACCTGCTCATATTCATAATCGCCGTCGTTGTAAATTTCATTGGCATTGGTATGTATCACCGCCGATAACATAAATTCTGTTCTGTTTTTAAAATCGACGATATAGGCATTGTCAATCATATAGCCATAAGCCAATCCGATTTTGTTAAATATTCTGATGTGCCGGGGAACAGAAGCCTTTTCTTCTCCAAACATCAAAAATTTGCTGTAAGCCTCGTGGTAGGTTGTGGTATCATAAGCGGGAAAAGTTGTCTCATTGGGGAGCTGGGACATATATCGGTACAAAAACCTATAATCATGGTTAGTCAGGTTAAAACGCTGGTCTTCAGACACCGACTGCGGAAACATGGCGGCCCGGAGCATAAGTTGCAGTTCGTCGAGGGGAATATGATTTTTGAGGCCAAAATCCATAGGCTCATTAACCATATTACCACCTTTCAGATATCCTTTTCCTTTTAAAATCTTTCCTTTTAACGGCAATTCCGCATCGTTGCGTACCAGTGGTTGCTGATAAACCACAGCTCCTCCCCTTTTGAAAGTCAACGGATTGGTGTGCCGGTTCTCTTCTTCACTAAGCGGAATGGAAAGGCGATGGATAATTCGGGAATCAATGTACCCTTTTTGGTGCAACTTCCTATTGATGGTTTCCTGTCCCAAAAACTCATAAAGCCTGTTAAAGGCATCATTATCGCTGACCAGGAAAATCTTTTTTATGTAATGAGCAATGGTAGGCATTCCTGACGCGGAAGTTGTGTCCTCTGAAACCGGAGACTGGCCGGAGAAAGCACTGTCAACTAACATTTCAGAATATTTATCCAAACCATTGATGCCTAACTCATTCAGTTTTTCAAGGGCCAGAAAGGCAGCAGGCATTTTAACAGTGCTGGCAGGGTAAAAATACCTGTCATGATCAAAGTTGTAATAGAATGACTTAAAAGACGGAACGTTGTTGCCGTCGCGGTTAATTTGGGTGTAGATTATCTGGGTTTCATATTTATCCTTGTTTTGGAGGATTTCCGTAAATTTCTCAGGTTCGGACTTCATCAGATTTTCCAGCAGATCCTTATCTTCCATGATTTCTTTATTGTTTTTCATGCAACTTGAAAGAAAAATAAAAAAGATTAAGTATAATGGTATAAATAATTTCATTAATCCTGATTTATCAAATTAATATATTCATTGAACTGCCGGATCTGCATCAATCTCCACACGCAGGCCCACCGGAATGGTAAATTTATCTTCGATATGGCCAATCATGGCCCCGCTGTGCGCCTCCTGATGAATTAATCCGTACCCTGGCAATTCTGCCCCGTCAAGCATCTATATAACCTCCCGTGAGCCAATAATCACTTCGGCACTCGTGTAACCAATAAAAGAGAATACGAGCACCGCCGCATCCGGGGGCACGTTAAGGCTGTAATCTCCCTCAGCATCGGTAATAGTACCGAGATTGGTCCCCTTAATACTTACCGACGCCCCCGGCAATGGGCTGCCATCCTCTGCGGTTACTTTACCTTTTACCGTCCGTTGCTGTGCCGGAGATGTTAAAACCAGACAACAAAACAGACCTGAAATTAATAGCGTAAAAAGTTTTTTCATATGATCGTAGCTTTTGCATTTAACTACAGGTCTATTTATAGCAGTCAGATCAAAAATAAAAATGGTCAGATTTATTTTTGATTCTTTTCCAATTTCTGCCTAATCAAAGATTTAATTCGTATGTTTATAACAAACTCTGTCAGATGTAAGTCAAATCTCTGACGCTAGTGAAGAAAGTTAACCAAACCTTGCACATTAAGCGGCCGTTTCTTAGACATTAAGCTTTTGTTAAACGATGAAGCAGGTTAATTTGAAATATGATCTCACCTAAAATCAAGCTGGAAATTGAAAAATCACCTTTACTTCAAAAGGTGGTTGACGCAGGCAGATATGACAATGACTGGTCGAAATTCACACGGACTTTTTTCGAAAGAATAGCCAGAAAAATAAATACGGAAGTTACGAAAAGAGTCGTTGCCTCTCCCTATTTGGTCAAAGAATACCTGTTATTTGGTGAAGATGAATTTGAGAACATCGTCTTCAAGCACAAACTTTCCGGTATGGATGATTTTATCGGCTACCTTCAAAATTTTAACGTGCAAAAACCTTACCTGTGGATCAGCGGTAAAACCCTGCAGGCCTATTGGAACAATGGCAACGCAAAAGATAAAAAACTCAATGTACTCCTGACTTTCCTGGATGTTGAGCTTTCACAATGGGACAATTGGAAAAATTTCAAAATCAACGGCAAAGAAGATCAAAAAGGGGCAAACCATAATGACCGGCATGCGCTGCAATTGCTTAAAAAGTATTATAAAGGGAATTACTACCGGTATTATCAGAAAACTGATGGCAGCCAGATATTAATCAAAGCCCCTTTTATAATCAGGGAAGATTCCAAGGAAGTGGTGGTCATAGAGACCAAAACTGTGGGGCACCGCTACAAAAACTCAACCATCGCCATCAGGGATGGGGCCTTGTATGTAGACTGCGAAAATCTGGACTGGAACGAAAAAGAAAGCTACATTTTTAACATAGGATTTGAAACCAACCCGGAATTGATCTTTGGGGTTTCCAACACCCTGGACAAAAGAGGCCGGGCCCTTGCGATCAAGAACATACTTGTAAAAAACCCCCTGAAATATGATTTCAGCCAAATCCAGGCCATCGAGATCCCCTTCAATCAACATTTCGAAAAACCCTGCGCGGATTCCATGCTACTCGATTTTTTCCGAAAAAGCCAGGATAACCTAATCAAGACACAACGTTTTTTTAGCTTTAATGATCTCTCCTCCATCACAGACAACCAGGTAATGCACTTGTAGCATCCCCAACCATCTGCTACCCAATACCTTTTTTAATTTACCCTGGCGCCCACACCTTCTGCCCTCACTCCCTAAATCATTAACTCAATGCATCATCACATCCTCTCAACACCTGTCTTATCCTCATTGCTCAACCCGCTTAATCCTGTTAATCACCCCCGGGATAATACGGGTAATTGTCACTCTCTTCTCCCCTTTTACAAATGCATTAATCTCATTCAGACTCTTAAGGGCCCTTAGCTTCCGGATAGCTATCCTGACATTATGATGGGCACTGGAGTCATTAAATTTGGCAGTCGCCGACGGGGATGCAGCACTGGTGGTTTTTTTCACAGATTTGGCGCTGGTTTTCGGGGCGGCCTTTTTTGCCGGTTTTGTGGCTTTCTTTTCAACCATCTTCGCTTTGTCTTTGCCTGCTTTTTTAGCCTTGACTTTAGCTGGTTTGGTTGCCTTAGCCGTTTTGGCCACCTTTTTGTTCGCTGTATTCTTTTTAGCCGTTGTGGCTTTTAACCGCTTTTTTTTCTTTTGATCTTTGGTGGGTTTTCCGGTTTTTTTCTTCTTATCCTGCCCCTTGTTTTTTGCAGATTTTGCCGGTTTCTTTTTGTTTTTGGTTTTTTGTTTTTCTTCTTTTTTCTTAGCCATGACCACTTTTTTTTTAAGAATATACTTAAATTATTAACATTTTCTTAATATAATCTTAATTTAGGAATAACCGGGCAAGGTTGCTAATATTATTTTATGGTACATCTATCGGGTGTACCGTATGGATGGCTTTTCAATGGCCCGGGGTTGTAATGCCGGTGGGTCGAACGTATCGTGTGGCTACCAATATTTTGTCCCGAGGGGACATGGTGGGGTGCTTTTTTGGGGTAGGAGGACTATGTTTGGTCTCATTAAGGTTTGGATTGGCAGGGGGATATAGGGATATAGCAGGAGGTATTCTTTCTTTATCTGGTGATTTTAGGTAATTTTAACCATGGTTGGCAGCCGTTGACATTTATAAAGGGAAAGGAAAATAATATGGTTTTACTGAAATACTACGACCGGAACGCCCGGTCGTTTCTGCAATACCTCAAAAAGACACAAAAGAAACTACAGGAAGAACCCATTCATCAACTTAGGGTGCACATCAAAAAGATGCGCGCCATCCTGAAACTGATAGAAATTTCGAGTCAGGGTGAATTCAAAAAAAAACGTCATTTTAACCTTTTCTCGAGGTTTTTTAATTATGCAGGAAACCTTCGGGAAATACAGGTGAATCACATGATTATTAAAAAGTTCCGGAATAATGATATCAGTGTTTTTGAAAAACATTTAGCGCATCACGAGAAGCAGGCAAGTAAAAAACTTCACAAAGCGGTGGTTGAATTCGATACCGGCCAGTTTGAAAAACTAAATAGCCAGATAAGGTCGGTGGTCGCCGGTATGGAAGAAAAAAAAATCATTTCCCAATCTGAAAAATTTATATCCGGGGAAATCAAAAAGATAAAAAAATTGATGTCCAAACTTTCTAACCCCGGTGATCTTCACAAAATCAGAATACGGCTTAAATCCATAAGTGCCATACTCAGGCTGCTGGAAACTTACCAGCCCGATAACAAATGGTCAAAGTTAAAAAAGGAAATCAAACCGCTGGGATTACTAATCGGCGAATGGCATGACCAACAAGTCCTGGCCGACACCATGAAACAGTTCATCAACAGGAGCCACGAAAAAAACCATGAAATTGAAAACGTAAAAAAGGTGGTAAAACAGATTGACCGGGAAAATAAAAGGATCGTAAAGCAGGTAGGTCAGAAGCTAAACGTGGTGTTTTCTGCACAATAAAAAATCACAAAGGAAAAGCATCGAGCGTATTTTATTTACTGATTTCGCAAAACCATGCTTCTATTTTTTTGCAGTAATTGTGGTAATAAGCGGTAATCCGTAGGCAACCGCTGCCAGAATAGTCACCCATTTAAATCCCATTTCCACAGCAATCACTGTGGCCAGTGCAGCACTTATTACCGAGGCACAGCCATTGATTGCCCACGCCCAGGGCACCAGTCGAGGGTTTTCCTGGTCCAGACGTTTTATTTCCAGGGGAAAGGGGAGCCCCATAAGGAAGGCCAAGGGAGCAATGATAAGCGTCATAATCAGGATTTTCAAAAAGCCGGTAAGACCAATAGTTTGTTGCAGGATGGGCGTAAGGGAAAAGCTGTACACAAGTAACAGGCCAATAATCGCTAAGAAAATGGTAAAAACCCTGATCTGTTTTAGTTCAAGCCGGCTGGTGAAATAGCTGCCCAACCCTGAAAAAATCATCAAAGCACACATCAGCACAGCGACAGCGTAAATGGGACTACCCAGGTAAAGGATAAACCTTTGAATAAGCACGATCTCAACAAACATAAAACCAATGCCTATACCACCGAAATACAGCAATACACTCCGCCTTTTACCACCATGCCAGCCAAGATGAAACAAAGGGGCTATTATAAGAAGCAGGGATACTAAAGTCACTTGTATCAGGGTAATGATCACCATCAGGTAGCCAACTTCGAAAAAAGCCATCGCATTATTACCGAAGAGCTGTGACAGATGGGAAAGGCTTTTTCCACGGATAAACTGCGAGAAGTAAGGCTGATCGTCAGTCGGTGGCTTTATGTTAAAGTCATAGTTTTTGTAAAGTGTCTCCCTTTGGTCAGAAAACAGCTCATCGACATATTGAAAAAAATCATTGTCCTGCAACATATTGTACTGCTCCCTTTCATGACGCTTAATATCCGGCAGCAATACCGGATCAAATAACATCCGATCGCAAAAGCTTCGTATGAGGTTGGCTTCCTGCTGTAAAATTGGGGTTTTCTTGACAATCATGGTAAGGGTACCCCAACTGCGAACAGCTCCGATATACTGTTCAGGATGCTCTACTCCTGACTCGGTGAGGACTTCGATCATAGTGGCCAAAATCTTTAAAGGATTTCTGACAGGGTAATCCATCCAGCAGTTTACACTGATCACTCCCTCGGGAAGCAGTTTTTTCCACATCTCCCTGAAGGCATCCTTGGTCAGCAAATACTGTTCACTAATGGCATTTAGCCCCACAGAACCACCAAAAGCTCCGATGGTCGGAATACTTATCAAATCATATTTCTCAGTGTCTTTGAGTAAAAAGGTGCGGGGATCTTCCTGATGCATGACAAGCTCAGGTGCAGCGAGCAAACCCATGGTCTCTTTTGACAATTCATCTTTCAGCAAAGAAATCACTGCGCTGTTTGGCTCCACTGCCACAATCCGGGCAGTGGCTTTGGACCTGGCAAGGGAGATATCTTCACCACTACCCGAATTCAGTACCAGTGCCTTTTTGCGCGCTTTGATTATATAAGGCAGCACCCTGGTCGTATAATCGTACACAGTGGTATCTCCCGGTGGAAAAAGGGGCGCCACGGTTCCATACCAATCCCCATTTTTAAAAATGACCTTTCGCACCGGTACGGTTTGGGGATAGGTCAGGCTTAGCCCGGGGGCGTGCCTTAAAAGTGGGGATGAAACCACCTGAATATATCCGAAAGGACTGCTTTGTTCATGAATTATCTCTACACCGGGAAGATTCAGGGTTTTGCTGAGATCTTTGAATTGAGAAAGATTAAAAGAAAAAGGCCTGATAATAAAAATAACGATGAGGCCCAGATTGAGCACAAAAGCGGCCAGCCAGTTAATGGGAAAAGGACGCGGCAATACCCATAAGGCAGCAATCATAGGAAGCAGGGCGATAAATACAGGCAGTTTTTGGGGAGCAATGATCCAACTCAAACCCACCGCCAGCAATCCGCCTAAACCCGAGCCCAGCAAATTGGCAAAGTACAACTTGCCAATCCGGTCTGCATACCTGACAAAGGTCATTCCGATCGCCAGGGCTGCCGACAAAAAAGGAAGTAACAGTACCAAATAGGTAAACAGCAGTCTTCCGGCCTGCGAATAATCTACAAACAAAAGATAAGAATCAAACCTTACCCCGGAAGGTTGCGAAAAACTAACCACGGTGGCCATGAAAAAACCGGTAGCCATCATCAAGGAGGGCAGCAGATGATCAAAATTTTTCAACAATGCCCGCCTGAAAAGTGAGATGACCGTACCGGCCACCCCAAAACCCAGTAATGCAATTGAAATAACCATATAAGCAAAATGGTACCATTGCACAATTGACAGAATCTGCATCAGGATTAGCTGATAGCTGATAACGGCGGCTGACAATATAGCAAGGGCTGGGAGGAGACGCATGGATAGATCTAATTCCCCCTGGTAAATGGTACAAAACGCACTGGAAACAGGCTTTTTGTAGTGGTTTTTCCCTTTTTCTTCTCTACCAGCATCAACGTCTGCACCAGAAAAGGCGAGCCCACAGGAATCACCATCTTTCCACCTTCTTTTAATTGACTAATCAGGGGCGGAGGAATAAACTCTGCGGCGGCTGTAACAACAATAGCATCGAAGGGGGCGAATTCTTCCCAGCCAAAGTAACCATCCGCCTCGATGGTCTTTACATTTGAATAGCCCAAACCCTCAAACCTTTTTTCAGCCTGGTTAGCCAGCTCGGGTACAATTTCCACTGTATACACCTTATCGACGATTTCTGCCAGCACCGCGGCCTGGTACCCTGATCCTGTGCCAATTTCGAGCACTTTAAAATCTTTTTGAGGTTTTATCACCTCAGTCATAAAGGCTACCATGTAGGGTTGAGAGATCGTTTGGCCATAACCAATGGGCAATGGCCGGTCCTCATAGGCATAACGCTGTTGCTCTTTGGGAACAAACCGGTGCCTCGGTACTTTACGCATGGCCTGAAGGGTGCTTTCGTCCCTGATATTCCTGTTTTCCAGTTGAGAGGCAACCATGGAGTTGCGTTGTTCCTGATATGTGTCGGTTTGCCAGCCAATCAGGAAAAGTATCAATATGCAGGTTGGTTTCATTGAAAAGTATGTTTAACAGCGCCTAACTAAATTAGGGAAAGTTAAACCTTCCTAAAATGACAAGGGTCATTTTGCTTCACTGAAAATAACAGGATGTTTGCCGTTTTATTGAGACTTACCCGGTTAAAAGGAAAGATCAGGCATTGTTCACCTCTTCGATCAACTTTTGGATAGAGCTTTTGGCATCTCCAAAAAGCATTTTGGTCTTTTCCCCAAAAAACAGGGGATTCTGAATGCCTGCATAACCCGGGTTCATACTTCTTTTCAGGACAACCACGTTTTTGGCCATCTCTACATCCAATATCGGCATTCCATAGATAGGGCTTCCCTGGTCTTCCTTAGCGGCAGGATTGACGACATCATTGGCGCCCACTACCAACACGACATCAGTAGAAGGAAACTCTTTGTTTGCGTCATCCAGCTCCAGCAATTTAGGATAAGGAACATCCGCTTCTGCCAGTAGTACATTCATATGACCGGGCATTCTGCCGGCAACCGGATGGATGGCATATTTTACATCTACTCCTTCTGCTTCAAGCGTGGCCTCCAGTTCATGACAGGTATGCTGGGCCTGGGCTACGGCTAATCCGTAACCCGGAACAACGATCACTTTTTGAGAATATTTGAGCTGGATGGCCAGATCATTATGGGCTGCTTCTTTTACAATCTGCTCCCTTCCATCACCGGCAGAAGTTTTGCCGCTGCCTGAAAACCCTCCGATAATCACATTGAATATGGACCTGTTCATGGCATTACACATAAGAATAGTCAGAATGGTACCGGCTGCCCCCACCAGGATACCACCAAAAATCATGACCTGATTACCGTAAATCAATCCGGCCAGGGCAGCCCCGATACCGGTAAAAGAATTCAAAAGGGAAATGACCACTGGCATGTCACCGCCTCCGATGGGTGTTACAAAAGTAACGCCGTATATCAACGACAGGGCCAGCAAAATAACAACATAGTTGAAACTCAACTCCGGCTGGATCAAGGTATAAACACTTGTACCTACTACGAGTATCAACAAGGTCATATTGATAAATTGTGGAAAAGGAAGCACCAATGAATCTCTTAAAAAGCCCTGTAGCTTGCCATAGGCGATCATTGATCCGGTGAAGGAGATAGAACCGACAAACAATGCAAAGGCCGTGGTAATCATTTGTCCGTTCAGCGGACTGACGCCCATCGGATAGTTATAAAATTCCACAATAGATATTAACATGGTACTGGCACCGCCCAGGCCGTTAAACAACGAAACCATTTCAGGCATGGCTGTCATTTTGACCTTTTTAGCAACCGTAAAACCGATCCCCCCCCCGATTACCATGGCAACCGCAATCCACGCATAGTTGTTACTGGCACCTTCGATTGGGTACACCAGGGTGGCCAGAATAGCCAGCCCCATGCCTGATGCTGCAATTAAATTCCCGTTTTTTGCCGTATCGGGATGGCTCAATCTCTTCAGCCCGATGATGAAGAGTATAATACTGATTAAATAGGTATAATTAAGGATAATGGTAGTAGACACGTTATTTCAGGTTTTGGTTTTACTTCGCTTTTTTTCTTTTCTTAAACATTTCCAACATTCTATCCGTCACTGCATAACCTCCCACCACATTAATGGTAGCTAAGATTATTCCCAAAACTCCCAGGGTCATCACCGCGTAATCGGCCGGATCGGCCTGGCGGATCAAAACAATAGCCCCGATGATTACCACACCACTCACCGCATTGGCTCCTGACATTAAAGGGGTGTGAAGTACCGTCGGCACTTTTGAAATAATTTCCATTCCGAGATATGATGCGAAGACCAAGAGATATACCATCGTAATGTTGTCCCCGAGAAATTGAATGGCTTGTTCCATAATTATGACAATTATTAGGTTAAGGATCAAATTTGATTAAAAAAAGCAATTAAGCTATTAAGTCTGACCGTACCGGATTTCACCCTGGTAAACCACACAACTGGACTTTATGATTTCATGGTCCGGATCCAGGTTCACCACCCCATCCTTTAAAAAAACTTTAAAGTAGTTCTGGATATTTTTACTGAAGAGCTGACTGGCATGCATAGGCATGCTCGCAGCAAGATTGGAATCTCCGATGATAGAAACACCATTGTGATGCACCACTTCGTTATCTTTGGTAAGCTCGCAGTTGCCGCCGCCGGAGGCAGCCAAATCGACGATTACAGCGCCGGGCTTCATTTTGTTGACGGTATCTTCGGTTACCAGCAGGGGGGCTGGTTTGCCTCTCAACTGTGCAGTGGTGATTACCACATCGGCCTTCGCCGCCTTCTCCTGGATTAAAGCCTGCTGCCTTTGTTTGTATTCCTTGGTTTGTTCTACGGCGTAACCACCGGCATCCTTATCATCGGTGGCTCCTTCTACCTCAACAAACTTGGCGCCCAGGCTCTCTACTTCTTCTTTGGCAGCCAGTCTTGTATCAAAAGCTTCAACCACAGCCCCGTTCCTGCGGCTTGTGGCTACCGCCTGCAATCCAGCTACTCCGGCACCCAGTATCAGCACTTTGGAAGGGGGTATACTCCCGGCAGCCGTGGTAAGCATTGGAAAATATCTCGGCAGGTGATCCATAGCTTTTACCACCGCTTTATAACCTGCTACCGAAGCCATTGAAGAAAGCACATCCATAGATTGGGCAAGGGTAATTCGCGGAATCATGTCCAGGCTCATCACTGTCAACTTATGTTCAGCCGGCAAGTTCAACACAGCAGGATCGGCAAAAGGCTGGAACAGGGCAACTACAATAGTGCCCTCACCGAGTCTTGAAAGAATCTCTGATCCCGGAGGATTTATCTGCACCAATATTTCCACATCATGTAATAACTCTTCCCGGGACATGACCGAGGCACCTGCCTCGGTGTAAGCCTTGTCGTCAAAAGAGGCTTGTAAACCGGCATTTGTCTCCACCAGTACCTGGTTGTTCTCTTCAATAAATTTCTTGGCTATTTCAGGAATGATGGCCACTCTGGCATCATTATCTTCTTTGAGCACACCGATCTTCATTGATAAAAATTTAATTACAGAATCACTTTATAAAACATCAAAAAACCCCGTGAATTTAGGCATCAATAATTTAAGCATGCAACCCTATGCCCTAATTATCAAATATTTTTAATTTGCTGGGTATAAATTGATAGATTGTTAATAAAACCGTAATAAATCTAAATAAAAATTTGAGATTTGAAAACTCTCAAGCATTATTCTTACGACTATATTATTATTAATTCAGATGAAATGATTGGCAGACTTCAAAAAAAATCTGCAGGCAAGCAACCTTTTCAGCGGTGTGTTATCTTATATAATAGGACAGAATCAAACCTATAACAATCATGAAAATCACTAAGCTTAAAATTCACCTTTTTACAATACTGATAGTCCTTTTTATTGTGCCTGTCCGTAGCCAGGACAACAGGGAGACACTTAAATTGCCGGAATTCGATGAGGTTCACATGGCCACTTCAGGTGAGGTATTTGTTAAACAAGGCAACAAAACGGAAGTGATTCTGGACGCTTCGGAAAGCAGAAAGGAAAACCTGGAAGTCGAGGTAAGGGGTGGAAGGCTTTATATCGGTAATAAAAGGGGATGGAACTGGCGGGATTGGAAGAATGGTGGGGATCTGGTGGTCTATGTCACAATAAAAGATATTCGTGCGCTGAAAGTCAGCAGTTCGGGAAAAATCTTCGGGGAGGGGGTGCTGAAAACTGATAACATGGATCTTGCTGTAAGCGGGTCGGGAAGAATTGAAATTGAAACAGAAGCAGATGATCTAGAATCTTCCATTTCAGGTTCAGGCAAAATTGAACTGGCAGGGAAATGTGCTTATAATGACGTAAGTATCAGTGGGTCGGGCAGGCTATTGGCAGAAGATCTGGAAAGTGAGGAGTATTATATATCGATCAGTGGTTCAGGCAACTGCAGAATCAATGTTACCAAAAGAATCGAAGCCAGGGTGTCGGGCAGTGGCCGTATTTATTATAAGGGAAATCCGGATAAAGTTGATAGCAGGGTGTCTGGTAGTGGTTCTGTGAGGAAGATTTGATGGGGAGCGGGTTGCGGGGATTCGGGTTGCAGGTTGCCTACCCAATTTATTGATGAAATAACATTGACCTATTGATTCTCAAAATCTGCCAAACCTGATGTTTCAAGCCAGTCGGCGATGCCCGGCACGGTGGGACAGATTTTAGCGCTGTTATCTTCTGCAGCAGTCAGCAATTGTTGGCCGTTGGCAGAGAGGCGAAGCCGGTTAATGCGGGCCTGATGAAGTTTTGTATGGGCGATCAGCTCTCCCGAATAATGAAAGAGCAGCAACCTCCCCTCCGCCGTGCCGGCAAAAACAATCTCATGTTTTGCATCATCAATTGCGGCCGTGATTTTCCCATAGTGATTAGGGAACTGCCGCAGTGGTTTGAATCGGTTATCGGTAAGTACCAACTGACCACTTTGCAGAAGAACCAGAAACCGGTCATCATTCCCTCCGGGTAATAGCTTGCTGACAGGCCGGTTGGTAAAAGCAATAAGGCTCAGGCCTCCTGCAGTATCAAGTTTGCCTATACCTTTGCTGGTAGCCAGTACCAGTTCCTTATTACCGTCATAGGTAAAGTGATTAATCACCAGGGTAGAATCACTGAATCGAATGATAGTATCCTTAGGATCAGGAATAATTTTCATCGCATTGTTGACAGTCAAGACAGCAATTTGTCCCTGATCAGAAATAGCAGCCAGACGGTTTTCTTTTCCTAATCGATCCCATTGCCGGGTAAATTTTCCGGAGGCATTCATTTTTTTGAGCTTTCCGTTAAATATCCCTGTAAACTCGCCTTTACCTGATGAAAAAATCTGGTTAACAACAGCGTTTTCCACAAAATTAGCATTGGTCAGTTTTCCATTTGTATCCCATACCCTTAGCAGTCCACGGCCGGAAACCGTCCAGATACTTTTTTCCTCCGGGCTATACAGGATATTCTGCACGCCCTCTGCATGAAGATCCATGGATACGATTAATTCCGGGGCAACAGGCCAGGTTTTTATAGTACCATCCCTGGATGCGCTTGTGACGGTTTTGCTATCAGATGAAAACTTTGCTTTAGTGATAGAAGCCTGATGCGCTTTTAGTGTTTGTAAATGGTTTCCTTTATTATCCCAAACCTTTATTGTATGGTCCAAAGAAACCGTTAAAATGTACAAAGAATTGGGGGAAAACTCAGCCATCAGCACGGCATCGGTGTGTCCGGCCATGGTCCTGATAAATTGCCCGTCCCAGGTCCATAGCTTTGCCGACTGATCATCAGAAACCGTAATCACCCTCGTTCTGTCAGGCGAAAACCGGGCGTCGTTAACAATACCATTATGTCCCTTCAGCTTTTTGATCATTTGACCGCCTTTGGACCAGATAATGGCGGTGCTGTCATAAGAAGCCGAAACAATCCGGCTGCCATTGACTGAGTAATTGAGCTTTATGATTTCATCAGTATGGCCGGTGAATGTTCTCAGCACATTCCCCTTAAAGTCCAGTATTTTTACTTCATCACCAAAAGCGGCTCCTAAAATACCCTCTACCGGCGAAAATACAGCATGGTTAACGAACTCATCTTCTTCTCCAAGGGTAGCAATCAGGTTTCCCTGATTATCCCATAAACGAAGTGAATCATCGGTCATGGTCAGCAACCGGTCACCCTGAGATGATATCATACCAAAGGTAATGGCATCCTGATGCCCCGGTAAGGTCTTTATCAGCTCCCCATTGATGGTCAACAGGTTAGCAGTGTTGTCATCGGATGTAGTAAGAATGAACTGATTAACAGGGGAATAAGTGACCTTATTAACCTTGTGCCTGTGCGCGTCAAGGGTAGCTTCCGAAGCTCCGTTTTTGTTGACAATCCGGATTTTACCATCATCATTGGCTACCAACAGCTTTCCTACGCCGTCGAGCTCCCGGAAGTCATTCACGGCTGTGTTAAACACAATATTCTTCTGATAAAATGTATACCGCTGAGAGTAAGTTTGATAAAATGTATCAAACATGGAGGAAAGTATACTTAAAGGCCTGCTGCCTTCTTCCGGTTCAAAATGACGGTAGCCTGTTTCAGCCAGTCTAATCGCCCTCGTAGGATCGGAAACATAGATGTTATTACTCTCAACAGCCATCCTGGTGGCAAAAGCCAGTTTGTTTTGAATGATGGCTTCATTTTGCTGTTTTCCCGCCTCCTCGATGGCCAGCCTCGCATTTTCCTGTTCCCTGGTTACCGTTAGCTGGGAGGCATTGACCAACTCACGATTGGTAGTCAACTGGTCGGACAGATAGTAGATATAATAAGAAGCTCCCAGCATGAAAAAGATGGATACGACCACCAGCACAGCGCTGATCAGGTTACTTTGTTTTAAAATTTTGTTTTTCACCCGGAAGGTGGCAGCGTTGATGATTACATCGAAGACAGCATTGGATGGTTTAAGATTTTCAAGAAATGAAGCCTTTTCCGTTATTTTCCTTTGGTTTTTTAAAAGGTAGTACCATTGTGACGCTTTCAAAAAACCCATATCTATGGCGATAACTGTCTTACGGTTTTTGATAAAAAGGTCTATGGTTTTCTCAATAAATTCGGAATGGGCCCCTTCTTCCGTTGCCAGTACCACCAACAGGGTACTGCTGTTAATGGCATTACCGACTATCTTATTTCTGAAATCAAGCCCTTCAATCCGTTCTGTATAACACCGGAAGCTATCGTGAGACAAATGGTTGGCGAGGGAATCAACATAGTCTGAAAACTGATTTCCTGCGTGCAAAAAGCAGATATCATAGCCAAAAACAAGATCTCTTATTCTTGCAAACATTATTGTCAAAATATTTAATCTCAAAAACCATGAATACCCCTGTATATGGTCAAAGATAAAGATAAAATGTGAAAATGGGTTTTCGTTTGGTAATTGTTATGGCTATCTTTAATAAGAGATGAATTTTTTGGCACACATATATTTATCCGGTGAAATGGGTGATTTGATGGTGGGAAATTTCATTGGTGATTTTGTGAAAGGCAAAAAATTCCATGATTACTCCCACCAAATGGTGAAAGGAATAAAGCTTCACCGGGAAATTGACTGGTATACCGACCACCATAAAATCGTCGATAAAAGCAAGGACAGGCTCTGGAAGAAATACCGTCACTATGCCGGTGTCATTATCGATATGTTTTATGATCATTTTTTGGCCAGGGACTGGTATGTTTATTCCTCAGAAACGCTGGAAGAGTTTACACAAAAGGCTTATGCGGTTTTAATGAAGAAAAAAAACCTGCTTCCTGAGAAAGCTCGATATATATTATATTATATGGTCAAACATGACTGGTTGCTTGCCTACCAGCATATCGATGGCATTGAAAGGGCTTTGCTCGGCATGTCCAGAAGAACCAAATTCCAGTCGCACATGGAAAAGGCCACCCAGGATCTCCGTGCTGATTACCAATTGTTTGGCGAGGAGTTTCATGAGTTTTTTCCGGAAATTATCAGTCATGCGAGGGATTTTAAAGAGAATTTGTAAACGGGAGGGATTGACAATGGAAAATTAACAATGGACAATTTATAGTTGACAATGGGCAATTGAGGGTGGCGGGAATACCTGAGACCTGAGACCTGACACCTCTCTTGACTCCTACCGAATCCTACCCTTTTACCCGTCATCTTTTACATATTGTAACAGCATATCAAATATTTGTGTGGGGACAAGAGAATAGGTATCACGGGAAGGGTTCGTATCCGGGATAATTTTTCCTGCCAGCAGGGGCCAGTCTTGTTTTGATTCGGGGATGCGGCCATGGGAGCCTTTTATCAGGTGATCGTCAAGGGGAATGACATCCATCAAGGTTCTGAAACCCAGTTTTTTCTTGATGAGTTTATATCCTACCTGTAAAAGGGGAAGCCCGATTTCGGGATTCAGAAACATTTCTGCAGGATCATAGCCAGGTTTACGGTGGATGTCTACGGTACGGGCAAAATCCGGGGCCTTGCTGTCATCCAGCCAGTAATAATAGCTAAACCAGGAATTTTGGTCGGCCACTGCTATCAAATCTCCCGATCTGGGATGGTCGAGGTGATATTGGCTTTTATCTTCCGTATCCAGTACCTTTTCCACACCATCTGTGGCGTTGAGAATGTTTTTTACCCTGTCAAGGTCAGTCTTGTCTTTCACATAAACATGGGCTATTTGATGATCAGCTACCACAAAGGCCTTGCTGGCACCCGCATCCAATAACTCCCTGCCACGTTCTAAGCGAACTTCAAGCAATCCTTCCTTCCTCAAAATACGATTCAAGGCTATCGCGCGGTTTACATCAGTAATACCGTATTCTGATAGTAACATTACATCGACATTCCTATTCTCATAAAATTCTATCAAATCCTGCAACACCCCATCAATTTCATTCAAATCTTTGCCAATCTTTTCGAAATCAATCCCATGGCGCTGCAGATTGTAATCCAGGTGGGGCAAATAGATCAGGGTCATGGTTGGTTCATATTTTACATCTACCTCTTTGGCGGCATCGGCGATCCACTGGCTCGACTTTATGGATGTTTTGGGGCCCCAAAAATTGAAGAGTGGAAATTGTCCTAATTGATGTTGCAAACTATCGCGCAGGTCAGCCGGGTAGGTATATATGTCGGGGATTTTCCGGCCATCGGCAAGGTAGTTGGGCCTGGGGGTCACTGAATAGTCTACCGTGGAGTACATGTTATACCACCAAAACATATTGGCACAGGTAAATTTGGGATCTTCATTTTTCAGCACTTCCCAAATCTTCGGGGATTGTACAAGTTTATTGGACTGACGCCAGAATTTCACCTCGCATTCCTCTTCAAAATACCACCCATTACCAACAATACCGTGTTGGGCCGGCCATTGGCCGGTAAGATAGGTCGATTGGGCAGAACAGGTGACGGCAGGAAGTACCGGCTCGATGGTTTTCAAACCTGATTTTGTGATCCAATCCTTAATGTAAGGCGTATGAGGTCCGATAAGTCTCGGCGTCAGGCCTACAACATTGATAAGCACAACTTTTTTCATGGAAACTACTGACTAAATATTGTTTAACACCCACGCCAACTCCCTGGAAATCGACGTATTTAAATCCACCTGCAATGCCTTGGGCAGGACTTCCCAGGTATAAGTCTCCACTTCCAGATGGTTGGAAAGGGGGCGCTTCTTGTTGATGGAAAATACTTTCAATATATCTTCCCTGGTGGACTCCAGTTCGTCATATTTATCTAAAAAAACAGGTACATGAAAATGTGATCGCCATTCCCGGAAATTAATCTCCCCGAATTGTTTAATAGCGTGGGACAGATCATGGTATTGAATCTTCCGGCCATTGTGGTCCTTTCCCACTACCTGATGCAGGTAGATGGGCTCATCGAACTGGCGGAAATCTTCAAGAATCCTGTCTGTCCTTCGATGGTCTTCTGAAAAACGGGCTTTCAACGCAGCACTTATCTGGATTTTCCCAATTTTTATTCCAGCCGACTCAAAAGCCTCAAAAACCGTGGTGGGTTCTTCAAAAACCACGGCAAAATGACATACATCATAACAAATTTGCAGGTGATCTTTAATACGGCGTTCGGCTTCAGCCGGCTCAAACCCAAAGTGTTCCTTTAAAAAAACTATTCCCCTGGGAATTAACCATTGCTGGTAAAAGTCAACTACTCCGGCCGTATTTTCAAGCAGGCCATCCGGCTCCGGTTCAATATCCAGGTGCATTTTTTTTCCGGTCGCCTGTGCTGTTTCAATCAGGTACTTTACAATGGTCAGGAGGTGATCGGTCCCTTTTTCGAACACCTCATCGAGTGCTTTATCATCGTGATTCCACCATAGTTTATAGGATATAGGTGAGGTCGATATGCCACCTTCCATGCCTTCCGGAAGAATTTCTGCCAGTATTTTAAAAAGTCTGCGTGTATAATCAACCCTTTCCTGTTTGGTCCAGTCAGGGTGATGAACGTGGTCTTTGACCTTTTGCTTGTGAAAATGCCCGAATGGAAAACCATTCAGTGTGAATACATATAGTTGATTTTTTTTAAGCCAGGTTTTGAAATCATCGAGGTTTGTACCTTCTAAAAGTGCTTTACCAGCCTGATCCGATAAGCGCAGTCCAATACCAAAATCACGGTCAGGTGACACACGGGCCTTTACCTCGGGAATGTATTTTTTCAAATAGTTAAAAACTTCCGCCCAGGATTCACCCCGGTGGATGTTGGTACAGTAGGTGAGGTGTTGTTTATTTGTCAGCAGCATTGGTCAGGTCTTCCTCAAATTTTTTCAGCTTCAACAAGGCTCGATTCATTTTTTCCGGATCAATATCATGGACTTCCACCCCTTTACCGATATCCTCCAATAACATAATGGTTAGTTGACCTCCCAGGTGTTCCCTGAATTCGGTCAATCCCTGAAAAAGTGGGTTGGCAGAAGGAGATGTGTTGTAATCCGGCAACAGTTCCGGAACAAACAAATTAAATTTTAGTTCTTTAAACAATGTCAATATCTCATTTAACGCCGAAACCGAAAGCAGACCTGTCAGATGGGAATAAATACTGTCCAGGGCGATGCCAATGGCAACCGCCTCCCCATGTCTGAGGCGGTAATCGGTTAACTGCTCAAGTTTGTGTGCCGACCAATGACCAAAATCCAGAGGCCGGGATGAACCTTTTTCAAACGGGTCACCGGAGGCAATATGGTCCAGATGCAACATGGCACAATGATAAATCAGCGATGCCATGGACTTTCCATCTCTGCGAAGCAATGCAGTTGCATTTTTCCTGATTTGATAAAAAAAGTCTTTGTCTTTTATCAATGCCACTTTAATGGCCTCTGTGATACCACTTCGCCAATCCCTGTCTTCAAGGGTGGAGAGAAAAGAGGCATCATTGATAACAGCAAAAGGAGGAGAGAAAGAACCCACAAAATTCTTTTTACCAAACTGGTTGATCCCATTTTTGACACCCACTCCCGCATCGTTTTGGGCCAGCACGGTGGTAGGCATACGGATATGTCTCACGCCCCTGTGCGCTATGGCGGCGGCAAAGCCGGCCATGTCCAGGAATGAGCCACCACCTATACCAATTAAATAAGCGTGTCTGTCCAGTCCAAATTCATTAATAGCCTTCAGGAGCTTCTCCACATGCAATCCGCCATTTTTAACCTTTTCGCCTCCCGGCATGACCAGGGGAGGACAAACCATTTCAACGTTCAGGGTATGGCTGTCGATGTATTCAGTAATATTGGAAATCAATTCAGGGTGCGTGGCTTTCACCCCTTCATCGATGGCTATCAATACTTTTACACCTTCTGATTTATCTTTTGCATCGATCAAATCAGCCAAAAGGCCATTACCTTCTTTAAACAAGCTTTCAGTAAAATATACATCATATGAAAAAGGGACCTGAAATTTTTGGCTAATTTTCCTCATATAACCTCCTCAATCGCATAAAATTATGTTACGGCAAATATTTTTGCCAACGCCAATGAAACCGGCAGCAAAAGTAAAATAATTAATGCAGGCAACCAACCCCCATATGTTGCTGCCAGCGAAGCATTCAGGGCAATCAAGGCCAACACCCCGGCTTTTACGGCCCTGCCGATAAGCCTGGCCTCATTTTTATTTAAGGCACTAAGTAAGGGGGGAATAATTAAATATGCAAACAGGGCGAGAAAAGTTAAACTAAAATAGTTTCCTGCCTGTTTGAAAAACCCTAATGCCAAAATGATTAAAATAACTAAAATGTAAAGCATGAGTCCGATATACAAGTTGCTTTTTTTTCCACCATGCACTTCACCCTGGCTTATCAAAGTAATGGCTCCTATGTAAAGCAGTGGGATAAGTACAAGAAACCAATTGGCCCCGATTGCTTCCGGAAAGGCGCTGACACCTAGTAAGAGGTTGCCTCCGCGGCAGAGGCCCATCGCAACCGGACCTAAAAATGTCCGGTGTTTGGCATATTTGTCGTAAAACAAAGCCATAAAAGTGATGCCAAGGGCCAAAAAAAAGCTGATTTGATTGACCTGCAAGGCACTTATATGGGCGATTACCAATAATGAAAAACCCAGGAATGCGGCTTCTCCTTTGGTGGTCCTTCCACTGGGAATAGGTCTTTCAGGCCTCTCCTTTTTGTCGAGTTCTGCATCGAAATAATCATTAAAAACTACCCCCCCACCGTACAGGCCAAATGTTGCTGCCAGCAACCAAAATAATGAAGGATTGGCAAAGTCACTGATCTTCCATACACCGGAAGCTCCAGCCAATGATACCAGGCCAATAACAAAGCCAGTCATAATATCGGCAAAAGCAGTGACAATGTTGGCCGGACGCATTAATTGCAGGCAGGCAAGTAATTTTGAGTTTTTCAAAAGTCCGGCTTTAGTTGACAAGTTTAAAAAATACTAAATGCATCCGGACAGTATTATTTGATAATGTTGCCATTTGCACCTTCTACCAGGGGGGTCTGCCCTCCTCTTAGAATAGAGTTTCCTTCAAATTGCATCTTTTGATCTACCCCATTACCCATTTCCCAATCCACAGCATTGAACTGTCCGCTTTTTCCAAAAGCTTCCAGGGCATTCAGGTAACAAACTTCATGAATTGCCTGATCAGAAATACCCTGCTCTTTCATTAATGCTGCAGTTTTAGGTACCGCCAGGGGGTCGCTTATTCCCCAATCGGCAGAACTATTGATAAAGATTCTTTCACTGCCATATTGCTTTACAATTTCCACCATCCTTTCATTTCCCATTTTGGCGTGGGGATAAATAGTAAAGGCTGCCCAGAAACCCCTGTCAAGTACTTCTTTTACAGTTTCTTCATTATTGTGATCGATAATTACCCAATCAGGCCGGGCACCCTGCTCAATGAGCACATCCATACTACGCGAAGTACCTGCTTTTTTATCGCGGTGCGGGGTATGTACCTGAATAGGAAGATTTAATTCCAGCGCCAAATCAATCTGTTGCCGGAAAAACTTATCCTCAGCATCAGTCTGGTCATCATATCCTATTTCCCCGATTCCCACCACGCCTCCCTTGCTGGCAAATAGTGGTAGTAAATCCATTACTTCCTCAGCCAATGCCTCATTGTTGGCTTCTTTTGAATTCAATCCGATAGTACAATAATGTTTAATGCCGAATTGACTGGCCCTGAACCTTTCCCATCCTACCAGGCTGCTGAAATAGTCTTTGAACGATCCCACTTCCGTTCTAGGTTGTCCAAGCCAGAAGGCGGGTTCAATAATAGCGACAATGCCGGCTTCACGCATGGCCGTGTAATCATCTGTGGTCCGGGAGGTCATGTGTATGTGAGGATCTATAAACATATTCGATAGTTTTTATGATTATTCGTACAAAGTTTTCTTTTCATATTGACGCCTCTCCCATTCTATACCTATCTTGTTCCAATTAATCGCATGATTTTCAAGATGGTCTTTCAAATCAGGATGATTTAACAGTAAAGTTTTCGCCCTTTCGGAACCACTGTTGTGACAGGCAAGCGCGGCAGCCTGTTGTTGCAGTGCATCAGGATCTTCGAGCATACGGTGCAAATCAGCTAATACGGCATCATTGACAAACGGGCCAATAGCACGCCACATCTCCGGCATGGTGATACGTCCAGCGGCCCATCGTTCATGGGCATAATCTGAAATCATCCCCGCGAGTTTTTCGTTGTGACGGTCTTCAATGCCTGAGATACGGTAGACGGGCCTTTCCATAAAAAAAGCCTTGAGTACCATCTGATTCCAGGCCACATCGTTAAAATAGTCCCTGGGATAGGGGTTATTTAAGGCCATGGCATCAAATACGGCGGTCATATTTGTCCGTATTCCTTCTGAGGCCCGGTCATTCAACGCTTCACCCAGAGGAGAAAGCGGCAGGCCTGCATACAGTGCCACTAATTCGTCAACACCTGCGGTTTCGAAAAGATTCTTTAATGTATTCTTGTAAAATTCAAGGTCATCGAATGGTATATATAACAAAATCAGGTTACGGCCAACCTGGTCTACTGTCCAATGGCTTAAATCGAGGCCGTCCCTTAGTTTTTCCATCTTTTGCTTTTCAATGGTATTCAGGGCCAATGGTTGCTTTCCGGTAAACCTGGGAATAAGATTAAAGGAGAGATAAAAATCCCGTTCACTATATTCCCTGACCAACTGCTCAATTTTCGCGTCAAGCCATTGCCTTCCCTTTGCATCTATCCTTGCAGCGAGGAGATCATAAAGATATTGCCTGGCAAGTTTTACATTTGATAAAGAAATAATATTGGACTTTAACATAATCTTAAAGTTACAAAAAGATTTACGATGGCAGAGAGGATTTGGGCTATTGTCTTACCTAAAAAGCAGAAATTTTACAAAAAGTCAATCAAATTTTTGCGCGTAGCCACTCAAAACCAAAAAATCTTCTCCATGGCGTACCTCCGGCATTGTTTTTAGAGCCGCCGTTTTATCCACTGATCGGTAATAAAAATGTTCCGCAATAAAACAGTCTCAAAGCCTCGGTTCCGGGCTCAAAATAGTGGTTTTTAAGGGTAAACAATAGAAGAACCGTAAGGAACAATCAGGATGTACCATACGATTTATGGCTTCAAAACGCATTGATTATCCTTTTTAGAACCAAAACTGTAGTTAAAAATAGTAAATACTATGGATAATTGAAACTGTTCGAAAGTTCTAGAAAAATTACAGGATGATTAAACGCCGGCTATAATAGGCTCGCTGCTTCGAAGTATTTCTTTTCCAGGGAGTTATGAAGGGCGTAGCCAAATCCTTTATGCAGGCTGAAACCTCCGTATTCCCCTTTTTTATTCAGGGCCACAAAACCTATTTGAAAATCCCTGTAATCCGGATTTTTATTTTTTATCCGCTCAACAGCCATGCGGCAGGCATCTGCGGGAGCATTGCCCTGACGCATCAATTCCACCACCAGATAGCTACCGACTACCTTGATTACTTTTTCACCCAACCCGGTTGCCGCAGCCCCTCCTACTTCATTATCTACGTACAATCCCGCGCCGATAATGGGGGAATCCCCTACCCTTCCCCGCATTTTGTAAGCAGCTCCACTGGTGGTGCATGCCCCAGCGATATCACCGGCATCGTCAAGCGCCAACATGCCAATGGTATCATGATTTTCAATATTTATAACCGGCTTATAATCAGCAGTTTTTAGCCATTCCTGCCACGCTTTCTCTGACGCTTCGGTTAACAGGTTTTCCTTAGTGAAACCACTTTCCAGGGCAAACTTCAGGGCACCTTCACCAGCCAGCATAACGTGAGGAGTATCCTCCATGACCTTTCTTGCTACAGAGATCGGATGTTTGATATGTTCCAGAAAAACCACCGACCCGCAATCCCCTTCCGGATTCATGATGCAGGCGTCAAGTGTCACCTTACCATCGCGATCCGGTCTTCCCCCGTAACCGACACTGCGGTCTTCGGGGTCTCCTTCCGGTATCTTAACACCAGCCTCAACGGCATCCAGCGCAGCACCGTTGTTTTCCAGTACAGACCACGCAGCATCATTGGCTTTGATGTTATTCCATGTAGCTATCACCACAGGCTTACTAACCTCAGGTGTTGAAAGCGCTTGTTCTTTTGAACCCGGATTGGCACAGGCTTCCAGAATCAGTGAAGAACCCAATATCGTTGTACTCATAGCCGATTTTTTGATAAAGTCGCGTCGATCAGGCATTTCAAAGGTATTTTAGGTGGTGTATATTATTTCATTAATTGTTTCCACTTTCCAGTTTGTTCCAGATCAAAGCCGCAGCACCCAATACGGCGGCGTTTTTGTCCTGAAGGGCCGAAGGCAGCAATTTTACTTTATTTTTGAAGACCGGCATCATGTGTGCTTCCATGTGCCTGTAGGTCGGTTCGAATATAAAATCGGCAGCCCTGGCCAGTCCTCCCAGCAGAAAAATCGCTGCGGGGCTGGTCAATGCTACAGCATCGGCCAGTTCCATACCGAGTATTCTACCGGTATATTCAAATGCTTCCAGGGCCACCTTGTCCCCGTCTCTTGCTGCATCTGTGATCATCTCAGCAGTAAGGTCATTAAAACTTACCCCGGATAAACTACTGTTTCCGTTGTAGTCCGCCAGGAGTTTATAGATAGTGCGTTTTATGCCTGTAGCAGAAACATACGTTTCCAGGCAACCCCTCCGGCCACATCCGCAATATCTCCCATCGGGCTTAACGGTAACATGACCAAGTTCCCCGGCAAACCCGTCATGGCCGTAAATCAGCTTGCCGTTGGTCACAAATCCACTTCCCAAACCCGTACCCAAAGTAACCACGAAAAAATCCTTCATGGACTTCGCCCCTCCAAAAACCATTTCACCGATGGCCGCAGCGCTGGCATCGTTGGTGATCGCCATGGGTAAGGCATAGTACTGTTTTAACAGTTCAATAAAGTTGACTACACCCTTCCAGTTAAGATTAGGTGCATATTCTATGGTGCCCTTGTAATAGTTGCCATTAGGTGCCCCAATGCCTATACCAATGAATCTTACCTCTTCCTTCAGAGTCTTCATCGCCTTTTGCACATTGTCGGTCAGCGCGTGTAAATATGATTCGATGGTCTGGTGCACTGAAGTAGAAATGGAATAATCACACAAAAGGTCACCTTCCCTGTCCACAAACCCAAACTTTGTGTTGGTGCCTCCTATGTCTATGCCTAGCGCTACGTCTCTCATAAAATGTTTTGATTTAAATAATTTATCGCCACTAACTTATATAAATTGCTTCTCATAAACAGCAATTTGCCGGAAATTCCGGCTGCTTTTCGGAGGGGTTTATGAGGTTATTTACTTTTCGGTGGTGAAAATGATTAATATTGGTGAGTTTTCAAACTGTTGAGGGGATGAAATGTCCGGGAGGTGGGTCGATGGAATGTAGGGTAAGGAGATGGCAGGTGGGTAAGAGGGAGAGTTGTCGGGTCCTTGAGATGGCAGGTGGATGAGTCTATGGAATGATGGAACATTGGGTGGGTAAGGGGATGGAATGGTAAGTTGATGAAAACCAGGTCTTAATATCAATAAATGAAGTATTGAATGGAGCCAGGATGATTCAAATTTAAAACGTTGTAAATCCGACGTATCAACAACATATTTTACCGATGTCAAAGATACACAATTTTGCCAAACAGCATGAAAACAATAAATCAGGTAAATAAGGAAATTTCAAAAATAAAAGAATACAAGACTAAGCTATATGGTTATCTAATAGACTCGGTAAAAAATGAATTAAAAATCTTTATAAATGATCGAATTAGTTCTATCAAGCCATCATAACAAAACAAGTTCATGAATTATACAGATAGAATAGTTATAGATCCTAATTATTAGGTTAGGTAAGCCTGTAATAAAAGGTACCGGAATTACCATTGAACTGATACTTGGAAAGTTGTCTGCAGGTTTATCTGTTGAGCAATTGACCGAGGCCCATCCCCAATTATCAAAAAAAGATGTGGGCTCAACCTACATGTCCAATTCATTCTTTTTCAAACCTCAAATTTTTCACTCTTCCCGAATCCAATTCAAATCCATTTACCGAACCCTTGAATCGCTTAAAGCGTACCAGTCCGAATTTCACTGAAAATACATCTGTTTTAGAAATACGGCACTCCATTTGGTCATTACTTTCAATGCTGGCTTTAAGCCTGTTATTTTCAAGTTCAAAATGGTATTTTACATCCAGCTCTTTACTATAATAGCTACCTGCGTAGTCCTCCAAATTAACTTTTGTAAGATCAATTTCTTCCTTCCTTTTTATCTCCGTCTTCCTTCCATGCTGAAAAATGTCGAGTTGCTGCGTAAAGCCATCTTTTAATTCTAAAAAAGTAAAACGGATGTCACCACCTTCAGATATCTCAAATGTATTTCCTTTTATCCTACTAATGTTGTAAGTCAAATCATTCCACTCCTGCACCACATTTAAAGAATCATTTTTTATAGTCAGCTTTAGTACCACACCTGGTTCTATTTCATATGTACCAACCAGTTGCTCCGGTTTGAACGCTACGGCCGGCGTGGAAATTTCCATATCTTCATTTTCAGAATTCTTATTGACTTCATTGACGAGTTTGTCTTTGAGAAGAATGTCAGCCACCTGATAGGCCATTTTTGTTGGATTAGCATCACCTCTGTTGGTAAAAATGGCTACTGAAAAATGCTCCTCGGGAAACCTGATTAACTCTGCCCTGAACCCGACAAAAGCACCACCATGACTTACCGTTTTCAATCCTTTATATTCACCGATGAACAAACCCGAAGCATAGTCAATCACTTCACCATTATTTAGTATGCCTTGTTTTGTCATCATCTCCCAGAACTTCTTGCTTAAAACACCCGGGTTGTAATAGGCGTCATCCCATAGCTTAATATCATGGATAGTGGTAAAAATTCCCCCGTCACCAATCATGTCAAGGGTGGTCATGCTAATTTTAAATCCATTCTTATCATTTGGAATGTACCCCGAAGCCCGGTTTTTTACAATTTGTGTGTGGTCGTTGTGAAAGTGGGTGTTTGACATGCCCAAAGGGTCAAATATTTCTTTTTTGGCAAAATCAGCCATGTTCATGCCAGTTATTTCTTCCACAATTTGCCCTAACAACCAGTAGCCAGAGTTGCTGTACAAAAATTCATTGCCGGGTGTAAAATTAAGGTCGCTTTGATTTACCAACCATTTCATGATATCCTTATCCTGGTAAAAATCATCATCTCCCAAACCCTTTAAGTAGGCTAACTGAAGGTAATCTCTTATTCCACTGGTATGATTTAACAGATGCCTGATTGTGATCTTTTTGGCATAACCAGGAAAATCGGGATAAATATCTTTTAGGGTTTTATCCAGGCTGAGTTTACCTTGCTCTACCAATAAAATAGTACAGGCGGCCGTGAATTGTTTTGAAGTAGAACCAATGCGGAAAACCGAGGATGGCGAATTAGGAATATTATATTCCAGGTTGGCCATTCCATAGCCTTTTGCATAGATGAGTTGTCCGTCTCTCATTATTCCCAAGGCACAACCGGGCGAATCAGCAGTATTCCATTCGGAAAAGATACGATTTATTGCAGCACTTTCTTTGATTTGTCCATAGGAATATAATGTCATAAAACAGAGTACAAATAGGGGTGATATATTTTTAAATGGTCTATTCATTGGGTACATGGGAAAAAGATGGCCAAAATAATGAATTGCCTGGCAGAATTATCAGATTTAGATAATCAGAGTTAAATCTTGCTGACTTACCGGAGTTTAAAAATGCCATCTTACAAAAGCTTCTATGGCTTCATATTCCGCTAATCCAAGGGCGTCATATTCGTTGGCAGTAGCCCTGTTCCGGTCTTCGGCCCTTTGCCAGAATTCACGGCTGTCATGACCAGGAAAAAGCGGCCGGTCTTTCTGGGATTGATGTTTGAAAATGGCCCTTTTCTTTCTCTGCAATTCCAACGGACTGATGGGCACCGCCATTTCTATCTCATCCACCCCCCATTCCTGCCAGGCCCCCCGGTACAACCATACCCAGCAATCCTGCATCCATGCTTCGTTTTTCAACCTTTTTATGGCCTGCATAATCGCACTTAAACATACCCTGTGTGTTCCATGCGGATCGGATAAGTCTCCCGCAGCATAAATCTGGTGGGGTTTTATCTCATCGATAAGGTCAGCGGTAAGCCGAATGTCTTCCTCACTCAGCGGTTTTTTTCTTACTCTTCCGGTTTCATAAAAGGGTAAATCCATAAAATGGGCCCGCTCATCGGGAATACCGCAGTAACGAATCGCGGATTTAGCTTCACTTCGCCTGATCAGCCCTTTTATCTTTTGAATATCGGGTGAGTCTACCTGACCGGGTGTTTTATTGACAATAAAATCCCTGATGCCCCGGTTGATTTTTTCTACCGGTTCATTATCCAAACCAAATTCCTTATTGAAATCCAGGTTAAAATCTACGAATCGCACCACGTCGTCATCAAAAACAGCAATGTTGCCGGAGGTTTGATAGGCCACATGCACCTCGTGGCCATGGTCCACCAGCCTTATCAAAGTGCCTCCCATAGAAATGACATCGTCATCAGGGTGAGGGCTAAAAATCAAAACCCGCTTGGGGAAGGGGGATTTCCGCTCCGGCCGGTGGCTATCATCGGCATTCGGTTTGCCTCCGGGCCAGCCGGTGATGGTATGCTGAAGCTCATTAAATATTTTGATGTTAATTTTGTTGGCTGGCCCCTGCCCGGTGATCAGGTCACTCATGCCGTGTTCGTTGTAATCTTCGTCGGTAACCTTTAAAATAGGTTTATTCACCTTGCGGCATAGCCATGTCACGGCTTTTCGCCTTAAAGTATCGGTCCAATCACAAGGTCCCACCAGCCAGGGCGTCTTAACCCTGGTTAATTCTGCTGCCGCTGCTTCGTCTACAATGACCTGGGTGTTAGCATGATTTTGCAGGAACGTGGCGGGCACAATATCTGTAACTTCTCCCTCCACTGCCTTTTTCATGATTCCGGCCTTGCCCTCTCCCCAGGCCATTAATATGACCTTTTTTGCATTGCTAATGGTTCCCACACCCATAGTGACAGCCCTTCTCGGCACATTTTCTTCTCCAAAAAAATCGCTGGCAGCATCGACCCTTGTAATTTTATCGAGGGTAATTAACCTGGTACGCGACGTGGCCATGGAACCGGGTTCATTAAAACCAATGTGGCCTGTTCTGCCTATACCGAGAATTTGTATATCCAAACCGCCCAATCCTGCAATCTTTTCTTCATAAGATTGGCAAAATGCATTGATTTCACCCAGATCTAGTGTGCCATCCGGAATATGCACGTTTTCCCGTTTTATATCGATATGATCAAACAGGTATTCTTTCATAAAACGCACATAGCTTTGCAAAGATTCGGGCTGCATGGGATAGTATTCATCCAGGTTGAAAGTAGCGACATTGGCAAAGCTTAACCCTTCTTCCTTATGCATTCGGACCAGTTCTTCATATACCCTGGTAGGGGTAGATCCTGTGGCAAGACCCAGGACAGCCATCTCATTATTTTTTTTCTTGCTTTCAATTAAATCGCGTATAGTCCGGGCCACCGAAATGGAGGCCTCCTGAGCATCGGCAAAGATTTGCGTAGGCAGCTTCTCAAACTGTCTTTCTACATCATTGATTAACATAAGGGGTTAAGTTTTTAAGGGTTAACAGTATTTTCTATGATTTCAAACAAACCACTCAATTAAAATAAATTAAAAAATAGGAAGCAAGTTAAAAATCTGTTACATTTTTAGTGTGCTGACTGTAGTTTACCTTAAAAAAGGGAATGAGCAGGTTGAAGTAGTGATGGTTTTCTTTCGAATTTAAGTTTTTTTTATAAAAAAGACGCCCGAGTGGGCATGAACAATTATGAGTTTGCTAATGCCTGAAGGTATTCTTTAAACGCTTTGGTATTGTAGGTGGCAATTCCCGTTTTTTTCAAAGCGATTTTTCCATCTTTGGAAATCACAAAAGTGGTTGGTATGCCATCTGTAGAGAGGGATTCAGGTAACGGCTCCATCTGCTGGTAGATGGGAAAGTTGTATCCTTTTTTTTCCACATATTTTTTGGCTTGGTCAAAAGTTTTGTCCCTGGAAATCATCACAAACGCTACTTGCTCTCGATCGAGGGACTCATATAAGTCATGAATATCAGACATTTCTGCCACGCAGGGGGGACACCAGGTAGCCCATAAATTCATAAATACTACTTTGCCTTTCAGATCCTCAAAATTAACAGCTTCACCACCGGCAGATTTGAGTTTAAAGTTGTAATCTATTGGCGGTTTTCCATCCAGCGCGAGATTTGTTTCAGGTCTGATGATACCGGTTGCCACCACCGCTTTTTGCAATCCGGCCGCCATGTGCCTGTGTAGACCCGTGATATAAATCACCCCTAAAATAGCCAGGGGTAATAACCAGGACAGTATTTCATTTTTGATCTTTTTGACTTTGTCTGTCATAATAAATATGTCTGCATAAAAATAATGTTAGGTTGAATTAACGAAAAATTTTGTAATTGTGTTCCTCAATCCCGTTTAATTACCCTGGCCTTTTTATCCATATCCACACTGAGTTTTTCAGTCCATCCGGAAAGACGCAACGAGGTAATTACCCGGCACAAAGGAGCCAGTACATACCAAAAGGCATCGACTGTGCCACTTGTACATGACTTTTTTTATATTGTCAAGTGATTTCAGTTTTTTTCAGGGCCAGGCGGTTTAATTGTTGCGTGTAAACCTTTTTTCCTAAATTTGTCCTCACCCAATTGAAGAGAAAATTATATAAGGGTTTAAGGAGTGTATGTAGTACAAGACAGTAGTAACAAACAAGTGTACAAGGAATATGATGAATGAAAACAACCATTACCAGTTGATTGCGAAAGCATTGAACATCTCAACCGGCCAGGTAGGAGCGACAGTAAGTTTATTGGATGAAGGAGGAACGGTGCCCTTTATTTCCAGGTATAGAAAAGAGGCTACCGGGAGTCTCGATGAGGTATTGATTACTGCTATCAGGGACAGGATTCAGCAACTAAGGGACCTGGATAAACGCCGGGAAACCATCCTGAAATCATTAAAAGACCAGGAAAAGCTTACGGAATCACTGGAGCAAAAGGTGATGGAAGCAAAAACCATGGCAGAACTGGAAGATATTTACCTGCCTTATAAACCAAAAAGGAGAACCAAAGCCACTATGGCCCGGGAAAAAGGCCTGGAGCCACTGGCCAGGAAAATTTTTGAGCAGGAACCTTTTGATGTACAGGCTTTCGCCGGCACATTTTTGGATGAAAAAAAAGAGGTAATCAACATTGAAGATGCCTTGCAGGGTGCCAGGGATATTATTGCCGAATGGGTGAACGAGAATCAGGAAATAAGAGTACAGTTGCGGAAACTGTTCCTCGAGACCGGCACCTTCAAATCGAAGGTGATTACGGGAAAAGAGGTTGAAGGACAAAAGTATAAAGACTATTTTGACTGGGAAGAAAAAATTAAAACAGCCCCTTCACACAGGGTACTGGCACTGAGACGGGGTGAAAAAGAGTTGATCCTGACGCTGGACACCGGTCCTGACGAAGAAGACGCGATTTTCAACATTGAAAAACTGGTTTTAAAAGGAAATAATGAGGCGACGGAACAGGTGAAGATCGCCATCAAAGACAGCTATAAAAGGTTGCTCAAACCTTCCATCGAAACAGATGTAAGAATGTCTACCAAAAAACGCGCTGACGAAGAAGCTATCCGCGTTTTCTCTGAAAATTTAAGGCAGTTGCTACTGGCAGCACCGTTAGGGCAAAAAAATGTTATGGCGCTGGATCCGGGTTTCCGTACGGGTTGTAAACTGGTGTGCCTCGATAAACAGGGCAACTTATTGGAAAACACTACGATTTTTCCTAACGAACCACAGAAGAAAACACTGGAAGCCGGCGCCATTATCAAAAAGTTGGTCGGGGAACACCAAATTGAGGCCATTGCCATTGGTAACGGGACTGCCAGTCGTGAGACGGAAGCCTTTGTAAAAACAATGGGATTGCCATCAAATGTCATGGTCGTAGTGGTCAATGAAAGCGGCGCTTCGGTTTATTCAGCTTCGGAGGCAGCGAGGGATGAATTTCCGGATCATGATGTCACTGTGAGAGGAGCGGTCTCTATCGGGCGGCGGCTTATGGATCCATTGGCAGAGTTGGTAAAAATTGATCCGAAGTCCATCGGTGTAGGGCAATACCAACATGATGTAGACCAGGCCTGGCTAAAACAAGGACTGGACGATGTAGTGATGAGCTGCGTGAATGCTGTGGGTGTCGAGGTAAATACTGCCAGTAAGCAATTGCTCACCTATGTCTCCGGACTTGGGCCTCAATTAGCGCAGAATATTGTAGATTACCGGCAGACTTACGGACCTTTCAAAAGCCGCGAAGGGTTAAAAAAAGTGCCCCGGCTGGGAGATAAGGCTTTTGAACAAGCAGGCGGTTTCTTAAGAATAAGAAGTGGTAATAATCCCCTGGATAGCAGTGCGGTACATCCTGAAAGTTATCCGGTGGTGGAAAAAATGGCCGCCAGCTTAAACTGTGAGGTCAATAACCTCATAAAAGATTCATCACTTCACAAACGGATAAATTTGCCGGACTTTATCACAGATAGTACCGGACTTCCCACCTTAAAGGATATCATGGACGAGTTGACAAAACCCGGAAGGGATCCCAGGGAAACGTTTGAGGCCTTTTCGTTTCAGGAGGGAGTTAACGAAATGGAAGATTTGAGGCCTGGAATGAGGTTGCCGGGCATTGTCACGAATATTACCAATTTTGGTGCTTTTGTGGACATAGGCGTGCATCAGGATGGTTTGGTACATATCAGCCACCTGTCAAATGGTTTTGTAAGCAATCCCGCGGAGGTCGTCAGTGTCCGGCAAAAGGTCATGGTAATTGTGCTGGAGGTAGATATACCGAGAAAAAGAATCGCTCTTTCCATGAAAGATGAAAATCCTGCTCAAAAAGTCAAAAGATCAACAGGGCCTGACCGGGGTACCGGCAAAGGTGGCACTCAAAAGCGCGAAAAATCAGGAAACAGTCCTGAAGGTGACTTGCAGGCAAAGCTTTCTATGTTAAAAAATAAGTTTAAGTAGTTCAAAAAAAGAGATAAGTTTTCGGTTTTCAGCCGGATTTTCTGAAGTTGTAAACTTAAGCTTCCAAATAGGGCAGGTTTTTAACTTGTATTTAATTGACTGAAGTTGAAAATTCAAGCCAAAAAAAAGACCAATTCACAATGGAACTGATCTTTCAAACTTTAAAACGAGAATATAAAAAGAGTGTAGAATACTAATGCAAATTTTATTTCATCGGATCATTTCCTTCCAGGATTTGAACCGCTCGGAAATCTTGGCAGTCATCATTTCATAGTTTTGCCAGGAGTCCTCGACATGATAAATCGAAGGCAAATCCGATGCCAGCAAATTTTCATAGTCTTTTTTATAAATGCCACCTCCATAGTAATAATAAGTAAACATGTTGCCTTCCTTGTTGAAGAGCTCGTACCCGAGATAGCCATCCCAAAGTTCACTTAAGATGGTTGGACTCAATTCCTTTCTTTTAAAACGCAACATCTGCACCTCGGCCTCATCCTCAAAATACTCTGAGTACAACTGGTTTTCAATAATCCATCCAAGATAAATACCAATATGAACATAGGCCTGTTCTATCGGCAATGACTCCGGGAAATTTCCTAAGAAATGAGTTTTGGCATTGTCATAAATTGTTTTTTCCCGTGCATGATTAGGTAAGCCCATAGTCTAGAATTGTTTACTTTTGATAAATATCTTTTTTTATCGTGTTGGCTAAAATACAATGGGCCTGGAAAAAAGATTTATACAATTACGGAGATAAAATACCCTTGTAATGTTTAAGTATTTGTTTAAACTTTTATTCTATTCTACTGGCTTAAAAGGTTGAAAAGATCAGGGGGTGATAGCAGTTTTTCTTTATTGGTAAAAGAACAAATAACAAATAAAGATCGCTGCAATGATTCCGGCCAGGTCGGCAATCAAACCGGCTCCAACGGTATAGCGGGTTTTTTTTATATTTACGGCACCGTAGTAAACTGCCAGCGTGTAAAAGGTAGTTTCGGTAGAACCCTGGAAAGTGGAGGCTAGCCTTCCGACAAAATCATCCGCTCCATAATTTCGCATTGCCTCGATCATCATACCCCTGGCCCCTGACCCGCTCAATGGTTTCATAAAAGCTGTAGGCAGGGCAGGAACGAAGTCCGTATTCACTCCCAACAGGGCGAAAAATTCACCGAGCAATGTGATGATAAAATCCATAGCCCCCGAGGCCCTGAAAACACCAATCCCCACCAGCATAGCTACCAGATAGGGAATGATCATAACAGCCACTTTGAAGCCCTCTTTGGCTCCGTCTATAAAAGTTTCATAGATATTGATTTTGCTTCTTATCCCCAAAATCATGAAAGCAGTAATAACCGCCATAATAATGAAGGTGCTGGCAAAAGTGGTAACTACTTCCAGTTGTTGCCGATCCATTTGTGAAAGGAGGTAAATAATACCGGCCACTAAAAATGTACCTCCCCCCAGGTAAGCCAAAATGGTTTTATCCAATAAATTGATTTTTTGTTTGACCGCCACGGCTATCAACCCGGCCAGGGTAGAGAAAAAGGTAGCAAGTAAGATCGGGATGAATATATCTGCAGGATTTGCGGCACCCTCGGCCGCGCGGTAGGCCATTACGGTTACCGGTATCACTGTTAATCCGGAGGTGTTCAACACCAAAAACATAATCTGCGCATTGGAAGCAGTCTCTTTGTCAGGGTTAACTTCCTGCAATTCCTCCATGGCTTTTATGCCCAATGGCGTGGCAGCATTGTCAAGGCTAAGCATATTGGCTGAAATGTTCATCATCATGGATCCGTAGGCCGGATGGTTTTTGGGGATTTCGGGAAAAAGTTTCCCGAAAAAAGGGGCTACCAGCCTGGACAAGAGATTAACGGCCCCTCCCTTTTCGGCAATTTTCATGATACCCAACCACAGTGTCATGATGCCAATTAAGGTGATAGCAATGCTGACACTTGTCTCTGCCATATCAAACGTGCTTTGAAACATATCCCGGAAAACATACAAATCGGTTTCATCAAAAGTAATTTGCAAAGCCCCGGCGAAATAATCCCTGTAGTAATAACCAATTACCCTGACTATTCCTACCAGAAAGGCCGCGAGAAAAAACCCTATCCAGATATAATTCAGTGCCATATATTTTTCAATTTTAAGCTAAACAACATTAATTTCCGTAATTATGAAAACGATAGCTATAATTTTTATGCGTAGAAATATGGTCCATGGGCACAGATCGAATTGTTAGGGTCACAAAACCGAAAACGAATATTGCCAGGGATAAATGGTTGTGGAAACTAGCCTGGAAAGATGGAAAAAACAATTGGTTCAGGTTGATACTGTTCATTTTTTCGATCGTGATCGGCATTGCTGCCCTGGTTGCTGTTAATTCTTTCAATGACAACCTGTTGAAAGATATCGATAATCAGGCAAGAGCCTTTCTGGCGGCTGATGTGGTTTTATATGGCAATGAAAGTTTTGTCGAAGCGGACTCGCTGTTTTTTGACTTCATGGCCAATGAACAGGCCAACGACGCCAGACTCTCCTCCATGGTCTCATTTCCTCACTCCGGTGACACCCGGTTGGTGCAGGTGGTTGGCATAAAAGGAAACTATCCGTTTTATGGTACTTTCGAAACCGTCCCGGAAAGTGCCTTGACAAGTTATCGCATGGGAAACCGGGCGCTGGTTGATGAGAACATCGCGTTGCAATACGAGCTTTCCGTTAATGATACGCTCAAAGTAGGTCAACTAAAACTACCCATTGCAGGGTTTGTGACGAAAATTCCCGGGAACATTAACATCAGCGCTTCCCTGGCCCCTGCGGTTTACATGCCATTGGATAGCCTGGAGAAAACCGGATTAATCCGGGCCGGCAGCAGGGTATACTATCGCAAATATATCCGGGCCGGAGACCAGCAAAATGAAAAAGACGTGTTAACTTCACTGAGACCTGCTATAAGAAGTTATAATTTAAGCTGGGAGACGGCCGCATTCAGAAAAGAAAACCTGGGTAATGGGTTTGAAAACATATTCCGGTTTCTTAACCTGCTTGGATTTATGGCACTGATCCTGGGCAGCATTGGCTCCGCAAGTTCGGTAGTAATTTATCTGAAAGAAAAGCACAAAACCATCGCCATTCTCCGCTGTCTGGGCGTGGCTGCCAGGGAAGCATGGCTGATTTTCTTTATCCAGACCATGGCCCTGGGTTTTTTGGGCAGCCTGTTGGGAATTATATTCGGGCATTACCTGCAGATGTATATTCCCTTGATGTTATCCGATTTTATTCCTTTGAGCCTTCATTTTAACATCTCCTGGAAAGCGGTCTTTCTGGGCATCGTAACAGGTTTGGCCTCTACACTGATTTTTTCATTTCTTCCCTTGAAAAACATCAGGCATATCTCACCCTTGAATGCCCTGCAAATAGAACCGGAAACGAATTACCGCAAAGTTCCCGGTATGATCGTTATCATAGTTGTGATTTTGGCGGTAACCCTGACATTGGCCACCATTCAATCCGGATCTTTCATTACGGGCACCGCTTTTATGGCTGGTATTTTGCTTACTTGCCTTGCCATGTACCTGATAGCCAAGCTTTTGATCCTGATAGTAAAATACCTGTTTATCAGAAGATCAGGTTTTATCTGGAAACAAGGACTTATCAACCTGTTCAGACCCAATAACCAAACCATGGTGCTGGTCATCGTAATGGGGATGAGTACATTTTTAATCGCTACATTAAACCTCGTTCAAAATAATCTGGTAAAACAGGTCAATATTATTGGCAATCAAAATAAAACTGACCTGGTATTGTTCGATATCCAACCAGCACAACAAGGTGAGGTAGACAGCCTCATCACAAAGTATGAGCTGACCGTTAATCAGGTTGTGCCTATTATCACTTTGAGGTTTGAAAAAATCAGAAACAAAAGGCTCGGAGCTTTGAAAAATGATGAAAGAGGTCCGATTCCGAATTGGCTCCTTTACATGGAACACCTGGTGACTTACAGAGATGAGTTACTGCCCGCAGAAAAGATAATCGAAGGACAATTTATCCCGGTAAAGAAGCGTAACACCGACTCTACATTTATCTCGCTCACAAAGTCAATGGCTGACCGACTGCATGTCGAACTGGGCGATGAGATTGAGTTCAATGTACATGGCCTGTCATTAAAGACCTATGTAGGCAGTATCAGAAAGTTGGATTGGCAACGCATTCAAAATAATTTTATGTTTGTTTTCCCCAGCGGGGTACTGGAAAAAGCGCCACAGCATTATGCCTACCTGATCAGTTCTTCCAACAAAAACAGCACAGCCCAATTGCAAAACGAGCTCAATGACCTGATGCCAAATGTATCATCCGTAGATCTGCAGCTAATCCTGGGGACATTAGACACAATCATTGACAAAACAGCATTCGTCATCAGGTTTATGGCGTTATTTAGTATCATTACCAGTCTGATCGTTTTAGGGACGACGGTTCTGAATACCAGGCAGGCAAAAATCCGTGAAAATGTTTTGTTACGTACATTGGGTGCCAGTGAAAAACAAGTCAACGCCATTTTGTTGCTCGAGTATCTGTTTATCGGCCTGTTTGCCGGGGTCACCGGTATTTTACTGTCCATTTTGTCAAGTTGGGGGCTTACTACCTACTATTTAGACTTGTTGTTTTTTCCGGATGTAAAGCATATCGGCATGCTATTGCTGCTCACCACTAGTATAACTGTCATGATTGGATGGTTGCATAACAAATCCATTCTAAATAAATCCCCCATGGCCGTTTTACAGGAGCAAAAGCAGGCCTGAGTGGGCGTAGTATTCAGTCGTACCACCGGTTGAATATATTTGATAATGTTAATATAATAATTTTATAATCTCAGTAGTTTTCAGATTAATTTAGCGAGACGCTAATTTGTCAAAAATCTGCTATTCAATGAAACTACGCATTGCCACCTTTAACCTTGAAAACCTGGACGATAAAGCGGACCAAAACCCTTCCCTTGAGGAGCGAATAAAAGTTTTGAGACCTCAGCTTGAAAGGTTAAAGGCTGATATTCTATGTTTTCAGGAAGTACATGGTCAGGAAAAAGCAAATGAAAAAAGACAATTGCTGGCGCTGCAGTCATTGTTGCAAACCACTTCATACGCTACCTACGACCTGGCCCACATCAAAACCGACAGCGACGAAGCCTTTAACAAAAGAAACCTGGTTGTAGCCAGCAGGTTTGCGATCACCGAAGTCAACCAATACCATAATGACCTGATTCCCGCTCCTGTTTACAAAAAGGTAACTGCCGTACCCGGCGATGCCGAAGCCAAACCGGTTCAGTGGGAAAAACCCATTTTATACACAAAAATCTCCGTAAAAGAAGATTTTGATATTCACCTGATCAACCTTCATCTAAAATCCAGGATCCCTTCAAACATCAGTGGGCAAAAGATCAATAACTTCACATGGAAAAAGATTTATGCCTGGGGTGAAGGTTTTTTTATTTCATCTATGAAGCGGGTGGGACAAGCCCTGGAGACCAGGGTACTGGTAGATCAGTTGTTTGATGCCGATGAAAAGGCAAAAATAGTAGTATGCGGTGATTTTAATGCCCATCCCGGTGAGGTGCCGGTGGAAGCCATACGGGGAAGGGTCGAAAACACAGGTAATCCCGACCTGATACCGAGGGAGATGGTGCCCGCGAAAAACACTATTCCGGATTCATCGAGGTATACCTATTTACACCAGGGGCATAAACGGTTGCTGGACCATGTACTCATTTCCAAGGCTTTGATCCCCTACTACCGGGGCGCTGAAATCCACAACGAATTGCTCCATGACGAAACGATTGCCTTTGCCCTCGATACCAAATTTCCCGAATCAGACCATGCCCCATTTGTGATTGAATTTGAGGTTTGACGGTCTGAAATGGTTTTGGCCTGGAATTTGTGCTTTGAACGGTAAACCAAGTGTATCAGACCAAACCTCGACCCGCATGAAAAATCTGTATCTGAAAATTGGACAGCCATCCGCCATACTACTTTTATTTGCTTCCTGTTTCTTTGCCTGTCAGGATATCGACCATATTTTCGGCAGTTTTTCTGACAGGATCGAAGGCACCTGGGAGTTTGATAGGGTCAGGTTCAGGGAAAGCTGGGCTATTGACGGCGATGAGGTGACTTCAGATTACCGTAATCTTGTATTTAACTTTTATGATGATGGTTTTTTAACGCTGGAATATGTGGACGACTCCGGAAACCTGAAAATTGACGAAGGGGAGTGGGATACCGACGTGGACCGTAATTGCAATGATGATGGGGGAAACTGTGATCGTGACAGGTTTTTTTACCTAACCTTGTATGAGCCGGAAAATGGAATTTTTGATCGTAACAATATATGGGAGATCACCTATCTGGGTACCAGAAAATTAAAAGCCCGACAAGATACCGGTGATGGTGTATTCAGATACAAATTAGAGCAGCGGTACTAGTACTACTTTGTCACTTTCCACCGTTTCATCGTCCATGATTGAACGACAAAGAAGGTAGCCATATATCACAAAGTAGTTCTATAAAAAACGAATCGCACCAAGGCCCTGTATTATATAAAGATATTCAATTGACTCATCTATACGACAGGAGTTTTTTCAAAAGGTACTTCCTTTCATGCTATCCCGGCACGATCTTCTCTTTCTTTAGCAGTTGTCTCAGCGGATCTTATAAATTCGTCCAGTCCATAATGAACAATACTTTGACCTTGATCTTCCAAACCACGATCTATATTTCTTTGTTCCCGAGCCACATTTAAACCTGTTATCTTATTGATAAGGTTCCTTCGGTGGGCATCTCCCATGCCCACCAATATATATTTGTCTCGTTTTTTTTCAGCATGCCGAATACGTTCCCACATATAATTTTCACGCCATGAGTCGATACGATGTCTAAAAATTCCATGATTATCATTTGATTGGAATAAGTTTTTCAAATTAGGTTTCTTTAGTGCGTCATCTATATGCTCACGGCGTGAGAATACAGATGTCCGTTGACCGTAAGTTCCGAAGTTATCAATATTGTAATTGATCAATGCCTCGATCATAGGTTGTAAAATGTCGGTCGATGTTCTCACTGCTTCTAATGCATCTCCAATATTTTCTCCCTCCTCGAGTCTCGTCATCAAAGGATTCCATTCGGTTGCATTTTTATGCCATTCTTGCTTTATTTCCCTTTCCGAACCGGAAAGGAAAGGTGTGGGAAGACCGGCAATTACTTTTGTCATTCTTAACATTTCAAAGAAGCAGTTCAACCCGGCAGGAGCATCCCCTGATAGCAAAGAATGATCTTTTGTGATGTTTTCATATACCAACGATAAACCATATGCATAACGCCTGTAAAAGGTTTCCAGGTGGTGGTCCGGGGGATTGATCTCACGGGGAAGGGGGGAGACCACGCTACTTAGCTTTTGCTTATTTCTGTCTTTTAAACTTTCTGTAACGCCCGAACGCCTATTGACCATTTTAAAAGGAATTTTTTCAATCGACTCATACATGAAGCGCTTGGTTTGCAAAGCCCGCGCCACATCTAACAAAGTGGTATGAGAATGATCTTCCCCCAATATTGTCAGCTTATTGGGATCTATCCGTATCCAGGGTTTATCTGATCCCAGGTGTGCTGAAAAAAGTGTGCCAATATAATCAATACTCGTATCACCGAATTGGCGATTTTTGAACCTTTCCAGTTCAGCTTCGTTGAGAAAATGCCTATGTACATTATCTTCTATCAGCTCATTAAGTGCTTGATCGTAACCCGGATCTTCCTGGTGCTTCGGCATTTTTTTTACCTCCTGACCTTTTAGGCCAACATAGACACTTCGTTGTATTACCGGCGCATAGGACGACGGATGAAAGGAAGTTGATCGCGTACTGAAATTAGTAGCTGCTTCTTTCAACTGGTGAGCGGGCTTTGCCCTCCGTTGTAGCGCTTGTACCACATGCCGGGGTTTATGGAGGAAGTGTTTATCCAGGGTAACAGGTTGGCTGATAGCATATTCATCGGCCATGGCTTGGAGTTGTGCTGACCGGAGGGTTTGGGGGGTATGCCCTGCAAGATCCTGCAATATGTTCGCTTGAAATGACTCAGAGCGGTTATCTGCTATGGTCGGGATAGGGTTTTGGTTACTCCTGCCGCAGTAAATTGGTTGGGAGGTAATAACTGGGTTTTTGGTTATATAGGTATTCATCGCTTGTCCTTGGATCGTCTTGTCTTCTGCTGACTTTACATGGTCTCTTTGTAATTTAAAAAACTTTAGCCAGGAGAGGAATTCTTTCGGAGGTTGTCCATCAAATTGTCTATAGATGAACCTGCCGAGCAATTGTAAAGAAGGTTCTTCCCGGGAAAGGGTAAAAAATATCCTTCACCTTAAAATACTAAAATTATTGCAACAGCACTCATGGAGCAATCACAAAATATTAATTTAACTAATTAAAAATCAAATAGTTATATTTCAAAAGCTAGTGCTGGTGTCGAGTTAAGCATACAATGGAAAAACCCACACCGGCAACAACAAAATAAAAAATTATCATTTCATGTGATAGTTTGACCATTTTCAAATTTATTATATAAAAGTTATGATTATTTTTATGAAACACAAACTACCCTTACTATGGTTAAAAACGGTTTTATTGTTTTGCTGACAATTCTCGTCCAAACCGCTTATTCCCAAACTTTGGCCCCCACCCTATCGGAAGCCTTATTAAAAGTAAAGGTGACCGACCTCGACGACAACCCCAGCGAAGGAGAGATTATCACATTCAAAAATAAGCAAACCCAAGATGTGTATGAAGGTATCACCAACGCTCGGGGTTTATTTGAAATTTTGATCCCTAAAGGCCAGACCTACATTGTCAGGTACAGAAATTTCGGTTATGACCATCAATATGCCGAACATGAGATACCTGATTACAAGGGAAAACTGGTATCAAAAATAAATATCAAATACCGCCTTCCTTCAAAAACAGTGCTGGAGAATGTGTTCTTCGAAGAAGATAATGTCACCCTTTCTTCCGGATCATATCAAGCCCTGGACAAATTGGTGGAACTACTGAAGGTCAAACAAAGCACCCACATCCGTCTGGCCGCCCACAGCGACAGCAACGGTGACACAAAGGAAAAGCAAAAGTTAACGGTAAAACAGGCTGAAAATGTAAGGAGCTATTTGGTATCGAAAGGTATAGCGGCAGAGCGGGTAGACATTATCGGGTATGGTGGACAATACCCTATGGCGAGTAATGAAACTGCCCAGGGACGGGCAAAAAACAGGAGAATTGAAGTGGAGATTGTGAAAAAGTAAAAACACTATCTTTTTTGCCAAATTAAGGTGCTTTTCAAAATGCCTCAGACAAAATTTTCTTTCAGTTTTAATAAAACTTCAAAAAAAAGTAGGGGAAAAAAATTAACGCTTGTAATAATAATAAATTGCTTGAATGCATATATAAACGATGGAAAGTGGAAGAAAAAACATCAGATCAGGGTTATTGAGCAAGCGGGAAGAAAAAATTATGCAGTGGATGACACACCTGTCAGTTCCGGCAGGAAGAGGTAAACATAAGGTGTGGGAGGATTTAGAGAGAATGATCCTTTCCCGTGAGAAGAAGAAGGTGAAGATTTTGCCCATGTGGTCTAAATGGCAGGTAGGCGTAGCAGCTTCCGTCATATTGTTAATAGCCATGTACGCTGTGATCCAACAGGTATCTAACAAAATTATAGAAACCTCACGAGGTGAACAGGTGGCTTTTTACCTTCCTGACAGCTCGAAAGTTACCGTAAATGCCGAATCCAAAATCACATATAATGCACTTTTTTGGGGAAAAAGCCGGAAAATTCAGTTGGAAGGTGAGGCATTCTTTGAGGTAGAAGAAGGCAAAAAATTTGAGGTAATGTCAAGAAATGGTTCCGTGGAGGTGCTGGGAACAAGCTTCAACATATTTGCCAGGGAAAATAAGTACATTGTCAATTGTTTGACTGGTAAGGTAAAAGTGAACAACAAGGATCACAATGACTTCAAGATTTTAACGCCCGGGCTATCTACCCGCATAGAGAATAACCGGTTACAACTGATTTCGCGCCTGAAACCTGAGAAAATATCTGCCTGGGCCAGAGGGGAATTTTACTTTGAAATGACGCCATTGGAAGAGGTGATTAAAGAATTGGAAAGACAATACGACTTAAAGATAAGCGCTGAAAAAGGGATCGATCAACGGTTATATACAGGATTCTTTTACGGTAGAGCTGATTTGGAAAAAAGCCTGGACCTGGTGTTTTCTCCTATGGGATTAAAATTTGAAATCGTCCAACCTAAAGAAATCAGGGTATTCAGTGAAAATATGTAACAAGCATGAATAAATAAAGTGTGGCTTTATAATAATAAATCTTAACTATTCCTTAACACCTCTCCTCTAGCCGGTAGACGAAATCATAGGCGCGATTCTACCGGCTATTTTTTTCGGCAATTTCATTAAAAACAACGAACTGGTAGTTGTAATCTTATAGCTTAAAGGGATTATTTTATTAAATCTTGAAAAAATTTAACAAAATGATACAGATGCAAATTTTTAATATTACATTTGGTTACAATAGTCAACAAAGGATTACCAGGTTTAGACTGAAATTTTAGCCAAAACATCTTTTCTTTCCAAACATGAGTCCTTTCTTATTAAAAATTTTAAAATATGAACATTTTTGTAGCTAATCTTGACTATCAGGTCAAGACTGAAAAATTAAAGGAACTCTTCGAAGCATACGGAGAAGTGGCTTCTGCTAAAATCATTACAGATTTTGGCACTGGCAAATCGAAAGGATTTGGTTTTGTAGAAATGCCTGACGACGTTGAGGCAAGGTCAGCCATCAATTCACTGAATGAACACGAAATCAACGGGCGGGCTATTGTGGTGAAAGAAGCTAAACCCCGTTCTTAGCATTTTATAATCAAGCACTTTAGAATGTCATTAGCAGCTATTAGCTGCTTTTTTTATGATATTCCAACACTTCCGAGCAACATGAAAATTGGTTTACTTTCAGACACACACGGCTATCTGGATGAAAAAGTTTTTCAATATTTCGAACAATGTGATGAAATCTGGCATGCAGGGGATATAGGAACATTGGCACTTTACAACCGGTTATCCGAATTTAAGCCTGTAAGAGCTGTTTACGGAAATATAGATAATCATGAAATCCGCAATGTTTGCCCCGAATGGCTTCAATTCGATTGCGAAGGCCTGAAAATCTGGATGACACATATTGGCGGTTATCCCCCCAAATACAACTTACGGGTGCATACCAAGCTCAAGAAACATACCCCGGATATTTTTATTTGTGGTCATTCTCATATATTAAAAGTAATGACCGACCCACGTTTGGACAATTTGTTATATTTAAACCCCGGTGCCGCAGGAAAACATGGTTTTCATAAGGTGAAAACGGTGATCAGATTTGAAATCAACGACAAAAAAGTTGAAAACATGCAGGTGATTGAATTAGGAAAAAGGGCGCAAAAAAAGCAAGGTGACTGACCTTGCCCATTATATCCATAATCAAATCAGACTCAGATTATTTATCCTCAGCCTGCTTCTCTTTTTTTGATTCTTTCTTTTTTGTAGCTTTTGCCGCTTCCTCTTTTACTTCGTCCTTTTTATTGGTAATAGCTTTTGCAACTGTGGCCTCTTTCTTAGGTTCGTTTTTAGTCTCCTTGGTGTCAGATTTGGCCTCACTTTTAGCGGCTGTTTTTCCACTTTTTACCGTAGTTTCCTCCTTTTGAGCCTTAGCGGTACTTACATCACTGGCTTCCGCAGATTTTTTTTCAGCTTTTCCGGCCACCTTTTCTGCTTCAGGGATTTTTTTAACTTCAGCAACCGCCTCTTCCGCTTTAGCAGGGCTTTCTTCGTTCTTTGCAGCCGGCTTTTTGGCCTTGGCTTCTTTTGCCTCCACTACCTCTTCTGCAATTACCGTTTCTTTTACCTCTGCCACCACATCCTGCGCCTCGGTACCGGCTGGCTTCTTAGTGGAAGACTTCGCCTTCCTCGCAAATTCCTCCTTGATCTTTTCTATATCGACCCGTTTAATAACAGGTTGCCTGTTTATATTTTGAATTCTTTTAGTCCTGTTATTCGCCCTGCTCTTATTCTTCCTGTCTTTTCTTTTTAGTCTGGTAACGGCCATTTCTGTAATTTTTGCTAAAACGAGGGGCAAATTTAATAGAATAGTTTGAATAATCTAAACATTTATTTCAAATTATTCTATTTAATACGCACGATCCGGGTTGATTGATTGTATCCGGCAAAAATCCCTAACCCATTCCGGATGTTTGTGTGAACGGGAACCGGTTCGGCAAAGGGATTGTCTTCCACCCAAAATTGTAAAGCCTGACTGCGCCGGTATAGATAATAGTCCTTGCTTACGTGCCTTAGTGCAAATATAAACGTAGAATAGTCATGGGCAAGATTACCAGACAAAGTAGCACGTGAGTCATGAAAGGAAATGGTATACGTTTTTCCACTGAACAAATTATCACTTAACACATAACTAGTCATAATAGACGTCTGAAAATCTTCTGCTCTCAAATCTTCCGTATAAAACGAAAACTGGACCAAAATACTGTCAATTTGCGTGGATACCTGAGTTTCTCTATCATATTCTAAAATTTTGAGATATGCATAAAGTACGAATTCATAATAATTCTCACCCGGCAGGTCCTCAATCGTTACATGAAATCTAAACCGTTTAAGACCCTCTGTCAACACCGAATCAACGCTTGCTTCCGATATGGAAGCCAACGCAACAGGAATCGTTGTTTCTGCGATGACGTTTTCATAACCTTCTTTAGCCACCTCTATACTGTAACGCATGCCTCTTTTGGGTTTTAAATCTTCATGGGTGTAAAAGAGCGTGCTACTATCAAATAATAATTCACCTAACCATCGATCATTCTCATAAACATCGACTGTTGCACCTCTTATAATTTCAAATGGGCCTTTATCCAGTATGTACTTGGATTGTGAGATATGGACTGATAGGGTACTATCCGGGTTGATGATACCATTTAAAACCGGTTTCGGGCTTCCTGAATCCAAATCCAGCTCCACAACGGTTTCACAACCGTAAAAAATAACACATACCATTATGAGCAGTTTTTTCATGAATCAAAATTTAAAACTATAACTTATAGCAGGAATAATAGGAAAAAGGCTATATTGGATAAACCTTCTATTGCCCTCGAAATCGCGGTGAACATCGATGAAAAAAGGATTTCTGGTGCTGTAAGTATTGTACGTGCCAATTGTCCACTTTCTGACACCCCATTTTTTTTGTTTTGAAAAACCAATACTTAGATCCAGCCGGTGATAAGATCGCATTCTATACCCATTTCTTCGATCATAATATTTTACGCCATCCGGTATAAAATCATTAAATAATAGTGCACTTACACTAGAGTAGTCTATGTACCTTGAACTGGGCAATGTGATTGAATTTCCTGTTCCATACACCCAGGCCCCGGAGACATCTATGTGGTCATTGACTTTAAATACGCCCGTAATACTGATATCATGCCGGCGATCGAATCTGTAAGGAAACCACCGGCCAAAGTTGAGGTTATCAAACTGTCTGTTGGACCAGGAAAGGGTATAGCCAAGCCAGCCGGTGAACTTGCCGGTTTTTTTCTGAACAAACAGTTCTACACCGTAACTATCACCCCGGCCTGTTTCAACTTTATCCTGCCAGTCCCCATCCACATTGAGAAAACTGGCCCCCTCCTTGTATTCAATCAACCCCTCCATTTCTTTGTAATAAGCTTCCAGGCTTACCTCATAGTGTTTCTTGATGGTTTTTGCCAATCCCAGGGCAAATTGATGCGCTTCCTGGGGTGCCACTCTTTCAGTGGCCGGAAGCCAAAGGTCAGTGGGCAAGCCAATGCCACTGTTAGTCAGCAAATGAATGAACTGCGCCATTTGTGCATACGATCCTTTGATGGAAAGCCCGTTGTTCAGCAAATACCTGGCAGCTACCCTCGGTTGAAAGGATGTATAAAATTCATCACCGACACTAAAGGCCGAAACATGAAAGCCCGCGTTGATTTTCAGGTTATCGGATACCCTTATATCATCTTCCAGATAAGCGGCAAATTCGTTGGCAGTGGTTCTAAAAGATCCCACTGTGGTATCACTTTGTACTGAAGATTGAAAAGAAAGAATGCCCGGATTAAAGGTGTGATTGATGGCATTAACGCCAAAACGTATATAATGATTGGGATCCGGAATAAATTCAAAATCAATTTTTGCTCCAAAATCACGGATCCCTGAAAAATAAGAAATAGATTCCTCCTCACTGTCAACGCTATCGACGTAGATTCGTTCTTCAGCATAATATTGTGATACATCAAAACGATAGCGACTGTAAGTCAATGTCAAGTTACTGAAAAATTTAGGATTGAAAACGTGATTCCACCGTGCCGCAGCTATAATATTGCCCCAGGCAAGTCTGAATTCATCTTCAGAACTTACACTGTGGTCATCAAGCTCATAATTTTCACTAAACCTGCTGTAGGCATCGTCATTCCCAAAATAACCACTCAGATAAACCCGGTCCCTGTTGGAGAATTTGTGATTGATTTTCCCATTCAGGTCATAAAAATAATAACCTGCAATTTCATCGCCATCTGTAGCAGATTTGATCAAAGGCCTGGCTAAAAGATCTATGTAGGTCCTTCTCCCGGAAAAAAGGAAGGTGGTACGCTCATTTTTAATGGGCCCTTCCAAAGTTAGTTTCGATGATACCAGTCCTATGGCCCCCTCGCCTCTCAGTTTTTCGTTGTTGCCCTCTTTCATGGTAATATCAATAACCGATGACAACCTACCGCCATACCGGGCAGGAAAACCACCCTTGATCAACTCCACATTATTGATAGCATCAGCATTGAAAACGGAGAAAAACCCAAACAAGTGAGAAGCATTGTACACCGGCACACCATCGAGCAGGATTAAGTTTTGATCTGGCCCGCCGCCCCTTATGTACAAGCCGCTGCTTCCCTCTGTGCCGGATTGTATACCGGGAAGCAACTGAAGTACCTTCAATACGTCTACCTCACCCAGCAGTGCAGGCATCGCTTTAATCTGGTCCACAGGAATGTTGATTTTACTCATCTGTGTTATTTCCTCAATTTCTTCTTTGCCGGAAATAACAATTTCATCGAGCTCGACCACCCCTTCCAGCCCTACATCCATTTCCGAATCTTTATTCAGGTAAAAGTGTGTCTCTATAGGCTGATAGCCAACAAATGAAAAGACCAACTTGACGGAATCTGCTGGCAGCGTAAGGCTGTAAAAGCCATACTTGTTGCTGGTGGTGCCCTGGTAATTTTCCTTATTGTATATGTTTGCACCTATGAGTACTTCGCCAGTACGTTTGTCTTTAATGTAACCACTAATGGTAAATTTTTGTGCCTTGAGTTGCTGGCTGGAAAATAACAAACACGCACCTAAGAAGGTAATTTTAAAAAATGAAGCCACTTTGGGACAAGGTTTGACTTAAACTAAAAATTATCAGGATAAATATACAAATCTTCAAGGTTGGGAAAAAGTTTTGGTGGCCTGATTTTGAAAGCAAGTAATCGCCAAAGCCTGACTTCAGATTTTTTGACTGATCGTCTATCGCAGGAACAAGTATTCATAACAGCAGCAATGCCTTTTAAAAAACTGCAGACGATCCATTTTTTTTTAATAGTTTTGGAAATTGAATAAAAATGCCAGACAAATATGAGCAATCAAAAGCCACGTTTGCCAAAAGGAATGCGGGACTTCGGTCCGGATAAAATGGCTAAACGGCGTTTCATCTTCCATGCCATCAGAACTACCTTCGAAAAGTTTGGTTTCGAAGCACTTGAAACACCTACCATGGAAAACCTGTCTGTACTGACCGGAAAATACGGCGAAGAGGGGGATCAGCTACTTTTTAAAGTACTCAATTCAGGTGATTACCTTTCCGGAACTTCCGTGGAAGATTACACGTCAGGAGCCAGAAGCCTGTCATCCAAAATCGCAGAAAAAGGATTGAAATATGATTTAACCGTACCATTTGCACGGTATGTAGTGATGAATCGCCATGACCTTACCCTGCCCTTCAAAAGGTATCAAATCCAACCGGTCTGGCGCGCCGATCGTCCTCAAAAAGGGCGTTACAGGGAATTTTATCAATGTGATGCCGATGTTATCGGCACAGACTCCCTGATCTGTGAGGCGGAAATAATCCTGATGATGAACGAAGTATTTGCAAAATTGGGCATTAGGGATTATAACATCAAGATAAACAACCGGAAGATATTAACCGGTATCGCCGGAATGATTGGTGAACCGGATAAAATCAGTGAATTGTGTGTAGCTATTGACAAACTTGATAAAATTGGCCCTGAAAAAGTACTGGAAGAGCTTATAACCAAATCGTTTTCTGACCAGGCTATTACAGCGCTCAAACCCTTTCTCAAGGTTGAAGGCGACAATGATCGAACATTAAACAATATTAAGGCATTGCTTGCATCCTCTGGCCCAGGACAAGAGGGAATAAGAGAATTTGAAGACATTTTAAGCTATCTGGCCCAATTTGAAGCCGGGGACAATCATCTCGAGTTTGACCCAAGGCTCGCCAGGGGTTTAGCTTATTATACCGGCACTATTCTGGAGGTAAAAGTAAACAATGTTGATATTGGCAGTGTCAGCGCGGGTGGAAGATACGATGACCTGACAGGCGTATTTGGTATGCCAGGCATTTCGGGAGTGGGCTTTTCATTTGGTGTTGACAGGATTTATGATGTCATGGAAACGCTCGGCTTATTCCCGGAAGATACTTCGATAACGACGACTGTGCTTGTTACAAATTTTGACAAAGCCAGTGAACCTTACGCCATCGAGGTCTTGGGGCAGTTGAGAAATGCTGAGGTTAAAAGTGAAATCTATCCGGAGCCTGCCAGGCTTAAAAAACAAATGAACTATGCTCACAAAAAGAACATACCCTATGTATTGCTGATAGGAGAAGAAGAGGTGAGCAGCAATATGATGACTTTAAAAGATATGCGTAATGGCGAGCAGAAAAAAATGACCACGCCGGAAATCATTGAAGCCCTAAAAAATGGCTGAATGCTGAAAATTCCCTGTTAGCTGGTGATTATTTCCGCACCCACTTTCGCCTGAACCGATAATAATTTTAAATTAAGTATATCGTTTATAAGAAATGAGAGCATTTTATATGTAAAATCTCCACCACCGATATTATTTTGCATCGGGTGAGTCTTTGAATTAAAGGTTTGAATTTAAAACTCCTACATAGCTTTTTTTTGGCTTTGTTATGGTTATTACATCATAACATAACCGCACAAAATACCAGTGCCGGTGGCCGTTTTGAAGTGGATTACCTGAAAGGTTGTGCCCCTTTTACAATAAATATCACACAAATAGGCCTCACTGGGTTAACCAGAACCTATGATTTTGACAGGGATGGACTGTTTGAAGGAAATCTTACTACGTATACCTTCGATACCCCGGGAATTTATACGATTTTGGAGGTCATGGCCAATCAAATCCCACGTGAAGACAGCATTACCATCGAAGTTGCGGAAGCCAGGGAACCAGTGTTTACAGTACGGAATTGTGCAGGTAATAATGTAAAAGTCAATGTTACCGATACCTACTATGACCGGTTTTTTATTGATTTTGGAGACGGAAGTAATTTAACTATTAGTCAGGGCGACGATGTACCCCCTCATAGCTACGGGGCACAAAGCACCTATACCATAACTGTCAGAGGTATTTTCAATGGGGCGAAAGACAACTGCGCAACGGGGGCTATCGACATAAGTACGGTAAACAACCTGGTTCCGGCCACTGTCAATTCAGTGACCGTGACCGCGGTTGACGCCGGTGCCGGAACCATTGAATTATCCTATAATCTGTCGCCCAACATAATTTATGATTTGGAGCAGGCTGTCAACGGCCTGCAAAATTTTCAAAGGGTGGAAACCCTCACTGATCCTTCACTAAACACAATTGAAAACCTTAACACTGTCGATAACTATTACTGTTACAGGATCAATGCTGTAGATGCCTGCTCGGGGGCGGTGATTCATTCGGATACCATATGCAGCATAAATCTCAACGCAGTGGCCCAAAACAATACTAATACCCTTACCTGGGCTACGGAAGATTTGAACTTTTCCAATTATGCCATTATAAAAGACGGCAATGTCATCAGTACCATAAATAATGCTGCACAAACCATTTACAATGACAGTGATGTGATATGTAATCAAAACTATTGTTACCGGATCGTCAGTAACTACACTAACGGCTTGGTTTCAACATCCGGTGAAATTTGTGTAACGGCTTTCAGTACCGATACCCCTGCCTCTGTAGAGGATATGACCAGTACCATTACTGATGATCAGGTAAACATAACATGGGAAATTCCACCCGCTGAATCACCCCGTCTTTATTTTGTTTATAAGTCAACCAATAATGAACCGGCAGCAGTGGCAGACACAGTGGACAGTAACAACTATACAGACAGCGATGTAAGTTTTCCCGGAAATTCCTATTGTTACAGCTTTGCTTATGAAGATGCATGCGGAAACCTGTCGGACATTGGCCCGGTCACATGCCCGGTAATTCTGACGGGCTCACTGGGAACGGATAACCAGGTTTCTATGAACTGGACTGATTACCAGGGCTGGATAGTGGGGGTAAATCAGTATTTTGTGGATATTTTCGATGATCAACAAAACCTTTTGGAGTCAGTTCCCGCAGGCAGCGGGCTTTCCCTGACAGACGATGCCTGGAACAGGGGGTCTCAAATGCTATTTTATCAGGTAAGAGCTGTTTCCAATGATCCCTCACCCCGAGAAAGCCTGTCCAACCTTTTCAGGGTACAACTGGAGGTATTGATATTTCTGCCCAATGCCTTTACCCCTAATGAAGACGGCTTAAATGATTCTTTCGAAGCCCAGGGGCAATTTTTTCAGGAATTCAGTATGAAGATCTTTAACCGTTGGGGTGAAATCATTTTTGTATCAGATAACGCGGATGTAGGCTGGGACGGTACCTTCAAGGGTAAGCTTATGCCGGAGGGTACCTATGTTTACAGGGTAGATGTGACCGATTTTACCGGCCTTAAAACCACCAGGACCGGCGGCGTAGTACTTTTGCGCAGGTAGTGACAACCGTTTTTGAGTATGAATTCACCATTAAAAAGAATATTTTTGTTCTTCCAATAAAAAATGAATACTATGTTTGACATGATGAAAATGATGGGTAAGATCAAGGAAGCCCAGGAGAAGATCCAGGAAGCACAAAAAAACCTGGTAAAAATAGAAACCACCGCTGAAGCGGGTGCCGGCATGGTAAAAGCCACTGCCAATGGAAAAAAGCAACTGGTAAACCTCGAAATAGATGCCAGCCTGACCAAGCCCGGAGAAGAGGATATGCTAAAAGATTTGATCATTGCCGCTGTAAACAAGGCTATTGAACAGGCGGAAGAGCTGGCAAGGGAAGAAATCAAAAAATCAACCGAAGGAATTATACCCAATATCCCCGGCATGAACCTCGGCGGACTTTTTTAGATGAGCACTGTAGCTATTGTCATTCTTAATTATAATGGTAAGAATTATCTGAAACAATTTTTACCTACGTTAAAAAAACATAGCAATGGACACCAAATCATCGTCGCTGATAATCAATCCACCGACGACTCTGTTTCGTTCCTGACCAATCATCACCAGGATATAAAACGGATTATCCTATCTGAAAACTTTGGTTACAGCGAGGGTTATAACCGTGCTTTGCAACAAATAGAAGCAGATTATTACGTGCTGCTTAACTCAGACATAGAAGTTACTGAAAACTGGGTAGAGCCTGTAATGACCCTGATGGATCAAAACCCCGAAATTGCCGCCTGCCAACCCAAGATTCTTAGTTACAAAGAGCGAGACAGATTCGAATATGCCGGCGCTGCCGGCGGTTTTGTCGATTTGCTTGGGTATCCGTTTTGCCGCGGCCGGATTTTTGATAGTATTGAAAGTGACATGGGGCAGTACAATGACAACAGGGAGATATTCTGGGCAACCGGTGCCTGCCTGTTTATAAGAGCGACAGCCTTTTTCGAAGCCGGTGGATTGGATCCCCATTATTTTGCACATATGGAAGAAATTGACCTTTGCTGGCGGTTAAAAAGGATGGGATTAAGGATATTTTACTGTGGAGAAAGCCAGGTTTATCATGTGGGAGGAGGCACCTTACCTAAAGCCAACCCCTTTAAAACGTATTTGAACTTCAGAAATAGCCTGATAACCCTTTATAAAAACTCCGCTGCCAGCGAACTTTTATGGAAAATACCGGCGCGATGGCTGCTGGATGTCGTGGCAGCCATTCGCTTTCTGGGTCAAACGTCTTTCAGGGACTTTTGGGCGGTTGTAAGGGCCCATATGACTTTTTTGACACATATTCTAAGGATTGAAGGCCAAAGAAAGGCGGTGTTGAAGCTGGGAAAAACAATGCCGTTTCATGAAATGTATAAAGGATCTGTAGTGGCAGCTTATTTCCTGAAAAATGCAAAGATATTTTCGGATCTGAAGTTCTAGAAATACCAGACGCGGTTGTTCCTTCTCCTCAGATGTTTTCTGAAGTTAATGATAAAGGCGAGTGACAAATAAATAATAATTGGCGACCCGAAGGTTAAAAACGAAGCATAAATAAAAAATAATCTAATACTGGCAATAGGTATTCTAAGTTTTTCTCCTAACTTCGTGCAAACGCCAAAAGCTTGTGACTCGAAGAAATATTGAATTTTCCGCATTGTATCTTTTAAAGAAAGATTTGCAAATATAATAAAGAAAATGAGGAATTATTTCGACTTTTTAAAGATTTTTTCACTTATAAATTGCATTCGTAATTTTATAAATATAGTTTTGCACTTCGACACAACCAAAATTTTAAATATGACTTTTATGAAAAAACTAGTTTATGCTTTATTCCTAGTAGGGGTTCTATCTTTTTCAGGCTGTTCGTTGAACCAAATGGTGAAGATGGCTGACCAACAGCAACTAACCGTAACACCCTCCCCGCTAGAAGTTCATGCTGATACAGTAAATTTTGAAATGTCAGCAGCTTTACCGGTGAAGATGCTGAAAAAAGGTAAAGTTTACACTGTTAACAATTTTTATGAATTTGGTGATCGTGAAATACAACCACAACCTACGAGTATAGAGTTCAAACAGGAGGATTTTCCCAATGCAAATGAACAACAGCCCAGAATAAGCGAGAATTTCTCCTTCCCTTATGAGGATGCTATGCAATCAGGTAAACTTACGGTACAAGGTGTCGCTTCTGATCCAAGGAATAACAAATCAAAAGAAACTCCCAGGATGGATGTTGCCGAAGGAATTATTACCACTTCAAGATTAGCGCAAAATAGCTATTATGCGGCGTATGCACCTCACGGTTATAACGATCAGGAAGAACTGATACCGACCAACGTTGATTTTTTCTTTTTGCAGGGAAGCCCGGTTTTAAGATATTCTGAAAGACGAAGTGACAGAGGCCAATTTTTCGACGCTTTTGTAGCTGAAAAAAATGTCACAAGAACGGTTACCATTACAGGTACTCACTCACCCGAAGGTGCTGAAAGGATTAACTCCCGGCTATCACAGCAGAGATCTGAAGCCATTGAGACTTTCTACCGCAGGCAAATGAGAAAATATGACTACAAAGGGATGGCTGACTCCATCAACTTCATTCTTAAGCCTGTCGTGGAAGATTGGACTGAATTTAGATCTGAATTGGAAAATTACGATGGTATCTCCGGAGATCAGAAATCTGAAATTTTGAATGTAATCAATGGCGCCGGCTCGTTTGAAGATAAAGAAGATGCGCTTCAAAGGTTAGGATCGTACAGAACCATTTTCAAAGATATCTATCCCAAACTAAGAACCGCCCAAACAGAAATATTAACGGTTAAAGATAAAAAAACCAATGCCGAGATAGCTGTACTGGCCAAAAGTATTGTTAACGGTGGGGTAAGTTCCGATACGCTTTCAGATGAAGAGCTGAGCTTTGCTGCTACGTTAACCCCATCGCTAAGTGAGAAAGAACAAATTTATACCGCCGCTACCAAGAAAAATGATAGTTGGCAGTCTCATAATAATCTGGGTGCTACCTACCTGGAAATGGCCATGAAAAACAACGGCGGCGGCAACCTGGATAAAGCGATTACACAATTCGAAATTTCCAACAAAAAGCAGGAAAATGCGCAAGCTTACGTGAATTTAGGTTCCGCTTATTTAATGCAGGGTAATGTTGCTAAAGCTTACGATGCTTTGAAAAAAGCCGAAGGCATGAGCCCTTCCAATGAAGACAGAAGGGGAATGAATGGCGTAAAAGGTGCTATCGAAATAAAGATGGCTAAATACGGTGATGCTGTTAGCAATCTCTCAAACGCTCCCGATAACCCTGTGAATCTCTTTAACAAAGGGTTGGCACAGATATTAAACGGAGATAACAGCAGCGCCCTGACCACCCTGGAGCAGGCGACTTCGGCAGATAACGACATGGCTCTTGCTTACTATGCAGCGGCCATTGCCAGCGCCAGGTCTGACAATGAATCGGGAGTAACAAGCAATCTTACCAAAGCAGTTACTGCTGATGCCTCCCTGAAAGAAAAAGCGTTGACTGATCTTGAATTCAGGAATTACGCTTCTGGTGATGCTTTCAGAAATGCTATTAAATAATTAACTAAAGTCTATATAAGGGCCCTCCTTAAAGGAGGGCTTTTTTTTTGCATTTATGGGCAATCTACCACTATTTCATTTTTGTAATTACAAACATTGTCCTATTTTTACGGCGCTAAATTAACATTCAAGTATTATGAGGGAATTACAATTCAGGCAGGCACTAGGCGAGGCCATGAGTGAAGAGATGAGAAGGGATCCGAAAATATTTTTAATGGGTGAAGAAGTGGCTGAATATAACGGTGCTTATAAGGTTAGTCAAGGTATGCTCGACGAGTTCGGGCCGGAAAGGGTGGTCGATACCCCCATCGCAGAACTTGGTTTTACAGGATTAGGCGTTGGGGCTGCCATGAATGGATTGCGTCCTATCATTGAATTTATGACATTCAATTTTTCGCTTGTTGCCATTGACCAGATCATTAACGGTGCCGCCAAGATGAAATCAATGTCAGGAGGACAGTTTAATGTTCCCATCGTTTTCAGGGGACCTACCGGCAACGCGGGAATGTTAAGCTCCCAGCACTCACAAAACTTTGAGAACTGGTACGCCAATACACCAGGTTTGAAAGTTGTGGTACCCTCTAACCCACATGACGCTAAAGGATTATTAAAAGCCTCAATCCGTGATGATGATCCGGTCATTTTCATGGAGTCTGAACTCATGTATGCTGATAAGGGTGAGGTTCCCGAAGGAGAATATCTATTGCCCATAGGAGTGGCGGAAGTGAAAAAAGAAGGGAATGATGTCACCTTGGTTTCCTTCGGTAAAATGATGAAAGTGGCCCTGGAAGCAGCAGATCAACTGGCAAAGGAAGATATATCCTGTGAAGTGATCGACCTGCGTACGGTGAGGCCGATCGATTACGAAACTGTCATCAATTCCGTTAAAAAAACCAACCGGCTGGTGATTGTAGAAGAAGCCTGGCCGCTATCTTCGCTGGCAACTGACATAGCGTTTAACATACAAAAAGATGCGTTCGATTTCCTGGATGCCCCGGTTAAAAGGGTTAACAACATGGATGTACCCCTACCCTACGCCCCTACTTTAATCGAAGTAATCCTGCCCAACGTCAAGAGAACCATCGAAGCGGTAAACTCTGTCTTGTACCGCTAAAATATTCCTTGTCATCTCCGTTTGGCGCAAGCGTATCGTGGGTGTTGCACAACATTTTCGACAAAATTCTTTGTGTCTTGGTGCCTTTTTGGTTAACCATTTTTCACCACGGAGGCACCAAGACACGGAGATTTTAGCAGAAGCAATGAGCAGGCAGGTGCTCAAGTCGTGCAATAGCCACGGGACGCTTGCGCTATTCGATAACAAACTAACCACAAAGATATGAAGATCCGGCTATCTGCTAAACGGATTCAAATTGGCTAACCCTCTTTTGCTTCCCCCCATTTTATTCATGGTTTTCATTAGCTTTCGCATATCATTGAACTGCTTCAATAAGTTATTTACCTGTTGAATAGAAGTACCACTTCCGTTCGCAATTCTTTTTCGCCGGCTTCCATTAATGATATCAGGATTTTCCCGCTCTTTGGCTGTCATTGATTTGATGATCGCCTCAATGGGTCTGAATGAGTCATCATCGATATCCATTCCCTTCAAAGCCTTGTTCATACCAGGCAGCATACCCACCAAATCTTTAATATTTCCCATTTTTTTGATTTGTTCCAGTTGAGACAAAAAATCGTTAAAGTTAAACTGGTTTTTTCTGATTTTCTTGTTTAATCTTTTTGCCTCCTCTTCATCAAAACTTTGTTGTGCCCTCTCAACCAGGGAAATAACATCCCCCATACCCAATATCCGCTTCGCCATCCTGTCGGGATGAAAAACATCGAGGGCATCCATTTTTTCACCGGTGCTGATAAACTTAATAGGTTTATTCACAACAGTTTTTATCGACAATGCAGCACCCCCACGCGTATCGCCATCCAGTTTGGTCAACACTACGCCATCAAAATCAAGTCTTTCGTTAAAGGTCTTTGCCGTATTAACCGCATCCTGTCCCGTCATGGAATCCACCACAAAAAGTGTCTCCGAAGGTTTCAGATGGTCCTTCAGCGTGGTGATTTCATTCATCATTTCCTCATCAATTGCCAAACGCCCCGCGGTATCCACAATGACTATCTTTTTGTTCCCGGCTTTGGCATGCGCTATGGCATTGCTGGCAATTTTAAGCGGGTCTTTATGGTCGGTTTCAGCATAAACCTCCACCCCAATCTGCTCTCCCAATACCTTTAACTGGTCAATAGCTGCCGGCCGGTATACATCACAGGCTGCCAGCAACACATGCCGGCTTTGCTTCTTGAGCATACTGGCCAGTTTGCCGGAAAAGGTGGTTTTACCAGAGCCTTGTAAACCCGAAATCAGGATAACCGCAGGATCCCCCTTAATACTGATGTCAACCTTTTCACCACCCATCATGGCCGTCAACTCCTCATCGACAATTTTGGTAAGTAACTGACCGGGCGATACCGACATCAGTACCTGGCGCCCCAAGGCCTTTTGACGGATAGTATCAGTTACTTCCTTGGCTACCTTGTAGTTAACATCGGCATCAATCAGGGCCCTTCGAATTTCCTTCACCGTGGTAGCCACGTTTACTTCGGTAATGGACCCCTGCCCTTTCAGGGTTTTAAATGCTCTTTCCAGCTTTACACTAAGATTGTCAAACATAGTCTTGAATAAAATTACCTGTTAATGAATCTGACCCATGAAGATTTAAATCAGAAACCACAAAATTAAGCAAATAAATCAATTATTAAATTGCATAATTAATCATATTAACGAATAGTCTAAATTTTGTAATTTTATGCGATGGCTTCCTCTATCGTTTCATTTTTTTGCTTTTGGCTAACACTGACTATTCCAGGACAGGATACGATTTATATTACCAAAGCCGGAAAAGTCAACTTTAAATCCGATGCGCCGTTAGAATTGATTATCGGATTCAGCAGGAACCTGGCTGGCGTAATCAACGCTGACAAACACACGTTTGCTTTTACCATTCCCATCAATTCGTTTGATGGTTTTAACAGTGCTTTGCAAAAAGAGCACTTCAGAGAAAACTACCTTGAAACACACAAATATCCGGATGCTACCTTTCAGGGGAAGATGATTGAAATAATTGATCTTGAACAAACGGGTGAGTACGAAGTGCGGGCCAAAGGAAACCTGGACATCCACGGCGTGGTTCACGAAAGAATTATCAAGTGTCAATTGACAGTCAAGAACCAAGGCATCAGGGTTGCAACCCAATTCAGTGTTTATTTACAAGATCATAACATTCAAATACCCAAGGTTGTTTATCAAAAAATTGCTGAAGAGATCACGGTAGAAGTAGAGGCTGAATTTGTGAAAAGATGAATAACATATCTTCACAAAGGGTAACAAATTCTTTTCGCGGCAAATGGTTCGGTATTTTGCTTTTCGCCTTGATCCTACGCTGCCCTGCCACCGCTCAAAAGCTATGGGTCAAAGAGCTGCCATTCAAAAAAGAACACGAAGGAGTCAACATCAACAAAATATACCAGGACAGCTCAGGGCTGTTATGGCTGGGTACGACCGACGGCCTGTTTCGCTATGATGGAAACTCTTTTACCCGGTATCTGCTTTCCGAATCCGGCGGCAATGTGGTGACCAGTATTTACCAGGACCGTAAACAGCATTTATGGGTGGGCTATCAAAGCGGCAGCATAGCGATTTTGGCAGATCAGCATCTGCAGTGGTTAAACCAAAAAGACAGTCTTCGAGTGGCACCTGTTACCGATATCCTGGAAGACAAAGATGGCATTATCTGGATCTCAACATATGGTGAAGGTATATTTTACCGGAAAAACGGAGAATTTGTGAATATCAACCTGGAAGACGGCCTCACAGATAATTTTATTTATGTCATGGTTGAAGATAAAAAGGGACGCAAATGGGCGGGTACAGACAGGGGAATCGGTATCTGTCACCTGGAAAATGGTATACCGAAGATACGCACGATCAACGTTGAGGATGGCCTGAAAGACAACATTGTCAAAACCATCACCTCAGACGGCGACGGTGACCTGTTCATCGGCCTGTATGAAAACGGCTTCTGCAAATATGATATTGAACGAGAAGCTATCATAAATACCGATTACCCATCCTGGTCTTACGGACCGATCAATCACGTTGAAGTAATAAAAAAGAACGAAATCTGGCTCGCCACAGAACGGGAAGGGGTGTTTGCTTATAATTTCGATAATGGAGGCCTGTACCGGGTGATAGAATCCAATAAATTTAAAAACGCCAAGGTGTTGTCTCTATTGAAAGATAGGCAGGGAGGCATATGGTTCAGTGACAACTTCTCCACGCTGAAAATGACTGATCCCAGGTTTGAGTTTCACGTCGACTTTAACCGGAGCCTGCAGGAAATCAACTCGTTTGCCACTGACACGCAGGGAAATATATGGTACGCCAGCGATATGGGCATCAATAAATATGATCCCAACAAGCCAGGCAACAAGGTTACGCACTTTCGTATTCCCCAATTGCCTGATCCGGGTAAAGTCATCAGTACCTACCTCGATGACTATGGATTTTTATGGCTCGGCACCTATGAGCACGGGGTTTTCCGTTTTGATCCCATCACAGGCATATTAACCAACCTCAACGAATCCCATGGTCTTGTGAACAATAACGTATTATCAATCAACGGCTATCAATCCGATATCTGGTTTGCGACATTGGGAGGGGTATCGAGGTGCCGCTTAACCAATCCCCGAAACCCGGCAGAATTCTCATTCAAATTCCAAAACTTCGATGAAGAAGACGGCCTGGGCACCATTTACATTTATCAGGTATTTATTGACTCCAGGGGAAGGGCATGGTTTGCTACCCATGGAAAAGGGATCACAGTCTTTGACAATGAAACCATCAAACACTTCGGAGCTATCGATGATTTGTCAAGTAATGTCATTTATTCAGTGGCAGAAGACGCTCACGGAAACATGTGGTTCAGTACGGCAAATGGCGAATTGTACCAGTATAACAACGATAAATTTGAAGATCATACCCGGGCGATAGGCCCCAAGAAAAAATCAATTTTAAGTTTAATTGGGGACAGATACGGCAATCTTATCATAGTTTTTGCGGATGGCATGGGCCTGCTGGATAATAAGTCGACATACCATGACCTTAAAAGCAGTCTGGGAACCAGTATTACCGACAACCCGCTGAATGCAGTGGATTTGGATGTACACGGTAACATTTGGATCTCCACCCAAAAAGGCCTGATCAAATTTGATCAATACAAAAACCCGGATGAAATAGGCCATACCACGTTTATTGAGCACGTGGCCATTTTCTTTGAAAAAGTCGAGGTTAACCCCGGCGAAAGATTTCTTTATGATCAAAACCACTTGACATTTTACTGCCGCAGTACCTTATACCGCCATCTGGAAGAAATATCCTATGAATACATGCTCGAGGGCTTTGACCTGGACTGGAATGTTTCTAAGGATTATCATTTTACATATCCTAAATTGCCGCCCGGAGATTATAGTTTTAAGGTAAAAACCAGGCTGAGCAGTCAGGCGTATGAATCAAACCTCGCCAGGTTTGACTTCACCATTGTCGCTCCACTGTGGCAAAGACCATGGTTTTATTTAAGCGTAATATGTGGATTAGCAATAGGCTTGTTTTATTATATAAAAGCCCGGGAAAAAAGGTTGAAGCAATCTGAAAGAATGCAAAAAGATATCATAGAGTTTCAATTTCAAACCTTAAAAAGCCAGGTAAATCCACATTTTCTTTTTAATAGCTTCAATACCCTGATAGCCATTATTGAAGAAAACCAGGAACTGGCAGTAGATTACGTCTCAAAGCTATCTGACTTTTTTCGTCACGTCTTAACTTACAGGGACAAACAAATCATTACTTTAAAAGAGGAGTTAAAGTTGATGAATGATTATTTTTTCCTGCAACAAAAGAGGTATGGTAACAACTTCAGCATTGAGGTAAACATTAGTGAAAAAGCAAAAAAAACATTTATACCACCGTTAACCCTTCAATTACTTACCGAAAATGCGTTGAAACATAATGTTGTGTCTAAAAAAAAGAACTTAACTATTGAGATTTTCGACCGGGGTGAAGAACTTTACGTTAAAAATAACTTAAACCCTAAAAATCCGGATTCCGGATCCACCGGTTTTGGGTTGGAAAATATTAAAAACAGGTACCTGCTATTATCAAATAAACAAATTGAAGTTTACCGATCTGATTCCTATTTTTCAGTTATCGTTCCTTTGTTAACTAAAATTGCATGATAGACATACTCATTTTGGAAGATGAACAAGCGGCATTACATCGACTTATTAAAATTATAAAGCAAACCATTCCCGAAGCAAGAATAGTTGGCTCGGAAGACAGCATAGAATCTTGCGTCGAATGGTTCGATAGCCACGCCCATCCGGACCTGATATTCATGGATATTCACCTGGCTGACGGTCTTAGTTTTGAAGTTTTTAAAAAAATAGATGTCACCGTCCCTGTTGTCTTTACCACTGCCTATGACAAATACGCCATCAAGGCCTTTAAAGTAAATAGCATTGACTATCTCTTAAAGCCTATCAAGCAGGAAGAACTGGAAAAAAGCTTTGAAAAATTTAAGGATTGGAAAAAAAATAAGACCACTCAGGCAATTGATTATGATAAATTGTTCCGGATGTTGAAGGAAAACCAGGACAGTTATCAGGAGAGAATTGTAGTGAAATACGGACAAAAGATTAAAACCATAGAGATCGGAAATACCGCTTATTTTTATACAGCAGAAAAGGTGGTGTTTCTTTGCACCTTTGATTCGCACAATTATCCGATTGATTACAACCTCGACACCTTGGAAAGTATGGTTAATCCAAAAAACTTTTTTAGAATCAACCGGCAATTCATTATCAATATCAAGGCGATAGATCAAATGTTCAGCTATTCAAAATCAAGGGTAAAAATATTACTCTCTCCCCCTTCTTCAATCGAAACCATCGTAAGTACAGACCGGTCCGGAAAATTTAAATTATGGCTCGGAGGCAAAATCGACTGAATTTCAGTGTTTATCTTAAATAACTCAATTGCCCGTTCAGTGTAAGATTATACCTGTTCAGAGAAAATTAATTCAGTGGTTGCCAGGAATTAAATACTTTTATTTTGATAAAAATTACACCCATTTATTCTGAACTGTTAAACTGATGTCAACTTAAACATGAAACGAGGTCTCATATTTGCGGGTATCATACTGGCACTCTCTATCTTAATTTTTGGTTTATACCAATACAACAAACCCCACAGGGATATTGCTTCTTCGGCGGCTGATTATCGACTCTCTGCTGATGAGTTATTCCTTGAATTTGAAAAGAACCGGGCAACGGCCTCTTCGAGATATGTAGATAAGGTAATAACTTTTTCCGGAATTATCTCCACTGTCCAGCAAAATCAGACCGGCGGATACAATATCTTATTAAAAGGCCGGCAGGGAAGTGTGAACTGTGAAATCGATCCCACCTTAAATCTGAACATAGAAAACCTATTGGAAAATACGCTTGTGAATGTCAAGGGATTATGTGTTGGCTATGATGATCTGTTGCAGGAATTACAATTTAAAAAGTGCAATATCATGCCATAGCAGGTAACTATTCCTGTAAAACATAAACTTACCTGACAAAGGAATGATAAATCAACATTGAAAACTGATTCCATGATGAAAAGAAATATGATTAGAAAAATACTTGTGCCGGCATGTTTCATAGGCATTTGTGTCTACGGTTGTGACTACGACAATGAAGAAGATCTCTTCGGTCTTCAAAACTGTGACACCACCAATGTATCATTCTCAGCAACTATTGAGCCACTTATTCTGACCAACTGTGCCATACAAGGCTGTCATGTGCCTGGCAACGGACGGGTTTTATTAAGAAATTATGAAGAAATCAAAGAAAATGTCGATAACGGCAGCATATGGAGACACGCCATACGAGACAGGGATATGCCGCCTGACGGCCCCTTGCCAATTTGTGATATCAGAAATCTGGAGGCTTGGATCAATGCCGGGGCACCCGATAACTAAAACTAATTAACAAAGAACCTGAATTTTATGAAAAATTTAACTTTAACCTTGGTTTTTAGTCTGAGTGTTGTGCAACTTTCCTATAGTCAGGACAAGTATTTTACCAGAACAGGCCACATCTCTTTTTTTTCAGAAGCTGCGCTGGAAAATATCGAAGCCCATAACCATCAAGGTACCTGTATACTGAACAGTGAAAACGGAGAGATTGCCTTGTCGGTGCTGATGAAGGGTTTTGAATTTGAGAAAGCACTGATGCAGGAACACTTTAATGAAAACTATGTGGAATCGCATAAGTATCCCAAAAGCACCTTTAAAGGGAAAATAGTTAACTTCGATCGGGAAAGCATGCGAGGAAATGGTAAGTACCATGTAAGCGTCGAAGGTGAACTTACGATTCACGGTAAGACAAATACAGTTACTTCGGAGGGTACCCTGGAAATATCGGATGGTACAATTACCGCCCAAACATCCTTCCCGGTGACAGTAAAAGACTATAATATAAAAATCCCTAAAACCGTAGTTAACAATATTGCAGAGGTGGTCGAGGTAAGCGTTGAATTAGAGTTAAAACCTTATAACAAATAATCATGAACAAAAAATTACCGGTAATCTTCATCACATTATCCATTTTAACACTATTCCAACTAAAGGCCCAGGACGATTTGCTGGAGTTATTGGAGGAAGAAACAAAGGATGAGAACAACATCAATTACACATATGCTACTTTCAAAGCCACACGGATTATCAACGGGCAATCCGTAGAAAACACAGCCGGCGGGGTATTGAGTTTTATCATCGCACACCGGTTCGGCAAGATCAATGATGGATTCTATGAATTGTTTGGCCTCGATCAGGCCACCATCCGGTTTGGACTGGAATACGGTATTACAGATGATTTCAATATAGGTATAGGCCGCAGCTCATTTCAAAAAACATTCGATGCATATGCAAAATACAAATTATTGAAGCAATCGAGCGGGGCAAAAAACATGCCGGTCACACTTTCGCTCTTTACAGGGATGGCTGCCACAGGGGTCGAGGATTTGAGCCCCGGCAATGAAGATGTTTTCAGCTCAAGGCTTTCCTATTCTTACCAATTATTACTGGCCAGAAAATTCAGCAATAATTTTTCTTTTCAGTTAAGCCCTACCCTGGTGCATAGAAACCTTGTAAGGACGCCGGAAATCAACAACGATGTGATAGCCCTGGGTATTGGGGCCAGGTACAAGCTCAGCAACAGGGTCACTTTAAATGCGGAATATTTTTACCGTTTTGATGACGAAAACCTCGGCGACGATACCTTCAATGCCATTGCCCTGGGTTTCGACATTGAAACCGGAGGCCATGTCTTTCAATTACATATCACTAATTCCAGGGGAATGCTCGAACGCTACTTTGTCTCCGAAACCACCGGCGATATAGCAGATGGCGACATTTTTTTCGGATTTAATATAAGCAGGGTATTTACCATTGTCAAAAAGGAACCTCAGTAAAAAAACCTTCCGGGGCGCCCGGAAGGTTTTACATGATAAAAATGATTATTATGACTTAAAAAATGCTCCTAAAGATTGTTAAGATCCACGAGTCTGACCTCTACCCTCCTTGCTTCCTCATTACTTAACTTATGATCCCCACTTGCACCGTAACCCTTAGCCACAATTCTTCGTCTTACTACACCCTTTTTATTAAAATAGTCTAAAACACTGATCGCCCTTTTATCCGATAACTCCCGGTTATACTGTTCATTTCCATCAGAGGAAGCATAACCGGAAATCTCAATTCCCAATTGTTCATATTGTTCCAGGGTAGCCAGTATTTTTTCCAGTTCATTATGATAATTATCTTTTAAATCGCTTTTGTCCACATCAAAATATACTACGGACTTCAAACTCAACACTTTTTCATTAACCTTTGGCAGCGAAGATTTTGTTGAGTTTTTCTGCGCTTCGGCAAGCTCCGTAACATACATGGTAGGCAGTGAATAGACAGTTTTCCCATCCAAGTGCTTTGCTTCCAGCTTACTTTCATCGGTTTCATCGTAATAATATATGCGTGAAGCAGACTCAATCTTTTCGTTATCATCGTCAAAATCCACGGCATCAATGGGATTCATCGTGTACATCAAATCAAGCAGATATTCAAAAGCCGTGGTATCCGAAGAGGCGATAATACCATCCATGATATCATAGAGATCAAGACTGTCATTGTTAACCAACATGGCATCATTTATTTTTCTGGGCTCTATAGGATCCCCCTGCCCGGTATCAAAAAAGGCATTCTTAACCTCTACTTCCTGCCCTACAATCACCCCGAACTGCTTGATCGGCTTGAGAAAAATCTTTTGATATAACTCATAAAAATTATCCTGATTAGGAACATTGATATTGATGGTATATGGCAGGTAGCCCTCCGATTCGATAATCATATCATAGTTTTCACCAGGAGGAAATATAATCAGGTAATTACCGGTCTTTGGATTGGGATTGTATACATAATCTATCTTTTCCTGTGTTTTTTTATTGACTACCTTAATCCGTGTGGCAATTGGTTTCAAACTTTGCCCATCCAGAATTCTGCCTTTAATCAAAGTCAGGGGAATGTTCCTTTCGGACTCAGGCATATCTATATAATAAATGTCCTGTCCACCCTTGCCTCCCAAACGATTCGATGAAAAATAACCCACACTCCCATCAGCAGTTAAGGTAAAATAATTGTCATCGGCAGTTGTATTGATAGGATATCCCATGTTTTTGGGCTCCTGCCATTTTTTACCTACATAAACGGTTTTAAATATGTCATTTCCACCGATTGAATTCAGCCCGTTTGAGGTAAAAAACAACGTTTTGCCATCAGGGTGAATGTAAGGGGCATCTTCATCATATTTGGAGTTAATCACAGGACCAAGATTTTGTGGTGTATCCCACTTACCATCTCTATTTTTTTTAGCCTTGTACAAATCCATTCCACCATAACCTCCCGGCCTGTTGCTGGCAAAATACATGGTTTTACCATCGGGTGAAATGCTAGCGGTACTTTCAAGGTAATCTGAATTGATACCTCGGTCCAATGGCGAGGGCTGAGACCACTCATTGGTACTTTCCCTTTTAATTCTGTAGATGCTACCGGTATTATTAGCCGATCCAACAAAAATGAGCATGTTTTCCCCGTCAGGCGATATACCTGCCGTACCTACATTAAACTTTGAATTGATTGGAATCATCTGTGGTGCCGACCACTTTCCCCCTATATTACGGTATGAAACATAGATTTCCTCAACATACTTCTGGCTGGAAGTCAATTTATCGTTATTTGGTTTCAAAACCGTATAAGCCATAACGGTCTGGTCCGTGGAAACAACAGGATTGTATTCCGTGTATTCAGAATTGATCCCACTATCCATTGTACTGATTTTGACCTCTTTTTGGGAAGTAAGCGCCATAAAAGCATTGTTGTAAATCTTCAGTTCATTTTTAAGTTCCTTATGAAGTTTCTTGTTGTAGGTATCCACACTTTTAATGTAGCTTTCCAGCGTCGCAATAGCTTTGGGCAATTGATTGTTTTTGTGGTACATACGGGCCAGCTTATGAGACAAATCTTTGGGATAATTTTTCTTGTCTTTTGCTACAACTTTTTGTAAATACTGAATGCTTTTTACCTGATCGGACAGTTGTTCAGCTTCATAGTAGCAAATCCCGATTTTATAGCTCAATGGTACATCAATTTCTTTGGATTTTGCCACCTCCAGATAAATCGGTAATGCATTTTCGTAATTTCTTACTCTGAAATACTTATCTGCTTTGTCTAATTTTTTGTTTATATCGCCCTGTTTTTGGGCGAAAACGGCATGATTACAACCAACAACTAATCCCATAGACAGGATTGAGAAGTACATAATCCTCATCACTTAATAAAAATTTAGTTTACGCTTAATTTTGATAAACCTATGGTAATTTAATCACTTTTGTAGGGCATTTTGATTTTGAAACTTACAAGGTAAGAATTCTAAGAGAGTTGTTTTTGCTTCAACTCTATGGCCTTAAGCCTTTGAAGCAAAGGTGGATGTGAATAATGGAAAAATACATACAGGCTATGAGGGAGCAAATTGCTTAAATTGTCAACCGATAATTTTTTAAGAGCAACTTTCAAAGCCTCTCCACTGTAGGTGTTGGTAGCAAAAGCGTCGGCTTCGAACTCATTTTTCCGGGAAAAAATATTCATCAGCAATCCCGTAAGCCTTGAAATAGGCGAGTAAAGTATGGCAAAGGCCATCAAATTCAGATGAATTCCCCACTGCCCGGCACCAAGGGCCAGGGATAAATGCTCATTGAAAATCATTTTGGACAAAATGAATAACATAATGGTCACTTGTACTATGGAGAGAAATATGCCTGATACAATATGTTTCTTTTTATAATGTCCTACCTCATGGGCCAGCACAGCTACCAGTTCTTCTGTGCTATGATTTTGGATCAGGGTATCATATAAGACAATTTTTTTCTTTTTGCCCAGACCTGAAAAAAATGCATTGGCCTTATTCGACCGCCTGGAACCGTCAATCACAAAGATGTTATGAATGGGAAAATTGATTTTTGTACTGTAATTATTAATGGCCTGCTTTAACTCCCCTTCTTCCAGCGGCTTCAGTTTATTGAATAAAGGTAAAATCAAAGTGGTGTAAAACATATTCATAAACAACATGAAAGCCGCTGTGATCGCCAGAAAGTATAGCCAGAATGCCTCGCCAAGCTGATCAATCAGCACAATCAACACCCATAACAGAAGGCCCCCGATAATAAAAGTTATCAGATAACCTTTCAACTTGTCCGTAATGAATATCCTGGGAGTAGTTTTATTGAAACCGTATTTTTCTTCAATAACAAAAGTACGATACCACTGGAAAGGCGTGTTCAAAAGATCTGATCCCAGAAACAATACTGCAAAGTAAACCAGTGGAAGCAAATCTGTTTGTGCTATTTCAGCCCTTAGCAAGGTATCGATGTAGCCAAACCCTCCTGTTATCAACAAGGCAAATGCCAGCAGGAAACTGAAAGTCGAGGTGATAAAGGAGAGTTTTGTGTTGTCTTTTTGATAGGCCAGAGATTGCTGATATTTTTTCTCGTCATAGATTCCTTTCAACGCTGCCGGAAGCTCTTTTTTCTGGTGTTTTAGATTCAGAAAATCCAGTATTTGCTCTAGGATAAAGTCAAAAGTGATAACACTTAAAATCAATATTAACAACGCCTGCGTATTCATAACTAACTCAAGTTAAAGGGGTTGGCTCAATAATTTTCACCTTGGTGGATACAAATTTAAATAATCCCCGGCTATAAAGAAGAGGCAATATCCATCTATTTTTAATAGATAAACAAAATAAACGTGGAATCGATAGGTTACTGCGAGAAAAAGCCCAGTAATGATTCAAGGTCAGCTAATCAGAACTTGGGGCATGGGATTTGCCTGACATTTCTGGGAGGTTTTCTTTTATCACCCGGGTTAAATACGTAAGATATGGAGACCTCGTGGGCCCCACCACTTGAAATTCCTAAATCGGAAATGGTATAATCAAAGCTGTACCCTACATTTAAACCGTTATAAGTCATACCCACCAGAAAAATGATGGATTCATTGTTGGGGAAGCCATTCAAGGTTTTCACAGGTAATCCCCTATAGGTCAAACCAAAAACCACAGGTTCCAATGTCACATAGGTGCCTATATCCAATTGATCAAATTCACCCTGGGTTTTGTATTGAAATGTGGGTGTAATACTTCTTTCACGGCGGGTGGGAATTTGTCCTTTAGAGTAAGAAGCTTTCGGTAATTTGATTTTGTATCCACCATGAACAGAATATCTTACGGACAGTTGACTTTCAGCCGTTTCAGTAAAAGCCTGATCGGGTGTATTAAGGTGGTGTGCCGCAAAGCCTAACCAGAAATTTTCTGTAAAAACCACAGCACCGGCCCCCAGATCAAGGTAAGAAACATTATCGAGGTTGATAGGTTCTGACGTTACCGGCAAAACCACCTCGCCACTTACGGGGTCGAACTGGTCGCCGAAGGTTAGCCTGGCAAAGTCTATATTCCGGATTACATAACCGGCCGATAAACCAGGTCTCACCGTTAAATAATCGTTAATTCGTAGCTGATAGGCATAATTTAAGCTGACACTGGTAGATCTTAGCCCGGCAAGCCCCTCCCTGTCGGTACTGATGAGTATGCCTGCCCCACTGTTGTATTCTTCAAAAAAGTAATCGAAGTAAGCTGCTGATGTCACAAAAGAGGCTGGTATCGAGGGCCACTGGTTTCTGTAATTCAATCCCGCCCTGGCTTGCCCCGTGGCTCCGGCAAAAGCTGGATTCAGATATAAAGGAGCGGCATAAAACTGGGAAAACTGTGGGTCTTGGGCACTTGCTTTTTCACCTGAAATCACCACCACCACAATTAAGAATGGAATATAATATTTTATCATCTAACCCGTGTTAATCAAAAATCTAAGATATATAGAAAATTAAATTTTCTTTATAAAGCGTAATATATTCATTAAAATTGTCAGATTATAAACGAAGAAATCAAGGTTTAATATATTTTTTTCGCAAAAAAAGATACAATTAACCCTTCTTTTTACGTATTAGTTGAAGAAAGATAATTCAGTTTTTTAAATCAAGTGTAATGGTGATAAAGTTCTACGTGAGGAATCTTCTCATTTTAAGCTTTCTAATTTCCTTTATCGGTTACCACAATCAGTCATTTGCCCAGGGGTATTTTGATTATAACTGGTATTTTGGAAATTCGATAGAAGGGGTGATTTTCAACAAGTTCAACAATGAGCCCCTGGTAGTGAGCGATCAAGCGGTACCTTTTGGTGTGGGGGGTAGTGCAGTAGCGACAGATGACAATACAGGACAGTTACTGTTTTATGCGGATGGAGATAATATATACGATGCTTCACATAATATTATGCTTAACGGGGGGGGTATACTAGGCAATGCCCTCGGTAACCAACCCGTTGCCATCAGCCCTATTCCCGGTGAACCTGGCAGGTACTATGTGTTTTCTAACACAGCAAATTTCAATAATGGTGGGATGAGTAGTGTAAACTACACCATTGTGGACATGAATTTACCGGGCAATGCCGGCAATCCCGGCCAGCCAAATTTGGGGGAGGTTGTTGTTGCCAGTAAAAATGTGGCATTTATTAACCAGTCCGCAGAAGGTATGATTGTGGTAGAACAGGGAACGGCAGGCCAATACTGGTTAATTGTGTACAACCAGATTACCTTTGATATTTCCGCCTATGATATTCAGCCGGGCGGCAATATTGTAACAATTCCGGCGCGAACATTTAATGTCGCCTCAGCGCCGCTGGCAGCGAATTTGTCATACAGCCCTGCTGCCGGAAAAATTGCTGTTTCGCCCCAGGATGCCAACAAAAATGTGGTTATTCTCAACTTCGACAATAACACCGGCACATTTACATTTGACCAGACGATCAACAATTCGGGGGTCGATGACCTCATCGGGCAGGCCATATATGATACGGAATGGTCGCCAGACGGCACCAAATTATACATCTCCAGGCATGGTAATTTACCTGCACCGGGATCGACGGGCGATTTGTACCAATTTGATTTTAACAACCCGGGTAACACATTTGTTTCCCTGGCGAATGGCCCGATTTACCGAAGTTATGGCTTAAAAATGGGACCGGATGACCGAATTTATCATCTTTATCAAACGGGTCAGTTCGATCCGATCAGGTTGGGCAGAATCAACGTACCTAATCAAATAGTCGATAGTATCGATTACGAAATAAACGTACTCAATGGTACAGGTTTTACTTCCCGGCAATTTCCGGAGTTTGCCCCTCCGGAAGAGCTGATTTTAAATGCTGTTTCATTTGAATATCTGGACTCCTGTCTCAATTCAACGACCAAGTTTTTTCCGGAATTCGATGATGAGCCGCAACCCGACAATTTCGTCTGGGACTTTGGCGGTGGTGGCGCAGGCCAGGAAAATTACATTGCGCCGATTGTCACTTATGAGCAACCGGGTACCTACAATGTTTCCCTGACCATTTCGGCCGGAGGTGATACCGAAGTGTTCAATGATGTGGTGGAAGTCTTTCAGAACGACCTGATGATCAACCTCGGCAATGATACTACCATTTGCCCTGGTGAAAGCCTGACACTCGATCCTCAACCACAGGGTCAGCAAGGCACCCTGACCTATGGGTGGTCTACCGAAGAAACGACCCCCACTATCACCGTGGATTCTGCCGGTACCTACTGGGTAGTTGTTACCGATCAGGCCACAGGCTGCGACACATACGATGCTATTACCATCACTGTTTATGGCAATGAGGAGCAAACAGGTAACTTCTGGTATTTTGGTAATAATGCAGGGATTGACTTTAACGAAAATCCCCCGGTAGCGCTTAACGACGGCGCACAAAATGCACCGGAGGGCACAGCCACTGTTTCGGATGCGAACGGTGACCTGCTGTTTTATACAGACGGAGAAACAGTTTATAACCGCGATCACGCTGTCATGCCCGGAGGAACCGATATCAACAGGGGTGGTACCAATGGGTCGACACAATCCGCTATCATCATTCAATTCCCCGGCGATGAAACTATGTATTATATATTTACCACCGACGCAGTATTTGGGGATGGCACCTACAATATGCGCTATTCTGTGGTAGATCTGAAAGAAGATGCCCCTTTTGGAAAGGTGACCGTCAAAGGAAAACCCCTGTTCGTAAGAAGTACCGAAAAACTTACAGCTACTATGGGAGGGGACATAACATGGGTATTGGGCCATGAATTTGGTAATAATACGTTCCGGGCCTATCCTATCGATACATTGGGTATCCCACAACCTGTACTTTCGGCGGTGGGGTCGGTACATAACAACAGCATAGAAAACAACGGCAGGGGTTACATGAAACTCACCCAGGACAATAACAATCTCGCCGTAACCATACCGGGTAATCCCAATATTGTGGAAATATTTGATTTTGATACGAATTCAGGAGAGGTTTCCAACCCATACCAGATCGATTTAATGGAAAACAGTGGTTTTGTGTATGGGCTGGAGTGGTCTCCCGGAGGAAACAAGCTTTATGTGAGTGTGAATTTGGGCAACGGCAATTCGGTGCTGAAAGAATATGCTTTTGATTCACTCAGAACAGAGGCGGCCTTGATTAACGAGGAAAATGTTAACGAGTCACTGGGTGCTATCCAGTTTGCTCCCGATAATCAGATCTATGTAGCCATTGACGGCTCTACTACGTTGGGTCGGATTTCTGTTAATGAAGATAGTGCTCAGATTTCGACCTTTGATCCCGCCGGATTCAACTTGGCACCGGGCACCACCAGTACACTGGGCCTTCCTAATTTCATGCAGTCACAAATACCGCCTACCCAGGATCCAAGCCTGGATTTTACCGAGGCATGTGTGGGGCAGGAGACTTCATTTACAGGAACAGGCACCTCTGATATCGACGAGTTCTTCTGGTCTTTTGGGGATGGTAATCAATCCAATGAGCAAAATCCGGTACATACCTATCAGGCAGCAGGCACCTATAACGTGGCGTTAAGGATCACCAACCGTTGCGGTTTTGATTCTACGCTCAACGCAACGGTCGAGGTATTTGCACCACCACAGGGCCTTGGTTCCAGGGCTGAGGCCATCTGCGATAACGACCTGCAACTCGTCGCCACCAATGACACCTCACCCGGACTGACTTTTGACTGGACCTCCAGCAATGGCCAGGTTTTCTCCGACCGCCTCATCACCATCCAGGATCCCGGAGAATATATCGTTACCATTACCAACGCCAATGGCTGTTCTGAAAGTGACACCATCAATGTCGTCGACGGCCGGCCGGCGACCAACCTCGGGCCGGACCGGACGGTTTGTCAGAATGAAACGGTCAATGATCTGGATGCACAAAATCCCAACGCAACCATTACCTGGTTCATAAATGGGGTGGATCAGAATAATCCAACGAGATTACAAGCTGTCGACACATCTGTAGACGGTGTGTTTCAATACGTCGTATTTGTAGAAGACGCTTTGACCAACTGCATCAGACGGGATACGGTCAATATAACGGTCAATCCTCAGCCTGACATTGCCGTAGTGGAAAATAACGCTACCTGTGGTAACAATGATGGTTCAATTGACCTGACACTCAATGATACAGGCGATTTTAGCTATAACCTGACCGGCCCGAACCCTTCGAACGGACCGTTGGTAAATGGGGTAAACCCCATCCCCGGACTTGGCGCAGGTACCTACAACCTTACGGTTACCAACAATTTGTCAGGTTGTACTGTAACGCAAAACAACATTACCATCGTCGATGCCCCATCTACTTTTCAGATTACAGGTGTAGTTCCAGGCAACCCGGCCGATTTCTGTGATGACAATGGTAGCGCTGAAATCACTTTAGATACCGATGTTTTTCCTGTAACATGGCAAGTATTTGATGAGAATGGTGTTAATATCACTGCCAATCTTACCGGATCCGGAGGCCCTCCGGGAGGACCTACCCCCAATAATGGGGCAAACGGCTTTACCATTACAGGATTGGGAGACGGTACCTATACCTTTGAAATCACCGGAGCCGGTGGTTGTCTTCAGACAATCGACGAGACCTTTAACACCGCTCAAATAGTTTTCAATATAGCCGGACCATTGGATGGGTGTGTAGGGGATCCTACCCTTTGGCAGGTGCAGGATATTAATGGCAATCCTTTTGTGAACCCTAATTTTGAAGTGGAATGGAGCACCAATACAGGAAGTTTCACCAGTGGCGGGCAATCACAGATCGGAGCGACAGTCGGCATCAACCAAATCGGTACCCACCGCTATTATGTAACGGTCAGGGATCTGGTAGGTGGCGCCTGCGATACCACGGATTCTATCGATGTGACCATCCAGAATCCACCGGTCATCACTTTCAGTACCAATGGAGATATTTGTGACGGCCAGGTACAATTAAGTGCCAATGTGCAAAACGCTCTGCCGGGTGAGGTTTTCAGCTATGATTGGTCAAGTACCTCTTTCCCCGATGTTCAAACGATTAATGTCGGGCCCTCAGTGGACCCGGTTATGCATCTGGTAAGGGTAGGCAGCAACCTGAGAACCTGTATAGCCTCCGCAGACACGACCTTCAAGGTAAATGAGCCCATAGAAATCATTTTAACCCCTGAACAGGCCTGCGACGATGGCCAACCTGTAACAATTACTGCCGAGGTAGTGCAGACGAATGTGACCTATACCTGGGCTTTTAATGGAGGGGCTCTGGGCTTTACCACCCCTGAAATCGAAGCTGTAGATGAGGGGCGTTATACCGTAACTGTAAGCAATGCTGATTGTAGCTCGGAAGAGTCGGTAGACCTTATACGGGCGCCATTTACCCAGGGTGACTTGCCTTCAGAGGCCATCATATGCCCGGCCGACCCAAACCCGGATGTAAATTCCGTTTTACTTGATCCCGGCAGTGGATTTATGAGTTATGAATGGGTATTCAACGGCAGTACCACGACAACCCCTACTTTCCTGGCCACTCAGGAAGGTATTATTGAAGTCAGCCTTACAAACAGTTTTAATTGTACGGACAGACGACGGGTCGATATTTTGGAAGACTGTGTTCCCCGGTTGTCGGCACCCAATGCGTTCAGCCCCAATGGCAATGATCAAAATGAGACTTTTTCGGTATTTACCAACTTTGTAACCGAATTTGAGATATTCATCTATAACAGATGGGGGGAATTGGTTTTTCACAGCACTGACAAAGACTTTCAATGGGACGGTAGCTTTGGAGGCAAACCGGCCCCTATTGGCACCTACGCTTATGTGATACGATTTAAAAGCGAATATGACCGGACTAACCGCACGCTCGAACAACGAGGCGGGGTGACGTTATTAAGGTAGTCGTGCCAAAACGATATTAAAAGCCTGGCAACCGGACGCTGAAACTACAGCCGCGCCAGGCTTTTTACTTTGCTGTTTTAAAAAATCATCGAATATTTTTATTTTTTACTTTTATTATCTTAATTGATGAAAAATTGCCGGCCGGTTTTTAAATAAATGCATAAGATAATGTCAGTCTGTTTTTCTACCGAGGTATGATCAATCCTGAATTTTTTCTGATTACTACTCTGGTAGGATTTTTTGCTATGATGAATCCAGCCGGTAATCTCAGGGTTTTTGTGAAACTGGTAGAAGCCCGTCAACCCTACAACATCAAACAAATTGCCCTGAAAGCGGTAATGTTCTCGTTTATCATCATTACCCTGGCCACCCTGTTTGGCAACTACATTTTCCAGTTTCTTTTCTTACCTGTACATGCTTTCAGGATTGTCGGGGGAATTTTAATCACTATGGCCGGCTTTCAACTGCTAAACGGTAAAATAGCCAGCTTCCATGCCCCGCTAAGCATCAAGCGAAAAAACCAATCCGACAACCGCATAGCCCTGAGCCCCATTGCCATACCCATGTTATCGGGACCTGGTACCATTTTGTTAGCCATTAATTTTTCGGCCATAAACCAGGACGAATTACACATCCTGATGATATTGGTCGGATCGGCACTCAACTGTATCTTTTGTTATGTAGTCTTCATCTCAGCCCAAAAAATCCAGGACAAAATCGGTGAAGACGCCATCAACGTGATTTCAAGATTAATGGGTTTGATTGTTGCCATTATGGGTGTGCAAATACTGATTATGGGTATCACCGAAATTGTTAAAAACCTGCAGGTTTAGAAATGGCGGACAGCCTTTGCCAGTCTACCGTCTATTTATCAAAGACGATGCGTTCATACCTAAGGTTTAACACAAACCAGCATAAATACGAGAGGATATATATGATAAATCCGTAGATAGTGGTAATACTGGAAACCTTCAGGCCACCGGCTAATAAGGCTGGCGAAACCTCTTTAATTTCCTCAATCGCCTGGAAAGCCTGGAACAATCCGATTACTTGTCCAAATACGCCTGTTACCAACGCCAACAGGCCAAAAAACCTGATATAGCCTAACCCCCATTCCAGTTTAGGTTGAGGCATTTCTTTTCCCGAAAAAAGATCAACTGCTTTTTTTATACAAAATGCAATAATTAACAGGGCAAGAATCGTTAATACACTCATAAATTCCCACCCGCCCATTTTAAAGAATTTTAAAAAGTTCATATTAGTTAATTTAAATAAAACATTGGTTTTTCTACGTTATCACCTAAACCTTATTTTCACCTTTGTCCCCAACCCCGGCCGGCATGCGACATAACAAAAATTTGCATGAAAAGCCCCAAGAGCATCATGAGCATTACTACTCCAGGTAAAAGCACCCATTTTGGATCATTTGCTTTAAATACAAATCCGAGGTGGTAAATAAACAGGCCAAGCATGATTACAACTTCGAAAAAACGCATGGGTAGTAAAATTTTTGCCCCAATATATCTACCGCCCAATAACTAAACCTGAAAAGTAGATTAACCACCGAAGGGAGTGGACAAAAATCACGGGCACCGATGTTTTGGAGATTGAGGCAAAAAACCGGTTAAAACCTGCCGTAAATGTGTTGTTAGTCTATTTATAACAAATAATCATTTATTCTTTTATATTTTTTAACTTTAAGAAAAGGTGCAGTGAAACTATAGTCGGCTGATCAAGTGTCTCCTTATAAAAAATACATAAGAATATTAACACATCTCCTTTTTTGGGGTACGGTCTTACTCTTTTACACCTATTTTTACGGCCATACCTATAATGATTACTATACCACCTTTCTGTTTGTCTGCCTGCTATTGCCCATCACGATTGCCACAACCTATTTCGTGAACTACTATCTTATACCCAGATACCTGTTAAAAAAGAATTATAAATTTTTTGTCCTTTATGCCATTTATTCGTTGATTTTTTCTGCTTATTTCGAGCTGATTATTGTCTTCCTGGCCTATGTCATATTTGCCGACTTAAATGTCAGCAAAATGAACCCCCTGACCAAAGACATATTTTTTCTGATGGTGGGGTTATATTTTGTGGTTTTCTTTGCTGTTGTTGTTAAGATGTTGAAAAACTGGTATGAAATACAAAAGAACAATCAACAATTAGCCAAAGAAATGCTCGAGGCTGAGCTCAAATTAACAGAGGCCGAGTTAAAAGTGTTAAAAGGACAAATTCATCCGCATTTTTTGTTTAACACGTTAAACAATCTTTACGGCCTCACCCTGGCCAAATCAGACATTGCCCCCAGGGTGGTGTTACTCGTTTCCAACCTGTTGGATTATTTACTGTATCAATGCAATACCCCCCAGGTAAATCTGAAAAATGAGATTGACCACATCTCCGACTATTTGGAACTGGAAAAAATTCGGTATGGCACCCATATTCAGGTCAAATTTGCGGCCCATGGCAAGGTCACTGACCAAAAAATAGCGCCTATGTTATTGCTTCCTTTTGTTGAGAACAGTTTTAAACATGGCGTTAGCCATGCTGTGAAGGATGGATTTATTGACATAAAACTGAGGGTTACAGGCAATGAACTTTACTTTACGATTAAAAATTCAAAAATCGCGTCCAATGGGGGCCTCGATGATTGTTTTTCTCAGGGAATTGGCTTACAAAACGTGAAAAAGCGTTTGGAACTGATTTACGGAAAACATCATAGGTTGGTAATAGAAGACCTGGATACAACTTATAAATGCTCTTTATACATAGCGTTAAACAAACGGAGAGATTATCTGTCTATCTCCGGCAAGTCCTTGAAAATCAAGTCAGGTAAAAGTGTATCATTATGAAAACCCGTTGCCTGATTATAGATGATGAACCCATCGCCCTTGAAGTAATCAAAGCCCATCTTCAACATTTTGAAACCGTGGAAGTTGCCGGCACGGCTGGTAATGCCATTCAGGCGGTTGAATTGCTAAACGGGCAACCGGTCGATCTCATTTTTTTAGACATCCGGATGCCACAAATGACGGGTCTTGATTTTCTCAGGTCTCTCAGCAACCCTCCAAAGGTCATCATCACGACAGCTTACAGGGATTACGCGTTAGCAGGGTATGAGCTGGATGTGGTTGATTTTTTGTTAAAACCAATTTCATTTGAACGCTTCCTGAAGGCCATCCAAAAGTACTTTAAACTGGCCACTACTACCGGCCCAAAACGGCCGGAAGGCACACCAGATGATTTGAACCGATATCTGTTAGTCCGCGCTGACCGCAAGACAGTGAAAATACCCTTGCAACAGATCATTTTTATTGAAAGTTTAAAGGATTATGTAAAAATCCACACAACCCAAAAAGTAATCATTACCAAAGAACAAATCAGTCACCTGGAAGCCAACCTCCCACCGCATCAGTTTATGCGCATTCACCGGTCATTTATTGTGGCGATGAACAAAATTGAAGCTTTTTCCCATGAGACCATCGACCTGGCCGGTAAAGAACTACCTATTGGACGGAGTTATAAACACCTGGTAATTAGCAGACTTCATTCCTGACAACTCAAGCACGAGCGTCATAATAAGTAGTCATAGCATGACTCCAAGTCATACTATGACTAAAGCCAAACCCCGGAGTCATCCTATGACTATAACGAAATTTATTACAAGCATGCCTTTATGATAAAAAAACAACCAGTTAATGCCTTGGCATTCAATTGAATGGTTATATTTTAGTATATTCATATAAGTATTAGATTTTTTTTCTATTACTGAATAAAAATCTATTTTATTTAGGCAATTCCAGTAACAATTTAGTGAACGGTATGGATGAAAAGATCCTCCATAATTTAATTATAGACTACATTGACTCTCCTATCTGGTTGATCAATGAGCATTATGAGCTTCTTGCCTATAATGAATCGTTTGCGAAGGTTTTTGGACAGATTTCATCGGAAAATCAGGTACAAGGTGGAAATTTCATAGAGATATTTCACAAAAAAAATGAAACGGATGCCTGGAAATCAGCGGTTTTCGAGACCTTAGCGCATGGAAAATATAAATTTACCTATCCGGTCAAGATAAATGGCAAGCAGGCTTTTTTTGAAATAAAAACCTTTCTGATAAAGGCTCAGGGGGAAAGCAAACAGATCTCAATTATCGCCAATGACATCACTGAAAGAAAAGATTTCGAAAAAAAACTGGAAAGGCAAAATGCCAAATTCAAAAAAATAAACCTGGAATTGGATAACTTCGTATATAGCGTATCGCATCAAATCCGGGCCCCATTAACATCCCTGCTTGGATTGATCAACATCGCCAAAATCGACACTCCGGACAAAATTCACGAATACCTGGCTCACATGCAGGACAGTATAGAAAGCCTCGATCACACCGTACATGAAATAAACGACTATTCCAGAAATGCACGTGTAGAACTTAAGGTGGAAAAAATCTCTTTTGGAAAAATCTGTGACGAAATCATTGACAATTACGGTTCCGGCAAAAAATTGAATGCCTTTAACATTGTCCGCGACATCGAAGACGTTTCGGATTTTTATTCAGATGCTAAACGCATCAAAGTCATCATATCCAATTTATTCTCCAATTCATTGAAATTTAATGACCTTGAAAAGGAGCAGTCCCATGTAAGCATTGAAATCAAAGTGCGGAAAAAGCTTGCTAAGATAACCGTAACAGATAATGGCGAAGGTATGCACCAGGAGTCATTGCCCAAAATATTCGACATGTTCTATCGCGCTTCCCAAAGTGCCCGGGGGGCAGGGTTGGGACTCTACGTGGTAAAGGAAATAGTCAACAAGCTGAACGGCAAAATCGAAGTGGAATCCCAATTAGGAAAAGGCTCCAAGTTTACCATCGAATTACCCAGCCTTCAGTGATTTGAAACGACCTGTAATCCAGCCTGTGTAAAAACAACAAGGTTGCAAAAATTCCCTGAATTAAATGCTCTTTTCGATAAAAAAACAAGAAAAAAATAAACCCCCATTTTATAGACTATCCTCAAAATAACACTTTGTGTAAAATTTTCAACACTCCGCTGCTCCACAAACTCAATTGTCCATTATCAATTGTCAATTGTCAATTACTAAATACCCAACACCCCATTCCAACACACCAAACCTCCCCCTAAGTCAACATACCCCCATCTACCTGTAAAACCTGGCCTGTGATATACGACGACATATCAGAGGCAAGAAAAACCGCACAGTCAGCCACATCATCCGGAGAACCGCCACGCTTTAAAGGAATGGCATCACGCCAGCTTTGTACGGTTTTTTCATCGAGCACAGCGGTCATTTCGGTTTCAATAAACCCGGGGGCAATGGCATTGCAACGGATATTTCTGGAACCTAACTCGAGGGCTACTGATTTGGTAAAACCGACAATTCCGGCCTTAGAGGCAGCATAATTAGCTTGCCCTGCATTTCCTTTCAGGCCTACTACCGAGGTCAGATTAATGATTGAACCGCCACGTTGTTTCATAAAAGTCCTCGTTGAAGCTTTGACAGTGTTAAAAACTGATTTCAGGTTTACGTCGATGACACTATCCCACATTTCCTCACTCATACGCATTAATAAATTATCTTTGGTGATCCCGGCATTGTTGATGAGAATGTCTAACCTTTCAAAATCTTTCACAACATCATTGATCAAAGTTTCCGCAGCCGCAAAATCCGAAGCATCCGACCGGTAACCCTTAGCCTTAATCCCCATGGCATTGAGTTCATTCTGCAATGCCTCCCCTTTTTCAATACTAGACAAATAGGTAAAAGCTACATCGGCGCCATGTTCGGCAAATTTTTTGGCTATACCGTAACCGATTCCTTTGGATGCTCCGGTGATCAATGCTATTTTTCCTGCTAATAATTTCATAGATATGAAGTTTCTGTATAATATTAAGATAATAATGTCAATCTATAGGTCACTGCCCGCAAAATTCGCCCTAAATTATAGCTTCATTTTAATATATTAAAATGATTGTAAAAATAGTTGACAATCGCTTTATCCTCGCATTATCGGTGTTATCGACCGTTGTTATTTATTTTTATGCAAATCTTAATGGATTAGGGCTGACACATGATTCCTATCAGTACTGGGAAAAGTCAGTCATTTTCGCCAGGAATCACTCCTTCAAAGAAATTGGCTTCACCACATTTTTCCCCTTTCAAAGCCTTGAAATCGTCATGCTGTCAATCATGGGTACCAACGCTCAGATGACGCTGAAGTACCTGCACGCATTTTTTTTAGGCGGCACTGTTTTTATTCATTTAATGGTTGCAAAAGAAATGTTCAGCAGTAAAAAAATGCTCGTAATTTATGCGGCCACATTGATATTCAGTACGCCGCTTTTAATGGTTCACAGCTTCATTTGGACCGAGCCGCTGTTTATATTTTTGGTCAGTCTGCAATGGTATTTGTTGTGGCTTTTTTTTCAACGCAAAACTTTCAATAGGCTGGTTGCCATACTATTCATTTCCCTGCTTTATTGTTGGCAAAGAAAGGCTGGTATGCTTTTCAGCCTCGGTTTATTGCTGGCATTAACCACACATTTTGTTTCTTCCAAAAAGCAAATTTTAGCTATATGCACCGCCCTGGCCCTGTTGATTTTTATCCTGTACGGTGGATTGGGAACCCCGAATTTTATAGGCGAATTTCCATTGTTAAGCAGCTTTTCAGTAAACCTGCAAAATTATTCGGATGCTTTAAGTGCCTGGCTATTCCCACTGCCGCTCAATTACCGGTTAAGGGTAGGCATATTTACCCTTTTGGTAATTTTCATGGGTTATCTGTTGTGGAAAACATGGCCGGAAATACAAGAAGAAAAAAGATCTTATATCACCGGTATTGTTTTTATCATACTCACTTATCTGGTGATCAGGCATTTTTATGATCGTCCGCACTTCGATGAAGCCGATCGATTTTTAGCCCCGATTTATCCTGGTGTTTTCTTTTTACTTATATTTGCAATGGAGCGGTTTGTCCTGAATACGCGACAAAAGATTTTAAGGCTGGTACTTCCGGTAATCATGGCCCTTTGGTTAACTTATCCTGTGATAAGGACACTTAAAAACGCCAAAATGTGGCATAATAGAAACAAAATTCCGTTATTAATAGAAGAAAAAATTCAACGTGTAGATAAAAAATGACCGGAGAACCGAAAAGTGCATCCATCAAAACTAAAATCATGGTAGGTTTTAGTCTGGTAATATGTGGTGTGCTGTTTGTGGGATTCATTGCTTACAAAAGTTTTAACCTGCTGGTCAATTCTATCGACCAAATTTCCCAACCGGATATTAAGCTTACCCTGCTCAACAGGATTGTCAGGGATATTGCAGAAGCCGAAGTCATTCTCAGGGAGTCCACCCTGCGTTCCGGTAATGCCAGTCTGGAGCCATTTTTTGTGTACACAGACAGCGTTAACAGCCGGTTGGATTCGCTCAGGGTGCTCTTTGAAAATGAGGCTGAGACACTGGTAATGCTCGACAGCATTACCATATTAATCAATGAAAAATTGCAGGGGGCAGACGGATATGTTAAATTATATTCCCGCAAGAAAAAAACCGATTACTATAAAAAGGCCATCAATGAAATAACCGCCAAAGAAATTGCCAGCCCTGAAATAGACACCGGCCTGTTGCGTGATGAACAGCCCATCAACATAGACTCGGCGATACAGGTTTTGGACTCGATTACCAATCGAGGAATAGACAAAAAGAAAAAAGGATTTCTCAGATCGCGGAAGAAAAAAAGAGAAGATTCTATAAAACTGGCGGAGGAACAGGCAAAAACAAGGGCGCAAATTGAAATGGTATTATTGGATGAAATCAACAAGTCCAAGGAAAAAGACGAACTGATTACACCTGCCCAATCTGCGGTAGTCACAGACACGGTAACCAAAATCATTACCAATATAAAGCGCGAGGAACAAAGGAGCGAATATGCTATTACGCAAAAGGAATTGGAAATCATTGAAAACAATTCGCTGATATTAAACCAGGTGAAGTTTTTAATCAATGAAATGGAATCCCATGAAGCGTATGAACACCGTCAAAATACCATAAAAGCGCAGGAAACTGCCAACGATGCCATCATGACCATCATAGGCACGGGCATATTAGGCACTTTCAGCGGCATTATGTTCATATACATTCTTTTTAATGACATCACCAAAAGAAACTATTACCGCCGTTTGCTGATAAAGGCACGGGAAAAAGCGATTAATGAGGCCAAGGCAAAAGAAGACTTCCTGGCCAATATGAGCCATGAAATCAGGACACCGCTTAATGCCATTTTGGGCTTTTCGGAACAACTTTCCAATACCAGCCTGGAAAAAACGCAGGATGAATACCTCAAAGCCATCCGCAGTTCCTCCTCACATTTGCTGGCCACTGTGAACGATGTACTTGATTTTTCCAAAATTCAGGCCAATAAGCTCTCGATCGAGGAAATTCCTTTTAAGCTGATCAATGTCATCAAAGATGTTTATGCAACGCTGAAACTAAAGGCAGAGCAGAAAAACATCGAGCTAAGATATAGTTTCGATGAAAATTTAAACCAGGTGTTGGCCGGGGATCCGTTCCGGTTGAAACAAATCCTTTTGAACCTGGTCAACAATGGTATTAAATTTACCCATGAAGGCTATGTAGAGATCAAAGCGGTTTTGGAAAAGGAGTTTAAAACCAAGGTAATTGCCCGGATCGAGGTGAATGACAGTGGCATCGGCATTGCAAAGGAGAATATACACAAAATATTTGAAGGCTTCAGTCAATCTGACTCAAGTACGACCAGAAAATACGGTGGAACCGGACTTGGGCTCACCATCAGCAAGAAACTGGTAGAACTACAAGGAGGCACCATGGAAGTAAACAGTGAGGTAAACAAAGGATCCTCCTTCATCGTTACGCTAACTTTCAAAAAAGGAAAGGACTTTAAACCGCTGCCCCGGGAAAGCACGCTTCCGTTCAATGGCAGTCAATTGTTCAGCGAGTATAAAGTGATCGTCATTGATGACGACAAGTTAAATTTGCACCTTACCGAAATAATATTTACCAGGTGGGGGTTAAATGCTGATTTTGTGATAGATGGTAAGGAAGCTATCAAAAAAATAGAAGAACATGCTTACCACCTTATCATCACCGATATTCAAATGCCGGAATTCAGTGGCATTGATCTCGCCAAACATGTACGTGCACTGCAGGATCCCCGGAAGTCCAAAACCACCATCCTGGCATTCACCGCCAACGTCATGAAAGATGACATTCGGAAATACCTGGATTCAGGCATCAATGACTATTTGTTAAAACCATTTAAAGAGGCCCACCTTTTTAACAAAATCGCCGGCGCGCTGAAAATTGAAATTGAAAACGTGGCTGAAACCAATGGGCAGCACAAGGGCCAAAAAGACAAACCCCAAGATACCTCTAAACAGCCATTGTACGACTTAAGCGAAATATTACAGTTTACCGGGGAAAGAAACGAATCCTTGCTGGAGGTGTTGGAATCTTTTGTTAACAATACCAAAAACTCATTATTAATGATGGACAGCGGGTTAAAAAACAGGGATTGGGACAAAGTAAGTATGATGGGACATAAAATGCTGCCTTCATTTCAGCATTTGCAAGTCGTGGCTGCTATTCCTCTATTAAAAAAACTGGAAGGATTGGATCGCGGTAATGCCAGCGCTTCTGAAATCACTCCGCTGGTCCAAAAAGTCGAGACAATCGCTAAAGCGGTAATCAAAGCCTTGAAAAAGGAAATTATTCTGCTCAAGCAGGAGTTAAGCACTAAGCAACTTCCCTAGCTCACAGCGCAGGTTCGGTTGGTCTCCTATCTCACACAGGGGCATCCGCTCAAAAGTCGTTGCCATCCAAACAAATGAATAGCCTTTTGTGAAAGTACTTGCCCGGCTTCTACACTTCGATGTTAAATTGTTTGATTTTGTTATACAGTGTTTTTCGGTCAATATTAAGAATGCGTGCGGCTTTCGATTTGTTGTACTTGACCTGTTCCAGGGTGCGCAGGATCATTTCCTTTTCCTTTTTCTCCGTAACTGTTCTCAAGGCAATTCCCTCATCATCTTCCGGTGTATGGGGTGTATTGGCTTCGCTTGGATATCTGATCTCATCGGGCAGGTTGGCCACGCCTAACGCTTTGTTTTTTTCCAGTAGCACAGCCCGTTTCAGGACATTTTTCAGCTCCCTGATATTGCCTGGCCATAAATAATTCAAAAACTTTTCGATAACATCAGCACCGATCTCCTCCACCTCTTTATCGAGTTCCTGGTTGGAGATTTTTAAAAAATGATAGGCAAACTCTTTGATATCGTTTCCCCTTTTTCTTAACGGCGGGATTTTTAGCTGAAACTCATTGATCCTGTGATAAAGATCCTCCCTGAACTCTCCCCTGCTCACAGCTTTCATCAAATCTTCATTGGTAGCCGCAATCAACCTCACATCTACTTCTATATCCACGTTGCCTCCCACCTTTCTGATCTTTCTCTCCTGCGTGGCCCTTAAAAGCTTGACTTGCACATCGTATGAAAGATTCCCTATTTCATCCAGAAAAAGCGTTCCGCCGTTAGCCACTTCAAACTGCCCTTTCTTTTCATTGGTCGCTCCGGTAAAAGACCCTTTTACATGGCCAAAAAGCTCGCTGGCTGCCAGCTCATCTGACAAGGCGCCGCAGTCAATGGCTACGAAAGGTTTATGACTTCGCTTGCTTTTTTGATGAATTAGTCTGGATACATACTCCTTGCCCGTTCCACTTTCTCCCTGTATCAAAATAGACATGTTGGTAGGCGCCACCAATTCAATGTGCTCATGAATTTTTTGAAAAACAGGGCTTTTTCCGCTGATGAACTGAAAATTTCCCGGAGTCGAAGGGCTCCTGGCCCCCGGTTGTGCCAATGATTTTTTTTCTTCAACCGAATCGAGCGCATGGTTAATGGTCGACAACACTTCGTCTGGATTGATCGGTTTGGTTACATATTCATAGGCACCCATTTTGATTGCATTCACCGCCGTACGGATATTGGCGTAGCTGGTCATCAAAATTACAGGGGTGTGCGGTACAATTTTTTTAATATTTTTTAGCAAATCAAGACCGTTTATATCCGGTAATCTGAAATCTGTAAGAATAATATCGAAGTCTTCTTGTTGAATGGCTTTAATACTTTGTCTGGCATTGTGAACCTCATGCGTATTAAATCCTTTTTTGTTCAAAAATGATTTCAACATCAAGCAAAAGGTTGGGTCATCGTCAATAATAAGTACTTTTGACATAGAGTACGATTGTAGATAGATTTAATTAAGTTTATTGCACTTAAATTTAACCAGAAAAGTTTAAACTAACGCTAACATGGCAAAAAAAAGAAACCCTCCTTGCCGGAGGGTTTTCAGACGTTTTGGTTGATTATGGATATAAATTATTGGTCTGTAATTATGTTGGTCTCTAATTTTAATATTCAGGACACCTGTTTTTAATGTTTGTTGAAAAAAGACCCTTTCAGAAATTTCTTGCTGAAAGAGTCTTTTGAGCAAAGTCCCAAATTAAATCACTACTACTATCTTCCTCAGATTAAGCATAATAAAATTATTATTCTCAACTCCGAAAGTTAGCGTTTTTACTTCTGACCAATAATATAGAAAAACTGTGCCAAAACCATTATGATACGAAAATATGCTGATTTATAATCATTTAGGATTATATGAAGAATTCATCATTATTAAATAGTGAAAAAATCTGTTGTATTATCTCAACACTGTGTAGAAAAAATCCACACACAACAAGTTTATGAATGATTGATACAGGCTGATAGTTACTGATTTTATCCTGATTGTGGAATGGCGGGATTAAAAATCCCTGCCAGGGCTTTTTTGAATAATTCCATGATTTTTTTCTATCACCAAAAAACATAAATTTGTGGCAATGTAAATCAGGTAACGTTAAACACACAATATATGTCCGTAAAATATGATCTTATTGTAATAGGAAGTGGCCCAGGAGGTTATGTGGCTGCCATTCGAGCCTCTCAACTGGGTATGAAAGTTGGTGTGGTAGAGAAGGCCGAGTTAGGTGGAATTTGTTTGAACTGGGGTTGTATCCCCACCAAGGCATTATTGAAAAGTGCACAGGTATTTGACTATATATCCCATGCCGGGGATTATGGGGTTGATATAAAAGGGGCAACGGTCAATTTCGAAGGCATGATAAAACGAAGCAGGGATGTGGCCGGTTCTATGAGCAAAGGAATCAGCTTTTTGTTCAGAAAAAACAAAATCGACCATATTGACGGGTTTGGGAAATTGAAAGCCAATAAAACCGTAGCGGTAAAAGACGAAAAAGGAAAGATCACGGATTATCAGGCGGACCACATTATCGTGGCGACCGGGGGCAGGTCAAGGGAACTTCCGGCGATTCCAATCGACGGAAAAAAAATCATAGAATACCGAAAAGCCATGTCACTTGACAAGCAGCCTAAGACTATGGTAGTAGTTGGCTCAGGGGCGATTGGTGTGGAGTTTGCCTACTTTTACAACGCTATAGGCACCAAAGTAACTATCGTTGAGTTCATGCCGGAAATAGTTCCGATAGAGGATGAAGAGGTTTCCAAACAATTGGAAAGGAGCTTCAAAAAATCCGGCATCGAGATTATGAAAAGCTCGGAGGTAACCGCTGTTGACACGAAAGGGACCAAATGTAAGGTAACCGTAAAGACACCAAAAGGTGAAACTACCCTGGAATGCGATATTGTACTTTCCGCAGTAGGTATTGCCACCAACCTCGAGGGCATCGGACTTGAAGATGTCGGAGTGGCCACCGACAAGGGTAAAATTGTGGTTGATGATTTTTACAGAACCAATATCCCCGGCATCTATGCGATAGGTGATATTGTACATGGTCCTGCACTGGCTCACGTAGCTTCCGCAGAGGGGATCATCTGTGTGGAAAAAATTGCCGGCCAATCGCCGGAACCCCTGGACTACAACAATATTCCGGGCTGCACCTACTGTAATCCGGAAGTTGCTTCTGTAGGATATACTGAAAAAGCGGCTAAAGAGGCCGGCTATGACATCAAGGTAGGTAAGTTTCCGTTTTCAGCATCTGGTAAGGCCAAGGCCGCAGGCGCTACGGAAGGCTTTATAAAAGTAATCTACGATGCCAAGTACGGAGAATGGCTTGGCGCACATATGATCGGTGCCAATGTTACGGAAATGATCGCTGAAGTGGTGGCCGCCCGCAAACTGGAAACCACAGGACATGAAATTATCAAATCCGTGCATCCTCATCCTACCATGTCGGAAGCCATTATGGAAGCAACTGCCGCCGCTTATGACGAGGTGATTCACCTTTAACTATAAAGCAGACCATATTAAATAAAAGCGAATCAAACACCATTCGCTTTTTTTATTCCCTGTTTAAAAACCGCGCTCCGGCCTGCATGACTGCATAGGTTTTGACAGCCTTGTATTCCTGCTCATTCATCTGCTCACTTGCTTTGCCACAAGCCGGCGGCCGGAAGGTTTTGTCAGTCTCCCACCACTTTCTGGCGTGTTCCTTTACCTGTTCTTTCTCAACATCAAACATTTCAACACAGTAATCACACACAATCCACGCCTGATCTTTCTCACTGTATTTATTAAAAATCATATGTCTCATCTTTGTAGCCATAGCGTCACTCGACTCAAAGTGCGCTTTGGTATAGGAAATCGTTTCAGGTTCAACCATCAGCTTATCCCAAAACGAATTAGAAGTGACTATTTGAGAAGAAGTTAAAATATTTCCTTCCTCGTACTCCATACCCGATTTACATATGTTGCACTGAGCGCCTGGTTTTTTCTTCTTCTTAAATGGGTTAAATGAAAATGCCATACTGATTGTTGTTATTTTGAATAATTTGACCCGATACCTTATCTATAACTAACAAATGTAACGGTTTAATTATAAAAATTTATATAAATGGTCAATAATAAAGCTATGTAAGTTTCATGACCTTTTAAAAAAAATAGCCACAGGGCTAAAAAGTAAATTTGTTCAGTGTGGTTTCATGGATGAAATAAGTAAGTAGAAAGCTTATGAATAGAACGATAAAACTTACAGTCGGTGCAGGGCTCTTGCTGTTTGTCAATTTGGTATCAGCACAAAACAAATCCATTTTTTACATCAAAACTTTCAATGCCAACGGTGTGGCTATTAACTCAGGCACCGGATTTTTTATTGACAAAGCCGGAAAAGGTATTGCCCTGAGCAAAACTTTTAAGGATGCCGATCATGCCCAGGTCATTTTAGAAGACAGCACTGTTTTTAAGGTAGGCAAAATTATTGGTGAAAATGAAAAAATTGGACTGGTAAAGTTTGATTTACAGGATTTTACCGGAAAGGGTAGCCCCGTAAACCTCATAAATCATGCCTATAAGAAAAATGAAAAACTCAGCCTCTTTGTAAGAAATGAATTCGATCGGCTTGATAAAACAACCGTAACGGTAACCGACCTGGGAAAATCCAAAATGTTTGGCGGATGGGCGCTGGTAAACAGTGAAAGTGTCATTAAGGAAGGGGGGCCGGCTATTAATGGCCAAGGTGCGGTGGTAGCACTGAATATTGGAAACCTTCAGGGTAATTCCGGATCACTTGCCCTGGTCGATCAGGCTTTTATGTCCGATATAAAATCCAAAAATCTCAAGCTGAAAGATTGGGCAAAGGGTTATAAACCGGACCGGAGCTTCATGAAAGGTTTGATAGCTTTTCAACAAAAAAACATGGTTGAGGCCAATGCATCGATCAATAAAGCCAAAGCCATCTTTACAAATAACCCGGATGTATGGTTACTGGCTGCCTTTATAAGCCAACAACAAAATAAAACAACAGCCACGCTGGCAGCTTTGGACAAGGTGATTGCACTGGATAATAAAAACACCTTTGCACTTTCTTTGCGAGGGCAAATCCATTTTGATCAAAAAGCCTACAAAAAAGCCCTTTCGGATTTAAATGAAGCCATCAAACTCAGGTTTCAGGATGCTGCCACCTTCACCGTTCGTGGCAGGACAAAATATGAATTGAAAGATATTACCGGTGCCAGAGAAGATTTGCAAAGGGCCATCGAAATAGGGGATGCCTCTCCTGAAAACTACTTTTATCTGGGAAATGCCCAATTCAGGTTAAAAAAATACGAAGCAGCCATAGCCGCCTTCAACAAGGCGGAACAACAAGGACTCAAGGATGAAGTGTTTTTCAACAATGCAGGCAAAGCCCGTTTTTACCTGGAAAAGCATCAGGCCGCTATCGAATATTATAATAAAGCCATAGCCCTTAACAGCACGTATGAAAAGGCCCATGCCAACAGGGCCCGTGCCAGGCTGCGGTTAAAAGACTGGAAAGGGGTGGTTGAAGACGGGGAAAAGGCCATCACCCTGGGGAATAAAGATCCCAGGCTCCTATCCGAATTAGGCCAGGCCCATTTTGCATTAAAAAACTTTGAAGAATCCAATCAATACTTCAAGAAAATCATTACTACGGATTTAGCTACACAGGAGGTCTGGCTCAAAAAGGGGCAGTCAAGCTATCATCTCAAAGACTATCAATCAGCAGACAGGGAATTTGGCAAAGCCCTGGAAAAAGGAGAAGTTGCCGGAGCGATTTACCTTTTATCGGCACTTTCCAGATATCAGATTAAAGATTTTAAGGGGTGTATCGAATCGGCGGTAAAGGCCGCCGCAAAAGGTGTCGATCAAAAAGACCTATGGACGGTCAGCGGACATGCGAGGTATGCTCTCAAACAATATGATGAAGCCGAAGGTGATTTTCGTAAAGCCATCAGTGCAGGCGCCAATGAGACAGACCTGTATTATAAACTCGCCAACATTCTGTTCAGAAAAGAACAATATAAAGAAGCCATCACCTATTACAACCGGGCCATAGGTATGGGCATGGAAGATGAAATCATTTTTAATAACCGGGGCAAGGCGAAGTTAAATACCGAAGACTATGCCGGTGCCATCGCCGATTTTGACCAGGCCATCAAGATTCAACCCGGCTACCTGAAAGCCTTTGCCAACCGGGGACAGGCCAGGTACCTGTCAAAAGACTATGAGGGCGCCATCGCGGATTTAGAACGTGCCATCCATGCCTCTGATGACAAACGGCAGTTAAATACGATGTTGGGGTATGCAAACTATGAAATACAAGACCAAGATGGAGCAATGCAATATCTGAATAAAGCCATTGAACTTGGTCAGACCGAAGGCAAGGCCTATCACTACCGGGGCAACTTACATTTTGTCAAAGAAAACTATAAACCGGCCATAGAGGATCTTTCAAAAGCTAAAAGCAAAGGTTTGGATAACGGGGAAATTAATGAGAAAATCGGCATTGGACATTATACTTTAAAAAACTACAAGGCCGCTGTCACTTATTTCACCGAATCCATTCGGCAAGGAACCAAAAATCAGGAAATATTTGCCCGGAGAGGTCATAGTCATTACCTGCTGAAAGATTACCAAAAAGCCATAACAGATTACCAGCAGGCCATTGATTCGGGAAATGAGGAGGGACAGGTAGCCTTCGATCTGGGTAATGCGCATTTTAGGCTGGAAGCATTTGAAAAAGCAATCAAAGCGTATGACCGGGCCATTACCCTGGGTTTAAAAAATCCGGTTTTGTTGAATAACCGTGGTAAGGCCAAAGCTGAACTGGAGAAATATGAAGAAGCCGTGAAAGATTATAACACTGCCCTGGCTATGGATGCCAATTATGGCAAGGCTTATCTCAACCGGGGTACCGCTAAATATGTGCTGAGTGATTTTCAGGGTGTGTATGAGGATATGCTTCGGGCCCGGGAATTAGGAGAGAAAGACAAGTCGATCGACTTTTATCTTGGCTACGCACTTTACCACCAGAAAAAATACGAAGCGGCCATTGCCCACCTCAACAAGGCCCGGGCGGCAGGTGTAAAGGATCATAAACTGCTCACAACCAGGGGACGGTCTTACTATTTTAATAAGGACATCGATGAGGCTATTGCCGATCTTTCAAAAGTGGTAAAAAATGAAAAGGCTGAAAAAGAAGATTATTACTGCCTCGGGAATGCCTTGTACGAAAAAAAAGCCTATAAGGAAGCACTCCCTCATCTCGATAAAGCCATCCGGCTCGGCATAGAAGATCATATTGTCTACAAGCATCGCGGCCACACCAGGTATGAAGGTAAAAACTATCACGGCGCTTTGGAGGACTTCGATAAAGCGATCAGTTTTAACCCAAAAGATGGGGAAACATTCAGCCTTAGGGGAAACTGCCAGTTTAAACTCAAAGATCATCCTAAAGCCATAGAGGACTATACCCAGGCCATAACGCTTGGAGATAAAAAAGCAATGGTGTATAACAACCGGGGAAAAGCCAAACAGTTACTGGAAAACTTTGAAGAGGCTTTGAAGGATTATGACCGGGCCATTGAAATCGATGCAGCCTATGGAAGGGCTTATGAAAACAGGGGCACCACCCATTTTCATCTTAAAAATTATGAGGCGGTCATTAAAGATTTTGAGATGCTGGAAAGTCTGGGAGATGTTAACAAAAAGGTATTGTTTTTCATGGCAGAAAGTCATTTTCATTTGAAAAACCATGCTCAGGCCATCACCTATTACCAGGAAGCTGAAAACAGCCAATTTCAAAATAAAGAATTGTACTTCCACCGCGGACAGTGCTATATGGCCATTAAATCATACGGCAACGCCGTGAAAGATTTTGAAAATACCTTAAAATATGTGAATGACAACCCCCAGATTTTTTTATACAAAGCCGAGGCACATATGTATCTTACCCAGGATCTTGCCGCCATTGAAGATTTGGGGCAAGCTATCGACTTAAGCCCTGACAATGCCGATGCTTACTTCAACAGGGGTGTTTTGTATGAAGGAAAAGAGCAGTTGGCCGAAGCATTGAAAGACTATGATAAATCCATAGAAATCGACCCTGGATATGCCGTTGCCTATTACCACCGGGGCAACCTGAAATCAAATATGGAAAACTATGGTGCCGCCTTGTCCGATTTCAATAAGGCCATTGAACTGGAAAAAAGTAATGCCTCATATTTTAAGGGACGCGCCAATGTAAAATACCGATTGAACGATGCTTCTGCGTGTGAGGATTGGCAGCAGGCTGCCAATTTAGGGGATACAAAATCCGCATTTTTCATCAAACAATACTGCAAGTAGTTGGGTATTTGAAGCCACTCTACCTGTATTACCTGCAGATAATACCGGCAAAGCCAATATCATTAAACTGTTCATTTTTCACAGCCTGTAAACTTTGGTGAGCAGCAGCCAGGGATTGCATGATAAACCGCCTGGCAATATGCCGTTTTCGCTGGTTTTGAGAGGCCTCTGACAATAACAGATACCCCCGGTAGAGATAACTATAAACATCCACCGATTCCTTGGCAGCCGCCTCTTTGAACTTACTGTCTTCATGGGCCCGGGTCAATGCATTTAACGCTAAAAATAAATGGCGCATTTCTTGCATTTTATCTGCCAGAACTTTTAATTCACCCGGATAGGATTTACTTTCATTTTCTTCAAAAAAATCCTTCAATACATCACCGGCAACACTTTTATAGCAGGCACCGATATGGATTTGCGAAGTACCCTCATAGATGGTGGTAATGCGCACATCGCGCGCCAGGCGTTCAACTGCCATTTCCCTCATATAACCCATACCACCATGCAGTTGCTGGGCATCATAACATACCTTAACTGCCATTTCACTAACCACATATTTGGTCAAAGGTGAAAGCAAATCCGTTATTTTCGCCGCCTCCCGGAACCGGGCCTTGATGGCTTCTGTGTTTTGTCCCTCCTTCTTTAATATCTCTGCCTGCTCTTCCAGATTATTACGCAGGTCGAGCCATTGGGCACCGGCATAGAGTAATGACCTGCAGCTTTCTATAGCCACCCGCATATCGATCAGCATGTTGGCGACGGGAGGCATGTCGTAAATGAGTTTTCCAAATTGCCGGCGTATTTTGGTATATGACAGCGCTTCCCGATAGGCAGCTTCCGCCATGCCCAAAGCCTGGGCCGCCACGCTGAATCTTGCATGATTTAGTACATATAAAACATGCATCAGCCCCTGCCGCCTTTTTCCGACCAGATAACAAGGGGCATCATCGAAATACAATTGACAGGTGGGCGAACCATGCAGGCCCGTTTTTTCTTCTACATGAGTAATTTGCACCTTATCACCCCCTGGGCAGACAAACAGGCTGAGCCCAAACATATCTTTAGAACCGGCTTCGGATCTGGCCAAAACCAACAGCATATCACCACATCCATTCGATATAAACTGTTTAACCCCATTTAACCGCCATTGCCCATCTTCGTCCTGACAGGCTTTTAATTGAATAGCTTGTAAATCCGATCCTGCACCCGGCTCAGTCATCACCATAGACCCAATGTGCTCACCACTGGTGTACGGAGGCAGAAACCGTTCCCTGACTTCAGGGCTACCGAATTTACTGATGGCCTCGCCTACATCCTGATAGCCAAACAGCGTCATTAATGATGCATCTGCCCTGGAGACCAGCTCAATTAACATCATATAAATGGTAGCGGGAAAATTGATACCACCATATTTGTGCGGCAAAATTACGCCTGTGAGCCCGGCACGGGCCAGTTGCCCATACGACTCAAGCGTCTCCTGTGCATAGTTAACCTTGCCGTTTTTAAGTTTTGCACCATCCAGATCGACCTTTTCAGCCTTGGGAGCTATAAAATTGGCCGCCAGGTCACCGGTCAGTTCCAGCGAACTCCGGTAATTCCGAATCGCCTCATCGAAGTCTTTCGGAGCCCCGGGATACTGCGTCGCATAATCATAGTTGTGCTCAAGAATTTGTACTGTCTCCCGCAGGTTTAAGCGCTCAAAATGAAATAACAAATCTTCGTTTTCAGTAAAATAATTGGGCATATTGAAATCTGATTTAATGTGTTTTCTGCCAATAAATATAAGGTATTTAACAGCCAAAACAAGCCTACGAAGATCGCTAATTACCACATCATGACGAAACCGTTTCGAAACTGTCGATATTTGAAGCGGTTATCATTTTCCTTTCATGGGAATAAAATACACCGATGATGTTAGCCATTCAACCTTTCTATATTCCGGCCAACATGGTTTATCTTCAATTAACATTTAATTAATACCCCTGAGTAACAAAATTACGTATATTGAATTGTCATCTTAAAGAATGGGATTGGCTATGAAACTTGATAAAATCATAACTGTGGTTGTGCTTGCGCTGAGTTTTTGCGTTTTCGACCAAATGAAAGATCGCCTGGCAGAAAAAGTAAACAGTCCGAAAGTAACTCATGAAACTTTTGCAGGAAGCGTTAACAAAATCAATGATCTGATGCCGGGAGATTTTGTCAAGGCTGAAGTCATATGTGGTGAGTCAGGCGATTGTGAGAAAGATAATGGTTTAATTTCCGTAGATCTGGGGGGAAAAATTTACAAGGCTATATTATTATTGGAATTTTAATCACCAACAACAATATTAGCGCGGGCTATATTTCAAATACCGGAAATAAAGCCCGCGCTATCCGGCTTTACATGCCTTAGAGGCCCCAATGTTCATCAAAAAGTGCCTGTCGATCAAACATACATGTTGACACCTTACCGACTTAAATCCGGAGGATATGAAAAGACAATTTAAAACATTCGCCATTTTTGTGAGCATAGCGGTGATACTGGCCTTCACCTTATTCGTAGTCAACCAGGTAGCCGCGGTTTATGCCAACTTATCAGCGCTTAACCCTTTGTTGGGCCATGTGGTGTTAGGTATGCTGGTGTCAATTTTTGCGGTAGTACTGATCACACCCTTTGTGATATATTTCAAACTGCCCAAACCCCTCGATCTGCCGGAAAACGAGCAGGAAAAAGAAAAATACTACCGACAATTGGCCGGAAGACTGGATAAAAACAAGTATTTACAGGGATTAAATCTTGATTTAAGCAAAAAAGAAGATCTGGATAAAGCCTTAGATATATTGCAGGTGAAGGCCAACGATGCTATTCAAAAAACAGCTACCAGTGTATTCTTAACCACCGCAGTATCACAGAATGGCAAGCTCGACGCATTGACTGTACTGATCACTCAAACCAAAATGGTTTGGGAAATTTCCCATATTTACTGGCAAAGGCCGGCAATCCGGGATATCCTCAGGTTGTATGCCAATGTAGGAGGTACAGCGTTTTTGGCCTCAGAGGTGGAGGATTTGGACATCAGCAGGCAAATAGAACCGGTTTTAAATGCTATGTTCAAAAGTCCGGGAAAATCTTTACCCATTGTAGGGCATGCCGCCCACATCATTATGGATTCCATTCTCGAGGGATCGGTCAATGCCTTTTTAACACTCAGAGTAGGGATTATTACAAAAAGATACTGTGGCTCCCTTGAAGTGTTTGACAGGAAAAAAGCAAGAAACAATGCCTTTCTGGAAGCCTCGGGTCTGTTAAAAACCCTGGTTGTAAAATCCTCGGGCAAAGTGGTGAATAGCCTGATCAGGGCCACTAAACGCACAGGTGTCAACACAGTAAAATCGGGCGTAAGCGCCCTGGAAAATGCCGCACAAAATATCAGAAGTGGTTTGGGTGATCTGGCCAAAAAAATGGGCATCAGCCAAAAGGAAATGGAAACGGCTGAGGAAAAGGAGAATTCCTGAGTAGTCAAAAGGCATTCCGTAAGGGATATTATCAGGCGTCATGGTATGTTGAAACTGTGCTAGGATCATTTTACGCTACTCCTGGCCTTGGTGGTGTGAGAGGTTTTGGCAAAGTAAGCACCCACTAATTTTTACTGCCATTTCCTTTGGTACACTTCGTCCGGTAAAAAAGGTGTCTCGCCCTCATTTTGCCGGGGACTTCCCGGGGTACTTCTTCCCTCCCGGATGTATTTTGCCATGAGTTCAGTCAGGTTTTTTACTATGGAAGGGTGTTGATCTGCCAGATTTTCCTGTTCTCCGGGGTCGGTCTCCAGGTCATAGAGCTGCATCATGGGCAATCCTTCTGCACGGGCCTCTTTGGGTTTTGGAAAACTCCACCCCCCTGACCCGGGGCAAAACAACAATTTCCATTTGCCCTGCCGGATTGCGTAATAACCATCTACCGAGTGATGTACCGTAGCCTCCCTTAATGGCGCTTCATATGACTCTCGGAACAGGACCGGTAATAGGTTAAAGCTATCTTCACCGGCATTATCAGGTAATTCACTGTCAGTAATCCCTGCACAGGTGGCCATAAAATCAGTCAGACAAACCGTTTCATCCGATTGTGCCCCGCCCTTTATTTTTGCGGGCCAGTTGGCAATGAAGGGTACCCTATGCCCTCCTTCAAATATGTCTGCCTTATGTCCCCGGAAAATATAGCTGGGATAGTGGCCAAAACTGTTCATTTCCTTAATACCGGCCACAGGAGCACAACCATTATCGCTGGTGAATATGATTAATGTGTTTTCTTTCAATCCGTTTTCCTCCAAAGCACTTACAATTTGGGCCACCAAATCATCTACCATTAACACAAAGTCGCCATATGCTTTAACTCCACTTTTACCTGTAAATTCATCGGTAGGTAAAATGGGAGTATGAGGGGCGGGCAAGGGAAAGTACAAAAAAAACGGGGCTTCCCCTTCGGCGCGCTGTTTGATGTAATCCACTGCTTTTTCTGTCAGCTTCGGTAGCACTTCCTTGTGCTTAAAATCATCCCCGATAGGCCCTCTTCTCCAAAACGCCTTGCCTTCCATGGCTTCAATGGTATCTATGGAGGTAGTCGTTGCCCGGTCATTTTCCATATACACGTAGGGAGGGATATCAAGTGAGGCAGTAATGCCAAAAAAGTAATCAAACCCCACGTTATTCGGCCCGTTTTTTACAGGCAGGGTAATGTCCGTTTTACCGGAAGCATCCTGTTGCCAGTCCAGCCCCAGATGCCATTTGCCAATACAGGCCGTATGGTATCCATGAGTTTTTAAGAGGGATGCTACCGTCAATCTCTTTGTATCGATCAACAAAGGATCATAACTCCATGTCACCCCTCTTTTCAACGTCGACCGCCATGCATACCGCCCGGTAAGGATACCATAGCGGGTGGGGGTACAAACGGCGGAACCGCTATGCGCATCGGTAAACATCATACCTTCCCTGGCCAGTCGATCCAGGTGCCCGGTTGCAATTTTCGATTCCGGATTATAGCATGTCAGATCACCGTATCCCAGGTCATCGGCCAGAATATATACAATGTTTGGAAATCCTTGCGTATCATTTTCCTGCTGGTTTTCACTGCAAGCGCAAAGAAAAAATGCGATGATAAGACTTAACATGAAAAATTGGTGTATAAATGCTTTCATTTTTCTGACTGCTAAATAAAAAAACTTTATCCGATCATATAAAATTACCATACTAAAGGATAATACAAATTAATCTCCGTAAAATATTTGCTATAAAATGGATACAAATTGGTGTAGTATGGATGCGGGGTTGAGATGTATCATCCCTAAAACATCATCTAATAATAGCAAAGTTTCGTATATTTCAAGACCACTATATTTTGAAATCAACCATGAGCACTAAAAGTATGATTTTTTTTTTTAGCCTGGCATTCATCAGCCTTTCATTTCAAGGTTTTTCCCAATCTGGCTCCCGGGGCAAAAAACTTACCATAAGCCGGGATCACCCGCAATACTTTGAATTTGGCGGAGAGCCATTATTGCTTTTAGGTGGATCGGACAATGACAATCTTTTTCAAAGTGGGAATGTCAAAGAACAATTAGATCACCTGAAAGCGGCCGGGGGTAATTATGTGCGCTGTACCATGTCCAGCAGGGATGAAGGTGACGAATGGTCATTTCATCTTAATAAGGAAACAGACAAATATGATCTTACACAATGGAATGAGGTTTACTGGAACAGGTTCCATAACTTTCTGAAGCTAACCGCCGAAAGGGAAATTATAGTTCAGATAGAGGTATGGGCCACCTTTGATTTTTACCGGAGTAACTGGTTAAAAAACCCGTTCAACCCGGAAAACAACCAGAACTACACGGTAGAGCGTACCAAATTACCCACAGAGGTGCCCTCCCACCCCACCCGCACCAACAATGCCTTTTTCCGAACCATACCCTCCAGTCCCGAAACAAATTTTGTTGTACTGGGGTACCAGCAAAAATTCGTGGATAAACTATTGAGCTACACCTTGCAATACGGTCACATCCTTTATTGTATCGACAATGAAACCTCTGTCAGTTCGGAGTGGGGAAAGTTTTGGGCCGGTTATATTAAAACCAGGGCAAAAGAAGAAACCACTCAGCCGGTGCTTGTGACTGAAATGTGGGATCCCTGGGATCTGGATCATATCGCCCACCGCCAATCTTTTGACCACCCTGAGATTTATGATTTCGTAGAAATATCGCAAAACAATCATAAAAAAGGCCAGGAGCATTGGGACAATGGGCGAAGACAAATTGAACGGCTTAAAAAGCGGGGTTTTTTAAGACCGGTGACCAATGTCAAAATTTACGGGGCCAATCAGGGAAAACATGGAGGAGACGATAATGATGCTATTGAGAAGTTTGTTCGCAATGTGCTTTTTGGAGCAGCATCAGCCCGTTTTCACCGGCCAACCAGCGGTATTGGGGTTTCGGAAAAGGCAAGGGCGGTGATCCGTAGCTTGCGGATGGCTACTGACAGCATCGATTTCTTCCGGGCCAGGCCCTTCCATGAGCCATTAAGCAACAGGGATGACAACGAAGCCTATGCCATCGGCAATTCCGGGGGGGAAATGATTGTTTATTTTCCCGGAAAAGGGCAGGTTAATCTCGAAATTCCGCAAAAGAAATTCCAAATCCATTGGTTGGATGTCAACAAGGCAGCATGGCAGAAGCCAAAGGTGGTAAGGGGAAAAGATTTGTCATTAAAAAATCCATTTGAAAGGCATGGTATTGCAATCATTAAACCGGTTTGATACCCCGGTTTTGTTTGGAAATAAATGAGTATATTTATAAAAAAGGAAGCTGATAGCGCCAAAAAGACTATGACGAATAAAATTCCGCTATACAACATACCCAAAGAAAACGTAACATTAACCGGTTTTAAACTATACACACTAAAAAAAGATAAAAGGCATAATCCGCTTTTCCCCAACATCCCCCTGAATACCAATATTCCCCATCGCCACAATTTCTACGAGATATGCATTTTTTTTGAAGGCAATGGTTATCACGAAATCGATTTTAAAAAATTTGAAGTGCAAAACAACAGCCTGCACTTTATCTCTCCCGGACAGGTTCACCTTGTTTCCATGAAAGGGCGCTGTCAGGGTTACATTATGGCATTTACCAGGGAATTTGTGGAGATGGGTCCTCACAAGAAAGACTCGCTGGTCAAACTTCCCTACTTCAGTGAACTGTCCAGGCCGTTTCTAAACCTGCAGACAGAACACTTTAAGCATCTGACTAAAATATTAAAGCAGATCAAAAAAGAATACATTCATCTCCAGCCGGAAAGCGGGGAGGTCATCCGACATTATCTGAACATCTTTCTTTTGAAGAGTAAAATGTTTTACAGAAAGGAAAACCAGGATAAACCGGGTAAACCGGAGCGCCCCCATATTTACCATAATTTCAAGGCACTGTTAGAATTAAATTTTCACAGTAATCAAAAAGTACAAGATTATGCCAATTTATTAGGCATCTCTCCTACCCGGTTGAACCGGGAAGTAAAAAAAAGCTGCGGACTGAATGCGAGCGAACTCATACTGGATCGTATTACCCTGGAAGCCAAAAGGTTGCTGGTATTCAGCGACCTGACCAACAAAGAAATTGCCTACCAATTAGGTTACAAGGAACCCTCCTACTTCAGCCGGATCTTTAAAAAGAAAACCAACTACGCCCCATCCGACTTTAGGGCCGTCATGTACGAAAAGTACCAGCATTAAGCTTAAAAGTGTATTCCCTTTGGTGTCGAATTAAGCTAGATTTAGTTGTTTTAAAAAATTCCATGGAAATACTAAATCATCTAAACCCGGAAGACCTCAAAGAAAAAATTGAAACACTCTGGGAGCTGTCAGGGCAAAAAATATTATCTGTTGATTCGAATTATGACAGGCAGCAAGGGGCACCGGTCTTTACCGTGAACGGCCAATACACTACCAGGGGCTGGACCGAATGGACGCAGGGCTTTCAATACGGCTCTGCCATTTTACAATTCGATGCTACGGGTTCCGATCAGTTTCTCACCATAGGGCGGGATAATACACTACAAAGGATGGCTTCACACGTCAGCCATTTCGGTGTGCATGATCACGGATTTAACAACATCAGTACTTATGGCAACCTGCTGAGGTTGATGCTGGAAGGGAAAATAGCCTTTGACGCCTGGGAGAAAAACTTTTATGAGCTGGCGCTCAAGATTTCAGGGGCTGTGCAGGCAGCGCGCTGGACGAAAACCGAAGATGGTGGATTTATTCACAGTTTTAATGGGCCGCATTCTTTATTTGTAGATACGGTACGAACCTTGCGTGTATTGGTGGTAAGCCATTTGCTGGGGCATGACCTGCGGGGTGAACAGGACTTGAAGAGCAGCCTCCTGGACAGGGCCTTTACACATGCTAAAAGCACTGCCAAATATGCGGTCTACTATGGCGAAGGAAGAGACCGCTATGACATGAGTGGACGAACGGCCCACGAAAGTATTTTTAATACGCAAAACGGGGTGTACAGATGTTCAAATACACAACAGGGCTATTCCGGTTTCTCGACCTGGACCAGGGGTTTGAGCTGGGCGATGCTTGGATTTGCCGAGCAACTGGAATTTTTGAAAGCTTCGAATGAGACATTTTCAGAGATTGGGCATGACAAAAGCGAGCTTATAGGGATATTTGAAAAAGCAGCCATAGCCACCTGTGAATTTTACATAGCCAACACAGCAATAGACGGCATTCCCTATTGGGATACCGGGGCGCCCGGTCTGCATAAATTGGGAGATTACCTGAACCAACCCGCCGATCCGTTTAACGATTTTGAGCCGGTAGACAGTTCGGCCGCCGCCATAGGCGCACAGGGCCTGTTGAGATTAGGAAGGTATTTGGAGGAAAAAGGCAATGAGGACAAAGGAAAAGAGTTTTTCCAGGCAGGGTTAACCGTGGCCGGTACATTGATGGAAGCCCCCTATCTGAGCCATGAGCCGGAGCATCAGGGCCTTTTGTTGCATACCAATTACCACTACCCCAATGACTGGGACCATATACCGGCAGGCAGCAGCATCCCTCATAGCGAATCATGTATGTGGGGGGATTATCACCTGAGAGAACTGGCTTTATATCTTCAAAGAATGATCGAAAACAAACCCTACTATTGCTTCTTTGGTGGTTTGTTTTAATCACTCAGGATGACAAGGTCACCCACTAAAACTATCAGGCATTGAAAAGATTATGCATACATACTATCACCACCAAACCCTGGGAGCTGGAAACCGCATTTGAAAAATACAGTGAGGCGGGTATTAAGGGGGTAACTGTTTGGCAGGATGCGTTACAAACCTCAGGACTTTCCCGGACCCGGACATTACTGGCCGGAAGTGGGCTGGATGTTGTTGCCTATTGCCGGGGTGGTTTTTTTCCACACACCGGGCAAAGCGGGCGGGAGCAGGCCATAGAAAACAATAAAAAGATGCTTGATGAAGCCGCCGCCATTCAGGCACCCATGCTGGTGCTGGTTTGTGGCGCAGCCGTAGGGCAATCACTGGAGACTTCCCGTGATCAGATCAAAAAGGGGATAGAAGTTTTACTTCCGCGTGCTGAGGAGAATAAAGTGTCATTGGCCATTGAACCCTTGCATCCAATGTATGCCGATACACGCTCTGCTATCAATTCATTGGCCATGGCCAATGATTTTGCCGAATACTTTGACAGCCAATGGATAGGTGTGGCCATCGACGTGTACCATGTCTGGTGGGAGCCGGAATTGAGGCAGGAGATTATGAGATGTGGCAAAAACAATAATCTGCTGGCCTTTCACATTTGCGATTGGAAGGTACCGACAGTCGATATGTTACTTGACCGAGGAATTATAGGAGAAGGATGTATTCCTATCCAAAAAATCAGTGAATGGGTTGACGAGGCCGGATTTACAGGCTACCGGGAGGTGGAAATCTTTTCAAAACTTTATTGGGAGCAGGAGCAGGATCGGTTTTTGGAAAAGATTGTTACCGCCTATAAAAAACATTATCCACTGGACATAGACACATAATGAAAAAAATATGGAAATAGCGAAAGCGTCTGTGAGTGTTGTACAATGCATTATTAGGGGCCGCATTTATTTTCGTTTTAGTCATAGTATGACTTCGAGTCATACTATGACTGGTGATCTTTGGTGTTTCATCCGGCAGGGGTGGTGCACAACTTAAGAAGGTGCTTGTATTTTTATTTTACAGACGAAAACCGCTGTGTCTCTTTGTGCCTCCGTGGTGAAGAATGGTGAACCATCAAGACACAAAGAATTTTGTCGAAAACGTTGTGAAACAGCCACGAGACGCTTGCGCCAGGAGGTAGTTATATCAGCGTAGCGGTATACAAAGAAAATACATAACAAGAAATAGGAGCGTATATACTAACAGACATTATGAAAGAACACAAAATAGGTATCATCATGAATGGTGTTACCGGCAGGATGGGCACCCATCAACATTTGATGAGATCGATGGTGGAGATCATCAAACAGGGAGGGGTAAAAACCGGACAAAATGAAACCATCCTGCCGGACCCGGTACTGGTAGGAAGAAACGAGGAAAAACTCGAAAAGCTCTGCCGCCTTTCAGGGATAGAAAAAATGAGTACGGATCTGGAATCCACCTTAGCCGATTCTGACAACACCATTTACTTTGACGCCCAGACCACCGGTAGAAGATACGAGTCGGTGAGGCAGGCTGTGAAAGCCGGTAAGCATATCTATTGTGAAAAGCCGACAGCCATCACTACCAAAGATGCCCTGGAATTATACACCATCTGCCAGGAGGCGGGGTTGAAAAACGGAGTGGTGCAAGACAAACTATGGTTGCCCGGGATCATGAAACTCAAGCGGCTGATCGATACAGGATTTTTCGGCCGCATATTATCGGTCAGGGGTGAATTTGGCTATTGGGTATTTGAAGGACATTCCGTACCGGCGCAACGCCCCTCCTGGAACTACAAAAAAGAAGCATCGGGTGGTATTATTATGGATATGTTGTGTCATTGGAGATACGTCTTGGATCACGTCTTCGGAAAAGTGAAGGCTGTTTCATGCCTTGGTGCCACCCATATCAAGGAACGTGTCGACGAGCAGGGAAATCCATACACCTGCACCGCAGACGATGCGGCCTATAGCACTTTTTTATTGGAAGGTGATATTATAGCACATTTTAATGCCTCCTGGACCGTACGTGTAAGGCGCGACGATCTGCTCACCCTGCAGGTTGACGGTACCAATGGCTCGGCGGTGGCCGGGTTGAGGGACTGCTATACACAACACTATGGCAACACGCCCAAACCTGTCTGGAATCCGGATATTGAGCAGCCTATCCGATTTTTTGATCACTGGCTGCCGGTGCCGAATCAGGAAGTATATGACAATGCTTTCAAAGCACAATGGGAATTATTCCTGAAACATGTGGTGACTGATGAGCCTTTTCCATGGACGCTGCTGGAAGGCGCCAAAGGCGTACAGTTAGCAGAAAAAGGATTGGAAAGCTGGGAAAAGAAGGCCTGGCTGGATGTTACGCCCTTGCATGAATAGAAAGTTGCGATGATGACAAAAACTGCATTAATAACCGGAGGAAGCAGGGGTATAGGCCTCGGCATAGCTAAAAAACTGGCTTCGGAGGGATATAACCTTGTTATCAATGGCATGCGGCCTGAAGATGCTGTTGCCGATGTACTGACTCAGCTCAGGGCCTTTGGGGTCGAGGTATTGTATTGCGCCGGCCATATAGGTATAGCAGAAGAAAGAGGAAAAATATGCACCTTTGTGAAAGAATCACTTGGAAAATTAAACGTATTGGTAAACAATGCCGGGGTCGCACCATTAGAACGCAAAGACATACTGGAAACCTCGGAAGAGAGTTATGACAGAGTGATGAATATCAATCTGAAAGGCGCCTACTTTCTGACGCAGTCTTTGGCCAACTGGATGATTGAACTCAAAAAAGCCACGGAGGATTTTGAGGCGAGCATCATCAATGTGTCTTCTATCTCTGCCACGGTGGCTTCGGCAAACCGTGCTGAGTACTGCATTTCAAAGGCCGGTATGAGTATGATGACCCAGCTTTTCGCAGTCAGATTAAGCGATTTCGATATTCCGGTTTATGAGGTACGGCCAGGCATTACACAAACAGATATGACATCGGCCGTTAAAGAAAAATATGACCGACTCATCGCCGGGGGGCTAACGTTGCAAAAGAGATGGGGAACCGCCGAAGATGTAGGCAAGGCTGTGGCAGCATTGGCAAGAAATGACTTTCCGTACTCGACAGGTCAGGTAATTATGGTCGATGGAGGATTAACGATTACCAAGCTTTGATTACGGTAAATTAATACACTATGAATAACGCATCAAGGCAAAATTTTTATTGGATCTTTTGCTGCACTTCTGCCTTAGGGCTTATAGTAATCAGCTTTACACCACTGGTTATTCCTGCCGGTATTCATAAGCCTGCTTTATGGGGGGTACCTTATACACTGTGGACGGGAATAGCTGTTAGTATTTTACTGGTATTAATTACCTATATCGGCACCAAAATTCACCCTGGACGCAAAAACCCGGAAGAGGAATGATTAAAACATTACTTATCATAGCGATCATCTACATAGGGATTCTGGCTACCCTGTCACTGGCATCGAGGCAACGGCAAAAAAGTACGGCCTCTTACCTGCTTGCCGGGTCAAAACTGGGACCGGTTCTCGGACTTTTTACTTTTGCCGCCACGTTATTCAGCACTTTTACCCTGATAGGTATGCCCGATTTTTTCCGGACCCATGGGGTGGGTTCCTGGATTTTTCTAGCGGTTTCCGATGCCGCCATGGTATTCGGCATTATCTGGCTCGGCGCTTATGTAAGGAAAAAAGCAAGAAACAAAGATTTCAAAGGTTTATCGGGATTGATCGGTGATTGTTACCAGAATAGATTTGCCGGATTTGTCATATTTCTGGGCGCGTTTATCTTTCTAATACCCTATGTGTCTATTCAAATCCGGGGAATTGCGATTTTTTTGAATGCCACCTTTCCCGAGGCATTACCTACCTGGGGCTGGGCCCTGTCGATGGTTGTGGTGATGTTGATCTACAGTGAGACAGGAGGGTTGAAAGCGATAATTTACAGTGATGTACTTCAGGGGATTCTACTGTTGGTGGTGATCTGGATCGCCAGCTTTGTGTGTATAGCTTATTTCGGAGATATCCAAAGCATGTTCAAAAAAGTTGAGCAAACCAACCAGGCGCTTTTGTCGGTTCCGGGTCCCAAGAACCTTTTTACTACCCAGTTTCTGATTGCTTCCATGCTGGCCATTGTCATGATTCCTTTCACGCAGCCACAGGTGGTTACCAGGATTATCATCATGAAAAGCCAACGCTCATTATTTCGCATGGCGATTGGGGTCGGATGTTTTGCGATCATTATTATCCTACCGACGCTCTTTCTTGGCATGTATGGTGCGGTAAAATATCCGGGGGAGTCGACGGCCGTATTTATCAATAAAGTACTTATCCGGGACCAATCCGATTCGGTGGCAGCTTTTATCATCATCGGGTTAATTGCAGCGGCGATCTCTACGGCAGACTCCCAGATTTTCGCCTTAGGGGCTGAATTAAGATCGCTGTTAAAGGGCGATGACAAAAAAGTAATGCCTGTGACCAGGGTCGCTATTGGCTTTTTTGCTGTTGTGTCACTGGTATTTTCACTGTTTAGCAGCGACCAATTGGTTTTGCTGGCAAGAACCAGTTTTGCCGGAACCGCCTTGATGGGCCCGATGATCTTTACGGGAATTTTTTCCCAAAATAAGGCAGGAATGCTGATACCCATCGCCACCTTGCTGGCGATGGCCCTCTTTGTGGGGTCATTGCTGGATGTGATTCCCGGCAGTTTCTGGGGTATCCGATTGGATATCTGCTTATTTACTGTGTTGGCAATCATTGCCCTTCTTTCTCAGTATGCCGGCAATAAAAGCGTTCCGGCAGGCGATTTGAAAAAAGTTACAGACACCTGAAAAAGCTATTATGGAAAAGATGAACCCGATCACCAGGAGAAAATTTATACGGAATACAATGCTAAGCAGCGCTGCCCTTCCCCTAATGAGTAACTTACCGACGGGGAGTGTGCACACTCCCCGGGCCACACCCCCACTTAACATCTATCTCTTTTCCAAACACCTCCGGTTTTTAAGTACCGAAAGCATGGCAGAAGCCGCGGCCGAAATCGGTTTTGATGGGGTAGATCTTACCGTAAGGCCAAAAGGTCATGTGCTTCCCGAACAGGCCGCAGACGTCTTGCCCCTGGCCTTAGAACACATCAAAAAAAATGGGCTAAAGGCCGACATGATGACTACTTCTATCAACGATCCTGATAACGAAACCACAAAAAAAATTTTAAGTACAGCCGCCAGTCATGGCATCGAAACCTACCGGATGGGCTATTGGCGCTATGGAAAAGAAGAGCAAAATATACCAGCCGCACTGCGAAGATTCCGGAAAAAAATGCAAAAACTGGCCGTTCTGAACAAAAAACTCGGGCTCCGGGGTGGCTATCAAAATCATTCGGGATCATACGTAGGGGCTTCTTTATGGGAGGTATGGCAATTACTTGAGCATACAAACGAGGAGGGCATCGGGGCCCAGTACGACATTCGGCATGCCACTGTCGAAGGGGGCTATTATTGGAAAACCAGCCTGCAACTCCTTCAAAAACGGATTGTCAGCGTCGTGTTAAAAGATTTTAAATGGCAGAAAGTCAACGGAAAATGGAAAACGGTCAACACACCTATTGGGGAAGGGATGGTGGATTTTGCCGGTTTCTTTGCATGGCTGAAACAATATAAAATCAGCGTTCCGGTATCCATGCACTATGAATATCTCGGGGGAATGACCGACAAGGATGAAATATTCCGTACCATGAAAAAAGATCTGCAGGAAGTGAGAAAACGCTGGAATAATACATAAAATCTGTAAAAGCGAGGTAATTTAAATCACTACAGGTAAATGATACGAGGAATACAACTGACAAAGATAATCGTGTGGCTGTCGGTGGTCGTTTGCGGGCTGTTACAGTCGTGTCAGCCCAAGCCTGAAACCGAAAGGCCACGGGAGCCCTGGATTCTCAGGTCGGTGCCGGATCAACGCCCGAGAATGATCTCCCTGGCGCTTTATCCGGAGGTATACGCGGCCTACGACCTGCAATATTGTGCCTTTTACAAAGTCTGGAAAGGAGGGATATTTCTGGATGGGGCCGCTTTCAACAACATTAAGACCACCCAGCCGACCAGTTGGGATACTGCCTATCTGGAGGAAAACCCTGAATCCCCCGCATGGTATGTCAAATTAAGCAGCGAACCGGTGGCTGTCTCTCCTTCATTTAAAGGATACACGGTCCGCAAAAACCAGATAAACTTTCACTATCAATTACTTCTTCCGGATGGAAGGCTTCTGATAGCCACCTGGAATTCATTGGGCGCCGTATATTTGCTGAAAGGTGTTGAAACCGGTGATACCACCGGGATCCGGATTAAACGTATCGCCGCGGGGCTGGCAGAACCTTTGGGGTTGAAGGTAGTAGATGGAGACATTTATGTACTTCAAAAGCAGGAACTTACCCAATTGATCGATCATGATGGCGACGAGGTCACCGATGAATACCGCGCGGTTTGCAATAGCTGGGGGGTTACCCAGGATTTTCATGAGTTTTCCTATGGTTTGGTTTTTCATCAGGGACATTTTTATAGCAACCTGGGCCTGGCCATGCGCTTAATGTCACACGAAACGCAGCATCCTGACCGGGGCAGTACGCTTAAAATAGCGCCTGACGGTTCATTCAAGAAGATAAATTTTGGTTTAAGACAAGCCAATGGCATTGGCATAGGTGTAGATGGTGAACTTTTTATCACCGAAAACCAGGGCCGGTGGGTACCGTCATGCAAAGTAATTCATGTGCAACCCGGGGTGTTTCACGGATGCCGGCTCGCGTTGAAAGACTCACTGCCAGACATTGAGATGAAACCACCTGCTGTCTGGTTGCCACAAGACGAAATAGGAAATTCGCCCGGTCAGCCGGTATATGTTTCGGAAGGTACCTATACAGGGCAAATGCTTCATGGTGAGGTGACTCACGGAGGAATCAAAAGGGTATTTCCGGAAAAGGTAAATGGCGAATACCAGGGCTGTGTTTTTCGCTTTAGCCAGGGACTGGAGGCAGGTATCAACCGGATGGTCCGGGGGCCTGACGGAGGGCTCGAAATCGAATTTACCAAACCGTTAAAAGCAGGCCGGGACGAAAATCTCACTGACTATACGGTGCAACAATGGCGGTACGAACCAACCCCTACCTATGGTGGCCCCAAGCTGGACCATACCGCTTTGCCTGTAAAACGTATAAAAGTGAGCCCGGATCGCCATAAAGTGCATCTGATTATTCCTGACAGGAAAGAAAAACATGTGGTTTACATCCGGTTAAATGATCAACTGATTAGCAAAGACAACGAGACTTTGTGGTCGGGTGAAACCTGGTATACATTGAACGCTATTCCCGAAGCCAATAACCGCTGAAGACAAACAATTGAAATTTGTAAACATCCAAAAGCCGGAAATTATGAACAGAAGATCTTTTTCGAGAAAAATCGCGATGGCATTGCCGCTTAGCCAGCTAAATTATCCTTTATTCGCCGGAGGTGCGTCTTCCATGGGAAGAAACAGTAAATCGATTCTTGTAAAAAGAGTTGTATCCGATTTTGAACGGGAACCGTTGATCCGCCCTTTTGGCTTTAAAGGTAATGCCATGACCAATGTGTGGCAGACGGTCGCTTTGATGGAGAGTGACAGTGGTAAATCAAAAATCGGCCTTGGTACACAAAACGTGTTATGGTCCGACGCAAAGGTGTTTGCCGGTCATTCCGAAAACGGTGGTAACGCGATCATGTATGCGATGACCGATCGCGCGTTGCAAATGATGGAAGGGACTTCTTTTAGCGACCCCATCGTATTACTTGAAAAAATTCTGCCGGAGGTCTATGGCTACGGGAAGCAGATAACCCGGAATCCGGATCTCCGGAAGACATTTGCCCTCAACGCTTTGGTGCCGGTCGATAATGCAGCGTGGCTACTTTATGCGGCCGAAAATGGTATCAGTCAATTTGACAAAATGATCCCGGATATATACCGGCCCGCACTTTCGGCCAGGCAAAAAAAAGTAGCCAGCATTCCGGCACTGGGTTACGGCACGGCCATGTCCGAAATAAAAGCATTGGCTGACCAGGGATTTTTCATCATGAAAATAAAAATCGGAGCGCCTGGCAATCAAAAGGAAATGCTGGAGAAAGACAAGGAATTTTTAACGGCCATCCATAAGACCATTGGCCATTATCAGACACCCCATACTGTCGATGGAAAAATCCCCTACTACTTTGATGCCAACGGCCGGTATGAAAAAAAAGAAACATTGCTCCGTTTTCTGGAACACGCCAAAAAGATTGGCGCCCTGGAACAGATTGCGGTTGTTGAGGAGCCTTTTGGTGAGCACAACAACGAGCATGTGGGCGACATCACAGACTTCGGGCCCCGTGTAGCCGCTGATGAAAGTGCCCATACTGACGAGGACGCTTTAACAAGAATCAAACAAGGTTACAACTGCATCGCCCTGAAGGCCATCGCAAAAACGCTGAGTATGACATTGAAAATAGCCAAAGTAGCCGATGACCACAACATCCCCTGCTTTTGCGCCGACCTGACCGTAAATCCCATTCTGGTAGAATGGAATAAATGCGTCGCCGCACGACTCAAGCCCTTTCCCGAACTACCTGATTTAGGCCTTCAGGAAACCAACGGATGGCAAAATTACCGCAATTGGGATAAAATGAAGGAGTACCATCCAAAAAAGAATGCGAAGTGGACAAAGTCTGTGAAGGGTGTGTATCGGACAGATGATTCGTTTTTTAGGGAAAGTGGGGGGATATTTTTAAGGAGTGAGCATTATGAGGGTATGTTTTAGGGGCGAGGGGTCAGGAGCGAGGGGTCAGGATCAGGGGTGAGGTGGGTTGCGGATCTTAGGTTGTGGGGGTGAGGAGCTTATAAAACGATATAATGCGGTAAATTTCATATAACCAGCCGGCGTTTACTTAAAACAAAACGCCCCGGGAATAATACCCACTTTAAAAGAGTCCACCGCCATACCTTGAGATGAATGCCGGTATACAATTCCCGGTTGCACATAATCGATCGCGTCCGCTACATATACTTCAGAGGTTATAGGATCTACCGCTAATCCGTAAAAACCGCCGCTGTACGGGTTTTCATACTTACTGTAAATAAACGGTGCTTCGGGAAAGGTGGTCGCCGTTACCGGAAGCCTGTAAATATGCCTGTTGATGAAATACAAGGTGTCCCCGGTGCCATTGATGACCAGTTCGGAAGGCCAGTCACCCAGCTCAAAGCGGAAAATCTGCTCGACCGTCCTGGTGGCCGCATCGATCTTGATAAGTCCGGGCGCTTCATGCCCGTAGGGACTCCCGGGATACCCTCCGTCTGTGACAGTCCATACCTTATCATACTTGTCTATAACCAGGCTTGTAGGCTGAATAAGCACCCGGATGGAATCAACCAGCAAATCTGTTTCCGTATCGATAACCAGAATCTGATTATCAAAAGACCAGCAATTGGTGAATACATAATTTTTGTATTGCACCATCTGTTCTGTCGGGTGTTGGTAAAACCTTGTGTCATCATTACTCACATCAATGTGCCCTGTAATAGAAAAGTTCTTTGGATTTACAATCGTAATGGCCTTGGCATACAAGTCAGTCACATAGGCTTTTTCATCATTAATAAAGTGCATGTACCGGGGTGAGGTAAGGCCGGTAATTCTATCCACATACGCCAACGTGTTGACATCTATCGCATAGATCTTCCCGCTGTTATTGACGACGACATACCCGGTATTGTCGCGGATGATCATCGATTGCGCCACATCCCCCAGTCGTACGCCGACGTTATTGAAGAAAACATTATTGAATACTTTTTTTGTATCGATGTTATAATAAGACAGTGAGGCATTGCCATATTGAAAGTTTCCTTCATTAATGATGAATACCCCCCTCCCCGACCCCGGATCGACAGGATCGAGTGTTACATGGTCATCCATGCAGGCGCTCGACCCTAGCAGGCACGAGCATAAAAACAGAAAATAATATAGCGTCTTCATTTAAAAACGGGCCATTAATAAAATCATATAATTTCTTGATGGCATACGCCTGTCCAATACAGACCTGTAATACTCATTGAACAGGTTGTATACCTTCAACTGAGGTTCGAAAGTGAACTTTTTCCACTTCAAAACTTTACTCAGGTAAACATGATTCATATAGTAATTGGGCAGGTCGTCACGCGCGGTAAGGTCATTACTGGAAGTGGTAAACCGCCTGCTGAAGGAGTTATGTTGAACAGTAAATGTATATCCCTTATAGTGAAGATTGGCAAATACATTCCCGGAGTGTACCGGAATATATACCAATTGTTTCCCATACGATTCGTCTCCCCAGGTATTTGTTTCTCCATAATTTAAAGAACGGGTGAAGGCATAGTTAACATTCAGGGAAAGCCGCACAGGGCCAATACCGGATTTTACCTTGGCAGAAAGCTCTATGCCCCGGGCGATTACTTTTTTCACATTGCGGGGCTCCCAGAAGCCCTTAAAGCTGGGGATCCATATGATCCAGTCCCTGATGTTGGAATGAAAGCCTGTGAGCTGCGACGCTATCCAAAGTTTTTCTCCCCTCTTTTTCCATGCCAGGGACATTTCCCCGGTAACCCCCTGCTCAGGTCGAAGGTCGGGGTTACCTCCCGGCTGCCAGTAGAGATCGTTTAGCGTAGGGATGCGATAATTCCGAATGATATTGCCTTTGAGATAAAGCTCCCGGTTGCCGGAAAGTTTCAAATCAAAGCCTGCCGATGGAATAGCCGGAACCAATTCATTATCCGCATAATCCTGCCTCAGCACTGCCCTGAGGTTTAATCTGTCATTGACATTTTTGTAGATGCCGGCAAACCATAACATTTCATTTCGTCGTTCCCCGTAACCGGTTTTGGCCACAGAGTCGGCGGTATTTACCCGGTGGTGATTAATATTTACAGCCAGTTTGAATGTGGCGGAGGGCGAAAGATCATGCACCACCTGCAGCTTGTTGATATAGCTGGTGGCCTGGCTTTCGGAATAAATAGCCGGTATAAACCCTATCCTGATGTAGTTTTGTAAAGTATAATCAAGGCGCTGCATATTTACACCTGCATCGAGGCTTATGGTGCCACCGCGGTAGTTATGGTCCCATGAAGTATTGATTCGCCATGTCTCATCTCTCTGGAGGTTAATATTGGCATGCTCATCACTTTCGTCAGAGTTGAGCTTCGGTATACTTCTATCAGCCGAATGAAACCATGCCTTGACAGATAGTATGTCTTTGGAAGACAGCCGGCCGTAGAATTCCTGCATTACACTGTACATCCTGTAGTCGGCATTTTCATTGCGCTGGCGCGGTTTGCCAATAACAGCATCATTGATAAATGGGAAGTCATTCCTGGAATAGGTATGATACAGCCGTGTTTTGGATTGAAATTGTCCATTACCGGCATTTACCTGCCCAAACGCCTCATGCGTGCCGAAACTACCTGCCCCGACTACCATTTTTCCGCTGAAGGTATTATGCCAATCCGGTTTATTATTCATAGAAATGCTCCCGCCGAGGGCGCCACTGATGTCTTCAACAGAAGCACCCCCATGTTTAAGTTCGACCTGATCTATAAAGTAAACCGGTAACAGCGAAAAATCCACCATTCCCAACATAGGGGAATTGATGCTCATACCGTTCCATAATACCTGGGTATGAGAAGGCGCCGTGCCTCGAAATGAGGCCGTGGCCATAGAACCCCTGCCATAGGCTTTTATGAAGATCGGGGTGTTTTCCGACAATAGCTCAGACAAAGTATGGTTCAGGTTTTCCTTTAGAACGATAGAGTCAACCCTGGTTTGTTTTAATCCGGCCGTTTCTTTATCAAACAGGCGGTTTTCAAATACCTTAACCTCTTTTAACCTGACCGGTTCCTTCTCCTGACCAAGGGTGACCAGCGGGCAGGCCATGAGGAAAACGACACAGGCCCACTTCATTGTTTGATGAATTTTAGCGTTTCTATGCCCGACGTATGCCGGATCACCAGGTAATGAAGACCATGTCCCAGCTTTTCGATGTTAATGATCTTTTCGTGCCGAAGGTGGCCTTTCAGGGTCATGTTTCCCCTCATATCGATTACCTCATAAGAAAAAGGGCCCGGGTGCTGTTTCGAAATTAACCTAATATAGGTCGAGGCGGGGTTAGGCCCCAGGGATAACGTGTGTTTTTCCACTTCGGGGACAGATACCGGAAAGTCTCCTTTTACAAAAATAAACAGCCACTCATTGTTAACCCTGATCTCTTTGAGGCCGCCTTGTTCGAAAGTAAGCTCAGCATGGCCTGTTTCGTCTGTACGGATGGTATCGCCGTCTTTTTGGGCAGCAATACCATTGACATATACGATTTCATCGCTTACCGGCCCTGAGCGTTCCGTCGCAATTTCCCTGTCTCCGTCAAAGGAATGTGAAGACCATGAAGCCCTGATCATGACCGGTTCGGCCGTTGAGACCGTATCCGTGTCGCTGGTGACCTGTGAAAACTTCCAGGGTTCACTTGTGTCTGCGATATGATACACCACCACTTCATCTCCCTCACCGATTTTTACCTGGTCAAGATCATGTACGTAGGTGCGTTCATTTACTTTGACCAGCCAGGCCCCCCGGTGATTGGGTTGTGATGACCCGCCAAAGCCATAAACATAAGTTACCACTGAGGCATCCCCTTTGGGCACTCTCCACAAATAAAGCTGTCCATCACCATGTTCATCATCTCTGAAACGCAGGTCACTGACAAAAGCTTCATTTTCAAAAAGCCTGGCGATAACATGGGCTGTTGTCACTTCGGTGAGCGCATCGATGCCATAGTTTTTACTACGATCCTCTACATAGGGGTTAATATCAAAATTGCTAACATTTATCAGCCTGCGCCGGATGATGCTTTCCTGCTGATCTTTTATGGTGATATATACCCGGCGGGCTGACGCTTCGGGCAGCACCTGTATCAGCAAGCTATCGGACAGGGCCGGGATGGAGGGAACGTTGACTACGAGCCATGCCTCACCGATGGCTTTACCTGCAACCTGCGGCCTGCCATCCTCGCTTTCGATACCTAAAACGGACGTGTCCGAACTACGCCAGGCAACAGGCAATCCCGGTATCTCAGCACCTTGCCGGTCTTTTACCAAAGCGGTAATCTCTTGCCGTGTGTTTACCCTGATAGTGGCTGTGGCTATCACAATATCTATGGCTGATGGGCTTATGATATCCAAGGAAACTTCATCCCTGACGGATGGATCACTTTGAAGGGCGGCCGTGAGAATAACTTCGCCTGGCGCCCGGGCAGTCAGGAAGCCATTTTCATCGATCTCAGCCAATGCATCATCGTTGACCGACCAAACAATGACTTCATCGGGTTGCAATTTTCCTTGATAAAAAGCATAAGCTTCGGGTCTTATCACGGTTTCAACCTCAATATTCCTAGGAACATCTGCCACTGCCACTGAGCGGAGCTGGCCTGTTAGGGCCTTGTTGGGCGCCACATCCGCAATTCCCCGTATTTCAGTGGAGATTTCTCCCAACGCCGCTGCATCTGCATTTACCGCAGTATAGATCTTAATAAAGTCAATACCTGCCAAGTGTACATGATCTCCATGGCTATCCACTGCCCAGTCTATATCGAATGCATCTCCTCCCGAACCTTCTATCGCCCGGGTGTATGGGTTATCGGGAACTGTATAGGGCGCCTCCCCTACCGGGACATTGTCGACATAGCCAAACCCATGTGAATAATACCTGATAAAATCGGGGTTTGACAGATCGACTTTTGATTTTAAAAGCGTCCCTGTAAAGCTTATCTCATTCCTTTCAATAGCCGGAAAATGTGCCTCAGACGGATAGTATGGCTGGCGGTGGAAGCTGTTGGCGAACACAAAACCTGTTTGTCTCCGGTTATCTGTCCACGGGACATCAACTGCCCGGGGTTGGCCGGGATTGATATAGGTGATCCCGTAGTTTTTAATAGTCGTGCTAAAATAATGATCGCTGCCGGCCAGCTCATACCAGGTATCATCGGCTTTGCCATTTCCATTTTCATCCCTCATCACCATCACAATGCCGGGCTCCGCCCAGGTCACTTCACCACCTGTGACCAGCGGGTTGCCAAAAACAGTAAAGTCCACACCATAGGGATTATCCGGGTGGTTTTCTATGGTATGATCGAAATCTACTACAATATATCCGCCATAGCCTCCCAGGCTGATGCCTCCCCGGACACCCCCCACCAGACTTTCTGCCCTTTGGGGCGTGCCCCAGGCAGGCGTGTTGATAAACTGGCCCGGCGCCGGATGGAATTCGACGATCCTGCTTATGAATTCACTTTGTGGGTGACACTCTAAAGCTGTCCCCATGGTGAATATGATAATGACAAAATACGTTCGCATATCATTCATTTATCAGAGCTAATACCCTCCCCCGGGCATATTGTCCCCGATCATTAGTTTTTGATAATTCTTTTTGTGATCCGTCGATTTCCATTATTCAGTTCAAGCATATACATACCTGCTGCCAGGGCGCTTACATCAACTGTTACATGATTAACCGGCGCATCATGTTTATACAGCGTGCTGCCATCGGCTTTTACAATCCGGATAGAGAGGGGCCCCGAACTTCCGGTGGTAATATGGAGATCGGTCATCACCGGATTAGGATAAATGTTAAGTGTGGCAAAATCAGTATCCAATCCTGTTACCATATGCTCTCTAACTGTAATCTTAAATGTTTCAGTAACAGATTTTGAACCTGAAGTAGCCTGGACGGTAACATCTGCCTCACCCAATAAGTCTTTGGCAAACGAAAGCAGCAACAGGTCACCGCTAACGGTCGCAGCTACGAGTTGTTCATTGGAATTATCCAGTACGGAATAGGTCATGTCTGCTAATTCGTCATCTTCATCATCGAATACTCCGGCGAGCGCAATGGACTGATCCGGCGCATTTTCTTCAATTTTCATATCTGCGATAGGAGCCACTACGAAAGGCGCTACATCTACTTTATTTACTGTAAGCAGAAAGGAGGTGTTTACAGTTTTACCGTCAGATGTGCAGGTTATGCCGATTATTGTCTCGCCATACAGATCAGGAGTGAAAGAAAGAATAAGCGCTTTCATTTCAATGGTTGTTTGCACAAGCGCAGCATTTGAATTTTCAGTGATAGAAAATTGCATATCTGCGTTTTCACTATCCTCATCATCAAATACGTTTTCCAGACTGATCCGGAGTTCTTCTGCGTTTTCATTGACCACTTTATCAGCCAAAGGATTGGCCACAACCGGTGCATCATCTACCGGAATAATTTTCAGTTGAAATTGTTTACTCACGGATTCAAGGTAGGCATCTTCAGCTTTTACCTGTAATGAAAGGGTCATGGCCCGGAGATGAGATTCAGCCGTAGCGGTGAACCTGCCTCCGGTGAAGGAAATCCATTCCGGAAGCACTTCACCTTCCTCCATGGTAAGGGTGTAATTTAGGGTCTCATCGTCTATATCCTGAAAATAGTCATCGAATGACAGATCGACCGTTTCGTGCTCATAAAGTGTAATAGCGTCCAGGGATTTTTGCAGAAAAGGAGATTGATTTACCACAGCATAGCTGACGGCCATTCGTTCAGGAGAGGCTTCCACACCGGTGAAGCTACCGGCAAGCGTACCGTTTTTGTTGTAAATCCTTCCTATGCCAGGGCCCGACCAGGAGCCGAAGGTAAAGTAAAAAAGCGCATCTTCATGATCATAGGCTGATGCCATAAGGGTATAACCATTGTCCCGGATCTCCGGATCTGTATTCATGCCAATAATATCATTGGCCGATATGGTGAGACTTCCGAGATCTACCGTGCCAAACCCCTTGTTAACGGGGAAGGAAGTGCCCCAATTGACTTTTCCGTACAGCGTGTTGTTAACAATGGCAGTAGCCAGCGGTGAAGAACTGAAGTCGGCGTGTCCTATGGCGATATTGTGCAATTGGTGGGTTCGTCCGGCGATGTTGTATGTCAGAAGCTTTTCCTGGGCCAGTATATATAACACGCCGTTTTGATGGAACATTTGCATAATGCCGGTGCCGTCGCTTCCAAAGTCATATTCTTCCTTCAATTCCAGGCTGACCAGGTCGATAATGGCAAGCTGTCCCGAAGTTCCGGCAAAACCTCCGTTCAAGGCCACAAAGGCTGAATCCCCGACAACGATTACATCTGAAGCCTGTGTGGATACAGGTATTTTTGTCACTAATGAAAGGTCCGCTTTATTGTATATCCTTACATTGTAACCATCCTCCGGAGGAGCGCTGCTGTTTTGCCGGGTTGCCAGCAACCAATCCTCGTATAACGCCATTGAGTGATTAACACCTGCACCGTCACTACCCTGGCCATCAGCAGTTTTATCGCTAATATCTTGTGTTCTTCTGATAGCTGCTTCTGAAGCAGTTACCAGATCGTACTTGATAATATCATATTCTGCTGAAACATAAGCATACCTGCCTTCTGTTGCCATATCCTGCACGGATTCTGCACGGGCAAAATCGGCTAATTTTACGGTAACACCCTGGGTGGGGTCATATACCTGTACATTTCCTTTTTGGAAACCAAATTGTCCACCGTTTACAAGTACAACCTGTTTGGGTTTTATGGTAGTCCGGAGCGGATCGACCTGTACGGTTAGGTCAAATTCCCGGGTAGACCCATAGGCAGTGGAGGCAACGGTAACTGCTGACATGCCGGCGGCGGCCTCAGTAAAAGTCAGGTGCAGCACACCTGCGTTATCGATCTCAGGCTGTACTAAAAAATCATTGCTGTTCTTTACAACTTTATTAATTATCTGACCGGGCTCTTCTACACTGAAAACCGTGTCCAGGTTAATCATGGCTGTGGCAGTGCCTTGGGCATAGTGAAGATGATCATTTCCGGTAAGTACTATTGCGGGGGCTTCGGATACTGTCAGTTGTATTGATTTGCTAATGGTGGCATCTGTTTGTGAAGTCGCTGTCACGGTCACGACGCCTGCTGATCTCGCGGTTACGATACCGGAAGGGCTTACCTCGGCAAGTTCCTCATTATCGACAGAAAAGGAGTAGCGATCATAAACAAAACGGTTAGATGGTGAGGAGCGACTGTCTATACTCTCGGTATTAAGATATATCCGTTCGTTAATATATAATTCCGTTTTATTGGTGCTGAGCACCATATCCGTCAATTCAACGATTTCCAGTGTAAAAGTTGCCGGTTCCAGGTCAGCGTTGGCGGAAAAACTGATGGTGACTTGTCCTTTTTCCAGGGCGCTAAAATTACCGTTCCGGTCAATGGTTCCAAGACTTTCATCCGACACACTCCAGGATATCCTGGCATCCTGCGGTATACCGTTCTTAAACAGTATTCCTTCAAATGAATGCGTTTCTCCTTTCAGCAACTGAAAGGGGGCGGAGCCTATCAACTGGAACAAATAGTCGCGCTGCACCCAGTCAGGGTCGGGGGTTGTGATGGCAAATCCTTCGATCTCGGTGGAAGCTTCCCCCAGCCAACCGGCATTTTCCTGTGCCGCGTTATATACCTTCACAAAATGTACCTCATCGAGCACCACAGGATTGCCTTGCTCATTTACGGCCCAGGAAAGGTCGAAGCCGTCTGCCGAACGCCCGTTTTCATCATCAAAATAAGGGTTTCTGGGTATAGTAGGCGTACTGTTACCGGATTTATTGTCTGCATAACCGAAGGAGAGGCTTCCTGAAGTTACAAAACCGGGATTGCTCCGGTTTACCCGGATTTTAACCTCGGTTCCTGTATACTTTTCCTCTAGGTTGTTAACATTATTAAAAATGACGGGTTGCGGATAATAAGGCTGCCTGTGAAAATTGTTTTTGAATATGACCCCTGCTTCACCCTCGCCGGTTTCCCAAAGCACATCATGAGCAACGGTGTAACCGGGATTGAAATAGGTTATGTCAACTTTTTTGGAACTGCTAAAATGATATTCACTTCCTGCCAACTCATACCAGGTGTCATCGGGCAGGCCGTTGCCGTTTTCGTCTTTCATTACCACAACCGCCCCCGGCTCTGTCCAATTCGGAAATGCATTACCGCCCACGGTGAAGTCTACTCCATAGGGGTTTTGAGGGTCGTTCCTGATCGGCTGGTCAAAGCCTACGGTGATGGACCCTCCAAAGCCACCAAGTGAAATTACCGAGCCATCCGGGGCACCTAATACATTGTCTGCATTTCCGGGGAGCCCAAAGGGTGCTTTATTAATAAACTGCCCAGGTGCCGGCTTGTACTCAAATACCCGTGTGGCATAGGGGCTTGGATCGGGGTTGCCCCCGGTTTCCGCAACAGGCCGGTTATTTGCGGTACGTGCCATGCTTTCAGGGGATGTGGATAAGCCGGCAAAATGCGAGCTTTCCTGCATGTTCAATATCTGGTTGCTTTGCTGATTGGCAGGCTGTGGCCCTGCTACCAAAGGTTGTGGAGATGCCGCGGGCTTCAGCACAAACATACATAGTATCAAAATGATCTTCCGGTCAAACTTTTTCATATGGATTTAAATTGGATTAGTGGCAGATTTTTTGCAAAACGCATCGGGAAAAGACGATGGTAAACAGCCAGGTTAATGGCTACGATGCCTTCCGTGAAGTGGTACCTGTAAGAAGATAAAAAGGTTGTTTTCATCGCACGTTATCTGGCTAAGTAAAAAAAATACTCGTAACGTACGAAATGGGACAGTAGCGGGAAGCGCCGGCCGACTTATCTATAAACCCATTCACCGTAGGTTACAAATATTTCCGTATAAGGCAGGTCTTCTGACTTTCCTGACTTTTAACTCCTTCCCACCTCAACGCTAATGAGGCAGTGGTTTTTTGTTAAAAGCTGTTTCCGGCTTTTCACCGGACAGGATTACAGCAGCGGGAACTGTTCAGGACTTACACCTGATTCCCTTTTAATCACAATTGCATGGGCAATTGAGAACCTAATACAAAACAAAGCTAGTCATTGATTTAAAGTATGCAATGGACCTGGGAATAAAAAATTCCTGATTTTAATCATTTTTTTTGCCAATCCGGAATCCGGAACACCTACCTCACCCCTCGCTCCTATCCCCTCTGAGCTCAAATCGGTATCTTCAAACTCCACGCATACTTACCGGGTCTCTTAGCTTCGTCGCGGAGTTCTTTGGGAAGATTGATAACCAATTCGCTTTCTTCCGGGTCGACTTCCCAGGACAGGGGTCGGTCATAGCCCAGGAGCCGGATTTCGCTTTCGGCTTTGGGGATGACATTTTCCAGCATCAAACTGTTATTGTCCGGCCATTTCAGCATAATGGCATAAACATATTTTCCATCGTTACTAACTGTGTAGCGGATGTGTTCCCCTTCCTTATAAACTTTATGGGATCCGGCGGCATAAACAGCTTCGGCATTGATAGCCAGCCAGTCCCCCATCTCGGCCAGGCGGTCAACACTGGGTTGGGGAATCAGCCCTTCTGCAGTAGGGCCGACATTCAACAGGAAATTTCCACCTTTGGCAACAATATCAATCAGGTAATGAATGAGCGTATCCGAAGATTTCCAGTTATCATCATAGGATTTGTATCCCCAGGTATCATTCATGGTCATGCATGCCTCCCAGTCAAAATCGGAGGTGCCCTCTAGGATTTCCTGCTCGGGCGTGCCAAAATCTCCGGCATATTTTTTTTCATCATCTTTATTCATCCCCTGCATGCCTTGCCGGCCCTTATCCACCCGGTTGTTTATGATCAGGTCAGGATTAAGATTTCTCAGGAACCGATACATTTCCTGTCCGTTTTCATGGGTCCAATCCTTAATCCATTCTCCATCGAACCAGATGACTGCCGGGTCGTAATTTACCACCAACTCTTCGACCTGTGGTTTCAGGTAGTCGGTGACATATCGCTGAAAGTTAGGGTTGGACTTTTCCTTATCATTATAATTTGGAAAAAATGCAGACTGCGCATCCGGATGATGCCAATCCATGATAGAATGATAAAAACAAAGCTTTACGCCATATTTGTCACAGGCTTCCTTCAGCTCACGGAGAATGTCCCGCCGAAACGAAGTGAAATCCATAATATCGTAATTGGTTACCTTCGAATCCCAAAGACAAAAGCCGTCGTGATGTTTCGATGTGATGACCATATATTTCATCCCCGCATCACTGGCTATCCTTGCCCATTCATCGGCATCGAACGCTACCGGATTAAACTGCCGGGAAAAGTCTTCATAAGCTTCTACAGGGACGGGGGCATTGTTCATAATCCATTCACCAATGCCACTAATTTGTTTACCTTCATAGGTTCCCGCGGGAATGGCATAAGGTCCCCAATGAATAAACATGCCAAACTTTGCCTCGCGCCACCACCGCATACGGTTATCTTTTTCTGCCTTGGTCTCATTCAGGTAATCTTTTGAAGGCGTTTCCTCTTTTTGTTTTGTTTGCTGCTGACAACCAAAAAAAATTAATATTGCTATGGGCAGCATGAGGTTTTTGAAATGACATTTTTTCATATACATTCTTATTAATATGCTTTTTGTATTTTTACTATGTGATCGTTAATTGGCTTTATCCACGGTTAAAAAATCGGCCGGCTTAAAACGGATACCTTTGGTTTTTCCCGGCCAGTTATCCGTACGAAAAGGGGCCATAGGTAAGCCCTCCCGATTAAATAAATTGGCATCGCCAGGATAGTTTTCCCATGCATATCTGACAGCTACGGGCTGATCCACATTTTCACTGTAAACCACCAACTTCCCATTTTCCGGATAAACCTTCGCCCAATGAAATTTTTGATCTGCCCCGGCAATGGCGAAACCCTTGATATAACCATACCGGTCCTTCACCTGCAATCCACCTTCCACATGATCAAATTCGAGGAAAGCTTTTTGACCATCTATTTTCATGGACTTAAAAACCGGGCCGGAATGTGCCACTTCCTGCCCATAGGCAACTTTTAAAGCTGCCAAACCTAATCTGCGTCCAACCTCCTGTTTATTTTTAGGATGGATATCATCTTTTTCACCTATGTCTATCGCTACTGCCATACCTGTATTGGGTAAGTTCAACGCCATCGCCTGTGCTTCCCGCAGGGATGGCCAGTCATCGTTTTCCCGTTTTGTATCAAAGCCTGCCAACTGCACAAAAATGAATGGAAAATCACCCTGTCCCCATTTTGACCGCCAGTCTTGGATCATACCTGAAAACAATTCCCTGTAAGCCTCCGCCCTGCCCGCATTGCTTTCACCCTGGTACCATATTACCCCCTTTATCGCCATGGGTGTAAGAGGACTGATCATGGCATTGTAAAGCAAGGTAGGGTAATCATTGGGCCATATCTCAGACTTTGGGAAGGCAGGAATTTGCGAATTTGAAAGATCCAATCCCTTCTGAAACTTCCAGGTTCCGGCCAATATGATGGGATCGCTGCTGCTGTCTGAGGGTTGAATGCCGAACCACTTTGACACACCTCTGAAGCCCCCCGGACCACCGACATCGAATACCCTGACAGTCAACACGTTTTTTTCAGGTTTAAGAACGCCGGCAGGAACTTCGTATGTTCGCAGGTTGCTGTTGTCAAAAGATGCGCCTACCTTTGCACCATTGACCCAGACCATATCGTGATCATAAATCCTTTCCAGTTTCAGCGTATGATTCTTAGTGGCCAGCTTATCCGACAAATAGAATGCCTTACGATACCAAACCGCTCCATCAAAACCCGGTAAATGCTGGTTTTCCCAGAAGCCAGGCACTTCGATCTTTCCCCATGCCGAATGGTTGGCTGCGGCCTTATACCACTGGTCTTCCATTCCAGGCCCCTGTTCATAATACTGATCGATCCATTCCTTTCTTTGGGCCGATAATTCCCTGCTGGTTTCTATCAATCTGCCATTCTTATTCAATTCCAGAATTCCTTTGAAACGATCATATTGTTGAAGTCCCTCCTCACTGGTCCAAGCTTCTATCAAAGTGCCACCCCAACTGGTACTGATCAAGCCAATCGGTACATTGAGGTGCCTGTCTAAATGACGACCAAAAAAATAGGCGACCGCCGAAAAATCCTTTATCTGGTCACCAATGGCTGCTTTCCACACGCCTCCGCTAATGTCGGTTTTAGGCAAAAACGATTGGTCTCTGGGAATAGTAAAAAGCCTGACATCAGGGAAGTCAGCATTTTCTGCCTCTTTTTCCGCATAGGGAAATCTCTCAATGACCCACTCCATATTGGACTGACCACTGCAAATCCAGACATCACCCACCATGACGTTTTTAAAAATGATGGTATTTTCGCCGGACAATTCCAAATCATAGGGCCCTCCGGCAGGCTGGGCTTTTATCAGGATAGACCATTTTCCATAGGCATCTGCCTTGGTACGGTATTGTTTTTCATTAAACCTGACTTTGATTCGCTCTTCCGGACTTGCTAATCCCCAAATAGAAATTGGCCGGTCTCGCTGTAAGACCATATTATCACCAAAAAACCTGGGCAACCTGATCTCTGCATGGACTGAAAGCGAGATGAAGGAAATTAAAGTAATCGCAATGACGTTGATCAGATCGTTTTTCATTTGTTTGGGTCGGAACTTCTTTATTGACTCTTTTTGACCGGATATATGCATCGTTTCCGGGAAACACCTCCCAATACCCTTACAAACCTTGTGTAAGTATTTCATCAACCATCGTTTAAATAAATTCTCCTCTCAATTTATTGGGATCTCCTCTAAGAATCGTTGCCGGCAATACCCCGTTGCAGTAAATACAGTTGAATTATTGCTTCCGTTAATTACCCAAAAAGATAGGACAATTTCCACATTTTAGCAATCCATTACACGAATTATTTCAACCTGCTTTTTCTCTGTTATGGATGGTATGATGATATAGGTCCAGGATTTCCAATGCCTGGTTTTTGTACAAATTCATTTTCTCTTCGTATTCTTCCGGATCATTTATCATGCTCAGATAATAATAGGCTCCTTCAACAAAGAGAAAAATCAGGTCAGCCGTCTGATAAGTGTCTCCGGTGAACAGATAGCCATCCTCTTTGCAGCGATCGAGAATATCTGCCAGCATCCGGCGCAGCGAGTCGTGCAGTGCTTTATATTTTTCCTTGATACGCGGATTGCGAAAGATGAGCGTAAAACAATTGTAAAACACGTCGTCATCCACCAGCTTATTCCGTTTTCCGGAAAACAGATTATCCAGTACCTCATGAAGCACCTCAATAGAGGTCTGTTCCTCTTTTTTCCTGGCAACGTACAGGTTTTTGTAGCGATCCAGTATATACTCGATGAGGCCAAAAACCAACGCTTCTTTGGTTTTGAAATAATGGATGATCAGGCTCGGATTCATGTCCATTTCAACGGCTAGTTTTCCAATGGAAACATTGTGCAGCCCTTGTTGCTTGGCGGTTTTGTAAAATGCCCTGACGATCTCTTTTCGCCTGTCTGTTCTTAAACTTTTTCTACCCATTGTGATGGCAACTCCTGAACTTCCTAAAGTTAATAAACTGTGTTTTATTGCAAAAAATAAATTGACTGAATATTCAATAAAAGTTAATGGCGCTTTAACCTTCAGTTAACAGTCAATTCCTAAACTTACAATCTCAATTTGTTTTCTCCCGACAATATCGGTTGAAGGAAAAGAAAAGCAAAAAAACTTAAACTGAATCTAACAAATTATTATGAAAAACCCATTTACACTTAGCCATCCTATGCGCTTCAAAAACACGGTGCTGATGTCGGTGATTTTGCTCCTTTCCGGATTGGATGCAAAGGTGCTGGCACAAGCAACCACTATTTCCGGGACAGTCACTTCAGAGCAAGGTGAGGGTATTCCGGGCGTTGCAGTCTCAATAGAAGGGACGTCAAGCGGTACCATCACCGATATTTCCGGGAGTTTCCAGTTGTCTGTATCCTCAGGCGATGCAGTGCTTATTTTTTCTTCTGTCGGATACATTACGCAAAGGGTGCTTGTGAACAATCTCCCCGGAATAGACATCACTTTAATAGAGGATATCACTGCATTGCAAGAAGTGGTAGTAACAGCACTCGGTGTGGAAAGGGATAAAAAAGCCCTGGGTTGTGCCGTACAGGAAGTGGAAGGGGCCGGCCTCACCAAAGCCCGGGAACCTAACGTCATGAGTAGTCTCACCGGCCGGGTGGTCAACAACAAAACAGACCTTTTCAACTCCCCTGAATTCAGGCTCAGAGGGGAAATACCGCTGATAGTAGTAGATGGCGTACCCAATGACTCGGATTTCTGGGACATTAGCCCTGACGACATTGAAAAAATAACGGTACTGAAAGGCACCACAGCTTCGGCCCTTTATGGTTCTATAGGAAAAGACGGTGCTATTATGATCACCACCAAAAAGGGAATACAGGGTAGCGGCACCCAGGTTACCTTCAACTCCAGTACAATGTTTCAAAGAGGTTTTATTGCCATTCCGGAGGTACAGTCTACCTATGGTACCTAACACCGATTTAAACACTTCCACTTTCTCTCTTGCAGGGGGCTACAATTTTTCAGGAAAACTCCGTGGCGATGCATCATTCACCTATAACAAGCAATACACCGATAACTTCCCGCAAATCGGATATGGTCCGGAAAACTACATTTACAACGTGCTGCTTTGGATGGGCACAGATATAGATGTAAGATCCTTAAGGGATTACTGGATTGAAGGGCAAGAAGGCATCGGTCAGAGGCACTATAACTTATTATGGTACAATAATCCCTATTTTCAAACTTTTGAGCGTTTGCGGGGGTACTACAAAGATGTAAACTACGGTCAGTTCTCGCTGAAATACGACATGGCCGAGGGCTTGGATCTCCTGGTACGCTCGGGTATAAACTGGTATAACCTGGATCGCACCGACAAAATTCCGTTCAGCTACATCGGCTCCAATTTAAATGGGGAATTCTCTACCTCCAACGCAACCAATTTCAGGATTGTTTCAGACTTTTTACTGAACTACCAAAAAGAAATAGGGCAAAACTGGGCCGTAAGAGCTTCGGCAGGTGGTAGTAACAATTTCACTACTTTTCGTTCCCAATCCGCGCAAACAGACGGGCTGAATGTTCCTGAATTATACAACCTCTCCAACTCAAGGGGGCCTGTTGTTGCCGCTAACCAGGAGGTTAAAACCAAGCTTAACAGTTTGTATGCTACTGCGGAAATCAGTTATTTAAATTCCATTTTTCTGGGATTCACCGGTAGAAATGATTGGTCGTCTTTCCTGCCCCCTGAAAATAATTCCTTCTTTTATCCCCCTGTTTCCCTCGGAGTAGTCTTGTCAGACCTGGTGACTATTCCGGGATCCATTTCCTATCTGAAATTAAGGTCTTCCTGGGCCCAGGTAAGGAGCGACAGGCTGTCAGAGGACGATTTTTTTGTCACTACCCCCACTTACCGGGAAGGGGTAAATTTTGGAGGTACACCTTCCGTGGTATTCCCAGATGTAAAAACGAATCCCAATCTAAAACCCGATTTGACGTCTACGGTAGAAATAGGCGCGGATGTGAGGTTTTTTAAAAACCGGCTGGGCGTGGATGTTACCTACTACCGGTCACTGGATACGGACTTACTCGCAGCAAGAAATGTAGCTAATTCATCGGGGTTCCGGACCGTCATTGAAAATGCTGAGGAAAAATATGTCCGCAGGGGATGGGAGGTCATATTAAATGCACGACCCGTGCAGGTGAGCGATGTTTTTAGCTGGGATGTTACCGTAAACTGGAGTCGTCACCGCCGGGTACTGGAGGAACTACCAGCCGGAGAAGTCGGGCTGAACGGGGTCCGGCTTGGTGAACGTACGGATATTTATCTGGGTGATGCCTTCCTGAGATCACCCGGCGGTGATATCATTTACGATGCGGACTCAGGGCTTCCTTTGACTGACCCGTTCAGAAGAAGTCTGGGAAACATCTCACCCGACTGGACTTATGGTATCAGCAACAGCTTCAGGTATAAAAACTTCGCCTTAAATATTTCTGTTGATGGCCGCCATGGTGGGGTATTCTGGTCACAAACCATCAGGAAAATGTTGTGGGGAGGTACGCAACCTGCCACAGTAACTGAGTTCAGAGACATGGATATCCGGGGAATAGCTTCTTACGTAGGTGAGGGGGTTAATGTAACAGGCGGTGAACTGGTTACGGATGCAGAAGGCAATGTCATCTCCGATAGCAGGACATTTTCGCCTAACGCTACCGAAACCTTCTGGTTTGATTGGCTGAACCGGTATTATCATGGACAGGTCGACGAATCAAACATACAGGATCAAACCTTTATTAAACTACGGGAAGTAGTACTGACCTATCAATTGCCGGAAAAACTGATGGAAAAGACTAAAACAGGGGCATAGCAGAGACGTAAATTTCTGCGTCTCTGTCTTAATTGTTAAATCATTAATTAAATGTTCAATAGAAAAAAAAGTTTGATTCTCCTGTTTTGCCTTGCTCACATGACTGCGCTTGCCCAGCAAAAAGCTGTTTTCATTTTACTGGATGGTATCCCCGCCGATGTAATAGAAACGGTAAACACACCGGCCCTGGATGAAATAGCCAGGCATGGTGGGTATACCCGCGCCTATGCAGGAGGAGAAAAGGGTGGTTACACAGAGACACCTACTGTGTCGGCTCCCGGTTATATGAACATGATTACGGCCACCTGGTCTCATAAGCATCAGGTCCGGGATAACGCTGTAAAGAATCCGGACTACCACTACTGGAATATTTTCCGGGTGGCCAAAAACGTTAACCCTGATTTGCATACAGCCGTTTTTTCCACCTGGGAAGATAACCGTACCAAACTGATCGGTGAAGGAAAACCTGAAGCCGGAGGGACTCTACTTGATTATTGGTTTGATGGATTTGAACATGACACGGTACGATTCCCCCACCGGCCCGACAGAAAATTTATTTTTGAAATTGATGAACACGTCTCAAAGGAAGCCGCCCGTTATATTGCTGAAACAGGGCCGGATCTCTCCTGGGTATATCTTGAATTTACCGACGATATCGGGCATAAATTCGGTGACGGGCATGAAATGGAAGATGCGGTAAAAAAGGCTGATAACCAGGTGAAAAGAATATGGGATGCCATTAAGGAGCGGGAAAAACAAACAGGAGAAAACTGGATGGTCGTCATCACCACCGATCACGGCAGGGATCCCGGGGATGGCAAAAGCCATGGAAAGCAATCTGAAAGGGAACGGACAACCTGGATTGTGACAAACAGTAAGCGGCTAAATCCACGGTTCGCTAATCGACCTGCCATTGTAGATATCATGCCCTCTGTATTAAGGCATATGGACCTTGAAATCCCACCCCCGGTTAAGTCAGAAATGGATGGCGTTGCTTTCATAGAAGATGTATCGGTTGATAACCTGAATGTCCAGGCAGATAAAAACCAACTGAATATCCGGTGGAATGCCATCATCGAGACTGGTGAGCTGGAGATTTATGTAGCCACCACCAATCATTTTAAGAATGGAGGCATAGACCGTTATGATAAGATTGCCACGGTGGCTGTGAGCGACGGGCACTGCCAGGTGCGCGTTCCCGGAAAAAGTGAATTTTATAAGGTTCTGGTAAAGGCGCCTTATAATTGGGTGAATCGATGGGTAAAGTGAGAAGAACAACGGCGGTTGGGCAGTAGCCCAAAGACCTGTAATCGGCGCTACCATTGCATTATCCCGCTTAAAGAAAAGAGGTGATCAAGCCATGCTTGATTATTACCTGAAACTTCGTCCTAAGATTCGGTGGATCGCCCAGTACGAGGCCCGTACGCTTGGTGGTGTGAGAGGCGCACCGTGGGCCCATGGGCCTATGGCTCACAGCCGTCTACTCGATTGTATGCTGTGCTGTTTTCAATTGAGCAAAGTGTCAAGTTTATTATTGATATCCTGATCGAACTCATCGGCTATCTCAATAGTCAGGCGGTCAAAATTACTTTTTTTATATGTCGAGTGGATCGCCCCATCTTTAAGTATGCTAATGCGATCACAAACGGCAGTTAATGTAGAGACTATATGCGATGAGATAAGAACTAGTCTGCCTTGTTCCTTTAAACGCCTTATAATCCGGTATACCAGCTCACAGGTTGTTAAGTCCAGACCGTTATATGGCTCATCCATGATAAGAACAGGGCGGTTCATTGCAATGACGCCTATCAAAGCCAGTTTTTTTTTCATCCCTGTAGAATAATTGTCTACCATGTCGTCCAGGGGTAGTTGAAAAAAGTAATTCCAATCTTGAATGGGAAAATGTGCATCCGAGGCAAGAAGCTGTATATACTCTTTACCCTTTATATAAGGATAGAAGAAATTTTCAGTTTCTAAAAAAGCAATATCAGTAGAAAGGTAGTCTTCTCCATTATAGGTGATACTGCCTTTATCAAAATTTAGCAATTTGACCACAACGTGGAAAAAAGTAGTTTTTCCCGCACCATTCTTCCCCACTATTCCGTGAACTTCACCGGCCTTGACAGACAGTGTTACGTCCTTTAGCACCTCTTTAGCATTGTATGAAAACGATATATGTTTTATCTCAAGCATTGATTAATTTGTTTAATAGCCTTTTGCCGTTGTTTGTTCACAATCAGCATAGAAAAGGGAAGTAGCATACTGTACAGTGAAAATAGTGCAACCGGAATTTGATTGGCTGCGAATTGTTTTTTGTAACTATATACACTGTATTTATAATAAATGGAATAAAGCGTCGTCATTTGTATGATGACAATGCAAGCAACTACTATATACCATATCTCGGGCTTAATCACTATCGTTATCACATAATGAGGCAGTAAGGCGATATGTGACAATGTTGAATGCGTTAGTGTTTTTCTTGTAAACACATGGGGTTTAGTCGCCTGAAATCGGGATTGCAATAAAGATAGCGGCTCTATCGGATTGTAAAAATCTGCCACAAAAGATAAGAAATAAAAAGCCCAGCATATGATAGCATAAGGCATGAAAAACAAAATTGCCAAAGCTACTATATAGCTTATAAAAAAGAGCACCCCATGCTTCCTTAAACCTGTCCTCCATTCAAAAAAACGATGATGTATGAATCTTTCTCCAAAAATGTCAATAATATTAAAGGTATATTTAAATGCCACTCCCCGCCAAAAGACAATGATACTACTACCTATAAATGCAATAAATATAGCTATGAATTTACCTTTGATACCATACAAAATATAAAGCGGTAGCAAAAGAAGTATATACTCGGAAAACAACAGCGCAAATCTGTTCTTTCCAAACTTTTGTAAAAATAACAGGTCTTTTCGCTTATTTTGTAGCCATGCAATCAGCAAGCAAAGAGCTAAGCCAATATATACAGGATGAAACTGAACCGTCACTTCTACCAGCCAGATTAATGCCAGCGTTGTGATGAAAAGCAGCGGGATTGCATAGTACCAACCCCAATTATTAGCCATTCTTTTTGCCTGAAGAACTCTAAAGAATAAAATACCTCTGATAAAATTCCAGTCAAAACTACTTTTATCCTGGGGGTTCATAAGGATAAAATGCCGGTTCTAACAGATTTTTCTGCAGGAAATGCAAAATGTTCCTTTTTCAAATATTCACTTACGCTCTCTATTAGATACTCCTTTGAAGGCAATGCTACTTTTTCCGGAATAAGGTCTGCCGGAATGTCAAACCCATACGCTGCCAGAACTTCTTTTGTGTTCGTCTCAAGTTCGTTGCGGAACTTCTCTTTAGTAGTAATTTCATTGATGAAATTCACTAACTGTCCCGGGGGAATTTGTTTTGTAATACTCATGATCTTTAAAATTTTAAATGTGTTAGAAAAATTTTTACTATTACAATATAAGCACGCCCTGTTCTTTAGCAATATATCTTTTTTTCCACAGCATACAACATTCCATGCGGTCGGTAGTGAATATAATTGATTACCTTATTATTATAAACTAAAAAGTCAATCATCATAAAAAAAGAAAAACTTAAATCAACAAGGGAAAATTAATATTGAATACAACACAAGGACTGTAAAATGCTCAATAACAGACTACTAATACCCATAGCGTGTAGCGTGGGAGCCTGTCGTCCCACGTAGTTTTTTCACCTGTTTTCTCCTTTCCCTTCATTCACTTGTTTTTACTACCTGTTTAGACTATATTCATTGATTTCAAGCAGTAGTGTTTTAAGCAATAAGATGATAAAACACGCTATTGCTATGTCTCATTAAAAATGAATAAAATGCAAGAAGTTAAACTCAAAAACGTTCCTCAGACTATGCTTTGGACGCTACATAACAGAGCAACCGAAGCCATGCGAAAAGACGGAATAATAAAAGATGAAAGGGCTATAGAAATATATCATTCCATTAAATATGACTACGAAGGTGATTTCGGTAAGGGTGAGCCATCTCATGCAGTCAGGTCTTTAACATTTGATAAAGAAATAAGAAATTTCATTCAAAATTTCCCTGGATGCTCCATTGTTAATCTTGGAGAAGGTTTAGAAACACAAAGATTTAGATTTAGCAATGAAAATGCTACATGGATAAGTGTGGATTTACCGGATGCTATTGAACTCAGAGAACAGTTTATACAAACAGATGAAAGACATTTACATGCTTCGGTTTCAGCGCTGGATAGAAAGTGGTTTGAATTAATTCCCAAAGACAAACCCATATTTATAAGTGCTCAAGGACTTTTTATGTATTTCAACGAAAGAGATGTGAAATCTTTAATTTTAGATATTGTGGATACATTTAAAACAGGATGTGTCATGTTTGACACAATCCCTGTTTGGTTGTCAAAAAAAACTATCTCTGCAAAAGGCTGGAGAAAAACTAAAAATTATACTACACCCAAAATGCCTTGGGGCATTAATCGAAACCGAATAAATGAAATAGATCAATGGTCTCATCATATTTTAGAAGTGAATGATATTCCCTACGAATTTCCAAAAGAAAGAGGAATACAAGGAAACATATTTAACATGTTTGCAAGAACTCCAATTTTAGGGAAATATTTTCCAACAATGGTAAAAATTAAATTCGAAAATAAAAGATAAAACGAGACACAACATCAGGTAAAAAGTAATAGCCTCGCAAACCTTTGCGCGCTAAAGGCCAAGCTCCTTCTTTTACCAATGTACGTTTCATGACACAAACGCAAATATCAAATTCAAGCTTTTAACAAATCGATATGAAAGTAGTGACTATTTTTCTTTATTTTTTTTTTGAGTATTTCCCTGACAGCTACCCCTGAGCAGGCAGCAGCAAATTTTGAACAGCATGGCGTGATAAAATGGATGCATGACTACCTGGCAGATTCTTTTGATGATCCTGACGAGCGCGGGTATTCAATGTATAGCCTGCTGTATTATTCCCCGGAAACCAAAGCCATCAATCCGCAAAAGGCCGGTTGGCTGAATTTTCATGACAAAGAGCAGGGCATCGTTATTTTTAGGAATCAATTTAATGATGAAAATGATATTGTGGCTACCTATACTGCTACGGCTAAAAGAGTAAGGGGTCACCAGGGACCGGACACCAACACGTTCAGGCTCATCGGGTTGGGTATACCATGGATTATTGGGGCAGGAAGGACAGGCCAAATCGCCGGACAAACCAACCTGTTTCCCAGTCATAGCGAAACGGCTGAAAAGGGAGACGGGCAATTAGGCAGGTTACTGGATTATCAATACCACGACAATGGCTCGGGTTTCGCCTTTGGCGCAGGGAGTTGCATGGGCGTAAAGGGACACAAAAGGTATTTCGCTGCGGATTACAGTGCGGCTACGGGAGCTGAGGCTGTTATCATTGTAAGCGATTCTTCTCTTAACGGCAAGAGGTGGCGATTAAGCACGCCCGAGTTTAACAAGGTTGACCTCCCGGAAGATGGTTTTTTAATCAAAGCGCTCAATGGCAGCACCCTGAAGGGAAAAGTATTTACCAGTCAAACCACTTTGAAAATCGATACAGGCAGGGTGCGTTACGGAGGTTCTACCGTACGCAATAACCCCGGCATTCGATACCGTGGTAAATCCTACACCCATTCAAAATGGCTGGATATTAACTGTGAGGGCAACATTATGGTGATCATGACATTGCAGAAAAAAGGTACAATGCATCCGGTAGTGCGTTTTGATAAAGTGAAAAAGGAGGTTGTGGCCGGGGAGAAAGGGTTGGCTATATGGCGGTGAAATATCCCACCAAATCCCTGCTATCGCGGAGTGGTGAGCACAAAGCCCTGGCTTTTTTGTCAATGGCGACCTCCCATCCGGGATCAAAAATATCCGGTAGCTTGTGTTTTTTTCCGGTTGGCTCAATAAAAGGCCCTTCCTTTTGCTCCTGGTTGTTTTTAAAGATAAAAGCAAATTCATCAATGTTATTGACCACAAGATCTGAATCCCCGTCTTACCAAAATACTTTCATCTTCCCGGTATTGTCCGGAAATAAAATAGTTTCCATTTTCAAATCCACGTGATGTGGAAAGGTTAAACTCCATGAAATGGCCCTGACGTAATACTTCATCAAACCAGTTGGTATTTGCCATCTGGTTTCTTTCCAGCACTGCATTCGGATCCCTGCTATTATTTAAAATATCGTTCGGCTGAAAAGGTCGCTGCCCCCTGTTAGCACGGGCTTCATCAGCCAATGCAAGCCAGGTCGGCCCATCGACAAAACCCAACTCTTCGGGACCACACACCACATCGGTAATTCCATAGTTGAGTCCCACATAAATGGTCCCTTTTCCCTGTTTTCCCGATTTGGTGGTAATTATAATTACACCATTAGCCCCCCTGGAACCATAGATGGCTGTGGCCGCTGCATCTTTCAATACCTCCATAGATTCGATGTCGTTCGGATTCAACGTAGCTAAAGGGTTGAGTGGAGTTGTGCTGGTATTTCGGGCAAATCCACTAAGTTCACCTCCTCCTTGGTTGCTAAGAATCATACCATCGATGATCCATAACGGTTCGGTACCGGAAAAAAGCGAATTAGTACCCCTCACCATCACCCTTACAGGCGCCCCGGGAATTCCGCTTTGCGAAGATACCTGCACACCAGATGCCTGACCCTGCAATTTCTGATCGAGGGACGGCGCCTTGAAGGTTTCGAGATCCTTGGCCTTAACCGTTTTGAAAAAAGATCATACATCTTTCTGAAAGCTTCAGTATTACCTTTTTTAATGCCGATGATTAGATCCTTATCTATTGACCAATGTGGACAGTTGTCGCAACTGCTCAATCATTCCACAGTTGCAAAAATCCAATTTCCACCCCCCTCATCCCAACGCCACTCCTCCCACACTCACCCCATTTTCATTTTTATTTTCATTCTAATTTTCACTTCAATAGTATCGCCCCAACATCGGATTTTCCACAATCGTCTTTTTCATCTTAAATACATCAATGGTACCCTCCTGACTGTAGACAATCTTACCTCCGGGCTCTACCAAAATCGTGTAGGGCAAGGCACCTCGCCAATTAGGGTCAATGGCCTCGATTAAAGCATATTTATCGTCCGAGTTAAAAATATAATTTTTGTTGGAGGCTTGTTTCTTTTTCAGAAAAGCCAAAACCCGGTCTTTTTGTTCGGGGCGGTCGGCACTGATGGAAACGAATTCGAAATCCCTGCCCCTGTACATGCGATCAATTTCAATAAAATCCGGAAACTCTGCGACACAAGGGCCACACCAGGTAGCCCAGACATTGATCAAACGGAGCTTACCGGAATCATTTTTAATGAGTTCTTTAATTTGCGCAGGATTAATTTCTTCCAGTCCCACCTCCATTTCGGCCCATTCTTTCAGGGTTTTTTCCTTATATTTCACCTTCCACCCCCATTTAACAGAGCAGCCGAAAGTTTTAGTTTGGCCTTTGGCTACCGGCTTTCCGCTTAATAAAGCATCAATTGCCGAGCGGGCATCCCCGGCATTGGCTGTGCCTGGTTTTTCAGAAGCATCCAACCTTCCGACATACCTCAGCTTCCTACCCTCATCAAAGATAAATAGGTGAGGTGTAGCAACCGGTCCGTATTTGAGCGCCGTTTCCTGGGTGTCGCCGTCGTACAGATACGGAAAATTATAGCCCTTATCTTTGTGACGGATCTGCATATCTTCATAGGAATCTCCCATATCAGAATAACCCAGCTCTGACAGTAAAAGGCCCTTTTCGCTATTGGGAGAAATAGCCACCAAGGCAAAACCTTCATTGTTGTAATCGCGCACCAATTGAATTACCCTGTCTTCATAGGCCTGTGCCGTAGGGCAGTGATTGCAGGTAAATAAAACAGCCAGTACCTTTGCCTTCTTAAAGTCCGCAAGGGAATAGTTTTTCCCATCCACACCTAATAAATTAAAATCCGGTGCCTGTGAACCGAGGGGCAAAGTTGGCGGGTTTTCCTGTGCCTGAACCGGATGGAAAATACAAAGGACAATTATGGCAACAGCAAGTGTGGGAAATCTCATAGTTGTAAAATTTGTATGATATAGTTTAAAGATAAGCCATTTCGTACTTTTATAGAAAAACCGGTGAACTGTTTTTCGGTAATAACAGACGCGGTCACTCTATTAGTTTCAAATTTTTATACGATTAGTTGGTAGAAATGCTTTTTTTGCGAAATTCTGATTTACATTCTTGTAAAACAGGCATGGCTTTCAAAAAGGAAACGTTATTTAGAAAACTGCTGTCAACAAATGATAAGAAGGCCTTTTCCTTGTTTTTTGGCGCCCATACAAATGGGCCGCAGGCGTCGGGAACAGCGGCCGTAATGCAGTTTGGCTGTCGCCGGTGGCTGAAAAGCATCGGGGCTATGGTGTCTTCTTGTTCCGGAATACTTTCCATCTCAAAAGTATCCCGGAGCGGTTGGTCATCCATATAAGCGCCGACAACCGTTATAAACTGTATGTGAACGGTAAGCTGATAGGTAATGGGCCGGCAAGGGCACCTTCCCCGGAGAAGGACCGGGAATTGGCTTCTCTCCTATAAGACCGTTGCAAAATCTGCTGCCTGCTGATTCAATTCTTCAGGGCTTAGTACTGACTCAGACTGTATTACCACCCGGTACCGGAAGATCACAGACTCGTTCGGAAGCAATTTCAGGTTCAACGCCAGTTTTCCATCTGAAAACACTTTTTGCCCCAAAGGGTTTGCCGCAAACAGGCCATACCCCCTGGCATGCCAATGGGTGGGATAGCCGGGGTTTTGCGGGTGATCAATGATGGCTACAGAGACGGAGCTGCCATCCATTTTTCCATATAGTTTGCACCAGGCAGCCCTTTTCCCCCATGCATCATTACCGGTTATCCCTTCACTATTGAGGTAATCACCGGTCACTCCTTCGTTATTTAAAACAGGTACTTCGGAAGCAATGCCGTTGGCATCGGTGAAAATCTCCGGTTTATTGGAAGGTAATTCCAGGGCCCTGGTCATTCTGATGCCTAATACACCCTCTTTATTATCTTTAAATAAGACTTCCTCCCCCATTGCCGTCAAGGTGGTAACCCGGTCAATGATTCGCTTATGGCCAGCGGCGGAAAAAATAAATTTCGTGTCTTCCTGCAATAATTTGGTGCCATCGGGTTTTATCCAATCCATCGATACTTCCAACTCCCCGGTTTTACCACTGACCGTATTTTTAACAGCCTTGTGGACAATAGAACCATACCCTCCTTTTTTTTCAGCAGGAATATTGTAAGAGTTATTCCAAAAATCCAGCCCATTGACATCCCCGTAATTAAACCAGTAGCCTACGTGGTGGGGGTGGTCAACCCGTTCCCCGGGCCGGGGGTCGCGGGGAAACCCTCTGGTAATCTTATAATTACCTGAGGCAATAATCGGGTATAACACTGGTTTTTCCAGATCATCCGGATAAATGTACGACGTAAACAATTCATCCCCTATCATTACATCGACCTTCTTATCCGCTTCGCGAGGTACTACTTTTATTTCCTTGGCCATATCACCTTTTGAGTTCGTAGCGGCCTCGTCGCCTGTTTCGGTAGTATTTTCGCTGGTCGTAGCGGGCGTGCAGCAGAATAAACACAACATTCCCGCAGCCAATAATAAATTAGCATTCATCAATGTGATTTTTTTCATAACAATATGATCTCAATAGCAATTAAATTACAACTATTTCCTGATTAGTGTCGTCAAATGTGACCTTTTTACCCGTATGTAAAGCGCTTCATTATTGCGGTAAGGCGTCACCTTTTTATTGTCAAATTTGGTTTTCATATAGGCCACACACTCATCGTGCCTTCTGTTCCAAATATCCGAAACCGATGTTATACGAAAGTTAAGCTCCTTGTTATGGATATGGAAGGCGGGAATTAACGAATTCTTCGCGCGATTTGAAAAACCAACAATTCCTACATTTATACGGTCGTTGGCACCCGGAATACTGGCATAGCTCTTGGCCGTGAAAGAAGTAGCCAGACCTACCCCGGCTGTGCTTATGGCTGGATTTTTAAGAAAAGCGCTCCTGGTGTTAGTAGTCCTCTCTTTCATTTTCAATAGTTAGAGTCAGATTCTTCGGATTTTTTTGAAAATTATCCAAATTATTTTGTTGGGACGGTAACCCGTGGTGGATTGCTGAATCGTCACCACTGCATTTTCCATATTTCTGGAGGTATGATGAAAAAAACCCCATTGCATAGATTCCATCTCATTAGGCTTGACATCCGCAAGGTAACCGCGTTTTTGGGCCCCTGCTATGGTGCCATCGATAATTTTTAGGCCGTAAGTGGCAAAATAATAATCCAGAGCCAGTTTTGCAAGTTGACGGGTTTCTTCATCTCTCTCAGCAACGGGTAAAACCTGGCCCAGTTTTTACTGGCAAAATGGTATTGCTGGCGCATGTTACCTGGAATCGACACAAATGAACGTGCCTTGTGATCGCCACTGTGAGCATCAGGCAGCCGTGGCAGGCGGCAGGTCATGTTTCAGCCGATCCCCTACGCCACGATCTCGCCCTCATCGTTACGCTGCTTTGGGCCAAAGTAACCGGTAGGCCCCTGCGTATAAGCCCTTCCCGTGTAGGGTGATATGATCTTTTCCCCCTCAACAGCCCAAACCTTCACCGGCAATCCTGTGTCCGGACATATCGAGAAAGCCAGTGACCGCTCTCCAAACCCTTCAGCTGCAATCCTTTGCAACATAGGCGACATCCGCCTTTTAAAACCCTCTTCATCAGGATAAGTTGACGCATCCCAGACGTTTTGCCCTGAACCCGGCTTGCCGCACAACACCAAACAAACCATAAGACTTACTTTTCGAAATCCAATGCTCATAATGCGATTTTTAATGGACAATGGAAAATTGACAATCACTTCCCCATCCTCACCCATCTGGCATCATCTGCCTCCAACCGCAGTGATTTCAAATTCACTTCCTCTCCGGTAAGCGCATCCAAGGTCTCCTTATAGGAGAATTTGCTTCAGGCTGTTGAATCCCAGTTCTTTCATCAGCCTGAAGTGCTCCCTCATTTCCTTTTCCCCTTCTCCCGGATGCTGAATATAAACCACACCTGCCGGCATGGGCCGGATAAATTTAAAATGCTGCTGGCGCTCTGAGTCGTGCAGTTTATCATACAAATCGGTGAGAAATTCATCTTTAATCTGACCGGAACAATTGAGATTGCCCAAGAAAAAACACCATAAAGTTCATATACCGACTATCGTTCTGTCATGTACCATGTAAAATAATTTTTAATTTTCCAACACCATACAAAATTAATGAATGTGCAAGCCTTGGCAGGGTGGCTTAGGTTTCGGTCCGGGTTAAAATGGATGATTGCCGGTGAAACTTCAACCCTGTGTAGCATTGGATTGCCCCGATGGTCTTCATATTGTAAATCAATAAGTACCATGAAAAGCCCTTAGGGAAAGCAAGCCCCCCTCATCGGTTGTGTAATTCCCATCGGTGGTCCAATGGCCCTCCTACCCTGATCATCGAACGGACATGATTTTCCAGCCGCTTCATTTGCTCACCCATAGGATATTTATCCATCCATGTCGGAATACCTTTTCGGATTGTCCGGACCAAAGGATGTCCTTTCACCCTGATCCCATTTACCTGCCCCCATCGTACCTCCTGTTCAAATAAAACGTGTGACGCGCACGCCTTCTTCGTGCTCAATGGGATGGTGCCAGCGCTCGTCCCAATAGCATTTGGCAGTAGTGGTATTGAAGAGATCGGTAAACTGCTTCATTGAGGGGGAAACTGGTAACGGGAAGTCAAAAAATAGTAATATTAGAGGGTAAATGTGGCACGTGGTTGTTTTTTGATGATTTATTAATAACATTTGTCCTATGACAAACATTTTTCGAAACTTAGGTCACCAAACCTTACTTTTAATACTCATCTCTGCCTGTTCAATGCCAAATCAAAAGAATGAGCATGAAAACCTGCTGCAGTTTGTCGATCCTATGATTGGTACAGGTAAAGCACAGACGATCTCTGCGCTCAAGCACAGCATAAAAGGCAGCACAGAAAATCTGGCGAATACTTTTCCGGCAGTGGGCAATCCCAATGCCATGACCAACTGGACACCACAGACCAGGGCTACTGAAAAAAAATGCCTGGCGCCCTATTATTATTCTGACTCGTTAATACAAGGCTTCAGAGGGTCCCGTTTCATGAGTGGTTCGTGTACCCAGGACTACGGAAGCTTTACCATTATGCCGCTCACCGGAGAACTAAAACTACACGCGGAAAAGCGTGCCTCCGCCTTTAGTCACGATCACGAGTTTGCCTCACCTGCCTATTACCGGGTGCTGTTACAGGATTACCGGATCAATGCCGAAATGACAGGAACAACCCGGGCGGGTTTTTTCCGGTTTACCTTTCTCGAAGACAACGAAGGTTATGTGGTAATTGAGCCCAACAGCGATGAAATGGAAGGCCACATTGAAATCATTCCCGAAAAAAATACAATTATTGGTTACAATCCTGCCCACCGGATTTATCAGGGATGGGGAGAACCCGCAGGTTTCAGCGGATTTTTTGTAGCGGTTTTTGACCAGCCATTTAAGGAACACGGTATCTGGGGTAAAGAAGATATTGAAAACCCGCTTACCAACACAGGTGCCTATGTAAAATTCGACACGAAAGCCACCAAACAGGTTCTGGTAAAGATCGGCACCTCTTTGACAAGTATAGAAAACGCATTTGAAAATCTCGATGCGGAAATCAGGGACTGGGATTTTGATCAGGTACGAAATGAAACCAGGGCCAATTGGGAAGAAAACCTGGGTGTTTTACGCGCAGAAGGAAAATCGAAGAATGATTTGACAATATTTTACACGGCCCTTTATCATGCCAGTATGCTGCCCCGGGTATTCAGTGACATTGACGGAAGCTACCCCGGCTTTGCAGACAATGATGAAATCCAGGTAGCTACCGATCATATTTATTACACTGATTATGCCACCTGGGATTCCTATCGCACGCTCCATCCTATGCTCACCATCCTGAACCCTGTCAAACAGACCGAGATGGTGCAGTCACTTATCAGAAAGGCTGAGCAAGGTGGGTGGTTGCCAATTTTCCCCTGCTGGAACCAGTATACTGCCGGAATGATCGGTGACCATGTAATTGCTGTCATTGGGGATGCGTATATAAAAGGTCTGGATAATTTCGACATTGATACCGCCTACTACTATATGCGGAAAAATGCGTTTGAGTCGCCCGCTGATTTTGAAGTGTACAAAAATGGTAAAGGCAGGAGGGCACTGGACTCCTACCTGCAATACGGCTATATTCCGCTGGAAGATACTGTGAAAGAGGCCTTTCACCAGAATGAGCAGGTATCCAGGACATTGGAATATGCGTATGATGATTTTGTACTGGCCCAGGTAGCCAAAAAACTTGGAAAAACAGAGGATTACCGACAATTGATCAAACGCGCAGGCAATTACAGAAATGTATTTGATACCTCCACAGGTTTTGTAAGGGGGCGTTTTGCCGATGGCCGTTGGATTGAACCCTTTGAACCGGCCAAAAGGGCTTCGTATATCACCGAGGGCTCACCTTATCAATATACCTGGTATGTACCTCAGGATGTGCCCGGACTCATATCCTCGATGGGTGGTGAAGAACGTTTTGTTCATCGCCTTGACTCCATGTTTGAAATCGGGGAATACTGGCACGGAAATGAGCCAGGCCATCAAACCATCTATTTGTACGCATGGGCTGGTGCTGCCTGGAAAACCCAGGATCGCGCCCGTCAGGTGCTCAGGGAAGAGTACAATGTGGGTCCGGGAGGATTAAGTGGTAACGATGACGTTGGCCAGATGTCGGCCTGGGCCGTGATGACCATGACGGGCTTTTACCCCGTTACACCAGGCACTCCCTATTACATCATAGGCAGCCCTATATTCGACGAGGTTACTGTCACGCCGATTGGAAGCAATAACTCATTCACTATCAGAACTTTGAACAATAGTGAAGAAAACAAATACATCCAGTCAGCTTTGCTCAACGATCAACCCTTCGACCGAATTTACCTGACACATGAAGAAATTACCAAAGGAGGGTTGCTCGAGTTTACCATGGGTCCGAAGCCCAATAAATCCTGGGCCAACTCCCCTGAAGCACGTCCGCCAACCACCAAAAAAGGCTCTTAGCCATCATGACAACCTACAGCAACTACCAACTACTACCACACACAGTCCCCTGACTCCTCTCTCTTGACTCCTCACCCTGATACCTGACCCCCAACACCTTATCATCCCCACCGCAATCCATCCAAAATACCACCCACAAAAAAACAATCGCTAACATGACTACCAGTAGGTATCGAGAATACCTACTACCAGCGATTGGATGAAAGCCCGTGTCTGCCTAACTTTGTATTATTTAAGCCTGTATCAGGCTGTGAAGTCAAGTTATATAACAAATACTATTTTTTCTGAGAGTGGATATTACATATTTTAAACTAAGCATTTATTTTTGCCGTGAATTTATCTGGGAAGGCATCTGACGTAGTCACTACCACCCTGGATCAATTTGAGCTGGGGCAGGAAGGAGAAATTGTGCATCTGGACGACAACGAATACACGGCCAAATTGATCGATATGGGGCTCTTTCCGGGAAAGCGGGTTAAAATGCTTATGAAAGCACCCCTGGGAGATCCCGTAGGTGTTGACGTGGAGGGTTATACTTTATCGCTAAGGCTAAAAGAAGCTTCTTCCGTATTTTTAAAGTCTGTTTAAATACCTAAATTTGGCCGTATGGCTGTTGAGAGAGTATCTTTGGTGGGAAACCCTAATTCCGGTAAAAGTTCGTTATTCAACCATTTAACGGGATTAAATCAGCATGTTGGTAATTATCCCGGTGTTACCGTAGATAAAAAGGAAGGGTTTTGCCTCCTTGAAAAGGGAAAACGGATTTCGGTGATTGATTTGCCTGGCTGTTACAGCATATACCCTCGTTCGGAAGATGAAAGAATTGTACAGAGCATATTAACAAGTCCGGGGCTGAAAGAGTATCCGGATTTGACTTTGGTGATCGTGGATGCCAGTAATCTGGAACGCAGCTTGTTGATCTACACCCAGGTGTATGATCTGGGTTTACCCATTATTTTGGTGCCGACAATGATAGATGTGGCAGACAATGAAGGGATAGACATTGATTTTAAGAAGCTGGCAGAGGTATTAGGTTGTGTAACCATATGCCCGGTCAATGCACGAACCGGGGAAGGTATTGAGGCATTAAAAAAAGCCATGCTTACTTATGGTAATTCTCATCATTCGCAACCGTTTATAGCTATAGATGATTTTAAACAAACGGCAGACAAAACCCGGTTACTTGCCGATAGTTACAGGCCTAATGGGAAGAGCAACGGCCAAAGCACAGATAACGCTTTTGTTCCGCTTTTCTTCGATGATCCGGTTACACAGGGAATTGAAACGGAGATCAGGTATAAAAAAATCCGGCGTCTTCTTGGATTTGTTATCAGTAAAAAGCAAAAAAAATCCACCTATTCACATTTAACCCGCAAAATTGATGCGCTTGTCACCCATCCGGTCTGGGGTTATGTTATTTTCGCGGGTATTTTAACCCTGATATTCCAGGCTATCTATTCCTTTGCGGAATGGCCCATGAACCTGATCGACGATGTGTTTTTCAGCTTCAGTTATACAGTAAAAAACTGGCTTCCTCCCGGTATTTTCACGGACCTGTTGGCAGAAGGGATCATTCCAGGTGTGGGTGGAGTTGTCATATTTATTCCGCAAATTGCCTTGTTGTTTGCTTTTATAGCTATTTTGGAAGAGACCGGTTACATGTCCAGGGTGGTTTTTATTATGGACAAGCTGATGCGTCCATTTGGGCTTAACGGTAAAAGTGTGGTCCCGCTTATTTCAGGAGTCGCCTGCGCCATTCCCGCTATTATGGCCACCAGAAGCATCGATCAATGGAAAGACCGGTTAATCACTATTCTGGTAACGCCGTTGATGAGCTGTTCGGCCCGTTTGCCAGTATATACCCTTTTAATCGCCCTTGTCATTCCGGATATTGCGATCGGTGGTATTTTTAATCTCAAGGGTCTGGTACTGCTGGGTCTTTACCTGCTGGGCTTAATAGCAGCGCTTGGTGTGGCCATTTTATTGAAATGGATCATTAAAGCAAAACAGAAAAGTTTTCTGATCATGGAGCTACCCATGTATAAAATGCCCCGCTGGCGAAACATATTGTTGACAATTTTAGAAAAAACAAAGGTGTTTGTATGGGAGGCCGGCAAAGTTATCTTAGCTATATCCATTGTCCTTTGGGTACTCGCTTCATACGGCCCTGCGAAGAGAATTGAAAATGCGGTTAACAGTATTCCCAAACCACCGGTCGAAGAAGGTCTGGCCTGGGAGGACTATCAACAGCAATTGAATACGGTTAAACTTGAGAATTCATGGATTGGCATTTTGGGCAAAACCATAGAACCGGTTATTGCGCCACTGGGCTATGACTGGAAAATAGGGATTGCACTCATCACTTCCTTTGCCGCCAGAGAGGTTTTTGTAGGTTCCATGGCCACGATTTATAGTATTGGTGAGGACTTTGAAGAAAATGACTCCCTCATCGACCGTATGCGAACCGAAATTAACCCCGCTACGGGACAACTGGTTTATTCTCTTGGGACAGGCGTATCTTTAATGGTGTTTTACGCATTTGCTATGCAGTGCATGAGTACCCTGGCCATCGTCCTGCGCGAAACTAAAAACTGGAAATGGCCGTTAATACAAACAGCATATATGACCCTGCTGGCTTATCTTGCCGCTTGGCTTACTTATTACCTGTTAAAATAATGATACAAACCGCATTGGTAATTATCTTGTTTATGGCAGCCTGTTCCTATCTTGGAAGGATAGCCTACAACTCCGTATTCAAAAAAAACGACAAATGCTCCCATTGTCCTATGGGGGATAAAAATTAAAATAAAAATTAAACTCATTTTTATTTTAATTTCCATTTTAATTTCTAAAAGATTTGACTCATCAAGCCACCATCCACGACCACGGGTTGGCCGATTATAAATCCGGCATCTTCGCTGCAAAGAAAGATTACCGTTTGGGCGATTTCGGCGGCTGTACCAATTCTGCCAATGGGGTGATGACTTCCCCAGGACTTCAGGACCTCTTCCACCTCCCCATGCTTACCGGCGCCGTAACGTAACATTGAGGTGTCAATAGAGCCTGGGCAAATGCAGTTGATACGTATATTTTTCGGGGCATAATCCAGTGCCATCGAACGGGTAAGTGCTATAGCCGCACCTTTGGAAGCAGCGTAGGCCGATACATTGGTTTGACAACGCAGCCCCTGCACTGAAGAGATGTTAACCACAGCACCTCCACCTTGCTTCATCATTTCAGGAATACAAAACCTGGAGACAACAAAAATACTTTTCAGGTTTACCTCAAGGGTCCGGTCCCAGGTTTCCTCATCAGTTGAAACAACAGTGCCATAGCTTTGCAGGCCAGCAGAGTTGCAGAGATAATGAATGCCACCAAAAGTACTCACCGCTTTGTTAACAGCCTGTTCTGCTTCAGCCATTTTGGTAACATCTGCGGGCAGAGCTAACGCGCTACCTCCTTTGGCGATTATCTCATCAGCCGTATTCCTGGCATTGGTTGCATGAATATCAATGACCGCCACGGAAGCACCTTCAGCGGAAAAGGCAATAGCGGTAGCCCTTCCTATGCCTGATCCACCACCCGCCACTACCGCTGTTTTGTTTTCAAATTTTTTCATTCTTCTTTTAAACTAAAAGTTGCATCTGTATGCTCAATAATAACATTTTTCAGCCTCAAATCCTCAATATGGGCGTACACTGTTGACAACGCACGGAATTCCCGGGTTTTTTCCAATGTATCACAAACGGATGGCCAGAGTGCTTGAAGGTTTACCCGGCCCCGGTGTTTAAGAATTTGTAAAATGGCATTTTCAATTTTGTCCAGATAGTGGTGGGCCTGATTGATCAGTACCTTGACTGGCCCTGGCTCTGAAGGGGGAAAATGGACCATCAATACCGACTCAACCTGAAGCCTGTCAAGCAGCGAATTGATTTTCTGCAAACTTTCGCGGTATCCCTTTACAGTCAGATGCCCATGAATAAACGGGGCATCCACCAAGGTGATGACATCACCCAGGACGCCAAGACACAAAGGCAGGTGATGTTCACCAATAAGCAGGGGCCTTCCTGTTTTCCGGTGCCATTGCTCCATTTGTTCTTTCATGGGAACCAGTGAATAAACATTTACGGTGATTACATCACAATACTTACCGGCAGTCGCTAAAATGTGGTCCGGTTTCAGCCTTCTGGTAAAGCGACATCCCAGATACAGGTGATTGGGATCATATTGCTTGATTGTAGTAGCCATAAAGCTGAAATATTGTTCCGCAAATGCCTGCTCCAAACGGAGATAATCCATGTTGAGCGCATCAGTTGCTGATTTTGGCTGAGGCATGGTCTCTACCGCCTGCCATGATTCAAAGTGGGTGTTCCAGGCATTATTTAATGTATCGATATCATGATATTTTTCCTGCAGCATGGCTATCCACTTTTCACGCAGGGCGCTTTTTGGGGGAGCGATGTTTAACAGCTCCAGGTTACCCCAAACGGCTTCATTTCCGGAGGTAGTCCATGAACAGGTAACATCATGCCATACAATGGACTGTTCCCTTTTCAAACCACCAACAGCTTCAAAAGCTTCAAATTGTAACTTGGAGGCAGACTTCTGTTCTCCAAAGGCCCTGAGATCTGCATATACAAACTGCACATACTTTTCAGTACCACAGCTCATAATGCATAGTATAACGAGGCACAAGATCCCTGAACAAAACCTTACTTTACAGCGAAAAAACATAAAACTCTTATTCCAATACATTTGAGTTACCTTTTTTATACTATCAAATGTAACGGAATCCGGCAAGAAGCAGGTCGAACCATGTATCACAAATGTGAACTGAGGTAATCCGTAGGCTTTGATGATTAAAACAGTTATTGGATTAACAGTATTTCGATATTATTAAATTTAGCAGGGATTACGTAGATTTTCAAACAAACAGGGCAAGCGGGAAGCTTGTGCCGTCGTTAAAAGGCACAAGCGAGACATGGCTGTTGCGCATCATATAACAAAAAAAACGAAAGAAGCTGGCGCGCGTTTAGCGCAGGTAACGCGTGCCCTCTCAGCGATGAGCACGCGTTTGAATGTAATCTGCCAAGCTTTCATTATTTTCGAAAAAAACGTTGTGCAACATCCACGGGGACACCTACACCATAAGGTGACTCTTTAAGTACTTTTTATGAAGGCACGCCTGCCTGTGGGGCACCCTGCATGATTTCTTCACTGGCGTATTCAGAATAGTTCTTAAAGTTTTCTATGAAAGCCTGTGCCAAATCATTGGCCTTGTTGTCATAGGCATCCTTGTCACGCCAGGTATCTTTTGGGTTGAGTATCTCAGAAGGCACGCCAGGTACTTCTGTGGGCATGTTTAAACCAAATATGGGATGTTTTTCATAAGATACGCCTATCAGCTTGCCTTCCAGGGCTGCTGTTATCATCGCCCTGGTATGCTTCAGGTTGATACGTTCTCCAACCCCGTATTCGCCACCGGACCAACCGGTGTTCACCAACCAGATGTTAACATCATGTTTAACCATCTTTTCTCCCAGCAATTCAGCATATTTTGTGGGGTGCAGTGGCATAAAAGGGGCACCAAAACATGCGGAAAATACAGTTTGTGGCTCGTCAATACCTGCCTCGGTACCGGCTACCTTGGCTGTATAACCTGAAATAAAATGGTACATGGCTTGTCCGGGGGTTAGTTTCGCAATCGGAGGCAACACGCCGTACGCATCGGCGGTCAGAAAAAAAATGTTTTTTGGTATTCCACCCCGGGAAGATGTTACCGCATTCTCGATATGATACAGTGGGTACGAAACCCTGGTATTCTCTGTTACTTCCATGTTACTGTAATCCACTGTGGTAGTTCCCGGAAAAAAGCGGGTATTTTCCAAGATAGCCCCGAATTTTATGGCTTTATATATTTCCGGTTCTTTTTCAGGGGACAAATCGATTACCTTGGCATAACACCCCCCTTCAAAATTAAATATACCGTCATCGGTCCAGCCGTGTTCGTCGTCACCGATCAAATGACGGTTGGGATCTGCGGATAAAGTTGTTTTTCCGGTCCCGGACAGCCCAAAGAAAATCGCAGTATCTCCGTCTTTACCCATGTTGGCACTGCAATGCATAGAGAGGATGTTTTCTTTTTCCGGCAGGAGAAAATTCAAAACGCTGAATATTCCTTTTTTAGTCTCCCCGGTATATCCTGTGCCACCGACGATAATAATCCGTTTGGTGAAATTGATAATGGCAAAATTGCTTTGACGGGTGCCATCTACTTCAGGGTCCGCTTTGAATTCAGGTACGGCTAAAACAGTAAAGTCCGGGTGAAAATCCTCCAATTCATCCGGGCGGGGTCTGATGAACATGTTGTAACAAAAAAGATTATGCCAGGCCTGGGTGTCAATAATTCTTATTTTCATTCTATGGGCAGGATCGGCACCGATAAAGGCATCGCGGATGTATAGTTTTTTCAGGGGAAGTGTAGCAATCATTTTATCATATAGCCGGTCAAATTTTTCAGAATCAAAGGCCACGTTGATATCGCTCCACCAGACTTTATCCTTGGTAAGATCATCTTTTACAATAAACCTGTCTTTGGGTGAACGCCCTGTGAACTTACCGGTATCACACATAATCGCCCCGGTATCGGTCAATTGTCCTTCGCCGTTTTTCACTGCCTCCGTAACCAATTCCGCTGACGTTAAATTCCATAATACTCCTTTAATATTACTCAGACCCAATTTAATCAGGTCTTCCATGAGGGATTTTAAGTTAGTTCTTCTCATCGTTTCTTTATGCTAAGTTTTTCTGTTTGATATAGGTTTTATTATAAGATATCTATTATTTTTTGACAAGTACATAACGCAGAGCCCTTTTTGTTATGAACTTATCATTAAATTCAAGATCAACACTACATTACTAATAAGTGAACGTATACCGTATGCTAAGCAAACTGTCGAACTGTCAGCTTTGTGAACACGTAGCTTGAATTCCGGCCTTTGGATACTCAATTTCACCCAGAATTAAAAACTTAAATATGATGACTGTCATAAATGAAATTGACTTTGGTCATGTTATGGGGGAAAGGAAATCAGATGAGGTCATAGTGATGCAGGTAATTGCCATCTTCAAACGCTGATTTTTGTTCCTTTTGTAGTTTACAAGAGAGGCAGCAAAACGTAAAAAATAGTATGGCAATACCAGGCAAAAGAAAGGCGTGTTGCCATTGGCTGTGATCTTTTTTCATCACTGGTTTTGTGATTTAGCGGTTTTGGTTCTTGTTCATCCAATAGGGTGCCGTAAGGAACCAGCAAAAGGTGCCTATCAACATCAGCATTTTGTTCATTTCCAAATCAATGCCACCCTGGTAAACCAGTATAGATGGAATCAGGGTAAGGATCAGGCCGGTGAACGAAATTATTTTGATGTATGATATTTTTACCTGTGGATTTTTCATGGTGTCACTAAAGGTTTATCCGGTTGAGCAGGTGCTGATGCGTATTTCCTTTGCATAATTTTACTGCCAATAATGTAAATAACAACAGCCACAAACCAACCCGGCAATCCTAAAAAGAAAACTTCCACACCATTCCAGCGATTTAACGCCAGGCACAAAGCCAGGGTCAGGATCCATGTAATGGCGGCTGCCCAGTTATAATTAATGCCATGACGAAAGGCAAAATCCGAAGCCAGGCCAAGCTTTGGAAATAGCCGGACATCTATAAAAATGATTGCCCCCATTGGCATCAGAATAAGTCCGTATAAGGCCACAAAATCCAGTAGCTTCATCACCAACCCCGGAAAACAGGCTGCTAATGTAGTGATTGCCCCTACAATCAGTGTCACCTTCCAGGTTTTTGACCGGGGCATAATCGATTGTATGGCCAAACCTGCACGGTAGATGGTGGGATTTGCTGTTGTCCATCCTGCGATCACCACACATAGGGCACCTGCCACACCTGCCGCCCGGTAGGCCACAGGTCCGGGGGCAAAATCAAGACTGTTATTGGACTCGATAAGAAATAAAGAATATAGTATGCCGGAAGCTATCCAGGCTATAAAGTGACCTACGTACATGCCTGCAGCGGATGAAAAGCCATATTGCCATTTTTTTGCGTATCTTAAGATCGACATATCAGCCATACCCATATGCATAGCCATGTTGCAAAACCACGAAAAAAAGATCACATGCCAGATAGAAAACCTGCTCTGCCCTTCCAGGGGTATGCCTGTCCACATTTTTGTTTTGGCAACCGTCCAGAAATCGGATAGCGAATTCACACCCATTTCCGGCAAAACCGCGATGGCAGCGGCCATGAAAACCATGATCATCCAGGGGGCCGCCACATTGGCAAAGCGTGAAACCTGATTATAGCCAAACATGGCGATCAGTGTGGTAACAACGCCCACAATTAGCACAGTTACCACCCAACCGATGCTGTTAGGATAGATATCATTTAAGGAAGGCATGGTTAAATCAAAAGGAATGCCCACCGCAGTAGCAGAAACTGCGATCATCGAACCGGCCAGAAAACAAAACATCAGGGCATTCACCAGGTTGTAAACCATGGTTAAACGGGCCCCACAAATTTTTTCCAGTTGAAAATACAAGGTGATTCTCTTTTTAACGGCAATGGGAGCACAAAGAAAGGCCCAACTTAACACTGCCAGCGCATTGCCCACCAAAAGGCCTGCCACCAGGTCAAACGCAGCAACTCCGTGTGCCACAAACAATGGCCCGATCACAAATTCTGTTCCTGCCGTATGCTCACCAGCGTACATCCCTATAAAACTTTTCCATCCTTTAAGCCTGGCAGTTGGTACCGGCTCTCTTTCAAATTCGTTGACAGCGTCAAGCCTGCCAATCAGATTTTTCTTACTGAATAACATTGGGGCTAAAATCCGGGTTTATATATTCTATAAAGATAAAGAAATCCGGCCCTTACGGCATCCTGTACTATGCTGTTTGATGTGGAACAAATCAAGACATGTCTGTGGCAGATTTTGTTGTACGGTGTTTTGGGCATTAAGACCCCTTAGGTTTTGGATCAAAATAAGGATGCTTGCCCCATTTCTCTCTCTTTTCCGGATCAAAATCGGGATTATTCTCTGGCATCGCTGCGTTCACCTCTTTGCGCCATTCATCCAATAACCGCCGTAATTCACCTGCTTTATCAGCATGTGTCTCTGAAAGATCTGTTGTTTCACCAATATCTTCTTTCAGGTTATATAATTCAACATGATCATCATCCAGAAAATGAATGAGTTTCCAATCTCCTTTTCTTACCACACTGGCAGGAACCCCATGGTGATAGACAGGATAATGCCAATAAATAGCACGCTGTGGATCGATTTTTTCATCGATAAGTTCAGGCAGGATATTTCTACCATCCAATACCTGGCTGGCTAGTCTTGTAATATTCGGAGCATCATTGAATTTATTGCCATAAACCGGCAGATCGGCCCAGCCCAAATCATCTGCCAAAATGAAAATAATATGAGGAGACCCCTCCTCTCCACTACCAAATCCCTCAGATCGAATTCCGGTTAATAAACCGAAAAGCATTTTTAGCTTTTTCCCTCTTGCCCTTTAGCAGCATATAAGCCGCGGTTTCTCCCATTAACTTAAAGTCTGTGGAAATAACAGTGATGCCCAGCAAATCCTTCAACGGGGTGTCATTGTAAGAAATAACACCAATATCATGGCCAAGCTTAAACTTTTTATCGCGGATCTGCTTGATCAAACTAACAAGATCCATTTCTTCAATTATGATATAGGCATCTTTTTGATGTAGCTCCATATCATCATAGATTTCATCCAGAATTTCAAAATCAAGATCGAACTCAACGCAAAACTTTCTAAAACCCAACAAAATTTCCTTCGGGTAAGGGTAAAGTGATTGGCTGGGATAAACCAATATGAGTTTATTGTATTTTTTTAAGGTGTCTAATCCATCTCTCAGCGCTTCATAAATATCCATTTTGAAATCCTGATAGATAGCGGAAAATTTACCTTGTAATTCAGGAAGATTATTATCCATGAGTATGAGCTTATCCTGAGGAATATTATTCAGGGCCTTGAGGATATCATCGGTAATACTGATATGGTGCTGCTGCTTATCCTTAAAATGTGCCATCACCACATAAGCGTCATACTTACTTAGATTTTCTTCCAGCACATTTAAAAATATTTTGGGATCACAATGGTAAATCTGCAGATCGACATGGGCGTTGGCACCCATGCTATTGACAAATGAATTATAGATCCGCATTTTGTAGGAGCTTAGTTTATTGAGTAAAAAAAGTACGTTAAGCTTGGAAATAAGATCGGTACGGGCTACGTAATACCCTTTGCCTTTGGTAGAGGTAATAATCTTTCTACCCTTCAACTGATTATACGCCTTCTCTACCGTATCTCTGGACAGATAGTATTCCTCACTAATCTCATTGATAGAGGGGATCTTCTGTCCTACTTTCAGGTATCCCTTTTCAATATCATGGATAATCGAATCAACCACCTGTTGGTATTTAGGTATTCTTGACTCAGTATTAATGTCGATTGAAATTGGTGATCCCATCGAAAAAATGTACCTTGATTTTCCTAAATTTAAAATTAAAAATGCCAAATAAGGAACAATAATTTAATTTTCCTATCAGTAGAAAATCAAATGTCTTGCCGGGGCAAAACATTGGAAACAAAAAGAAACATAAAAAAAGTCCTGTAGAGGTGAAACATCGGTAGCACCAAAATAAAAACAGCACACCACAGGATAGAGGGCATGGCAGAAAAGAATAATTTTGTCTTATACAACCATTCATCAGAAAAATTATGGAAATAGTAGAAAAGACATTTCAACATTTAGATTATCGATGGGATAAGCAGAAAGAGGAATCCTTAAAAGGCGATGAAGTAGCCTTGCTGTTGTACAGATCGAATGTTTTGGGCGCTGACCTGAGAATCACCAATTACGGTGGAGGAAACACCAGTTGCAAAACCATGGAAAAAGATCCGCTTACCGGTCAGGAGGTGGAGGTAATGTGGATAAAGGGTTCGGGAGGTGATATCGGTACGCTTAAAAGAAATGGGTTGGCAGGCTTGTACGTGGACAAGTTGCGGTCGCTGGGAAACATCTACCGCGGGCTCGAGTATGAAGATGAGATGGTTGCCCTTTTTAATCATTGTATATTTGATCTGAATTCCAGAGCACCTTCTATTGACACACCGCTGCATGCCTTTCTTCCTTTCAAACATATCGACCACCTTCATCCTGACGCGGCGATTGCCATTGCTGCCTCCAAAGATGGTGAGCACATCACCAAAGAGCTATTCAAGGGGAAGATTGCCTGGATACCCTGGCAGCGGCCGGGTTTTGACCTGGGCTTGCAGCTTGAAAAATGCCTGAATGAAAATCCCGGTATCAGGGGCATCATGCTGGGTGGTCACGGATTGTTTACCTGGGGTGACACTTCCTATGCCTGTTATTTGAATAGTCTGGAAGTTATTGATACCGCTTCTAAATATCTGAGTGAACATTATGGTAAAAACCGGCCGGTTTTTGGCGGTCTGAAGGTTGAGTCATTGGCAGCAGACAAAAGAGCCACCCAGGCAGCCCAACTGGCGCCGGTACTCCGTGGGTTGGCATCCGGTTATGCGCGTATGGTAGGGCACTTCACTGATGATGAGCGGGTTTTGGAATTTATCGGCAGCCAGGATCTGGAAAAGCTGGCTTCCATGGGAACCAGTTGCCCCGATCATTTTCTCAGAACCAAAATCTGTCCGCTGGTACTGGACATTACTCCCGACGAGGACCTTTCGGACATTGACAAAATAAGCCAGTATCTCGAAAAAGCATTTGAGGACTACCGATCGTATTATAAAAAATACTATGAAGACCACAAAAGAAATAACAGCCCGGCCATTCGCGATCCCAATCCGGTCATCATTCTATGGCCAGGGGTGGGTATGTTCTCATTCGCCAAAAACAAGCAAACTGCCCGTGTCGCCAGTGAATTCTATATCAACGCCATCAACGTGATGAAAGGGGCCGAAGCAGTCTCGGAGTATGTTTCATTGCCCCTGCAGGAGGCATTTGACATAGAGTACTGGTTGCTGGAAGAAGCTAAACTACAAAGAATGCCCAAGGAGCAGCCGCTTTCCAGAAAAATCGCGCTGATCACAGGAGGTGGCGGAGGCATTGGCAAGGCAATCGGTGACAAACTGGCTGAGGAGGGGGCCTGCGTTTTCTATACGGATGTTGAAGAAGACAGACTAAAACTATCCATAGAGGACAAGTCCGGGGATGTGGCCGCTTACTGCAAGCTGGATGTTACAGACGACAAAGCTATCGGTAAGGCTTTTGAAAAAGCATGTTTAACCTTCGGAGGGGTGGATATCATCATCAATTGCGCAGGGCTCGCTATTTCCAAGCCTGTGGAACAAACCACCGGAGAGGACTGGAATCTGTTGCAGGATGTTATTGTGAAAGGACAATTCGAAGTGTCCAGACAAGGAATAGAAATTCTCAGGGCACAGGGTTTGGGAGGAGATATTGTTAATATAGCCAGCAAAAATGCGCTTGTTTCAGGCCCGAATAATGTGGGTTACGGAACAGCCAAAGCTGCCCAAACGCATATGAGCCGGTTGCTGGCCGCAGAGTTGGGCAAGGACAAAATACGGGTAAATGTGGTAAATCCTGATGCGGTTATTGAAGGCAGCAAGATCTGGGAGGGAAAATGGGCGGAAGGTCGCGCCAAAGCTTACGGCATTACCGTGGAAGAGTTACCAGCTTTTTACGCTAAAAGAACCTTGTTAAATGAAGTTATCTCTACGGAAGATATAGCCAACGGGGTATTGGCTTTCGTAAGTGGCTTATTATCCAAAAGCACCGGTAATATTTTAAATGTGGATGGCGGTGTGGCCGCAGCCTTTGTAAGATAACGGGAGGCTTTATGAAAATTGATGATATCCTGATCAGAGAGCACAATGAAAGCTTCAGGGAAAGCCAGCAGGCCGGTTTTACATTTTTAGCTGAACGGCTGCAGCATGAAGGATTTGATGTCGATAGTTTACTGCACAAGATTACCAGTTTTCAAATCGCAATACCCAGTTGGGCATTAGGCGCTGGTGGCACCCGCTTTGGCAGGTTTTCTATGGGCGGTGAGCCCCGGAGCCTTGAAGAAAAAATTGCTGATGTGGGGCTGCTTCATGCTTTAAACAAATCCAGCGATGCTATTTCCCTGCACATTCCCTGGGATGTACCCGAAAATACCACTGCCATCAAAGCGTTGGCGGAAGAATACAGCCTGGTTTTTGACGCGGTTAATTCCAACACTTTCCAGGACCAGCCCGGCCAGGGGCATTCTTATAAATTCGGTTCACTGTCGCACACGGATCATGCCGTGAGACAACAGGCCATCGACCATAACATTGAGGTGATAAAAACCGGGCAAGAGCTTGGCTCCGGCGCACTTACAGTTTGGTTGGCCGATGGTGCATGCTTCCCCGGACAACAGCATTTTAAAAAAGCCTTTCAACGCACATTAACCTCTCTGCAGGCGATTTATGAACAACTTCCGGAAGATTGGAAGATGTTCGTGGAGTATAAACCTTATGAGCCCAACTTCTATGCTACGGTCATCCAGGATTGGGGCAGCTCACACCTGATGGCCTCCAAGCTGGGAAAAAAAGCCCTCTGTCTGGTAGATTTGGGGCACCATTTGCCTAATACCAACATTGAGCAAATCGTTGCCTTACTTATGATGGAAGAAAAACTGGGAGGTTTTCACTTTAATGACTCCAAATACGGCGACGATGATTTAACTGCCGGCAGTATAAAACCTTACCAGTTGTTTTTAATTTTCAATGAACTGGTAGCCGGCATGGAAGATCCTGCATGTGCCAATCCCACCCCGGCATGGATGATCGACGCCAGTCACAATGTAAAAGACCCGCTCGAAGACCTTTTACAATCAGTGGAAGCCATCAAAATCGCGTATGCACAGGCTTTGCTGGTTAAACGTGACGCGTTGGAAGTAGCTCAGGAAGAGAACGATGTGGTAAAAGCCCAGGAGATTTTACAAAACGCCTTCCGAACAGATGTAAGGCCACTGTTGGCAGAAGCCCGCCTCAGGGCGGGTGCCGCCGTCGATCCTGTGGCTTTGTTCAGGAAACTGAATATCAGACAACACCTCCGGAAGGAAAGAGGCCTCAAAACTGTTTCCACCGGATTATAAAATATGAAAACTCCGGTAACCGCCATATTTGATATTGGAAAGACCAACAAAAAGTTTTTTCTGTTTGATAATGCCTTTGAGGAAGTTCACCGGCAATACAGACAATTTGATTTGATCGAGGATGAAGACGGATATCCCTGTGAGGACCTGCAATCCGTCACAGACTGGATGAGACAGACCTTCGAAAACGTTGTCAAATCCAATGAATATCAAGTGCAGGCACTGAATTTTTCAGGCTACGGAGCCAGCATTGTCAACGTGGATGAGGAAGGAAAACCGGCAACACCATTGTATAACTATATTAAGCCCTTTCCGCAGGAAATCCTGGATGCCTATTACGATCAATATGGTGGAAAGGAACAGAACAACCTTGAAACCGCCTCTCCCTCACTGGGCATGCTCAACTCAGGACTCCAGCTATATTGGCTAAAAAAGCAGAGACCACATTTGTTTCAAAAAATAAAAACCAGCCTGCATTTTCCGCAATACCTCTCATATGTTTTTTCAGGCAAAATGGTGAGTGAACCCACCTCTATCGGATGCCACACCAAGTTGTGGGATTTTGAACGCAATCAATATCATTCCTGGACGGCAAAGGAAGGAATTGACAAATTATTTCCCGAAACAGTCCCTGCTACCACAAGCTTTGAAGTTGCTTTCAACAGCCGGCCTGTGCGTGTGGGAGTAGGCATACATGACAGTTCCTCGGCCCTGGTTCCCTATTTGAAAGAACTAAAAGAGCCCTTTATCCTGATTTCTACCGGCACCTGGAGCATTACCGTAAACCCTTTTAGCGAGGAGCCACTCACCCTGGAGCAACTAAGAAAAGATTGCCTGAAGTTTTTGGGTGTCCATGGCAAACCTGTAAAGGCCGCACGGCTATTTTTGGGCAATGAAATGGTGCATCAAATCAGGAAGCTGGATGGGATTTTTCATAAAAACTCCGGTTACTATAAAAATGTACTGCTGAATCCCGATTTTTTAAACCAGATGGAACATGGGGACATAGATGATCTTTTTTATCCGGAAACCATTAAAAACCCCTTAGTCGAAGAGGTGTTGTCTACCGAACAATGGGATCCCGGCATTTTCGGCACGTATGAAGAAGCCTATCATCATCTGATGTGGGGACTGGTCGTCCTGCAAAAGGCTTCACTCGAACTGGTGATCGGCAAAACACCGGTGAAGCACATTATTATTGATGGCGGGTTTGTTAATAATACGTTGTTTGTACAGATGCTGCAACACGAGTTGCCAGGATACAAATTATCGGTGAGCTCACAACCTTTGGGGTCGGCGCTTGGGGCGGCGATGGTGGTTAATGAGGGGGTGGGAGATGGCATAGTGGGGTGATGGGGTGTTAGTATTTTTCTGCTTTTACAATCTTGTATCTGTTGTTATTTCCAAATTCAAGAAACGAATACCAGGCATTGACCAGTCTTTTGCTTTTGCCTTCTTTAATGGCAATTTCTCTGTCCAACCAATTTTCAAAAAAGGTGAGGATGTCCACTTTTAAATTATAAAATCCTGTGTCATTAATGATCCCACTGTCAACCCAAATCTCACCTGGCCTTTTGCCAGTCAAAACCAATCTAAAGGTATCACCAGATCCGTAATCACATATCGGGATGGTTCCATCCAACATTTCCGTCGTTTGGTACTTTTCCAATACCTTGAAAGTATTCGCGGATCCGGGTCGAAGGGTCATCCGGGTTTATTCGGAAAATCAAATACGCACTTTTTTCAGAATACTTGCTTCTCCCGGGGATTAAGGTTTTTGCAAGAGATGCGCATGTAAAAAAGAGCAAAATCAGGACTACGCACCCAGTGATTTTGAAAGTTACTGATTGGATGGGCGGAGTTGAAAAACTGATTATAGGCATTTGTCATTTTTTTCAATTTGCAGCACTTTGGTCGTCATTTGAGCACAGAACCATGCACAATTTCATAAGGTTATAAAAATAACTATTAACTTACAATTATAACAGGTTAAATGGGGCAGGTATTCAAGCTTACACCTTTGTTTCATTGTATGTTTGTGCCTGAATAACTTCATTCTTAACCTGGCGCCAGTATCTGTGGCTGTTGCACAACTTAAGCATGTGCTTGTATTTTTATTTTACAGGCGAAAACGGCTGTGTCTCTTTGTGTCTTGGTGCCTCCGTGGTGAAAAATGATGAACCACAAAGGCACCAAGATACAAACCTTACTTACTAATTATCAGATCAATGCTTCTGGCTGTATGAATATAATAGTGTTAAAAACCAAAGAAATATTAGGAAGGCATGCTGCTGCCATGGGGGCCGGCTTGATTCGTGAAGCCATCTCGGGAAGAGGGAACGCCAACATCATTCTGGCGACGGGTAGTTCGCAATTTGAAATGCTGGCAGCGCTAATCGAGGAGGATATTGACTGGTCAGTGGTTACTTGTTTTCATTTGGATGAGTATATCGGTCTGTCTGCAACATATCCGGCATCTTTTCGCAAGTATTTGAAAGAAAGATTTACCGATAAAGTGACGCCCAGGGCATTTCATTATATCGATGGGGAGGCAGATCCAACGTCGGAATGTATGCGCCTGGGTAGGCTGGTTGCCCAACATCCTGTTGACGTGGCTTTTGTTGGTATCGGTGAAAACGCACACCTTGCATTTAATGATCCTCCGGCAGATTTTAACACTGAACAGGCTTTTCTTAATGTTGCACTGGATGAAGCCTGCCGCCGGCAACAGTTGGGAGAAGGATGGTTTGAAAAACCGGAAGAAGTACCCCAGCGAGCCATCAGTATGTCGATAAAACAAATTCTGAAGGCTAAAAATATCATTTGCAGTGTGCCGGACTCCCGGAAAGCAACGGCAGTACAGGCCGTGATAGAAGGACCCGTTATCCCTGAAGTCCCTGCTTCCATACTTCAGCAACATGAGCGTACCACCATTTTTTTAGATCAGAAATCCTCGGCCCTGCTAACCCATAGCTATCGTATAGCTGAAGAATAGGCATCCCTGAAATACACCGCCATTTCAGAAAAAGACCCCGGGGATTTTTCATGCTTTAAAAACCTCCAATGGTCTCATATTCAACCGGCAGAGGGTTATTTCAGCGTTTATCCGGATGCATTTGTTTAGACGATTAACTAAAACCTCTGCTATCCGGGTGGTATTTTAAGCATACCACAGGAGATTTACCGCAAAAATTTGTATTATCATATTGTAACTTACGCTTTTATCCTGCATGACCTTTACGCAACTTATCTCCGGAGATGCCCTGAAAGTAGTGGAAGGCATCCATTATCTTGATGGTTCACCTGTAGCAATAGCGATCAGGGACGGAGAAATTTCACGCATCACTAGAAAAGATCAATTAAATGATCCATTATGGTCCAGTACTTATGTGGCTCCTGGCTTTATTGACCATCAGGTGAACGGCTATCTCTCTCATTCATTTACAGGCGAACATCTCAGCATACAGCAGGTACAGAAGATCACCCGTGTTTTTTGGGAGCACGGGATCACCACCTATCTTCCTACCCTGACCAGCCACAGTTATGAATTACTGCAGAAAAATTTCACTATTCTGAGAGAAGCTATGCAGGTTAAGGAAATCAAAATGTCTGTTCCCGGATTTCACCTCGAGGGGCCTTACATTTCACCGGTAGCCGGTTATCGTGGTGCTCATGAAGAAAAATGGATCCGGAATCCGGATTGGAAAGAGTTTTTGAATTGGTATCGGGCATCTGGTAATAAAATCCGGGAGGTCACCCTAGCGCCTGAATTGGAAGGAGCTATAGACTTCATTAAAAAATGCCGGGAACGAAACATCGTGGTAGCGCTGGGTCATCACAACGGCTCCGCTGCAATGATCAGACAGGCCACAGATGCCGGGGCGTCAGTTTCAACCCATTTGGGCAACGGATGCGCCAACCTCATACATCGCCACGATAACCCTTTATGGCCGCAATTGGCAGATGACCGGTTAACAGCCAGCCTTATCGTCGATGGTTTCCACCTTCGGCCTGAGGAGGTTCGGGTATTTTACAAAGTCAAAGGCCCGGAACGCACCATCCTGGTCTCAGATGTTAGCAGCCTGGCAGGCATGCCGCCCGGTGTTTATGAAAGTTACGGACGTGAAGTGGTGATGACACCTGAGGGTAAAATTTCTATGCCCTCCCAGGATGTACTGGCAGCCGCCTCATTTCTGATTACCAAAGGGATAGAAAATATCATATCTTTTACCCAATGCTCCCTGCCTGATGCAATTCATATGGCCACCCGCAATCCCGCCCGGTTGCTTGGCTTGCATGACCGGGGTGAATTGAGTCCGGGTAAAAGGGCAGATCTGGTTTGGTTTGAAATGAAAAATGGTGAACTTCTGGTAAGGAAAACAATGGTACAAGGGAAGGTGGTTTTTAATTCATACTAGAAAAATCCGGGATTCCGAAAGGATTCTTAAACTTTTAAAATTAAGGTATCTATTATACCTGCAATAATCAATACTTGAAGGCTGGATCGACGTAAGGCTGAGGTACAGCTCCGGTAATGGTATTTGTAATATACAATAACTGTTTTTATCAACGCTCCAACCTCAAAATTAGCAGGCATGTTAAATCCGATTTCCAGACCTTTTCTTTCTAATGTTGCATAGATAGCAGGTTTACCAGGCATATTTTGGCTTTTCATGATTTTGTTTTAGAATCTGCTGGCATTTATCGCCCTGTCATCTCTTCATTTTTGTTATTCACCGGTAACTCCAGCACTTCTTCTGCTTCTGGAGACTCGATGGTTCCTACATCTTTAAGTTTTCGGCTCATTACGTTGGTTCTCGTATGTCTCAAATCATACAACGACCGGGAGGCTGTTGTCAGTTGTTTGTCTACTTTTTCCAGTTGCTCATTGAATTTTCCAAATTCCGTTTTGACTGCCTCGAGTATTTTCCACACTTCGCTGCTTCTTTTTTGTACGGCAAGTGTCCTGAAGCCCATTTGTAAACTGTTCAGCAACGCGGAAAGGGTGGTTGGACCGGTCACAGTTACCCTGTATTTTCTTTGAATAACTTCAAAAAGCCCCGGGTGCCTCAGCACTTCGGCATACAGGCCTTCGACCGGCAGGAACATAATGGCAAAATCAGTGGTATGTGGAGGATCAATGTATTTTATATTAATTTCTTTTGCAAAGGCTTCTACAGCTTTTAAAAGGGCCTTTTGTGCTTGTTCTATTTTTTCCTTGTCCCCCTCGTGGTAAGCATCAGTGAGTAATTGATAGTTTTCAATCGGGAACTTTGAGTCGACAGGCATCCAGACTTCCTCGTCAGTATCTTTGCCAGGGAGCCTGATGGCAAACTCAACATGCGCCTGGCTGCCTTTTTTGGTGGCAACGTTCTTCGAATATTGATCCGGGGTAAGGAGTTGTTCCAAGATGTTCCCAAGCTGGTATTCCCCTAATACACCTCTTGTTTTTACATTGGCCAGCACTTTTTTCAAATCGCCCACCCCCGAGGCAATATGCTGCATTTCTCCCAGCCCTTTATGCACTTGCTCAAGCCGTTCACTTACCTGCTTGAATGATTCCCCCAGTCTTTTTTCAAGCGTCGTCTGAAGTTTTTCATCTACCGTCTTCCTCATTTCATTGAGCTGTTGGGAGTTGTCCTCCCTGATAGCCTTGAGCTGTTTTTCTATGGTATCTTTGATGTCTTTGATACTTTCGGCAGACTGTTTGTTCAGGTCGTACTGTTGCCTACCAAAATCTCCGAATTTTTGCCGGATTAATTCATTCAAATCCTTTGTGTTGCCCGAAAACTTATCTTCAAATGATTTTAGTGATCTCGATAACTCTTCCCTGTTTTCTTTGGCGATCTGGTTGGTTTCGTGCCTGTTTCTCTGAAATTCATCCCTGATTGATTTTTCATTTTTCTCCAATACCGCATCAAACTTCAAAATAGCATATTCGATTTCCTGCAACCTGTTGCTTTCAGCCGCCCCTGACCTTTTCCAAAAATGTACCAAGATATTGATTACTGTAAGAACAACAATTATAATTAGAAACGCTTCATTCATTTTTCTTTGTTTTAGGATTAGTCACCATTTGCCCTTACCGGACAATATACAAATAAACGTTCACTCAACCATAATTGCATCTTTTGAAGCCGAATTCTTTCGGCTTAAGGTACTAAAACCTCGGATAGGCAAAGGTTAGTCTGTGATTATCTGACTCGTTTCTAAGCTTCAGGGCGTTGTAATAACGGATCGCGTAGGTAAAATCACCATGTTTCCAGCGTCTTTTTGATTTGTTTTTCATGTACAGGTTAATCTCATCGCTGTACTCTGCAAATACTTCGTCACTTAAATGTTTTTGAAAAGTGATAAAATTCGTTAGAACCGATCCATTTAAAACAAAGTAAACATAGTTTTTTGTTTTGCTTTTTGTAAAAGTATGGTCACTGTACTCCCGGCAAATAGATCGGTGGGGCCCCAGCCTGTGGTATCTTTTTTCCCTTCGTAACACGGTTAAGGAGCCGAATGTCACTATCTCAAAAAAGGCCTCGCCTTTCAGCCCCCTGGCAGATTGAAAAGTGCGGGATATAAATTGCCTGTGACTTTGAGTTTGTTCATCGAAAATCACGAATGACTTTATTTTATGGGCAGGATAAACCTGAATACCCCCTCCTTCTTGTTTTAGTAATAGCAAATCCAGCGGATAATTGACCGATAACGTTCCAAGCAGCCGTGAACTATCGGCCAGTACAACCTCCCCTTTGGCCCACCTGGGGTCATTGGAATTGGCATAACTACTGAAGCTTAAAAAAAGCATCCATAGGCGCAAGAATATCAGGCCATATAATTTGTGCATGACAATGAAGTTTAAGTTGTTGTTGAAATCAAAACTTTACTAGTGCCTTTGAGTTACTATCAAAGGATCAATGCCTTTACTTCTCTGGTGTGGGTGGAAAACTGTTTTCCGGCAACTTCTCTGAAAAATGGTTGGGAGTAAATTTGTTTCAATGGAGCCCGGTGATTTGTGGACTACGTTACTTTATGAATTATCATCAAAATAGTAACCCGGAGGGTGAATTGACAATTGATAGTTGACAATGACATACAAAATTGTCAACTATCAATTGTCAATTTTTCTTTAATACGATTGAAAAATCTGCGCTTGGCAAACTGAAAATTTTGTGTTTTTTGGAAGGGGTTGGATAAGTTGGCATAAGCGACTTAAGATTTTGAGTGGAAGTATGAGGCTCAATCCTATCTTGTTATTCAGAGTTATGAATATTCACTATCAAAAATAAAAGACAAGTAATTGAGCTAAATACCTGCTAATTGGTGTTAGGGAAATGCTATTCTTCCGTGACATTTTGATTTTCAATAAGCTCAGAAGTAAACTCCATCTCCTTGTATTGAACAAGTGCACCATATTTCATTAATTCCGGAAAGCTTTCCGGACTTGGGGATGTCTGGTATATAATGTAGTTGGGTGAGTTTAAAGTATTTAACCCATAATGAACCAAATTATTCATTTCACTTTTAGATGCTTTCATAGTTTATAAAATTATGTTGTTTTTTTCATATTTCCAACCTTCAAACTTCAGTCGGTTCTCAATAGCAGTACGTTGAATTGAAGATAAAGTTGAGTGTTGAGGAGTATTCTGAATAATTTTTCTTAATTTCCCACTGGTAACATAAACATGTGTTCCTCCATCTATACTTTCAAGCAACACACGTCTGCAAGTATAACTGACGTTGTTCTGAGTACCAAGTTCCATCCCCGTATTAAATGGTTCCAGAAGTTTCAATTCACCACTTATATCTTCAAATATTTCTTTTATCCTCAAATATTGCTCATCATTTGGCTTTTGAATACTTAATCCAAGTTCATTTTTAGCCTCATTTCTGTAAATGGCATAATCATGGCTGCCAGAATCACTACATAAAAATGAAATTATCTTGTCAATTTTTTTATTCTCATCTCCAAGTTGTTTTTTTAGCAATTTTCTTGCTACCATTTGAATCTGAGATCGAGACCTGTAAACATTTCCCAGGACCAAAGGGTGAACTTTTTCAGAAAGGTTGAGCAGAACATCCTTAAGATGTACTTCGCTCTTAAGGATTAACTCTTGTTTGGCAAGTTCAAAAAATCCTTGAATAGACTCCACACTGACTGGTATTCGGGCAGATGGGTTATTTGGTATCTGGGGGTTTTGCGGGTTCAGAGGACTATTTAATGATGGATCGATAGGGCCTAATGTTGCCTGCTTGGTCATGATAATATTATCCGCACCAAGACCAATGATGGTTCCTGAACTCCTGGCTTTTGAAGGAATGATTACCTCAAACTCATTACAAAATTGTCTGACAAGATTTACAAGACTCCAGGCAGCCATAGTGTCCCCTCCCCTGGTATAAAGTATTAAGCTAATTTTGTCGACCTTACCAATTTTGTCTAAATGATCAGAAAAGTATTCAAGAATATCGGTTGCTATTTGAGTTTCCATGCCCGGTCTATCACCGGTAAAGTAGACCAAAATCTTTGATTTTCTATTGGTTTCCAGCCATTTATAATTTTCAAGCCTGTCTATAAACATAATTTGTATGCTGTGTAGGGTTTATGCCATATGGCTTTTTTCACAAAACAATAATACAAATTATCCGCTATCTTCCAAAGCGATAACCTAAATTATCATAAAAATTAACAAAATAAGTATTTGTAAATATTTATAAACATTTATAAATGATAATTTGATTAAATAATTATTTAATCTTTTAATTTTTTGCTGTTTAAAAACAACAAAAAATAGCTTTTGATTTTAAGAGACTTGTCATGAGATTGGTAAGCAAATAGACCGGATCATATTGATACCAGCGCAGGTAATAACTAAATTTACTGTGTTTAGGCTGAAAGGTCCAAAAAATATGCTGCTATCCTATCCAAATCCTCCTTCAAAAAGGACAAGCCACAGTCCTCTGTTCCTACATTATCAGAAGCCTCCGATTTAAAAAAGCTGCCCAGCTACTCCGGAAAAATAGGTACTCTATCTCTGTCGCAAAGAGCATACATAAGGCAGGGTTCAACGACGCCAGGTATTTCAGAACCTGCTTTAAAAGAGCGTTTGCCATGACGCCGTCGGATTATCAAAAGGCACACACGGCAGATGTGGAAGAGGAGAAGATTTAAACCTCTACTCTTGTTTCATCGCCCATTTCAATCCCAGGTTAAAAGTCAGGCCGTGATGTCTCATTTCCGCATTGGAGAAATACTCAGTAGTGGTAATTGAAGTAAAGCTGTGTTGATACATAAAAGAGGCAGTCAACCAAAGCCGGTCAATCAACTTATACCCCCCACCGATTTCAACTAATCCGGCCAGGTCAAATGACGATACCCTGCTGGTAATATCTGTTGTTTCTGTACCCGTTATTTCAATATTGTCATTAAACACAGGCATGATAGTTTCTGCACTTATAAGAAAGGAAGGAACCAACCCGGCCTTTGCGAAGCCTGATAAATTGTTTCCCATACCGAATTTGGTGTAGCCGGCCTTCAGCGGAACGGATAAATAGTCGTAATGAAACTTGTAAGTACCTTCTTGACCGACAGGCGTTTCAAAATTATCCCTGAATCCTTGTCGAATATAAACCACATCCGTGCCAACTGAAAAACGTTTTTTCAAAAAATATTCATAAGTGATACCTCCTGATATTCCCAGCCTGGGGTCAGCGAATCTTTGAAAATTACTGGATCTGATGTTGGTCCGGTTGATACTACCGGTAAGGCCTACCAGGTGGTTTTGCCCTGAAGCCTCTAAAGTTACAATGACCAGCAAAGCTAAAAATAAGGTTTTCATAGATAAGTATGTTTCACCGGTTAAAAAATAAAAAAGCCCAAACACAGCGGTTTGAAAATGGCCTCTTCGCCAGTGCTAAAATTAAGATTTTTCGATGAAAATTCACAGCAGGTAATTTCTATATTGACTTTTCTTTGCCAGGACCCGGACAAAATCCTTTTCTAAGATTTGTAGCCGGGGCCATAGGGCCAGGTTTAGTTCACCAAATAAAAACTACATTTAAGGTAAAAAAAATAATTACAGCTTGTGACAAAAAAATATATTAGCTACATTTAAGATAAATATATAGTTATGAGCAAACATCACCTTGGAGAATTTGAAGAAATTGTCATGCTAACGGTTGCTATTTTGTATGAAGAGGCATACGGAATTGCAATTATCGATGAAATGGAAGAGCGCTTGGGCCGTAAAGTAAGCATTGGTGCTTTGCAAACGGTTTTGAGAAGGTTGGAAAAAAAAGGATACCTCTCATCCAGGTTTGGCGAAGCTACCAAAATGAGAGGGGGCAAACGAAAGCGCTATTTTACACTCACCCCCTTTGGCAAAAAGGTACTGGCCGAGGTAAAAGAGCAAAGATTGGGTCTGTGGAATGCTATTCCCAAGTTTGTTTTTAACGAATAATCATGATTAAAAAAAATTATCATACTCCCCCCCATCACCTCCTTCGTTTTTTCCGCTGGTATTGTCATCCGGATTACCTGGAGGATATTGAGGGTGACCTGTGGGAAAGGTATGAAAGAAATACCAGGGAGAAAGGCATCAGAGGCGCTAACTGGCTGTTTTTCTGCGATGTACTCCTGCTTTTCAGGCCCGGGATTATCAGGCCCATGAAAGAAAAATCTCAATCAAATAACTACGGTATGTTCCGCAATAACTTAAAAACAGCATTCAGGATTTTCAAATTTGAAAAATCCTTTACCGCGATCAATATTATTGGCCTCACTGCTGGTACCTGGTGCAGCATTTTAATTGCCTTGTGGGTGCAGCATGAGTATAGTTTTGACCGCTTTCATGCTAAAGAAGACCAGCTTTACCGCTTGTTGAAAAACGATTTTTTGGACAACAATGAGATCAAAACCCTCCCATGGACAGCCTACCCGATCGCAGATGTTGTGGTGGAAGAAATCCCCGGAGTAGTAGACAGGGTGAGATGCGCTGAGCCAGAGCCCCTGGTTCTGTCCATGCAAGACCGCTTTGTCAAACAAATTGTTATAGCTGCAGACCCCAATTTCTTCGAGGTGTTTTCTTTTCCTTTGATCGAAGGCGATCCCAAAAGCTGTCTCCGTGATTTAAGTTCAATCGTTATCTCTGAGCAACTGGCCAACAACCATTTCAATGCTGAATCGGCCATAGGAAAGACTATTTCTATCTATGAGGGACCTTATTCCATGGATTTTAAAGTTACTGGGATCTTTCGCAAAATACCGGAAAATTCTTCGATGCAATTTGATGTTGTCCTGCCCGTTGACAACTACCTGCCATTTATGTCCTACCCTGAACATTGGGGAAATTCCTGGTTATTCACCTACATCGTATTGGATCGAAAAGCCAATATAAAGGAGGTGAATGATCAGTTAAAGGAACTGCCTGAAAGAAAAGTGGGTGCCGAGTGGTTTACCTTAATGCTGCAACCCTACGCTGACCAGTATCTTTATGCTAAAATTGAAAACGGACAAGTCATTGGGGGTAGAATCAATTACGTAATCATGTTCGCGATGATTGCAATTTTTACGCTGTTGATTGCCTGTTTTAATTTTGTCAATCTCACCACTGCCAGATCGGCCAGGCGTTCAAAAGAAATCGGGATCAGGAAGGTAACTGGCGCTGGAAAAGGGGCTTTAATCTCCCAGTTTCTGGTGGAATCAGCCCTGCTGGTTGGGTTTTCCATCACGATGGCGGTCTTGCTTGCACAACTATCCATGCCAGTATTTAACGAGGTTACCGGAAAGAACATGACCATCGATTTTTTGAACATTAACTTTTACAAGCTGCTGTCGGCCATAGTTATTGTCACACTTTTATTATCTGGCATTTACCCGGCGATATTTCTGGCTTCTTTTCAAGCAATCCGTGCATTAAAAGGAAAACTCAAAAAAAATACCACCGAGGCAATGCTACGCAGAGGCCTGGTGACTTTTCAGTTTGGACTGGCTGTACTGCTAATTGCCGGCACATTGGCCGTATTTCTGCAATTGACTTATATCCAAAACAAGGATTTAGGCCTGGACAGGGAAAACATCATTTACGTACCAATGGATTTTAAATCCCAACCCCATTACCAATCCATCAAAACCGAAATATTCAGACATTCCGGTATACAAGCAGTGAGTGCCTCTGACGGTGATTTTATGACCGAGTTAGGAACTTCATCCGATCCAAAGTGGAAAGACAAAGATATCTCCGAAAAACATCTGAATCGATTTGCCATCATGGATATAGACTTTGGCCTGCTGGAATTGCTCGATATTAAAATGAGCCAGGGCAGATCGTTTTCGCCCGATTTTCCTGCGGATACTTCCAACTTTATCATTAACGAAGAAGCGGCAAAAACGATGGGTCTGGAGCACCCCATAGGTGAGGACCTGGAGTTCTCGCGTGTGAAAGGAAAAATAGTAGGCGTTGCCAAAAACTTTCATTTTGCTTCCCTGCATGAATCTATTATGCCCATCATTCTACGCTGCAAACCCGCTTCCAGCGCCCTGCTGTATGTCAAAACCCGGCCTGCCAAAACAAAGGAAGTCCTCGGCTATCTGGAAAAGATACATGATAAACACAGTGATATGCCCTTCGCGTATCACTTTTTAGACAAAACACTGGAGCAGGGATATAAAAAAGAAATGGCCGCACAAAAGCTGGCCGGCTATTTTTCAATCCTGGCTATTATTATCTCTTGCCTGGGCCTCTTGGGACTGGCCTCCTATTCTGCCGAAAGGCGCACCAGAGAAATGGCCATCCGCAAAGTCATGGGAGCAAAGGTTGTCAATATCGTCAACCTTCTTCTCAATGAATATCTCCGATTGATTTCAATCGGATTGCTGATTGGAATTCCCATAGCCTATTATTGGACCAAAAGCTGGCTTAATTCCTTTGCTTACAAAGTGCAAATTGACTGGTGGGTTTATACGCTTCCGGGTGTTTTGGTGTTTTTCGTAGCGTTCCTTACCGTGAGCAAACTTTCCTTGAAAACAGCCCGGACAAATCCTGTCGATTCTTTAAAAAATGACTAAAAAACCCCACCCAAACTTCTGCTCCGCTTCTTCCGATGGTACTGCCATTCAGGCTTCGCCATCAATTATCCACGGTAATCAATTTAGCAACCGAATACTCATCAAGCACTACCTTTACCAAATAAACACCTGGCTTAACATTTTTTAATGGTATACTGGTCACAGCGTTTTTCATAGTAGCAGTTGAAACGGCTTTTCCCAATAAATTAAAGACCTTAATCTGGGCGCCGGAGGAAAAATCAGATGAATGCAGTTCGACTGTGATGTTATTTCGGGCTGGTACAGGAAAGATTTTAAGACTTTCAGAAAGCCTTTGGTTGGTAATACCTGTTACCCCGGATGCATATTGTCTGCTAAAGGTATTGGAAACCACATTTGAATTACCTGCCAAATCCTGCACCTTGTCAGCCGCCAGCATTACTTCAACCAGGCCGGGTTCTTTAGGTGTTATAGCGACAACAAAATTTTCATTATCTAAAGTGGATATTTCGCCGGCGACGGCGTTGAGCAAGGTTAGGTCATCCACATCAAAACCAGGGGCTATGCGGTTAAAGCTTAACGTAATGTTGAATGTCGGATGGTTGGTTGTCAGAGACTCTTCACTCGTGATGGCTGCATGGAAGGTATCGCTCATGGTCACCATGCGAATACGATTATTTTCCTGGTCGGCAATGTACATGGTTGTACCTGAGGATGTCAAAGATAAACTACTGGGCGCAAAACCCGCTTCAGTGGCCAACCCTCCATCTCCTGAAAGGTTTTGATTCCCATTCCCGGCGATGGTTTCAATAATGCCGGTTTGGGCATCTACCCTTCGAATCAAATCCTTGATGGGATCGACGATAAAAATATTTCCCGCATCATCGACCACCACACACGATGGGGTCCATAAGCTTGCTTCCAAAGCAGGGGCTCCATCGTCGTTGGAGAAGACATAAGTACCATTTCCTGCAACAGTCTCAATAATCCCGGTTTCGGCATCTATCCTGCGAATACGCCCATTCCACCTATCTGAAATATATATGTGTCCAGCCTTATCTACATAAATATCGTTTGGTCCATCTAAAGTAGCTTCTATGGCCGGGCCTCCATCACCGGAAAACGAAGCGGTTTGCGTACCTGCTATCGTTTCCACAAGGTTAGTTTCACCATCTATTTTTCGAATCTGTGATGGAAAATCAACCGAAAAATAAATATTAGAATCATCGTCAACAAATACGCTTGTAATATTGCCTATGAACGTATTCACTGCAAGACCTCCGTCTTCCGGAGAACTGTCAGGGCCTGGTTTCCCGGCTATCGTATTGATGATACCTGAAATGCCATCCACCTTCAACAGGCGTCGGGCATTTTGATCGGCAATATAAAGATCACCATTTTTCACAAAAATGTCCGACACATGGGAAAAAGATGCTTCTGTCGCCAATCCACCCTCACCCGAAAAGCCCGAACCTCCATTTCCGGCAACGGTTGTTACCAATCCGGTGGCCGCATCTACTTTTCTAATTACACCGTTTCCATCGTCAGAAAAATATACATCGCCGTTTTTGTCGACAAATACCTCTTCCGGACTATCCAATCTCGCCTGGTAGGACAAATAACCATCTTTTATGTTACCCCCTGCAAAGGTTTCAATGATTCCGGTAGCAGCATCTACTTTTCTTACACGACCACCATGGGGAATATAAAGGTTACCATGTATATCGACATGACAACGATTATTCCCAATACGGGCGTTAACTGCTAAACCACCATCTCCGGAAAATCCATTTTCACTATTACCTGCCACGGTTCGAATGATGCCTGTGGTGTGATCGACTTTGCGAATCCGTTTTTCGGACAGTGTTGAAATGTAAACATTCCCATCATTATCCAAAGAAACACCGAAAGGAAAAACTATGGCTATTTCTGTAGCCAAAACACCGTCCTTTACAGGCTCCTGGAAGCCATTGCCGGCGATGGTTTCAATAATTCCGGTAGTGCCATCTACTTTACGGACTCTGTCATTCATGAAATCTGCACAGTAGATGTTGCCCTTGTTGTCCAAATGTATTTCTTGTGCCGTAGATATACTCGCATTTATCGCAAGTCCCCCATCTCCTGAAAATCCCTGGTTGCCGTTCCCGGCCACTGTTTCAATGATCCCGGTGCTGGCCGATACTTTTCTGATACGGAAATTAAACATATCGGAGATGAAGATATTGCCATCCTTATCCAGAAATACGCTATGAGGATATTTGAGACTAGCTTCAATCGCCGATCCTCCGTCTCCGGAAAAACCAGCGGTACCATTCCCTGCCACGGTTTCAATAATCCCTGTCGAGGCATCTACTCTCCTGATTCTGTCATTTCCTGCATCTGCAATATAAATGTTGCCCTGGCTGTCAACATACAGGTCAGCAGGAAAGGACAGGCTCGCTTCCACAGCCAATCCACCGTCGCCTGAATATCCTTTGTCACCATTGCCCACAATGGTTTCGATGATTCCGGTTGCTTTATCAATTTTGCGAATAACGTTTGCCGAAGCGTCCAGAACAAGTATGTTTCCATCATTATCCACGAAAACATCCCTTGGCGTCAAAAAAAAGCCATCAATGGCCGGGCCTCCATCACCAAAATCCTCCGACCCGGCCATGGAATAAATATATTGGGCCTGCGCGGTAGAAATCAAAGTTATTGTCAACAGGCACAAAACATAGAGAAGGTAAATGTGTTTCATATTTTCTATATATAATCCTGAAAATACACCGACTGATATTCAATGATTCACATGATTTTATCCATAGCCTAACTTAATCAATGGAAAATTACTGCCTTAGACCCCTTGGTGTATAAAATCCGCTTCCTAAAAAAATCCAACCTCCAAAATCTTAAAAATATCAAAGTAAAGCTCATTTCACTCAGGTTGAACTTTTAAATATATAAAATTTTTATGAAAAAATGGAATTATAAAATCATTTATCCCGACGCCAAAATATTAATATCCCTGCTCTCCAAAATGGATTGATCATAACCTTTCAGCACTGCCTTCAACATGGCCTGACCGAGCCGGTCGCTACTGGTTACATATGCTGGCAATCCTTTTAATACAGGATAAAGATATTTTAAAACCGCATAGAGGTTGTTATATAATCTGGTTCTAGAACGGACGCCTTTCATGGGCTGAATAAAGCCCGGCCGGAACATATAGGCTTTTTTAAAAGGCCGGGCCAAAAGCGCATTTTCGGTTTTGCCTTTTACCCGCGCCCACATTATTCTTCCCTTTTCCGAACTGTCAGTACCTGCCCCTGATACATAGCAAAAAATAATGTCGGGATTTAGCGCCAAAACGGTCTCTGCGAAATTCACTGTTAATCGATAAGTTATCCTGTGGTATTTATCTTCCGAAAGTCCGGCGGCCGAAATGCCAAGGCAAAAGTAGCAGGTATTAAACCCGGTCAATTGTTCTTTCAAAGTTGCGAGGTCAAAAAAATCCTGGTGGATGACCTCGGTTAGTTTTTCATGCCGAAGTCCCACTGGCTGCCGGTTGATCACCAGCACTGATTCGACGTCAGGGCTTTCCAGGCATTCCAGCAGCAGGCCTTTGCCAATCATGCCTGTTGATCCGGTAATTATTGCTTTTATACGCATTTTCCAGATGTTACGGTTGCTTTTTAGCGGATACAATGAGTGTCTCTACCTTCATTTTCTTTCCGGCAATGTCCTGTTCCGGTTCTTCTTTCTCCCAATAATTCATTACACTGAATCGATTTTCCGACAACAAACCGGTGAGGTCATTTTTGGTGAACGTATCAAACCCATACTTTACAAACGGGTACTTTTCCATGCTTGCTTTGGGTCTCAGAGCAAGTACCAGCTTACCTTGTTGGCTCAAAACCCGGTGGATTTCAGCCAGTACTTTCTCAGGATCCTCCCAAAAATAAACGGTATTCACAGAAAACACTTTATCAAATATGTGATCTGCAAATGGAAGCGCATCTGCACTGGCTACATGAAATTCGGCCTGGCCGGCCTTAACCAGTTGCTCATTGTTTTTAAGGGACTCGTCAACCATTATTTCGGCATAGTCGCAGCCACAATAGTGAAGGCTATTATTCAGCGCAAAAATATCTTTCACAAAGAATCCGTTGCCCATGCCAATTTCAAGAAGGCGATCATGGGGTTTTACTTCCAGGGCCTCGATGGTAGAAAGATTAATCAACCGGTTACCGGAATTCATTTTTTTCGCAACATCAATGGCTAGGTCGCCCTCGGGTTTTCTAAGCTGTTCGGCGATGATTTTGAGTTTATCTTTGTTCAAAAGTCTGTCTGTTTTGTTCATCTTACCTTTATTCACGGCTTTCTTAAAACATTAAATAACACAACGCACTTGTTATCACTCAATCCAGTTCCAAAAAAATCTCTGACAGCTTTTCCTTCCTTAGATTTAAAGTCTTACATTTATGGTGCAAACTCTACTAAAACTATCATGGTGCAATTAACATTTAATTGGTTTAAAAGCAAAATATTGGAGGGGCATACGGGTGAAAGTCCCGAGACCTATTCAAAGCACTGCTTTGGTGGAGTTTGCAGTGACCTCTCCTATTTTTATTCACTTAATCATTTCAATTATGCAAACTCCGCATGGTCAAAATCCCTGCCTGGATATTTTTCCGGCAAGCGCAACGAATGATACGCGAAAAGTATCGAAAATAAACAAGTCACTATGGCCCGCCCAGGCGGAATTTCTAGACTTCATCATGTTTCATGGGATCACAGAGCTATCAAAGTCTTTGAAATTAATCCATGATTTAGCACTTTATCTTTCGGATATACCTATTGATGAAGTGGAGAAATCTGCTCTTTTTGATTTAAAAATCTTATTAGAAAATTTTGAAAAGATTTTAAAAGAGCTTTGAGGCTAGTGGAGGGTCGTCTATCGTGCCCTCCTTGCTTTCCCTATTTCCTTGGTTATTTCCTTTAAAGATGGGGCAGATTTAGATTTTTTCCGAAGTCATTTTAATACGTCTTGAAAACTTTTTTTATCACAACAGGTTCCAAGACTTCTAATTCTTCAAGAAGTTTTTATCCAAATTTAATACCCCCCCCAAACTTCTCAAATAATCATTCGCCGTATCAATCATCCGTTTTTGCTTATCTTCCGGCATCTTGTCAAAGGTTCTTACCAGCATACCGAGCCTTGGGTTTTTTATGAAAAAATCTCGATGAACGTGCATGAACCTCCAGAATAAAGCATCCCAGATATTCTGCCATGCTCCCTTTTTGTAATTGCTCATCTTCATCAGGTAGTTACTGCCGCTGATATAGGGTTTGGTGGCCATCAAACCTCCGTCTGCAAACTGGCTCATACCATAGACATTGGGCACCATCACCCAGTCATAAGCATCGATAAATAACTCCATGAACCACCGGTAAACCTCATCGGGATTAAATTCGCACAACAACATAAAATTACCCAGCACCATCAGCCGCTCGATGTGATGGCAATAGCCTGTGGACAGCACTTTTTTAATGGTTATATCGACAGGATCAATCCCTGTGGTACCATCATAAAAAGTGCCAGGTATTTTCCTTCCAAATCTCCAGAAGTTTTTTGTCCGTTCTTCGGCCCCTTTACACTCATATATACCACGTATAAACTCCCGCCAGCCAACGATCTGTCTTATAAACCCCTCGGCAGAATTCAAAGGAATTTCATGTTCCGTAATAAACCCCAACGTGGCATCCAAGATTTGTTTAGGTGTAATCAACCCTGTATTGAGCATGGGGGTAAGCACGCTGTGATGCAGTATGCTTTGGTCAGCCACCAGGGCATCTTCGTAGGGGCCAAATTCTGCAAAACGGGTATGCAGAAAGGACTCAAACCACTGATCTGCGGCTGCATGATTGGTGGGGTAAAGCGGGTTGCCGGTTAACTCACCGGGGTTTTGGGAAAAGTAACAGTCTACATACTTTTTGGCTTCGCTGTAAAAAGGATCGACAGCCGGATATTCGACAGCAGGTGGGATTTTGTTTTTGGGATATTTTTTACGGTTTTCAGCATCGAAACTCCATTTTCCACCTAAAGGCACTTCGTTTTCATCGATCAATAGGTTTCTTTTTTTGCGCTGTATAATGTAGAACTCGGTCTGAAAGAATTTCTTTTTCTCCGGTTTGAAAAAATGTTGCAACGCTTCTTGAGCGTTTAAGAACATGGGTGATTCGTACCTGACGATTTCAATCTGCACTTTGCCAGCACTGGTTCGTATTCTTTTGCCAAGCCAGTCATCGGTGGGATCGATGTAATGGATGGTTTTAATGTTTTCTTTGCCTAATGCATTGATGAGACGACGCACATCAGCACGTTGATCCATGGCCTCGATATAATGAACTTTTATGCCTTTTGACAGCAAATAGTGCTCGTAGCCTTTCATGGATGCCCGGTGAAAGGCTATCTTTTGTCGATGAAAAGCATATTGCCTGAAAAATAAAAACTCTTCTACCAGGTAAACCGGATACCCATTTTCAATCATGGGGCTTTCTGCAAATAGCTGATGAGGAAAAATAAGATTAACGGCCAGCATAAATTTTTTGTTTATTCCTACGGCACTTTTCGCCGCAATATTTCACATGGGGCCATGCGTTTTCCCATTTTTTTCTCCAGGAAAAAGGACGGTGGCACACCGGACAGATTTTGGAAGGCAAATTTGACCTTTTCACTTAATCACTATTTTGGGGAAATTCTGGCAGTTCACCGGGCCGGGCATAGGGAAATTGCGCTATTTTGTTTAAGGTATAATAGCTGTTCAGCCCTGAGATTCCTACATCATCCATTTTCATTAAGTCAATATGCCCGTCTGTATCCATGGTGTGATCAGGGAAAATGGCATGTTTAATTTTGCCGATGATCAATGATGTGCCATTTAAGGGAATGGGCATATGTTGAACGAGCTCCATGCCTAGTTTTAGCCTGCTTTCTTTGACAAAAGGCGCTTTAAAATCCTGGAGATATTCTTCATGGAGCTGACAGACTTCAAATTCCGACACATTTTTCTCAAATTTTGCGGAGGTATAATGCGCTTTTTGAATAAAGGAGCTGTGTACATGGTTAATGGTGTAAAAACCGTTTTCCATAATGTTTTCAAAAGTATGCCTGCGTACTTCCTGCTGAGGCCGCAACATAAAGCCAATCAATGGAGGATTACTGCCCAGGTGTACTACCGAACTGAAAATAGCCAGGTTGGGCTCGTCTGCATTGGAAATGGTGCCAATAAGGTTGGCCGGCTTAATGCCTGTCACCGAATTAATGATGTTCAGGCGCTGAATGCGGTCGAGTTTTTGAATGTCTGCGGCTGTCAAATGCATAATCTTAACTTTTTCTCCTTGTATGTGTAGTTAGTATTCTTGCTTTCTCTTTTTTCACCAAATCATGTCCCCGGTGTCCCCGTATTTTTTGCCTGGCCCTTTTTCCACTTTCCACCAGGTTTACCAGCGGGGCAAGATAATCCTTGCCAATGCCGATCCCTTAAAATGCCTGTTCCATGGCAGGCATTTCAAGCCTTAACTTTTTAACCCGGACTATATCCTTAAGCTGGAAATTCCACCATCTACATGAAATATTTGCCCTGTGATCCATCCGGATTTTTCAGACAATAGAAATGCAGCCATTTCAGCGATGTCAGCAGGGTTGCCAATTTTTTTCAGGGGATGACGCGCTGCATTGGCTTTCTTCTTCTCTTCATTGCTCAGCAGTTTTGATGCCAATGGCGTATCAGTTAGAGAAGGAGCAATACAGTTGAACCTGATGGTGGGCGCCATTTCAGCGGCCAAAGCCCTTGTGAGGCCTTCCAAGGCCCCTTTCGAAGCCGATACCTGTGTGTGGAAGTTAAAACCGAACTGCACTGCTACTGTAGAGAAAAATACCACCGAAGCAGCTTCGCTGGCCTTTAACCGGGGTAAAACCGCCTGAACGACTCTAATAGCACCCCCCACTTGCAGGTTAAAATCTTCTGTGAATTCTTCGGGTTTAATTCTGGCAAATGGTTTCAGGTTTATGCTGCCCGGACAATAAACCAGGCCATCGAGCTCGTCTGGCAAATAGTCGGGATCGAATTTTTCATCCTCCACATTCAGGTAATGGTACTGTAAGTACCGGTTATCACTTTGAGTGGGGTGATGGCAGTAGGTAGCATAAATTTTATTGCCGGAATCAGCAAGTATTTCCACCAGTTCCCTGCCTATTCCGGATGAGGCGCCAATCACAAAATAATTCTTCATGATGATTTAACATAGCCGGGATAAAATTGTTTAGCTTTTGTGGTTTTTACAGGAAAGGATTTAAACGATACCCCTCTGGTCTTTTGCCGCCACACCAGCCCCCTGCCGCTCAGTACAAACATCCGGGCATTCCCTGCTTGTTTTTTACTTGTTCACCAAAAAAACATACTTTCCAGACCCTACCCGTATATGTATATAATCATCCTCTACACCCACCATCTCAATGTCTTTTATTGACTTAAGAGGCTTTTTACCCTCTTTCACCCTTTCCGGTGAATCAGCAGGCAAATAGATGTCGGCGATAGTATTGACGGGGATGGAAATTTCCTGAATATACTTTCCTTCATCTATTTTCCAATCTGAGCTAATTGTTCCATAATAGGTTTTGAGTTTCCCTCCTGCACTGGTGAGTCCTCCTCCCCGAATGGATTTTATGACAATCCTTTTATATCCCGGGCCATCCGATGCGGTGTTTATTCCTGCAATATTCCGGTACATCCAATCGCCGATAGCCCCATAAGCATAATGGTTAAATGAGTTCATAGATGGTGTTTCAAAAGTGCTGTCCGGTTTGATGCCATTCCATCTTTCCCACACCGTAGTCGCCCCCATTTTTACCGGATACAGCCAGGAAGGATAGGTTTCCTGCATGAGCAAATCATAGGCAACATCATTTTTCCCAAACCTGCTTAACACATGGCAAAGGTAAGGTGTTCCTAAAAAACCTGTGGTCAAATGATTCTTATAGCGCTTAATATTTTCAACCAGTCTTTCAACTGCCTGACTGCGCAGGTTTTCCGGTAAAAGGTCAAAATGCAAAGCTAAAACATAGGCTGTTTGTGTGCCTGAGACCAATCTGCCTGAACCGGTTACAAATTCCCGGTTAAAGGCATCTTTGATTTTTCCGAGTAATGTCGTATAAGATTTAACATCGTCTTCCTTCCCTAAAACCGTGGCAGCATTAATTAATAGCTGTGTTGAATAAGCGTAAAAACACTGGGTAATAAAATATTTATCGGTGATAGCGGCTCTTCCGTCATTATCGTCGTCAGGGCTGTAAAAAAGCCAGTCACCAAAATGAAAACCTGATTTCCAGAGGTTGTCCTGACTCTGGCTTTTGATATATTCCAACCAGGCTTTCATGCTGGGGTATTGTTCTGCAAGAATTCTTTTATCACCATACAGCAGATAAAGCTCCCAGGGAATGATGGTCGCGGCATCTGCCCATCCGGCACTACCTCCTGCCGTCGATCCCAGAACATTGGGAACGACAAAGGGTACGGACCCGTTTTGGAATTGATCAGCGGCCACATCTTTCATCCATTTGGCAAAAAAGTTGTTCACATTCTTGTTAAAGGCGGCGGTTCTGAAAAATGCCTGTGCATCACCGGTCCAACCCAACCTTTCATCACGCTGGGGACAATCAGTAGGTACATCCAGGAAGTTGCCTTTCTGTCCCCACAGGATATTATGCTGTAACTGATTCAGCAGGGTATTGGAAGTGACAAACTCACCGGTAAGTTTCATATCGGAATGCAGCACGATCGCCTTCAAATGTTCCGGTTTTAATTCACCGGGAAAACCATTTACCTTCACATATCTGAACCCCTGAAAAGTGAAATGAGGTTCTAACACCTGATCAGGTTTTCCATTTAAAATAAAGGTATTTTTTTGTTCGGCCTGACGGAGGTTTTCAGTGTAAAAGTTGCCTTCCTTGTCCAGTACCTCGGCATGATACAGTTCAATTTTATCGCCTGATTGGCCACTTACCTTTAGCTGAACCCATCCCACGAGGTTTTGCCCGAAATCCACCACAAGGTCTCCTTCGGGCGTGGTAAAAATTTTCTGAGGTTGTAATACTTCCTGTTTTTTGATGGATTCGTTGTAGGTAGACAGGAGTACTGTTTTCGAAAAATTCTGCTCTTTGGCTGGCTTCCATCCGCTGTCGTTAAAACCCGGAGATGACCAGCCTGTCATTTCCTTGCGCGAGTCATAGGTCTCCCCGTGATATATTTCAGACGAAAGGATTGGTCCTGTGGATGTTTTCCATGTGTTATCGGATATAATGGTTTTTTCGGTTCCATCGGTGTATTGAATGTTAATCTGAAACAAAAGGGCAATATCATCACCATAATGGTTTTTTTTATCCCCCCAAACCAAAAACCCCCTGTACCATCCGCTACCCAGGGTTACACCCACCGCATTTGTTCCGTTGTTGAGCATATCGGTTACATCATAAACCTGATATTGTAATCGCTTATTATAACTGGTCCAGCCAGGGGTGAGGTATTCATCTCCTATCCGTTTTCCATTTAGTTCAGCTTCATATAAACCGTGGGCAGTCACATAAACAGTGGCATGCTCGATCTGCCCGGGGTCCAGGGTAAATTCCTTTCTGAACATCGGGCTAGGCCTGTTAATGGTATCTTCCTCAAAGCCCGGAGAAATCCATTTGGCGCTGAATTCACTGGCCGGCGCCAAAAGTCCCATTTGCCAGAAACCTGTAGAACTCCACTTTGAAGGCTTTCCTCGATGATCCCAAACCTTCACCTGCCAGTAATAGCGTGTCCCGGACCGCAACTCATCACCTTTGAATGGCACATGAACAGACTGATCTGATTTTATAACCCCTGAGTCCCAAAACAAATCACTTCCCTTTTTAAGCCGGGCCTCTGAAAGGCCCACCCTGATCTGATAGGCGGACTGACTAACATTTCTTTTATCGGATGACATAATCCACGTAAACCGTGGTTCACCGATATCCAGTCCTACAGGGTTTTCCCTATTTTCTGTCAACAACTTTTTAATGGTAATCTGACATTTTGCGTCAATAAAGGCACAAAGTGTAAACAGCAAAGTGATTTGGATAATTCTGACCATCATGCTTTCAATTATAAACTAAAAAAATTAACGAATCGGTAACCACGATAAAAAAAGCAAAATTTTCAAAATACTATATCCTGTACTATCCTGTATATGTATTTTAAGGCTAAAGCAAACAAATAAGCGGAATTGGACATGATAGTTGACAATGGACAATTGAAAATTGACAATTATTTTATGGTACCATCCTTGGATCCGGGATTATGGAATCATCGCCTCCTCTCACCATTAAGGTTATCGGATAGGGCAAGGGGCTCGGTTGTGCTTCTCCGGCGTCGAAAGGCATGATCAGAATGTTTGCCAGTGCCATTAGCCATGCACAGCTTTTGATTGGTTTTACGTTATACTTTGTACTGAGCCCGGTAATTCGGCATTTTATGACCCATGGATCCGGAGGTAATCATCAGATTTGGTTTTTTGGAATTTATCATCTTGTAATGATGTCCATCGCCATACTTGTTATGACCATTGGAAGCTCAATTTCCAAAAGGGCAAAAAGCGATCCGGGAAAGTTCAAAAATATATAAATATATTTTACGTTAGCATTAATTTTGATGCTACTGGCAATTCCCTGGTTCAGGCCGGTTTTAAGAAACTTTTAAATTATTAAAATCTGATGTTAAGCTTGTTAAAAACACAATTGGGCAGACTACGTTTAATGGCTTATGTGGAAGGTACATCTTTCCTGTTGCTGCTTTTTGTTACTATGCCTTTGAAATATACCTTTGATTACCCACAGCCAAATAAGATCATAGGCTTAATCCATGGTCTCTTCTTCATCATGTATGTTTATGCTGTTATCCAAATCAAAATAGATGAAGGCTGGAATCTAAAAAAAACGACGCTGGCACTGCTGGCTTCAATCATTCCGTTCGGCACCTTCTGGGCCGATAAAAAACTCTTTTTACCTAATGAAAAAGGATGATATGTAAACGGGATTTTTGTTACAACCAGGATTATGAATGGTACGAAACCCAGGTGCTTGTCGACCGGGAATGGGTAAACCTGTTTGCTCCCCGTTATCTTGGCTTGGACCTGCCATTATTGCCTCAAAGGTTTTCACGCATAGTGTCTTGGGTGGCGAAACACAGAACTTTAGTCGATTCGCTTTGCGTCCGAAAACTTTCTGCCCATCTGATCATGCATGGAGAAAACCTATGCTGGGAAAAGAGGGAGTTGACCTGGCTTTCTTTAAGCCTGGAAAAGGAAAATGCTTTTGAACTATTGTTAGCCTGCAGGACCTATTAGAAATACGTTCTCTTACTTTTTGACAAGCAATATGAATTGTTGGATTGTAAGATAGATTTTTAAGATTGAAGTTAAAAGGTGCCATGTCAAGTCATAGTATGACTGGCAGTCATACTATGACTTTGGGGAAAAGGGTAATATCACTTACAAATACCTATTTTCATTACGGGTGACACTCAATACCCGGGATTTTGCTCCAGCAACCCGCCACTTAAATCAATTTGATTTCTGGGGATTGGGAAATATTCATGTTTCCCGGACTGAAATTGTGCCTCTGATAAATAGGTTCGTTTGGATTTCTCAACCGCTATGTAGGCATTCATAACCTCTTCGGCAACATCCCACCTGACCAGATCAAAAAATCTATGGCCTTCGTGAGCAAATTCCAATCTTCTTTCAAAACGGAGGGCAGTTCTGGCAAGGTCCACGTCCGTCCACATCGTTGTGTATTCATCCATAAAATAATTGGCAGCCGGGCCCGATCCATCCAGCTCCATCACCATTTCACCATCACGGGCCCTGCGTCGAACCTGATTGATGATGGCTCTGGCTTCTTCTAAGCCCTCTGTTTCAATCAAGGCTTCAGCTTTCCATAGCAATACATCTGCAAACCTGATAACCATGTAATTCATCGCATGGCTGAAAGGCCATATGGTTAAGGTAAATTCGGGCTTGGTAAAAGGCACCACGCGCTTTTTAGGGCTGTAGGGGCCATATACGTCCGGATCCCGGGCCCATGAGGCATCATAAACCTCCGGTAACTCCAGATAGGGTATGCCGGGCCTGCCGACCGTGTGGTCCAACCTGGGATCCACCAGGTCAGTGTCGGTAAGATCCGCGTTATTAAAGGTATCGAACAACGGCAACCCGTTAGCATCGGTTTTGTAAGCATTGATCAGGTTTTGCGTCGGGCGCAGAAAACCTCTGATGGCGAAAAACGGGCCTCCCGGATTAATCAACCGGTCGCCGATAGACCCGTTGTATCCATTGTTCCTGGCGCCGTCATTAATTGAGTATTGAACGGCAAAAACCGACTCTTCACTGTTGTTAAACTCCGGCTCAAAAACATTCGGGAAATTAGTCAACAACCCGTAGCCTGCCGGACTGTTAATTACGAGATCGGCAGCATCTATGGCTGCCTCCCATTTTTCCTGAAAAATATAGGTTTTCGCCAGGTAAGCATTGGCCGAACCTCTGGTAGCCCTGCCTACTTGTTCCTGGACATCGGGCAGTGTATTTCTGGCAAAAATAAAATCTTCCTCAATCTTGGCCCAAAGCTCATCTGAGGTCAGTTCTCTGTTTGACACTGACCTTATTTCTTCTGAGGTAATAAGGCTTTCATCGATGAAAGGTATGAGGTTATATATTTTTTTAAGGTCAAAGTAAAAATGTCCCCTTAATAATCTCATTTCAGCCACTCTTAAATCTTTCTGGCTTTGCTCCCAACCTTCGAAATCCCTTATCGCACGTATAGCGGCGTTTGTTCTGGATACGCCTTCATAACTGGCCAACCACTTTCTTTCCAGGTCAATAATGCCGGCATTAGTTGAAAATATTTCCATTAAATGGATATTGTTCTGGTCACCGACGCCGCCACCGCCTTTGTAGGCATCGTCCGCGACCACATCACCAAAACTCCAGTTTGTAGCAGGAGAATTAAAAGCATTCGAAGCATTGTCAATCTGCCCGTTCAGCGTGCTGTAGGCGGCAATAACCAGGGCTTCGACACCTTCTTCACTATTCACCAGTTGTTCTTCTGACAAGGACCCCTGTGGTAATTCTTCCAAAAACTCATCACAGGCACCAAAGGTTATGATCACTATGAAAGCTATTAGCTTATATATGGTTTTCATATCTGATTTTTTTTTCTTTGTTGGTATTTTACATTATCATTTTTCGTTCAAAACCGAACATTGACACCCACCAGGAATGTTCTTGAATTTGGATAGATCCCCCGGTCAACGCCAAGGTCCAGATTTCTGTTCGGGCTTGAAAAGCTCTCCAGGCTGACCTCGGGATCAATTCCTTCATAGCTGGTAATGGTAAACAGGTTTTGTGCCTGCACATAGACCCTCAAACTTTCCATAAATGAAGTTTTCAGGGGAACATTATAACCGATCTGGAGGTTTTTAAGTCGCAAATAAGAGCCATCTTCCACAAAGTAGGTGGAAGGGCGGAGCTCATCGTTGGAGTTCACCGTAGAAACCTGTGGGATACTGGAATCCGTATTCTCAGGTGACCATGCATTTAAAATCCTCGAATGTTTGTTGAAAGGGTCAAAAAAGAAATCTGTGTGATACCTGGCAAAGTTGTACAGGTCTGCACCCTGAATGCCCTGAAAAAACAGGGAGATGTCGAACTGCTTATATTTGGCAAGAAGGTTCAGGCCATAGATAAAATCCGGATGGGGATTGCCTATCACCTGCCTGTCTTCATCATTAATCACGCCGTCGTTGTTGATATCCTGGTATTTAAGCCTTCCCGGCGCAGCGCCAACCTGGTCAGGATGGGCATCGACTTCCTGTTGGTTTTGAAAAACTCCTTCAACCACGTGGCCATACAATTGTGCAATCGGCAGACCGGCAGTAGTTCTCGAAATAGTTAAACCACGGGTGGAATTGTTTGATACGCTACCGGTCAAAAATTCTACCTCATCCGAAAGAGAGATTACCTCATTATCTGTGATGGTAATGTTACCGGCTACCTCGAAGGAAAAATCCCCGTATTCCCTGCTGTAATAGTTCAGGGCAATTTCCACTCCCTTATTTTCCATTTCACCTGCATTGATAAAAGGAGCTTCAGCCTGTCCTTCCACACCTAAAGTTGGTTTTTGCACCAGAATATCGGCTGTATTTTTGATGAAGTAGTCAAAGGTAAGCCGTAAGCTGTTATCAAACAGGCCGGCATCAAAACCGATGTTGGTTTGGGTAGTTGTTTCCCATTTTACATCCGGATTACCGATCTGATCGAGTGAAAAGCCGGGAACCACACTGTTGTTAGTGCCATCGATATCATAATTGGTATTATTAGTTCTTGTCGCGAAGGTGGTAAAAGAAGCGAAATCACCAATTTCCTGATTACCTGACTGGCCCCAGGAAAACCGTAATTTCAAATCGTTCAGCACGGGATTTTTCGTAAAAAACGATTCCTCACTGATGCGGTAACCCACGGAAAAAGCCGGAAAGGTGCCGTACCGGTTATTACTGCTGAACCTGGAAGAACCATCTCTCCGAATCGAAGCTGAAAATAAGTATTTATCCTGGAAAGCGTAATCCACCCTGGCAAAAACCGAAAAAAGTGACCATCGCGTGCCGAAACCATTGTTGGTTTGTTGACCCTGCCCACTGTTCAAATACCGGAAATCCGGGTCGTCGATCAAAAAATCATCCCTGAATGCCTGAAACTCCTCAAAAGTATTGCGAATGGCCTCCGTACCAACCAGGGCGGTCAGGTTATGATTACCTAAATCCCGCTGATATTTAAGCACGTTGTTCCAAACCCAGTTGATATCTGTGGTATTGGTTTGCCTGAGGCTGCTTAATGGGTTGATCAAAATTCCGGTTTCAAATGCGGGATTGAAGTTTTTTAAATTGAAGGTATTGTAATCAATACCAAAATTTGTTCTAAGGGACAGATTCTGTAAAAGGTTTACTTCGGCATAAATGTTTCCAAAAACCTTGGTAGTCCTCCGGTCATTGTCGCGGTTGTTAAAAGCATCCATAACCGGATTTCCGGAATCACCCAAACCGTTCACAGGCCCTGCAAAGTCTCCATTGATATCTCTGACGGGTACAATGGCCGGTTGCAGATAGGCTTCCATCACTGTACCGCCAATAGCCCGGTTATTGCCTACACTCACCTGTTCGGAAATAGATACTGAGAGATTTTCGCCCACAGTTATTCTTTCATTTATCTTGAACTCATTGTTAATCCGAATGTTAAATCTTTCGAACCCGGTATATCGTATGACACCTTCCTGATTCAGGTAAGATGCTGATATAAAGCTTTGACGGTCATTACCCCCGTTTTGAATGCCCAGGTTGTAAAACTGTATGGTTCCGGGTTCAAATAACTCATCGAACCAAGCCGTGTTACCAGAAGGGATGATTTGATCTGAGTCAATAAATTCAGGAATAACAGGGTTGGGCCCACTGCCATATACCAGATTAGTGGGAGTGATACCCGCATTTCTTTGTGCTTCCCACAGAACATCTCCATACTGCTGTGCATCCAACAATTCCGGAAGATCAGATGCCACCTGAGTGCCGACATAAGCATCGAATGTTATGCTGTTTACGCCGCTCCGGCCTTTCCTCGTAGTTACAACGATGACTCCGTTGGCTGCCCTGGCCCCGTAAATAGCGGTGGCAGCGGCATCTTTCAGCACCTGAATCGACTCCACATCATTGAGGTTAATCTGATTGATTCCGGACTTGGAGGGAACCCCATCAATGATGTACAGCGGATCATTATTGCCTATCGTTCCATAACCTCGTACCCTGATAGAGACACCACCACCAGGCGCGCCATCATTGGTAACCTGCACGCCGGGCACGCGGCCCTGAATGGCCTGTTCAACCCCGTTGACAGGAAGGCCTCTGACCTGATCAACATCCACCACCGCTACCGAGCCGGTTAAATCGGCTACTTTCTGACTAGAGTAGCCAACCACCACAATCTCACTCAAAGCAGTCAAATCAGTAGACAGTTGAATGTCAATAACCCTTTGATCGCCTATTTCCACTTCCTGACTTTCGTATCCAACAAAAGAAAAAATCAAGGTCTGAAAGCCCTCAGGGAATGAAATACTGTAAACGCCTTCGGAATCGGTAATTGTACCGACATTGGTGCCTTTGACCTGGATAGTTGCTCCCGGCAGGGGCTCACCAGTCGAGCTGTCCGTAACTTTACCAGTTACTGTGATCTCCTCCACCACTTTCACTTTTTGACCTGGCTTCTTCTGTCTTCGATCTTTTGAGACCAATATTTTTTGATTGATCCTCCGGAATCTTAACCTGGCTTTCAGGGCTATTTTTTCAAGTAGCTCATACATGTTGTCAGCATGCCCTTCAAGTGTAAACTTTTGATTGGATTTGGTAATTTGTGAATTGTAACTGAATGTGAATCCGGTTTTGGATTCAATCATTTCAAAAGCCTCTTTCAGCGTAACGTTGTCAAGTTCTATTTGAACCGGAATCTCTTTGAGCTTTTGACTGTGGGAAACATCTGCCATCAGGAACTGAATAGCCAGCACCTGGATGATAAAGGCATACAATGCTTGCTTTGATGCGAACATCAATAGTTTTAGTAATAATAATTTCATAATTTTGAAATGATTTTTAATTAAAATCTGATCCCGGATCGCCTTCCGGGTTAAGTATTTGCTTGGTCCGGTGCCTGCTCCAACAGGGTCCGGACCTTTTATTTCCTACCTTGTAAGAAATAAAGTAACCGGCAGACTACGGTGATGATAAGATCTTTGTTTTAATCATGTTTCTGGTTTTAGCATATTTGATTTAGCACAGTTCTATTCACAACCCTTTCCGGAAATCACTATGTTCCGGTAGTCCGTAGTATAGTTCAGTTTAAAAATGAATTTCAATTCTTCCAGCACATCTTCAATACTTTCGCTTTTAAAAGTACTGGTCACCGTACAGGATACCAACTGCTCATTATCAAATTGAATATCGACATCGTACCATCGCTGAAGTATTTCCGCAACCTCACCCAATGGCGTTTCCTCAAAGCTTAATTTTCCGTCTTTCCAGCCCATATAGTTATCCGGCTCTACTTCTCTCCGGGCCAAATGTTTATTAGAAATATGATAAATAGCCTGCTGCCCCGTGGTAAGAATTACTTCTTTAAGATTCTGACGATCAGAACTATTACCAATCGGTGGAGAACCCATTCCGGTAGAAACATTTACCTTACCTGTGGCAACCGTGACTACAATGTCTTCTCCCGGAAAAGCATTTATGTTAAAAGCCGTACCCAGTACTTCGGTGTTTACATGGCCGCTACTAACAATAAATGGGCGGTTGGGATCTCTTTTAACCTCAAAAAAGGCCTCGCCCGACAACTGAATTTTCCTGGTGTTTTCATCGAACTTTTCAGGGAAAATAATCGTGCTTTGAGCATTTAGTTTTACTTTGGAGCCATCACTGAGTTGAAAGGTCAAACGTTGTCCTCTGACAGTGGTTTTGTTTACATATATAACCTCCGGACCAGTAAAAAAATACATGTGCACAAGGTAAGTTACACCCAGAATCAGCACCAGCGAAGCAGCAATCCGGATGATTGAAAACAACAGATTATTCCTGGTGCTCCGGCGGTCCCACACGCGGATTTCATGCGATACGTGCTTCCAAAGCTCATCACCATGATCTTTTTTCATCTTGAACCCGGAATGAAACTTGAGGGAAGCACGATGAAGCAGTTCGGGAAGAATCGCCCGGTTTTCAGCCCCTGTCAAAAGTTCTGATATGATTTTGAGTTCTGACTCAGTACACTGATCATTCAGATACTTGGTTAAGAGTAGCTCATAATAGGTCTTATCGTTAAACTCGTTTTCCATGATTCTATTTGTAAGACTTTTCTCAGCCGAAATAGTATTACTCCTTTCATCATTTTTTTTTGTCAGCCCGGATTTTTTTTTTGCAGTGTCAAAACCGGCAGTGGAAAAAAGTGCCTGTTGGTTTGGAAATTCCATCGGGAATAATGCTTTCCGGCGGTGCAGATGCTCAAAATAAGACAATTAAATTGTTGAAAAATCCGCTTACTTTCCAAATAGAAAAAAGACCTCTATCCACAGGATTATACCAAAAGACAGGTCAGTATGGGTAGAGAGGTAATGTCTGATGTGATTTAAGGATTTATAAATGCTGACTTTGACAGTGTTTTCTGAAATATCCAGTTGCGAAGCTATTTCGTGATAACTAAACCCGTTTTCCCTGTTCAATTTAAAAATTAATTTTCGCTGGGTAGGAAGCGACTCAATGGCTCGATGCGCAATGGCTTCTAAATCTGAATAAATCAAATCTGCTTCGGGTTTCATATGGCTAATCTGTATCCTTAACTTCAAATCATCCTTCAAAATCTGTTCACGCGAGACCTTTTTCAAATGATCAAGAATCAGATTTCTAACAATGGTAAACAAATACCCTTTCAGGGAATTGATAGTTGAAATGTGGGATTTTCCTTGCCAAAGCTTAATAAATGTTTTTTGCACCATATCATCGGCTACTTCCTTACTTCTTAAAACCCTGAAAGCGTAATGAAACAGAAAATCCTTGTATTGATGAAACAATGACTCAAAGGATTTATGACAACCTTTGGTGATAAGATCCTTTAATTTCTCCTCATTTTCAACCTGACTTTTCTGCATTCTTGGAATAGACTAATGACCGGCGAAATTTAGGGAATATACATGACTATAAAAGAGGAAAAGGATTAAGAGTATGTTAAATCTAAATTCCGCATCCCGCAATAAATAACAAAAGGTAGCTAAAACATGTAAGCAATGAAAGTAATAACCCACAAAGGTATAAACCGGTAAGACGTGGCTGTTGCACAACGTTTTGGACAAAATTCTCGGTGTCTCTTTGTGTCTTGGTGTCTTTGGATTTTTGAAGCAACTAGTTGGTTTCCTGCCAGGGCCGCCAACCCGGAAATTTTCCATCGATAGTAGGGATGATCATAGGCAACTCATAATTCAATGGAGAGATTTCATACGACAAATAAAGATCATCATGAGTGTCGGATCACAAAAATACCTCCACTACGTCCTCCGGACAAAGCTTTTCGAAATCGGCAGTTTTGGTGGCAGTCAAAATTTCATGTTTTTCCAATACCTTACCAGTCGCGTAAAAGCTGCACAACATTACCGGTTCAATGATGAATCGGTCGATCAGTGTTTCGTTTTTGCTATTTTATACGGGATGCCATCAACCGTCATCATGCTTTTTGTGTAACCGGTGAATTTGGTGCAGGGTAAGAGGGAAGGGCTGGGTGTGGCATCTACCGGACTACGGGCACAGGCAATACCCCACTAACTACGGGATAAAACCGGAAAAAATTGCATTCAAAATTTTACAATTATTTTGAGAAAATTTTCTTGAATTTTTCATTTTCCTAATTTATTAGAATATAGTTTTTATTTTTTAATTAAAATCAAAATTTTAATCATTCTTAATATATTTTCTCAAAATTATATTTTGTTTTCAAAATAAAAATTTTTTAACATTGAAACGATTTCAAAATCCTAAAACAAGAAGCTATGATAAAACGATTACTCACTTTGACCATGCTTATTTGGATTATTACCGACGGTTTGGCGCAGGAGCGAACAGTGACCGGTAAGGTAATTTCAGAGGAGGATGGTGTGGAATTGCCCGGGGTAAATATCCTGATCAAAGGTACATCTTCGGGAACAGTCACAGATATCAATGGTCGATACTCCATTGTGGTTCCTGAAGGCGCGACATTGATTTACACCTCTATCGGCTTTGCCATGCAGGAAGTAGTGGTGGGCGAACAAGCGGTGATTAACCTGGGGATGCTTCCCGATACAAGACAATTGTCAGAGATTGTGGTCACAGCATTCGGTATTAAAAGGTCAAAAAAGGCATTAGGCTATTCCGTGCAGGATTTGGACAACAAGGAATTAGCTGAGGCACGCCAGGCCAACGTGGTCAATAGCTTGTCCGGAAAAATTGCCGGCATTCAAATCTCTCCCGGGGCCGGTGTGGGTGGAGGGTCGAATGTAACGATCCGTGGCATGACTTCCATTTCAAATTCCAACCAACCGCTCTACGTGATAGATGGTGTTCCTATGGAAAATTCACTGGACCCTTTCAGTTCAATAGATTTTGATGGCAGTGATTTTAATGCGGGTGATAATAACACATACGGGGGCGGAATTTCTGAAATCAGCCCTGATAATATCAAATCTATAACCGTCCTCAAAGGGCCCGGTGCAGCCGCCTTATATGGTTCACGTGCGGCCAACGGCGTGATCTTAATTACAACAAAGGACGGATCCGGTTCAGAGGGTATCAGGGTGGAAGTCAACAGTAACTATACTTTTGAAAAGCCATTTATAAAACCTGAATTTCAAAATATTTACGGGGGAGGTAACGGTTACGTGACCTGGTACGCCGACGGCAGGAATAGTAACGTGCAGCCTGACGGGCTGGATGATTTTTATGCCGCATACCCCAATTTCCAGGGCACACCTCAGGGAACGGCAGGCGTAGACGAAAGCTGGGGTGCGCCCATGGACGGAAGATTAGTCAGAACCTGGTGGTCAGGAAACCAAACCGTTCCTCTTGTACCCGTTGAGGATATGTGGAGTAATTACTGGGAAACCGGCCAGTCAATGACCAATAATATTGCTATCTCTTCTTCTAATGAAAAAGGAAGTTCCAGGATATCGATCGGCAGGCTGGATCAGCAAGGAATCTATTATAACAATGATTTTAGACGCGATAATTTCAACTTAAACCTGAACTATAACTTTACGGATAAACTCAATGTAAAAGCGAGTAGCTCCTACATCAAATCCGGATCGGACAACCGCCAGTCACCCATTTTGTGGGATGTATATACCTGGCATCACAGGCACGATGACTGGGGATTACTGAAAAACTGGAAGGATTATGCAGATGTACACATCACCAGGGACGGCGACCAGTTTGGTTACGCCAACTGGCAGCATACTTTCGCAAGAAACAGGTTTCACGAACAGGATTTTCTTACCAACTCGCAGGACAAAGACCGGTTTTTGGGTAACATCGCCCTCACCTATGAATTCAACAGCCATATCAGTCTGATGGTCAGAACGGGCACTGATCTGTGGACAGACACCCGCCTGGACATTTTCCAGGATGCACGCACCAAAAATTTTGTATCCAGAAATGAAGCCTTTTCTGAAGAAGTGCTAAGGAAACAGGAAACCAATACGGATTTTATCCTGACCCTCGGGAATTCATTCGGTAACTTTGACCTGTCTGCCCAACTGGGAGGCGTACACCGGACCAATTACTTCAAACAAAACTTTACCCAGGTTAATGAAGTAACCATCAACGGCATTTACAACACATCTAACAATGCCATTCCTAACACCGACCGCAGTTACCTTGAAGAAAGTGAGTTTAACAGCCTTTTTGGCTCAGTGAGGATTGGATACAAAGATTTTGTCTTTCTCGATATGACCGGCAGGAATGATTGGGCCAGCACGTTACCTTCAGATAACAACTCCTACTTTTATCCTTCATTTTCACTCAGCACCGTGCTGACCGATGCACTGGATATCCGGGGTCCCGTATTGAGTTTTATGAAATTACGTGCAAGCTGGGCCCAGGTTGGCAATGCGGCAACACCTTTTCAGTTGGCACAGGTATTTAAGGCACAGAATCCATGGAACGGTGATGTCCCTGCTTTCGGCATTGACGACATTATTGCCAATGCAAATCTCAGAAATGAAACCACAACAGGCATTGAGTTAGGGGCAGATATCAGGTTGTTTGGTGGTAAAATCGGTTTAGATGTGACCTATTATGACCAAACCACTACCGACCAGATTATCCCTGTTGAAATATCGAAGGCAACCGGCTTCAATGAAAAAATCATCAATGCCGGCAAGATTGTCAACAAAGGTATTGAGATGCTGCTCACCGCCTGGCCGGTGGAATTATCAAACAGTTTTACCTGGGATGTCACGGTTAACTTCGCCAGAAACCGCAACGAGGTCGTTGAATTGGTTGACGGCCTGGAGACCATCGTATTGCAAAGCCGCCGGGGGCTGAGCCTTGAAGCGAGAAGGGGGCAGCCTTACGGCACCTTTTTCGGAACTGCCTACAAACGTGCCCCTGATGGTCAACTTATTTTCAAAGATGGTGTTCCCGAATTGGCTGATGAACTGCAGATTATTGGCAATGTGGCCCCGGACTGGATTGGCGGCATACAAAATTCATTTTCCTTCAAAGGCATCACTTTAAGTGCGTTGGTGGACATGAAAATGGGTGGCGATATTGCCGATGAAAGTACCAGTACAGGCATGCAGACCGGTATCTACCCTATTACAGCTATCGGACGCGAGGAAGGGGTGATTGGCCAGGGCGTGAAAAATATCGGTACTGAAGAAAGCCCTAATTACGTGCCCAACGACGTGGTGCTTCCTACAAAATCAGTAACACGTTACCTCAGTGTAAGGTCAGTCAATGAAAGTGCCATCTATGATGCCAGCTACATCAAACTGCGTGAGCTCAGGGTCTCATACGCCCTGCCTGCTTCACTGCTCTCAAATTTTGCTAATGGATTTATCAAATCTGCCAATGTATCATTTGTAGGTATTAATGTTGCTATGTTATGGAAAAACCATCCGCAAATGGATCCCGAGGTAAACGTAAGGGGCGGAAACTTGCAGGGCGGTTTGCTTTATCGCGGCATTCCAAGCACCCGGAGCCTTGGCTTTAATGTAAACCTAACCTTTTGACCGTTAACTGAAAAGACCATGAAATTTCTGAATTATAAATATGTAATTGCGTGTGTGTTGGTAATCATTACATGCTGCTTTAGCGGATGTACCGATGATTTTGAAGCGATAAATACCAACCCGAATGACCCCGAAGTTGTCAACCCTTCCGTATTGCTGCCTAACGTTTTGCGTGAAAGTGTAAAACGGGTGCACGGACATACCACCCGCTTGCAGAGGCTGGGATTAGACGGAGGTATGTTATGGGTGCAATATTTTGCCAGAAACCAATACACGAACGAAGGCGATACCTACTTTACCGTGGCCGATCTGATGAATGCGAATTGGAAGGGTTTTTTCAATGAGTCCCTGATCAACGCCCAGCAAATCATTGACATAGCTGGTGAAGAAGGCAGCTTGAATGAAAACCAAAACTACGTGGCCATCGGCATGATCATCAAGGCATGGATATTTTCTGTTGTTACCGATACCTGGGGGGCAGTACCCTATACGGAAGCCCTGGATACTGAGATTATTACGCCGGTCTATGACAGCCAGGAATTAATTTATACCGGTTTGCTGGCCTCTTTGAAGACCGCATCTGATTTGCTGGCTCCCAATGGACCAGACATAAGCGGCGATGTTCTTTATCAGGGGGATATCTTAAAATGGAAAAAACTTGCCAATTCCCTCAGGTTGAGGCTGGCAAATCGCCAGGCAGCTAAAAAACCGGCTGAGTCGGCGGCGATTTTTTCAGAGATTTTAGGTAATACCACTGCCTATCCCATTTTTGAGAGTAATGATGAACATGCAGCCCTGGTTCATGAGGCAAGGCCCAGCAATAATCCATGGCATGAAATTATGGTCTTTAGCGGCAGGGAGGACTGGTCCATTAGCCAAACATTGATCTCTGCTATGACAGACGGTGCCGGCCACCCTATTGATCCGCGTATTACCGTATACGCCAACCCCGCCATCGGAGGTGAAATGGCAGGGTTGTATACCGGAGCCATTAATGGATTGCCTGAAGCTGATGCAAGTGTCTTCATCAACGGTGCTTCCCGGCCGGGTAACTTTTTTCTACAAGAAACTGCGCCTGTTGTTATTATGAGCTACAGTGAGTTGTTGTTTATCCTGGCTGAAGCCGTGCTGGACGGTGATTACACCGGTGGGCTTTCTGCGAAGGAATATTTGGATCTGGCTGTCACGGCTTCATTTGACCAATACGGTCTCACCAGCCCGGATGGCTACATCGACGCTTTAAATGCTGACAAGCCTACGATCATGCTTGAAAAATGGAAAGCCCTTTTTGCCCAGGGAGTGGAAGCATGGACAGAGTTCAGAAGAACCGGGTTTCCGGTACTAACCCCTCCGGGTCCAAACACCATTTTTGAAAATGGTGGTCAGGTGCCTGCAAGGCTTGAATACCCGAATTCGGAATATTCGCTGAACGGTACCAACGTACTGGCGGGCGTATCCATTAACGGTGGGGCTGATAATAAAACTACCGAACTATGGTGGGCAGAGTAATTGTAAAACCATTTTAAACTGAAAAAATCATGAAATACATATTGACCCTGGCTAAAACATGCTTATGGCTGCTGCTCCTTACTTATCTCCCGGCCTGTGAAGAAACCGAAGATACCGAATTCGATATTTTAGCTTCACCTGTACTGGCCACATTTGAAGGACAAAACTTTAAAGCCACCGAATCTGTAGCTGTTACCGCTACATTTTATGAACTGGATAAAAGCGGCATACTCGACCATAATATCGGTATTGACTCAATGGCGATTTCAGGACTTGACATTCGTGTGTTTATTAATGGCTCGACGAAAATCGGGGATTTTGTAACCGATGCGGAAGGGCAAATCCAATTTGAAAAATCGTGGGATGATATCGGTGGGGCAGGTTCCGTTGTCAGGCTCGAATGGGTAGGCGAATACAGCGAAACATCATTTCGAATTTTCCATAATGTCGGGCTGGAATGATGGCCCGGCTGTTTGTGAAAACGGAAAAGTGTTAGTCATTTTTCCACCTTTTAAAAAAATGAAAAACAAAACGACCACTTAAAATCTTAGTTGCCATGTTATCTAAAATAAACAGAAGAAGCTGGTTGAAAACCAGTGTTTTAAGTACAGGAGCCCTGGCTGTCGGTGCCGCATTGCCTGCCGAAGCAATCTCCCGGGCTGCCCGGGGTACCGCCAGTGAAGGTAAATTACTAGAACTGGGTCCCTTTCTTGGTGAGTACCAGCCCCCGAAGTTCCCCGACCTCAATACGTTGAAAGCACGGCTGTGCTGGAATGAAAACCCCTATGGCCCATCCCCCAAAGCGATCGAGGCTTTTCAAAAAGCGACTTTTAAAGGCAATCATTATTCCTGGAATCATTTGTATGAGCTGATAGATAAAATCTCTGATAAAGAAGGAGTTAAGCCGGAAAATATCATGATGGGACCGGGTTCTTCAGACTTGCTGGAAAAAACGGCGATGGTGCTTTATATGAAAGGCGGCAACATAGTTTCCGGTGACCCTTCCTATATGTCACTCGTCAATGTATCCAAATCCATCGGGGCTGACTGGAAGGCAGTCAGGCTTACTGACAACTACCAGCACGATCTCCTGAAAATGGAAGCCGCTATAGATACTAATACCAAACTGGTGTACATCACCAATCCCAATAACCCCACCGGCACCATTACAGACCGTAAAGCTTTGTATGATTTCTGTTCACGCGTATCCGAAAAGGTGCCTGTTTTCATTGATGAGGCCTACATGGAGTTGGCCGAAGGAGGACTAAAAAGCAGCATGGCACCGCTGGTAGCAAAGGGTAAAAATGTTATTGTCTCAAGGACTTTCTCCAAAATCCATGGCATGGCTGGTTTAAGAATCGGATACATTGTGGCCAAAGAAGAGATGCTGGAGAAGATTAAGGCTATTACGAGAGGTGGGATGGGTATTACGGGGCCTTCCATTCATGCAGCTTCGGCTAGTCTGGATGATGTTGAATTTCAGGATAAATGTAAAGCCATGATCAGGGAGGCCAGATCGTATACTTTCGAGCTGCTGGAAAGCAAAGGGTACGATTACATGCCGGCAGAAACAAATTTCATTATCTTCCCCATCCCTATGGAAGGCGACAAATTCCTGGAAAAAATATATGAAAAAAAAGTGGCTGTGAGGGTCTTTCAGTTCTGGGATAAAACTTGGTGCCGGGTCAGTATGGGTACCATGAAAGAAATGAAAATATTTGCCCGGGCTTTCGAAGATATCGTAGGGTAACAGTTTCAATCATTAAGCATTAAAAACATAATTTAAATACCCTTTTTCTATGGGATTAGCTTTACAAAAGACACTGGCGTTGTTATTATTAATTTTATTAGGTTTCACATTGAGACGGAAAATCAATGCCAGGGAAAAAATTGATGGAATCAAAACACTGATCCTGAGTGTAGCACTGCCTGCTATGATCTTTGTTGCTTTACTTAAAATAGATGTTGAGCCCGCCTTACTGATTTTACCTGTGCTGGCGTTAGGATTCAACCTCATAATGCTCACGGCCTCGCGTTATATTCTGCCGGTTTTCGGTGTTAAGAAAGACGCTCCCGGTTTGAGAACACTCATGATGTTACTCCCTTCCCTGGCTCCGGGTCTCTCTTGTTTTCCTTTCATCATCACTTACCTGGGAGATGAGCCCCTGGCATGGGCTGCATTGGCTGATGTGGGTAACAAGGTATTTGTATTAATCGTGTTATATCTTTGGGCTATGAGGTGGTACTATCGACGCCAGAGCAGCCAGCCGGGAGTAAACCGGGGCAGTAAGATAAGGGACCTGTTACTTTCCCTGGTAAAAGAGCCGGTAAACATGGTCATCATCACAGCACTGCTACTGTTGAGTTTTAATATGAATATGCAATCCCTACCTGGTTTTTTCCAGGATTCTATCCTGAAAGTAAGCGCTATCATGACGCCCCTGGTATTGATTTTTATTGGCCTGGCGGTGAAAATCAAATGGCAGGACTTCCGGCTTATATGCTCACTCCTGGCCTGGCGGGCAGGAGCAGCTTTTTTTCTAAGTGCTATCTTGTTGTCATTGCTGGCGGTTAAATCACCGGCAATGATTCTTTTGATTGTTGTGTTTCCACAAAGTGCCACGAGTTTCTGGCCATTCGCTCATATGTCGGCGGTCAATAACCTGGAAGATAAAAATGCCACCCAGGATAGTAAAAAGACATTTGACCTTGAGCTTTCTTTGGCTGTGTTGGCCTGTTCCCTTCCCTTTTCATCTATTCTGATTCTCATGATATTTTCCATGGGAGGTTTCTTCGCCACGCCATCGAATTTAGTGTTAACAGGCTCCGGTTTTTTCCTGCTTGCTGCCGCCCCCTTATTGATCAGGCAATTTTCAAAACAAAGGGTGGGTTCAATTTCAGACCAGGAAAAAGTCTCCGCTTAAATAACATACAATTTTCCGGGTACTGAAACCCGGGTACTATGTTTGAATATAAATTGTTACCAGTCATAGTATGACTTTGAGTCATACTATGACTACTCTCTGACTATGACAACAGCAATACCAGCTATGTAAGTAATCTGCTTTTCCAATTACTATGACGCCCAAAACATCTTGAAAAACAAGCCCTCATAACGCAAGTGTCTAAGGCTGTTGCACAACATTTTCAACAAAACCCTTCGTGTGTCTTTGTGCCTCCGTGGTGAAAAATGGTGAACCACAAAGTTCCCCAAGATCAGACAATTGACCAAACATCTAATAAAAATAATTAATTCATAAATATTCGATATTCAATAATTTATTAATTAGTTATATAGTAGTTTCCCAACAGCGTTGCTCCCATCCCCAGAAAATAACAGCACTTTAATGATATCATGAGAGGCACGGAGGCACAAAGGCAAGATGATCAAAGTTTTGAGCTATGGCAAGGCCACTTTTATTGTCTTACCCATGATTTAAGTTTTACCATTTTGAAGCACTCCGGGGAAAGCCTACTCTCCATTGTTGGTAGATCCGGGCAAAAGCCGGTCGGACAGTCTTTTGTTTTCGGCCCTTAAGTCGTTGATCATCCGGTAGGCTTTCAGCAACTCGTCTTTTAGTTCATCCATTTCCATCGCATATTCTTCTTTGGTTTTTTGGCTGTTGTATGGGCCAACAGGTTCCTGCATCAGCTTCTTTAGTTCCGGAAAATCCTTTCTGAAGTCGTGAAAAATCGCTTTGCCAATCGTAAGGATAATATCCCAATTCAGTTTATCGTGGTCAAACTTCCAATAAAGCGTACGAACCGGTACACCGATTTTTTCTGCAACCCTTACATAGGGAATCTTGCTTTCTTCTATTCTTTGCCTGACAATTTCAGTTTTTGAACTCATACTTGCAAAATAAACCACATAGTATTGCAAAATTTTACTATTATAGTTGTAAATATTTTGTAATATTTACTAGTATATGAGAAATTTTTAAGCAATATTTGCTCAACAAAACTTAACTGAATTAAATCAGGTCACCGGGTTTATGTATAAATTAATAACTAAATGAGAAAAACAAAGAACTATGAAAAATCCGGAATTAGCTAGGTTTTTAAGAATTTAATCACCTGTGGAATAACTATCGAGTGATTTAGGTTCACTTTAACCGGGCAATTCAGCCATTGGCAATAATGGCTTTAAATCAAGCAAAAAATTACCTACATCTATTCAAAGCAACTATCCCCCGTTGCGATTCAATTGTTTTTATGGCAAAAAATGAAGGCTTTGATTTTTTCCTTCAATGACAAACAACTTTTAAACTCAAAAAAATATGTATTCAAATTTCACCCTACTTCAGTTGATAGAGGAAATGAATTTGTCTTTGACCGCAAGTCAAATATCAAGGCTTGGCATTGATATCAGCAAATTTGCCAGGGCAAACGGAATCAGATATACCAAAATACGGCAAGTGGAGAAAGGTTTTTCTGTCAAAGTAAACATTTACCCTTTCGAATGCAAGTTTATTTTAAAAGGCGCTGTACACAAATATCTTGCGCCTAAACGCAGGAGATATGTCAGGGTTCGCCGGCAACGTATTTCCCGGGACTGATTTGTGTTTAGCAATACGTTCCGAATCACCTTTTCACATCTTCTTTGGCTAAGTTAAAGTTAAAAACCGGTTGAAATGTTTTTCTGTTGGTGTGATGGGAGTATCCCCAAAAACAACACAGGTCCAGTCATTTAGCAATAGGGTGGTACCCTGGTTAGTTGGCCCTGTACCTTGAAATATTGAATTTCATTGACTAATTTAGAAGGAAAAGTTATTGATTATTTCCCGGGACGAAATGAATTGTATCACAACTGCAATATGATAGATCCTGATGTAAATGTCTGCTGTGATTGAAAAGTTTTGCGGCATGCTCCGAAAGCCTTAATATGTAACACATGAAAAATTTCAACAAAAAACCAGGAAGAAGACAGTTCTTAAAGCAAAGCGGAATGATTGTGACAGCAAGTGCATCAGGTTCTCTTGCTAGTCTCGCTTTTGCAAAAAAAGTAAGTGCCAATGATACCATCAATATCGGTATAATAGGTACCGGTCAACGCGGTACAGGACTTGCTTCGGTATTGCAAAACATGCCGAGTTACAAGTTAATCGCTTGTTGTGACATTTTACCAGACAGGCTTGAAAAGTGTTTGAGCCTCGCAGACAAAGATGCCAAGGGCTACAGTAACTACAAAAAACTGTTGAACAATAAATCTGTAGACGCCGTTATTATCTCGAGCCCCTTGTCACTGCACCATGAAATGGTCATGGCTGCTGCCGAAAATGGGAAACATATATTTTGTGAAAAAACCATGGCTTACGATTATGAACAAACAAAAGCCATCAGGAACAAGATAAAAGATTACAAGGGCATTTTTCAGGTCGGGCACCAGTACCGTAGCACGCCCATGTATCATAAAGTGAGAGAACTTTTGACCAATGGTCGTCTTGGCAAGGTCAAATATTTCAGATGCCAATATCACCGCAACAATGACTGGAGAAGACCGGTTGACAACCCTAAAAATGAAAAAACTATCAACTGGAGAATGTACAGGGAGTTTTCAAAAGGGCTGACCGCAGAACTATGTTCGCATCAAATCGATATTGTAAACTGGATGACAGATAGTGTACCTATCAAAGTTACCGGATTCGGAGGGGTCGACTACTGGCAGGATGGAAGGGAAACTTATGATAATGTTAACCTGATTTACGAATATCCCGATGGCATCAAGGCCAATTTTACCTCAGTACTTAGTAACGCTTTTGACGGCTATAAGATCACTATCATGGGAGACCAGGGAACCATAGTGATTGGTCGCGATGAGGCCTGGCTTTATGCCGAAGCCGTGGCCATGAAAAATAATAAAGGAACAGAAAAGGGCATTGTCGACGGGGTTTCCGGGGCCACAATCAAAAACTGGACACAGGGAAAACCGGTTCCCCTATATTTTGACGACGGAGGCCTGGCCCCTACCGCCCACGCCCTCAATGATTTTGAGAAATACGTAAAAGAAAATAAAAAACCTTTTTCAAACGAAGAAACCGGCAAAAACGCAGCCATAGCCGTACACATGGGCATCGAAGCCATGGATAGCGGCCAGGTAATCTACTGGAAAGACAGGGGAGTGTGAGATTGGGTGTGGGTGTGAAGTGTGAGCGGTTATCCTTGGGGAAAGTGCCCTTGCAGGAACTTATCGATTTGCATGAATACAATGGGCGCAAGGGGTAATTTAAGGTGAAGACCAGCCCAGGTATAACTCCCTATGCCCCAGAGGGGCAAAACATTGGTAGCAAATCATGCCATCAAAACACATATCGTTCATAGAAAAACAAAAAATCGGCGCCAAACCGTTCTATCAAAACACATATCGTTCATGGAGAAACAAAACGAGAATAGAGGTATTGGCCAGATAATAACACAGGTTCCAAAGGACAGCATAAAAAGGTGGGTAAGGTATTATCTCAAAGGAGATTATATTTCTTCAGCAAGGCATTTAATTCGGGAATCGAGGGGTTCTTTAGGTGGTCGGTGCCTAATATCAGGGTTGGAAATTTAAGTTGTCCGTCGTAAAGCTTCTTTACCTCCCCGGCGGCTTTTTCATCGGTTTCGACATTGTAATCTTCAAAATCAATCCACTTGGATTGCAGGTAATTCCTTAAATTTGCAGATTTTGGGCACCAGCCGGTGCCATACAGTTTGATTATGGGTTTATCCATCAGGCTATCTTCTTTTTTCTTTTTAAACGCAGGTTCATAAAAAGTGGCTGTATCTTTTCCGCATTGATGACTATAAAAGGGGTAACGCTCATCAAAAGAATAGAAACCGCCAAAAAGATTTGATAATTCTGATCACTTATCAACTGATACTTCATACCACTTTGTGCCAAAACAAATGAAAACTCCCCAATCTGTGCTATTGAAAATCCGGTTGCCAGGGAAGTTTTCCACGATAACTTGAGTGTTCTGGCGGCAATGATCCCGGCAGAAGCCTTCACGAGCATGGTGAAAAAGAACCAGAATAGAATCCAGTGAAAATCCGTGATAAAAACCCTGTAATCCAGCAACATACCCATGGAGATGAAGAAGAAGCTCATAAATACATACCTGAATGGGAGAAAACATGAAATGGCCAGCCTGTTGTAATCGGTTTCTGCAATAATAAGCCCGGCTATGAATGCCCCCAGTGCCAGTGAAAGGCCCAGACTTGACGTAAGTAGTGCCACCCCGGCAACAATGAATATGGTAGCGATTAAAAATACTTCCTGGCTTTGGATTTTTTTGACCTGATTTAAAAACCGTGGTATGATAAAACGGGCCAACACATAAGACAGAACGCCCATCAGTACCAGCTTACCTGCCAGGATAAGAAGGTTATAAGCAGGATTGCCCCCTTCACCGGCCAGAATGGGAGTTAACAGCATCAAAGGTACAATGATAATATCCTGAAAAAGCAACACCGCCAGGATAAACTTCCCGTGAGGTGTATTGATCTTATTTGTATCTTGTAATGTTTTCACCACTATGGCTGTGCTACTCAAGGCATATAAAAAACCCCAGAAGAAACTTTCCGCGATACTTGGTCTCGTGATGACCCAAATCAGGACCGCTGCTATAAAAATCGTAGACAAAACCTGCATAGGACCGCCTACCAGTACATATTGTTTTATCTTTTTAAGATTAGTAAAGGAAAACTCCAGCCCTACCGTGAAAAGCAGCAATATAACGCCAATTTCAGCATATATCTCCACAGTATGTGTGTCTTTGAGAAGTCCTGTAGTATTGGGGCTTAATACCACGCCGGTGATCAGATAGCCTATAATATAGGGGGTTTTAAAAAAATTACAGACGATGATTATCAGGATGGCAATACCAAAGATGATAAAAATATTGATGAGTATACTTAGATCCATAGAGCAATTAAAATTCATACAAATCTAAACCAAATGCGTATAAAAACCTGTCTGCGGAGTTAAAAAATAAAAAGTCAAACAGCCGGGTTTTCCTGGCCTGGTAATCCTTCCCCGGCACCTGGTATAGGGGCTTTGTGTTACTGTCCGTTTTCTTGTTTAAATACGCTGCCACAAACCTTACAGGGTGCCTGGAACCTGATAGGGTCACCACCCCTGATGTATTGCGCCAAACTTAACATGGCACGATGGCGATCCTCGGGCCGCCAAGTGTTGAAAGGCACAAGCGGGAGGTGGATGTTGCACAACGTTTTCGACAAAACGCTTTGTGTCTCTTTGTGTCTTGGTGTCTTGGTGGTTAACCATTCTTCACCACGGCACTAAGACACCAAGCGTTTTGGCTATAAAATGAAAATACAGGCACATTCTTAAGTGGTGAACGGCCGGGTCCGCTTGTGTCAGTTCATGGTGGTATGGCAGCAAGGGTTGGTGATTATCAATAATCGCCGGCCTGGCCGATTGAGGCATAATATGACTTTAAGTCCAGGGTATCGTTCATTTGTTTTTGCAGCTCAATCAGGGAATTAAACAATTCCTCTACTTTACTTTGGTAATCGGGATTATCTGCAAGATTCTGCATTTCATCCGGGTCATTGTTCAAATCAAACAACAACTGCTTTTTGGCACGTGGGTAAAGTACCAGTTTATACCCATCTTTCCGGATCATGCGTTGGAGATCAATATATCCTCCATAGATGGCTTTATAATGGCTTTTGTCAGACAATCCTTTAGCCAGGCCCAGGAAACTGTTAAATTCAACATACCCCGGCTTCTTCACGCCAGCCAACTCGAGGCTGGTGGCCATTATATCCTGCAGATAAACATCGGTGTCCAGCTTTTTACCTTTGGGAATATCCGGGCCTGTCATCACGAGTGGGACACGTATGCTGTGATCGTAAAGGTTCTGTTTACCCAAAAGTCCATGGCGCCCCATGGCCAATCCATGATCGGCGGTAAAAAAGATGTAGGTATTGTCCCTCTTTCCGCTGGCTTCCAGGGCATCGAGTATGAGGCCGATTTGCTGATCCAGGTGAGTGATAATGGCGTAGTACTCCTGTATATGTTTTTTAGTTGCATAGGGAGTGCGGGGAAAGGGAGCCAGTGCCTCATCGCGTAAAGTAGGGCCGTTACCCATACTTTGCTGCCATGGATATTCGGGCATCCAGCTTTCAGGTAGTGAAATTTTATCCAGCGGATACTTTTTAATAAACGCTTCAGGTGATTGGCGCGGGTCATGGGGTGCGTTAAACGCCAGATACATAAAAAACGGATTTTCACTGGTTTTGGCCTGATGGATGAAATCAATGGCATCATCTTTCAATACCTCGCTCCAATGTTTTCCACCTTCCCAAAAGCCGCCAAAGCGCGGATTCGAAGGGGACCAGGAGCTATCGTTTTCGTCTACAGGCCTGTTATAACCAACAGGCATAATATTTGGTGGGTCGACGGTCTTAGCGTCGGTGATGTTTTCATTTTTTTTGACCCTGTTACGGCGATTCCAGGCATCTCCGGGCATCCCGGGCCTGATATTTCTTACCTTTTGAAACACGGCCCCCGCTGCTGCATCCACATGCCATTTGCCAGTCATATAGGTATCGTATCCTTTTTGCGCCATGAGTTGCCCCCAGGTGCGGTCAAGCGAATCACCGTTGATCCAGTGCTTCCTGAATTCATTGGCACGCCATACCGAACGGCCTGATATGAGCATCGCACGGGAGGCAACACAAACTGCTCCGTTCCATGCCCCCATGTTATAAGCGTGTGTGAAGGTGGTGCCGCCTTGTACCAGTCTGTCCAGGTTTGGGGTTTGAATTTCTGAGTTACCCAGGGCATGTACCGCCGTGTAGGTTTGGTCATCGGTAAAAATGAACAGGATATTTGGCCGACTCGCGTTCGTATGGTTTTCACGGTTACTCCCGGGATCGGAGCAACCCACAAAAACGGCCATCAAAAACCACATTCTTATGGATGTATAATACCGTGTTAAGATTGAAATCAATGGGCTCACTTTGAAATGTATTTTTTTTACGGTTTGAAACCAAATTAAGGAAAAAATATGACTCAATATCTATGGCTTACTACATTTTTTCAAGCAAACTATAATAAGCCGGTATTCTACTGCCACCATCCAGTTCAAACCAGGTTTTCATATTTATTGACCCGGTGGTTAATTCAGCATCGATTACAGCGAATGGTCTTGCACTATCAACAGATTCGGTAAATACCCTGTCACCCATCTCCATAGTCGCATTTTTAATTTTCAGTACCTTTCCCGGAGAAAATCCATTCTTAAATTCATCCGCTTCAACCCGCGGGGCAGAGGCATCCTTGGCCAAGCCGCTTTCAGGAGGATAGCGGCTTAACCTGAACCGGTAGACACCTATGGTGCTATTCCGTTCACCTGCACTAAATTCACTTAATGTATTATAACTTAAAAATCCTTTCCATAGTAACCCACTTCCGGCCTTCCGGGGCCCAGGGCAATGCCTGCTGAAATGTCATCATTAGATCCTCCCATTCCTGCACCTTGGGGTTAGCGGCATCCATGCGCGCCTTCTTTTCAGGGTCGAAAGTCTCATCCACTTCCATCATCATGAACAGTCTGTTTTCCGTAAGGTAAATCTCCATATCCACAATACCGGCGTCTTTAATACTTTTAGTTATCTCCGGCCAGACATTTCCGGGGGCGTGGTACTTTTTATAGGCTTCAATAAGGTCCGGATCATTTTTCAGATCAAGCGCCAAACAATGTCTTTTTGTATTCATTATAACAATATTTTTCAGGTTACACGGGCATAATGAAATTTATAAACGCGGTATCCATACGTTGCAATGACAATAAAGCAGATTACCGGCAACACAAATGATGCGGGTACGGTCCAGACATCTATCAGATAACCTTGCAATGGCGGCATCAGCGAGCCTCCTAATATAGCCATTATCAAACCGGCTGCTCCCAGTTTTGCATCATCACCGAGCCCCTTGAGTGCGATGCCATAGATAGTGGGAAACATGAGTGACATACATGCCGACACCCCTACCAGGCAATAAATCCCAGGCAGACCACCTACGAAAATTACCCCCATCAGGAGCATGATACCGGCAATGGCAAAATTCATCAGGAGTACCCCAGGCCTGATGAATCTTAACAAAAAAGTACAAATAAATCTGCTTGTGACAAAAATCACCATTGCGGCGATATTGTAATTCAGCGACAATCCTTCGGCGGCTTTTTCAGTCATACCCCTGGCGGTAAAAACTTCAGTACCATAATGGATAATGAATGTCCAGCACATGATCTGTGCACCCACATAAAATGCCTGGGCCACTACACCTTCCCGGTATTTCAGCGAAGACAGCAGGCGTTTAAAAGTGCCGCCGACATCCAGTTTTGTATTGGCATCCTGGTTTTTAGGCATCTTGACCAGGAAAATAATAATAAACAATACCGCAATGACCACGCCTATACCCACATAGGGTGCTCTTATCACTGCCAGGTCAGCCATTTTTACGGCTTCGAATTGCTCGGGTGACAGGATCTGTCTGGCTTCATAATCCTGTGGATCAAGCCTGGCCAGAATGAATTGACCAGCCACCAGCATACCGGTTAAGGAACCGATAGGGTTAAAAGCCTGGGCCAGATTCAGACGCTGCGTTGATGTTTCTTCGTCGCCCATCGACAATATGTAAGGGTTGGCACCGGTTTCTAAAAAAGAAAGTCCACAGGTTAAAATGAAATAAGCAAACAGAAAAGGTGTAAACTCACCTACCATACTGGCCGGGATGAACAGCAACCCACCTAAAGCATAAAGTGCCAGGCCGACCAATATTCCCGATTTGTAAGAGTACTTCTTAATAAATATGGCGGCTGGAATGGCCATGGCGAAATAACCCCCATAAAAAGCAAATTGTACCAGTGAACCCTGAAAATTACTCATCAAAAATATCTTTGAAAATGCCTTTACCATTGGATTGGTAATATCATTGGCAAAACCCCAAAGGGCAAAACAAATGGTAATCAGCACAAATGGTACTACAACCTGGGAGGAAACTACGGGTATCTTTTTCATATAAAAATATTAAGTTTGACAGTGCGGAAATTATTCATCATCAGGCATCGCCGGGAAGCAGGGCACGGTCCAAATGCACATACCCACCATCTACAAATATCTGTTGACCGGTAATGTGGGAGGCCCTGCCGGATATTAAAAACAATACCATGTCAGCAATTTCCCGCGGTGTGGTCATTCTCTTTTCCAGCGGGATTTTTTCTACGATGCTTCTTAGTTTTTCATCAGGGTTATCAAGCGTTTTCAACCAGTTTTCATAGGCCGGTGTCCAGCTTTCGGCAATAATGATGGCGTTTACCCTCACCGGATGATTGATTAAATCTACGGCCCATTCCCGGGTTAATGCTAATACGCCACCCTTGGCTGCTGCATATGCGGAGGTGCCACCCTGTCCGGTGCAAGCCACCTTGGAACCGACATTTAAAATATTACCTTTTGACTCAATTAACTTGGGCAAGGTATATTTGGCAAGTAAAAAATAACTTACGAGATTAAGCTTTAGTGAATCCATAAAGTCCTCGTAAGAACCGTCCAGTCCCACGCCATCATTGACTCCTACATTATTGATTAATACATCGATGCGGCCATATTTTTTAATAATCTCTTCTGCTGCATGCTTTATCTGACCCGGATCTTTTACGTCGGTTTTAACAAATAAGGCATCTATGCCCCGGGATTGAAGTTCCTCGACGTATCCATAGCCCCGGTCATTCCGGTCAACTACAGCCGGAATGGCGCCTTCTTCCGCAAGTGCCTGCAGCATGGTCTCACCTATGCTTCCTTTTATTCCTGCTGCCCCTGATATTACCACTATTTTATCCTGTAATGCTAAATTCATAATCTTGAGTTGATAATTATTTTATATTATAAAATTTCATGGCCGTACCCCCCATGATCTTCTGCCTTTCAGCCTCCGACAGCTCCCCGATATATCTTTCCACAATAGCTTTTACCCTGGCATAACTTCCGGCAAGCAAGCACACCGGCCAGTCTGAACCAAACATGATCCTATCCGGTCCGAAGGCTTCCATCACCACATCCATATAGGGAACAAAATCATCATATTGCCAGTTTTGCCAATCGGCTTCAGTGACCATACCAGAGATTTTGCAATAAACATTGTCATTTTGGGCGATGACTTTCATGGTGCTTTCCCAGGGTTCCAGTCGACCTTTCTTTATGTAGGGTTTTGCCAGGTGGTCAATCACAAATTTCTGATCCGGAAAAGTGGCTACTATTTGCTTTGCCGCCTCCAACTGGGTTGGAAAAATCAAGATATCATAGGTAAATCCGTGTTTTAAAAGCATGCTTATACCTCTTTTAAAATCTTCTCTTAACATAAAATTGTTGTCCGGTTCACTTTGAACCACATGCCGGAATCCCGCCAGCTTTGAAAATTCCCTGAAGTAGGTCAGCTTGTCTTCGAGCTGCTCACTTCTTAAATCGACCCAGCCAACCACCGCCTTGATAAAAGGGTTTTCACGGGACAGATCAAGTAAAAATTCTGTTTCCGCATCAGATTGATCGGCTTGCACGGCAACACATCCTTCAACATTATTGGCTTTAAACACTTCCTGTAAATGAATGGGTAGGAAATCCCGTTTAAGCACCGACATGTTATCATCGATCCACCCATGTCTTTCAGGGTCATATTGCCAAAAATGTTGGTGAGCGTCTATAATCATTGGATTAGTTTTTATAGTTTGAAAAGTACGTTCTAAAAATCCACCATGGCCTTAATAACACCGGTTCCCGGGTCGACCCAGCTATCGAACCTGTCTATCATTTCGGTATACTGAACCCGGTGGGTCACAAATGAATCGACGGGAAATCCACCGGTTTCCAGGACACTGATGACGTGTTTGAAATCTTGCATGGTGGCATTGCGGCTGCACATCAGGGTGGTTTCCTTAGCATGAATAGTAGGGTGATTGAATACCAGGTCGGCTTTTGATAAACCCACCAACACATATCTGCCTCCATGTGCCATATAGTTAATCCCGGACTCCAAAGCCCCTTTATGTCCCGTGGCATCGAAAACCGCAGTGGCGAAGTCGCCGTTTGTCAGCTCCTCTACCGTTGCCACGGCGTCTTCCGAGGCGTTGACTGTTATATCCACACCAATCCTTGCTTTGGCATATTCCAAACGCTGATCATTGACATCGACAGCAATTACACAGGCCCCTGCCAGTTGCCCCAGCTTCATAATACCCAGCCCTATGGGGCCACAGCCAATCACCACGATGGTTTCGCCAGGCCGCAGTTGGGCCCGCCGGATGGCGTGATCCCCGATGGACAAAGGCTCCACAATGGCCATTTGCTCCAACGTTAAAGCCGGTGCCGGAATCAGAATATCAGCCGGTAATGAAACCATCTCCTGCATCCCTCCATCCGTATGAACACCCAGCACCTGGATACATGAGCAACAGTTGGTTTTTCCCTGGCGGCATGCCACGCATTTACCACAACTAAGGTAAGGCATAACTACTACCTTATCGCCTACGGCAATTCCATGGTTGTCATCACCCACCTCCAACACTTCAGCCGCGAGTTCATGGCCTAAAATCCTGGGATAGCTAAAAAAAGCCTGGTTGCCGGCATAAGCATGCAAGTCGGTGCCGCATATACCTACTTTTTTGATTTTAACCAACACCTCACCGGCTTTTGTATCCGGTTCATCCTTTTCCAGTAATGCAAACTTGCCGGGTTTTTCACATACGATATATTTCAATGCCATCTTTTATCCAATTCCTTTACAACAACTAATACTTTTATTTATACCGGTCTCCAATTTATAACATAAAAAACATGTGTCAAAATCTCTTTTGCCATAGGGCTAAATTGATCCATAAAATTTTCACCAAATTTCAAGCTTCCCACTTGACACCTTCCCACCTATTTGTGCCTCTTTGTGTCTTGGTGCCTTCGTGGTGAAAAATGGTTAACCACGAAGGCACCAAGACACGAAGATTGGGTTGGGGAGAGGGAAAATGTTTTAAAATGGCCGCAATTCTCACTGGTATGGTGGCAAACAATGCTAAATTGGTACGTTCATACGAAAAGCACTGAAACAGACAGGTAATTTATTGCAACAAATGGTTTATTGCCTGACGAATATTATTAAGTTTGTAACAAGATCTTTTTGACACATCTATGGCCAAAGCACAGAAATTCGGGACTTTTGGTGGTGTATTTGTGCCTTCGATCCTGACAATCCTGGGTGTAATCATGTATTTAAGGTTAGGCTGGGTTGTGGGCGAAGCCGGACTGGTGGGTACTATCCTGATCATTCTATTAGCGCATGTGGTATCGGTTTGCACCGGTCTTTCGGTTTCATCGGTGGCTACCGACCAAAAGGTAAAAGCCGGTGGTGTATATTACATGTTATCCCGAAGCCTCGGGCTACCGATAGGAGGTTCAATTGGCGTGGCCCTGTATGTGGCCACGGCGCTTAGTATCGCCATGTATGTAGTGGGTTTCAGTGAGAGTTTTAACAGCTTTATCGGGGTGACCGGGGTCGATACATCGCAAGCCGAACAAATTCGGAATTTACGGATTACAGGATCGATCACACTCGTGGTCATCACAACCATTGCCCTGATCAGTACATCGCTGGCCATAAAAACACAATTCTATATTTTAGCTGCTATCGGCCTGTCCCTGGTATCTATATTTGCAGGAGGTTTTTTCCTCGATCATGGCTATACTGCAAATACTACCAAACTTTTCCCAAGTAAAGGCTCGGCATCATTAGAGACAATTTTTGCCATATTCTTCCCGGCTGTTACCGGATTCACCGCTGGGGTGGCCATGTCCGGGGACTTAAAAAATCCAAAAAAATCAATACCTGCCGGTACCATGCTGTCTATTGGGGTAGGACTTGTCGTCTATATTTTACTGGCCATTTTTTTATCGCTCAATGTCGATTCTGCCGCGCTTCGAGAGGATTACAATATACTTTCAAAAATCTCCCTTTTTGCGGCCTATGGTTCTCCACTGGTACTGGCAGGTATCTGGGGCGCTACATTATCTTCGGCACTGGGAGGCATACTGGGCGGGCCACGTATTTTACAAGCCATGTCCATCGACAAGGTAACACCCAAACCTTTTGCCACCGGTGCAGGTAAATCCAACGAACCTAGAAATGCACTGATACTGACATTTTTCATCGCAGAAGCAGGTATATTAATCGGACAACTGGATCTGATAGCCCCGATTGTTTCCATGTTTTACCTGACAGCCTATGGCTTCATAAACCTTTCTTCTACCCTTGAAAGCTGGTCTGGCTCCAATTTCAGGCCTACCTTCAAAATCCCCAAACTGATCAGTATCATCGGGGCAGTGGCCACCTTTTCGATCATGTTCAAACTTGACCTGGTGTCTATGGTGGCTTCTTTCATTGCCATGGGACTTATCTTTTTGTTATTAACCCGAAGGCAAATCAACTTAGGATATGGTGATGTTTGGCAGGGGGTTTGGTCAGAGGTAATTCGAACGGCCCTGTTCAGGGTAAATCAAAAAGCCATCGATAAAAGAAGCTGGAGGCCCAATATTCTATTGTTCAGCGGGGGAACCGAAAAAAGACCACAACTAATAGAATACGGGAGGAAAATTGTCGGAAGGCTGGGCCTGCTCTCAAATTTCGACCTGATAGAAAATCCCGGGTTGAAGCTGCAATTTTCCAAACCCGAACAGATTTTGGAGCCAACCGAAAGCACCAAAGGCTTATTTAGCCGGCGCTATCAGTGCCAGGATTTATATTTGGGGATCGAAAGCATTGCCGAGACCTATGGATTCTCAGGAATAGAACCCAACACTATTCTAATGGGCTGGGCCAGGTACTCTCCCAAACCGGAAAAATTTGCGGCACTGCTGGATAAATTCATCCAATTGGATTACAACCTGCTCATCATGGACTACGATAAGCAGGCCGGATTCGGTGAAAGGGCGATGATAGATGTATGGTGGAACGGCACCGGCAACAATATCGCTTTTCCACTTACAGTTAACCGTTTCCTGCTAACCACCGACGATTGGTACAAGGCCGGAATCCGCCTGTTTATCTATGCTGATTTGTATTTAGCCGACCATGCCAAAATTCAATTTCGCATGGATCAGGTCATGGAAGATCTCAAGGTCAACGCGGAAATTCATCTCGTTGACATTGGCACGGATGTGAGGCCGTTGAATGAAATCATTCAATCATCATCTGCCAGGGCGGACCTGATTTACCTGGATCTACCACCTATGAACGATGAGGATAGCCTGAAGTTTTTCAAGGAAACCGATGTCCTTTGTAAGGAGATAGGTACTGTCATTCTCTACAAGGCTTCATCACATTTCCAGGAAATTGATATTGATCTTAGGGCCAGAACTTCCCGGCAAGATATAGCATTGGATGACAGGCAATTAAGAATGGAAGATGCCTTGTTGACACAACGCCGTATCGAACTTCCGGAACAAAAAGAGGCTGCAGCCTTTTTTGAAAACCTGAACAGCACTTGCAGTGAAATAATCAGCACATGCTACCGGGATGTAATCGCTCCGCTTACTTCAAAATACTTCCGTCTACTGGCTCAAATGAAAAGCAGGTTCAGAGAGCATTTTGACAATGAGAAAAACCGGCAACACCCTCCCTCCAAAGCCGGAGGAAATGTAAAAATCAAAATGGCTTTAAACAGCCGTTTTTTTACGCTGATGGATGAAATTCTTAACAAACACCTTGATAACAACCTGGAGTCAAAAGTCAATTTACTGGTAAATAGCGCTGACAAAATTGATGAAAAATACAATGACTTTCTCAAAACCACTTCCCCAAAAACCATTGTGCTATTTGACAGGGAAGAGGCACTTAAAGACCTGAAGGCTTTTCCATGGCCGCAGCGGTTAAAATCTAAAATCTCCAAAAAACCGCTCAAATTCAAACTGAATAACCACCGGATCGCTTCATGGGTGATCCTTCAAAAAGTTAAAGAAAGTCTTATTGATCATCTCATCACTTTAAACCGCCTGGGTATTCAATTCAACCATGACTTGCGGAATGCCTTTTCTGAATTGGTAAAACAAGTTGGCGAGAAAGTCACCGAACCTGGATCGGAAGATCAACTAAAGCATCCGGGAGCCACCTGGAATGAAAAACTGAAGGAAATAGAGGAGCGGTTAAAAGCCGAAGTGCACAAAAGCAAGGTGGCTCTTTTTGTCAGTAATACAAGTGCGGTACAAAAAACCATTTATGAACTGCAGGGGCTGAGAATCAACCATGTTTTAAAATCCGAGTTGAAATCTAAAAAGTCTTTAAGGTTAATGACGGAGACACTGAAAGACACAATCGGCACTGCCATTCAGAATCTGCAGATGGCTATGGCCAACACAATTCTGGATATGAAATTGCTGTCTTTTCAGAATGAACTTTTACACCGGATCGACCACTTCAAACCCCGGGATAATGATGTGGCTAACTCCATTTCCCAAAATATCAAGCTTAAGCTGCGGCAGTTTGAGAAAATTAAAACCGATATAGCCAACTCCAAAGTAGCCAAGGAACTGGTGGAACTGGAGGAAGGGAACGCATTTTATTATAAGGAAAACTTTGACAAATTCCAGGACAGTTTAAAGGGAGGACTCCACGATCTGCCTGACGAATATACCATCGCTGACCCCAGGGGCCTGATGAATGGCAGCATGGAAGAAGTCGACGTTGTTTCAATTTCACCCATAAAAACGGTTGAATACATCATATCGGAAAATCTGATTAAGCCGTTGGCCGTAAAAACCGACAGATTGCAAATGGTGGTGGAAAAGACGACTCATGTAGCATCAGATGTTTCAAGGGCGGTGGAATTTACTGTTGAGAATTACAAAAATGAGACACGGTCAGACCAAAACGACCAAAGAAAAAATGAGTTTATCAACACCATCGCAGAAGAAGCGGAAAGATTAAAGGTACAGGAACAAGACCTCGGAAAGGCCATAGAAAAATACAAACAGGACATCGAGGAAACCAGAAAGTTAATCCTCAGCAAACTTGACGGCTATGCGGTGATTAAGTCTGCCCTCGACCTCAACTACATTTTGAGGGAGCAAAAAAAGCAACAGGCCATCGGCAAATTTGCCAGCTTCCGCAAATCATTGAAAAACAAACTACAGGATGTAGCCACCCATCTGTATTATCGCAAATCGGAAGGCATACTGGCTGCAAAGAAGATACAGGATGAAAAGGATAAAAAGGTTTCTACGGAGGACTTCTTAAAGCTGGTCAACCAGGTGTCTCCCAAAAAGGAATTGATGGAAAAACTGCCATTGTACTACAATCAGCTCTTTTTACACGGAGAAATGATTGACAATGAGTTGTGCTTTCTCCGAAAAAGTGACAGACAGGCGATGCGTGAAGCCATCAATCTCTACCGGTCTGTCCGCTCGGGGGGAATATTGATTACAGGGTCACCGGGGTCGGGAAAAAGCCTGCTATCGAGAATGATGGCCCAGGAATACTTTGAACCGGAAAATATATACATCGTGGACCCTCCCTATGAAGGTTCGATAAGCACCAGGGCTTTTGACCAGGCTATTAAAAAAAGCATGAAGTACTACGGAGACTTCAACACGATTTTTGAAAGGATCAAAAAAGATACGATCATCATTTTTAATGATATTGAGTTATGGTGGGAGCGCAGTGACCGTGGGTACGGAGTAATCGAAAGGATCATGGAGATAGTGAGTATTTACAGCACCAAATGCCTGTTCGTATTTAACATGAATACTGATTGCTTTGAATTCATCCACAAACTGAACGCATTTGGGGATACTTTTATCAAAGTCATTAAAATTGAGCCTTACAATACAGAACAGATAAAGGAAATTGTCTTAAAAAGACACCGTTCGAGCCGCCTGAAATTCAGCTTGTCTGATGTTTCGGAAGAAAAGCTGGGTAATCTGGAAATGGCCAGGCTGTTCAGCCAGATATTTGATGTATCGAAAGGGAATATCGGCGCGGCGCTGCAAACTTGGATTACCAGCATAGACGAGATCGCCGAGGATGGTGAAATCATGATGAAATTGCTCAAAAATCCTTCAGTGGACTGCCTTAATGAGCTGGATGAAGACAAAACCATCATTTTAGCCCAGATTTTACTGCATAAATACCTTTCTGCTGAAAGACTTAAAGGAATTATCAAAATGGATGAGAAAAAAGTGCAAAGTGATATCAATTTACTAAAACGGGCTGGTCTTGTGGAGGAGTCAAACGCACTGTTGAACATTAACCGTTACGTCTTGCCACATTTGAGGGAGGCGCTGAAAGAGGATCATATTCTATAAACCCGCGGTATGAAAGAGTTTAATTTTCTGATTAACATATTCACACATCTGGTTTTACCGGCAGTGGTTATACTGACTTTTTTTACGACAGTAAAGCTGTTTTACAGAAGGTTCTGGAGGAGACGATTCCTGAAGTCCAAACTGGAAAAGTTTTTGCCCATCATTGAAATCGTGGTGTGGCTTATTTTCGCCTCCTGGGTTGTCATTTATTTTTTAAACAACCCTACCTGGCGGGCTATCTTTCTTTTGACGTTGTGTGCGGCGTTGTTAATTATCATTTCATGGGTGGCCATGAAGGACATTTTTGCGGGTATTATTTTAAGGGTCGATAATTCTTTTAACCTGAATGAGTGGATAAAAGTCCAGGATATAGATGGCAAAATTGTCAAACTAGGATACCGGACGTTCGAACTGGAAACAGGCACCGGTGAGATGGTAAGTATCCCCTACAGCCGTGTTTCGGGTGAAATACGAACCCGGCCCAGTGTAAGTGAAAAGGTCAAGAGCCACTCCTTTGCCGTCAATTTACCCAAAATCGACCCCATTGACAAAACCGCCAAGAAGTTAAAGTTTACCCTGGCCAACGCACCATGGTCTTCGTTGAAAAAACTACCCACGGTCAAGTTTATCAAAGAAACCCCGGACCGGTATCAATTTGAAATCATCATTTACTCGATGAAAGTCAGCTATTTTCAGCATATCAAAAAGGTGCTGAGTGAAATATTCAGCGATATCAGGATGGTGGAACCCGGCAACACCTAGTCTTCCGCTCACTTTCTGCAAAAAAACAAAAGGAGATGGCACCAGCGTCCGTGGTTATCGCCCAACGTTTTCGCCTGTAAAATAAAAATACAAGCACATGTTTGAGTTGTGCAACAACCCAATTGAAAGGTTGAAATGAGCGGAAGAATGCCCAGATATGCCAGGCCGGTTTTTCAAATATAATTTAACATCAAACCCGCAAAAGTCAAAGCCAGGAAAAAACCGAGCATATCGGTAACAGTGGTAAGAATAGGACCTGAAGCCAGTGCCGGATCGACATTTATTTTTTTCAGGAAAAGCGGCAGAGTACCCCCAATGGACACAGCCACGACTGTATTAATGCCCAGGGCGCCTCCAACCACCAGCCCGAGATATACATTGCCTTGCCACAGCCAGGCAGCGAAACCTATCAGGAATCCCAGTACCAGGCCGTTTATCAACCCGACAGATACCTCCTGCAACCAGACCCGCCAAACCTCAAAAGGCTTTACCACTCCCAACGAAAGTTCCCGTAAACTAACAGCTACAGCCTGGTTGCCGGAGCACCCGCTCATGTCAGAGATTACCGGTAAAAAAACTGCCAGGGCAATCACTGCACTGAGCGTTTCCTGGTAAATGGCAATAATACTTGCAGCGAGGATATTGAGCAGTATATTCACACTAAGCCACGACAACCTCCTCTTTGACCGCAAAAAGACCGGCATGGTTCTGAGCTCCTCTCCACCCACAATACCCTGCGTTTCCAAAAGCTCCTTATTGGCCAGTTCAGCCTCTGCCTCCCTCACATCTTTGCGGAGCACCACCCCCACCAACGCCCCTGATTCATTCACCACAGGTGCACCATAAAAATCGTGTGTATCAAAGAAGCTGATCAATTCCTCCAACGGAGCATTTTCCTTGAGTGTAATCGCATTCTTTACCACAATCTGCGATAAAGGTGTCGAGAGCTTAGACAGCAACAAATCCCGCATACGAAGTACGCCGATGAATCTATTTTCGGAAGTAACATAGATATACTGAACATTGTACCGTTCGTATTCTTCAGACTTTTCCCTAAGATCGGCCACAACGGCACCCACTGTATTTTTTTCGTCAAATACCAGAAATTCGGTGATCATTACCCCCCCTGCAGTATTGGAATCGTAACGGATCAGTTTTCTGACATTTTCGGCCTCATTGGGCTCCATTTCTTCTATAATCGCCCTGGCATCCTCCTCTTCGAGTTCGGTGAGCAAATCTGCCTGATCATCACTACTCATTTCTGCAATAATGGCCGCGGCATCACGGGCCCTGAGGTCTTCCAACAAATCTACTGCCTGTACTTCAGGAATATCTTCCATAACAACCGCGGCGTCTTCCGGGGCCAAAAGTGTCAAGAGCCTGAGCTGGTTATCATGGCCGATGTGGCTCATGGAGATTACGATTTCTTCAGCCTTCAATCCATCCAGATATGCCTTGACATGAGCCACATCATTTGTCTTAATAAGTTCCCTTAGCTTTTCCCAGGGACGGCGATTTTCCATATCTACTAACTTTTTGACTGCAGGGCTTTAGGATTGCTAAGCATCAATAGCATTGAAGCGGGCTGACGGAGCTGTCAACCCGGAAATACCCAAACCGGGAGATTCGAATGGTCTATAACCTCTTCCGCCAGATCTTCTCCCATGACTAACCTTCTTAAAAAAGACTTCCTCTTGCCGCCTATGACGATCATATCGACAGCTAACTTACCGGCCACATGCAACACACCTTCTGCCACATTGTAATGACTAAATATTTTGTAGGAACAATCCGCCAGGGGTTTTTGCTTTTGATATTCCTGCAGCCGCTGATCAAAAACCACTTCACTGGTAAAATCCTGGGGGGTATTTACTTTGATGATGTTAAGTTTTGCATTAAATACATCGGTTATTTTCTGAACTTGTTTCGCCAAAAGAGCTGGTTTTCCAGCCAGATCGTTGGCTACTGCCACTTTTTTAATAGAAGAAAGTCTTGTCATTTGTTTTAATACCAACACCGGGCAATCTATCGCATGTATTATTCTGTCAGACAGGGCCCCAAACAAGTGATCTCCCAACTCCAGATTTTGTTCAATGCCTAAAATCATCAAATCTATTCTTTTTCCTTTGATGAAGGATGTAATCTCCTCCAGAATACCTCCCTCCCTTACTTCATATTTTACCTTCAGGCTCGATAACTTCTTCTCCTCGACCACTTCCATCAGGCGCTCTCTGGCATCTTTTTTCAGTGATTGCAGCATTAATTCTTTGCTTTTGGCCCCAACCATCTCAAAGCTCAGATTGGTCATAGCAGGAAAATAGATAATATGCAAGAGCGTGATCTCGCAATCATGTTTTTTAGCGATCTGACCTGCAAAATCAAATGATATGTCCGAGTTTTCGGTAAAATCAATGGGAACAAGGATTTTTTTCATGTTATTAGTTGCTTGATTCTTTATAAACCCATAAAGGTATTAAAGTTACAATTAATGCCACATTAAAAGGTCATTCAACTTTAGGAAAGCCATCGTCCGGATCATTTTGAAGGATGGGACAAGCCAGGGTATGGGCCACGTTCGCAGGCCTTTCCGGACATAATTAACATTTTATTAAGTCATGGTGCAATATTTGTCTGATTGTTATCAAATACTTAATGGTTCCATCAAAGATATGTAAAGGCAGAATACTATTTTGGCGGCATAATTTATGTGGAAATGAACCCCAACAAATCCGGTCTGTTTCTGTTTTTATTTGCAGCATTTCTGTTATTCGGAGCCTTCCTTGTTTTATTTATTCCAAAGGGTGAACTGATACTCTTCATCAGCGACCACCGCCATCCGTTTATGGATATGTTTTTCCGGTATTTTACGCATTTAGGGAATGCAACAATTTGCCTGGTCTTGTTTGCAATATTCCTATTTGTAAAATTCGTACACGCAATCAGAATATTGATTTTAACCATTGTACAAGCCGTGCTTGTCTATCTTTTTAAGCATCTTTGGTTTAACAATTTGCCCAGGCCAAAAGTCCATTTTAACGGAGTCGCTGAGTTGAACTTTATCGAAGGGGTCGATATTCACAGATACGATACATTTCCTTCTGGCCACACCGTCACCGCTTTTGCGCTGGCAACGCTTTTATCCATGATTTTTTATAAGCGGATGTACCTGTCCTTCTTCCTGTTTATGGCAGCGACCCTGGTGGCATTTTCACGGGTTTATCTGATGCAACATTTTTTTGTCGATGTATACATAGGTGCTATGCTGGGGGTACTGGCATCATTGATTACTTACATGTTGCTGGAACTTTACAACAAACAGAATCCTGGTATTGACAAATTGGATGGTTCCCTGGTAAACATGAAATGGAAGTGGTGATATGAAACTCCGTATATTCGTTTCCTTCGTGTCTTTGTGCCTCCGTGGTGAACAATGGTGAACCACTAAGACACCAAGGCACAAAGAGACACAAAGAATTTTGCGAAAACGTTGGGCAACAGCTACGGATACTGGTGTTAGGTTATGCTTATGCCAGATGCCAGACCAGTGCCAAAGAAAAAAAATTATTCTATTTCCCGGATAAGGATTGTGCTGTGCTTTTCAAAAAGATCCCTGGTTTTTAGCAGCATCTCAAAATCTCCGGCGGGATAGATCTCATCCAGATACCTAGCACGGGAAATGATCAGGGCATTTTGGTGTGATCGTAAATAATCCTTTAATTCTTCCTGAGAATTAAGGGGCTGAACAGGGCTTTTCAGATAAAAGACAAAAGACGGATTAATTCGTTTGTAATAGGCTATTGGTAAACCTTCTTTTTTTAACAGCTCTTTAGCTGCTAAAACAGGATTTTCACGGTCTACTTTCGGAAAAATAACAGTGAAAAACAAAATATTCAATGCCAGAAAAGAAAGAAACAAGGCATAATAGGTTTTGGCCGTTTCACCATGGTAGGCATACCATAATGCCAATAGTGCACCTATCGGCAGGAGTATAAAATAATAGGCAAGCCCACTTAAATGCGAAAGATAAGTTTCACTTTCAAGAGCAATGTACACACCTGCCGGCACACAAAGCATCAGTACCAAATAAATCCATAAAGGCCAGCGACTTATAACGATGTTTCCCGCTATCGTTTGATTCAGATAATAGCCAAGTAATACAGCCAGAAACGGATAACAGGGGACGACATAATTGGGTAGCTTGGTACTGGAAACGGAGAAAAACAAAACCACTACCACGACGACACTTAAACAAAAAACCAGCATATCTTTTTTCCGTTCTGTCCATGTTAGCCTGAAGGCCTGAAAAACAAAAACAGAAAATGGGAGTAAACCAATAAGCACAAATAACGGCGTGAGGAGAAATATGCCTCCGTGTCCTTCCATCGTTTTGGTGAATCTGCCCACATTATGGCGCAGGAAAAAACCTTCGGTCCAGGCACCTTCTGTTTGGAAATGAACCAGCAAATACCAGGGTAAAGTGATGATAGCTAAGACGGTGATACCTATAGCAGGTTGCATTGAAACTATGAATGTCCATGTTAAACGCCGTGAATAAATCAAAAATAAAATCACACCAAGCCCTGGTAATATTATGGCCACCGGCCCTTTGGTCAAGGTGCCTAAGCCAAGAAATGCGTAAAAAGCAAACAGGTAAACCTTATTTCCCTGATCAAAAAACAAATAAAAACAAATCAATGCTGCTGTGATAAAACATATCAGGTAAGGATCGGGTACAGCGAGGTGGAACTGTAAGGTAAAATGGAGAGAGCACAACAATATCATCGCCACCCGGTTAGCTGTGGCTTTTCCAAGATATTTTAAAGAAAATAAAAATGTAATAATAATCGTAACAGCCCCGAAAAAGGCCGAGAAAAATCTTGCGGCAAATTCATTTACGCCAAAAACCCTGTACGATATAAGCATCAGAAAGTAATGCAAAGGCGGTTTGTCAGTCCTGAGTTCACCATTAAAAGTAGGTACCACCCAATCATTGCGCTGCATCATTTCCAGAGCACAGGTAGCATTTTTTGCCTCGTCCAGAATATAGATGGTATTTCCCCCGATATTTAGGGAGCAGATCGCAAAAGACAGGATGAACAGGACAAGGGTATTTTTAATTTCCGGAGATTTCATTTGTCCGCGACCTCCTGTAAATAAGACATAAACGCCGGTAATCTGAAAAATCTCCACGTTTGGCTTTCAAATATCCGGTAACAAACCTGAAAAATTTTGCCTCGGAATTCCTGTTATAAACCCACCCTGACCAGAGCAATTGGGTGCCAGGAAAATGGCTCAGGTGCTCTTCGCTCACCAGTGCCAGAAACTGATCATTTTGCAAAGCATGATTTTCTATTTCCTGCAAGGACTTTTCATTAACGACCTTCCTTTTTACGTAATAAGGAAGGTTAAATAATAACTGATCCTCCAGCCACAAAGACACCTCCGGCTTTATACTTCTTTCCTCTACGGCCGTTTTAATCTGATCATAAGGCCGGTAGGTTTCTAGCTGGGGCAAAACAAAAGCTGAGAAAATCAACATAGAGACCAAAAACGAATAAAAAGGGTAGAACTTCAGATAGTGCCACCTGAAATTGTTTGCTACATGAAAGCACGCAGCTAACTTTTTCACAAAAGCAGATTTCTCCCTATGCAAAAGTATCCAAAGAACCAGCGGCAGAAATACAAGGACCATCACAAGGTAGTTGATATCAAATGCAATCACCATAGCGATGTTTAGTATCAAAACCAGCAATCCCGGAAACCATAGCGTAACATTAGCCATAATTTTATTCAAACGGGTATAGGGTACATGCATTGCCAGAAACCGGGCAGTTATGATTGCCATGGCGCCGTGGGCCTGGATAAAATATGTGGGTAACTTTCCCTTGGCCAGGGTAAAAATGACAAACATCACCAGCAGCCAGCTAAAAGGAAAGGAAACTTCTTTTAACTTTTTGTTTTTGATGAAAAAGAATAACGCATAAAAGAAAGCCAGTGAATAAGGTAAAAATCCCCAGGAACTGATTTCGATGTAAAAGAATAGACTACTCCAGCCTTTAGACTCATAATTCAATGCCCGGTCCACAGTTTCAGCATTTAAAACATGGAAAAACGCATCACCGTGCAGCCAATACATATAAACAGGCCAACTGAAACCAACTATCACCACAATGGGTATGCCCCATGCCAGTTTTAAGCGTTTTAAACGTGTCCAAACCTCTCCCGGCCTGAAATTACTTTCAAAACACAGGTAAAGCATGACAATACCACCTATGACAAATGCGTAGGGATACCCTTTTGCCAATAAAGTACCTCCCAATCCGAAGTATGCAAGCAACAAATATCTGAAGTCTTTATCCAGGTATCCCTTGATAAACCAATACATGGTCATGGAAAAAAAGCAGGTCAACGGGATTTCCGGTGAAGAGTAGCGGGCATTGACCGTAAACTGCAGACTGAGCGCCATCATAATGCCTGCCAGCACGCCTTCCCGGGGTCCGAACAGACGCTTAGCGGTTAAGTAAGTAAGATAGATGGTAATCAAGGCCATAGCTGCCATAGGAAATCTTATGGCAAACTCATTCAACCCAAATAACCAGACAGATAGGGCTACAGACCAATAGGTAAGCGGTGGTTTGTTGAATCTAAGCTCGTTATTAAAATAAAACTCGAGAAAGTTGTTCCGCCGGAACATTTCCCTGACCGCATCAGCGTAAAATCCCTCGTTTGGATTCCAGATATCATTGTAACCCAAATTCAAAAAGTACACCAGAATCAGAAGGGCAATGGTCAGGAATAATGTGATCTTTTTTAAATTCAAACAGCTATGAAATATTTGAAAAACGCCTAAAATTAAAATAAAATACCAAAGCAAAAACAGCGCTGCCAGAGTTTTAACAAAAGCTTAAAGCGCAACAAATATTGGTGTAATAATGCCTTAGGCGCATCTGAAAAAAGGCTGTAATTTGTTGGGGAATAGCAAAAAAAAGGGGATATTATGCAACTTTAAGCCTGAGATTATTAAATTATTACATCGACTGGTAGCACTGGTATCTTTTGATTCGTACCTTTAAATTAGGCGCTCAAATGGAAATATCAGTTGTCATCACCGTGCTTAATGAAGAGCAAAACATCGGTCCCCTGCTTCAAGCCCTTTACAACGCCATAGGCCGTTTTGAATATGAAATAATCATAGTGGATGACGGTTCTACAGATCATACCATCGAGGAGGTTAAAAAACATGCCAATCACCGTGTAAAACTCCTGGTTTTCTGCAAAAACTTCGGACAAACCTCCGCGTTATCGGCTGGCATAAAAGAAGCAAGGGGCAGGTATATTGTCACCATGGATGGCGATTTGCAAAATGATCCGGCAGACATCCCCGGGATGTTAAGCAAAATAAAGGAAAAAAAGTGCGATATGGTCACCGGCATCAGGGAAAAAAGAAAAGACTCGTTGCTGATCCGGAAGTTCCCCAGTCAGATAGCCAACTACATGATCCGGACACTAACCGGTGTGAAAGTCAATGATTATGGATGTTCTATACGCGTTTTCAGAGCGGAAATAGCCAAAAACCTGGGGTTATATGGCGAACTGCACCGATTTATTCCCGTGTTGGCCAGGTTGCAGGGGGCGCGTATCGAGGAGATGCCGGTAAATCACAAACCAAGAATTTACGGAAGATCGAAGTACGGCCTAGGGCGGACATCCAAAGTCCTTTGCGATTTGCTTTTAATGATATTTTTCCAAAAGTTTTTTCAAAAGCCCATCCATTTATTTGGTTCTATAGGACTGCTGACGTTTTTGCTGGGAATGGTGATTAACATTTACTTTTTTGTCACAAAATTATTGGGCCAGGATATCTGGGGAAGACCGTTGCTGCTGTTAGGGATTATTTTAACCTTAGGGGGCATACAGTTGATCACCGCAGGGTTTATGGCAGAAATGCTTACCCGCACTTACTTTGAATCGCAAAACAAAACCACTTACCGAATAAAGGAAAAATTCTTTGGAAAGCCCGAGGTTAAGCCCTACCCTGAAATGGTTGTTTAAAATCACCGTTTCTGCTGTAGCGCTTTATGTAGTCTTTAGAAAAATCGAAATCAGCCAAATCCAAAAACTCGTTTGTGACCTGAGGCTCTCCCTGGTCTTTTTAGCCTTTGTGTTTTTCAATTTTTCCCAGCTTACCAGTGCCTTCAGGTATCGGAAATACCTTAAAATTGTCGATATTCAATTAAATGCACTACGTAATATCAAACTCTACTACCTGGGCATGTTCTATAATCTGTTTTTGCCGGGTGGTATTGGCGGCGATGGCTATAAGGTCTGGATACTCAAAAAGGAGTATAACACCCCATGGAAGCCATTGATCCTGATTTCGTTTTTAGAAAGGTTAAACGGGCTGGCGGCCCTGGTGACACTGGCCCTGGTCATCATGGCTTTTGTTCTTGCAAGGGAAGCTATTTCAATACCTGCGCCTCTCTATGTGCTTCTGGCCACGCTGATTTTTCCGATACTTTATTTGATCATTAGCCTGATAGATAAAAAATATACTACGAATTTTAAAGTCATTACCTTACAATCCTTGTCAATACAGTTATTGCAACTTATCAGCGCTTATTTCATTTTGGCTTCCCTGGGACTAGACAGCGGCTTTGCTTCTTACCTTTTTCTCTTCCTGCTGTCCAGTGTGGCTGCTGTCCTTCCCATAACCCTGGGTGGCGTGGGGGCCAGGGAATTGGTTTTTATATATGGCAACGCTCTTCTGCCGATTGACACAGGGCTTGCCGTTACCTTCAGTCTTTTGTTTTTTCTGATTACCGCCCTTAGCTCCTTTATAGGGGTGTTGTTCAATGCCCGGATTCGTAATCCGGGAACAGCTTTACAGTGTTGGTTATAGGTCACAAGAATTGAACCTGTCTGCAAGGTATGGGCAGCAATCCAAACATCATTCAAAGGGATAGGGGTACCTTTTTTTCTATCAGCTTGGCAAGCCTTTCGTCGAGATGATGTATAGTAATAGATTTCATAACAAAATGAACCACTTCAGATCAAATTGAACTACTTTTGGTTCAAAAAATAAAAACTTTACAAATACTAAAAACAATATGCTAAAATAAGGCACGACAACTTGCCGTCTGATAAATAAACTCTTTGTTCTTTACCTTCACAAACACTTTCAGCAATATTTCAACATTCTTTTCGATTCTCTAAATTTTATCTTTATTTTTAGCTAAACAAAAGTCGACCAGCTATACCCAACTGGCAAAATGTACTATAGAATAATTTAGCCAGTAGTGATATTTTAAAATCATGGTAAAATACGATCAGGAAGCAGATCAGGTATGGTTCAATATTCCACTGTCAGGAATTCATGAATTAAACGATTATCAAAGTGGGATATTGGCGATTCTTAAAAAAGTCGAAATTGAAGAATTTGAAAAAGCTTTTGGGGAAGACCTAAAACGCTATCACGGATTCCTGCAACACATGTTGGCAGATGAGGGATTTTTTGCCCATAATGAAAAATTATTACTCGAGCACCCTCCACCTGTCAGGCTCCCGCCAAAAGTGGAATTAGCCATATCATTGATCAAAGCCGAGCTAAAAAATCTGAAATTCATCAACGACATGCTAAAGCAGGGAATCGACGCTAGTGCAAGCCTATGGGATTTCGGCGAATTAATCCTGGGGCTGGCAGGCTTCGATAACGACATTTCCGATGAACTGAACGAATGGTATTTTACCCGTCAAACCCAGCTTGTTAAAGATATCGAAGCCGGTGATGATGAGGACTTTTCGCACGCCGCGTTTGATTTTTATATAGATTTAATGGTGAAAAGGCAGGAGTTGGACCCGTATCAGGACTAATCACTCTCCTGGCTGCTACTTTGTTATCCGATCATTTAAGTTTTTATGACCATCGGCAAAGACGGAACAGAAAACTTGTGAAACTATGATAGCGAAAAGTCCTGTTACCCCCTCTTTGATTTCTTCTTTGAAGGAGTAGGGGGATTTTTCATCACAAAACGTTTGTCTTCAACTAATTTTAATAAATCAAAAGAGCTAAGTATGCCTACAATTTTTTTCTCATGAGTAACAACCAGATGGTGAATTTTGTGGTTTCGCATGACCCTCGCTGCGATGTGTACGTCGGAATAAAGCGGGACTGTCAAAACGTTTTTAGTCATTAGTTTTTGGATGGGAGTGCCCTCATTGTGGTCAGCAATTAAATCTTGGGAAGTTACGATTCCCACAACCTCATCATCGGGGTTGACTACTGGTACGGACTGTATGTTGTTGGTTTCCATGATCTTACGTACATGGCCGATAGATTTATGGGGAACTGTAGTTATTACTGAATTCACCATTAAATCTTCAATCTTTGCATTCATGTTGTCTGTGTTTTAAGATAACTGTTTCGTTTCCCTTACATGCCGTTAAATATAGTTTTGTGCATGTTTCAGGCTATCATATAACCATTTTTTTCCGGAATTGCAACTATTACATTTCTTTTCTTCCTTTAAATATTGGGTATGGTTTAGCGCTCTTACGAATTTGCAAAGCTATAGCAGTGACAGGAAAAACAGAAGCTATTTGTTATGATATTTTTTGTGATTGCAGGGATATTGATAACTATTGCCAGATGTTCGAGAATATGGGCCAGTTAAACATCCGGCTGTTGGGTTACAATTTCATGGTCACCAGATGGTACCGTACCAATAAGGAACACTTTGGACAAGAGAATGGCATTGTAACCGGTTTTGACTGGCATACGGCATGCCAGAATCGTAGCCACAGCCGATTCACAACGCAACTGTATTTATCAACAAATCGCTTTAACCAGATAATGTTTTTCATTTACTTCCTTACATAAGTACGTTCTCAATGACCTGCAAAGGTTACTTAACACGATGTTATCGGATTTAAGATGGAGCACAGCTTTTTAAAGATTTTATAGTGACAACTTCAAATCGACAATTTAATTTTTAAAAATTCTGATTATGAAAAAAATTACCATTTTTTTGTGCATCGCCATTGCCTTTTTTTCATGCGATGACAGTGATGATGACGCCGCCATAGCGCGTATCGAGGTGGACGGGAAAGAGATTAACTTCACAAAAAGTACCATCGTCAATACGCAAAATGAGGCAGACACGCTATACAGGATGATCTTTGCTTTGCATACCGACGGAATCAGTTACGATACTGATGTAAGGAATTTTGTGGGTGAGGGAGACCTGATGTATTCCAATTTTACTTCCCCGGTCAGTACGGGCCTTGCCGATGGCACCTATACGTATGATAGGGGCAATTTCTCCAATTTCCATTTCAGGGGAGGGATTATTGGGATAAATTTAAACTACCAATCCTCGACATATGATAAACGCTTTGTTTTTGATGGCGGCGAAGCCACTTTTACCAGAAATGATGTTGAATACAATTTCACGCCCAATATGAAGGCCCTGTATCTGGATTTTGAAAAAAATACTACCGACCCGGACAAGTTCATTACTATTTCCGGTAACTTCCGGGTTAAACCTACATTTAAGGTATCGTTGGAAAAGGAATAAGCTGTAAGGTTGGAACCGTAATACTTAAAACGGAAAAAGGCAACTGCCTGGGTGGCAGCCGCCAATTTCATTCAGCTATGGAAATCTTTCAATCAGCGCCTTCGGAGCCTTTAAAGGGTATTTCAAACCAAAGGCGCTTATGCTTTATGTATAGGCATATTCAACCTGTCGTTCCAAATAAAATGTAAATTGCAGAAATTCCGGCTATCTAAGAATGGTTACCATCATTCCCCTACTGGCCGGTAATATCAAATGTCTTCTACTAATCTACAAAATAGAAAACAATCGTACAACAGTTTTTGCAATTTGTTAAGCTGGAAAAGGCTGGCAATAAATCAACTATATGAGCACAAATGTATGCGGCGTTGTTCACAACTAATATTATCGTCCGCATTTTAGGGTGGGCTTGTGCGAAAGGCTAATGCGGATGTTCTGGTTTGGCTTTTGTAAAGCCTGGACACATTTATTTATTAATATGAACGTTTCATTCTAAATAAATTGAGTTGAAAACTCAAGACCATGGGATCATCGTCACAGACAAGGACCAGATATAGGTTGCGCAACAGCCACGTATAGCAATGCTAATCAACCTTGCGATATAAACCTTTAATTAACCAGGATAATATAAATCATTTTTAGTTATTTCGTAGCCAGAGACAGTTTTTCGTTTTCGATAATAAAACCAACCTTCGAATGGGCCTGTTATTACAACACGGAATGGTATCATATTTTGGGACGGGAACAGGGTCATACGTCAACATGGGTAGGCTTACTCAATAGTCCTTTGGTTAGAATTAAAAAGCGTTAGTGTTATGAAAGTAACTGTAAACAACATTCAACATTTAGAAGAGCTTTAGTGCTCGAATTACATCTTAGCGATCATTTTAATAAACTGATCTTTTGTAGTGTTCAATTGGCGTAAGTGAATTTTGATGATGAATTCCGGCACCGGATTTATATGGGTCTGTAAGGTAATAGGTCTTGGCACATCACTACGTGTCCAATGTTCATGCCCACCTGATGTTCTTGTGTGTTTGCAACCAATTGATTTAAGAAACTTTTTGTATTTTCTAAGTGGTATATTTCTTAGGCCAGACATTAAGCTAATACAGGAAAATCATATTTTGAATTGACTTTTGAAAATTCTTTATCCCGTAATACCTCTGTTAAATAGTCCCTATCCCTTAACAATTTATCTATGGCAGGTTGAACAAATTTCTTCTTTCTCTTATTAATTTGCCAGCCAAGTTTAATAAGTTCTGATTCAAACGTTCCTTTATTGGTTGTATATCTAAAAAATTCCTTCAACGTCTCTTTAAAAGATTTCCTCGCATTTCGTTTTGTTGTATCATACCCTGCTAAGTCTAAAGCTGGTGAATAGACTATATAAGTATCATCTTCTTTGAACTCAAACAGCGATAAAATAACTTCAATAGAAGCACCCCGGCTATTATATAGTCCCTGGAAATTAGTGTTTTGCATCTTTCCCAATAATTAATTTGCTCTATTTCATCCAAACATAGTTTAGGTACTCTAATATAACGTAACGCATCAAATTAAAAAATGATTGTTTATTACAAACATTACGCAGCATATACCATTTACCCGTCAACAGAAGTGCAAAACCAGGACTTGAAGTAGAAAATTTTTTTTAACTATTTAATTTTACGATTTAAAAGCCGATTTCTCTAATCATACCTGTCCGATTTTTTAGTAAGAGGTCACTTATTAAGAGGATTAACGACAAGACTTAGTTACCTATTAGAAATTGTCTAACTGAAATATCCTTAATGAGCTTTGCCCATAGCTATCCACTGCCTTGCCTATGAGAGGTAACATGATGTTTCGGAATACCTTTTCTCTTCTTCTGCTTAGTGGATCAATTGAAAATGATACCAAAACACTGTCTTTACTATATAAGTATTGAAACGTGTAATTATCAATTCCACTTGTAGCTTCAAATTGATTGAAAACCGTGGCTGACTGGAACATAAGCGATGTGCTAACTATAGTTGTATCTGCAACTCCTGCTGTATCCATCTGTATGGCTTTTACTGATACCGCCGACAATGTCATCGGTTTGACCTGCGGATTTCAAGACGTCTTTCCACAACTCCTCGGACAAATCTTCATGCTTTACTGTATCCCTGACATAATTAAAAGCCTGATTGGTGACCATCCGGAAAAGGTAGGCCTTGACGCTGGTTTCAGGTTTGATTTTTTCGCGTTGGGTCCATAGTTTGATAAACACTTCCTGTATAATCTCTTCAGTGATGAATCTGGATATAGTCTTTCAGGTTCATCAAACAATCATAGCATTGATTCGAAATCATATCTGAGTATTTGTAGTCTATATATCTTGCTGTCCAGCAATTATCCTTTAATGTTTGGAAGTCATCGACCAATTCCTACGGCAAATTATATTCCATCAGTCCTTGAAGCACCTTATGCTTATTGGTAAACCCGGGATCAAATAGCCCGAAATACTGGTTAAACTCTCTAAAAATTACTATATCAACGGTATTTGGATGTGAATATTTACCAGGAAATAATCCATAGTTAACAAAGTGAATAGCAACGTAAAATGCTGTTGTAATGGCAGGATGCTTTTCGCCTTTCAGAGATATAATCTTTAAGTTCTGCAATAAACAGTGCCTCAAAGTTTTCCATATCTTCTGGTTTTATGAATAGATGTCTTACTTTCAAAACTTCATTTTTGTCCAATTCATTTAGTGGCTCTTTTGATGAATCAAAGGCGCTGATAAGGTTCTGAAAAAATACCCTGTTATGGTATGTATCCCAAAGATCGTAGCCGGCCTTTTTTCCTTTGTTATGGGCTTCAATTACATCACTTACAATGACTTGCCAGACCTTGCCAGCGCCAACCCTTGTCCTACGTGGCTTGCGGTTATCAGCGCCACCGGTTGTTCCCCAAAAATGGTGCCCCTGTAAATACCACCGTCTTCCAATTGGTTATGCCAGTATAGTTGCCCTTCCGATTCATCTATGACCATCGTGTAGGCATTATTGACACCATCTTCCAGGTCATAAACCGTTTCCAGTTTCAGGCTGCCATTGATGCTGCCTCTCATGATCCTGTCTGAAAATGCCGCCCCTGGCAATGCATTGTCTGTAATAAACAGTTCACCGGTTCCTTCGCTGATAGCGACGCCATAAGGATTTAAAAAACCGCTGCCCCCGGCGTAAAGCAGCTCAGGTGCAGTGCTCATATCCATATCCACGCGCCATAGTTCGTTATCCACGTACTCCACCCAATAGAGATAACCGGCAGACAAGGCTATGCCCCATGGACCGTGAATGCCTTCCTGCCCGGTAAACAGCGTATCTACAGGGCCAGTGCCATCTGCGGGGGCAGTTAAAATAAGGTTGTCGTAGGGCTGAGTCCAGTATAATTGCTGGGCTTCGCTGTCCAGCACAAGCTCCATAGGGCCGCGAGTATTGAAGGGCGTGGCATAGAGCACCTCCGGGTTACCGGTTCCATCCCAGGAGGCCCGCACCAATTGGCGTTTTGAGAAATCGGTCCAGTAGATGCGTTGGTTAGCGGCGTCTGCTATGATGGCGGCGGGCCCTTCCACGCCTTTCACGGAGTTGAAAAGGGTGTCGGTGTGCAGGTATTGCTCTTTTTCATACACCGCCCTGAGTATTTTCCGGTCGCCCAGGCTGGTCCAGAACAGGTAGGTGTATTCCGGATATTCCGGGAGGGGATCTTCGCCGTCGCTGCAGGCGGATGTAAGCAACAAGGAGGTAAAAAATAAAAGAGAAAGTCTTCTATACATCTTAATCTTTTTGTTCTGCTATCCGATACTCATAAAATTAAAACAGGCGCACATGATTATGTACGCCTGAAAACGCATTTTGATCAATCCAATGGCAATATTTACTAATTTTGGCCTAAAACCCCTATTTCCAGATCGAAATAATTAGCGAAGTTAAATCCGTCAAATAATACTTCTACTGTTTGACCATCCAGGCTAGCCCTGTTCAGTTCCGTTTCGCCCATATTGTTTTCATTGGTAGCATTCAGCCAAAAAACAAATCCATTCTCCATATCAATCTCCATATCGGAGGGGCTTCGCACATTATCACCGGGGCCGACGAGGGTAGTTAAATCACCGGAACCATCCAGTTTACCGACCAAAATTGAACTAGAGCCACCACCATCAATCCGATTGTCAGCAATAAACAACCTTTCACCATCCGGATCGAAGGTGATCCCTGTTGGTCTGACCAATCCATCCGAATCATCAAACAGTACAATAGGGTCTGTCGAACCATCAAGGCTTCCTTCCAATACAGCGATTAACCTTTCGTCAGTCCAATATAATTTATTATTCGCAACATAAAGTTTTGGCGAGACTGCTAAATTAGACGACTTCGGGAGGGTGTAAATGGATTTAAGTTCACCGGAGCCGTCCATGGGCGCCCTGTTAATAAAAGAATTTTGGTCCGGATCAAAAAAGCCACTTTCCGTCATCACGTACAAAGTCTTGTTTTCAATATCCAATGCGATATCATATATACCACTTGTTCCACCAACTTCATATAAAAGTTCAATAGGCCCCTCTCCATCAATTGGTGCCCGTACAACCCCATCACCTCTTGATGTCCAGTAAATATAGCCGCCATCCAAATCCAAATCAATACCACTACTTCCCACATTTTCGTCTTCTGCGGCGCTGTACAACAAAGTGATATCAACACCAGTTTCTGTTATTACACCTCTAAAGACCCCTTCTTGGGCGACCCAATAAGCTGTTTTCACCCCTACTGGCAATGGGTTCACGGTAAAAGACAGGGTGGTGGAGGCACTTACTCCATCACGGCTAACGCTCACCTGCAGCTCCCCCTCTTCAAGGTTTTCGGGTACAGCAGTAACTATACTAGTATTGGTTATCGATAAAACCTGGGCTTCTGTATCTCCAAACGATACCTGTATTACCGTAGCATCCTCTCCAAAATTTTCCCCGGTTATTGTCACTGCAACACCAGGCAGACCATTGGTAGGATCCAGGCTGGTCAATACAGGATCGGGAAGTGAGGTATCTACAGTAAATGATTGACTGGAAACAGCTTCTACACCATTGGCTCTTACCGTAATAGGACCATCGATGGCACTTTCAGGGACAATAACAGTAAGGCTGGTAGCGTTTCCTTCCTCCAGGATAGCCTGTGCCAGCCCGGGTGTCGCACTACTTTGACTTCCTGTGAAGAATACCGAGTTTTGTGAAAAATCTGTATTAAAACCTGTACCGGTGATGATGACTGTCTCATCTATTCTGGCGGTAGTAGGGTTAAAGGAGGTAATAGTTAGTTCAGGGCCCTGTGGGTCATCACCACCATCATCGTCATCACTACAGGCCACAAAGATCATTGCTATTGCTAAAAAAATTCCCGGCATAAGTAGCGGGGCATTCCACATTTTTCTTTTCATATTTTTTAAAATTAATTATTTAAATTGGATTGATATAACAGGTAAATGTTTTTCATTGAAGGGTCAATTATGGATATTGTATATGTATGTTTTAGTCTGTAAAGAAACCCGGCAGTACCTGCTGCCGGGTTTTTATAGATCCCGGATAAGGATCATTCCAACAAATTAGCTTTCTTATTTAAAAGTCTGCCCAACTACCAATGTTCCAATTGGTACCTTCGGCAGCTTCACTACCTGCGCCAAAAGCTCCCCGGAAGTCAACATTTTTGTTAAAAAAAGTATCCAACAGGTTATTGGAAAAGTCTGAAGGCTGTTCTGCAGCAGGTACAAAATCAGGAGCTGTCAAATTCCAGGCAGCAGCTTTAAGTCCTGAAAAAGCAGTTAAAGAATTTGCACCTGTCCCTGAACTACTAGCCTCAAGCGCCGCATTAGAATAGGCAGCAACAGTGGTAAAATTAGTTACATTAGTAGATGTAGCATTATATACCCCAAATGTTGGGTATACCAACGTAACCCCTTCAATGCTTACGCTATTGTCAGTTGCATCATTGCCATCACTATCGAAGTCACCAGGAGTTTCCAACTCCAGTTGATCTTGTGGCCATCCAACTATAATAGAATTAAACAGGTTCATCTCTGAAGCATCCCGGATCAGAACGCCCGCATTGTAGGCAGGATTTACAGATGCCGTTGAACCCGGCCCAATGGGACCTATCACAGTAAAATTGCTGAAGGTACCATTGGTAAAGTTTCCAGTGGCATCATCACTGTCCCCATTAGACTCAAAACCACCGGTAGGGAAAGAGGAAAAGTTAGCCGGATCACGTAATACGATACCAAATTGCACATTCCCACTGTAACCCTGGTCAGTATCGAAATCATCGTCCGTATTGCGGCTGGCGATCAGGTAAGAAGCATCGACTGTACCTCCAAAAAACTCAAATCCATCGTCTGCACCAAAGGATACCTGGATATGGTCAATGGTCGTGCCGCTGCCTACCCCTCCTAATGTCAGGCCATTGGTTTCATCACCATCGACCAATACATTTCCTGCATATTCAATTCTTACATATTGTAAGGTACCTGAGTCGTCGCCTGGCACATTTCCTCCATAGCCGTTATCTCCGGTAGTAGATTGAGGGATCCCTTCAATGAGACCTACCCCACCTGGAAGGTTTACAGTAGACCTGCCTAAAACAATAACGCCTCCCCAGTCTCCTGGTTCAGGAGTACTATCTTCGGCAGTAAATACAATGGGCGCAGTGGCAGTACCGTTGGCCTGAATTTTACCGCCTCTTTCTATCACAAGTGTTCCGGGAGGCACACCCGTAGCAGGATTACCGGCAAGCGTACCGACCCTCCCTAAAATGCGTGTGCCGGATTCGATCGTCAAAGTAACCCCACTAGGCACACGTACAAACTGGTTGAGGATATAAAGGGTATCCCTGTCCAGTGTCCTGGTACTCAAAAAAGTATTTCCATTTGCATCGGGACTAGCCCCTAATACGACAGTACCTACGGTCGATTGTATACCGGCTGCTACACCTTCTACATCCATCGCAGGGTTATCTACTGTTAAAACATCTTCTTCGCAGGCGGTAAATACAAGTAAGGCACCTGCTATAAGAAAAATACCAATTAAATTTAAAGCTTTCATTATGATTTAATATTTTTGTGTTTGATTGTTACTTTCCACTGGCATGAGGTCGGTGGAATACCTGTCCCGCATCTTGCCCTTGGCACGGTGCGGGGCTTTTTTGTTACCTGAGGTACTGTTTCATTCGCTGTGTTTTACAGGTTAAATAATTTGTTAAAAACAACATGCTGCATCACTTCACCAATCTGTCCCGGATCCTTATGCCGCCATCATGAAGCAGGCAGGTCATCATCTTGATATTTGCTGGTTAGGTATGGTATTGCCTGGTTGATTACTAAATGATTATCCGGTTTTGTAACTCCATGCTGCTTTCCCGCCGGGTAGCGGGAAAGTAGCGAAGGGAGTATCATTGTCACCTTGGCATGGAATACAATGTCAATTAAGATAATCATGTTTATGGTATTGCTCATTTATCTGATTTTTGTTCATTTAAAATTCTACACGCAGGCCTACGGAATAATAACTGCCCAGCCTGAAACGCCTGTCCATAAAATCCACTACCTGCTCTTCTCTTTCTGATCGGTCGTAAGTCACGTTCAGCACCTGTCCGGGTGTATATTTCCCATCGAGGTTATCGTCCCTGTAAAATTCAAAGGGCTGGTTTAACAAATCCTGTACACCCACCTTCAGGCTGAGAAAGGGGGTAATACGTTGCGACCACGTGAGGTCCAGGGTAGTGCGTTCCCGCTGATAAATAGGCCCCTGCCTGACCATACCGGTTGAGATCATTCGCTGTCCTATACTGTTGACCAACGCTGAAATGGTGGTACCCCATTCCGGCTGTTCAAAATACAGCGCTACATTGGCTACATAAGGCGAAGCACCCACAAAAGGCCTGTAATTCCCGATCTCCGGTTGATCGGCCTCCTCTTCAAATTCTTCACCCAGATCTACCCTGTTTTGCATGTAGGCATAATTGCCTATGATGGAAAAATATCGTAAAGGCCTCCAGGGAATAAAGCCCAGATGGCGCCTTACCTCAATTTCAAAACCACGTACATAGGCTTCCTCCGTATTAATAAAAACCATCTGGCTGTTACCGGAACCGGATAGGGCAGAAAGATTGGTGACATCTGCAAGCTCAATAGCATTGGTCAGGTTTTTGTAAAAAAAACCTACTGCCACAAATTCTTCAGAGGTGGGATACCACTCCCAACGCAAGTCATAGTTTTGTATCTCCGCATCTACAAGACCAGGATTACCGGTGTAAATTATTCGTTCTTCAAATTCCAAAAAGCTAAAATTGGCAATTTCACGAAAAGCCGGGCGATCCAGTGTTTTACCGTAGGTAGCCCTTAGCTTCATGCCAGAAGTAATATTCCAGTTAATTGAGGCGGAAGGCAGCCAATAATCAAAAACCGGTCCCGCTATGGTATCACCGACTGGCACTCCTTCCCGATTATTATCAAAACCGCCCTCAGTAATCACCAGCCTATCCAGGTTATCAAAAAGCTTACGTTCAGTCCATTCATAGCGCATACCCGCATTTAACTGAATGCGGTTATTCCATACAGGAAGTTCAAAGCCCACGTAGCCCGAGTAAAGTTGGTAGTCCACCGAATAGCGTCCTTCGCTGTAATCCCTCATCAAGAACAAACCTGACTGATCATTGGTAACAAGACTGTCATTATAAATGCCTGACATGTTGAACCAGGGCTCGCTGATACGCTGAAGGTCTAAGTTACCAGCGTAATAGGTTGAATAATACCAGGATTCAAAAAGGCGGTCCTGAACCTGCATCATTCCACCGGTTTTCAGCTTTAAGCCATTGGAAAATGTATAATCGTGGTCCACACCCGCCATGATCCCGTTTTCTTCCATAAAGAACCCTCCTCTTCTGGTATTTCTGTCAATAAGCCGACTCCTTATGATGTAAGTACCCTCGGTTTTGGCTGAATCCACATTGTAAAATTCATAACTCTGCAAATCCGGTATGGACTCTTTCATCCAGGTGCGCCCGGCATACCACTGCACATGGTGTTTGCCGAGCAAATGATTTCCCGTAAGCTGGCCACTGAAAAGGTCACGTCTGGAATATTCAAAATGTATTCTTCGTATGGTGTTTAGAGGCGTTTGTTCCCTGAAGCCATCTCTGACAATGGTCTGATCCAATACCTGCCTGTTAAAAAAACCGGTAAATCCTATTTCGTGATGATCATTAATCAGGTAATTAAGATTTTCCAATACACTCAATCGAAGGCCTGCGTCGTATACACTGTCTACAAACTGCGCTTCGGGTATTGGCTCCACGATATAGGTATCACCTTCTCTTGTTGCCCGAAGGTCCTGAATGGCATCTATTCTTCTAAAACTGGCCTCATTGGTATAGGTGGCACTGGTGAGGTTATTGAGCTGCGAACCGCCAATTTTCCAGGAATCATAATAATTGATATTAAAGCGTTTGTCAAAATTATGGGTACTCCTTCTCAAGCTATAGGGTTCGGGAAAGTTACGGGTAAGCTCGGCATTGGCGCTGGGGAAAAACTGCTTGTCAGGAAATTGAAAATCAGCGTTGTACAGTCTTTCATCGTAGAGGCGATCTCCCAGCCCAAAGCCTATCCAGTCGCTGTCGCTGGTACCGGTATTGGAATAAGTATCGGTAAATGAACTGCCTCCTGTCCGGTACTGGCCGGAAATACCGATCTGTATCCTTCGGGCAGTGTTGGCTTGCTTCGTAGAAACTTTGACAATCCCCCCGGCAAATTGACCGGGCAATTCAGGGGCCGGGCTTTTATAAACCATCATCTGATCGAGTAAGCCACTAGGGACGAGATTAAACGAAAAGGCCCGTTGGTTTTCCTCCGTACTGGGAGCGATCATGCCATTCAGGAAGGTCATTGTATAACGCGGATCCAATCCCCTGATTAACACAAAATTATTGAGCAAAGTAATGCCTGGTATGCGTTGTGCCACATCTGCCGCATTTCTGTCAAGGCTGCGGGATATCTGTTGATGAGAAATGCCGGTTACAATGCCCGTCTCAGCCCTGATGCTCGACAGCAAGGTCATTTCGGTAGAGTTTTTGATAGGTACATACTCAACGGGAAAGTCAGCCGTTACCACAATCTCATCCAACTTCTTCATTTGCTGATCCAGCGGTACGTTTACCACAGTGACGATGTTTTCTGTTACCTGTATGTCTTCGATTCGCCTGGCTTGATAGCTTACGTATGAAACTAACAATGAATAGGTGCCTACCGGAATGTGCGTAATCTCAAATACACCGTCAATATTCACGGGAGCTCCTAAATTGGTGCCCTCCACACGCACAGAGGCCCCTATTAAAAACTCATCTTTATTTTGCGAGTCGAATACTTTCCCCCGAATTGTGCCTGTACCAGGTTGCCGGTCCGCCTTAATAATGATGCGGTTGTTCATGACCGTATATGTCAGCTCATAGGGATTAAGCAGTGCTGCCAGCACCTCTCCCAAAGGGGTATTCACATACGCCAGATTTGGAAACGAAATTCCTTTGACATTACCTGTACTAAAGATGAACTTTATTTCAGTACTTTCCTCCAAATAATGCAACACTTCTTTCATGGAACAGTTTGTACAATTAATTGTCACAGTTGTTTTCAAAATGTCGTTATAGGCATGACTCTCAGCCGAATTACCGGTTATTTGTGAAAAAGAAGAAAGGAAAATCAACATGCCTTTACAGAGTAAATGATAATACTTCCCGGGTAAGTTTTTTTTCATGTAGGTCGTGTTTAATTGGTGATCTTTGCATATATAAAATTAGTGGGTCATTGTGTCAGCTCATTTTTTATCCGCCTGGGGCTTCTGATTATTAATTGTTTTTCATCCTGGTATACTATTTCAAAGGGGTGGATCTCCTGCATCATTTTCAGTATCTGGTCCAAGCGGAAACCGGTAAAATCACCGGAAAATGAATGTTTTTTTATGACTTCATCCACTAATTCAATCCGGACATCGAACCGGTTTTCCAGGTACCACCTGATTTCCTCCATGCTGCTGCTATCAAAAACCAGGTCGCCTTCCCGCCATTGCAGATAAGCCTCCACATTGGTGCTGTCTAATAACTGTTGATCGTTTTTCAAACTTATCCTCCCGGATGGGAATAAAGTGGCCAGCACTTGCAGGGAATCACTTACCAATACTTTACCCGTGCGGACAATTACTTCGTAAATATCTAGTCCTGACAAGGCTTTTACATTAAAAGAGGTACCTAGTACCGTGGTTTTCAGAGGGCCTGATTGTACTACAAATGGCTTATCCGGGTTTTCCTCCACTTCAAAATAAGCCTCGCCATTCAGGACAAGTTTTCTTTCTTTGCCTATAAAAAACCGGTTATAGGTCAGTGTGGTACCTGAACGCAACCAGATTTTCGAATCATCAGGCAAAGTTAAAATTTGCATTTTCCCCTCGGGTACAACGACTGTCCTTCTGGTAGCAGAGAGTAGCTGCTGGTAGAGCGCAGCACGATAATTAAATAAAAGCATAGAGGTTACTAATAAAAGGGAAATGGTTGCAGCCCAACGAAGCGGTAAGACAGATCTGCTGATCTTTCCGGAATCTTCAGTATCTATGGCCTCTAATATATTTTTATATATTTTCTGACGTTTATTAGCACTGTGCTGCTCAAATTGAATGATGTGTTCGTCTTCTTTCGTATCGAAGCTTTGATACCACACCTCCAGTTCCTTACGCTCATTTTCTGTTAATACATTGGCAGCATGTTTTTCCAGCAAATATTTAATTCTTTCTCTCTGCATAATAAGTTACGTTCAGCCATATAGTTACCCGGGCACACACATCTCCCTAAAAACAACCTGTTATGCTATTGTTAAATGTCACACTGAATTCTTAATATGGCGATAATAATACATGGAGTGGTTTACGGGCAATGCTTGACGATACAACCGGGCGTAATTACTACTCGAAGTCCTGAACGCACAACTGGCGGTTCAGAGCTTGTTTTGATTTTTCATGGGTTAAGCATCATTCATTTTCTCTCACAGAAAAATTATAAATTACTGAAAATCAAAACAATGACAAGAATTTTTGGGTTTCGGGTATCATGTGATCATTAAAAAAACAACGCCCATAAAAACAGGTAAGAAAGGTAATCGGGGCAATTGGTTCTTATAAAACGAAGGGAGGAATGTATATGGTACTCCACGGCTTTTTCGGAAATGTTCAATCGGCAGGCGATTTCCTTGTTGGAAAGGAATTTCTTTCGGCTTAGCTCAAAAATACGCCTCGATTTGGCCGGAAGTTTCTGGACCAAATCTTCGATGTTTTGTAACATATCTCGCTGTTCAATGCGATGCTCCAAGTGGCCGTTTACAGTCACTACATTTTCTCTGAATGCCTGATAATGTGCCGCTTCCCGGTATCGCTCCCGCAAATGGTACAGGATCTTCTTTTTGATAATTCCATACAGATAATGCTGCAAGGACTTTTCCACTTTTATCTCCCTTCTCTTTTCCCAAAGTTGTATGAAGAGCTCCTGAACCAGTTCTTCTGCCAGATCCTCGGCATTCAACCGCTTGTAGGCATGCAGGTATAACCCCTTCCAATAAAGGTTATAGATTATTTCAAAAGCTTTTTTATTCCCTTTTTGGAATTCCGATAATAATTTCGTTTCCTTCCAATCTCGCATGGCTTTATAAATTCCTTAAACTTGCGTATTCAAATTTATTGCTTTAGCATTTTCCATTGCTGAGATTGTGTTTATGAAAATGTTAATTTTTAAAAACCTGTTCACTATGGTCGGCGACGAGCTTGTAAATGGCCTTCACCAGCGGCCGACAATCCCTTTTTTATCAAATCCGGGATCTTTTCGATCAGTGACGCGTATTTATATCAGCCGGATCGAGCAGACCGCTTGGAAGACTTTCGAAAGGAACACCATCTATGACGAATAAAGGAGAGGCGTTCTGTGTGATAGAGCCCATGCCCCGGATTACAATGTTCATGTTATCTCCCGGCTGTCCTTCGCCCGAGGATACTTGTACTCCTGCAATTCGTCCCCCCATCGCTTCCTCAAAAGATGCAACAGGCGCCTTTTGCATATCTTCTACAGCTACCAGGCCAATCGCCCCGGTCAAATCTTTCTTATTTTGAGTACCATAACCCATCACTACTACTTCCGAAAGTGTTGAAAGATCAGGTGCCAACTGTACTTCGATTACCGATCTGCCTGCTATTTCTAATTCTTCGGAAATGTATCCGACATAGGAAAATACCAAAGTGGTTGCATCGTCAGGAACATTGAGCCTGTAACCCCCATTGGCATCTGTGATAGTGCCGATGCCCGTATGCTTCACCAGTACATTAACACCCGGCAAACCTTGATTATTTTCGTCGGTGACTTTTTCCTAAATCGTACGATCAAATACCTGATAGTCAATCTTATCGTTTGGTTTAGCGTTTGATTTTTTCTGCTTCCAAACATAAATGTTCCTGTTTATCCGTTTAAAGTTGTATTGAAATGCCCTGGAAAGCTCCTCAAGCACATGTTTCAGATTAGAATTTCTCAAATGCAGGTCAATCCTGGAGTCACTGACTACCATCTGCCCCTTTGAAGCAAATACAAAATCAGTCTGATTCTCAACGATACGGATAATTTCTTCCAAAGAGGCATTGCTTACCGAAATTGACACCTTCACTTTTGCTAAAGATTGACCAAGTGTTGCATTCGCCATCACCAATTGCATCGATACAAGTTGTATCACCATGATATAAAGCGAATGTTTAGATAATAGCATAATTAGCTTAAATAAGTTTAGTTTCATACTTTTACATTTAGAGTAATTAATTCAATTGATTACTTCCCGAATGCATGGTTCGGGAATGAGGTCTTAGGCTGTGCCACCAGCTTAAGGCCTTCCCGTTTTCACCTGGTAAAAAGTTAATGCGTGTTTATAGGGTATTTTATTGCTTCATAGGCTTTCCTTCCTTTATTTAGTGACAACCTTTTCCTTGAATAGTCCATTGATTATATCTGTCAAATTCATAGTCGAATTCCAGTACGGTTTGTAATCCCTTCAGAATCGTCTCCAGGCTTTCTCGCTCATACCTGGCTTTTCTAATGGTGCAGGAGCCCATCTCCCTGTTTTCAAGCATGACTTTTTGATCAAATCGCTTTTCCAACATCACAATTACGTCCCGCATGGGTGTGTTTTCAAAAATAAGCTCCTTGGTATACCAGGCCAGGTATTTTCTGACGTCTACCGGTGTATGTGTAAAATATTTATTTTTTTGGCTGTAAATTGCCTGTTGATGCGGTGTAAGCAAAATCGCCGTATCTTGCTCAGGTGATGATTTATCAGATGATTCCACCTGCACTTTTCCCGTTAGCTCCGTCACTTCAATATCTTGTCCCTTATAGGCCCTGACGTTAAATGAAGTGCCCAGCACCCTGGTTTTTATGCCCGAGGATTCCACAATGAATGGCCTGTCATGCTGCTCGGTCACTTCGAAAAATGCCTCTCCATCCAGCTTTACCACGCGTTGGAAGGCAGCGAATTTTTCGGGGAAGGTAAGTGAACTCCCTGCATTCAGGTTGACAACTGAACCATCGGGCAATGTGTATAATGCCCTTTGGCCCACCTGGGTAGACTTTGTGATATAGTTTATGCTTTTTCCATCTGCCAACGGCTTCAGCCCCGGCATATTTATTATCCGAACTACTACTAATAGAAGCGCTAATGTTGCCGCAATTTTTAAGGGCAGGAGCCACCTCCTCTTTGATTTTTCTTCCACCATTCGCACGCTTATTTTTCCCAACAACTGATCTCTATGATGTAAATTAAGAGACGGATAGTCCGCTAATTTACGCCACACATCCTCTAAGAGGGGCTCCAACGCTTTGGAAACAGGGCCTTTTCTGAGGCTGGAGAGTAATTCTTCAACTTCCTCTTCGGAGCAATCATTATTCAAAAATCGCTCGAAAAGTAATTTTAATCTTGCCGTTGGGTCCATACATTATTTCTCAATGTATAGACTGTACAGTTCTCATCTATCGAATGGGTGAGTTGAAAAGAATTTATTTAAATCAAGCAATGAATTTGTTTTATGAATGATAAATGTTAGTTAATCATTTATTTTCCACTTCAAACCTTATTAGATATGCCTCCGGACCATGGTATACCATACCTATGCCCCAGGTTAATCCTTGTCCAACAATGACCGGATCCGTCAGATCGGGTCGGTACGCAAGGTCACACAAAATGTGATTCCTTTTTAGTAATCACCACTACTTCAGGAACAGATAATTTAGCATAGGATTCATGGATTGTTAAAAAATTTCAATAAATTGTCGTTTGGTCGTTTGAAAAGCATCGACTTTGTATACGTATGTCTGACTCCAATTTAGAGATTAATTTCAGAAAATCAGGTGAAACAGATAACGAACTCTGGAAGAAATTCAAGTCCGGAGATATAAAGTCTTATGAAGTAATCTATAGGAGCAATGTACAACATATGTTTAACTATGGTATGAGTATTGTGCATAATGAGGGGCTGGTAAAGGATTGCATTCAAGAGTTATTTCTGGAACTTTGGAAATCGAGAAGAAATTTATCGTCAACGGGCAGTATTAAGTACTATCTTCTCAAAGCGTTGCGTTGGAAAATTAATCATTCAAAGGTGCGGGACAAAAGAATGGTGGCTATGGACCAGGAGCCTCAAATCTTTCGCAAACATATCTCCTTCCCTTTCGAAGATGAACTGATAAGAAGCCAGCATGTTGCATCAAGGAAATTAAAAGTAGAACATGCGCTGGATAAATTGACTTCCCGTCAAAAAGAAGTCATCACCTTAATTTTTTATGAGGGCCTTACCTACGAAGAAGTGGCCAGTATCATGTCAATCAGCATCGGCTCTGTTTACACATTGGCCTGGAAAGCGATTACTCAAATCAAACGGCTTGTGTAAACCCTAAAAAAATATGCTTTTTTTTGAATAGATATCGGTGTTCGGATACATTGTATAGTAAACGATATAGCTGATCTCTATGAATTACGCTTCTTATACTGCTGAGGATCTGGTGCTCAATCCTGAATTCAGAGCGTGGGTAATCAATCCAACCATGGACTCAAATGAGTTTTGGGAGAATTGGCTCAGGCAGTATCCTGAAAAAATTCAAGAGGTAAAGAAAGCAAAGAAAATCCTGAAAAGTTTTCCACTTGAATACAATCATCTCAAAGATGAGGTAGTGGATGATTTATGGAAGGCCATTGAATCAGCAGCACGGAAAGATCAATCCAAGGAAGTGGGTAATCATACTTATTTGCTGAATTCGGAAACGATCATTAGCAGGTTTGAAAACCAGCGTTACAACCGGAAAATCAGTTTCCGGACAAAATCAAGAAAGATTGCCGCAGGGATAATACTGGTGATTGGAGCCACGTTGGGCTATACGATCCTAAGCCTGCAAAACCAGGAAGAGCGGATTTCGGAAAAGGAAGTGGTAATGATCACCAAGGAAAATCCGAGAGGGCAAAAATCAACAATCTATCTGCATGACGGCTCCAAGATAACCCTGAATGCAAATAGCAAGCTTACTTTTCCGGAACAATTTTCTCACTCCGCCAGAGTTGTCCATTTGGAGGGTGAGGCATTTTTTGAAGTTGCAGAAGACAGCAACAGTCCTTTTCAGGTGAATACAGGCAATGTAACTACTACCGCGTTAGGTACATCTTTTAATATAAATACGAAAAATAATCGAATCCACGTGGCATTGGTAACCGGCAAGGTTTACGTGTCGAATAACGCCGGAATGCAGGAATCGAACCTCCTGTTGAATCCCGGGGAAGATGCTTTTTACAATGAAGCAATCAATGAATTGGTAAAAGGACAATTTGATAATAAGGAGGTATTGGCATGGAAAAACAAAATCATTGTTTTTAAGCGCGCAGGAGAAGACTATGTTATGGGTGTACTCGAGGATTGGTATGATGTCGATATAACCACCACTAATAAGTCGTCATTGACATGGGATTACTCAGGCGAATTTAAGAAAATGACCCTTCATGACGTACTGGTTTCGATGGGCTTTACAATGAAATTTGATTTTGAGATTAATGACCAACAGGTAACAATAACATATCACTAAACCAACAAAATATGAAATATTGATTTAACGCTAAAAAGGGATAGTAACATTTAAGAAATGTATCTATCCCAATCAGCTTGACAGATGGTAAACTTTCTCAGGGCTTTCCATCTTACAAGCTCCAAATTATTTGTTTAACATAATTGTAAAGATATGAAAAGAAATCTTTTACCACAATTATACCATTTAATGAAGTATTCATTCCTGATCATAATTATTCAGACGCTGAGTTTTAATTTTCTGATGGCTGATATTACTAAGGCTCAGCGGGTCAAGAGCATCAGGGATGTAACTATTTCTCTGGAATCGTTTCAAGATAAGCTATCCAAAGTATTCAGGGAAATTGAATCCAAAACGAATTACAAATTTGCTTACAACGAAAAGGATATAGAAAAGAACCGGGATGTACGTGTTAGCCATAGGACGGCCTCGGTTTATGAAATCCTGTATGATATAGCCCGACAAACCGAATTGGATTTCAAACAGGTAAACCGGACCATCAACGTGAGTCGGTCAAAGATAAAAAATAAGGGGGCCGTCCAAATAAAGGCATCTGTCGATCCGATTAGAATACAGGGAGTCGTGAAAGATGAAACAGGTGAGCCGCTGACAGGAGTAACTGTTCGGATCAAAGAAACTAATACCGGGGCCATCACCGATGTTAATGGCAAATATGCTATAGAAGCCGAGGAAGATGCCGTGTTGGTTTTCAGCTTTGTTGGTTATGAAACCCAGGAGGTTAGCGTTGGGGGAAGAAGCACAATCGACATTGTTTTGGCTGCTGATCTTACGCAATTGAACGAGATTGTAGTAGTTGGCTACGGCACCCAGGAAAAGAAGGAAATCACAAGTGCCGTGACAAGCGTAAGTGCCGAAGACTTCAACAAGGGTAATGTAAATAATGTCGCCCAATTGTTACAGGGCAAGGTGGCCGGTCTGAATATTGCAAGACCTGGCGGGGATCCGAACGCAGGCTTTACGCTGCGACTGCGCGGATTATCAACTTTCGGGGCTAATTCCAGCCCATTGATTGTGATCGACGGTGTTATAGGGGCAAGCCTTAACAGTCTGGACCCGAATGATATTGCCACCATGGATGTATTGAAAGATGGTTCTGCGGCGGCTATATATGGCAGCAGAGGTTCCAGCGGTGTTATATTAATAACTACCAAAAGAGGGGCCGTAGGTAAAACAGAGGTAGATTATAATGGCTATGTAAGTGCCGAACAAATGGCCCGCACACCAGAAGTAATGACAGCAGCGGAATTTATTGCCGCAGGGGGCAAGGACCAGGGAAGCGAAACCGATTGGTTCGACGAACTGACAAGAACAGCTATTTCGCACGTTCACAATATTTCCGTTTCCGGAGGTAATAATACCACAACGTACAGAGCATCGATTAACTATAGAAACGTCGAGGGAGTTGCTTATAATTCCGGATTTAATCAACTGAATGGAAGATTAAATCTTACGCAAAGGGCAATCAATGACAGGCTAGCGCTGACTGTCAACCTATCGTCTTTGACAAATGAGGCTAAACTGGGATTTACCGAAGCTTTCCGCTATGCCACCATCTATAATCCCACTGCACCGGTCTTTGGCGGTCCGGAAGCTCAGAGGTTCGATGGCTATTGGCAGACTATCCAGTTTGATTACTTCAACCCTGTTTCCATCGTTGAGCAAAACCAACGGGATCGAACAACTAAAAGATTATTGACGCAGTTCGAGGCAGATTTCGAGCTAATAAATGGCTTGAATGTGATGGGAAGATATGCCCTGCAGACCAGTAGTAGATTAGATGGTACATATTTTGACAGGAACAGCTACTTTGGGGGATATAATCGCAATGGAGAAGCCAGCAGAACCACTGAGGACGTTAGCTCTGAATTGTTTGAAACTACGGCCACCTATCGCAAAGCGTTAGGGGAGGTCGACCTGAGCGGATTGGTCGGCTACTCGTACCAGGAGTTCGAAAATGAAGGCTTTTCAGTGGGCGGATTCGATTTTATCTCAGATGTCTTCGGTTACAACAATTTGTCGGCTGCTCAATCTTTTCAAGAAGGGTTAAGCACCCCCGGCAGTTGGAAAGAAGGCTCCAAGCTAATCGCGGGGTTTGCCAGGATCAACCTTAATTATCAAAATACCTATTTCTTCTCCGCATCCATCCGAAGAGAGGGTTCAACAAGATTTGGAGAAAACAATCGATGGGGAAGTTTCCCGGCAGTAAGTGCAGGTGTAGATCTGGCAAACCTGGTAGGTAGCAGCGACCTGATAGATAATCTTAAGGTAAGAGCCAGCTATGGTATAACCGGAAATATCCCGGGACAAAACTTTTTGTCTCAGTTAAGATTTGCCCCCTCTTCCAATTTCTTCTTCGAAGGGAATTTTGTACCGAGTTACAGTCCCGTGAGTAATGATAATCCTGATCTGAAGTGGGAACGAAAGAAAGAATTTGATATTGGGGTAGATTTTACCCTGGCCCGGGGAAGAATAGATGGTACTATCGATTATTATATAAGGGATACGGATCAAGGACTTTTTGAGCTACCCGTTCCGGTTCCGCCTAATCTGTTTGATCTGAAGTGGCTAAACATCGGTAAAATGAGAAACCAGGGGTTGGAAGTGTCTTTGGGATACAAAGTGATCGACCGAAATAAACTCACGTATGATCTGAGACTTAATTTTGCCTCCTATGAAAATGAGCTTGTATCGCTGTCAAACGATGAGTTGGCGTTTGGAACCGACGGCAGGCAGGATATTTCAAATCTTGGTTCCCCCGGTCAGAACAGGCCACTTATTCGCGTGGAAGAAGGAAAAGATATAGGACAGATAATCGCCTTACAATTCGACGGATTGAATGATGACGGGACCTGGAGGTTTATCGATCAAAACAATGATGCTGTTATCGACGATTTGGATGAAATCGTGGTAGGCAAGGGGCTTCCTGACTTTGACATCGGCTTTAATAATACTATTACCTACGGAAATTTTGATCTAAATGCGGTTTTCAGAGGTACTTTTGGCCATGATTTAATCCATACT
>JAKSDQ010000125.1 GCA_022360015.1 Cytophagales bacterium
AGAACTGGAGTTTGACCGTACAACAGTTGGCCATAAAATTTGGGGACCGGTTGCCCATCGATTTGGCGCGCAGCCCTTCTTCCGGGGGCTAGCCCCCGGAAGAAGGGCTGAAGGAGTAGACAGAGTTTAGTTTACACTTCCTTTCAAACAGAAGATATGTATCCTCGAATTAAAAGAAAATCTTCGGTCTCTTCTCAAAAAACATTAACAGTCATAATAATTTTACACTTTTGTGATGGTGAATTAATTCATTTCTCCCATTTATATTTTCTATTCGATTACTGAAACCGCTTAAGTCAAGTTCGATGATTTCTTCGTTCTGAGCAGCTCGAATTAATTCTTGAGTTAAAATTGAGTTAAAATCAATTATAAAAGTTTTTCATTCACCTGAAAATGTGTATGGTTTATATCCAGATGGTAATTCTACCCCGTGATATTCCACTTCTGCCAATTCAAAAACTGCCACTTTCTGATTAGTGACACTCATTGATGACTCAACGATATTTAAAATTCTAAACTCTTTCATTTCTTAAAAGTTATTTCTCTACAACAACTCGCTATACACCACGATTCGGTGTATATATTTATTTTGGAAACTTTAATTTAAAGGATTCTTAATAAAATTCATTTCTTTGCCCCTTTAGCCGATCCCGGATATCTGAAGCTTTTCCGGATTCCATTTTGGCTTGCATACTATTTTTTCTTAAACCTAAACACTTGTATCCGTTTCCGTAGCTCTGGTTATATGTAATAAGGTTGGTGAATATTATTTTAGTTTTCTTTCTAAGTTAATGATATCAAACACCGTGATAAAATCATTCATAATATCAAATTCCATGGCACCAAGTAACTGAAATCTTGAGTTAATCTTATTAGATATTGTTTTTCTTAATTGCATTAATTCGGGATAATCGGTCAATGTCGCTTTTAAGAATGATTGACTTACCTGACGAATTATATTTTTATCACCTCCCTGAGCATAAATGTTTTTAAGAAATTCTAATACCTCATCAATAATTCTTGGATCATGGTTAATCCTATTCGGAAGATTATCTAGGATATTGTTTAATAGAGATTTTGACATAATCGGCTGCATATAAACATTGAACATGACCCTGTGATTTATGAATATTCCTATATAATGTCTCTCAATTAATTTAAGCAATATGTGATCAAATATTTTCGGAAATCTTCTTTCAAGGAAATATTCTGAACTAACAAAGCTTATATTTTGTCCAATCAAGAAAATTCTATCATCTGAAACCATTTTTCCATCAAGAGATAAATGGTACGTGTCCATTAAGTATTTTAAGTACCATTCTGCCCTGAACCACTGCTCGTCTGGGATTTCTTCAAGTTTTTTGATAGATATCATAGGGTTAAGATGATCTTTAACAAAAGCTATAAGATTCGTTAAATACTCTAGTCGCTCATCATATTGACTCTCTCGTAGCTTGTTAAACGATATACCAGAAAGACTTATATGAAGCCTCCCCCCTTCTTTACCAAATGTAGTAATCTCTTTCAATTTGTATTGAAGGTATTCAAGCAAATAGTAGGAGACCCGATAATTCAACTCGAGTATCTCCGGATGTTCTTTACTTAGCTCATAAATTATTGGGACGGTGGTAATATCCAAACAAATAATATCTTCTTTTTTTATTGAAATCTCCTTAATGAATTTCTTTGGAAGAACATAAAAACCGTGGTTCCAATTTGCTTTGCTAAGTATTAATTCCTCATAAACGCTAATCGGATCATTAGCTGTTACATTCAAAACGAGTTGTGTGAAGGTAATTTCACTTCTAAAGTATTTTTTGAAATATTCCTCAACAACTATCTTCTTTAACTCTTCCTTCTTTCCAAATTCCTTTATCAATTGATTTTCAAAATCTTCAAATGAATTAAATCTAATTGATCTAGTTTGAAATTTTGATTCTTCTGGGTCCGATGCTTCTATTTCAATATAAATTTTTATATATAAGCCCTGGAACTTTGATACTATACGGGTCAATTCATATTGAGAATTTTCATAGAGTGATCCTTTGTCAATTCGAGAACCAATAATCCTTTCTAAAAAATCTTGGTACAGCGGATCTTTATTACCAATAACCAGTTGCTTCCCTTGTGGACTGTTTACAATTGCCCATAAACCATTCTTTAATTCGTCTGGAGTTTCAAATATGACGGCATCTGGACTTTTGGAGTGTATAAGATTGAATAAGTGAAAATAAGCCTCTTTCACAACAGGATTACTATAATCAGCCATAACGGTTTCAAATGAAATTTCTATAGCCAAATTAAATTTTGATCTTTCTACACATAGTAAACTTACATCATGCTTTTTTCTCCAATCAATATCAGATTTGATGAATGAATCGTCTAAAAGCTTGTCGAGCTCATTATACTCTTCAAGTTTATCTAATGAATAAACCATGTAATACTTAAAGATATCAGTCTTGAATTCATGATACCCCGCCATTGCGGCATCTTTGATTCCTTTGAAATCCTCGGCTTTTATACAAAGATTTAATTCTTTTTGAAGTACATCCCATATAATTTTATGATTATTTCTAAATTTTTTGAATCCGGCTATTACTTCCTCCAAATCTCTATTAAGTCTAAAAAGACATTCAATTCTAATCAATTCAATTGAAGGTTCATTTGTTGTATTGATATTACTATCTGAAATAATACTTAAGCATTCTTCAAGACGACCTGTAGTTAAATATATCTCCAAGAGTGCCTTGATTGAATTCGGTTCTAAACCTAATAGCTCGAAGTATGGAAATTTTGCTATTTCTGATATTTTAGATTCAATATTTTCAGTAAACAAATATGCAAAAGCTCGAAAAATGGCTTTAAGTAAGTCAGATTCAAACGGCTTATTAGCTAAATGTTCTTCAAAGATAACTGTGGTATCTTTCTTTATTGAATGTAGTAATGAAAAGGAAAATAGTATATACTCATAATTATTAACGTCGACTTTTTCAATTGTATTAAAGTATTCCTCAAAAACGTTAATGGCTGTATCGATTTGATTCAATTGAATATATCCCACACCTATAAAAAATAACCTGTCGGTATCATTGAGCTCCTGTCCTAAAGAAACCATTTGACTATATAGCTTGTTTTGTAATAAGGAGGTCATTACAAACATCAGAATTCTTGGGTTTGCTACATAATCAGAATTTTTAGAATATAACACCCCGAGTTTTTTAGCCAGTTCCTTTTCCGGATTCAAAAAATAACTTGAAAGTAGGTAGAAAAAATCACTTTTGCGAAAGAGTTCCGAGTCCTTACAATCGGAATCCGCCATAACTTCTATAGTGGATTCAAAAATCTTATTGGCCAGTGTCAACTCTTGTGATTCAATTGATCGGGAATCAAAAAAAGGATATGCTAGGTTTCACAGAATAATTTCCATTGAAAATCCTGCTATGAGATTATAATAGAAGATGTTTCTATACCCAATACTAATATCCCCATATTTAATCTTTGCTATTTCATTTTGCATGAAATTATTAATCTTTTCAGATTTTCCTGACTTATACAAATATTGGCCATATATTAGAATAAAATCAATGTTATTTTTGATGCTGTGTGGAAGTTTTTCATATTCACATCTTTCATCTTTAAGTAACTTGACGGACCAAGCCCTTCCTGATGATTCATTATCATGTAGGATTTCGTTAGCAATCGGTAGTGCCCTATTATCTTTTCTGTGAAGAAGTGTTGTGCAATACCGTTCTTTATATTTCAAGTTTGACTTTTCGTAGTTGTAAGCCCTTACATAATAATTCCATTTTTCATCTTCTTGTCCAATTATCCAATTTGAGGCCTCCCCTAGCAAAAAATGGAGCTTAGCTAATAATGGCTTAGATAACTTTAAGAGGGATGATCTATCAATTTCGGTCTTAATTCTTTGTAGTCTTCTGAATGCTGCTTTAAAGTAAAATCCCTCTATTTCTTCCTGACAAAATTTGAACTCTTCATCGTAGAATTGTTCCCCACTTATTGAACCTTTCGACACCTTATATCTGATTGTTAAGAGTGCAATAACCAGCAATGCAGAGGCAATAGTTACTGTCCAACTTCCTCCCAACAAAATTGTCTTAGCAATATTTAAAAGTAGTATTGCCCATTCATTATTTTGATAACTGGTTATCTGTTCGTCAAAAAAAAGTAACCAACTATTCTTGCTTGAAAGAGCAATAATACTGCTAATTAAAAACCCAACCGCCAAGTAAATAGACCTATCAAAATAGTTTCTTTTAAATAATATATTTAATGCTTTTTCTAACAGATTATTTTGATTCTTCACCCTGTATGTTTTCCAATTTTCACCTAAATCAATGATATCGACAAACTATTTTCCGTTATTCTGTATAAATCCACTATGCTTCGATATCTTTTATTTTGAACATAAGTATTTTCAAAATTACATCTTTTAAAAAGATTACTTGCTAAACATGTTTGCTGTATATCTTTCTCCCCAATCGCTACTTTGATTCTGTTCCTTAGCTTTTAAATTGGCCGGAAATCGAATATATTGAATGAAACAGAAATATTCCGCTTAGTGTTATGAGGAATTAATACTTAGCAATGGTCTACCACGGTATGTAAAAATAGAAAACATTGCACAAACCCTCAAAATATTTATAACCCAACGGGATTTTGAACAATAACCAAGAAATTTCAGGCCATGTCAAGTTCATACTGGAAAAGGAAGAAACGTCCAAGTAAGCGTATACTTTTATGTAAACCAAATATCAAAATGAGATAGCTACATTCTATCGTAATTATCTCATTATCAGTGAGTAGAAATAGTTAGCTCTAAATGGAATTTTTTGATGGAGGATTTGAAAGGTTGGAAAAGTATTTTGAGCTATTTGATTGATAAGATCTCTCTATGTATTGTAGAGACCTAATTAATAACATCCTATTTCTAAACAGTCCGAATATTTGAACGGGTTACAAATATGGCTGACTGTAAGAGGTCAAACTGGTAAAAAGTCCATTTTAGGATAGTTCGAAAACTAGTAAGCCTACAATTTCTGGTAGGGCTACATATTTGCAATAAGTGTACTCAATGAAATATTTAATAAGCTAACTTTTGAAAGTAAAACAAATAATAGTAGTACAAAATCCCATACTTTGGTTTTATAAACATCTCTAACACAAACATTTTAATTACAATAAACTTTAATGGAAAAATTAAAGTTTTTAGATTTGAAAAATCATAGTATGGATAACAAACATAGTGATTAACATCTGGCTTTGTAGACCATATGATTCTGATGACGGATTAGGTAAAACCAGTATTTCTATGGGTCTAAAGCAATTATTTTAAATGACATACCGGGAATTTGAATTATTAGCAAAGCAGCTTATCGAGAAAAAGCTAAAGAAAGAGTTTGGCTATAAAATCCCTGTTGATCATGAATGCACTTTTAAATCAAAGTCTGGCAATTCATATAAAATTGACCTTTCATACTCTTTTTCATTATTTGATATGAGTTACCTAACCCTCGTCGAATGTAAATGTTGGAACAATTACGTAACGCGAGAAAAGATTATGAGCTTTAATGCAATCATCAATGATTTAAGAGCGCATAAAGGAATCATAATAACTACTAAAGGATTTCAAAAAGGCGCGATTACTTATGCCCAAAGTCAAAACCTTGGCCTAATAAAAATAACTAATGATAGATCTTTTGAGAATTATTCCCATTATGATGGTGGGATTTCAAATATTGAAGATACTCTGGCAATAGAACATAAATTTGATTCTTCAACATACCACACGTCTATAGGCCTTTTTAGTCCAAGTACCCGCCTTTACGATTTTATCAGTAAATATTACTCACGGGAGTTGGCGTCATTTCTTGAAAATGAATATTCTCCAGACATTTTAGATGATCTAAATCCTGACATTGATCCATTAATAAAAAATCATCTGGCAGAACTTCCCGAAAGCTGGTATGATAATTATGTTCGATTCGAAACTGCGGGATTGAATTTTAAAGTGCAAAATGAGCCTGAATTAAGGATTATGCACATGACAATTCAAATGTTAAAACTTAGACTAATGTGAAACTCACAAAAAGTAAGTGTAAGCTAATCCGCTATTTTGAAGCTTAGATTACTATTTTACTAAACAAATGAAAACTAAACCAATAAAAGAAATAATACCTAGAGAAATTGACCCTGATTTTCAGCAGCTTTTAAACAATTTTTCTGTTGCGATAGATGAACTCGTGAATTTCGGTTCACGGATAATCAAGTCAGATATGAACCAAAAAGGAGGTGACGAAAAGCTACCTGCAATTCTATTCTTGAGAAATTTTGTAGAGATTATTGACTCCATTTCAATTTTGGTAAAACATTCCTCAATAGATCCATGCAAATCATTATTAAGGACTGCATTTGAGTCAAATTTATATATATCTTATCTTCTTGAGGATGATATGAGTAATAGAGCAATTAGCTTTCTTGTTTGGAATACTCACAGAAATCTTAAACTCTTGAAAAAATTAAAGAGCGACACTCCCGCAAACAAAAATTTGCAGTCCAAATTCAAAAAAGACAAGTTTTTAAAATCTTCAAATCCAATCATAATTCCAGAAATTGAAGCCCAAATAGATAATAGTGAGTCAATATTAGCTTTGCCAAAATATAAAAGTGTCAATGAGGAATATGAAAAGATGATTTGTCTTTTACTGAAATAGGTTGACACTTAATGAAGTGAACCTATGGAGAACAAGAACATAAAAAAGTACAATAATAGTAAGAGACGAAAGAATAAAGCGGGGAGAAAAGTTGTGTATGATGTGGCCTTTATGCGTCAAGTGGTTCAGGACTACGAGACTTCTGATTTAAGTTCAAGTGAGATTGCCAAAAAGTATGGATTAAACAACCCTGTGAACATTCACCGTTGGCGAAAGCATTTTTCTTCATCA
>JAKSDQ010000146.1 GCA_022360015.1 Cytophagales bacterium
CTCAGCTTGCTTCAATGCAAAAGCTATCTGGGCCTCTGTGAATTTTGACTTTTTCATGGCAAAAAATTTAATAGTTAAGTTAACAGTTTTTTGCCGCTTTCTCTACTTTAAACCTGTACAGTTTATTGGGAGGAGGTCAAGTATAATAGTATGGTATAAAATAATTTGTTATTTATATTACAAAAGTGCCTAATTTCTTCTCTTAGTTTGATCTTGTAACCCTTGCTTCGTTATTCATATGCATATAATCCTTCAGTAAAAAGTGTTAAGCTAAATTGGTGCGATACTTATCTTGCTGGATCAAACAATTGCTATTAAGTATTTTAGTTTGGGATATATAAGGTTTGAGCCACATTCGAAAGAAACATACTTGGAAGTTTATCTGCTTTATTAATACTGTAGCTCCAAGACTGGTCACTGACATAAATGTGTTTTGTAAAAAGTGGTTATTTGTTTTGCATATATGGCAGAATATCTCTCGTGTATCGTCGGCAACTAAAGAGGTTTGTTGGCTGGTCACAACTGAAGCTATCAGGCCTTCTGCTTGTTTCTGACTCTCTTACTGGAGCGTTCATAATACCCCTTACAATTCTTTTAATCACTTGAGCCAAACCCTTATCAAAATTTAGATAAATATACAAATCAAATAACGCAATTGTTGTTTGTTAAAGAAGTGTTCTAACAAAAACGTTTTTACTAATCCTAATCTGATGTTCAGGCTTGAATTGAAGCTTTCATGTGAAGAAATGAGTACTTTTTTAGTCATGAAATAACAAAAAAATGATTGAGTTTAATTACTGACAAGGCTACCCAAAACTAAAGAAGTGTTTAAACAGTTTACTTTAAAATTTAATTTTTCTGAAGACTGCGACTAACCTTTAAATTTTGGCAGATTGTTAAACCGCGTACCAAAAGCACAAAGCTATGATCTAGCTACTTACTTCATTTTTTGAACTTTTAATCATAATTTTTTTTGTTGCCATAAGCTTTAATAGAAGAACCAAAAGTCTTAGATTTAAAAAATAGTGTGAGTATCGTAATAGTGGTTGATATCGATACACTATTGGCAAGCTTAATAAAAGATATTAATTACAAATTTGACATGACAACTTTTCCGACAACTGAGTCCACCTTATCAGCCATTCACCTAGGACAATTTCTAAAACAGAAATATAACCTAAGTTCTAAGACGATTTGCAAGTTATTCCGTACAGGAATGAATCACTTATACTTGGTAACAGATGGAGAATCCAAGTTTGCACTCCGCATTTATACCTTTAATTGGCGTACAAAACTAGAAATTTCCGAGGAGTTGAGATTACTCATCCACTTAAAAAACAATAAGCTTCCGATTACTTACCCAATCGGCGACTGTGAAGGAAAGCTGATACAGGAATTTAATGCACCTGAGGGAATTAGGTATGGAGTACTGTTCTCATATGCAGAAGGGCAGAAAACGGCCAGGTTTACCCCAAAGACCAGCTATCATATAGGAATCATCTTAGCAAAAATTCACCAAGTATCCGAGAATTTTGAATTAGATCGAATGACATACAATTCCAAGACGCTATTAACTGATTCACTGAGGAGAACGAAATCCTTTTTTACAGCTAACTCAAACGAAATGGCGTTTATTGAAAAGACTACTTATTATCTAGTTGAAGAATACAAGAAAGTAAACACCAATCATGTAAGGCAAGGAGCTTTACATTTGGATGTTTGGTTTGACAACATGCACTTTAATGGGGAAAGTAGAGTAACAATTTTTGACTTTGACTTTTGTGGTAATGGCTGGTTATGTCATGATATATCATATTTTTTATACCAACTTTACAGTACTCACAATGATAATACTGAATACGAATTTAAAGCTAGAAGTTTTCTCAAAGGTTATGATGAAGTCATCAAGATAGGAGACGAAGAGAAGCGCATAATGCCAATTACTTGTTTGGCGGTTATGCTTTTCTATATAAGCATGCAATGCGACCGATATGATACATGGTCAAACATCTTTCTCAATGAGGATCATCTGAAAAGATTTACTTGGACATTGAAAAAGTGGATAGAGTATAATAGAATCGATGTCCGATGAAATAATTATCAAGCAATTTTATTCCTTGTTCGGCCGACAGCGTCACCTGTGTGTGAATGAGGTGTATATGGTAGATAAAAATTGTTGGCCTAGTAAGTCCGCTACGATATATAAATTTAGTATAAAGTTAGACAAAAGCCGAGAGGAAGGCGATTTCTAATCCTGGTTGTATTTACCAAAGCTCTAACCGGTACTATTGGAGAAATGAAGTGTGATGTATCAATAGAAACGCTACAGTTTTCCCTAAACTCAAATGCAAGGTATAAGTTTCATAAAGAACCTGTCAAGGGTATATAAACAACTCGTTCCCCGTTGCTCTAGACAGAACCATTTATGAAACTTATGGCAAGATATTTAAGAGTTAACGGAAAAAAATGAATCTAACTTTGATCCTTTTTAACCAATTTTGGTATAGCGGATTTCGAGATTTGACCATTTAATTTGACTTCCAAAATACCGAAGTAACTTCGGGTTGGATTAGGATTTTATGCCTTAGAGATTGATATTTTTGCCATGATGTTTTTCCCTTGAGCGAACTTGGTAGGCGTTTTTGTTATGAAATACTTGTCAGGATTTCACCAGTTCATTTAAATCAACACTTATATTTTTCAAATCTATGATGGCCCAGAATTCTGGAAATTCCGGATGAAACTGTACACCCTATTCCGGGCAAAGTGAACACTCTATTCCGGTAAAGCTGTACACCCCATTCCGGGGAAACTGTACACCCCCGAGTTAGCATATTAATTTTTTTTTGATTGTAATTTTCTAAGAAGGCGTACACTTGGGCTTTTCAATTAAAAGAAGCTCAAAATGCCTAACCGAAAGAAAGATATGCTAACCATACGTCAATTAATCAGATTAAAATCCGAAGGTTGTTCCCATAAATCCATAAAGACTCAACTAGGCATCAGCCGGACCACGGTAATTGAATACGTCCGTCTGCTGGAAGCCAGCGGGTTTAGCTGGCAACAATTACACCAGATGGATGATGCTTCATTAGGCGTCATCCTGGGGGAAGGAAATATGGATAAGGAGCGTTACCGCCGATTGCTGAACTTCTTTCCCTATATGGAAAAAGAACTGAAGCGTCGTGGTGTAACCAGGCAACTGCTGTGGAAAGAATACAAAGCACAGGAGACAGCCCCTTATGGCTACAGCCAGTTTTGTTACCATTACCAGCAATGGTGCCGCAGCGTACATGCGACAGCTCCCATGCAGCACAAAAGCGGGGACAAATTGTTTATTGATTTCAGTGGGGGCAAACTTTCGGTGATTGATCCGGATACAGGTGAGGTCATCCAAGTAGAGGTATTTGTAGCTGTGCTGGGAGCCAGTGGGATGACTTACGCCCAAGCGGTGCACAGCCAGAAGCAACAAGACGTCATCGGTTGTGTTGAGCATTGTTTGTCGTTTTTCGGTGGAGTGCCTTCGGCCATTGTTCCGGACAATATGAAGGCCATTGTCAGCAATGCCAGTCGCTATGAGCCGCAGATCACCCAACTGTTCCGGCAGATGGCCCTACACTACCAGACGGTCTTTTTACCTGCAAGGCCAGGAAAACTCAAGGATTATGTGCATAATTTGGTTATGTAAAGTTTTTATCATAATGATCTGTTTTTTAGAGAGATAACTTAAATAAAGTTTACATAATAATGTTCACTTTGGTTCCATGCAATTCCGCATACCTTAACCATTATGAGTAATGAACAGATATTATTCCACTTTCGAGCAGCTAACAGAAGCCGCCTCCCAATATCTTGAGGGGCGTGGCAGGAGCAAACAGACTATATCCATCTATAAATGGATATGGCAAAGGATCAAGGCATTTATGGATGCCAGAGGTCTTAAAAGGGTCGATTCAGAAACCGTAGCAGCTTATCTAATTGATACATATGGTAATAAACAGGTTTCAGCACTCACCCGCCATCAAAAGCATTGTTACCGTTGTGCCCTTTCCCTTGCCCAGTTTGCCGAAACAAAGAAAATGATTGAGAGAATCAACA
>JAKSDQ010000253.1 GCA_022360015.1 Cytophagales bacterium
CCGAAAACCAAAAAGCCTGCTCGCCGCAGGCCAGAGTAGGCAAAATCAAAACTTTGCAAAAATGAAAAAGCTAGGTAAATTGAATTTGTCCATTGAGAAGATGCTTAATCAAGAAGAATTAGTAAATTTCAGGGGTGGTTCAGGTGGTAGTACAGATCCCAGATGCAGTGATTGTCATGCAAGTGCCTGGATAGCTTGCGAAAATAGCTGTGGAGCAAATAGTGAGAATTGTAGTTTCATTACATGCCTTGATAATCAAATCAATGCATGTAATAGTCAGTGTTATTGTCAGGGTACTTGTTAAATTAAAAAAAGGCCGCCTCAAACTGAGAGGTGGCCACATCATAATTCAAATTATGTATAGATGAAAAAAGTGCTAATCATAAGTATCTTGATGCTTTTGTTTATACAAAGTATCAGAGCCCAGCTTGCTTCGGATACTATTATCACAAATTATCTGGGGAAGGTAAATGCTGAGAAGCTATCTTCCTTATCATCTTTTAAACTGACCTATAAGTCCACCAGTTTCGATAGTCGCCCTAATATATTAGGACAACCCGTTAGATACAGTATTGTACATAAGTTTTATAAAAAAACAAGCCGTGGTGAAGTTTTAAGAAGTGAACATTACAGAGATAATTCACTTTCGATGATAGCTTTATCAAATGAGAGAAGCGAAATATATTATAGTGAGAAACATGGCCTTAAACGAGAAATCGAGAAAGACAAAAAAGATGGCCATATTCATAATTTAAAGTTTTATAATTTTCAAGTTGCAAATTTGATCATGGATGCATACAGGGATTCAAGGTTAGAATTTCTGGGTGAGGATGCGTTTTATGGCAAAAAATGTTTCAAATTCAAATACCATTCGGAATATAATGACGGCACAAGTTTTTTTTACTTTGAAAAACATTCTAATAACCTGTATGCACATTCACGTACCCCGGCTAGTTACAAGATTTATGAGGATTACCAGAAAGTGAGTGGTGTTTACATGCCATCCAGGGTGCTTGTATACGTCGATGATGAACTGAATCAAGCATTCAATTACCTTGATTTAGAGCTTAATATCGAAATTAAGGACAGTATGTTCAGTTTATAAATTGAATATAACGACCATAAACATGCCATACATTAGCAGCTATGCAGACTAAATGTAGCACAACGTTTTCAACAAAATTCTTGGTGTCTCTTTGTGCCTTAGTGCCTTCGTGGTGAAAAATGGTGAACCATGAAGGCACTAAGGCACAAAGAGACACAGAGGTTTTCGGCTATAAAATGAAAATGAAGTTATATAGTAGTTTCCCAACAGCGTTGCTCCCATCCGCAGAAAATAACAGGACTTTAGTGATATGAAAGGAACAAAAGTCAATCCTGACAAATAATAGTAAAAATGCCTTTTCTTAATCTCTCTTGCAAAGAGTCGTCAGTGGGGAAAGGCCATATGAATAATACTATTTTTTAGTCATTTGTTCCAACAGTGTAATATATTTCCTCATTATTTCATTTTCGGAGTCAGACTTTTCTTTTAGTTGATTGCGAAGATCGCGCATTTGGATTTCATAACTTTCTGAAATTTTTTTTATATACTCAGCTTCATCTTTAATGGTGGTTTCCATTTTTTTTGTTTCACGCTGAAGGTCCTCGATTACTTCAGAAAACTGCTGCTTTATTTCAAGAGGATAGTTATTTACAATATTCTTAGCCCTTTGAATGTATTTATGTACATCGCCGGTCTTATAAACATCTGCCTTTATAATGTCACCATGAATGTCACCCCCACTGGTTTGGATATGATTGCCATCATTGGCGCGGGCAGTTTTATTCCTATTCGGGTCGTAGGTTAATTCTTTATCATCACGGAAAAAGTAATTGTAGTCGAGCCCAAACATAGTTGCAAATTTCATGAGTTGCCCCATGTTAATACCTGCACCTGAACCTCGAATCTTGCTGATAGTATTATAATTCCCAAAAATCAATTCACTGATCTCCCTCACTCCCTGTGGCTCTACACCAGCTTTTTTGTTTTCGTTAATGATATGATTTAGGGCCTTCAGAAATTTTATATCCCAGAATTTCAGTTCATATTTTTTCTTTTTTTTGTTCGCTCCCTGTGGTCTTTTTTCCATTTAACTCCAAAAAGGATGCAATTTTCATCCAAACGTTACGTATGTCAGTAACTTTTTTGTCCTTTTGTTACTGTATTTGGTAACTTATTCTTATAATTGTTTTAAAATTCAAAAATATTGAAGTAAAAAGTTACTTCAATTGGTAACAAATATAACCAAATAATACAAAAAATGAACAAAACTTTTGCAAATTTTTCATACAACTGTAATAATTATGATTGAAGAAAAGCACATTGAGGAGCTTCAAAGAAGACTTATGCAACTGGGGACAAGCTACATAACCCTGATTGCTGAAAAAGTGAATATGTCCCGAACCACCATTTACAAATTTTTTAACAGGGAGAAAATCAGGAATAACAACGCTTTGAAAATTTACGACGCTGCCCTGGAAGTGCTCCAGGAAGTTAATCTTCAAGACCAATCCCGAAAACAAAAAGCAAGAAGACTTTTGGAAGACAATGCGGAACAGACCGGTATCAAGTTCAATCACTAAAGCTTAATCTTCATTTGATATGAAAATGGGAATCGAAATTGATGAAGCCTTGCACCGAGTCGTTCGGGAGCTAAGGTTAGCAGTTAAACAGTTAAGTCAGGAAGTTGGCTTAAACGGTAAAAAGGGCAGTGAAAAATACTGCAGCCCTTCAGCATTCAGTATATCAGCCAATCTATGTCTGACTAAGCACCCCGATATACTACATAATCAGCAAAGGCTTGGGCTCAAGAATAAAAAACCAGGGATAAAACAACGAATTAAAAGTTATCTGGAAAGGATAACAATTGATCCCTTTGGCCATGAAAAACAGGTTACAAAAAATGTCGTTCGTTATTTAGAAAACATTTCAAGACAGGAAGGGGTTCCATTAGCTCAAATATTAACATGGATCAATCTGAAAGGTGTTGATCTTCGGGTATATCTTCATCACAATAGTAAGCTACTCAAGGAGGTACCGGTAAGCGAGTTAGTACAGATTTTTGCAGGAAAAGAGCTTTCGGAGATGCCTGGCATTGAGAGAAAAGCTGTTGACGAGGCCGGTTTGTATTTACATGATTTTGCTGTAGCAAACAATATACGCCTGAATCAGCTCAATGTGTTAATATCTTCCGATGGGAATGAAGTGGCTATTGAAGCTTACAACGACCAGGAGCACGCTAAGTATATTCCCTTTGCAGAGCTAATTAAACATTTCAGGTAGATGGGCAACGGCTAAAAGACGGGTAATTTCTCTTGTCATGCATGATTTTTTATTTTTAGGAAAAGCAACATATAGTTTGGAGATTCAACGGATTTGGACAAAATAATGCCACGATGAGGTTGTGAAGCCTGCTTTTTAAGCTTTAAGTTGAGTATTAGGGTACATCAATTTCAACAGGCTCAAGACCGCCGAATAAACCTGAGATACTATTTATTCTGATCACACAGCCAGTAAGGATCATTATGCTGTTCTATCTGTGTCAGTAATAATGCGTCCATCTCTGCCAATTTATTCGCAAATTTTGGGTTATCCGCCAAATCGGTTTTCATTTCACCGGATTTTCCGTGTTCGGAGATGTATGCATTTGGGTTTCTGTAAGGTTGAAGCGCTGGGTTTCCCGGATTGTTCCATCCATGAGATCATATTTGATTCATTTCCGATCTTCTTTTTTTACGCATCGCATCCCTGGTTTTGTACCGCCACTATATACTCCATACATCACCTCCCTAACTGTTTCCTTTTCGCCATCTTGACCTCCTCCCAATAAACTGTACAGGTTTAAAGTAGAGAAAGCGGCAAAAAACTGTTAACTTAACTATTAAATTTTTTGCCATGAAAAAGTCAAAATTCACAGAGGCCCAGATAGCTTTTGCATTGAAGCAAGCTGAG
>JAKSDQ010000128.1 GCA_022360015.1 Cytophagales bacterium
CTCAGCTTGCTTCAATGCAAAAGCTATCTGGGCCTCTGTGAATTTTGACTTTTTCATGGCAAAAAATTTAATAGTTAAGTTAACAGTTTTTTGCCGCTTTCTCTACTTTAAACCTGTACAGTTTATTGGGAGGAGGTCAAACTTCTAAGAATACTGCCACAAATATTAAATACGACTCACTTATCAGAAGCCAATGAGTTTATGCGCCAATGGATTGAAGGTCTGGGCCCATTAGAGATAAAAGACGAAAAACACTCAAACATATCAAGTTTGGTGAAACTTGATCCGAATTTGGACTGGATAGAACAAGATACCAGTAGGTTGGGTAGTACCCTAAAAGTGATTATTGAATCAGAAAGGTTTGACAAACATTACTATGTTGGTCTTAAACCTGGTGTAGGAAATCCTATTTTTAGAAATGAAGACATTTACAGAAACATGGAATATACCGATGAAGGGCTGAAACTATTATCTCTGTTTAGATACTGGTGCATTATTGAATATTTTTTCCCCTACCGTTATCTGATGGACCAAGATTGGGATACCATTTTATTGGAGTTTATACCAAAAATTATCGGTGTCAATGATGAGCTTTCATATAAACTTGTTTTGCTGGAATTAATTGGAAAAATACAGGATACTCACGCTAATATTTGGCAAAATGATGCGATTTTAGATAGCTATTGGGGGAAACACACACCACCAATAGTGGTACGTTTTATTGAAGGGAAATTTGTGGTAACCAAAGTACTTGATAAACTGTCTGGAACAGACGCTTTGACCGTTGGAGATGTTATTACTCAGGTAAATGGAAAGGATATAATGGCATTAATGGAAGAAAAGATAAAGTACTGCCCGGCATCAAATAGACCAACACAGATTAGAGACGTGGCCAAAAAATTACTACGGACAAACCAAAAAATAATTGATGTGAATGTTGAAGGAAAAGGAGAGTTAAGGCTTCACTGTGTAAACATTTCTGATCTGGATTTGCAGAATAAGAATTTGGCTTCTCATAAATTATTAAATAGTAATATTGGCTACATATATCCTGGTAGCCTGAAGAAAGATGAAATACATGAGATCATGGACAAGTTCCTACAAACCGAAGGTTTAATTATCGATTTACGTTGTTATCCATCTGACTTCATAGTCTTCAGTCTGAGTCAATATCTATTAAGTAAACCAACAGCATTTGTGAAATTTACTACCGGTAACTTAAGAAAACCTGGTCAATTTCTTTTTACGAAGCCTTTAAAGGTGGGGAAGATTAACAACAACGCTTATGTAGGAAAGGTTATCATTATTGTTGACGAAACAACCCAAAGTCAGGCCGAATATACAGCTATGGCTTTACGTGCCTCTCCACAAGCCACAATAATCGGCAGTACTACCGCAGGCGCTGACGGAAATGTATCAGAAATTTTCTTACCCGGAAATATTCGGACTATGATTTCAGGCATCGGGGTATACTATCCAGACGGAAGAGAAACCCAAAGAGTTGGGATCATTCCCGACAAAGAGATAAAACCTACCATTAAAAGTATCGCTAATGACAAAGATGAATTACTTGAGTATGCTATAGATTTAATAGAACGTGAATATCCAGGGAGATGAATATAATATTCCGAGTCAATCTGAAATTTCAGGAATAGATGCACACTGGAGCAACATAAGATCAAGGCTCTTTATTGCCATTTCACCTAGGGCATCCTTGAAAATTTCTAATTTTCTGTTTTTCAGAGACTTAACTTGTTGATAAGGAAGAAAAAACCCCAAAATAGGCTGAAATAAGCTTTTTTCGGGGTTTTTATCTTGTTAAATTGTAGTGTCAAATCACAATTAA
>JAKSDQ010000002.1 GCA_022360015.1 Cytophagales bacterium
AGAGTTTGGAATTATTCTATCTACATTTTTGGCGCTAAGTGAGAGGAAGGAGACTCAACCAATGAAGCGCCTGTTAAGCGTTCTTTTCGTCTCTCTGTCGGCGGCGTCGCTTTCGGCGACGGCGTCGGCGGAAGAGCTGAGGGAGGCGGCTTTGGAGCTTTTCGCGCCACTGCCATCGACCGTTCCAGCGGTTAAAGACAATAGAATCACACCGGAGAAGATCGAGCTCGGCAAGGCTCTGTTCTTCGATCCGCGGCTGTCCGCCTCCGGCGTGTTCAGCTGCAATTCCTGCCATAACGTGGGAACCGGTGGCGACGACAACCTGGAGACGTCGATCGGGCATGGCTGGCAGAAAGGGCCGCGCAACTCCCCGACAGTGTTCAATGCGGTGTTCAACGAGGCTCAGTTCTGGGACGGCCGGGCGGAGGATCTGAAGGCTCAAGCCAAAGGTCCCATCCAGGCTGGCGTCGAGATGGCCAATACGCCGGAAAACGTGATCCGCACTCTGGTCAGCATGCCGCAGTACGTCGCGTGGTTCGAGGGAGCCTTCCCTGGCGAAGCGGACCCGGTGACGTTCGACAATATGGCCCGGGCGATCGAGGCCTTCGAGGCCACGTTGATCACGCCGGCGCCTTTCGATGCCTACCTCAACGGCGATGACCAGGCGCTCACGCTCGATCAGAAGCAGGGCCTGGCCCTCTTCATGGAGAAGGGATGCGTCGCTTGCCACAACGGGGTGAACGTCGGCGGCCACGGCTATTATCCCTTCGGCGTGATCGAGCGTCCGGGCGCGGACATCCTGCCGGAGAACGACAAGGGCCGTTTCGCTGTGACGCAGACAGCGGACGACGAATACGTCTTCCGCGCCTCGCCGCTCCGCAACATCGCGGTTACGGCACCTTACTTCCATTCTGGCAAGGTGTGGGATCTGGAGCAGGCCGTGGGGATCATGGGCAGCTCGCAGCTCGGCGAGGAGCTGAACGACGAGGAGGTCCGCTTGATCACCGCATTCATGCACTCGCTGACCGGTGAGGTACCGGCCGTGATCTACCCGATACTGCCGGCGGAGACGGCGACTACGCCACGGCCCACAGCCGAGCTGATACCCTGAATTGGCTCCTGGCCGTTGCCAGGTAAGACGAGACGCCGGCGGTTCCCCCGCCGGCGTTTTTTTGCTTCGCGGGCTGCTCGTTGCTCGCGCATACGTGAAGTAATACTAAACAGAATGTGGTCTTCGGATAAGGCCGGAGCGGCCCCGAGTGGCCATCCAGAAGGGTCGGTCCTGGAGTGCGTTTCGTCGCAAATCTGAAACTCCGAGGTGACGCAGCCCCCTAAAGTCTGCTAGTCTTTTCGCTGATCTGCCGCTGAGCGCGGTAGCTGCGCAAAACAAGCCCCGGCCAAGAATAGGACTAAGAAGGGGCGCGATCAGGGATGGTTTTTGAGACCGTGGGTATTGGGAGCATAGCGCCAAAAGGCGCCCCATTCCGTTGCATAATCCGTGATGCACAAACCTCACGGCGCCAGGTGCGTCCGTGTGCGTCGTGCACTGGTCTGCCTGCTTGCGAGCGGCATGGCTGAACAGCGCAGAATACCGCTTCTTCATTGGGTGGGCCTCTAGGGCCGAAGGTCTCCTCTGCGTCGCCGGCGCGGAGGTCAACAAAAAAAGGGAGCAAAACATGGCCAAGAAAACTTACACTAATAGCGCCGGCAAGAGGGTTCATCCCTACGTGCCGGAGATCAGCGATCTTTACCGGCGTGGTAAGGTCAGCCGCCGGGATTTCCTGCACACCGTAACCCTGCTCGGCGTTTCCGCTGGTGCGGCCTATGCCTTCGCCGACAAGGTGGACGGCATCAAGAGCTTGAGCCCCATCCGTCAGGCCCATGCGGCCAAGAAGGGCGGTGTGCTGCGTTCATCCATGCGCGTGCAAGATATGTCCGACCCGGCCGTGTTCGACTGGACACCGCGCTCCAACCAAGCCCGTGCGATTGTCGAGTACATGACGCGCACCGGCTCCGACAACATCACCCGGCCATATCTCGCCGAGAGCTGGGAAGCCAACGACGAACTCACCGAGTGGACCTTCAAGCTGCGTCAGGGTGTCAAGTGGTCCAATGGCGACGATTTCAACGCCGACGACGTGATTCACAATTTCAACCGCTGGCTTGACCCCTCTGTCGGTTCCTCCAACGTCGGCCTCTTCGCCGCCATGACCACCGACTACGACACCGGCCAGAAGAACGACGACGGCTCGCCCAAGATGGGTCGCAAGATGCGCGAAGGCGCCATCGAGCGGGTCGACGACCACACCGTCAAGCTCCACCTCAACGCACCGGTGCTCTCCATTCCGGAGAA
>JAKSDQ010000224.1 GCA_022360015.1 Cytophagales bacterium
ATATCTAACCTTTAAAAACCCTCAAAAACCCCTGTAAGGCCATTTTTACTAGAAATAATTAATTAGAAGGGAGGCCTAATTAGTAGCTTTTTGAAGGTACAGGCGATGCAATTTCTTAGTTACCTCCCCATACCCAAACTCCCTCCCATCAATCTCAACCACCGGCACTATCTCCCCCATCGTACCCGTAATAAAAACCTCATCCGCCGCATACATCTCGGCGATGCTGATGTTGGCTTCCTCGCAGGGAATGTTGTTTTCAAGGCAGATTTTAAGTACCAAGCCTCTTGTAATGCCTGGCAGACAAGCGGTCGGAAAGGGGGTTAGAACTACTCCTTTTTTTACAAAAAATATGTTAGTAGCATTGGTTTCAGCTACGAAGCCTTGTAAATCCAGCATCACGGCGTCATCTACGCCTGCCAGATTGGCTTCGATTTTGGCTAAAATGTTGTTTATTAAATTGTTATGGTGGATTTTGGAATCGAGGCAGGCAGGGGAGTTTCTCCTGATGGTGGAGGAGATGAGTTTTATGCCTTCGCCTTCAAACACAGGAGGCTTCCATTCGGCGATGATGATCAGGGTGCAGCCGTATTGGTTCCAGTGGGGGCTCATACCGGAGGTTACCTTTTTACCCCTGGATAAGGTCAGCCTTATGTGGACACCATCGGTCATTTGGTTGGCTTCCAGGGTTTTTTTGATCGCCTCCACAATGGTTTCCCTGGAGGGTATGCCTTCGAAAGCCATCGCTTTAGCAGAGTCAAAAAGCCGGTCCAGATGCTCGTGCAGCATAAATAGCTTACCGTTGTATACTCTCAGACCTTCCCAAACACCATCACCGCCCTGCACCAGGCTATCAAAAACGGAGATTTTGGCCTCTTCCCTGGGGTATAGCTGGCCGTCAATATAGATTAGGATGTTTTCATTTTTCGGATTAGGCAATTTGACTGATTTGGCTGCTTTCATTGTTCTCATTAAAAAGTGTTATCGATCAGGTACTACGCTTTTATTGCTTCTCGGTATAATAGGTCGTAATAATGCTGGCATGATTCCAGCAATCCGTTCAGGGCCGGTGGCACCAGCCGGTTTTTAGGGCAGTAAGGGGCAAAGCCGGTGGAGTTATGCACATTTTCATACCAGTATTTGGCCCAAACGCCATCCTCAGGCCTGGGGCCCTTGTTCCAGGACAACATCTGCCATTCAAATGAAATATCCACCTTTTGACAAAATGCCTTTAATATTTTTTCAGGATCTTTCAATAGCTCATGGGCATCGATCACAAGAGGTTTCAAGCCTTTCGCCTGCAGACTTTCAAAAATTTCATATTCCATTTTAAAACCAGTGTCTCTCATGACAGGTTCCGGCAGGTTTTTAATTAGTGATGTAATCACTTCTTCGGGGTCTCTTATTAAAAACACATTGATCAGCTTATCCAGAAAATCAGTGCGCATTTCTGTTAAATGATGGGCCATGTTTTTGATGAAAAGTATGGGTTCATCATAATCTTTGAGTACCACCTGGTCGATCACCTTACCGGCATCGATTTCCTGCGAGGCCAAAACCTCCTCCCGGCCGGGATGGGTTACGCCAGTACTATTCAGGTAGTGTGCATAAAATGGTTCGTCGATTACCCTGGTGTCGGTACGGTTGGCAAAAGAGTACATGAGAGCGGTGGAGATGTTACGGGGGCCGGACCAAACGCAGATTCTTGTTTTTGTCATGGGCAATTAATACAGTTTTGTAAAGGTATTGAGCCACCGGTCAGGCACCTGGCCCTGGGTGGCCAATTCGTAATCTTTGTAGTTGCAGGGTACTATGCAGTTTCTCTCGTATTTATTTTGGTCGGGATAAGGCACCTCTAACCACCATTTTTCGCTTAATTTACTTTTGTAAAATACAATGGCCTCGGGGTCGGCTGGCATCGAGACGACATATTTGAGGTAATCATTGGTCTTAAAATTAAGCTCGCTTTTACGATTGTAAAAGCCCTCCACAAAATACCATATCATGGTAGCGATGACTGAAGCAGTTTTTCTATCAAGGTCATCAAGCCGGGGTTTGTATTCATAAAACCCCACCGAGCTCAGCTTTTCATTTAATCCCGCATACCAGCAAATCTGGCAGGCCTCCTCACCGGTGAGTCCAAAAGGTCTGGGGTTGTTGACCCCGGGAGCGTCGATGGATTTGATCGCGCCAATGTCAAAACTCATCATATCCGCATCCCTGATAATCGGCTCCATTTCCTTGATATGCTCCCTCAGGTGCCCCAGCCGGTAGGCTTCGAAATAAAGTTTTTCCAGCAGGGAAATGTGGGCGGGATCAATCAGATAGCTTTGATAGCCGAGGTGACTGTAGTTAAAAAGAAAATTAGGTTCGTGGAGCAGGATGTTATGGATATGATTGGTGTTATCCGGAATGCCTGCCCTGTCTTCCATGTCCAGAAGGGCATCGACGTTTAAAAAGCTGACCAGCTTTTTCATTTCTTCGTATGCTCTGAACTGCCCGATATCCATATCATGACTGCCTCCAATGAGTATGGGCAGCACATTATTTTCAATCAGCATCTCGCAAACCTCCTTTATCCGAAGATAAGTTTCATCGAGGGATATGCCCGGATTAAGGTTACCTAAATCGATGATTCGGTAGGTGCCGCTACCTTTTTTCAGGTGGTATAGCTTTTTTCTGATTTCATTGGCTGCCTCCCAATCGATATTGTTGGATTTTTCCTTATCCTGATCACCAGGTAATCCTAAAATGGCTATATCTGCGCCGTTAAACGCTGGCATTGATTCGTGGTTTACACGAATGCTATGATAAAAGGTATTGTGGCCTGAAATATCGCTGAATAGTTCATCATCGAGCGGTGAAAAGAATATCTTTAATTCCATTACCGCAATTTATGAATAGAATTCCAGGAGCCAAAATTTTATTCCTCACGATACACCTGAATCGGGCCAAACTTTGTGTCTTCGTGCCTTCGTGGTTAACCATTTTTCACCACGAAGAGGCACAGAGGTTTTATCCGATGAGATAGAGCATACAGGTGCACTCTTGCGTTTTGCAACAGCCACGGAAGGGTACTTAATTTTTTCTCCGGAAAATTAAGGAAATACCATGCTTTAACAAAAAAGGAGTAAGCTAACCTACTCCTTTCCATATCTTTAAAAATAGTTTTATTACTACCCTCCGAAATCGTCAAAAGCCACGTTTTCCTCAGGAACACCCCAGCTATCGCACATCTTCAATACGGCCTGGTTCATTAATGGTGGGCCGCAAAAGTAAAATTCAATGTCTTCGGGGGCCTCATGTTTACGGAGATATTGATCGATCACCGCCTGGTGCACAAAACCGAGGAAACCATCACCTTCCGGGTCATTGATATCCTTTTTCTCTACCCAATTATCCTCTGGCAAAGGCTCTGACAACACCACAAAAAACTTGAAATTTGAAAACTCTTCCTCTATCTTTTGAAAATGATCCAGATAAAACAGCTCTCTCCTCGACCGGCCGCCGTACCAATAAGTCACTTTCCGGCCGGTTCTTAGGGTATGGAACAAATGAAAAAGATGTGATCTCATGGGAGCCATTCCTGCACCACCCCCTATATACAGCATTTCAGCATCTGTGTCCTTAATGAAAAATTCACCATAAGGTCCTGAAATGGTTACTTTATCACCTGGTTTGCAGCCAAAAATGTACGAAGAGCAAATACCTGGGTTCACATCCATCCACTTGTTGTTGGCCCTGTCCCAAGGTGGGGTGGCAATACGGATGTTCAACATGATAATATTACCTTCAGCAGGGTGATTGGCCATGGAATAGGCGCGGAAGATCGGTTCATCATTTTTCATCTTCAGATCCCATAATCCAAATTTATCCCACTCAGATTTAAAATCCATCGGATCCCTGCCCAGATCAGGGTGCGATGTAATATCCATATCTTCGAAATCTACTTTAATCTTCGGGACATCGATTTGTATATAACCACCTGCCTGAAAATCCAGATTTTCACCTTCAGGCAGTTTCACCACAAATTCCTTGATGAAGGATGCCACATTGTAATTCGAAACAACTTCGCATTCCCATTTTTTAATACCGAAAATCTCTTCAGGTATCCTGATTTTCATATCACTCTTCACCTTTACCTGGCAAGACAAACGCACATTTTCTTTCTGCTCGGCCCTGCTCAGGTGGCCTACCTCGGTCGGCAGCACTTCGCCTCCGCCTTCCTCGATAACGCACTTACACATGGCGCATGTACCTCCACCTCCACATGCAGAAGGCAGAAACACCTTCTGCGCCGATAAAGTTGACAATAAGGTACTTCCAGCAGCCGCTATCATCGGATTCTCGGCATCACCGTTAACAATAATATTCACATCACCGGACTGAACCAATTTCGATTGTGCAAACAGCAGGATCACCACCAGGAGTAACATAACTACTGTAAAAGCTATAATCGAAGTTATTACAATTGAACCCATATTTTACTACTTGTAGTTAAAATTTGTATCTGAATATTTGGTTACAAATATATTTATTAATTACCTATTTCAGTGACCCAAAACGTAATTTTTATTACGTTCGACAAAGGCATTGAAACTTTGGAATACATTATGTTGCTTTTATAACAAATACAGTGATCGCTATGTTTGTTTTAGGCTGTTTGTTTTGGATTGATTCAACAGTTTTATAAACGAAGCTAAGTCAATGAAGGACGAACTAGTCATACTATGGCTTTGAGCCATAGTATGACTTCAGTGAAATGGCATTCCCTCAAGCCCGGGGCTGTACAATAATAAATCACATAAAGTGTTTCCCGGTGTTTGAAACGCCGGGCAAGGGGGGCATCCGCATTAGCCATACACACCAGGAAGCCCGGAAATGCGGACAAGGAAGAAGAAAGGCTTTGATTTTAAAACAGTGACTTCCAGGTGCCTTTCAAATAGTTATACTTTATGGTACTGGGCAAGGCTTTCCACCAGAATTTATTCATTTCTACCGCAAAAGACGGCTGCATATAACAGTTGATGGTACAACCTTCGCATTCAGGCAGGCGGCCTTCGAGGGCCACCAGTGTTTTAACATCGGAAGAATGGTACAGGTTATATAAATCTCCTTTGATCGGAAATGATTTTTTCCCCAAATGATAACAAGGCAACACCAATTCATTTTCGGGGGAGATCACTATGGTGCTGCTTGCTGCTTTACAAACCGGATCCTCGACATGGTTGCCACCACTTTGTCTGAGTGTGATAAACGCTTCGTTTAAATACACCCATTTCCTTTTTCCCCAATGCTTCAAAGTATTCAGGGTGGAGGCTGAAAGCTTTTTTCCGGTTTTGACATCATTGTAGTCAAATACCGGATTGAGAATAAGCACCAGGTTATTGGGCAGACAAATGTTTTCATATATGGCATCGATCTCATCTACATTGTCTTCAAAAACAGTGAACAGAATATCCGGTCTTTCACCCAGGGTCGATGCGATATCAATGGATTCCATCACAAAATCAAAACAAGCCACACCGCGAGATTGATCGTGGACCTCTTTGTCTGCAGCATCAAGAGAGAAGTGAAGCATGTCAATCAACCCATGGAGTTTGACGGCTTTCTTAGGATATAAAAGTCCGTTGGTGGTCAGGGTAGTGATAAAACCCATGTCTTTAGCCAAAGCCAAAAAAGTGTGAATCTCCCGGTGCAACAGCGGTTCACCGCCGGTAAAATCGATGACTTTCACCCCCAGCTTTCTAAGATCTTTTAAATTAGCGGTTAAATCTTCCGGACTTACATAAGGAGATGGCCTTTCCCAAATATCACAAAATCCGCATTTCGCATTGCACCGGTAGGTAACATAGTAATTACATAATACCGGATGGGAAATAAGGCGCATTTAACAGCAGGTTTTATTTGCTTTTCAGCATTTTTAATAATGTTGTAAGTCTTTTTTTCAAATCACGGCGATCGACAATAAAATCAAGGAAACCGTGCTCCAATAGAAATTCAGCACTTTGAAAGCCTTTAGGCAAATCTTTGCCAATCGTTTCGCGGATTACCCTGGGCCCGGCAAACCCTATTAAGGCGCCGGGTTCGGCGATGTTAAAATCACCCAACATGGCGTATGAAGCGGTCACTCCACCGGTGGTAGGATCGGTCATTAACGATATAAAGGGGATTTTAGACGCTGATAATAGAGCCAATTTAGCCGAAGTTTTGGCCAATTGCATTAACGAATAACCTGCCTCCATCATTCTGGCTCCTCCGGATTTGGAAATAATCAGCAGGGGGATCTCCTCTTTCATGGAAAGATCAATGGCCCTGGCAATTTTTTCTCCCACCACTGAGCCCATCGACCCTCCGATAAAAGAAAAATCCATGCAGGCGACCACGATAGAAATCCCGTTCATTTTTCCTTTGGCAGTCCTTACGGCATCTTTAAGGCCGGTTTTTAGCTGACCGGCTTCCACCCTTTTTACATAGGGCTTGGTGTCTGAAAACTTAAGCGGATCCGATGATTCGAGCTCCGCATCCAATTCTTCAAACTCATCATTGTCAAATAGTATTTCAAAATATTCCCGGGATCCTATTCTTACATGGTATCCGTCGTCAATACATACATAGGAATTATTTTTTAATTCACGGGTATGGAAAATTTTTCCGGTTTTAGGCGATTTATACCAAAGTCCGTCGGGGGATTCCTTTTTGGCTTCGGTAGGAGTCTTTACGCCTTTTTCCTTTCTCTTAAACCATGCCATATGTTACATTCTTGTTTTTTGTCCCTATCAATAGTGTAAGTCGGACAAATATAAGGATAATTAGGAAAGTAAGTTAACCTGATACCAGGCCAATGATGCAAATGGATAAATTTGTTTAAACGGAATGTAAGAGATTAGTTAGTAAACGGATTAAAGTTCCTCATAGTCAATGTATTCTCCTCCTTTATATTTTTTTCGGGCATGTGGTTTATTGGGTACTTTATCTACGTTAACATTACCGTCGACAGGTCTTTTTTTTCCGTCAAAAGTATGGCCAGCCGGCTGATTACCCTGTTCTCCGGACATTAAATGCAAAAATCTGAATAAAAACCTTCCAAATCTAAAAAGTAGATAACCGATAATGGCAAATATTAATATTCCTCTAATCATTTGTGCACTGCAAGTTTAATGCTCTTTATATATTTTATTTTATGTTGTCCAAATCCCCGGCACATCCCCCGTCCCCCTTTGCTATAGCGCAAGCTTCGCCTGTGCTTTCTTTGACGTGGAGCAGAACAAGCGAGACGTGGCTGTTACACAACGTTTTCGACTAAAATCTTGGTGCCTCGGTGTCTTTGTGGTTAACTATTTTTCACCACGAAGGCACCAAGAGACACAGAGGTTTTCGCTTATAAAACAAATATACAAGTATATTCCTAAGTTATGCAACACTCACAAGACGCTGGCGCCAGGTGAGGTTGCTGATACGTTCTGCATCTCCTTCCGACCGATGCATCGCTTAAAATGCTTAAAATCGATGCATTAGTTGAAGACCCCCTTTGCTTCCACCTCATCGACGGACAAGGACAGAAGGATTTTCTCTTAATCTCTTTTACTATTTACTCAGATATAAGTTACGTTCGCTGTACACATTTAAGAAATAATCATCCATTAAATCATCGATAAAATAAATGGCTTCACCCGTGGATTTCATTTCCGGTCCCAATTCCTTATTCACGTTGGGGAATTTATTGAAAGAGAAAACCGGCACCTTGATGGCATAGCCATTTTTGGTTGGTTTGAAATCAAAGTCAGCTACTTTCTTTTCACCCAGCATAACCTTGGTTGCGTAATTAACATAGGGCTCCTTATAGGCTTTACAAATAAAGGGTACCGTTCTGGAAGCACGGGGATTAGCCTCAATAATATATACGCGATCGTCTTTAACGGCAAACTGAATATTGATAAGTCCCACCGTTTTTAGTGCCAGTGCAATTTTTTTGGTATAATGTTCGATTTGCTGCAGCACAAAATCGCCGAGGTTGTAAGGAGGCAATACAGCATAAGAGTCACCGGAGTGAATGCCGGCAGGCTCAATGTGTTGCATGATACCAATGATAAAAATATCCTTTCCATCGCAAATGGCATCTGCTTCGGCTTCATAGGCCCCTTCCAGAAAATGATCCAGCAGTACCTTGTTGCCAGGTATATCTTTAAGCAAATTTACCACATGTGACTCCAGCTCTTTTTCATTGATGACAATTTTCATGCTCTGCCCGCCCAGCACATAAGAAGGACGTACCAGTAACGGAAAACCCAGCTTCCTGGAAAGTTGGATAGCGGTATCGGCATCTTCAATCACGCCGTAATCTGGGTAAGGGATATCATTTTCCTTAAGCAGGTCAGAAAAACTGCCACGATCTTCTGCCAGATCCAAGGCTTCGAAACTCGTTCCGATAATCTTGATACCGTGACGGCTTAGTTTCTCCGCCAGTTTAAGTGCCGTTTGCCCGCCCAGTTGTACAATAACCCCCTCGGGTTTTTCATGCTGAATGATATCATATATATGCTCCCAGAATACCGGTTCAAAGTATAGTTTATCGGCCACATCAAAGTCAGTGGAGACCGTTTCGGGATTACAATTGATCATAATGGTTTCATAACCGCATTCTTTGGCTGCCAGCACCCCATGTACACAGCAATAATCGAACTCGATCCCCTGCCCGATCCGGTTGGGGCCCGAACCCAATACAACGATTTTTTTCCTATCAGTGGTGATCGATTCATTTTCTTCTTCGAATGAAGAGTAATAATACGGTGTTTTGGCCTCGAATTCAGCCGCACAGGTGTCTACCAGCTTATAAACACGTTTGACTCCCAGGTCATTTCTCTTCTGGTGCACCTCGCTTTCAAGCGCTCCCAGCAGGTGGGCAATCTGACGGTCGGCATAGCCTTTTTCTTTGGCAGTACGCAACAGATCCGAAGGAATGGTTTCCAGGTTGTATTTTTGAATTTCTGATTCGAGAACAACCAATTCTTCAATCTGATTAAGAAACCATTTGTCAATTTTGCTGAGATTCCGGATGGTACTGAATGCAATGCCCAGCTTAAATGCATCGTAAATATGGAACAGACGATTCCAACTGGGATGTTTGAGGCTTTCCAGGATTTTTTCCTGGTCTCTAAGTTCCCTGCCGTCTGCACCCAGGCCATTTCTTTTAATCTCAAGTGATTGACAGGCTTTTTGCAGGGCTTCCTGGAAGTTCCGGCCAATGCCCATAACTTCACCGACAGATTTCATCTGAAGGCCAAGATGCCGGTCAGACCCTTTGAATTTATCAAAATTCCACCTGGGTATTTTTACAATAACATAGTCAAGGGCAGGTTCAAAATATGCGGAGGTAGTTTTGGTAATTTGATTATTTAATTCATCAAGATTGTAGCCAATAGCCAGTTTTGCAGCCACCTTGGCAATGGGATAACCCGTAGCTTTCGAAGCCAACGCCGAAGATCTTGAAACCCTTGGATTGATTTCAATAGCAATAATTTCGTCATTCTCCGGATTTACTGCAAACTGCACATTACAACCTCCTGCAAACTGGCCGATACCGTTCATCATCTTTATAGCCAGATTACGCATTTCCTGGTACACAGTGTCGGGCAGGGTCATAGCAGGGGCTACTGTGATCGAGTCGCCGGTATGAACGCCCATGGGATCAAAGTTTTCAATAGAGCAAATGATAATGACATTGCCGTTGTTATCTCTCAGCAACTCAAGCTCATACTCTTTCCATCCCAAAATACTTTGCTCAACCAGCACCTCATGAATGGGCGATGCATGCAGACCACGATTCAGTGCCTTTTCGAAACCCTCGGCTTTTTCTACAAAACCTCCACCTGTTCCTCCCAAAGTAAAAGAAGGCCTTATTACCAGCGGAAAGCCAATTTCCTGCGCAATTTCCTTGCCCAGGAGAAAGGAAGTAGCGGTAGCCCCTTTACACACACTGATGCCCAATTCATGCATTTTCAGCCTGAATTGCTCCCTGTCTTCGGTGGTTTCAATGGCATTGATATCCACACCGATTATTTTTACATCGAACTTTTCCCAAATACCCGCCTTTTCGCAATCAATGGCAAGATTCAGCGCGGTTTGTCCACCCATGGTAGGAAGTACGGCGTCAATTTTATGCTTTTTGAGAATTTTGATGATGGATTTTTTCTCTAAAGGCAACAAATACACATTATCGGCAGTAACCGGATCGGTCATAATTGTCGCGGGGTTGCTGTTGATCAGTGTGACCTCAATACCCTCTTCGCGTAATGATCTTGCTGCTTGTGAACCTGAATAGTCAAACTCACATGCCTGTCCTATTATGATAGGTCCGCTTCCGATAATTAATATCGACTTAATACTGTTGTCTTTTGGCATAGTTAGATGATGAATCTCATTTTAGAAGTTGAACGGAACAATACAAATTCCGCAAATTTATATTAATTAGAGAATAATCAAAAGGTGTGTGGGGTTTTAGTTAGCCAGGATGAGGAAGGAATGGCGGGGGAATGGCATATCGCAAATATTAAAACAACGCCATCCACATGAGCCATTTCCCCTGTAAATACTGAAATAACTATAAAAAATATCCTAAAGGGACAAAACACCGGTAGCCAAAAACGATGAATCAGGAACGGCCTGTATTATGGAAAGTATGCCTGGTAACCGGGGGTTTGGCGGCATATGGTAGCGTTTGAATGCTGAAAATGAAATTTTTGATAATACCTCACACATTTTGAACCGGTGATTAATTGCATTAAACAAAGGGCATTCACAAATATTGCACTGTGCAAGGAATAACCGGGGAACCTGAAAAAATCAAGAAGCATTCAAAGTATTATTATTTCTAGCCTCCAAATGAAAAAATGTATCTTTTTTGGAATGATTATCAATTTGGGACAATTATAAAATTGTATTTTTTTGATTTGATACCAAAAATATATCCCTGATTAAATTATAAATATTACACTAAATAGGTATTCGGCTAAATCTATTATTCCCTTCGTTGATTCCCCTTTAACTTTGAAAATAACCAATAACCAATTCATCTATGCACAGGTTAATTATATTCTTTTTTTTAATCCTGATCATCTTTCAATCATTTGCTCAGGATCAGTTTTCCGGAAAAGTTGTAGGGGTTTCAGATGGAAATACCCTGCAAATCATCGATAATTACCAGGATACCATAAGTGTTGTACTGAAAAGTATCGACTGCCCTGAGTTAAACCAGGAAATGGGTAAGGCGGCCAGGAGCTATACGACAAAGTACTGCCTGGGGTCGACAGTAGGTGTTGAACTGTTCGGCAAAGACAGGTTTGGTAATGACATTGCTAACATTACCATCAACAAGACAGACCTCAGCAAATCCTTATTGGAAGCAGGGCTGGCATGGTATTATTGTAAAAACAAAGGCGAGGCGACACTGGAAGCCCTTGAAAAATCCGCTCGCGCGAAGAAAGCAGGTCTCTGGGCGAATGAAAATCCCGTAGAACCATGGATTTTTCGCAGGCAGCAAAGCATGTTAGCGCCAAAGTTAAGCTATTAGTGTGTTATGTGATGGGCAGCTTTTCTTGATCTAAGAACAATCTAATCGCTTCTCAGGGCAATTTATTCCGGATTAGATGGTTTATAGATAAAAGGTGTATGTGTTATGTTAAAGAAAAGCTGTCTGATATTATTGACCGGTTTGTTGGCGATGTCACTGCCTTGTACCGTTTCCGCCCAGTCGAAGTCAAAGCAAAAAAAGCTTAAAAGCAACGGAAAAGCGCCGGCATCCACCCAATATGAGAACTTTCCCTCCTCCAAAAATCCGGGGAGTAGCCAGTCATCTTACAAAAGTTCACGGCGAAGTCTTAAAAAGGGAAGTAGCAAAAATAACCTGATGCAACAACTTGACCGAAAGGTAGAAGAATACCATCAGAGGGTAAAAGAAGTGCAAAAAAGAAATGAAAAGTATGCAAGACTATCTAAAAAGCCCCAGTATTCTGATCCCTCCTATTTTGGCCATAAGCGAAAACCTAAAAAAAGACCTCCGGGCAAGAAAAAATTTTGTAAAGAATGCGGCATCATCCATTAGGGTGATCATGCATTGAACATGGCCAAAAGCTACTCACGGCGTTTATTCAGCAAAACATGGAAAAGTTATTGTTCCCGCCAAGGGCTGTCCAATAAGTTTGATCTGGTCAAGAAACGGCGAATTTTATTTGGCCCAGTGTTACTTGACTCCTCCCTCAGATAGGCCAGGGGGGTATGCCGGTCGTTGAAGCCAATAAAATTTGTTGCCAGTCGAAACATAATACTTATTGGACAGTCCCACTAACGCTTATTGAATAATTCGGCTTTTTTGTTAATTTTATTGCTGCTTCATATTATGGAAGATATCCAGCGTTTTATAGAACAAACCAATCTGCGCCCTACATTGACGGACAAGGAAATCGACCAACTGGTTGAGCAGGCGGGGAAGTACAATTTTGCAGGTATCTGTGTGCCTCCGTTTTGGGTAAAAAAAGCCAAAAGGGAAATAGGAATGGAAAACATACGGTTGGTGACAGTAATAGGGTTTCCTCTGGGATATCAGATGACCGAATCGAAAGTGCATGAGATGGAAATAGCTATTGCGAATGGTGCTGACGAATTGGATATGGTGATGAATATCTCAGCTTTTAAAAGCAAAATGCCCTGGGTAAAAATTGAAATAGCCAAATGTGCACGGTTAGCCCATGACAACGAAAAGCTACTGAAGGTAATTATCGAAACTGCCTATTTAGATAAGCATGAAATGATCAATGCGGCAAAATTATGCCAGGATGCCGGTGTAGATTATGTTAAAACCTCTACCGGGTTTGCCATCGGTGGTGCCAGGGTAGAGGATGTCAGGTTATTAAGGGAAAAATTGTCTGACCATATCGGTATCAAAGCATCGGGCGGTATCAAAACCCTGGAGCAGGCTTCTCTTTTGATTGGGGCGGGTGCTGACAGGATCGGAACGTCGAGCGGGATTAAAATTATGGAAGAATTAGCGGCGAACAGAACATGATTACTCGATATACAATCAATATAAAGGGCAAGGTACAGGGTGTTTATTTCAGGGCGTCGACCCTAGAGGTAGCCCAAAAGCTCGATTTACATGGAATAGTAAAAAACGAACCCGATGGTTCGGTATCCATTGAAGTGGAAGGCACCAAAGCCCAGATGGGGGATTTTTTGAAATGGTGTCACAAAGGGCCACTGGGAGCAGAGGTGAGGGAAGTTAAAATTACACAGTCTTCTTCGTTAAAAAATTTTCAGGATTTCAGGATTATCTAAACCAGTTGAATTTCCTCACCGAGGCGGTTCAGAAACTTAAACTCAGTAATACCAAGAGAAGAATCGGACACCAATTTAATCCACTTATGGTACCGGAAAAACCACTTCATCCTTTTCGAATAAAAACCTTCTTTAAAGTAGGCATGCACATAAGGGTGCAAGGCAATACTTATTTTGTTTTCGTTCTGTTTCAGTAACAGAAAATCCAAATGCTTTTCAATTTGATCCGAAACGGCTATAGACGCGGAAATTTTACCCGTACCATTACAGGTCGGACACTTTTCCATGGTCTTGATATTCAGCTCGGGACGGAAACGTTGCCTGGTTATCTGCATCAAACCAAACTTTGAGAGGGGCAATATGGTAAATTTCGCCCGGTCTGACTTCATTTCCTCTTTCATCCTTTGGTAGACCTTCTTCTTGTTATCTACCTTTTTCATATCGATGAAGTCAATCACAATAATGCCTCCCATATCCCTGAGCCTGAGTTGCCGGGCAATTTCCCGGGCGGCTTGCAGGTTGACCATCAGGGCAGTCGACTCCTGGTCGCCTTCTGTGTTGGATTTATTACCGCTGTTAACGTCGATAACATGAAGCGCCTCAGTATGCTCAACAATCAGGTATCCTCCTCCCGGGATACTCACTGATTGACCAAACAGGGTTTTCAGTTGTTTTTCAATGCCAAAACTTTCAAATAGTTTGGCCTTGCCGTTATATTTTTTAACAATTTTTTCCTTTTCAGGCGCAATCGTTTTAATATACGTTTTAACCTCGTCGTATATCGATTTATCATCCGTTACTATACTATCAAACGATTCATTTAACACATCCCGCAGTATAGAGGATGCTTTACTCATCTCTCCGATTATTTTTTCCCTTGGTTTTGCATGTTTCAGCTTTTTAATACCATCTTCCCACTTTTGCACCAGATTTTTCAGATCCCTGTCGAGTTCTGCCACATCCTTTTTTTGTGCTACAGTTCTGATGATAATACCAAAATTATCGGGTTTTATGGATGAGATGAGTCGCAATAGTCTTTTTCTCTCCTCTCCATCGGTCACCTTTTTAGATATGTTTACCGAGCTGGAAAAGGGTACCAGCACCATATACCTTCCGGCAATGGACAACTCACATGATAGTCGCGGCCCTTTTGTAGAAATTGGTTCTTTAACTACCTGTACAAGAATTTGTTGATTTTTTGAAAGAACCTGGTTGATTTTACCGAATTTGTCAATATCCGATTCATTCGTAAAATCAGAAATCTTTTTTGCGTTCTTATTTCTATTTGCTGCTTGTTTTGTAAACTTATTGAGTGATCTAACCTGGGGGCCGAGATCAAGGTAATGCAGAAAGGCATCTTTTTCATAGCCAACATCTATAAATGCAGCATTTAATCCTTGAACAACTTTTTTAACTACTCCCAGATAGATATCCCCAACCGAGAACTTTGTTCCATTCTCATCATAATGGAACTCAACTAAACTCTTGTCCTTTAACAGGGCTATACGACATCCTCCTTGAGTTGAATTGATTAATAATTCATTGCTCAAACCTATTATATTTTATTTCTGCTTTTCAGAATAATAATTTAATGATGTGTATAAGGTTAAAAAAGTAAGCAATCACTTACTTCTTTTTATGACGATTCTTTCTAAGACGCTTCTTTCTTTTGTGTGTAGCGATCTTATGTCTTTTTCTTTTTTTACCGCAAGGCATAACTTCAATTCTTTTTTCTCCGCTCTAAATAGCGAATGGTTTAACAATTCTTTTATTCTATTTCTTCCAGATAACCATCTACCGTAGTCAATATAGAAGGGTCATCTTCCAATTCTTTCACTGCAAGGAATTGTTCTTTAGCTTTGGCATTTTCACCTAAATTAAAGTAACTGATTCCCAGGTAAAAAAGTGCCTGTGAATTTTGAGGGTTAATCTTCACCAATCTTGTAAATCTCTCCACTGCTTTATCATATTGGCCTGATTGCATGGACAGGGTTCCCAAATTAAAAATTGCCGTCTCATTGCCAGGATCCTTCTCCAAAACTGCTCTCAACCTCATTACTGCCTCCATCGGTGCTGAAGTGGTTACCAGGGTCATGGCCACTTTTGCCTCCAGATCAAGCCTTTCAGGCTCCATTTTTAACACTTTTTCAAAGAATTCTTTGGCCTTTGCTGCGAGAAATTTCTGTTTTTCCCTGTTGACCGCAAAGGAATAGGCTTTATAGTAACTTTCTCCGGCCCTTTCCCAGGTTTTAACGTTTGGCAAATTCGTAGCGGCAAGCTCCGAGTATTTTGCAGCACTGTCTAATCTGTTGTAGCGATCAAAAAGTTCAGCCAAAGAGTCTGCAAAGATAGCACTTTTTTTGTTATCGACACTATTTTTTACTAAATCTCTTAGATTTACTATCTGGTCGAGAACTTCGGATGGGATTGAAGAAGTGTGTGTATTTGCTTCTGCCGCGTTATCCCTACTGGTTTCTTCATCAGCATTTTGCCCGGTGGCAATGTCTCTTTGATCATTTTCTACAACGATTTTTGGTAAGTTGAATAAGGTTATTACCAAAAGTACTGCCGATATTGCGAATAAAATTTTTGTTCTAAGCATAAATTCAAAGCCTCAAAAGCTCTCTTTTTAAGGCTCCAAATTTAATACATAATTAGCTATTGGACGCTAATACTTTTTGACTTTTCTTGATTTTTTCTACGAAAACTTTTGAAGGTTTAAAACTCGGTATAAAATGTTCATCAATGACAATTGCCGTATTTTTGGAAATGTTTCTGGCAATTTTCTTAGCCCTCTTCTTATTTATGAAACTACCGAACCCTCTTACGTAGATATTCTCTCCTTCTGCCATGGAACTCTTTATCACACTAAAGAACGCTTCCACTGTTAGCTGCACATCATCCTTTGGAATACCGGTCTTCTCAGAAATCTGAGTAATTACATCTGCTTTAGTCACCTTGTTTAAATTTAAATTATAAAAATTCCCTAAAAAAAATGCGATCAAATCTTTTTGAGTTTACAAATTTATATCTTCGCTGAGTAATTTAAAAATGAAGTAATTAAAATATCACTTTTAAAT
>JAKSDQ010000138.1 GCA_022360015.1 Cytophagales bacterium
CCATACCATCAGAGTCTGGGAAAGGCGCTATCCGGGGTTTGACGTCAAGCGCAGCAAAAACGGCCGGCGACTTTATACGGAAGGGGATATCAGACGCCTCAGCCTGCTGAAGAAGCTGATTGACAACGGCCATAAAATCGGTGACCTGGCAGCGTGCGGCATCGCGCAACTCGAACATATGCTGGCCCTGGCCCCCACCGGTACGGGACAGGCGCAGCCGCTGCACAAACCGCGGGTGGCGGTATGGGGCGAGTCGCTGGCAGACACTGTCAAACGCGACAGCGATTTGCCGGCCGCAGCCGAGATTATTGTCAATACCCACTCCATTGCCGCGCTGAAGAGTAAGCTGGAAAACGATAAAGCCGACGCGCTGATACTGGAGATGGATACCATTCAGCGCAAAAATCTGGCTTTTTTCCGCGATATACAAAGGCTGGCTCCGACAGCGCATCTGATCGTGGTCTTTCACTACGCCTACCGCGAGGTACTGGCGGAGCTGCGCAGAATGAACGCGCAGCTGTTGCGCGCGCCGATAGACAGCAGCCAGTTGCTGTACGCCGTTGCCGCCATCAGCGACACCGCGCCAGAGGCGGGACCGAAGCCGGCCGGCACCGCACTGCCGCTTCCCGGACAGGCACCGCCGCATCAGTTTGACCGCCGCCAGTTGAATCAGCTGGCGGCGCTGAAAACCGCAGTCGAGTGCGAGTGTCCCCACCACCTGGTCAACCTGGTGGTTGCCATGTCGGCCTTCGAGAGTTATAGCCAGCAGTGCGAAATCCGCAATGACAGTGACGCCGCGCTGCACGCCGAAGTTTATAGAATTACCGCCCAGGCGCGTTATATGATGGAGACCGCTCTGCAGCGGGTCATCGAAGCCGAGGGTATCAGCCTGAAAAAATAACACTCTCAGCGCGGTGATACGGCAAAATTAATGACATCTGTGACACTAAGCGATAAGGTATTGCGTCAACCGTCAATAACATTCGCCTTTCAGCAGGAGTGCAGCTCATGGCGTCAGATAAAGAATTCGATATTGTTGTCTACGGTGCCAGCGGTTTTACCGGGCGCCTGGTGGCGGAGTACCTGGCCCGGCAGTACGGCGCGGACTCCGACCTGCGCTGGGCCATGGCCGGGCGCAACGCCGACAAGCTGGCCGCGGTCAGGGATGAAATTGCCGCCCCGGCCGCCACCCCGCTGCTGACTGCCGACGTCAATGATAGCGCCTCCGTGCAGGCCATGGTGGCGCGCACCCGACTGGTGCTGACCACAGTGGGCCCCTATCAGTTGTACGGCTCCGACCTGGTGGCCGCCTGCGCCGGCAGCGGTACCGACTATGTGGACCTGTGCGGCGAACCGGTATGGATGCGGCAGATGATCGATGCCCACGCTGAAACGGCGCAGCGCAGCGGAGCGCGCATCGTGTTTTCCTGCGGCTTCGACTCCATTCCCTTCGACCTCGGTGTGTTTTATCTGCAGCAGGCGGCCAGGCAGCAACTCGGCGCCTGCCTGCCGCGCGTTCGCGGCCGGGTCAGGAAGATGAAAGGCGCCTTTTCCGGCGGTACCGCCGCCAGTCTCAAAGCCACCATGGTGGCCGCCAAAGACCCGCAGATCAAACGCCTGCTGCTGGACCCCTTCGCCCTGGCGCCGGGGTTTTCCGGCCCCGAGCAGCCGCGCGGCGACAAGCCGCTCTACGAAGCCGATATCGACACCTGGGTGGCGCCGTTTATCATGGCGATGATCAACACCCGCAACATACACCGTTCCAATGCGCTGCTGGGCCACGCCTACGGCGAAGACTTTGTCTACGACGAGATGATGGTGACCGGCCCCGGTGACAAGGGCGAAGCCGTAGCCAAAGCGCTCGCCGAGGACAAGTCGATGTCCAGCGACGACGGCCCCAAGCCCGGCGAAGGCCCCGGCAAGGAGGAGCGTGAGGCGGGCTACTACGATGTGCTGTTCATCGGTGAAGCCGGCGACGGGCGCCGCCTGCAGGTCAGCGTCTCGGGGGACCTGGATCCGGGGTACGGCTCGACCTCCCGCATGATCGGTGAGAGCGCCGTGTGCCTGCTGCGCGACGCCGGCGACACCGCGGGGGGCATCTGGACACCAGCGCCGGCCATGGGCGAGAAACTGATCCGGCGGCTGATCGACAATGCCGGC
>JAKSDQ010000001.1 GCA_022360015.1 Cytophagales bacterium
CCAGAATCTCGAAGTCAAACTGTTTGGCGGCGGCAAAGTACTGGCCAATGCCACCGGCGTCGGCCAGCGCAATATCGATTTTGCCCGCCACTATCTGCAGCAGGAGAAGCTGCAGATCGTGGCTCAGGATCTGGGCGATGTATATCCGCGAAAAGTTCTGTACTTTTCCGATACCGGCGCGGTGAAAATGAAAAAACTGCACAATGTTCACAACAACACTGTTGAAAAACGTGAACAGGAATACATCAAAACCATTACCACCGAGCCGGAACAGTCCGACGTGGAATTGTTTTAAGCCTGGCCTGTGCTTGCTTTGGGAGGACGTTGTGGGCGAGAAAAAGATTAAAGTACTGCTGGTGGATGACTCCGCGGTAATACGCAAAGTGCTGGCCGAGGTGCTCTCCAGTGACCGGCGCCTGCAGGTGGTGGGCGAAGCGCAGGACCCGCACGAGGCGCGCGAGCTGATCAAAAAGGTCAACCCGGACGTACTGACACTCGATATCGAAATGCCGAAGATGAACGGCATTGCGTTTTTGAAAAACCTGATGCGCCTGCGGCCCATGCCGGTGGTCATGATCTCCACGCTGACCCACGCCGGCGCGCCCGCCACGCTCGAGGCACTGGAATTGGGGGCGGTGGATTTCCTGCCCAAGCCCAGTGGCGGTGAGGAGAGCCTGGCCGATTACCGCGCAACCATCGTCAATAAAGTGGTCTTGGCGGCCGGCGCCAATATGGGCTTTCGCGACAGGCTCAAGGCCTCGGCAAAGGCCGCCCCGAAAATAGCGACCAAGGGCCGTACGCTGAGGCCCAATTTTCTCTGTGCCATCGGCGCTTCCACCGGCGGTACCGAAGCGATCAAGGATGTGCTGATGTCACTGCCGGAGAACTCTCCGCCGATCGTTATGGCCCAGCATATACCCGCTGCCTTCAGCGGCTCATTTGCCCGGCGGCTGGACAGCAACTGCGCCATTGCCGTGTGCGAAGCGCAGCATGACCAGCCGATCCAGGCAGGCATGGCTTATCTGGCGCCCGGTCACAGTCACCTGCGGGTGGTCAGGGGCGGCGGTGGCTACGTCTGCAAGCTCGATGACGGCGAACCGGTCAACCGCCACCGGCCCTCGGTGGAGGTGCTGTATCACTCGGTGGTGCAGGCGGCCGGGAGCAACGCCATCGGGGTGCTGTTGACGGGTATGGGGGCCGACGGCGCGGCCGGCCTGCTGTCGATGCTGGAAGCGGGTTGTGAAACCGTGGCCCAGGACCAGGCCACCAGCGTGGTCTGGGGCATGCCCGGTGCGGCTGTGCAGATGGGAGCCGCGCAAAAAATCCTGCCGCTCAATCATATCGCTGCCTATATACTCCACATTGCTACGAGAACTGCCAGGAGAGCCCGTGCCTGACGCCCTATCGGACACCGCTGGCACCTGCATTGCCTATTTATTGCGCGCACGGTGCGGCCAGCGGCCAGGGGAATTGGGCCCGCCGGTAAACATCTGTTTCA
>JAKSDQ010000136.1 GCA_022360015.1 Cytophagales bacterium
CCAACAATGCACTGTTTACATCAAAAAAGCTGAACCTAAGACAGGCCAGCTATTATTTTTTATATGTCTTAAACCAATTTTCAAGGATGCCCTCCAGTAAAGCCAAATTCAGTGCGATGGGATAGCATAGAGCTATCTAGTGTATTGATTTTCAAGTTAGTTTACTATGTGGTGCGTAATTCCATTGAAAAGGTTTTGCTCGTGTGGCATTGTAAGTTTGGACATATTCCATTAACTGATCAACGAGTTGTTGTTTGGAATGCCATATTGCTCCCTTCAGCACATCTTTGCTTAAAATATTGAACCAGATTTCAATCTGATTGAGCCAGGAAGAGTAGGTTGGCGTGAAATGCATGGTGAGCCTTTTCTTGCTATTTACCCATTCTTTTACCTTTTTATGTTTGTGTACGTTGAGATTATCCACAATAATGTGTAGTTGTTTGTCAGGGTATTTTCGGTAGATTTTTTTGAGGAACTTCAAAAAGTTCACATGGTTGTTCTTGTCAATGGTTTGCGCGGTGACTTCCCCTTCATGTACTGCCAGGGCTGCCATCAATGATACCGTACCGTTACGTTTATAAGTGACAGTATGCCTTTTGGGTAGCCCACTTTTTAGCGGTAATTCAGGTTGGCTTCTATCCAAAGCCTGTATTTTCGTTTTTTCATCAACGGATAAGACCATGGCCTTTTCCTCTTTGGAGAGGTAAAGCCCTATTACATTGAGCATTTTCTCCTCAAACTCAGGGTCAGTACTTTTGCCACACCAATAGGCCACCTTGTGAGGCTTTAAATCATGGCTGGATAAAATTTGATGAACTTTACTTTGGCTCATCCCCACCGCTGAGGCTATTCTTCTCTGACTCCAATTGGTATAGCCTTCCCCCGGTGGGCTATAGGCCAATTGAATGACACGAGCCTTAGCTGCTTCACTAAAGATGGCAGGCTTACCCGAACGAGGCTGATCTTTTAAACCAGCTATGCCCATCTTTTTGTAACGACCTTTCCATTTGTTAATCATAGGTCTGCTGATATGAAGTGCCGATTGGATTTCATCATAGCTCTTGCCACTCGCACAGAGTAAGATAATCTGAGCTCTAAGTACGTCTCGCCTCGGTAACTTATGAGATCGGGAGCGAAGTGTGAGTGCTTCACGATCCCATTCGCTAATTGTAATTGTTCCTATACTTGCCATAAGGCAAATATATTAAAAGTAATTTTATTTAGTAATCGTTACACTAGTGCATTTGGTGAAATATTTAATGAATCTGCATAATCGCTGGCTGAATGCTTTTCCTTGTAATACTTTTCAATTGTATTTATTAATTTTTGCAAAATACCTGGCCTGCTATTTTCCTCAATCTTTTTAGTTATTCCGC
>JAKSDQ010000109.1 GCA_022360015.1 Cytophagales bacterium
CGTATAGGCATCGAAGGCGCGGTCCGGCAGGCCGGTCGCCTCGGCATTGCCTTCAACGAAGGTGAGCTGATCGGTGAGTTCGCGTTTTTCCGCCCGCGCCTCGCCGACCGCCAGCATGTTCGGGTTGATGTCGAGCACCGTGATATCGGCGCCGGGCGAGGCCTCGGCGATGCGGAAGGCGATATCGCCGGTGCCGCCGGCGACATCCAGCACCGAATAGCCCGTGCCGCGTGTTCCCACCGTCCGCGGCGGGCTGAGCCAGGCGATCATCGCGTCCTTCCAAAGCCGGTGCAGGCCGCCCGACATCAGGTCGTTCATCAGGTCGTAGCGGCGCGCCACCCGGTCGAACACGGCGTCGACCCGGCCCTGTTTTTCAGGTTCCGCGACCGTTTCGAAGCCGAAATGCGTCTCCTGCGGCGCGTTTGTGTCGGAACTGCTGCTGATCATGGCCGGGACCATAGCGCAAGGCTCGGCGCCGCGCTATCGTCGCGGCGCGGTTGCCGGTTGGTTCGGTTACCGGTTTGCCTGCGGCATAGCCGCGCGATCTTGAGACTATACGGACCCTCTATGCCCGAACTCCCAGAAGTCGAAACCGTGCGCCGCGGTCTGGAACCGGCGATGGCCGGTGCACGGATAGAGACGGCTGACATCCGCCGCGCCGATCTGCGTTTTCCCTTTCCCGATCGCTTCGCCGCACGGCTCGAAGGCCGCACGGTGACCGGCCTGTCGCGCCGGGCGAAATACCTGCTCGCCGATCTCGACGACGGCTCCGTCCTGGTGATGCATCTGGGCATGTCGGGCGCCTTCCGTGTTGAAACAGAAGACGATGCCCGGATGCCGGGCGCCTTCCACCATGACCGCTCCAAGGCAGAGGCGCATGACCATGTCGTCCTGCACCTGTCGGGCGGCGCGACGGTGACTTATAACGACCCGCGCCGCTTCGGCTTCATGACGCTGATCCCGCGCGCCGAGCTCGACGAGCATCGGTTCTTCAGGGATCTCGGCGTCGAACCGGTCGGCAACCGGCTTGATGCCGCCTATCTGGCGACGGCCCTCGAGGGTCGGTTCATGCCGCTCAAGGCGGCGCTGCTC
>JAKSDQ010000225.1 GCA_022360015.1 Cytophagales bacterium
CCCGAAGATCTCGTTCACATGAAAATAGCAAATATTTTTGTAGTTGCATGTTCTAACCGAACACTTAATTTCTACGAGACCCGTAGCTTCTCACTTTGTGGACGTTTGAGGCCTTTGACTCATCCTCCTCAATGTTTGCCGTACGGATTCCTTAAGGATGAAGATACTGAGTTGATTCCGCCTGCCGGGCATTTGACCGTTTATTCTAAAGAAGGAAGGATCTTTGTCTATAATTTGCACTGGATGGAGTAACAGAATGTTAGTGTTTGAGGACCGAAAGAAACAAACAGATGTAGAGGTTCTGTCAATGCCAATTGACAAACCTGTAGAAAAAGAGAAAGGTCACCAAAGCGGTGTCGTCATCACTGCTCTGGAGTATATTCCCCCAAAATCTGTGGTAACTGGATGCGAAAGGGGTAAAATTGTTCTGTGGAGCATTGAAAGTGGATATGTTCGCGGAGGATTTCAAGACGACTCAGAAGCAGCACCTTCTAAACTCGTCACATTGTTGTTTTATGTTTCTGAGACCACCAAAGCTTTTGGAGAACAGTCTGCTACACAATCGCTTTTGTTCTCAGGTCATATTGATGGCCTGCTGAAAGCATGGAACGTTGAATCTGGAGAGAAAATTTTTCAATTGAGCTTAGAAGGATGGGAGAGCTACATCACGGCAGCAAGCACATTACCATTGTGGTTAAGAAATGAAGTTCTTCTGTTTGGGACCTCAAACGGAACACTAGCCGTATGCAATCATGAGGAATTGGATCAGGAAAGCGCTGTTGTCAAACCTCATCAACTGCCTCGCAAAAAAGTTCACAGCGATCAAGTAACAGCAATTCAGGTAATTCAACATCCAATAAAAGACACCATCAATGTCACTCAAAAGAAAGAAAAAGTTAAATCTGGAAACAAACAGTTGATTTTGAGCTCATCGTTGGACATGCAGGTGAAGATCACGGTGATAAATCAGTTACAAGATAGTCGCTTTCAGTTTCAGCCTGTAGGTTTCTTTGGTTCTGAAAAGCGCTGGAATGTCGAACAACTACTCATGCGGATTGATAGACTTGTAAACAACACTGAAGGTATGAAAACAAAGAACTCGGCGGAAGTTTCGCCGCAAACCACATCAAATCAATTCACCAATCAATCAACGACGGTACAGGAACTTGCAGAGGAAAAATTTAAGCAAAATCGGATGAAGCAAGAGGAAGATTATGCATACGAACGAGAGCGGAGCAAGCTGGTTTTTAAGTTCGGCATGACAACACGTGAGTCGCTATTAGAATGCTCTACAAATGTCGGACAGGCAGGCGATGAAGCTGTTGGAGTCAGATACTTGGCCCAGTCAAGATCTCTGCCAGCTCTTCTAGAGCCCGCCAGCGAAGGAGATAAAGGAAAGTTATCTTTGTCGCAATCATTCTCGAAGAAACGTTTA
>JAKSDQ010000193.1 GCA_022360015.1 Cytophagales bacterium
AAGGCCTGATACCCGGCGACAGGGTAATCACATCAAGCTATGATAATTTTGGAGACAACGAGGTGCTGATACTGAAGGATTAAAAAAGATTTTTATAAATTAGCTAATACGCAAAAAAAAATACATTAACCTTTAAATGCAAGATTTATGAAAAAAGCAGAAAACCTTAGCAAAGTTTACACTACGGACGAAGTGGAAACTACCGCCCTTGACGCTGTAAACCTTGAAATTAAGGAAGGTGAATTTGTAGCGGTGATGGGTCCTTCGGGCTGTGGAAAGTCAACCTTGTTAAATATCATGGGATTGCTCGATAATCCTACCGGCGGCAAATATTATTTTCTCGAACATGAAGTTTCTAACCATTCTGAAAGGCAACGGGCGGGCCTCAGAAAAGGCTCCATCGGATTTATTTTCCAGAGCTTTAACCTGATCGACGAATTGACCGTGTTTGAAAATGTCGAGCTGCCACTCTTGTACCTGAAGGTAAACTCCGCAGAACGCAAACAAAAGGTTGAGAAGGTTTTGGAGCACATGAATATAATGCACAGGCGCAATCATTTCCCTCAGCAACTGTCGGGAGGACAACAACAACGTGTAGCCATAGCCCGGGCAGTAGTGGCAGAACCAAAATTAATCCTTGCGGATGAGCCCACAGGTAACCTCGACTCTGCCAATGGCGAAGAGGTTATGAAACTGTTGACAGAGCTGAACCAGGGCGGAACTACCATCGTAATGGTGACACACTCTCCCTACGACGCCAAGTTCTCACATCGCATCATCAACCTGTTTGACGGTCAGATTGTTACAGAAAATATTAACGAAGAGTTTCATATTTAAGCTTTTTGCCCAAACACTGGAAAGAACAACACTGTACTGAAAGGTAAAACGGTGACATTGGTTATTGCCAGCATCAATTGTATGAATCCGGCTACTGCAAGACCGGCAGAAAGGGCCAGGGAAGTAGCCGTGCGAAAGGTTATGGCTCCAAAACTTTGCCTACAGCGTAGATTTTTCTCTCCGGGTATTTGTTATCGCTGGTTTCACTGCTCCGGTTATTGCCTTGCTGACGGCAAGTTATCAGGCCTTAAAAACGGCGATGGTTAATCCTGTGCAGTCTCTGAAGTCTGCATAGCAGTTGCCGCCTTTTCGTAAGCTTCAATAATGTTTTTTACGATTTTATGGCGGATTACATCTTCGGGCCCTAGTTCCACGAAGCCAATGCCTTCTACATCCTTCAGGGTATTTACCGCATCAGACAGGCCTGACTTCTGTTTCTTAGGAAGGTCGATTTGTGACAAATCTCCCGTAATAATCACTTTTGATTCGGGGCCCATCCTGGTGAGGAACATCTTGATTTGCATGGGCGTGGTATTCTGTGCTTCATCCAGCAAGATAAAAGCCTTGTTGAGCGTTCTCCCACGCATATAGGCCAATGGGGCAATTTCTATGACCCTGTTCTCAAGATAATATTTCAGTTTTTCATAGGGCACCATGTCATCCAACGCATCGTAGATAGGCCTTAAAAAAGGATCGATCTTCTCTTTCAGGTCACCGGGCAGGAATCCCAGGTTTTCACCCGCCTCCACAGCAGGCCTGGTGATGATGATTTTCTTGACCTCCTTATTTTTCAATGCCTTCACAGCCAGTGCCACCGATATATAGGTTTTGCCGGTCCCTGCCGGTCCCAGGGCAAATACCAGATCGTTACTGATGGCTGCATGAACCAGCTTTTTTTGATTATTGGTTTTGGGCTTAATAACAAACCCCTTGGTACCATATACCAATACATGCTGTTTTTCCTGCTCAAAGCTATCGCTTTCACGATTATGCTTTAAATAAGAATGCACGTTCTCTTCCGATACTTTGCCATACTTGTGGTAATGGTTGATCAGGGAATTGAGAATGTCGTTAATTTTAATGATTTCCGGACTGCTTCCCTGTATTTTTATTTCATTGCCCCTGGACACAATTTTACTTTTGGGAAATGCCTGCGCAACCTCTTTGATATTTTTGTTTTGAACCCCTAGAAAGTCAATTAAGGATATATTTTCAAGGGTAATTATTTTTTCTACCAAGCTATAATTTTATTTTATTGAATCGAATTTACTTTATAAGGTTAAAAAAATTAATTTTACTACACAAAAATACACAATAAATTTAATAGCTTAAATGGCCCTCATTACATTTATGTCGGATTTCGGGGACTGCGATCATTATGTAGCTGCCGTAAAAGCTAAAATTTACAGTATTAATCCTGACGCCCGGATGCTGGATATCAGCCATGGCATCGCCCGTTTTAATATTGCACACGGGTCTTTTGTATTAAAATCAGTTTTTAAATCCTTCCCTGAAGGGACCGTCCACCTAGTGGCTGTCAATTCCAACTACGATATTCAGCCCCGGTTTGTTGGGCTGGAAGTGGAAAAACATTACTTTGTAGGGCCGGACAACGGATTGTTGAGCCTCATAAGCGACCAGGAAGCCGGTGCAGTGGTATTATTACCCAGGCCGGCAACCAATGGGATCTCGTATTTTCCCGAGCGCGACATCTTGGCGCAGGCTGCCGCAAAGTTGGCTGTCGGGAAATCCCTGGATGAAATCGGGGAACCTTACGGGCAAATGAAAAGGATGATCAACAAACAAGCAAGAGCTACAAAGCAAAAAATATCCGGATCGGTGATTCATGTGGATCACTACGGCAACCTGATTACCAACATTCAATACAAGGACTTTGAAATTTTGAGTAAAGATAAAAAGTATAAAATCAACTACGGCCGCACATTTGCCGACCAGATCCACCCAAGCATCGCCAGCGTGGTGCAAGGCGAGTCTTTCCATATATTTAACAGTCTTGGGCTGCTGGAAATCGGCATTAACATGGGCAACGGCTCGGAGCTGCTGGGCCTGGGCTACGACAGCCCGGTACACATTATATTTGAAGATCAGCATTAATGACAAAACCATAAAACAAACCCTGAAAAAGCAACTATGTTAGTAAGAATCGTTAGGATGACCTTTAAAAGGCAGCATATGGATGATTTTCTGAAATTGTTCCAACGTATCAGTCCCAACATCCGCAGTTTCAAAGGTTGTAATCACCTGGAGCTCCTACGCGATTACAACCAGGAAAACATCTTTGTCACCTACAGCTATTGGGAAGACGAAGAAGCGCTCAACAACTACCGCTCCTCCACCCTGTTCAAGGAAAGTTGGGCCGCCACTAAAATATTTTTTGAAGAAAAACCGCAGGCGTTTTCTTTCAAGCGGTTTCTGGTGGTGTAAAAACGGATTTTTTGGTATAATTATAAAATAGCCCATCAATCTATGGTGAAGTCAACCATGCATGTGTTGGGCTTTAAAGTAGTACTGTTAATAAATGGAAAGGGGTCAAAACCAATTTGAACAGTGTCAGCATTACGGTGCTAATACAGGATAGTAACGATTTTTACTTTATTGATCAGAATAGTTCAAATAAAATCGGATGGGAAAGATCCCGATAAGGCTATTACAAAGTAGGGGCAAAAAGTGGATAAAAAAGTGGATACCAAAACAATTCATTCAATATGGCAGTATTATTACAGGAATGAAATTAAGAAGATAAAATCTAAAACACCGGATGATTTATGAGTTATTGTAAATTACTATTTTGCATAGCAAATATTTCGATTGCTAGCTGTTCTTTGACTTATTCACAAGTAAACGGTGATGAGGACATGATAAGCTATATGAAAGAAAGCAATGCTTTAGCAGGCAACGAAACTTCCGAAGATTCGACACCATATTCTTTATTTAAGGAACTGGTCAGGGATGGAATGCTTGAGGAAGAAGGTATTATTGTTAGCTACATGACCTTGGTGAAAACAAATAACAGGGCGCGTAAAGGTCGGGTTTATGACTTCGTAATTGAAAAATGGGTGGTCGGGGATAATAAATCTTTAGCTGACATACATAAAACAATAAGTGGAGTAATATATGATACATACTATGAAAAACCGCCTAAAGTAGTTCTAGTGAAAAAAAATTATATATATGTAATAGCTACTTGGGGTGCGGTTTACAGAAATGATTTATACGAAATCAGAAAAAATTTGGTTCAAAAATATAGTATGGAAACATTGTAAACTTCAAAGGGACAAGTTTAGCATAAAAATAGAGGGAAACTTTACAAATAATTTAAATAATGAGCAAAATCTTATGGGCCCTGCTTTACCTGTGCCTGTTTCTTTGCCTGAATTTGAGAGGTAGTCATTATTCATTCGGGCAGGTTGAACCGGATGTCCTATCACCGGAGAAACTAGGTATTTCCGGCCTATCGATTGATACGGAAAAGAATACATTTTTAAGTATGCTAGGACAACCTGATTCTATAATTTCTCATATCGATGAATTTGAAGGTACAACGTTTTATGAATATGTATACCTCAATTCCAGTTTCTACATATCTAATGGTGTATTTACAAGCTTCGATATCAGAGATAACAGCTTTCAATTTGATTATGGAGAAATCGAAGTTGGTGATCGTGCAGAAAATCTTGAGCCGATTTTCCCTAAATCTTATGCGAATAGGGAAAGGAGTACTACAAAATCAACGGTTCGGGTAAAAATTGGTGAAACGGAAGCTTATATATTATTTATTTGCTGTCACTCCATAATAACAAGAATTATGATTTGGGAGGATATCTGATCATTAGCCGACATGATCCTTTAGCATTTCTGCTTATCTACAAAAATATAGTTCTCACGGTGATCTTCTAGCCCCGAAAAAAATTGCAGCGAGTTTTTCACCGGTCTTTTTGGAAAAGTGCGTTAGCATTTACTTAAACTTTGCCAAAATTTCAGATGCATTTGTTGTGCACCAGTAAAATAAAAATTTGTAAAATATTAAATGATTACACATATTTGCCTCCCGTTTAGAGATATGCCCAGGTGGCGGAATTGGTAGACGCGTTGGTCTCAAACACCAATGGCCGCAAGGCCGTGCCGGTTCGACTCCGGCCCTGGGTACGGAAATCCTTGGTAACTAGTTGGTTATCAAGGATTTTTGGTTTTTTGTGGGACAGAAATGGGACAATATTAAAGAGCAAATTTAATGGGCCGGCGTTAGACAAATTTTCGGATCCGTTCGACCTTTATTGGAGTAATATTTGAAGTTACAGGTTGAGAAAGAAAAAAAATGAACTCTGTTTGATAACCCTCATTAAGAAATTGATTGAAACTTAAATCAAAATCAATTGATACTCATTTATTCTCAATGGGTTTTCAATTGATGGACAATAAGATTTTGACTCTTACTAAAATAACTTTGACTCTTACTATGTATCAATCGTCTCATTTTAGTATCCCCAATTATCCTCTCAATGATTATGTGATCGCCCTTTTAGGATGTAATACATCTTTAAATCTCCATAGGAAAAACAAAAGGTCGAGGTATTCATCTGATCCAGCAAAATCTTCCCTGTCGGTACCAAATGTTACAAACCAAATCCATTTTTCTAATTGCCTAACAAGAAACTTTCTTGAATATTCATCAAAAACGAAATCTTCAATGCGGTTCACAACATTGCCTCTACCATTTTTCCTTACCGGGACAAATTTGTTTTCGACCTTTTCAAAGTCTCCCATGCTAATTAATTGGTCACCCAATTGGTTACTAAGAGGTAAGTTTTGTGACTTTCCATTCAAACGAAGGTGAAGATTATAACCCTTGTCGGAACCGGTTTTTTGAACTGAAATAATTTTTGTTTTCATAGTGGTCTTTATTTGGTTAAAAAATTGATTGAAAGATTTTCCAGGGGTTAAATACTTTTTTCTTTTTTTTTGGAGGGTAAACCGCCTCATACCATCCACCTTCGGGCACCTCAAATTTTCCTGTGGCAAGCAATTGGTCTGCTTCATCTGGCTTAACTCTTACAAAAAAGTGTATGCCATTGCATTTTAAGAGCAGATCATGAGCACCATCCCTTGGTACTTTGGACAATGCGATTATATGTGCTTTCATAATTTTATAAAAAAAAGCGTGGAACTTAAATCTATTGTCCTAAAGGTACTGGCATACCTTGTACTACAAATAAACTAAGCCCACGCCATAATGGTGGCCTTATCCATTTTCTCTGTAGTACTTATAAATTGCCAGTTTCTTAGGACAGGGAGAAAATAGCTATTACCTATGTTTTCTATGTATTGTTAATCCTTTTTCTCGATAAGATTTTATGTTTGTTTCCCTAAATATTACTATGTAAATTCACGTTTCTGGTTAAATAGTGGGCTACCCATTCTAAAGCCATCCTGGTCACCTCCCTAAGTTGCCCATTGCAAGCTAAAGAAGGGCAGCCCATACCTTTAAGTTTCAAATTGTGCCGGCGTAAAGAGACAACTGATCAAAAACTAATAGTAAAGGGAGTAACCCGCCTGCCGATCTTTTGACAGGCAGGAGGAACGGCAACCTATAACCGATCCGATGAAGAAGAGTCTACTCCCTTTATCCACCCTACTTATTTTTTTTGTTCCGTTGCTGTTATTATTTGGTTTTACTTAGGTAAAACGGTCAAACCTGTAAATTCAAATTCACCATCACCCGGAATGCATTTTCCATCTGCTATTGAGCAAACGAGATATGTGTAATCACCCTTAATTAGTGGGTGTTCACCAAGTATCTTAACCTTTTGCTTAAAAACAGCTTTCTTGTCCATATAGCGATAGGTAGCATCCAAAATATTATCATACTTTTCCTTTGTATTCAAAGGAATTAATTCCCCCACTAGCTCATAGCTTTGATGAGGTTCAAAGTTGATCTCCGTAGGTGTTGGCCCAATTTCTGCATCAAAATCGTTTGAATAGATGTACCACGTATCGTCCAATTCTATGCGGAAAATCAATTCCACCACATCCCCTTTGTGAACTTCATCTTTTGAAACTTGATAACTCCAAGTCGCTGGATTAAGTATCTGGCCCGAAACCATTATTGAATACCAAAACAAAACCTGGATCAGTAGTATGTATCTTAATTGAAATCTCATCATTCTCTGTCTTTTATTACGTACATTTTCATTGGTCTATCTTCCACCGTCATATTCAGACCGTATTTCCTGAGTTCTTCAGCAACGGCGTTTGGATCACTCATATTAACATCAAGCTCAATGTCTATATTTTTAGTAATCCCGGTTTCATCAATAAAAAACCTAATTTCCTTTTCAATCAGAAAATATTTCAATGTCTTAGTGAAATCCTTGAAAGGTCGATTTTTCAAGGTAACATAGAAATTTGTGTGATTTATGAAGGGTTCTTCCCCCTTGGTAGCAAGTTTCTCTTTTTTTGTTCGTTTTAGTACTACAACTTTTACATTCCGAACTTCTTGAATCACTTTATATCCAAAAACCCGTTTAAGGTCTTCTTGCATAATTTCTCGTAAATCCTTTAGTTCGGTATCTCCTAGAATCAATTCGTAACTGTATAAGTTAGAACTGTCTTTTTTGGAATTTGGTGGATTAAAACTTTCAATATCTTCCATTTCTAAGCTCACTTCGTGAATCGGAAATAATTGATAAGCCTCCAAATAGAGATATGAAAGGGGTAAATTAACCATCCGTAGCCCACCCGCTTTGTCATCAGGTTTTGGTCTTTTTATATAAGGATAAGGTTTCAGACCTTTAATAAATGAGGTAAAACCAGAATAATACTTAATATGATGACCTGCATCTGAATTATGTGTTAATAATAGAGGCTGACTAAAGTCATAGGGAAGTTCTTTAAGCACTCTATTTTTAACTATTTCGGCATTACCTACTTTATTACCATCCAAAATATGGTGAATATCCTTTTCAGATACTTTGTCAGTTCGGGCAACAATTTTGCCGTTCATTATCCATACGTAAGCTCGGTCAAATGCACTATCATCAGTAAAAAACTTGAATAAGGAATCACCTTCAACCACACTGGGTAAAACATATTGATGTTTTTTTTTAAGCCGTGCAAAAAAACTCTCAATCAAGTCTCTCTTTTCTGCCGTCACTAGCATAAATTGTAGTCTTCCTTGAAACTGCCGTTGTAAGCTGTCCAACTTTGGAAAGGGGCGGATGCATGGCACACACCATGTAGCCCAAAAATCCAGAATGAGTAATTGATCGTTGAAGTCAGAAATTTTGGCAGTTTGCTTTTTGTAATTGACAATAGGAGACAACATTAAATCTGGCACGCTATCCCCAAATTCTAATGTTTTTGTACCCACATGTCCTAGCGGAGTTTTATCTGATTGTCCGTAGGCATGGGAACAAAAGTAAAATATACCCATACCTACTAAGCAATATAATTTCATTGTTATCTTTTTTCATTTATTGTAAAAGTTGAATTGCATTAATCAATCTATTCTTATGAATGCAACCAAATCCATATTTAAGCCTGTAAAACTTCCTAATAGCCTGGGTTCTGCGGCCTCAGATTAGAATTTTTGTCAAAATCCGCTCGGGGAAGAGGGTATAGTACATCCGTATTCTGCCAGTTAGGTTTGACAACGCCCAGTACGGCATCGGTTCGGCCTGTACGTTTTAAGTCGAGCCATCTGTGACTGTTTTCTGCAAATAGCTCGACCCTTCTTTCCTGTTCAATAGCAGCTAAAAGGGACGTTTGATCGTTTGAGGTTGTGTTTGTAAGCCCTGCTCGATTTCTGATCATGTTTAAGTCATCCTGTGACCCTGTAACATTTCCTTGTTGTGCTCTGGCCTCTGCTCTAATTAGAAATTGTTCTGCCAATCGGAGCATTGACAACGCCTCGGTAATTGGTACACCCTGGTTCCCATCTTGAACTTTATATTTAAAAGGGTAATACCATGTATCCGTTCCATCTGAAAAGCTTCCAACCCAATTGGCGCCTCTTTCATCTCCAGTTTCAAAGGAGTTCAATAAATCATCTCGTAATGCAACGTTTGTTGGGGTCGCTGAAAAAATTAATAGCTCACCATCAAAGGTGTTTATTCCTCCACCACTAAATACAGACCAAAGCTGCCAGATAGTTTCTGAGCTATTCAATAAAAAAACTTCATTCAAATCTGAGGCTAAGTTGTAGTTAGAATTAATGATTACCTCCGAGGCGCTTTCTTCAGCATTCTGCCAATCTCCTACATATAAATAGACTCTGCTCAATAGTGCCGAAGCTGCCGATTTATTTGGCCTACCTCTTTGCCCCCCGGAAAAAGAATAATCCTCCGCTAAAAGGTTTTGTGCTTCAATTAAATCTTGGATTATTTGCTCATACACTTGAGCGCTTGCAGTGCGAGAAACCCTTGAGTTAGTTTGAAAATCTGTTGTTGTAATTAATGGAACATCGCCCCATAAATTTACTAAGTAGAAGTGACACAAAGCCCTAATAAATTTGGCCTCTCCCTCCAACTGTTCTTTGATTTCTATGGTAACTCCTGTAGAATTGGCTAGACCCTCAATAATTGCGTTCGCCGAATGAATATAACCGTAAAACTCATTCCAATACGTTTCTAAATTGGGATTCATGGGGTCTAACCCATTGTCAAAAAAAGCCTGAAAGCTAACATCCGATGAGAAATTAATAAATTCATCAGCAGCCCTTCCATTATTTAGTGTTAGAGTATGAGTGAAGGCTTGAGCCCTAAACATTTCAGTGTAAATTCCTGAAATGGCCGCTGTTGCTATGGCATCATTATCAAAAACATCCTCACTAACTATTTCAGTTATTGGTGGATCAATGTCAACAAAATCTTCACATGACGGAAGCAAAAACGAAATACCTATTAGAACACTGCCTATTAGTATTCGAGTAGTTAAATAATATATTGTCCGTTTCATTCTTATTCAATTTTTTAAAATGTTACCTGAATACCAGCAGCAATCATTCTTAGAGGGGGCACACTGGTTCCAAAACTTTCGGGGTCAAGACCTACATAATCTGTGAAGGTTAATAAATTCTGTCCCTGGAGATATATTTTACTCCTTTCTAGTTTCAACTTACCATTTAATTCTTCTGGTAAATTCCACGAAAGAGAAACGTTTTTAAGTCGAACAAATGAGGCATCAACAATATTGAGATCGGAATCTCCAACATTAAACCATGCAAAAACCGCATCTGTAAATCCTTGTGTAAACATTTGGACGTCCGTTATATCTCCGGGATTTTGCCAGCGATCCAAAACTGCCGTTGGCTGATTACCATGCCAACCAGGAGGGCGAAAATTGAAAATGTAGCTGTTAGCAGTTTGCTTAACAAATTGGAAAAATATATCGAGTTCAAAACCTTTGTACCGAAAGGTATTTTGAAATCCTCCAAAAAATTCTGGCCCTATTTCCTGATCGAAAAGAAGATCGTCGCTAAATGAAGGAGCAAATCCATCGTCGTTTACATCCCTGTATGTATAAAGACCGGTTTGGGGATCAACTGAGGCCTCAAAAGCCCCTCTTACAAATAACGATGAACCAACCCTAAACCTAGTAGCAAATGGAGAATTTTCAATATTTGGATATGCTATAAGTTCATTTCTAGGGGCGGTGAAATTCACCGATGTCGTCCACTTAAAATTATTATTTTCAATGTTGATTGTAGTGAGTTCAAACTCCCATCCGGTATTTTCAACCTCGGCTGGAAGGTTATCCCTTACTCCAAGAAACCCCGTAGTCCCTGGTAAATCAAAACCAACTAATTGGTTTGATGAGCGATTACGGTAATAACTTACAGAAACAAGAACTTTATCGTTGTAAAAACCCAGTTCAAGACCAGCCTCTAGTTTCCTATTTGTCTCCCAACTATACTCCGGGTTGGCAATTCTGGCAGGTTGTATGCCTGGAACACCTAAGTAGGAGTCACCTGTATAGTCATAAGAATTTAAAAACTCATAGTCTAATATCTGATCATTCCCAGTAAGGCCGTAACTGCCTCGAAATTTACCGAAGCTAATAAACGGCAGGTTATTCTTAACAAAGGCTTCATTTGAGAAAATCCATGCTATTCCAACCGCCCCAAAATTTCCAAACCTCTTATCAGGCCCGAATCGGCTGGAGCCATCCCTTCGACCAGATAAGTTGACAATGTACTTTTCTTTCCAGTTATAGTTTATTCGGCCATACACCGCACTGTACCGATATTCAGAATAGATATACTCTAAATTATTTAGGGTACTAGCGCCTGCAATGTTTTCCAAAGAACTGTCATCCTGGAATCCCGTTGCTCTCATCGTTTCCCTTTCGCTTATAGTTTCCTGAAATGTAGTTCCCACCAATACGGATAGTTGCCCTTGGGCTATCTCTTTATTATACTCTATTTGTGGTTCCACGATCCAAGAATTTGTACCACCATCTGTAAAATCGGCTGATCCTGAGGTTACCCCAAAAGCCGGATTATTAGACTCAATGGGTCTTGTCCTTGTTTCATCAAACGATAATCTATTGAATCCAAGCCGTGCTTTGATATTTAGAAAGGGAACGGGTTTGTAATTAAGATCGGCGCTGGTAATAAGGTTGCTAGTTCTTATTACGTAATTTGTTAAAAGTCGGGCAAGAGGTTGTCCTAGTGGGCTATCCCAGTTAAGGCTCCCATCTTCATTTCGTAGGGGTGGGGCATTTGGAGCTAGAGTTATTGCCAGGCGGGTGGGATCGTTATTTGCGAGATCATTTTTATCAGTTGTATAGGTTGTAGTTAGGGCTATGTTGAATTTTCGATCTAAGGTGCTGTGACCTAAACTGAACCGTCCAGAACCTTTTTCATACGAGAAATCTCCCGGTATTGGCGTAGTCTCTCTTTTAAATCCAACGCCAATCGAAAACTGTGTATTTGCATTGCCCCCTGACATTGAAAGTTCAGCATTAGTCATGTGTGCGGTTTCACCTATTAACTCCTCTTGCCAATCGGTGTAACCATCTCCCCATTCGAGCACATCCAGATCATTAGGATTAAATGGATCGGGGGTTGCACCGTCATTACCAAAGGCTTCATTCCTCATTTCTAAGTATTGTTGCGTATCCAGTAAATCCATCCTATTGGCGACTTTTCCAGCACCTTGAGAAAAGTTTACATCAAATTTTGTCTTTCCCGGTGCCCCTTTTTTTGTCGTTATTAACACGACACCATTGGCGCCCCTAGACCCGTAGATAGCAGTAGCGTCAGCATCTTTCAACACTTGAATGCTTTCAATATCTGAGGGATTTATACTATTTAAAGGGTTACCTTGCTGTATTACCGAAGATAACAGTGTAGTAAGAACGGGCTGTGAGGGATAAGGAACACCATCAATAATATACAATGGGAAGTTGCCATTGTCCGTATTACCAGTTCTCAGGCTATTTAGCCCGCGAATTTGTATATTCATTCCCCCTCCCGGAAGGCCGGTATTTTGAATCACATTTACCCCTGGCATACGGCCTTGAATGGTTTGTAAGGGATTAGAAACTGGCTGTTTAGCTATATCCTCTGAATTAATTTTGGATATATTGCCAGGGTTGAGCTTTTCGCTAGTTTGCCAGTAACCGGTACTTACGGTTACTCCAGACAGACTTGTAATATCTTCTTGTAGTGTGACGTCAATCACCGAGCGCCCCGCAATCTCAATCTCTTGGGTGCTATATCCTATATAAGAATACACCAGTACAGTAGCGTTATCGGGTGCACTAATTGTGTAATTACCGTCCACATCTGTTACTGTTCCTATGGTAGTAGCCTTCACTATGATGTTTGCACCCGCAAGTGGTTCACCACTTGAGTCAGTGATCTTACCCCTTATCAGTTGGTCTTGTTTAGCTTGCTTACTACTCTTTTCTTTCTTTTTATCCGGGATTGTTGAAGGTGCGGTTACCACAATGTTGTTATCCACTTGCCTAAAAGAAGCTTTCGTTTTATTGGCTATGACACCTAGTACATCAGCAACACTTTTGTTAGTCGCTTCAAGACTAATTTGACTGTTCTTAACAAAGGAAAGTGCGTTACCTGAATACACAAACCTAAATCTGGTTTGTTGTTCTATAATCTCCAATGCGTTTTCAACGGAAGTTTCCCGAACATCAATGGAAATATTTACATCCTTAACGCTCTGAGATAAGGACTCACTGGTAACTAGAAGGCTTGCACAAAGGCATGGTATATATACTGCTAAAAGAAGATTAACCGTCATTATAATTGTTACCCATCGTAATAATTTTTTCATATTTTTATAGAAATTTTTGATAAAACAATCTTCGTTTTGTTAGAAATTTTGCGAAAAGGCCCTCCCTGATTATGAATGCGGGAACATTTGTGAATTAGGGGGCCTTTTTACTCATTGTGTCGAAAATCACTTTTATATCATGGTGAGTTGTTCATTGTGATTAGGGCGGTCATAGTTTTTTTATTTGATGCGTTGACTTTTAATTTTATCTTCTGAATTGCAACCATTACCTTCTATAGTAACCCCTCCCTCATCAAACTCATAGGTAAAGTCTTCCATACTGTATTGTATGAGTTGTAAAATTCGATCAAGGCTTAAATTCTCAAATGTTCCTCTAATCAGACAGTAGCCTACCTGCTCGGTTTTCAAGGTAATTTTTATTCCAAACCACCGTTCCAAACTTCTAACTACTTCCCTCAGTTCAACTCCATCAAAAATGAGTATCCCATCTTGCCAGGCTAAAAGTTTATGTAATTCAACCGGATTTTCCTTGTACATAACTTGTTCTGCCAGGTTAAAGGTTACCATTTCGTTTTTGAGCAAAATTATTTCCTGGGACACACCACCACTTGTTGTCGGAACATTTTCAACAACTACCCTACCACTCGCAACTAAAACTTGCGCCTTTTCCTCATCGGGGAAAGCCCTGACATTAAATGAGGTTCCTAATACTTTTGTATTAAGATGCTTTGACTTCACTACAAAAGGTCTTTTTTTATCAGGTTTAATCTCAAAAAACGCTTCTCCGACTATGGTGACTTCACGAATAGCGTTAAACCGTGCCGGATATATTAGCTTACTTTCCGAGTTCATGCTTACTTTACTTCCATCTTGCAAAGTGACCGTTGCCTTATGCCCGGGTGCGGTTTCATGAACCATCAGTTTTGTTTCTTCAGTATTTTTTAAGATATAGATTGCAACGGAAGCAACCACGGCCAAAGAAATAACTGCTGCTATTCTGTTATATACCTTCTTCGATGGTGCGATGAATAGGCGGCGAACATTTGAGCCTCTGGAAAGTTCTTGTGCTTTTGCCAATGAGAGAATTGTACGGACTTTTAAGCGATCTTCTTCTGTGTTTGCTCTTTTACTTAAAATGTCCTCTTTATTAACCTCCTGAAAATACGTGTCGATTATAGCTTCAATTTTCAGGTCATTATCCCGGGATTTCAAAATTTTTAGTAACTGCCCAATCTCGTCCTCGGTGCTTCTATTTTCAATAAACCTTTGAATAAGGTATTTAATATCTTTTTCGCTCACAAATGTTAATCTTATTGATTAGCTTATATATAATACACGTATAAGCCGCCAATAACTAACCTTGCGCAGTTAAAAAAATGCCGTAAATAGATTTTAAGAACCCCTGGTAGTCGCTATGGAAGGAGGCGGAGGTTTGGCCAATTATAAATCAATTATCAACCTTTTCTAATTGATCTCTGATTATTTCAAGGGCTTTTGAAATGTGATTACTTACCGCCTGTTTTGAGATACCCAATGCGTTGGCGATTTCTTCATGACTTTTTCCTTTCTCTCTGGATAAAGAATACACAGCTCGCCTTCGTGGTGGTAAACTAGCTAAAATTCCATCGACTTGTTCTTTAAACATATTGAACCATACTTCATTCTCAGCATGATGGAAAGCACGCACAGTGTTTTGATATAATTCTTTTTGGTATCCGCTTCGATATGCACTCTCCCTTAGAAAGTCTATGGTTTGGTTCCGCACCATTGTATATATCATGGATTTTAGAGAACCTTTCTTTTTAATTTTTTTCCTTCGTTGCCAAATCTTAACAAATACATCCTGTACGATACCTTCGGAAGTTTCGTTTGATTTAGTCATTTTGAAAGCAATTGCAAATAAATGATGATAGTACCTTTCATAGAGTTCTTGAAAGGCGTTTTCATCACCGTTATTCAATCCTTTAAGGATTATGTGATCATTTGCCGTCAAGTAAGATTTCGCCAACTAGATACAGTTTTTGTAGTTCTCAAATTGTTAAATATAATTATCGTTCCTTGAAAAATCCAAGCTAATTGATCAGATTTTCCCTTTGCACAACATGCTCCTAATGAACTCATTACGAATAGTAGTAGTTTCAATCTGCATACAAAACATTGATAATGAGGAATTGCTGAATACAATCTTATATTAATAATTTAATATTTTTCACCATGCAAGTTTTCCTTACCACTTTACACACCCCACAAGAAACTCGATTTAATCGACATTTAATGGCTTTTTGAAAACAAAATAGCGTGAACCTTACAACTATCCACAGAACAACGCACCGCCAAGCGCACCGAACATGGATAGAGAAGGCCCACGCCATAAAAGGTTTGGACACTCCGGTACCATTCCCATTGTTCGGTAAATTCCTTTGGCGGTTTTTGTTCTTGGGAATAAAGACCGTTTGTTTCTACGTAATTTTGTTTTTACAACAGCAATTTCGAAAATATTTAAATGTTTAGCAACTTTTGCAAAATATGATTTACCGTTTTGATAACTAGACAAATCTAATTTTGCGATAGAAATTTGATTAAACTTCAAAAGAATCATAAATATAATTATATTTACTGCATTCAATTACGAACCGCCCCGCACCGGGTTAGAGAGTACAGCAACCGGTAATCGTTGATTTTATTTCAGGTAGTTTAATTTGACGGGCAATTTAGCTCGGCTGTTAGGAAACGATTTCTTTATATAGTTGGCCTTCCTTTAGTCCTAGTCAGAGGGAATTGATTTGCTTCAAAAATCCTTTTGACTACTGACGGGGATAAAATGACTGGTCGGTCTTTTATCCCCTTTTTGTCTTTATCATAATTCATTGATAAAGAACGGCTTAGTTCAAAGACCGCATTCACTCTATTGGTTCGATAATGGTCATTTTGGCGGTAATAGTGAATTCCTTCCAGAAAGACCAACTTTTGAGGCTTCTGCTTCATGTTATAACTTCCTAACTCCCATATTTCCAGCGAATTAGTTACAATTTCTACCACGCTGTCAAGCTCTTTTTCAAGGTTCGATAAATCAAACATTGAGTTCTCCAATTGATTTATAATTTCGTGCTTTTCCTTGCTGTATTTAGGCATGTATTTCTCGAACAATTCCTGGCTGATCTCCTCTAAAATAAACCGTTCTTCAATCCGTTCGATTTTCATTTCGATTTCCTTCAACTGCTTTTCCATCAATCCCTTTAACTGTGCTTTGTCTTTATTATAAAATTCAATACGATATTGCAACTCACGCTTTAGGGGTTTAACTAAAATCGGGCCATACAATCGGTATTAAAAAAACTGCGAGAACGAAGTCCCAAAAAGGGGCTCGATGCTTGTGCGGGTATCCTGGACTTTAGTATATTGATTTGGTCAATTATGGGTTTTGATGGTAATCTTACGGATGAATTTACTGAATGGTACTTTGATCGTCAAACCCAACTGGTTGAAAACATTGATCCGGAAAATGATAAAGAGCTTTTGGAGCAGGCTTTTAATTTTTATGTTGATCTGATGGTTAAAAAACGGGAGTTAGATACAAATATTAAATAGCAATGGTTATTACACACGATCAATAGGATTATCGAATTTGATCTTTGTTACGGCTTACTCTCTTCTTAAATTGGTGCATGCTGGCAACGGGATGGTGTTTGACGGAGGTGTGACACTATTTAATAGCTTTTATGTAAGTACTCCTAAAAAGCGGTAGAGTTAAAGAGTGTGCAGTGAGTATTTTCAAAAGACTTTCTTCGGTGTGGGCCTTGGGATGAGTACCTTTTAAAGCATTTGCGAACTGTCTCAAATTCGTATGTAACAATTCTAAACTCACCTTATCAATTACTTTATGATGTTGATTAATAAAGACGTCTCTACTTTTCTTACCATTTGGTTGCAGATTCACAGCGGCATAATGCGCGTCTTCCCCATATTTCTCTTTAAACCATAATTCCGATTGTTGCAATTGCTCGATATTGTCTTTTGAAATGGCATTTTTACCAAGCCTTCTGGATTTTGCTTCTAAGATTAAAAAATATCCATCGGGCATTCCCCATAAACCATCAGGTCCAATTCCTGAATCAGGTCCTGGTTTTTGTGCTGCAAACCCTAAAAATCTACCTAGATCTTGCAGTTTCTCTTCAAATTCATTTGCCTCAATTTCAGGATTATATTGAAGGCCATTGATAATATTATTTACATGTAAAACTATGTCTTCCGGCCTTTCAAACTCTTCTAGTTTTTTCTTGACTAGTGAAGCTTGGGCACCCTTCTTTAAAATCTTATTATAAACATGACCTTGTGGTGGATGGAACATATTGGTTGTTAAATTGGCAGCCTTGGATTGTAGATCATTAGAAAGAGCTTTTTGGCCAGGATAAATGAGTTGTGCAGCAAATTGATAAAACCATGCCTTTTCCTTTTCACTTATACCGTTCTTGCCAATAATCTCATTGAGAATAATTTCACCTGCAGGTTGGTAGTTTCGTTTTCTAAATTCGGATAAAGCCTTTTTCTCAGATTCCGCTATTTCTAATCGGAGTCTCTTTTTTTTATGAACAGAATCCAAAGAAATATTTGATAATTCTGTATTGTGATATTTTAGCCAAGACTCATCGTCAGACAAACATAGGGCTACAGTATCCTTCAAAGTTTTTAGTGGATTTGTTGTTTCTTGTCCATCTAAAAGCTTTAAACCTAAATTTAACTGACCTTTGGTTATTGGAGTAAAGTGTTGCATATATTTTTCAACACCTAAGAAACTAGTGAGGTCACTACCCATTAAGTAAACAGAACAGTAGTCACCGCCAGATCTTACCGCTCGTCCAAGTCCTTGTTCAACTACCTGAGCCTTTTTTCCAGCGCTCAGTGTTTCCATTCTGGTTTCAGCATAATGTTCTAATAGCGAGTTATACTTAGGCAAGCCATCAAGTATTAACAATCGACATAAATCTCCATGTAAGTCAATTCCATCATACCTATTGATAAATACCATGAAATTTCCTTTGCTATTCTTCAGTTTAACTATTGAATTTTCTATGTTTTTACGGTTAACTAATAATGCACCTACCTTTTCCCATTCGGCTGCTTTTGCCTCTGAAGGAACTAATACCACGACATTATAACCCTCGCCAGGGTAAATGGCAATAAATTGGCGCAATGCGTCATCTGTCAGTAAAGTGTCAAATCTACGGGGCGCGAGAATTAATCTCTTTCCAACGTCACGTCTGTCTTTAGGGACAATTGGACTTACTATACTATCGAATTCTATGCCTAAATCACGAATCAAATCAAAATCATCCTCAAAGGTAGCTGATAAAATGTATCTGTGATCTGCTTCATAAAATGATGGCACCATGTGATATGGAACATGGATCGGTGTAATTTGAATGCTATTGCCTCCAAAATAACAATCGTAAGTCATTAGATTATCGGCCATAAAATCCCACTTTAGCGCAATGTCCTCTTCATTTTCAGGGTCAGAAGAGATTTCTTTAACATAATTATTGATTATCTCAATGACCTTCTCATTTTTATCTATCCATGCCCAATAAGGTACTTTCATGCACATATTAGGATCTCCACCCTCAAGACGATGAAATGTGCCCGGGAGTTGATGTTTCAATGCTTGCTCAAAAAGGGTAAACAATTTTTTTGATATGACGTGATCCCTTGATATACGTAGTGCTGATTGTTCACGAGCAATGTCTACGCATTTATGAGCATCATCTAGTATTATAGATCCGATTTTCATGTTTTCTCTTATGAAAATTGATTTTCCATTAAATAACTTGTAGAAGTTACAAATCAGTATTTTTTTACCATTAACAAAGTCCATCGGAAGTTCGCCAGGTTTATCAAAGACACACACTGGAATTCCATAAAGTGTGGCTAGCTGTAAAGTCTGTTGAGTGAGTTGTTTATCTGGGCAAACATATAAACAGGGCATTCTTTTTTCAACAAGTTTGGAATAAAGCATTTAATAATCCAGTAAGTGTCTTTCCAGAACCTGTGTTCATTTTACAGATGATATCCCTTTGTGATCTGCTTTGATGCCAATTTTTTAGCACTTCTTCCTGTATACCCCTTAAATAACCATATCCATCCTTATAAGCACAGGTTTGATATAACTCTATAGGATCGATGGGTAATTCTGGCTCTGCAGATTCTTGTAGCTTTTTTTCGAAAATATTCATATTTAAATTTGCGGTTTATGGCTGGTCTATAATAAAATATCTATCCACACTATTTTAAGCATTCCAGACTGGATTCCATCCATGACCAATATAAAAAATCTTATTTATTTTTGATGAAATATAAGCGGTTTTTGTCTTGATCAAATTTATTACTTATCAGATCGCCTATCACCTTGGTGTCGCTACGTCTGGTCACGAAAATAAATAGAGTCTCAATCGTATTGCCAATGAAATCTTAAAAAGCCTTTACTTTCCTAAAATCATTTAGCCCGAATTGGTGGATATTCCGGAATATACTAACCCCTCCCATATAAAAGAATTTTGGTTTTTCGCAGGTTTTGATAACCCTGCAAACAGAACAATAACGATGGCTGGAAAACCAAAATCAATGAGTCAAATAAAACAATTATTACTACTTCATCAACAAGGCAGGGGGCGTAAAACTATCGTCCGTATCCTTGGTATGAGCAAGAATACGGTCAGATCGTATTTAGAAAAGCTCCAGGCACTTACTCATGGCCCCAAAGCACCGGTGAGTATTGCTTGGTCGATCAGGCTGGAAAACCCGGAACTGGAAGCTAAATTTCATGCGGGCAATCCTTCCTATAAAGATGATCGCTATGAACATTTTAAAAGCCTTATTCCTTATTTTCTTAAGGAGTTAAAACGAAAAGGAGTAAGCAAATACCTGCTAATGGCAAGAATATCGCCAGCAACATGCGGATAGTTATCGGTATTCTCAATTCTGCTTTCATATTCAGCAACAACAGATCGCCACTAACCTTTCTATAGTGCTGAATCATAAGCCTACCGAAAAGCTTTACATTGATTTTGCCGGCAAGAAACTATCCTATGTGGATAAATTGACCGGAGCGCTGATCGAATGGTTGCGTGATCCAGCAATATGTGTAGCTCATGAGAATGAACCTCTTTTCAAAGCCTCTTGTGGGTCGTACCAAGTTGCACTGATAAATTCCTGAAGTTCGTCGACAAACATTTTCATTACTTCCGCACTGATTGGGTAGTCTCTATGTTGATCCCTTACTTCTTCATAAACACTTCTTTTCTCGAAAGGTAGTCTCTTGGCTTTTCTTAGTAAAAAGACATTGTCGATATCTGTCAAACGAACATCTTCTGGTTGCATATCCAAGTATTCAACTAAAGCGTAGTATTTCGATAATGGGCAGCCTTGTTTTAACCTTGATGCGGTTCCTGCACACTCTTGAAACATTGTTTTGTCATAATTGACTTTAACTTCAGCAGCTAGTACTGCAAGAAACAGTTTTCCATTAGCAGTAACTTTCTTGTCAAAGGCACTGTCTGGCGATAATTGATAGAAAATACTCTTTCCAATTGTAAAGTCTTGGTCTTTTTGCTTGAGTACAATTTCCGGTTTTGTATTCAGAGAATCAATGTTGCTGGGTCTGAAGGAAAGCGACATGAATGCTGTATGAGAACCCGTTTCAATGCCATCAGGCAAGTTTTGTAAAACATCATCGTGCACAAGATGAATTAGGAATTCCTCAATAACACTATTATCCAATTTCATTTGGCCTTTCTGCCTTTTAATAAAAGCACTTCCTCTCTTTGCTATTAAGTCTACCTCAAGAAAATCTTTATACCCATTAAGTAAGGCAGTCATTTCCTCTACTCTTTTGGCTCCTGTGCTCTGAAGCTTTGTTAGTTTTTTCGTAAAATTGAGATATTCCTTGTAAGCTTCTTTAAGTAAATCCTTGTCTTTAGCAGCTTTTGGGTTATTAATTGCTGCAACAAGCTTTTCCTTGTGGGGTGTTAATGCCATGTCTATGCATTAAAAATTGGTGAAGGTTTAACATCATTTATTCTCTCCATTACATTTTCAAAGTCAACTACCACATCCTCCGGGGCTTTATTGTATGCTATTTTCAAGTGTTCTCGAGCAATATTTTGAGCATTATTTGGTGAAGGAGTAATTATAGAATCTTTATCGAGAATTATAATATCCTCAATTATTCGTTTACCGAACTTGTTTGTGAAAGACCTTTCAGTGCAGTGAATGTTCTTAAACCCATTCATGTTCTGTAAAAGATCTAAAACTATTTTCCCATTGTAGAATGGTGTTTTGCGAACATTTGATTCTCTACCGACAACCATGACCATTTTAGCATCATCCTTTAAAGATTTCCAAAAATTGACAAGGGAAGCTTCCATATCCATGCAATACTGAACTACAGTCAGCAATCTATTACCCCTATTTTTTCTATTTGATCCAAATTCAGAATGAGCCACACCAAGAATATCATAATCAAATGTTTCCGTTACAGCTCGGTAATTTTGATGATAATTGAAAACATTGATGTATGGAGGACTTGTAAGGATCAAATCAACTTGATTCGGATACATATTACCTATACTTCGCGCATCTTTATTGTGTACTTGAATATTGGTTTGATTAAAAGGAAGGTTTAATAAAGCTCTTTTGAAGAAGAAAAAAGATTGTTGTAAGGAGTTTTTGATGGTTAATTTTGTATCCTTTTCTGACATAAATAGCATGTTCATAAAGAAACAAACATCTTCAACACTACTTGCAGCCTTTATTGATTGAGCGACTTCAATTAACCCATTATGGGCTATTCTATAGTCTTTCGACTCGCAGTAAATTAGTTGCCCGTTCAACTTGGAAATAATCCGTGATAATTTAGAACCAATTGAAAATAATAGATCATGACGTTCGGCTAAGCTTAAATTTGAGTATTTATAGAAACTAGCCATTTGGAATGCCGCAGGATTAATTTCGAAACCCAAACTCGAATGAGTTTTGGTAGCAGATTCGATTAGTACAGTACCACTTCCAGCAAAAGGGTCAGCAACTAAGGAGCCTAGCTTTAATTTAGACGAATCCAAAATATATTCTACAAACTCAGGTGTAAACTGTCCTCTCCAATTAAAAAGATTAGCCCGTTTTTTTGAGATTACATCTAGTTTTTCTTGAATTAGATTCATGATTTAAATTTTAAGTTTCCCTGCTCAGTATTTTTGCTTCTGTAGTATTTGATTTTTTCTTCAGCCAAAGTCAATATTTCATTACAACTTGGGTAGGAATATAGCTTTTTTGCGACTTTCTCACTTAAAAGCTCTTTTTCCACATCCTTTCTGTTTAACTCAAACGATGCGCACAATAAATCAATCTTCTTCTCATCAAACTCTCTTTTACCATTTTCGATTTTGCTAAGATTAGCGGAGTCTAATTCAAGCTTAGCAGCTAGTTGAGTAAGAGTCAACCCTTTCTGATTTCTTAGCCGCCTTATAAACTCTCCAAAGGTTTCTTTCATTTGACTTGAATTTTTCGACTTGTCTTTCTTTGACAAATCTATGAATTCAGGCGGAAAAACAAAAAAGAATAACAAATTAATTTAAGCCCTTTTGTAAGCTTTAGTTTGGAGGGTGAAGGTAATGAACACGTACACGTGAAACCAATGTATTACCCAAGAAACAACCGGATTACCAAGCAGCTTTCTAAATAATCCGATCAAATCGAGCGGATTATGAAATTCGCAAAATTTTTGGCAAAACCTACCAAAATTCTAGGCAAAACTTGGAAATGATAATACCTGTTGCAAATCGGCGATAACCAGGTTCGATATTGATCCCCTCGCCGGTACGGAAACTGTTCATCTAAAAGGCTATTCCAAATCTTAAGTTTGGTTTCCTTACCAGAAGTCATATTCTCTTGTAGTATATAGTAAAAATTGGCTAGTCGAACTTTACAATAAAATGGGTGAGACTGTCAAGGTGGAAATCCCCTTTGTGCCACCAAACACCATCCATCTTTTTCAATCAACTTCATGATCTCTTTAACCTTCATGCAACTTTGGGCACTATTAAGCTTAATGCATCAGTTTTCGACGAAGGAATTTCTAAGCCGTCTTCTTTCATTCCTGCTATGTGAAACAGAATAGCTTCATAGATATTTGTTTCAATCTCTTCACGTGTATCACCTACGGAGGCACAGCCTGGAAGATCGGGAACATAAGCGCTAAAACCTGTTTTTGTTTCTTCTATGATTACTAAATAACGTATGATGTTAATCGTTTTCTATTATTCAAATTTGCTTCAAACACTACCATCAACAAAATTACAGCGTTTTGTGAGACTCCATTTTCGTGTAGTTTATAATCAGAGGTTTCCTCACACTTAGGATACTTTATAGTTTTACATCCTTGTTCTGATTGAACCTACAAGTTGATAGTAAAAGACATTCCCCCGGATTTACCTTTTTTCATAGCTTGTGCCTTATCAATTTCAAGTTTTAGATGGTAAGTGTATTCATGCTCCGGAAACTTCTGAAATGGTTGAACATCCTCTTTAGCCCGAGCATTTTTAATAGCAGCTATGTAGTCTGATTTGTTTTCGTGGCGTATGATCAATAGCGGTAGGTTATGTTTTAGCAATATTAGGTTTTGAAGAAGCCTTGCCGATCTTCCATTCCCATCGACAAAAGGGTGAATAGTTAATAGTTGAAGGTGTGCATAAGAAGATAGGGTCATTATATCATCTACAGATGAAACCTCATGAATACTTTTATTGACATTCCGATAGAGATCATCCATCATAGGCAAAATTTTATCATGACTTACATAATAGCTTCCTCCGGCAGCCCGCGAAGCTGATAGCCTGAAATCACCTAACCGGGAGTCAACCGTTCCTAAAGCAGAACTGTACGCACCTCCGGTAGAACACATAACCAGGGCACCGATTTTCTTTATTACCGGTTCCGAAATGTGTTTAATTTTTTTCGACTGTTCAATGACATACTTTAATGCTTCATAATGGTCTTTGATCATTAATGAATGTTCCAAGGGCTTACCTTTTGGCGTAGTATCTTCCTCAATAAGCATTTCAGTCTCATCCAATGTGAGGGTTGAACCCTCCATCACACTACTTGAATGAATCAGTAATAACTCATTATAGCGATCATAGTTTTGGATCTCATTTAGTTTGAGTGACTTATACTGATTATATAGGGTGCTGAGAATTGACATATTCAGGGTTTGATGATGCTTAATTTTCTTTTCGAGTAGCTTCTTTCAAACAAATATAAAGCAATCAGCACCAAAAGATTAATCGACGTATAAATAATTACTCTTTTTTCAATGCCAATATTAATAATTCTAATTACCGAAATACTCAACCCAATGTAGAGAGCCATCTTAGCGTAAAAAATGAAAGGTTTGGCGAAACTTTTAATGGTTGGTTCAATTAGCGTACTAACACCAAAAAGCCTACCCCTATGTAACAGATTTGCGTGAAACAATAGAAGATATCGAACCACAATCCAAGGTGTTATTGCCCATGCCAGACGACAGAAGATTTGCCATAATAAAGAATAAAGCCGGCGAGATTTCTTGCTATAAACTGATGACTAAGCACAAAAAGAGAATCAGGGCGAAAGAAGGGTTATTTGAGACCATGGAAGAGTGTGTACTTTTTGAATTAAATTGGGAATCTCAGGGCACACAACGTCTCATGGACCTGGTTCCTTCGCTTTTTATTATGAAAAATAGTTCAAGCACTATTTTTATAGATGAAATAGTAAGAAATCTTCATCCTGAGTTGTCATATAAACTCGTCAAATTAATTCTTTCAAATGAAAACTTATTCAGGTCACAAATTATATTTACCAGCCACGAAGATTATTTATTGGATTTCGAGCTTTTAAGAAGGGGCGAAATATGGTTCGTAGATAAAAATAAAAATGAAGAGTCATCCCTTTATTCATTGGGAGCGTTTAAACCACGTTATGATGCAGATATTCGGAAAGGATATTTGCAAGGTAGATTTGGGGGTATTCCGGTGATCAATGAGGAAAGAATAGAATACCTCTTATCGAAATAATATCATAACATGATATGCGAAGGGATAGGAAATCAAATTTAGGTTCGAATGGCCATCACCGCTTTGTCAACTTGTAAAAAAGCGTAAATAGCTATTGAATCAATAGTTTTTGTAAAAGATTAAGACAGTCATCTTTTCAACCGATTTTGCCATCCTGCCGCGTAACACTCATTCAAGTAAGTCATAAAATAATTGAATGGAGTACCGGTATTATCCGGTGATCTGTTGGAAACATTTGCCAACACAAACAAAAATGCTGCAGAAAACCTATTTCAGTTTGCTTTTAGCAGAAAGGCAGAATTTACCTTTGGCTGGGGCGGTTTTTTTATGGGATATCCTAATATGAGTAAGGCCTTGGATGTAAGCTACAGTGGTTGGAATGCTTTTGTTACAATACCATCTGCATTCGATGCTTATGCTTCAAACGATCTGCGTAAAGATGCTACGTGGGAGATCTACCCTATTCCCCACACGCAAATCGCTGCCAATCCCAATTTGAAACAAAATCCCGGGTATTCACAGTAATTTTCAGATAGGAGGTCAGTGGATTATTTTCCACTGTCCTCTTTGATAAATTTCAAGAACCTTTAAAATGAGTTTTTAAAAAGTAATCTGGTTTCTAAGGGTATAAATTTATTTAAAAAAGCATATTTCAGTAATTGATGTGAACAGAAGACGTTATATCGAAATAAAGTCATTAACCTCAAGCGGCCCGGGTATAATTAACACGTTAGCCACCGAATATAAGCTATTGGTGCTTTAGCCTTCACTAAGCTCAGCATTTTTCTCGAACATGTTGTGAATTAACAGGATGAGAAACCCAAATAATACAGCTCCGATAATTAGTGCATTATTTACTATGCCGTCTACTGAAAAAGAAATTTTGATCAGAATGGTTGAAATTACAAAACCCGAATTTCTTATTATCTTATGAAATTTATCAGAGTAAAAAAATGATGCCAGTAAAAGCAGCACGTCTACAATAATTAAAATTGTAAAAAATTCATCAAAAAATATTTTATTAATATTTGCAAAAGCGGCTGTCCCATTTTCATGATCACTTATAGCTGCATTTGCCCAATTGAAAAAAGTATATACTGCAAGCACAATTAATACCGGCACTAGTAATGTAGCAATAGCCTTTTTCAAATTGATGAATTTCCGTATTCTTATGTCCTTATCGCCTGATCTTTCCATATCGGGATCATCTCTTTTAACAATTTTTTGGTAAAAGAAATAGATCAAAATAAAGAGGATTAACGATGTCAGCACATCGTATGTGAATTGTAAGTCGCTTTTAATTTGAAACCATTCTGATGAAAGTTCTAAGTTGGCAATGTCCTTAAAAATTCTTCTGATAACAATGAGGGTAATAATTTCATATTGTTTCCCGATATAATAGGAAATTGATTTTGGTAAGAAGAAGATAAGTAAAAATACCTCGTAAACTAAAATGAATGAAAAAGGCGTATATATCGCGGCAATAGGGCTTTTAAAGAATTTTGATTCTATTTGGAGTACGCCGCAAGCCGTAAGAAGGATTAATACTAAATGTAATAGATAGCTGGATATGGCAATTGCCAGGATAAGCCTTTCGCTTTGAAACTTAATTTTAGGTGATAGCAATTGATCGTATATTTTATTCATAAAATACGTTTTTTCAGTAATTGCCGGTTTTCAGACAACATAGGTTTTACAATTCAACTTCTTAATTTATCTGCCTTTTTCATGGTCGCCGACGTTTCATTTTCCCAAACAGTCTCGAAGCCTGCCCGTTTATAAAGCTTGAAGGCGAGGTTTTGTTTGTCCACACTCAGAGACAGCGCTTTAACTCCTTTGTGTTTGTAGGCTTCGGAGACAGCATCAAGGAGTTTTGTACCGATTCCTTTACCCCTATGATTTTCCTTTACTGCCATACTCAGCTCGGGCGTTTCTTCATCGATAAATCCGTATCCCTTATTGTCAGTTGAGAACAGCCTCCCCCAGATGGCACCAATCAAATCGCCATGGTGTTCAGCCACAATTCCCACATCCAGATCATCTTTACCCCAGTTTTCAATGTATTTAGACAAAGCAGGGTCATCGAGAATGGTTCTTGGCAATTTTGGGTGGCCCTCCGGAACAAATAATGCTTCGTAGAGCATTTCCTTCAAAAACCAGGTTTCATTCAGGGCTATTTCTCTGATGATCATGGAGGCTGTTTCTTTTTCAAATGGTAAAAGGCTCTTTTTACAATATCTTGTTAACTGTCTTTCCAAAATAATGAAGATTGATGAATAAAATGAAATTAATAACAGAAGAGTCCGTACTGTTTGAATTAAATTGGGAATCTCAGGGCACGCAACGTCTCATGGATCTGCGTACCACCGCTTAGTATGAGTGTGGATTTCTGACAGGGCCAACGAAGCTGCGTCCCGTGGGTGTTGCACAACGTTTTGGACAAAATTCTTGGTGTCTCTTTGTGTCTTGGTGCCTCCGTGGTTCACCATTTTTCACCACGGAGGCACCAAGACACAAAGAGACACAGCCGTTTTAGGCGATGAGAAGAGAATTCAAATATCCGTATAAATTCCATGCGCTACAGCATACGTCAATATGCCGATACTGCCCCTGCTGCCTGTTTTTACCAGCAGTTTTTGCCTGTAACTGACTACCGACCTTTTACTGAGATTGAGTTGACTGGCAATTTCTTCTGTGGTCTTTTCCTCACATATCATACGAATGATAGCGAGCTCTGTATCCGAAAAACTAACTTTTCCGGATGAATTCTGAAGATCACCTTCGTGAGGGTTGTTAATTTTATTTTCCATGACCTGGTAATTTTTGGTAAATGTTGTATGATTTTTTTCCCTATAGCTTTTTGGAATTGTTAGCCCGCTTTCACTGTAGCTTCCAGGTACTGTCAGCCTGCCCTCAGTAAAGCTTCTTGACATGCTCGGCCCGCCTGCGCTGAAGCTTTGGCGGGCGAGGCCGGTTGAAAGCCTGTAAGTAAGATAACGGATAAAAATTCGTATGGTTTACATGCCCCTTTTTGCTCTTGTTTTTTTTATATTTTACATAATTTTAGTGCTATTTAATAACTAAAAAATTGCTTTGTCAGTCAGCATCGTGCTTTGATAGTCTGTGGAAGATGGCTCAAAGGCAGGCATGACTTGTCCGGAAAAAATCAAAATTTGTCCTTTGCCGGGTCACATCCATGGCCACTTATTTTGACTGTCTTGGCTGTGAATTCGTATTCTATATTTATAGCCACCTGAATCAATTTTAGCACACTATTTAAGCTCGCGTTTTCAAATTCACCAAATAACGTACAATTTCCAATCCGCTCATTCCCGATGATAAACTTCACCCCATACCATTTTTCAAGTGTCCTGGCCACCTCATCGAATCTGGCTCCATCAAATTTCACCACCCCCTCTTTCCAGGCAATAAGCCCTTCAACATTGGCTGAATCGATTTTAATTTCATCATCCACCGGATGGTAGATAGCAAGCGTATTGGTGGTCAGGATATGTTGGCTGGTCTCGCTGTCTTGAGTTCCGCTTACGGCAACCCTTCCTTCGGCGACGGCAACTTCAATTTTTTGGTCTTCAGGATACGCCTTGATATTAAAAGAGGTACCAAGTACTTTGGTCTTAAGTTTTCCCGAAAAGACCGTAAAAGGTTTTTGAGCTTGCTGTGAGACTTCGAAAAAGGCTTCTCCCTCCAGCGTAAGTTTCCTTGTACGTGGTCCAAATTTTTCAGGAAATACCAGTTTGCTGGCAGAATTAAGATGTACTGTAGAACCATCGGCAAGTAAAATCGTTGCTTTCTGACCTGGTAATGTCACTTTTTCCAGGAGTGTCACATTCCCGCCTCTCCACCATCCGGGGTGTTGGAAATGGTAAACCAAAAAGGTCGCTGCCACTATGAGTAAAAACACAACTGCCTTTTTCCACAAATAATTTCTCCTGTTGCCAGTAAAAACATAGGTCTGTTTATCGCGGGCAGGTTCGTCTGTTAACTGTCCCGATGTTTTATCCCGGCGTTTAGGTAGCGAAGATTTTTGAGCGCCGCTCCTGGCACGTTCTATTTTCCATATCTCATAGGTTAAACGTGATCTTTCATCTTTATCGCCCATTTTTTTAACCAGGTCGAGCAAAATATCAAACTCTTCCCGGGTAATTGAATTATCCAGGAATTTTTGATACAACCGTTTTATCTGCTCTTTTTTATGCAAAGCGTTTGATATACCTGAAAAACTGCTGACAAAGCGCCATCAGTATTTGACCATACCCCCTTGTTATAAGCTACTTTTGTAAAAAGTTATTCAGCCAGCCCCCAGTTTAAAATATTGGTGACTTTTGAAGGATACACAAATTTAGGATAAACAGATATTTTTTGGTAAAATTAAGGGCTATTCAATTTTTCAGGCAATTGTGGTAATTTTAAATGTAAGTAAGTAAAAATTCCCCCATCATTATCTGCCTGGTAAGGCGGAAAGGGGCCATTGGGGAGCAGAAATCGCCTGGCTAATCAAAATTAATTGATTTCCAGGCACATACACCTTGTTGCGTCATCCCTGCAGCGAAGCTACTCTTAGGTCGTTTTTCTAAGTAAATAGCCACGCGAAAAAACAAAAAAAGATAATTTTACTTCAACTTTAAGGTTACAAATCTTTAATTCATTACGACTTATAATTGATGCTGCATGCAGGTTTCCGGTAAATTAACTAACAAAGATTTGATTTTGGCCATCAAATCGGGAAAAAACATCGATGAAGCGATAAGTTTTATATATAAAAATTATTACGGTCTGCTGGAAAACATTGTGCTTTCCAACAATGGTAATAAAGCCGACGCCGAAGATGTCATTCAAGAAGTGTTGGTAGTTTTTATAGAAATGGTTACCAAAGATAAATATCGAGCCGAGGCAAGTATAAAATCGTTCTTGTATACACTGACGAGAAACCTGTGGATCAGTGAAATAAGAAAACGTAGCAGCGCCCAAAAAAGGAACACCACCTATGAGGATTCCAGGGAACTGATAGAAAAGGACATTTCGGATTACCTTGTGTATCACGAAAGTCAAAAGTTGATAATGACATTATTTGAAAAGTTAGGTGAAAAATGTAACCAGATACTTACTTACTTTTATTACAATAATTATTCCATGAAGGAGATATTGGAAAAGGTGAGTTATGGTAATGAGCAGGTGCTCAGAAATAAAAAATACAAATGTCTCAAGGGGTTAATTAATATGGTTAACAGTTCACCAGCAATTATGGAAAATCTAAAAACTGCTTTACAAAATGGAAAATGAAAACAATTACAAAGATCTCGAGCTCCTCGACAGATATCTGGATGGAGAACTGGATACTGCTGAGCAGAGAGATTTGGAGCGCAGGATTAGTGAAGATCAGAGGCTTAAAAATGATCTGGAAATTTTACGGATTTCAAGGGATGCCATCAGGACCAAAGCCCTGAAGGAAAAGGTAAAAAAGTTGCATCAAACACTCGTGCCCGAAATAAGGGCTGACAAAACCAAGGTAATCCCCATCAGCAGGAAAAACAAATATATCAAACTGGCTATGGGTGTTGCCGCCAGCATTATCATTGTGGCAGGCAGCTTTATCGTTTATCAGTATTCAAACGTTAGTGCTGATAAACTATATGCACAACAATTTCTTTCTTATGAGTTGCCCGTTACCAGGAGCAATGGTGACGAGATGACAAAAATTGACTCTTTATACCTTTCCGGCAGCTATGGTAAGGTCATTGAATATTTTAACTCATTAACTCAAAGGAATATCAGGGATTACTTTTTGACCGCTATGTCTTATTTGCACATTGACAAATTCAAAGAGGCAATAGATTTGTTTCAACATATTGTCGATAAAAACAATGCCCCGGAGGGTGAAAAGTTTTTTGAGCAGGAAACGGATTTTTACCTTTCCCTTGCCTACCTGAAAGTAGGTGAATTTTCAAAATGCAAAGAGCTATTCGTCAAAATGAAAGCTAATCCAAAACACCTTTATCATAAAAACGTCACCCGTAAGGATATATGGATGCTGGAAATTCTTGAGAAGGAGTAGGGTTGCGGGGTGTGGTGGCTGCCATCAAGAGTGGGGAGGCACGGCTGTTGCACGACGCTTTCGACAAAATTCTTGGTGTCTCGGTGCCTCTCATATAACTAAAGTTCTGTTATTTTCTGCGGATGGGAGCAATGCTGTTGGGAGACTACTATATAACTAATTCATAAATTATTGAATATCAAATATTTATGAATTAGTTATTTTTGTTAGATGTTTGATCAATTGTCTGACCTAGGGGAACTTTGTGGTTCATCATTGTGCACCACGGAGGCACTAAGACACAAAGAGACACAGCCGTGCAAGCTGGCGCTGACTGGTTGGTGGATGGGATGGTAAGGCTATGATACCGTTTTAGTCATAGTATGACTTTGAGTCATACTATGACTTGTGAGTTTATTATTTGATGCTAAGTGAGTGGTCGATTGTGTTATCCAGGGTAAAGCTATGATCAACATCGATATAATCATCAGGCACACACTGGTCTAAAATTATGACGGTTTTCTCGCCTTTTAAACTATTGATAAGGTCAGCCATATGACGGCGAGAGGCTTCGTCGAGGCCACTGAACGGCTCATCAATGACTACAACTGGTTTGCCGGTAAGCAAGGCGCGGGTGTACGCCAACAGCTTTTTTTGCCCTTTGGATAGATTAGATCCCAAATCCCCTATTTTAGTATCCAGGGAAAGTTTCAGCTTCCCGGGACAATTTTTTTGAATGAAATCCAAAGTTTCCTGTGCTTTGGCTCTCTTTGCTGCTTTACGGCTATAGCTGATAGCTTCAAAGACTGTTCTCCCAAAAAATGGCCAGTCTTCGGGAACGATGGTAATAGCCTTTCTCAACGATTTTTTGTCTACCAGTTTAGTATGCTGGCCGTCAAAAAGAATTTTTCCCTTTGTTGGCAGGTAAAGTCCGGCCAGCAGCTTCAGCAAGGTGGTTTTTCCTGATCCGGTGCGGCCTTGTATGCAGGTGATCCGGCCCGCTGGAATTGTGAAGTCGCTGAAAAGGAATTTTTTTCCCGCACCGGGATACTGGAATGTTACGCTTTGAAAAACTATTTTCCCCTGCTTAAACCGAAATGAAGGTAAAGGTTCTTCACTTACCGGTGTATGATTTAGTACGATAAGCAGCTTTCTAAAAGATATATTTCCTAATTCCCAGACTGTATTGACCCTGAGCGTACGGCGGAACACAGGCATACCTGTTATGAGCAGTAAAATAGAGGCCAGCAAAGCCCCGGCGTCAATGTTGGCGTTGCCATATTCATATTGATAATAGGTATAGTATAAAATAGCGAACAACATGACATACAGCAGGCCGGGGATAATGGCCATAATAATGCTGTTAACCCGGTGATAACGGATACCGGCCTTGTATACTTTTTCAGATCTTTTACAATATCTGTTCATCTCAGGCCCAAGCCGGTTAAATGCTTTGAGTGAAAGTATACTCCGTAAGGTAGCGTTGACATATGACAGCAGGCCCGCTTTATAATTCCGTTGCACCAGGCTCCGGTCATGTAACGCCCGGTTTAATATGAACATCAAACCGCCAAATACCGGTAAAAACCCCAAAATAATAAGCAGTAACCCCTTGTCTAAAATTCCAATAGTCACCAATACCAGCGATAATAAAAGGGCATCCACCATAAAGCCGATAAGTCCCTTGGTTACATAGTTTTGGGTGCTTTTAAGATCACCACTATGACGCAGGAGGTATTTGCCTATGCCCTTTTCATCATAGATTTGCATCGGCATCTGTAGTTGGGAAAGGAATAGTTTGTTCCTTATGAATAACAACATTTTCTCTCCTACCCTACCCACCTGGTAACGCTGTAAAAAATCAAAAATGATCTTTAACAGCACCAGCACCATAAAAAAGGTCAGGAAGCTCGGTATAGTGTCCCAAAACCAGTCAGGAAGAAAACCAAGCACCTGTGACCTGTGGGTATTCAAACCGAAAACAAGGTTGTAAAACCTGCCGATGCTTACAGGGATGATGATCGTAAAAATATTGGAAAGTAAGCTTACCAAAAAGGTGACCAAAATGATAAGCTTATTTCCAATAAAAAAATTCGCTAAAATTTTATTTTTTGTCAACATTTCATGCAACATCCAGTACCAACCTGTCGGCACCTATGTGTGATTTGACTGCAGGGCTAACAGTGGTTCTTATTAGTGAATGAACGACGTTTGAAGAAGCCAGGTGTTGCAGATTCAATAAAGGCAATTTCAATTTACAATTTACCTCATCTACCAGCAAAGGACAAGTGTTGATCATACCACTGACGGCAAAAGGTTCAATTCCTTTACTGCGCAACGTCGCCACACCTTGCAAAGCGCTGAGACTATCACCACTTGAAAACAATACATGATCAATGGTGGACATGAACGCTTTATTGTCGATCAACATTTCCGTTTCGCGTTGCAACAGACCGTCGGCAATCTCAATAACGATGTACTCCGGATTAATAGGGGCCACGCTGGTCAACAAGCCCTCATAAAGGTCTATGATGCAGTCCAGTGAACACAGATAAGTGGATGGGAAACCCAGCTCTGAAAAATCAACCGCTACATCAGCGCCACAATCAAAGGCCAGCATCCTGTCCTTATTGAAGACTGTACCGGTGAGCTTCATAAAAGCTACCCTGTATCCGGCAGCCTTCAGCCCGCGACAAAGATATGCGGCGGAAGTGGTTTTGCCGCTATCCATGCTGGAACCGATGGAAAGAACTGTTTTGTGGCTCCGGGCCTTTTCAGGGGCAAATTTAACGGGTTGGGTATGGTGGTAAATGGAATTGACTACTTTTCCATTCCCATTGGTTGCATAGCCCACCAACCTTAACTTTGTGGCACCACGCAACGCCAGCTTATAGTACATAGATTTTACAACGCCAGCTACGCCACCTTTCCCCATGAGGTCATACACTTCGTGATATCCCACCGGCACATAACCTTCAAATTGGTTGCTGGCGTATCTGTTACCAAAGGTAGCCATGATTTTATCCCCTGGGAAAATATGGCAGTTTCTACCATCTTCATCCTGTATAGCCGTTAGCGTACCAAGTTCCAGTACTTCAAAGATCGCCACATCTCCTGCCTTAGGTTGGTGTTTTTTGATGATAGATTCATCGGTGTGGTAATCATTAATATTTTTACAGATAATAGATTTTTTAATACTTTTCATAGTTATAATATTTAAACTTTTTTTGCCTGGTTTGTTATATCAATAGACAATTAGATGATGTTATTTAGGTAATTTTAAATTTATTTTAATTTCAATCGATGCGAAACGGTCACGATAAAGACTGAAAAGTTGTTAAATCTCCTTCTTATCCTTCCGTTCCTCGGGTCTTCCACATTGATTCTGCGGTATTTGCTGCCGAGGTTAAATTCGGTTTGCCGCATAAATCGCATGGTAAGATTGGTTCGCTTTAAGGGGGTGATCCTTAGCCCCAGCGTGAATCTGTGGGCATGAAGACCATTGGGTGATTGCTCCACCACCCTTTCCCCTTCGGCATCACGGTACCACAGCGGGTCTCCTGACAAGTAATAGTGAAACTCATTGGTCATGAAAGGTCTTGCCCTCAATGGTAAATCCAGATTTCTCGGATGTATCCTCATTGCATAGCGGAGGCGGTATTCGAATTTGCTTCTCTCCGGAAGATGCCACTCGGCGCGGAAAGTATTCATAACCCTGAAACCCTTCCACTTGGTGTAGTAGCTGACGCGGCCCGTAAGCCGGCTTCTTGCCTGTTTACCAAGGTCACGCGGATCGACAGATAGTTGATAACCAAATCCCAGTCTCACCCGCTTGTTGTACCGGTAGCTGACGTTCAGACTGTTTTGAATGCGGCTTAGTTTGCGGGGGTTCCCGCTAAACATGAATAGTTGCCTTGCCGATACGCGCCATTCCTTGGTAAGCCTCGCTTCAGCACCATGGCCATACCAAATGCTCATACCGTCCTGTGCTAATGCTATGCTATGGAAAAAGAAAGTGATGAAGGCAATTAGTATAGTTTTATTATTTTTCATAATGGTTTTACTATCACACTTAGTCAAAAAAAACTTCAGGCTTGTTACAATTTTCAGACATTCGATGTATCGGATATTTACTATAAGTCGAAGCAGGTCGACGCTATGTAATCATCTTTTTAAAAAAATATTGAGTCTCTATAAAAACCTGGCCTGAATGCCCGGGTCAGGGATTTCACACACATTTTTCATTCCGAACCATCGGTAGCGATACCGCGCAAATAACCGGTAAGCAGCCTCTCTGATGGGTTTAGGGATCAGGATAAATAGGTACATCCAATTCCAGGGGGCTTTGAGTTTTCCGGCTATCTGCAGTATGGCTGTACTGCGTGTATATACTTTTTTATTTTCTATCAATACAATCGTTGAAGTATCAGCCGGGGCCTTATACTCCTTTAACAGCTTCTGTCCTGTCTCTGACTGTTGTGAGGCAAAATGAAAATGTTTACGGTGATCATGGTCAAGAATGAATCGCACTGTTCTATCGCAAAAATTACAGGCACCATCAAACAAAACGACCGACTCGGTTTGCCCGGATTCCACATCAAGGGTATCAGGTTTTTGCTTTTTGCCAAACAGTCTTTTCAGATAGGGTATAGCTTTTTCCGTATCGAAAAAGGGCAAAAAAATCAAGCCGCTCATCTGGTACCGGAATCGGATACCCATGACAAAAAAGATTCCCCAATGCATAGTCCAGGTCAGGAAAGCCCAGATCATGCCTGCCCGTTTATTACCGAGCACCAGCGGTCCGCCCAGCTCAAGCACAAAGGTGAGAATACCCATGAATAGGAATAATTCCGTATGCGGATATATCCATTCGAAAAGCGGGGAAAAGTTCTCACCTAACACCATCTTTCTCAGTGTATCGATCGCCACCTGCGAGCGCATGGCACTTCCTGATACCCAATCCCAGGCTAGCTCTCCAAACACTTTTGCCAAGCCTGCCAAGAAGTAGGTAAATACTGTGGCGGCACATACCAGTTTTATCGGCCAGCCATAACGCCAATGGCTGACGGTACTACTGATCATTCCTTTTCTTTTTTTCCACCAGGCATCCCAGGAGTAAGCATCTGCGGCAGCCACAAAACCTATTACCAGCACATGCAGTACCAAAGCTATGCGGCCATGATAGATCATGGACCATGAGTTTCTGTAGCTCAGCAGGAATAAAAGCAAAATGGCAAAAAGAGGGCCTGTCCACTTGAACTTCCATCCCATTATGTAAGCAATGTTCAGTGCAATACCTAATGAAAATATTAATGTAAACAAATCAGGAGGCAAAGGGCCGTTAAGTAGGTTGGATAACCCAACCGCCTCGAACATGGCGCTGTCGGAGCGTGCTATTCTTTGCATCATATCAAACCTGGTGAGCAAATACCACAGTGAAAAACCACCCGATGCTATGCGCAGTATGGCCAGTCGTTCAGCCGGTGCCGGGCTAAACCAAAAGTTCTTGAGTTTTGTCAATAAGGTCTTCATTTCTTTTCAATATTTTGATAGCTATAAACTGTTTCTTTGATTGGAAGCTTGTTTTCGGACATAAAAAAATCATCCAGATTATACCTGCCTCTTACCATTTCAACCCTTACCAATTCATTGTATGGAGCCTTGTTAGTCCGGGCTAACCTTGTGGCTACTTTTTTAGTGAGTTCCTCTACATCACCCTGCCTCGCCCGCTTATTAATTTGCCTTCTTACCTGGTTGAAGCCACCTGGTCCTGCGTACTTGTAGGGGATATAATGTCGCTTCCCGGAAATGTCATAACCCACAAAGTAAGGTAGCGAATGCGTTGCTTTTCGCTTGTGTGAAAACATGGGGTAATAGGAAAAAGGAAACTCATCCTGAGGGTTTTCTACCCAGTTTTGCCGTACCGGCCATAATATGGCCATGATCATTATCACACTAAATATCGATGCGGCTGCTTTTGTCTTAATCATGGTTATCGTATTTGGTTGTTAAACTTGCGTTGAATTCGAGGTTGTACTGCTTAGTCGATGCTGGTGGTTAATATGTAATCTGGGGGAGGATCTTTTTTGGGGATTTTTAGGGGGGTGTGGGGCACACCGGAGATCACCAGTCATAGTATGACTCTAAGTCATACTATGACTAAAACGAAAATAAATGCAGCACCTATAATGAGTTGTGCAACACCCACGTCCCGCATGCGCCCTACTTTTAACCCTGAAAACTGAAAACCCGGAACCCGGAACTAGAAACCTGTGACCCGCAACCTCACAACCCGCAAACTTTCACTTCTTTTCTTCTTACACAGAGGTCCTGAAAAAGTTTCTCCACGCCAGTGCCGCAATGCCGGTTATCAAAAGAGCGATCATCATATAGTACCATATATTTCCGGAAGCGTCAGAGGTCTGGGGGTCTCCGACAAAAATCAGGTGTGACCAATAGGAGGGGGAATGGAATTGCGCGTAATCCGGATTTTTCATCAAATCGATTTTAGCCAGTTTCAGGGACTGGGAGAATCCCAGCCCTTTTCTGAGATATTCATAAAACTTCTGGCTTATAAAAGCAGTGGCATGATCCTCGGCTTTCCAGAGGGAGGTTACCATATTCGGACAGCCGGCGATGGCAAAAGCCCTTGAAAGACTCATGATCCCTTCCCCGCTTACCAGTTTGCCATGGGCGGTTTCACAGGCGCTGAGAAAAGCCAGGTGCGTCTGGTTCAGGGAAATGTTGTACAACTCGTGGGCAAATAGTTTATAGCTGTTGTCGCCGGCCAAATCCGGGTAAAAAACAATAAACGAACGGGAAGGATCTTCGCTATTAGCGATACTGTGTGTTGCCAGATGGATGATGGCCACACTGTCTTTATATTTCAGGAAATTTGATTTGGTGGCTTCGTCACCGGTGAGCCATTTACCATCCAGTTGGCTGGCCTCCTGTTCTGTGTAATGAAGCGGCAAAAACTCAGCTACCCTTTCCTTGGATTGTTCCGGCGGTCCGGAAAAGGGGGTAACAATGAGGGCATTTTGTAAATCCAGGGTCTCCTGACCTGCATGGCTCAGAAAGGAGGCCGCATATTGGTAAGTCACCCCATAATTTTTGATGAGATATTCGCCCGATTCATCTTCCAGTGCTTCAAAAGGCAGGTTATTAAGTCTTTGGTGGGGAATGATTATCATTGAACTTTTGCCTCTCAAATCTTCTTTTGCCGGAAGTATCAGTTTTTGATAGAGCGTTTTTGCAAATGAACTGCCAGCATAAACTTTACCGGGCACAAATTGGCGCAGTTCCTTTTCAAGTTGTTGCAAGGCCCGGCGATAGCCATCGTCTATGGGTATCTGATAATATTTCAGGTCAGCATTGGTCAGCACGAAAAGGACTATGCTAGTGTCACAATAAAAATACGACAGCAGGGCGGACCGGTCGTCGAGTATTTTGTGTTGAATATAAGACAGCGCCACACTATCATTACTAAACTTTTTCCGGTAGTATTCAGGGTATTCATGCAGTGTAGCCTGGAGTCTGGACAAATCCAGTTGTATATCCCGGATTTCAGTTTTCAACGAAGCAATTGCTTCTTCATCTTCCGTATTATCAATTTTAAGAAAAAGCCTGGACAGATTAAATTTCAGGTTTTGTTCTTTTTCCAGCAATGAGTCCGGCAAGTCAGAGTAGGGTTTAATCTGATTCTCTTTTAAACTTATTGCTAATGCGGTGGCTTTACTCTTTTCTGCCCAGTAAAGGGCATGTTCCACATATTTCTTGTCATGGGTGGTCTCATAAGTATTTATAAGCAATTGCACACCTTGCTGATACGCTTTAAATACTTTTTGCCCGATAAAAAGCCGTGCATCTTCATTATCAAATGATTTGTTGATAAAATCAGCCATCCTGAAAGCAGCGTTGTAGGTATTTAATGACGCGTTTAGATAGCGATCATCCTTTTCTTGATTGTACAAGCCATACAAACAGATCGCTTTGGCCACAAGACTTTCAAACAATGAAAAACTGCTAAAGCCGGTGGCAAAGTTTTTGGGGTTCAATAAAATATTGTTATCATCAAAATCATAATCCAACTGGATAATAGACTGTTGATAGTAGTCAAGTGCTTTCAGATAATCCTTTTTTTGATAATAAATATCGCCCAGCAGCTTGTAAGTAAATCCTATTCTATCGTATTTCCCCTCTCTTTTCCACATTGACAATGATTTTTGGAAATGTTCTTCCGCTAAATCGTACCGGCCCTGCTGGAAATAGGTGTGGCCAATTTTATTATGATAGACTACACTATGTCTTCTGACACTGTCTTTCACGTTGGTCAAGTATAGTAGTGCACTGTCAGGCTCATATTTTTTAAGAAAAGTCATGCCCAGATTAATATAAATCTCATCATTACGAACATTAAGGTCCAGGATCTCCTTGTATAACACTATCGCAGAATCATAAAGCTCCAGGCGTACCAAAGCGGTAGCGATATTACTTTTGAAAGTGTAAAGACCTCTGTCGATGTAATTCTCCTGCCGGGCTATTTCCAGGGCTTTACCGAAATAGTTGATGCTTTGGGCATAATTACCTGCCTCAAAGTGCAGTACGCCAAATGAATTATACAAATGAGGGTCCTGATTTTTGTAAAGACTTTTTTCTGCCTTTTCGAGATAGTATTTGGAGGAATCAAAGTTATGGAGGTAATAGTGGGAATTACCGGAGTAAACATAAGGGGTATATAGCAATGAGTCCGCTAATTCAAATTTCTGACAAAGGCTTATCGCTTTTTTAAACAGCTCCAATGCTTCATTGTTTAGCCCATGGTCTTGTTTCAGAATTCCTGCCCTTTCATAACAGTCAAAAAGCATGAGCGCATTTTCTTGTGTATGTGACAACATAGAGGCTACCTGAAGATATCTTGTGGTAGCAAGAGAATCTGAATAAGCAGTGGGTGGATAGGTATTAAAGTATTCCTCGGCTTCGTGATAAAGTTGCCGGGCATTTTCTTCCTGTGCAACACAGTCGAAGAAAGAAAAGAGGTGGAATAGGGTAAAGCAAAAGGAAATCCGAGTCATGCGTTGAATGATTTTAAACAAAATTACATTATTACCGTCAGGAATTATATTTTTCTGCAATACTTAAGAATCGGTGACTCCTGCTTATGGTGGTGTACCTTGAAAAAGTCTTGCTAAGTGGATTAATTCAACAAATCCGGTCGGAGGTCCAGGTGCTCAACATACAGCAGGCCGACACCAACCTTTTAAAGAACACAATGCTCCCTGCCCACCCCGAAAGGCAGGAGGAAGCAAGGGTATTCAATAGCTTTATTGGACTTTTCCGACAATCAGGATGTATCTGGGTCTTCTCATACCCGGTCTATCGGTCGCTGTCCTCGAAACGTTTGACCTCCTGCTGCCACTTCCCGGTGCTGCTGAAAGGCTATTCCTTTCGTTAATTTCATCAAGCAGGGAAGCAGGGATATCACCGCGGGTTTCAAAATAGAAGAAACGAACGTCAATGCCGTTGAGGGTGTGGTTACTGGCGTCGTTAAGGCGGTAATTGATTCTGAAGTCTTTTTCAGTTCCATTCACAGGATTAGGCCCAAATACGCCATTGGCGAGGGTATTTTTTACGTTAATAACACCGGTAGCTTTATTAATGTCGACTCCCTGAGGTATTACTTCTTGTCCTGGCAAAGGCTCGTCTCCTGTACCATCTCCGTCGTCATCATCGGGACCGTCATCAAATTCGCATCCATCATCGTCGTCATCATCATGATCATCGTCGTCGTCGTCATCGTCGTCATCATCGTCATCGTCATCGTCATCTGAACATGGCGGAAGCAGTCCTTTTTGGGCGTTGTAAAACGGAATGGCCAGCGTATCGGCGGTATTGATTTCGTAAATATGATCTTCGTAATCTATTCCTGAAATTACAATGGAAATCTTACAGCTATCTGTTGTGCCTTGTGGAATAAAAAAGACTTCATAGGCAAGCCCGGTTTCACTTTGACTTACATTGATTGCTCCGGTGGTGCTGTCGATAACTAATCCTCCGGGGAAAGCCCCGTAAGTACCTGTTTGCGCAATAAGGGGTGATTCGATATAGTCCGTGATTTGCTCTCTCAAGTAGAATATGGTATCTGAATACTCAAAGTCAGCGCAAATAGCCGTTGAACCGTTGTTTGCTGTTCCGCTTGAATCAATCCCATTGTTATTTACCTGGTTGGGTGATATGTCGTCATCACTGCATGACAAAATACTCATAGTTAGTATGGTCAAAACCAGGGTAGAAATTTTTAACATTCGATAGTTCATTGTTGGTTTTTGTATTAAGTCGTAATGGTTTGTAGTAATGTAACCGTTAAAGACAGACAATTCCTCTAAAACTTTACATTTTATTTTTTTTATCTCAGAATGTTTGCTTGGTGAATCGGTAGCTTTTCTTCAAAAACCTCTTTAAGCACTTTTCAGATGGCCTGGAGGTGGGCGGTAAGTTACAATCGTTTTTTATTATATTCACTTTCATATCACTAAAGTTATGTTATTTTTTGCGGATGGGAGCAACGCTATGGGAAACTACTATATAACTTAATTCTTAATCTGGCGCCAGCGTCTCGTGGGTGTTGCACAACGTTTTCGGCCAATGTTCGACCACTGATACTTTCAGGTAAGTCCAAGAAGAGCAACAGCCGAAGAAGGAAGCCGGCTTAAAGTTTCCTGCAGAATGTATTTCTTTTGGTCAACCTGCTGAGGCTGGTCTTTTCTGCAAAAATAGCTGTGAATAGCCCTTCGGGGATGACCGGTAGTGTTGTCGGTACCCCCGTGCCAGGCATGTGAATTAAAAATTACTACCGAACCTGCCGGTGCTTCTATGAGCACTTCGTCGGGGTGGGTGGCAAAGGGGTCCTGTAAAACATCTTGCGGCAACGAGCTGTTGCGGTGGGTTCCGGGTACGATCCTTGTCGCCCCGTTTTCTTTGGAAAAATCATCCAGAAGCCAGATGGAATTGCATACTTTGTAATCATGAGGTGAAACCGCCTCGTGCCAATCTGCATGTAATTTTTGAAGACCTTGTCCGGCCCTGGCAGCACGGTAATTGAGTGAAGAAAGCTTAATTTCATGGCCCAGTACATGGGCCATACCGGCAAGCACACGGGGATGGGTATAAAAGATGTCGAATAATACGCCTTTATTTACAAGGTCAGCCAACCGATCGGCACCGGCCTCTTTGGGATGTCGTATGTAGGGAGAATCCATCAATTCCGACCCTGCCTGTTCCCCTTCCGACTCCAGCAATCGGTTCAACCTGTTTCTGATTGCTTCAAGCTGCCGATCATTCAGGAGTTGGCCTAAATTCAGATAACCATTCTCATCCAGAAAAGCTTTTTCAGAAGCCGTTAGCGTACTTTCCTGCACTCCTAACCGGGATAGCATTGCGTCTTGCATAAGATAAGGATTTGAATAAAGATAAAAAAAAATTGATCCAAAAGCTATGACCAAAGGGTTGCCGTAGGCTTAGCCTATCGATACACAGCCACCTCATCCACATAGATCCCGGACGGTACACACATTTCCAGTTGGGCCGGTGCGGGAATGATGGCCAAGGCATGGTTTTCTGTTGTAAAAAAAATTGTCGGAATCAAAAGCAGGCATTTTGAATTTACGGTGGTCCAGTCAACCCCTGCTGATTCAGGTTTGTTATTACCAGGTATATTAAAATCAATCAGGTTAAAATTCCTTCAATGAGATGGCCATGCACATCTGTCAACCTGACATCCCTTCCGCCAAAATGAAAGGTAAGTCTTTCGTGGTCAACACCTAGCAGGTGTAACATGGTTGCATGGATATCATGGATGGTCGTTTTATTCTCAACAACTCTGTAGCCATAGTCATCTGTATGGCCATAAATGGTGCCTCCTTTGATACCGCCGCCAGCCATCCACATGCTGAATGCGGAAGGGTTGTGGTCCCGTCCATCGGTGCCCTGGGCAAAGGGTGTTCGTCCGAATTCTCCTGTCCATACCACCAGTGTTTCATCGAGCAGCCCCCGCCTTTTCAAATCTTTAATCAAACCGGCAATCGGTTGATCCACTGCATGGGCATTTCGCTCATGGCCATCTTTTAGCCCGCTGTGCTGATCCCAACGGTCGGCCTTCACCTTCGGACAGGTTAACTCTATAAATCTGACCCCTCTTTCTACAAGTCTTCTGGCCAAAAGGCATTGTGCACCATAATTACGCGTATATGGATCATCGGACATCAGCCCGTACAGTTTTTGCGTTTCTTTGCTTTCTCTTGAAAATTCGGTTAATTCCGGCACGGAAGACTGCATGCGGTAGGCAAGCTCATAATTGGAAATGGCAGATTCCACCGCATCAGCGTGTCCCAGGTTTCCTATCAGGCTCTTATCCATACGGCTGATCAGGGCAAGTTTCTGATCCTGCAGCGCCTGACTTTCTTCCTGTGGCTGAATGTTGGCCAGCGGTGACGCACTGGCTTTAAGGATAGAGGCTTGATAAGAGGCAGGCAGGAAGCCGCTGTTAAAATTATCCAATCCTCCGGGAGGCACCAGGCCTCCGTCCAGCACTACATAGCCCGGAAGGTTTTGGTTCTCACTTCCCAAACCATACGTTACCCAGGCACCCATACTGGGCCTGCCCTGGATGCCGCTGCCGGTGTGTAAAAAGTAGTTGGCATTGGTATGTTCGGGAAAATCCGAAACCATGGACCGTATCAAAGCAATATCATCGGCACAACTGCCAATGTGTGGAAACAATTCGCTGACAGGCATACCGCATTCTCCGTATTGTCTGAATTTCCAGGGGCTTTTTAATATTTTTCCGACATTGCCAAACTGCGTGTCATCCACTTTGAACTTTTTATTGGGATCTTCGCCGTTTTCCTGATCGAGCCTGGGCTTTGGGTCGAAGGAGTCAACCTGTGATACCCCGCCATCCATGTAAAGGAAAATTACATGCTTTACTTTAGGTATATGATGGCGGATTGGTTGCATCAACCTTTTGAATTCCCCTGCTTTTGACTGGGGCATACTGCCAAACAAGCTGAGGAAAGCCAAAGAGCCAAACCCCGATTTACAGATACCCAGCATTTCTCTCCGGCTAATGGGTCGATAAATATGGTGATTTGCTTTTCCCATGTTAAATTAAATAAATAAATTCTTTCAGGTTAAATATCGCATGACAGTAATCATTCCAGACTTTTATTTCTTTAAGCGCTTTATCAGGACTAATCTTGTAAGATGCTGCCTGCTGATTCACAAAATTCCTGGCGTGCATCACCTCCTTTTCACTGGCCGGCCTTGATAACGCCCGCATATATATCCATTGAATGCGCTCCTCAAAGCCCAGGTCTTGTTCGACTACTTCGGCAGCCATCGATCCGGCCTCCTGCATCACAAAAGGATCGTTCATCAAAAACAAGGATTGTGCAGGCACATTGGTCACATTCCTTTTCCCGAAAGTCGAAAAAGGAATGGGCCGGTCAAAGGCCAACATCATGGGTGACAGAAAGTTTCTGCGCACAGCTATATAAATACTGCGCCTGCCATGACCATCCGGAGGGCCAGACTCAGCAGGCCGCCCGGGGCCGGTCATAAAGTCGGTAAGATAAATGGGAACGGGCTCCCCATACATCCGGGGATCGAGGTTTCCGGAAATTGCAAGTATAGCATCCCTGATACTTTCGGCCTGGAGCCGTCTAATAGGATAATGTGCCAGCCAGAGATTTTGCGGATCTTTTTTTTGAAGGTCATCATCACCTACTACCCTGCGCTGGAAAGTCCGGGACATGACGATGTATTTTATCATGTTTTTGATAGACCATTGCTCCCGCTGAAACTTGATAGCAAGGTAATCCAACAACGCGGGATGTGTGGGAATTTTTCCCTGTAAACCAAAGTTATCTACTGTTTCAACAATGCCTCTTCCAAACAGGTGGTGCCATATTCTATTGACCATTACCCGCGAAGTCAGCGGGTTTTTTGGATTCAGGATGGCCTCGGTCAACTCTTCCCTACCACTTCCCGGGGATTGAAAAGTAGTGTCCCCGAATGTCAGGGCTGAAAGAAAAGCCCTTGGAATGCGGTGCTCCGAAACATGTTGGTGACTGCCCCTGATAAATATGGGGCTGTTAATTCCAAAACCATCAGTCATTCCTATGAAATAGGCAGCACCTTCAAAGCTCTTTTCAAGTGCCTCGCGCTTTGTAAACAGTTCTTTTATCCCGGGTAAACGAGCGTCTAAAGTACCTTGTGTGATTTTTTGATTAATCAGCCGAATCTGTTCGGTCGATCCCTTGTTAGCGGCCCAGCCCGCTATGGCACCCGACAATGATGGTACTTCAGGTTCGCCGGGTTCCGGAATTTCCCGCCAAGCTCCGTCAAAAACCAGCACATAAGCTGCTTCGATAAAAGCACCTTCCGGCAGGTTGTACTCATGCTTTTTGAAAACCCCCGGAAGGATTTCCACATAGGCCTTACGGCCTTTCCATTTGGAAACATCAATTTTGTAGTTATGCCATGTGTCACTGTTAACCTCCTTCATCAGAGCACCATAGATGGGATCCTGAATCAATTGAAAATTATCAATGATTATCCTGATGGTTCCGTTTTTACCCAACGCCCTGATACCTATGAAATCATGATCAATCACAAAATCAGGCGACCTCAGCGCACCGGGTATCCCTGCCCCCAATATCAGACTGGAGGCCTTGCCTTCAGATAACCCGGTTATTTTTTCTCCCTTCTGATCAAATATCGGCTCGCCCAGGGCAGAATGATTTCCAAAAGCTAAGCCATCACTTTTCCAGCCGTCTAAACCGCTTCCCCTGAAATCACCGAGCACCTGGCTCTCTTCCCCGTGATGATGTGCGGTGATCTGTCCGGTGGCCGGAGTTTCAACAGTGTGATCCGTTTCTTTACCTATCCAATTTGCAGCCAGCTTTTTCCGTATGTATTCTTTTGTTTTCTGAAATTCCCGTATGTCTTCTGTCTGTTGGAAAGTAAGATTAGCCATGCGGGGGGAAAACCGGCTGCTTTCCATCACTCCATACATCGCGTAATAGTCTGACGTAGGTATTGGATCGAACTTATGATCATGGCATCGTGAACACGACACGGTGAGTGCCTGAAAAGCTTTGCTGGTAACATCGATCATGTTGTCAATCCGATCGGCTTCATCCTTTCTGATATCGACCGGGCTATGAGTACCTTCACCTAAGGCGAAAAATGCCGTTCCCAATACCGATTCATTAATGCCGGTTTCTTTGTTCCATCGGGGATTCGTTAAAAGATCACCGGCCAGATGTTCCCTGACCAACTGATCATAGGGCACATCACTATTCAGGGCCCTGATCAGATAGTCACGGTATCTCCATGCACCGGTTATCTGATAGTCAAACTCATGACCTTTGGTTTCCGCGTATCTGACAATATCCATCCAATGCCGGGCCCAGTGTTCACCGAAGTGCGGAGAAGATAAGTAGTAATCCACCAGTTTTTCATAGGCATCAGGGGTATTGTCAGCCACAAATCGTTTTACTTCCTCTACCTTTGGGGGAAGTCCCGTAAGCAGGTATGAGAGTCTTCGGATCAAAGTGTTCTTTCCAGCGGTACCAACAGGTTCCAGCCCGTTTTCTTCTATTTTTTTGAGGACAAAAGCATCGATTTCATTATTTATTTGCTTTGTACCGGAAGTTTCCGGTACTGTCGGTTCGACAGGGGAGATGAAAGACCAGTGCGGCTTCCAGACGGCACCGTCATCAATCCATTTTTCTATTAATCGTTTTTCCCTTTCGCTTAAAGTAAGTTTCGATTCGGGTGGTGGCATTACTTCATCGGGATTATGATGCATAATGCGACGAATGACCTCACTCTTTCCAGGGCGTCCGGGGACTATCGCTGCAAGTCCGCTTTCACCGGTACCGGTTGCTCCTTCAAAGGTATCGAGCCTTAATTCACTTTTTCGGCTACTCGGGTCAGGCCCGTGGCAAAGGTAACAGTTTTTTACAAGTATTGGCCGTATATGAAAGTTGAAATCCACGGTTTCAGGCATTGACGGATCTTCGCTTTCAGTGCATCGATTCATCAACAGTGACCCCATCAGAAAAGCGAGGGAAAGGGAAATTACCTTGATCCGTGACATTTTCATAAAAATTTTCGTTTGTTTAAGCCCTTTGTTCTCAAACTTTCACCTTACCCGCCAAAGCTGTAGTCTCGGTAGTTGCTTACTTCTGTTTTAAAAATATAAGCGTTTTCCTAATATACTAATAAAAATACAATAAATGCCGGAATAATATCACAAAAAATAAGGCACATCCATAGCCATTATTGTGATCCAGGTACTCTTCTTATTGCCCAATAAATGGGTTATCTAATAAAATATCTGCTTTATTGACTATGCGATCTCTAATTTCCGCTAGCTTTTCATCAGTAACCTTAGCTGCGATAAAATCCAATGCTTCTTGCAACCCTGCTAAAGCTTCTTCAGTATAAACCAACTTCATTTGTTAGTGCGCCTGATTACCTCCTCTTTGGTAAGAATGCGCCCAGCTTTGATATCCTCATCTGATCTCATAGCTCTACTGGTAAGTTTATCTTTAAGAACAGGATTTAGCCTGGTCTTTTGCAGCAAAGTACGTATGGCTTCCAGAACATGTATGTCATTTTCCTGCTCTATCATTTTTTGTAATTGTGTCTTGATATCCAGTACTTTCATGATTTGCACTTTCAAGTAAAGATAATGATTTTTGGACCATTATGTTACTAACTTTAAAAGTTCAATTACAGACCTGAAACTTTTAAGGCAATTAAAAAAGCAGAGCAAATGCCCGAAGACAGAAAAAAGCTGCCGGAAGCCAGGAAAAACAAGAATATCTCGCAGGAAGAACTAGCCAAAAAGCTAAGCACAAAGGGGCCTGTAATTGGCCGCTACTAAAGGGATGAGGCAAAATCTATTACAGCCCGTTGAAAGGAATTCTCTAAATCCTGCAATTTTGCAGTTGTTTCGGCATCATCCAATTTAATATCAACGCCCAAAGAAAATGCAGCACCACTTTCATCATTAAAAGACGCAATCACTGTAATCTCTTCTGCATTTTCAATGATTTGTTGTGCCTGATCTACAATTTGGGCACCTGACTTTAACGCATTCCCTGGTGCATTACCAAATGTATGTGTGTTTTCAGGGTTTTCCCTTGTTCCGGAACCTGAGGATCTTCCAAAAGAATTCGATGCACTATTTCCTCCAACTCCTCTGCTGGTTGTCTTAAATGTACTCGTTCTATATTAAGGTAGCTTTTTGTCTTCTTAAGTCGAAAAAGTAGATTGCCCTCTTGCAATGGCTGCTGCTTCTCTAGCTGCCTGAGCTATAGCCGGACGGTTTACACCTGTCGCCCTTCTACCACACCTGGCAGGTCTGGACGCAAGCCCTTCCAGTTCAAAATGTGCAACGACCTTATTCTCACTGAAAGCATACGGGGAATTATGAACATAGTCTTATGCTAAGGGATCCACTACCATAAACCTGCCGATGGCCGGATCATGCGTTCTGAACTTAAACTGTACACAACCTAAATCCAGGTCATCCTGATGTTCTTGCCCGTGGAACTTGTACTTCTGATCGGGCGCTCCTTCTCTTTGGTAACTATGTTGAGCTATCTGCAACCCAAACGGATAATAATCATCCGCTGAGATGATAGGCGACTTGGTATGCGTTATTTTAAAATCATCAATTTGCCAACTCTTCTGATGGGTCTTCATCGCAGTAGTTTATTTCCTCCGGCATCATTCCGTCCGGGTCTATAAATCTGATTGGATTGTCAAATACCGCGTTCACTAACTAATTCATAGTACAATCATTTATCTTTCATTGGATGACAGCCCATGTATAACCACCGCCAGCTACTTTTATTTCAAGTGTTATGTTATAATGCCTGTCAAGTTTATATGGTCTTTGAAGGCCGTTTTCCGTACTTACCATGGCTTTGTCTTTTAGCCCGGTATAATAAAGGGGTATTTTAATAGTCTTTGAAACATCATTTTTCAATGGGTTATATACCATCAACAATCCTTTTTCTTCGCCTTTTGGATTTACACTAAGCCAGTAATCCAGATCTTTTCCATCAGCCCTGCGCAGATGAATCAGATCACCTTCCAGTACTTCCCGGTGTTTTTTGTACCATTCCACCACCCGTTTTACCATCTTTTTGGTTTTGTCGGAGTCATATAATCGCGGGCCCCGGTAGCAAGCCTGTACACCAGCCCCGAGGTTACTGACCATCATCATTTCATAATGATCAAGATGTTCATGCAATGGTTCCACAGTCGCTGCCGGCCCCCCTCCATGATATTCTGTAAGTGGTACAAACATCCATCCCATGGCAGGGGTTTTTTGCCAGCTACCATCATAAATGTTCTGCCTCGTATGAAGCACCTGCTGCGCTCTTGGCAAACTCCAGTTGACCTCTCTATAACCCATGCCACATTTGTTAGATCCAATCATATAATAGTAATCAGGAACATTGAGGTATATACCCTTCTCCCTGCACCACTGATAAAACTGTGAGATGGTTTGGTATTGATTCCATCTGGAGTCCTCTAATCCGTTGTGACCGGGATGATGCGTTGCCGTGCACACATCCCCGGGATATGAACCATCGTGTTCCAGCAATGTAAAACCGGTTTTTTCATAGAAGTCATAGAGTTTTTTAAAATACGATTGTCCCCACACACTTTCGATACAGGGAGAATTTCCAAAAGCAGGCCGCTGACCCGGAGGCATAACCACGTCATTTCCCCCTCCTACTCTCCTGGATGCGAGCAATGAATATCCACCGATCTCCACCCCCTTACTTTTTGCATAATCTGCATATTGCTTCATTTTGGCTATGTATTCTTCACTGTCGTTTTCAATATTGAAACCACTTCCAAAGGTAAGGATGACCATTTCGAATCCTACTTCCGCAGCCTGATCGATCGCAACTTTTACACGCTCCCAATCGGCAAAACGGGCATGCATCATCAGTGGGTTTTCAGTAGTCCAGGGAGCAAGGGTGCGGTACATCCTGCGCAGTGCCAAGCCCTGCCGCCCCCTGTCATAACTATCGTAAGGCAATACAAAAGTCCTGAAAGATTTAAAAGATGCTCCCTTTTCCAGCGTTTGTGCAGGACCTATCTCAGGCCCGACCCGTAACAAGCAGGGAGTCAGGCGTAAATAATTGACCTGGGTATGGTACTCCGGGTCGGGTTCCCAGCGTATCACATGATGATTGGCATCATCTACATTAAAACTCGCAAATGCATAATCTGTTTCAACATGAATATTGGGTTTAGGCACGTTAAACTCCCTGGCTTCCACAGATGAGCCATATTCTACAGCGGCTATGATTTCACTTGTGAACTTATCTATCGTAATCGCTGCTTCACCATTATTTTCTATGGTAATCCATTTAGCCATGACCGGTATTCCATCGTAAAGTTCATAATGCACAGAAACCATGATCCCCTTCAAATCCAAGCCTTCTGTTTTTTCGAAATCAAGGTTACCGTACTCCGCATAATCCAATACATTCATCCGGATCAGTTCGCCTACTTCATCCTTAGCATCTACTCCTTCCCCTCGTGCGTTGGTTTTACCAACTCTGACCGAAACAGGCAAAGATTCAAAGGGTTTAAGTTTCTCTACAGTGATCCAATCGCCTCCTTGTGGACGGGCTTCACAAAAAACTTCTGTTTTAGTAAGGCGAAAACGGAGCGTCCAGGGGGTACTCATATCCAGCTCCTGTCTCCCACCCGCAGCTTTGTTTTCTTTTTTTCCATCCCAAAGGCCAAACATGGGTATCCCGTCATCATATGCATTGCCTCCGGGCCTTACATAAAATTTTACCGTTTTTTCCGGCCATACAAGGGTTATACCAGGGCCATAAGCTTTACTTTTATCCGTACCTGCATCGAAAGTGGCTTCTATAATTTTAGCGGTTTCATTAAAGGGCCTTTCAACATAAACACTGGTATTTCCCGGGGTATAAATTTCTCCTATCTTCCCTTCGTTCTCAAAAGAGGAACGTTCATGGGCCCGGGAATAGGTAACTTTCCAACCCTTGTCTAAACTACTGAATGAGGTCTTGTAAAGTATCTCTCTGCGGTAGTCGCTTGGCAACAGGCCATCTCCCTTTAGCAGGGCCGAAGGATCGGGCATGTTATAGTCCATACGCAGGTGTATGCCTTTAGGTGGCCATACTACGTCATTGGCATGTGCTCTAAGCCGTTTCCAAGCAAAAGGGGCCCTGGGGTTACTCACCTCATAGCCTGTAAATTGCATCGCCGAAGGGTCCGTTTGCATTTCGTCGAGCCATTCAGGTTTAAGAAATGCGTAATTAGGTTGTCCTTTAAGCCCTCCTACTTCATAATGAATACCATTAATTTTCACGATGGCTTCAGGCTTTACCCCTCTGAGCAAGGACTCGCCTGTCGTCAAATTGTCCAGCCCGACCGTTGCTGCATTCGGGGTCAGTCTGAAAGTTCTGGAGATGATGCCATTTGAAATGATCAATGCATTGCCTGCCTGGTTCCTGAAAACACCTGCCTTGATATTTGGCTTGTCTACCAGCCAATCTTTTTGGATTCCTTCCAGGTAAGGCCCTTCCACCACGGGCAAAGCCTGAAGCTTATCCCTATGGGTTTGGGCACCGGCCAAATGACGGTAGAAAAATGTTAGCACCAACAGGAAAAGAAGTGTCTGAAGATTAAAAATCGTATAGCCTTTTTTACTTTTTATTTGCATAGTTTCTTTGAGTAATTATATGTCAAATTTAAAAAATTGAATTTCCATATCGAATTTAAAACTGATGTAAAATGGAATGGCATCCAGTAGCCGGACGCTTGCTTGCAGGCGAAAACTTTGTTTTTAATATTTAGCATATCATTTCTTAAAGTCCAGTATTTTTACTTCAAGAGGTGCAAGCGTAACGGTCAGTTGATCTCCATAAGTTACCACTTTTCCGGAGAGTTCCTGGCCGTTATGCAGTGGTGAGGCGACCTTATAGCTTATTTTTGTGTTTTTTAATCCGAAAGTCCTGTCAAGGGTAATGGTATAGGTTCGCTCTTCTTTTGCCGGATTGTGAAAGGATACATAGCCTCTGCTATCCTTCCAAGCGGTGTAACCATAGATTTCGGATTTCCCGGGAGGACCTCCATGCATTTTGACGTTTTGGAAGGTTGGGAATACGTCGTAAACCCATTTGAGGCCTTCAGCCATCACGTCCCAGTCTTGTTCGGAGAGGTTTTCAGTTTTGATATAGAATTCTATGAAGCCTGTACCCCGGGAGAAATTCATGAAGAGATATTCCCTGAACTGCTCTTCGGATTCGCCGGTTTTTACTTTTTTGGGTTCATGGTTGAAGATGGCATGCATGGGATATTTGGTGTTTTCTTTTACCCAGATGTCGTGATAGATGCCATCCCGGTAAACCAACTCTCCGGAGCGCCCATCTCCCACCGCTCCATCATCGGCATTGATAAGCCATACCAGATCTACATGTTGTAACCACCAGGGACTAAGATAAGCGCCATTGGTGATGGCCATAAATACCTCGGGGTTGATCTGGGATACTTTGGTGAAAATATCGATGAGGCGTTCGGTACCTGCAACGAGGTAGTAGGTTTTGAGTTCATCGTATTTGCTGTCATTCAGCCTTGGATCGGTACTGGAAAATCCTGTGGTGTTGAGTTGGGGCATGGCGGGGGTTCCCCTGCCATGGAGCTCGAAAGCGCGGGTATAGAGATGACCGAATATACCGTCGAATTTGAAGTAGCTGATACCTTGCCGGGCGAGCTCGAGGGTTCGTTCTTCAAATGCGGACATATATTTAGGGCCTGCCATGGACATGGAGAAATCGAGGCTTTCATAGCCTTGTTTACCCAGTTTTTTTACCATGCGGTTGGCCCCAAAGAAGCAGCCGGGACTGTACCAGAGACCAAGCGTGCCGCTCTGAGATTTTACGAGTTCGTGGCTGCTTTTAAAATTGGGATCAAATCGGTCGGTGTTGATTTTCCATAGTTTGTCTGACCAGTCGGCTTCTTTGGAGAAGCTGTCCTGCCAACCATCGTCGATGACGTAGGCATCAATGGGTTTGCAACCCCTTTCCCCGACAAGTTCCCGGTACATTTTTTTGACGCTTTTCTGAAATTTTTCCCGGTTAACGGATTGGCCAAAGTCAAACCAGGAGTTGTATTGTACCTGGAGCCTAAGGGGGCGTATTTTGATATCATTAATGTAATTGTAGAATGCATCATCAATGTATCGGTAGTTATCAGCCACTCCTACCACGGATCTGTATGTGCGGTAGGTCTGACCGGCTGTTATTTCCTTTCCCCATAAGTACCCGCAATTGAGCTCCCTATCTTCTACATAGTTGGTAGAGGCGGGAAATTCGACACCCCAAAAGGTGGCACTAGTAGTGGTGTAGAGGGGTTGTCCTAACCCAAACTTGTAATCAGTCACATTACCCGGCCTGTCGGGTTTATAGCCAGTGGGTGTAGTTATGAGGTTCATAGACCGGGCAGTGATCTGTTTGAGTTTGTAAGGCTGGAAGGCGTCTTCGAAGGTGTGGGTTTCAATATTAATCTGTTCCAGGGTAAGGTCCTTGCCAGGGGTAATTTCGAGGTATTTACGCATGTAAGGTTCGTCTTCAGCTAACTCATAGTGTACAGTAACCAAAAGGTCGTGGGCAGCATTTTGCAGATCAAACGATAAACCGCTCAGACCGGCTTTATTGTATTCGGAGATAGATTTTACCTTAAAGTCTTTGGACGTAAGCAAATGATCGGTTCCTACTTCGCCAGTACCTTTTGAGATCCGGATCTTGAATTCATTGCTGTTTTTAATGGGGATCTCTTTTCCTGCCATCTTATTTATAAAAGTCTTGGTGCTCAACGTACCATGAGTCACGCTGAGCGTGCGGGAAAGATACTGATTGCTGAGGGTGTGATCTTGTTCAGGTGCACAGCTTATCGCTGCAACCAGGGAAATTAGTAAGAAGTATAGTATGGATCTCATTAGTCGTTTTTTGTTTATTGATGATCGTTGTTGTTGAAAATAGGCCACTCGATTATTGAATGATGATTTCCGGTTTCAATGCCCTTTTCATAATCTCATCCTCCGCTGTGATGATATGATAAAAAAAGCCCCACCTGGATGATATCAACTGCTCCGGCCAGGTAAGATCCATGACGTCTTTATGGGCTTGTAAAGCTTTCCCCATAAATCTCCTGACCTGATAGATCAAGTATCTTCAGTTCCACCTTACCTGGCCAAGACAGGTAAAGCCTGAAAGCAATTCATGAATGACAACATCATCAAATAAAATAATACCAGATATTAATAAACATGCACTCTTTTCCGTTAGTTACCATGGATTTAAAGGTCACCCTCACTTGAATGTAAGGTGACCTTTAAAATGAAAAACTAGAATGTTGGATCGAACGTACCACCCCAATCCACATTTTGCTCCAGGTTCCCATTTCTTTGTAGCTGATTCAGTGGGATCGGAGCGAAATAATAACTTTCCGGAATTTCATGCCGGACAAATGCAGCATTCAGGATTGGTACAACTTCGTAATCAAAATCGGTGGGCAGGTAATCAAACGGACCTCTGGGATCCGTAGCCGGATCAATGCCGGATTTTAAAGTCGATCTTAATCCGGTTTCTGTTTCCCCGTTTAAATCTGTCAACCTTCTCCACCTTTTCAAATCCCAATATCTTTTTCCTTCATAGGCAAATTCAATGTATCTTTCATTGTATATTGCCTCTCTGATAGCCTCCCGAGAGGTGATACCGGCAAGCCCGTAATCATTACCGGCGCCTGGTTCTATTTCAGCCCTTTCCCGGATTTGTTTAAGCACATCGAGGGCATCAGCGCCTCTTCCCATTTCATTGGCCGCTTCTGCAAAATTCAGGAGCACTTCCGCATACCGGATTTCAACCCAATCGACATCATTCAATGCTACCTGCTCTACAATAAGCTCTTCCTGAAGTCCTTTTCTTGTGTAAAATCCTGTTCTTCCAAATTCAAATGATTCATCAAATCCATCTTGCGGATCAGCTAGAACAGCGTCAGTATACTGCCTTCTGCCGGTTATACCACTTAACTCGAAAATGGCTCCATTGTATACTACATTCGTATAAAATCTCGGATCCCTGTTCTGCCAGTAGGTTTGTAGATCATAAGGATAGGTTGGCGAGCTTCCGGGCGCGTAACCATCCGCCATCGGGTAAGCCTCCACGTGTTTCCATACCGGCTGGTCACCTCCGGTTGCATTCCTCGATTGGCTAAGTGGGCGTACTAAATCTTCCCTTCTGCCGTTAGACCGGTCGGGATCTGTAAACTTAATAGTCAGGACTGCCTCCGTATTTCCTTCATTACCAACCGACCATATGTCTGCATAAGTATTGTTCAGGCTAAACCCCATACTTTCCAATTGTGTCCTGGCTGTCTCGGTGGCTGTCAACGCCGCTGCCCAGTATTGATTAGAGAAAGGTGCTACCGGGTTGAAAAGAGGGCTGGCCATATATAAGGCCACTCTTCCTTTGAAAGCCAATACGCTGGCCAAACCAATTCGCCCCTTGTCATTTTCAGCAAATTTTTTTCCATCCAGCAATATTATTGCCTCATCGAGATCAGATAATATGGCATTGAATACCTCAAGCGTAGAGGCTCTTGGCACTAAAAGATCATCATCTAATCCCTGATATTCAAGCAACAACGGGACACCGCCATAGACCCTCACCAGGTTGAAATAACTCCAGGCCCTCAAAAACAAAGCCTGACCAACAATGGTATTTCTTGTATCGCTTTCCAGGGAGCCACCATCAATTTCGTTGAGCAAAATATTGATACTTCTAATATCCTGGTATTGATTGTCGAATGCACCACTCCATGCATGACCGATTTCTGTTATTGCATTCGGGCCAAAAACGCCAATAGTTTCATCGGCAGGATGTCCGCTTTCAATAGCGCTACTGCCCGCAGGCCATGCGGCTGGCATAACGTCATTGTACAGATTGGTCAGGTAGGCATTGGCCAACTGAGGATCATTCCAGGTAGCGTTAGGGTCAAATGCTCCAAGATTTTTCACATCTAATACATCAGAACAACCTGACCAAAACACGATTGTTATTGATAATAATATAATTCTTAAAATATTGTTCATTTTACCAGGGTTTTAAAATGAGAAATTAATCCCTCCGGAGAAGGACTTGAAGATGGGATAGGAATCCAAAGTTTCCTGTTCCGGGTCGTATTCATCAAATCCGGAGATAACAAAGAGATTGGTACCATTCACAAACACTGTAAATCGTTCAATGCCTATTCTGG
>JAKSDQ010000233.1 GCA_022360015.1 Cytophagales bacterium
GCAGGATCAACGCAGATGTAGCCAATGCACTGCTGGCCAGAATACATTTGTACCGCAAAGATTTTGCAAACGCGCTGATCCATGCCGGAAACGTGATCAATACCGGCAGATATGATCTCTTTGCAGATTATGCCGGCATATTTAAGCCTGAAAATAATAATGGCATCGAACATATTTTTCAAGTACAATATTTAAGCGGTGAAAGGAACACTAATGTACCAGGGCTATTTGGTCCAAGAGCACCTTCAGGACCATTTGGTAAATCATTTTGGGCCGGTACGGTTGTTCCGGGGAGTTATGCCCCATCTGTAGAGTTTATTGCTGAAAACCCTGCTTCTTATCGCAGGTCAGTGACTTTAGCCAATCAATATGAACATATCGACGGAGTTACGGGTACCATAACTATGGATGAAGTTTATGGTGGCACCTTCCCATTTTACATCAGCAAATTCGATGACAGGGAAGCGGAATTGCAATCCGGCCTTAACTTTACTGTCATCAGGTACGCTGATATATTATTAATTGCTGCGGAGGCAATGAATGAAGTTGACCCCGGTAATAACGAAAAGTACACCTGGGTAAACAGGGTAAGGGAAAGAGCCAGAAATGGCGTTGTCACTGATCTTACCGATTTGTCTGGCCTATCACAGGGAGATTTCAGAACCGCAGTGTGGGAAGAAAGAAGGTTTGAACTGGCTTTTGAAGGTCAAAGGGCCTGGGATTTGAAAAGAACCGACAGATTTTTAACAAAACTCAGGGCTCAAGGCAAAAATGTACAGGATTTTATGTTGCTTTTCCCTATTCCCGATGAGCAAACCGAATTCAATACCAATCTGGTTCAAAATCCGGGATGGTGAGGGGAGTAAGATATCGATCAATTAACCAATTTGATGTAAGGAGGGGCACTTTTGCGGTCTCTCCTTTTTTTAAGTATTAATGATATTATACGGAAATTTAGAAAACCGACAAATATTCCCACCTTTATGAGAGAGGGCAACAGATCTGGGAAATTGCTACGGGGGCAGGCAAATCTTTGGAGATAGATGACCGTAATACCGGTGAGCTGCCTGAAATAGAAACAAACTACAAAAAGCTTATTTTTCTTGATGTCATTACCACCTTTTTGTAATCTATTAATTAGAAGAAGAAAGGTAAAAGGTAAATGGCTTACGAAAACTATCAATTAGAAGATTTTCTCGCAGATACGGAGTTCAAAAATTGGGTGTATAATCCTACTCCGGCATCACAATTATTCTGGGAGAAGTGGATGGATGCTCATCCGGATCAAAGACAAACCATTCTTTCGGCAAGAGAAATACTATTGACATTTCAATTTCAAAAAGCCGAGACAATTCCTACCACAGAAAAAAATGAGCTTTTAAAGGAGATACTCAATCAGCCCACCATAAACACTCCTTACCGGCAAAGGAGAAATTTTTACTATGGCGTTGCCGCCTCTTTATTACTTATCCTGTCCGTTCTCTCTTATGTCCGGTATTTTTCCCCGCCACCACCTCCTGTAGAGGAGGTGATCGCCTTGGTAGTTAAAGAAAATCCCCGGGGGCAGAAGACAAGGATCACCTTACCGGATGGTTCGAAGGTATGGTTAAACAGTGACAGCCGGCTCGAATATGCCAGTAAATTTATAGACAAGCGAAAAATTTTGTTAAAAGGCGAAGCATTTTTTGAGGTAGCCGAGGATCCTCAAAAGCCGCTAGAAGTTCATTCCGATGGTATCATTACTACTGCCCTGGGTACGTCATTCAATATCAGTGCTTTTGAAGACCATGACATTGAAGTAGGGCTTGTCACCGGAAAGATATCCGTTGAATCAAGTATGGAAAAAGGGGGTGCCAGGGTTATTGTTAGTCCGAGTGAGAAGGCCGTATATAGCCATAAAAGCAAAAAATTAGTGGTTTCGCCTTACCATAATCTCAATTTTCTGAAGTGGACCCGTCGGGTAATTGTATTTAAAAAAGCAGGTTTCGCTGAAATCGAGGAGAGACTAGAAAGGTGGTACGATGTAGATATTACGGCACATAATTTAAACCGGAAAATAACTTTTACGGGAGAATTTAACAATGAAAGTCTGGAGAGAGTTCTGGAGCGAATGGCTTTCGTTGAAAAGTTCTCCTTTAAAATGCAAGCAAAACGAATTGACATATTTTTCGAATAAAACCCATTGTATATGAAAACGAATACTTCCTGAAAAAATAAGCTTGGTGGCTGAAATCGTGACTTTCGCCACCAAAGCTTATCACAATGTTTAATGAATTTTCTCACACTAAACAATGTATAAAAGTATGAAAATAAAATTACTAAAAGCAGTTATTATCCTTACAAAGGGATTCTTTCAAATCTTTATGGTACAAACCCTGTTCTACTCCTTGGCAATTGCCAATGTGGCCAGTACCCAAGAACTGAGTATGAAGGAAATGTATATTAAATTGGGTGTACATAAAACGGAGATACGCCATCTATTTCAGGAAATTGTGAACAGGTCCGACCTCAAATTTAACTACGAAGAGCGAGACATAGATCAGGGGGTTTATTTTACCTTTGAACGTGATGTGTATTCTATTTATGATATACTGGAAAAGGTAAGCAGAAAGACCGGACTCGGTTTCAGAAGAATAAACAATGTCATTGATGTAACCCGCATGTTAAAAAAACCTTCGAAAGTATTTATTGAAGAAATGTTCCTGAATAAAACCATCTCGGGAAAAGTTACGGATGAGGGGGGATTGGCGTTGCCGGGCGTAAATGTTTTAGTTAAGAATACCACGATCGGAACTATTACCGACAGTGAAGGGGCGTATTCATTAAGTGTGCCGGATGATGCGACTACGCTGGTGTTTTCCTATGTGGGGTATCTTGCTAAAGAAGTGGTCTTAGCCGATAGTCCGGTCATGAATGTTATTTTAATGCCGGATATTGAGACACTTTCTGAGATCGTTGTAGTTGGATACGGTATCCAGAAAAAGGTAAACCTCACAGGCGCCGTGGGAACAGTTACCTCAGAAAACATAGCGGCACGACCTGTAACCAACGTCCAGGAGTTGTTGCAGGGAAAGACGCCCGGACTCAATATTACCAATAACTCGGGGGCTCCGGGTAGTGGGGCAAGTATCAATATTCGTGGTACTTCCACCATTGGAGGTAGCTCCGGCGTATTTGTGATAATCGATGGCGTTCCCGGTAATATTTTTACCCTTAACCCCAATGACATTGAATCGATTTCAGTGTTGAAAGATGCAGCTTCAGCAGCAATTTATGGTTCGAGGGCCGCCAATGGGGTACTTTTGGTGACAACAAAGTCAGGAAGCAAAAACAAGGGTTTACAGGTATCCTGGACCTCCAACATTGGCATTCAAAACCCGCTGCATTTTATTGATTTTGTGGGGGCTGAGGACTTTATGACCCTTTTTAATATTGCCCGTGTCAATGAAGGGGCTAGTCCTGAGTACGATGATCAGGATTTCGAAAATGTAAGGAACGGCACCACCCCGGATCATATATGGTACAAGGATATGTTTGAGAAGAATCAAATCATAAGCACCAACCATCTTTCGCTTTCAGGAAAAACAAATGACTTTGAATACAATTTTTCCACCTCTTTCGACACACAGTCCGGAGCTATGCAGAACAATGATTATAAAAGATTTATCCTTAGACCCGATATTACTTTTAATGCGACGGACTGGCTATCCTTAAGGGCGAATGTACAATATACCGAGACACACATCGATGAACCGCAAGGAGGTCAGGGGACGCTGACAGCAGCCACAAGAATCGCACCCATCATTCCAATCTACAACAGCGATGGCACGCACTTTGGTCCCGGGGGTATTCCGGGAGGAAATCCCAGGGCGGTAGTAGAGCAGGGAGGATTGAGAACCGATTTGTTTAAAGAGGCATTGGCCATATTTACAGCAAAAATCACCCCTTTGAAGCACTGGAACATCAGACCGATGCTGTCGATACGAACATTTGATCTCTTTGAAGACAATTATCAAAAACCCATTACATTGTATAATTCGGACGGAACAATTTATAGCCGGAATCCGCTAGCTAATCTCGCGCTTTACAATTCCTTTAGCCGAAGAAAATCCACCATCCTGCAATGGACCTCAGACTATGCACTCACCTTAAAAGATGTACACAATTTTAATTTTTTAGTGGGGTATGTGCAGGAAGAAAATGAAGACCAATATTTCTGGGCTTCCAGAAGGGGTCCCGGGTTTGAAAATATTTTTGCTTTAGATATAGGGGCCGGCATTCAGAATAATGGATCCGGCAACCAAAACAATAGTGGTGCTCCGGGCGGGCACGATGCTATCAGGTCATTTTTCGGACGTGTTTCCTATGACTATAACGGTAAATATCTATTGGAAGCAAACGTCAGGTCCGATGCTTCATCGCGATTCAGTGAAGGCTTCAGAACCGGTGTATTCCCATCATTTTCAGCGGGATGGAATGTTTACAGGGAAAGCTTCTTCTCGGACAATGTGCCCTTTGTTTCCAATCTGAAACTTCGGGCATCCTGGGGTATTCTCGGTGATGCGGCAAAAGTTGGACGTTATGAAACCAGAAACATTTTGTCCTATAATGCCATAGCGTACGCATTCGATGGAGAAGTTGTGCCCGGGGCATTTAGCAACGCTTCTTTTGATCCGGAAATTACCTGGGAAAAGGCGATTATGACCAATATAGGTCTGGATTTGGGCCTATTCGAAGATAAGCTCAACTTTACTTTTGAATACTTCCGGAATGTAAGACAGGATATCCTCTATCAAGATCCGAATGTGCCTTTTGAATACGGATTAGGTGCCCCTGTTATTAATGGTTTGGAAATGGTGAATAGAGGGGTTGAAGGTTTGGTGTCATTTAAACATCAGTTTGCCAATGGTTTAAGTATAGGAGCCGACTTTAATGCTGCTTATTCCGAAAATGAGGTAACTGATCTGAAAGATGGTCCTCAATTCTTTATAGAAGGTAGTGGGGGACGGCAGTTTACGGAATTGGGAGGCCGGTACCGTGCATTCTATGGATTGGAGGCGATAGGGTTATTTCAGAATGTGGAAGATGTATCGAGCCATGCGGAGCAAACTAACGTACAACCGGGAAACATCAAGTATAAGGATCAGTTGACTGTGGATACCGACAACGATGGCATTCCGGATGCAGCAGATGGTGTCATTAACGGAGATGACAGGGTGGTATTGGATGATAGGTTTCCTATACGCTATGGGTTTAATTTAAACCTTGGTTACAAAGGTTTTGATTTTATTGCCAATTTTTACGGTGTAGGCAACAATGTCAGATACATACAAGGTTATGAAGGCTGGGCATTTTTCTTATCGTCGAACGCCAGGCCTATGCACCTGGATAATTGGAGAGAGGACAACAGAGATGCCTCCTATCCGAGAATAACTACGAGTACCATCGCTAATGACACTGAGGTTTCGAGCTTTTGGCTGAGATCTGCTAATTACCTCAAGATCCAGGGCATTCAACTGGGATATACTATTCCGTTCGATTTGTTACAAAGGATCAGTCTTGACTATGCCAGGGTATATTTAAGTGGTCAGAATTTGGCAATTTTCTCTAATTACGATGGATTTGACCCTGAAGGAGGCTTTTACCCACTGCCAAGGACTTTTACACTAGGTTTACAACTTCAATTTTAATTAAGATGAAAAGTATATATCTATTAATATTCAGTATGTTATCGATGTATGGGTGCTCTGACGATTTTCTTGATCGGGAACCATTGCACGCACCCTCGGAAACGACTTTTTGGCAATCGGAATATGACGCGGAGGTGGCTGTTAATCAGTTATATCAGTATCTGCCAAACGCCAGGCGCTGGTGGACAGAGTGCTTTAGTGATAATGCGGTGATGACCAACGCCTGGGGAGAGGGTGGACTCGGACAAATCAAGCAAGGCTCCCTTTCACCGACGACCGTCCATATCCAGGCCGGTTATCGCGCAAGAGGTCAGGGATGGTCCGAATGGAGGTATGATGATGTGCAGCGCATTTTAAACTACTTGAATAATATGCAAACTATTGCATTTGAGCATGAGTCCAACGCCCGTAATTTTGAAGGGCAAGCCAGGTTCATTTTGGCGATGAAATACTTCAGGATGTCGAGGTTTTGGGGTGATCTGCCTTTGATCGAAGCACCCATTTCTCTTGAAGATTCAAGAGCGCTTACCAGGAGTCCACAGAAGGAAGTATTTGAATTTATCCTGGAAAATGTCAACCGGGCAGTGGATTATTTGCCTGATGTTCATGATAAATCAGGACGGATAACCCGGGATGCAGCCCTAATGCTAAAGGCGGAAGTTTTGATGTGGATGGCCTGCATGGATCAGTTTCATCATAGAAGCATTAGTGACAAATCTGCGAATACCTTGTGGAGAGAAGCTGCCAATGCTTTGGGGGCGTTGATACAAAAAGGACGGTATCGATTACACCCGGACCTGGTGGCTCTTTTCATTTCCAGAACCAATAACCTGGACGATGAGACAATTTTAGCACGGCAATATGTTGAGGAAGAGATCACAAACTTTATTGATATTTTGGGTGTTCCCGGTGGCGTAGGGGCAAGAGGCGGCGGATGGGCTAGCTTTAGTGCACCCCGCAATTTGGTTGATACCTATGAATGCATAGATGGGCTTTCAATCCGGGATTCCCCCTTGTATGATATAAATAATCCCTGGGAGAATCGAGACAAACGATTGACCAGTTGGTTTTTACTGCCGGGCCGGGACGTTATACGCGTTGGTGGAGGTTTCAGCCCGTTTCAATCCCATCCCAGCTATGGTAATCCTGAAGCCATTGGAGGTGAAGGTGGCGGCGGTCGAAGCGGTTATTGGTGTATCAAACATGTGGATTTGGAGGCAACACACAGATGGGGCTGGACCAATTGGATGATCTATCGCTATGCTGATGCACTGCTCCTATATGCTGAAGCCTTAAATGAGGCGGAACCCGGAAACGATTCTATCTCCTGGGCAATGGACCGGATTAGAACAAGAGCAGGACTGCCGAGTGTGGACGCGCTTCAAGGAAATCAGGTCGAAATGCGGGCAAAGATCTGGCATGAGAGAAGGGTCGAAATGATCAGTGAAGAGAAACGGTATTTTGACCTGCTGCGATGGAAAGAGGCAGAGAACGCTATGAATCCTCCGGAAGGTGTGCTGTTCGGGATTAACGAATCAGAAGATGACTATAATAACAGATTGGGTGATTGGAACGCTGTAAAAGTAGTGGCAGAACCCATTATGTTTGATGCTTCCAGAACCTATTTATGGCCCGTTCCGCAAGATGTTAGGGATAAAAATCCTAACATTTCACAAAATCCGGGCTGGTAAATTATGGTTTGTCAATGATCATCGGATGTGACCTTGCATCCGGTGACGCTTTTATTTTTTAGGAAGAGCACCTTTCTTAAAATAGATGCTTGCAGGAAGATTGCTTGTACGGATGTTGGCGATCGAAACCCTGAAAAAGTAACCAATAAAACTACACCGAAGAAGGTCATAAATAGCACCCCAATTTCATTTTAAGCAAAAAAAGCATAAGCTTATGCAATCCGATCAGTAGATATTATTTATTTGATTTTGAATTTTTGTATGAGAGGTGGTCATACTACATCCTCTTTCTTTTCATCATACGATGATTGGAGCTTTATGGTGAAAGAGCAGTCACTCATTGGGCAGTGAGTGCTAGTGGCTAACAAACAAATAAAAACATGAAAAGAAATAATATCTCATCAAAATTCAAAGAAAATAAGCCAATCCAGTGTGACAATCCTACTACTGAGGATGAGAGCGCTCAGGTGCTTAAGGGGCCTTGGCACCGAAGGGATTTTATGAAAATGGCCGCCATGGGTGTGTCGGCCATTACATTGCCAAAAATGCCGGTTTTTGCCGGACCCTTTTGGTTAGACAATAATGGCCACCTCATTCCTGAGGATAAAAAACTCTCCGCCGAATGGATCCAATCCCTTTATGAAAGAGGAAAACCCGAGGTGTATACAGCAGATAAAAACCAGTTGAAATACATAGGTATGCCCGTTGGTGGTATTGGATGTGGTCAGCTCTATCTTGGCGGGGATGGCAGTTTGTGGCTATGGCATATTTTTAAGACGGTTTATAGCCGCGAAAAAGATCATGGTCAAAAGCTTTCAGCCATGACATTAGGAGGGCACTACGCCTATCCTGATAAAGTTTTTGACCGTGAAACCCGTCCCGTTGAACAGGGAGCGGCCATAAGGGTTACTGCCAATGGAAAAAGACAAACGAGAAAGTTAAATGCGGATGGATTTTCTGACATTGCATTTCGTGGCGAGTATCCTATTGGTCATGTGACTTACAAAGACAACGCATTGCCCGTTGAAATCCGGCTTGAAGCTTTTTCACCGTTTATACCGGGACAACTGGACAAATCAGCCCTTCCGGTGACTATCATGCGCTATAGCATAAAAAACACATCATCCATTCCAACGGAAATAGAAATAGCCGGATGGCTGGAAAATGCGACATGCCCCTATGTGAATAGTAGCAAAGTCGGTCTAAGACGCAACACACTCATCAGGGAACAGGACAGGATGACGGTTTTCAGCACCTCAGAGGCGCTGCACACCGAGGGGGGTAAAGCGCCCATGGAAGATGTTATTTTTGAAGATTTTGAAACAGGAAGCTATAAAAAGTGGAAGGCCAAAGGCACCTCATTTGGCAAAACTCCGGTCGCGACAGCAACAGCGGGATTGCCGGAGAAAGGATCACAAGGGGGGTATTATGTATCGAGCTATAACATCAGGGCACTCAAGGGTAAGCCGAATAATTCAACGTATCCATGGGGAAAAATAACACCGGCCGATGGTTATACAGGAACACTGACCAGTAAGGTATTTACTATTTCCCATGACTATATTACCTTCCTGATTGCAGGAGGTTACCATCCGGGAAAAACAGCCCTTAACCTTATTATTGGTGATAAGACAGTGCGAACACAAACCGGCCGGCATAGTGGAAAAATGGCGGCACACTTTTTTGATGTAAGTGATTTTAAAGGAAAAAAGGCCAGGTTGGAAATCGTGGATAACCACCGGGGTATTTGGGGCAGCATCGCCGTAGACCATATTGTTTTTACCGATAAAAGGCCCACCGATATCAAACTCGATGAAAGAGAAGGTTATGGCTCGATGGCCTGGTCCCTGTATCGCCCGGGTGATAAAAGCCAGGCAGCCCTTCATCTAAAAGAGGGGGCAAGCCCTGATGAAATTTTAGATGCACTTTAAGATTTTCCTGATAGGACTTCAAATGCTCGACCCATGAACCAACAACAAATTGGGGCCCTGGGAGAAAAATTCATACTTCGACCTGGCGAGGAAAAGGAGGTAACATTTATATTGAGTTGGTTCTTTCCTTATCTGAATGAGCAGGAAACGCAGACAGGTCAATTGCTCCGGATGGAAGATATTGGTTTCCTCAACCGGCACTATCACAACTGGTTTAACTCAGCCAATCAGGTCGCTGACTACGTTTGCCGCCAATATGACGAACTTGCCGGAGGCACCCGTCTTTGGAATAAAACTTACTACGATTCCACCCTGCCCTACTGGCTGCTCGACCGCAGTTTTATTCCCATGAACTGCTTGGCCTCCAACACCTTTTTGTGGTTTGATAATGGCAGGATATGGGCCTGGGAGGGGGTAGAATGCTGCCCGGGTACTTGCCAGCATGTATGGCAATATGCACAGGGAATGGCCAGGATTTTCCCACAGGCCGAAAGAGTTTTAAGGGAAATAACGGATTTCGGGGTCAGTTTCAGAGAAGATGGAGGATTTGGTCACAGGGACGAGACGGCAGGTAATTATGGCAGGTCGGTAGCTCATGACGGCCATTGCGGAACTGTAATGCGGGTATATCGTGAGCACAAGATGTCACCGGATAATACCTTTTTGAAACGCCATTATCAAAAGGTGAAAATGGCTGTTCAATATATTATGAATGAGGATAAGGACAAAGATGGCCTGTTAGAAGGCGGGCAGGCCAATACACTGGATGCCAAGTGGTACGGGCCTATGGGTTGGATTAGTTCCTTGTATCTGGGGGCGCTGGCTTCGGGAAAGGAAATGGCATGGGAAGTGGGCGATCATGATTTTGCCAAAGCATGCGACGAATTATTACAAAAGGGCCAAAAGAACATTATCCGAAAATTGTTTAATGGCGCGTATTTCATACACAAACCAGCCCCCAATCACCCAAATGCTATCAACACCAATGACGGTTGCCATATTGACCAGGTATTGGGACAGAGTTTCGGATGGCAGGTAGGCTTGTCAGAAAGGGTCATACCCGAAAAGGAATGCAAGTCAGCACTCGAGTCAATCTGGAAATACAACTTTGCCCCGGATGCTTTTCTATACCAGGAGCAGCATAAGCCCATCAAAGGTGCCAGGATATACGCCACGGCAGGAGAGGCAGGAATTGTCATGTGTACCTGGCCTGCGGGTGGCGGGGAGAAAGCCGTTCCGGGCATGGAAAAACGCCCTGATAAATCAGAAAGATGGAGCGGCCCCGGTGGTTATTTTGACGAGTGCATGAACGGATTTGAATATCAGGTAGCATCGCACATGATCTTTGAAGGCTTTATTGAAAAAGGATTGGCCGTTACCCGTGCAATTCACGACCGTTACAATGCCCATAAGAGAAACCCTTACAATGAGATCGAGTGCAGCGATCATTATAGTCGCTCGATGGCTGGTTATGGTGTTTTGCTGGCCATATGTGGTTTCGATTACCATGGCCCGAAGGGATATTTGAGTTTTGCCCCAAAGCTTACGCCTCACAACTTCAAAGCTCCCTTTACGGTAGCCGAAGGGTGGGGTACATTTGATCAACAACGCGAAGAACGCCGTCAAATTAACCGGGTTGTGTTGAAATTTGGTACATTAAAGTTAAATGAGTTCTGCGTGCAGTTGGCGGAAGATGAGAAAGTATCCTCGGCCACTGTACAAATAAATGATAAAGACATTGCGCAGCAAGGTTCCGGCATCGCTGATAACAAATATCTTTTCCATCTCGAGGTGGTGCTGTTAGCCGGTGACAAAATGGAAGTGATTGTTAACTATATTTAAACATATGAAATCAAGAACCAAACTGATATTTGTAGGAGGGTTTTTGGGAGCGGGGAAAACTACCTTGCTGGCCGCAACGGCCCGGTTGATGCAAGCCCAGGGTAAAAAGGTGGGAGTGATCACTAATGATCAGGCCGCCGGACTTGTAGATACCCATACCCTGTCCGTAAATGATTTGGAAGTGCAGGAGATAGCCGGAAGTTGCTTTTGTTGTAATTTTGACGGACTGATGGAGGCAGCGCTGTACCTTCGTGATGCTGCACGCTGTGAAGTGATTATCGCAGAACCGGTGGGAAGTTGCACGGATCTTTCCGCAACACTTATGCAACCCCTCAAAGCCTATTACCATCAATACTTCGATCTTGCCCCACTTACTGTTTTGGTAGATCCTGTCAGGCTTAAAGCAGTTTTTAAAGATGAAAGCCAGGTTGCCGGCGGATCGGAATATATTTACCTGAAGCAACTGGAAGAAGCAGACTACCTAGTCGTCAACAAAATCGATGTCCTTGGCAAGGACGAAAGAACCGCGCTCCAGGGACTGTTCGATACGAAATTTCCCGATCAACCGGTCAGTTGGATATCCGCTAGCGATGGAACAGGTGTCCGGGATTGGCTGGATAAGCTACTTGCCGATCCGCAATCCGGAAAACGCATTGCACAGGTCGACTATGACATTTACGCCGAGGGGGAAGCGCTCATGGGCTGGTATAATGCCACTTTTAGTGTCCGGCATGCAGAGGATTTGTTGATGCCCTGGAAAACGTTCAATCAACAATTTCTGCGACTCTTACAACTGGTTTTTCAACATGATGGGATCGTTATAGGGCATTTAAAAACCTTTTTAAAAAGCGGCCCTACTCACCTGAACGGGAATCTTACAGGTACTTACGGAAATATATGGACAAGTGACAGAGAATTTAGCAGCGCATCTGCAAGATTAATATTGAACGTCAGGGCAGAGATATCTCCGGGGGCGCTTAAAGAGGTCGTAGATGAGATCATAGAGGAATACCGCAAAAATGGGTTTCTATTTGAAATATTGGATTTAAAATACCTAAGCCCAGGTCGCCCGGAGCCGACACACCGATATGATCATGTATTAGAAAGCAGATCATTGAATGAATAGTGCATCACTATAGCGCAATGATAAGTGCTATTTCAGTTCCTTTTAATAACAGGCATTTTATTTTCCACATCGTCGTTGTCAACGTATTCTTTCTTTAAACTAAACAAAAAGGAAAATATAGAATGAAAAGTTATTTGAAACTGACAGTCATGTCAGTCCTTGTTTCATTGAGTTTAAGCTGCTCAATAAACAAGCAGGAAAGGTCAAGAGAAATTACCCTTAAAACATTGCTGGAAGAGTTGGTCAGTAGGGAAATGCTCTCACAACATCCCGATGGTATATGGACTATGCATCAGGCAAGTAGTTATGAAAGATTGTCGATTACCCCTGAAGACCCTGAAGGATGGTATGCAAACCATGACTGGAACCATTTTGAGCGTATTGAAGAAAATAACGGCCGCAGCGAATCTGTTTTATTAGATGTTGAAGGTCCCGGTGTTATAACCAGATTTTGGATGGCTGGTGATCCTAATAGAAAATCTGCCCTTAGGTTTTATATAGATCGAGACACAATTCCTGTGTGGGAAGCAGACCACCCAGGGGCTTTAATTGGAGAAAATAAACAAGTTGGACGATTGCTTTCTTCACGTTCGGTGGAACAGGATCAGCTACCAATCAACAAAGGAGCAAGACCAGGCCACAACCTCTATCTTCCAATTCCATTTGATAAGCGTATCAAGATTACAAGTGAAGAGCCCGTCAAACGACCAGGGGCGTTTGAGGCAATATTTTATAACATTAATTATCGACTATATCATGGCGAAGTTTCCATGGAAAGTTTTGATGCATCGACCATCAACAAGTATAAGGCTGTTTTGGATGAAGTAAATGGCAAACTCTTAAAGTTTCAAGAACAAAAACCTGTAAAGGTCAGAATGCCAGGAGAAGAAAATGTGGATAATATAAAGCTCACCTTACAAAAAGATGACGCAGGCGAACTGTCATTAAAAGGGAACTTGTCTATACTACGTACTCTTTTGTCCATTAATGCCGGTGATATGGACAAGGCGGTAGAAGATCTTTGGATTCAGTTCTTTTTTGATGATAAAAAAACCGTTGACGTGCCGGTGGGACTTTTTTTTGGTGTAGGAGACCAACTGGTTCCTACCTCCGACTGGTACCGCAAAGTAGATGCAGACGGCAATATGGCCAGCTTTTGGGTGATGCCTTTTCAAAAGAAAGCCAAGGTTAGGCTCGTAAACAAAGGGGATCAAGCTGTTAACATAGATCTTAGTGTGGCATCCGGGAAGACAAAGTGGACCAACAATTCCATGTACTTCTATGGCAACTATTCGCAAAAGCTCGATGATCAAATTACCGAACGGAAAGGAGAGGACTATAACTTCATAACCATTTCATCGAAAGGTATGTATGTTGGCGACACCTATCAAATACAAAAATATCGCGGAGGATGGTGGGGTGAAGGTGACGAAAAGATTTATGTAGATGGGAAGCGATTTCCCGATCATTTTGGGACGGGTACAGAAGATTACTTTGGCTATGCATGGGGTCACCCGGAAACGTTCAACCACCCTTATGTTGGGCAACCGATTGGACAAGCTAATCTTTTGGACGCAGGGGGGATCACTGTTAACTCAAGAGTCAGAGGGCTCGATGCTATCCCATTTAGTAAAACTCTTAAATTTGAAATGGAACAGTGGGCCTGGTTTTCGGGCGAAATAGACTTGAAATGGGCCTGCTTCTGGTATGGGTTATAAGTTAATACGATGGCCATAGTAATCGAGATCAAGTCAGGAATGATAATGAAGGTTATATATCATGAAAACAAACAACGACAGAGGAAATCCGACCTCTACTCAATTTAAACACTTACTTTGAGGTATCTCTGACTATTAATCAGGATTTTTGTCAAAATTTACACAAACTTGGTAAATCTTCCATTTTACTTCATCTTCTCTGTTGCTAACTTTATTGTTTTGATATATAATATCTAGGCAGTGACACTCGCTGCAAACGATAAGCTGCCTAAAGGCAAGGACAGCAACGCTCTGGCAGGAACGGACAAATACTCATTTAAAACCCTGCAAGTAAGCAGTTACTCACGAGAGGCAAAACTTCCAGGAGGGTCCGGATGGTTTCATAAATACCAGACCAAAGATGAATCCTAGGAAGTATTTTAGCTTAGATAATATAGTAGAAGCTGGTAAGTCCGCTTCTATCACCATAGCAGGCAGTCGTGCCATCAAACAAATGTCAGTTAAAATCAAAAATTAATTTTTAGATAAAAACAGAAAAGTGAAGAAATTAATTATCGGATGCACCATTTTGGGCCTAATAGCTACAATTGGCTGTAATGGTCCTGTAAAGGAAGAAAAATTCAGCCTTAGTGATATTGAAAAATATTATAAAGCCGCTCCTCAGGGGGTAGAAACCCGTTGGATAAGCTCCGAAAATAAACAGGGAGAAAAAGGCAAGGGCGGAATGACGAATAAAGGTGCTAAGGGAGATGCCTTCAGCATGATTGGTCCCGGGGATACCCTTGTGATCTTTGACCAAAAAGGCCCGGCGATCATCACCAAGATGTGGGTAGCCAACTCTTTTGGCTGGACCCGGGAAAACCGCAGGAAAATAAGCTAAGCTATCAAAATGAATAATGTATCGTTATTACTTTATGATTAAGCTTGAAATTTAAAATAAGAAGTACCACATTTAACAGTATCAACAAATTCCAGTAAGACTATAAAATTTGTGTCAATGAACATGACCACACAAGCTTATTTCATGCTATTAATGACAATCATCAGCTTATCATTAATAACACAAATCTCCGTCGCTCAACCGGGAAAACAAGATGACCTTTACCTTTACGATAAAATCTCTGAGATTTCCGATGACAATATTTTTAAAACCAAAGGTTATTATAATTGGGGAACTTCTATCGTGAAGGGGAAAGATGGGAAATATCACCTGTTTTATTCGAGATGGAAAAAAGAATACAAATTTAAAGGTTGGCTGACCCATTCGGAAATCGCCCATGCCACATCCAGGAGCCCTTCCGGACCATGGAAGTTTAAGGAAACTGTTTTAAAAGGAAGAGGCCAGGAGCACTGGGATGCAATTACCGCTCATAATCCTAAAATCAAATTTTTTGAAGGAAAATACTACCTCTACTATATCTCCACCAACATGGGCGAAAAGCCGATTACACAGGCAGAATTAATCGAAACAGCGCACACTGGTTATAGCCATCCTAACTGGAACATACTGCGGCCTAATCAACGCACCGGGGTGGCGGTTTCCAATTCTATCAACGGTCCCTGGAAAAGAATGGATCAGCCGTTGATAGAACCCTCGGGACCAATTACAACCCTTACCGTAAATCCGGCAATTGACCGGGGAAAAGACGGAAAGTATTACCTGATAGTAAAAGGTGATAAACCAAATGAAAAGAGATTTATTCGAGATCAGGCTATAGCTGTTTCGAATTCTCCCTTGGGACCATTTAAAATGCAGCAAAAACCGGTAATTGATTACATGGATACGGAGGATGTTTCTATGTGGTATGATGAGCGCAGAGATCGTTTTTATGGTGTATTCCACGCCCATGAATTTATTGGCATGGTTACCTCACCGGATGGAATAAACTGGAAAAAGGCCAATGAATATATATTGATGACAAAAAAGGTGAAAATGAAAGACGGTACCTTATTGAAACCAGACCGGCTGGAACGGCCGTTTATCTATACGGAAAATGGAAAACCGACTGTCTTGAGCCTGGCGGTAAAAAAAGGAGATGAATCTTATAGCATCTTCATTCCTTTGAAAAACCCTGAATTGCCTGTCCCCAATGCGCGGCAGTTGGCTTGGCAGGAGGCTGAACTAGGCGTGGTCTTTCATTATGATTTGCACGTTTTTGATGGAAAGAAATATGGGCAAGGGCATAATCGCATCAACCCTGTTCAGGATTACCAGATATTTAATCCTGAAAAACTGGATACGGATCAATGGGTAAGGTCAGCCAAAGATGCCGGTGCGACATTTGCCATTCTTACAGCTACGCATGAAACGGGTTTTGCCTTGTATCAATCAGATGTCAATCCTTATTCTCTCAAGGCTTTGAAATGGCGCGATGGCAAAGGGGATATTGTCGATGATTTTGTGAAATCCTGTAGAAAGTACGGCATTAAGCCGGGAATTTATCTTGGTATTCGGTGGAATTCTTTTATAGGGGTACATGATTTTAAAGTAAATGGTGAAGGGCCATTCAGGGAAAATCGTCAAAAGTGGTATAATAGTATGGTGGAAGGCATGGTGACAGAAATATGCACGCGCTACGGTGAATTGTTTGAAATATGGTTTGACGGAGGGGCAGATCATCCCGATAACGGCGCTCCCGACGTATTGCCAATCGTACGCAAATATCAACCCAACTGCTTGTTTTATCACAACGGTCAGGTGGCGGAGGCAAGATGGGGGGGCTCGGAGAGCGGTACGGTAGGCGATCCCTGCTGGGCCACCTTCCCTTATCCGGCTACCGGAGCGGGTGAAAGTGCCAGGAAAAACATAGCCAAAGATGGTTTTAAATTACTGAAACAGGGAGATCCTGAGGGGCAATACTGGATGCCTGCTATGTCAGATGCCCCACTGCGTGGTTATAATGGAAGGCATGAGTGGTTTTGGGAACCCGGAGATGAGGAACACATTTTTCCTTTAGAGAACCTGGTTGATATGTATTATAAGTCTGTGGGAAGAAATTCAACTTTGATACTGGGACTTACGCCCGATCCAAACGGACTGTTGCCTGATCCGGACGTCAGGAGACTCAGGGAATGGGGCGAAGAAATCAATAAGCGATTTTCCGACCCTATCGCAAATACTTCGGGAAAGGGAGCAAGGATTTATCTCAAATTGCCCTCCATACGGAAGTTCAACCAACTGGTCATGCAGGAGGACATAGTCTATGGAGAAAGAATAAGAGCCTATAGCGTTGAGGTGTTGATGAACGGGCGATGGAAAACGGTTGCCAGCGGTCAGTCGATTGGTCACAAACGGATACATCTTATTGATGAAGTCGAAGCTTCGCGTTTGAGGTTGGTCATACATGAATCCATCGCTGAACCTATTATTAAGCTTTTTAGTATTTATGATATTGACAATTAAAAAACCGCCCTGTTCGAAGTGAAAATGAAGCAAAAGGTCACGTTTCCGGTAATAATTTGTGGATTGACCTAAGGCCGTTTCTATAAAAACTTTGTGGGTAACCTGCAGGACTTGCAGCCTTGGTGACATATACAAACAAAATGATTGCTATCCAAAAATCAGCGTTTGCCCGTTTTTGTGCTCCATAGCCTGCAACCACTATTTCCTGTAATGTGGTAATATCAGGTAAAAGAGATACATCAGTCACTGAATTATTATAGGTAGATGAAGATGATCCTATTTTTGATAGATAGCGCTACTATGATTTCATTGAGACATTGGATTCACGGATAGAATATATTAATCGAGCATTTAATTGGACTTTATGAATAATTGATTCTAAATTGGAATTATTATAATCATAATCATGATCAACATCCAGAAAACCTGGCATAAAATTGTTGCAGATAATGATCAAAAAGCTTTCGAGGTTTTTTTTGATTATTTTTACCCAAAATTGTTCAACTTTTCCCTTCAGTACGTTAAATTACCCTCCGGTGCCGAAGAGGTTGTTTCGGATGTCATTTACAATTTACTAAAAGATAAAAACAGACTTGGAAGTATTGAAAGAATAAATGCCTACCTTTTTCAAGCTGTTAAAAACAAAAGTTTATCCTGGTTAAGAGATCAAAAGAAAAACCTGAAACTTGAGCGCATTGAGCAGGCAGAAGACTATATTTTGGATGTGCCTGATAGTCCGGAAATGTTGCCTATGGATCGCAATGTTTATGAGCTTTTGGAAAGTGCCGTAGAAAAATTGCCTGATCAGCGCAAAATGGTATATAAGCTAATCAGGGAAGAAGGTCTTTTGTTAGACGAGGTGGCAGCATTGCTTTCAATTTCCGGCAGGACCGTTGAGAAACATCTTGAACTGGCCATTAAAGAACTGTGTCAACATCTGAAAGGCTATCTTCAAGATCAACGGCAACACCCTAAGATCAGGAAGTTCTTTCCCAGAAATTTCATTTTTATCTTTTTTTAAAAAAATCAATTTTCGTTACGGAAAAATTTCGGTTTTGAGTCTTAACTATAGCATACCGAAATTGTGTGATGAAAAAAAAGGATATATATGCAATTATTGCCGATTATTTGGCAAAAACTATCCATCCCAATGATGAAGAAACCCTTCAATCCTGGATTAAGGAAAGTGAAGAAAATGAAAGGGTTTTCGAATTACTGAAAAACCATTGGCATACTTCTAATTATAGGAAGTTAACCATTTTAAAAAGCGATGAGTTAAAACAGGATATTTGGGCAAGGGTTAATCGGCAACAATCATTTAACCTGCAAATTGAGAAAAGGAAAAGATTTCATGTCATTCTAAAATATGCGGCAGCGGTACTCATATTGGCTGTTTCCATTTCATTTATTTATTTATATTTTGAAAAGGGTGCCTCCGAGCAAGAGGCCACCAGACTAATTTCAAAATCAAACAACGCCGGAAGAAAATCCACCATTCATCTTAAAGATGGGTCTATCGTGAATCTTAATTCCGAAAGCCAGATAGCTTATCATGAGGTGTTTTCTGACACGGCAAGAATAATTTGGCTTACCGGGGAGGCCTTTTTTAATGTTGCTCATGATCCGGCTAAGCCCTTTTATGTCATTTCACATAATCTGAACGTGAAAGCGTTGGGAACATCTTTTAATGTATCCGGATATTCGGATTCGGAAATAGTAAAAGTCAGTTTATCGACTGGCAAAGTCTCCGTGAGAATACATGAACCTTCCGATAGCAAAGCTGTACAGCATAAAATCGAATTATTACCAGGCCAGGAAATTTCCTATCAAAAGAAGAATGAGCTGTCTTCTGTTGCCATTTATGATGTCACAGAGGTAGAGGGATGGAAAGAGGGTATTTTACATTTTAAACAAGCCAGTTTAAGGGACATTGTTAAAAAGCTGGAAAGGTGGTACGGTGTTAAAATTGAGTTGGATTCCCAACCAGCCGGTGAAATCAGCTACTCAGGTACATTTAAAAGACAAAATTTAAGAAATGTTCTCAAGAGTATTGGCTTTGTGATCAATTTTGATTTTGAGATCAATAATAAAAACGTCGTGTTAAAATTTAAAAATGATGCCTATAAATAAACCGGATACCTAAAGAAGACCGATAATAATTCCCCAATTATTATCGGTCAATTGATCGCATTGCCCACGAGTCGGTAAACCCGGGCGATGCATTTAATTATTGTTTTAATAATCACTTTAAATGTATGAAATTAAAATTACTAACCCTATTGATCTATGCCATGAGGTTATCAGTTATTGGTATATTTTCACAATTTTTTTTATTAAACCTTCTTATAGCCAGTGATATCGAGGCCCAGAAATATGCAAGTGTCAAGGATATTGTTGTCAACATTGATGTCCGGAATGCTTCCCTGATCCAATTATTCAGAGAATTGGAACGGAAAACAAAACTTCAGTTTACCTATGACGACAACGTTGTGGCTAACAAAAAAAAGAAAATCAGTATTAGTGGTCAGCGTCAAACGGTTGAGGAAATTCTATTGCAGGTTTCAAAGCAGGCTAAGCTTCGTTTCAAGCAGGTTAACCATAACATCAATGTAAATCCGCTAAAGCATCGATCGAATGGAAAACCGGTGGAAGTAGTCATCCGGGGTATTACAATTACCGGCAGGATAACGGATGAAAATGGATCCGGGTTACCAGGAGTAAATGTGTTGGCGAAAAATACAACCATGGGTACATTGACCGATGTTGATGGCTACTATAAACTGAATGTACCGGAGGAGACTACAACAATTGTATTTTCGTATGTCGGTTACCTAACTAAAGAAGTAGAGATTGTAGGAAGAACAACCATTGACCTGAAACTGGTACCGGACATCGAACTGCTTTCCGAGGTTGTGGTCATTGGGTATGGAACCGCTAAAAAGCAAGACCTTACAGGGGCTGTGGTGTCATTTAAGCCCGAGGATGAAGAGGCCGCCGCTTTTACTTCTTTTGACCGTTTAATTCAGGGAAAAGTTGCCGGGGTTAATATCAGTTCTACCACAGCAGCTCCCGGAGCAGCTATTTCAGTGACTATCAGAGGTGCCAATTCTTTAAGGGGCGATAATCAACCTTTATACGTAGTAGATAACATCCCCTTGCCTTCTACCGCCAATACTACAGCAGGTGTTTTCTCAGGTTCCGATGTTCAAACCGCGCAAAATCCATTGGTAAGTATCAATCCACAGGATATTGAAAGTATAGAAGTGCTAAAAGATGCATCGGCCACTGCCATTTATGGTGCTCGTGGCGCCAACGGTGTTATCATCATTACTACTAAAGAAGGGAAACAGGAAAATGCTAAAATTAATTTTAATTACAATACCAGCTTTGCCAATGCGGCCGAAAAACATGAAATGCTGGACTTGAGGGATTATGCGGAGTACCAAAATGCTCAAACTGATGTGCTGGCGGATCAAAGATTTTTTTTTGAGGGAGATCAGTTAAGATACGCGTTTGACGGACAAGGTGAGGACTATGACCCCAATGATCCGGAAACTTACCGGTTAATAGAAGAGCGTGACTGGCAGGAGGAGATTTATCGTACGGCTATATCTCATAACTTTGGATTATCTGTCAATGGAGGTACCAAAGATTTTAAATATTATATATCAGGAAGCTATAAAGATATTCAAGGCATTGTTAAAACTACCGGCTTAAGACAAGGGACGCTCAGGGGTAAAGTTAATGTCAACCTTAGCGAAAAATTGTCGGTGGATTTAGTGCTGGATGGGGCCATCAGGCAAAATGACTTGACTCAGGGAGTTGACATTTTAAGGGGCACTTCCTCCGGCTCTATTGTCAGGACTTCCATTGACAGTCAGCCATTTGTTATACCGGAGGGAGAGGTATTGGATGAGGAAAGTGCTACCACCATATTTAGCTGGCTGGATGATTATGATGACCTGACTACTGCCGAAACTTTCAGAGGATCGATCCAAACCAAATATCTTATCTCAGATGTTTTCAGCTATACTTTGCGGCTGGGAGGAAATTACAATAACCTCGAACGTTCCCGGTGGTGGGGAACACAACTGTTTAAAGGGCAGCTCAACAATGGCGCCCTTGGCATAAGTAATGTGAAAAACCAAAATTATACCGTTGAGAACATTCTTAGTTTCAATAAGGCTTTTAGTAATTTTTTTCAACTCAATGGAATTTTAGGAGCCACTTATGATCAATACACGCGGTTGAATATGGTAACCGAAGCTACTCAATTCGATATTCTTTCGCTTCGAACAGACGGCCTCCACCTGGCCAATAATGTCTCAATTCGTCCGATACAGGGAGATTTTCAGATCGCTTCATGGCTGGCCAGAACGAATGTAAAGCTCGCAGGAGGGAAATATATCGCTACCATCAACTTCAGGGCCGATGGTTCCAGCAGGTTTAGAAAAGATCAATGGGGCTATTTCCCTTCCATGGCACTGGCCTGGAAAATTGATGAAGAGCCATTTCTTACTAATATCGTTGTCATTAATCAGTTGAAATTACGTGCGGGTTATGGTGTAACAGGTAATCAGGCCATTGCCCCTTATTCCACGATATCTGACTTTAGCATTAATCCTGATAATTCCTATGCCGATACCCAGGGAAATCTCCTTTTGGCTACCTCCTCTTCCAGACTGGCCAATCCGGAATTGACCTGGGAAACTACAACTTCTTATAATTTGGGGGCAGATTTTGCCTTCTTTGATAACCGCATTTCCGGTAGTATAGATGTGTACCGCAAAACAACGGAAGATCTGTTGTTGAACAAAAGTATTCCAACTTCAAACGGGTTTTCCGGACTGCCGGTGAACCAGGGAGAAATCCGGAACCAGGGCGTGGAGCTTCTGTTGAATGGCGATGTACTAAGCACACAAGATTTGACAGTAAGTCTTACTGGTAATATAGCCTTTAACAAGACAAAAATAATGGACGTCGGATTAGACACTGCAGCCTGGGGTATCCATACACTCGCCGCTTTTTTAGGCAATCCCATTGGACAGTCCTTTTTTTCCGAGGGAGCCAACATTTTTGCCGAAGGACAAGAATCTGCCTTGTTTTGGGGGTATCGGACCGATGGTATCATTCAGGATCTGCAGGATATCACTTATTTAGATGAAAGCGGCATTGAGCAAATTACTACGTATTCGGTCATAGCCGGCGGTGGTGCTCCTAAACCCGGCGATGTTAAGTTTGTAGATCAAAATGGTGACGGTGTAGTGGATGTGAATGACCGGACATTTTTAGGTAATCCTAATCCCGATTTCATTTACGGATTAGGCATCGACGTATCTTGTAAAAGCGTATCCCTGAAAGCCAACTTTTTTGGGGTACATGGTAAAGATATTTTGAATGCCAATCGCCATTTTGAAACTCAACCCATAGGGCGGGGAAATATTAGAAAAGAAGTCTATGATCATGTATGGACTGCGGAAAACCCCGGTAATGAATACCCCGCTATAAATACCTCCCCCATCAAGGTAGTCACCGACAGGATCATTGAAGATGGGAGTTTTTTAAGGCTGACCGACATAACACTTAATTATCAACTTCCCAAAAGCTTTGCAGAAAAGTTGTCGATAGGTAGTGCAAATGTTTTTGTGACAGGAAAGAATTTGCTCTTACTTACCAGTTATTCAGGTTATGACCCTGAAGTAAGCTCATTTGCATTCGATGCACTAAGGCAGGGAATTGATTGGAACGGATTTCCAAACCAAAAGTCCTACACCCTGGGGGTTAACGTCAATTTTTAAGTTTTACTAAGATGAAAAAGTATATATTATTCAATTTTATAATCCTGGCAACTTTTTTTGGGTGTGAGGATCTGCTGGAAGAGAATCCTTCCTTTACACTTAATGAACAAACACTTTTCGATACAAAGGAAAGTGCCCAAATGGCCTTGAATGCCTGCTATGGCTGGGTAGCTCATCACCAGATGTATGGGCAGGGATTGATCAATGTCACCGAACTCGCCTCGGGCGTCGCCTGGGCAAGGAAAAATCCCGGTAACGATGAGTCGAATATGGCAGCTTTCGAATTTTTGCCCGATGGTTTTTTCCCCACTTTTCTGTGGGATGGTTTGTATAAGGCTATTTCCGAAACCAATATTTTTATCGCTGTGGTTGAAAATAGTACTATAGCGAATAAGGAACATTTAACTGCTCAGGCAAAATTTCTAAGAGGTTTGGCATATTATAACCTGGTTTACATTTGGGGAGGTGTGCCACTGAAACTTACCCCACCCACTGCAGAGACTACTGATGTGCCCAGAGCAACCGGACAAGAGGTAATTGAACAGGTGATAAGAGATTTTAATGAGGCGGCTGAAAATTTGAATGAGACCGAAGAGGACAGCTCGATACCCTCGAAGTTAACGGCCTGGACTATGCTGGCAAAGGTGTATTTCTTAGAAGCCAGTACAGGAGGCGCCGGGTCATCACTATGGAATGCCGCCAAGGAATTTGGGGATAAGGTATTTGCCGTCGTTGGAACAGCGCCGCCTCTTGAACCTGTTTATGCTGATTTATTTAATGAGCATACCCGGGAATCAGTAGAATCGTTGTTTAAACTGAATTATTCTCCTCAGGGAACAGGAAGGTCATTCAATAAAAACGGGTGGATGCAATCTCCTTATTTTAGTACGGTAGGCGGTAAACATTTTCCAAACAGGCGTGTGTCAAAAGCCCATTTCAACTATTTCAGGTCAAAACATCCGGGAGACCCGAGGATCGATGCATCTTATTTTCATACAGGTTATATTAATGCATTGAACGGA
>JAKSDQ010000173.1 GCA_022360015.1 Cytophagales bacterium
GAATTCCAAATATAAAGAGGGAGGAAGAAAAAAGTTACCCACAGATAAAGCGTTAAGGAACCAGATCATATTCAGATTAAAAGATGATGACTATCAGTCACTTTTTCGTGATTTTGAAAATTCTGGCTTTAATAGCATTTCTGAATATTTGCGTGTGTTATTTCTAAAGACACCCCATAAACCACAAAGAATTAATTCTGCTGCTCTTTTAAAGCAGCTAGGAGTAATTGGCACCGAACTAGGCAGAATTGGTAATAATATCAATCAAGTAGCCAGAAATGCTAATAGGATGAACAAAACCGGAAAAATTCATCCAAGTGTATTCTCGGAATTCAATAAGCTAATGACTGAGTATTTAAAATCGCGCAGGGATTTGGTCAAAGCCTATAGAGCGATAATGAAAAATAATTAATATGTACTAAATAATAATTAATGAATACCAATTTCAGTTTTCAACTCCTGTTTTTTTACCCCCAAATCCACATAAGAATGAAGCGCCTGCCCCAAAAGTTCCTGATCATCTTCCAGGTCAATATTCTCAACCAGTTGGGTCTGACGATCAAAATACCATTCTTTAAATTCATCCGGGAGATTATTGCCAAATCCCAAAATGGATGAAATTAATGTACTAAGGTCAAGAAAACCATTGTAGGTGTCAATGTCTTTTTCATTCAAATCATTGGTGAATCTCACGTTTTTTAATTCGGTTTTGATGAGGAATAGGGCAAGCTCCACTTTTGGTGGAAGGTTGATCAATGGGAGGTTTTTAGGGATTTTGATTTTCATGGCTTTGCAGTATTTATTTTGGATTTTTACTATTTAAATAGTTACAATCAGATATTGACTTTTCAATCAACGATAAATGGCTCAACAATTTGTAAACGGACTTTAGACTATCTTTCAATTCTCCACTAATATTATCAATTTCAATTTCCTTTAGCACCCTCAAAATTCCATTTTTGTAATCCTGTAATTCATCAATTCCGGATAAGGGTATTGTGATCTTTAAGTAATTTTCTTTCTGATTATATTCTGTCATGACTTATATATATTAGGTAATACTAGAAGCAATTGTATTTTACAATTTCACAGATTGTGGCACTACTATCTCCAGTTAACCAGTCAAAAGAGTAAAGATCATTTGTGGTTTCCTACCACGGATTAATGTATCTTACCGCGGATTGCGCGGTATTAAACACGATTTATACCCGGCGGATGTAGCTGTAAAGGGCTTTGTAAGCAACTTGGAAATTAATATATTTAGTCTATGGAACATAAAACGAAACAACCGTCAAAACATATAGGAAGAAATATTGGCCGCATGCGTGAAATGTTGGGAATTAAACAAGATGTGGTCGCCGATAAGTTGGGACTTAGCCAGCAGAAAGTATCCAAAATCGAGCAAAGCGAGACAGTTGACAATGATACCTTAGAAAAGGTGGCCACTGCCCTTGGTGTCACCCCGGAGGCCATTAAAAGCTTCGATGAGGAAACGGTAGTGTATAATATTCAAAATAATTATGAAGCTTCTTTAAATGATACAAGCCATTTGGTAAATGTAAACTATTAATGCACCTTTAATCCAATCGACAAGTGGGTATAATCCATTGAAGAAAATAAACGATTATATGAGGAATTGCTTAAAAGTGAGCGGGAAAAGGTAGAAATGCTGCAAAAGCTATTGGACGGAAAGAAATGATACGTCCTGGAAAATCGGCCAAGTAAGAAAAGAATTTTAGCGCTACTTGTAGGTAATCAGCTCCACATATTCTCTAAACGC
>JAKSDQ010000238.1 GCA_022360015.1 Cytophagales bacterium
CTGTATCACTGCAAAGAAAAACAGGGTTTATCCAATTCATTTATTAATCAAACCATCAGTGCGGTAAAGATCCTTAGAAAAGATGTTCTGGGATTGGCATGGGATCAGGGTATCCGTATTAAAAGGCCAAGGATGAACCATCACCTACCCGATATTCTATCCAAAGGGCAAGTAGACCAACTAATAGCAGTTACACCTAATTTCAAGCACAAAGCCATCATTGCCCTTCTGTATTCCACGGGTATGCGTATGGATGAGCTTATCCATTTGAAAATAGCAGACATTGATTCTAAACGCATGGTAATCCGTATAGCCAGCGGCAAAGGGAATAAATCCCGTGATGTTATGCTGTCCGAAAGGGCCCTTGTTCTACTGCGCATGTATTATACTGTATTTTACCCTAAACCCATCATCTATGTTTTTGAAGCCGGTGGCAAACCGGGACACCCTTATTCCGGAACTTCGGTGACAAAAATTGTTAAAAGGGCAGCAAAAAGAGCGGGTATTACCAAACACATCTATCCGCACAGTCTACGGCATGCTTTTGCTACCCATATGCGCGAACAAGGTGTAAACCTAAAGTTGATCCAAAAACTACTCGGTCATGCTTCTATCCAATCAACAATGCTCTATCTGCGCCTGGTAGCCATTGACCCTTCGGTTAAAAGCCCCTTTGACCAGCGCTGATAGGGAAGTCATTAACAGCAGACATTCCCTTGATGTAGCCTATGTATTCAGGGAATATGGCAGGCAGTTTTTGGATACCCATTCATTATGTGTAGATCAACTAAAAGCGTTCAATGCGATTAGTTCCTGTAGGACATCGGCTATGGGAGGACACCTGCAGCGTTGTAATTATTGTGACCACCAAAGGATTGCTTACCATTCCTGTCGCAACCGGCATTGTAATAAATGCCCATATACCAAACAACTGGTATGGATAGATAAACTAAAAAGCAACCTTCCGGTGTGTGGTTATTTTCATATGGTATTTACCATACCCTCACAGTTGCATTCCTTGTTTTACCTTAATCAAAGGATCGCTTATAACCTTTTGTTCAAAGCTTCATCCCAGACGCTAAGCAAGGTGGCTTCCAACCCTAAATTTTTGGGTGCACAGACCGGTGCAGTGTCCGTATTGCATACCTGGGGCCAAGCGCTCACTTACCATCCTCACATTCATATGCTCATTCCCGCTAGTGGACGATCAATGGATGGTATGGATTGGGTGAAGGCAAAAAGAAACTTTTTTCTTCCCGTTAAGGTGCTGGGCAAAGTGTTTAGGGCTCTGATGTGCTCCTTGCTGGAAGACCCAATCAACGCTGGCAAGATACGACTACCCGATGGATTAGAGTTAGCTACCTTAAAAGCGCAACTGTATGCTAAAAATTGGCATGTGTATAGCAAGAAGTCTTTAGCTGGCCCACAAGCTGTTGTACAATATTTGGGCAAATACACCCATCGTGTGGCTATCAGTAATAGCAGGCTTGTATCAAGTAAGGATGGCAAGATCACTTTCCGATGGAAGGATTACAGAACAGGCCAAGCGGATGGCCTACTCACCCTGGATGCACAGGAGTTTATTGCCCGGTTTATGCGTCATGTTTTGCCTGGTGGGTTTTACAAAATCAGGTATTATGGACTGTTGGCTTCCAGCAATGGAAAGCAACGGTTAAGGTGCTTTGCGTTGATCAATAAACCATTGCCCTTAGCCCTGTTGCAAGGACTAACGGCCAGGCAAGTCTTTAAAATAGTGATGGGGAAAGATAGTGATGCTTGTCCGAAGTGTAAAAAGGGGAGGTTAATGCCTCACACTATCCTGGATCCTGTGTGAAGATAGGATTAACAAAACGTTCTTTGATGGATTGATAACTACTATTAGGCCAAGCTAAATATTGGCAGGGAAAACTATGCCCTAAACAAAATGAAAACAATGAATAAACTAAAGAAAAGCTCAAATCAACAAGGTGAAATTACCATTAAATACAACAGTCAGGGTAGTGAAATGCTCAAGCTTATCATACAAATACCCATAGTATGTAGCGTGGGAGCCTATCGTCCAACGTAGTTTTATCACCTATTTGCGCCTTTGCGTTCATCCACTTGTTTTTA
>JAKSDQ010000240.1 GCA_022360015.1 Cytophagales bacterium
CAGTGCTGACTGAGGGGGCAAGGTGCGGACAAACAACAGCACAGCGGCTGCAGGTGAATGGGAAGCCTGGCGCGGCTGACCTGCAGGGGGAGCTGGGCGTGGCGGAATGGAGGGCCTAAAGCCGGGTGGGTTGGACTAGCGCGGCTGACAGCGAAAGGCACGCAATGAAGCCACACCGCTTTGCCTTGCGGGCAGGCTGTGCTGGTGGCCCTGTGAGGTGGCCGGGGGGAATGGGGCGGCCACGTGCAGCTGGGTTATCTGCCTTGTTTTATGTGGTTAATACTTTTTTGGCTCCTGTTTTACGTGCCTGAATATTAATATCCTAATCTCTTTGTCAGTATGTCGATAAGCTACTCTGTAGGAGTGTTTTTCAAAAGCCCGATAATTTCCAGGGTTGTTTTTCTTAAACTTATCCGGTGGGTATTTTTCAGGATGATGCGGTAAGTTTCTGGTTATCGCTAAAATTTCACTTCTGACTTTTTCAGCATTTGCCGGTGAGTCTTCTCCTATGCTTTTATATGCGTTTTGTAATGCTGCATATGCCCGTTTACCCCATAAAACTACGAGCTTACGCTTTTCTACCATTGTTTAGACTTCTTTTCAACTTCTTCCTGGGTATAAAAATCCCCACGATCTATCGCTGAATCTGCTTCATCTAATTCACGATTGTATTGCTCAATACTTATTCGCTCTTCTATTTTGCCTAACCCAAAGTCTATAATATGATTTATGGCTTTTATCAAAGACTTGTCATTGATCTGCTCCAATCGCTTCATTAATGCTGTCTTTTCTGCTTTTAAATCCATAAGTATTATCAATAGTTTATGTATCATAAAGGTAACATTTTTTTATTTCTGTTTAGTTTCTTTTTGCAATGGATGGTACTTCAATACCTGTTGTTTTAAGTGTTCGGTGTGAGTTTGCTTGTATTTTTCAGTAGCAGAGGGGTATTTATGTCCTGCGAAGGCTTGAACGAGTCTCAGGTCTTTTCCTTCTTTTAAAAGGTTGGCAATCACTGATTGTCTTATCGTTTTTGCGTTCAGCTTTCTATCGGGAAAAAGATGCTGGCAACACCCGATCAAATAGCTGATCCCTTCACCGTTTTCGGGGTTGCCGGCCTTGCTGATAATCAGCTTTTGAGTCTGGACTTTCAGGAGCCGGGGACGGTCTTCCCCGATGTAGTTCATTAACCAAAATATCTGTCTTGGCTGTAGCTTCAACGTCCTGGAGCCAGTCTTGCGCTGTGCTTTGATGTGAACTGTGCCTGCTTCCAGGTGGATGTCTCCCACCTCCAGATTTTTGACCTCTCCGTTAGTGAGCCCCTGCCAGATCAGTAAACTGATAATGATCTGATTGCGATTTTTAAGGATCGGGTAGCGCTCTTTTCTATCCAGCAGCAGCGCCAGCTCTTCGGCTTTAAACCAGTCCTGTAACTGGATGTCCTTCCCTCTTTTATCCCTTAACCGGATCGAACGGGCAGGATGGTCACCCCGGATGCCCTCAGCTACCAGGTAGCTGTAATATTGCTTGATCGCACAAAGGGGCGGGTTTGCATCCAGCCCACTGCGCCTTAACTCGCCTATATAATCCATGATCTGCTGATAGCTGGCCCGCTCAGGATTTTCCACTGAAGCAAAGAACAACCTTATTTCCCGAAGGTAACGTTTTACCGTGCCCCCGGCATGTCTTTGCGCTGCTTGATGCTTTTATAAAGCAAACCAAACTGCAAGGGATCCTTAAATGAGAATAGCCCCTGAACGCAAAATTTAATCCTAATACATGCTAGAACGCACAGATTGAGAACACTAACACTCAGTGGGTAGATGGAAAGCAAAGTGAGTCTTCAAATGATACCAACCTATTCACATTGGGATATTCTTCTCCTAAATCATACAACTTAATACCTGAAATAGGACTAAGCCTCCATTCATGATTTTCATTTTTATCCCTATCGACATCATACCAATAAAATAGAAGACCATCGTCTTTAAACTTTTCATTTATAATATCAATGACTGCCCTTATCTTTTTAATTAAAGCCGAATCCATGTTATATATAGTACGGTCATCATTTTTAAGCCAATCATTATATGCATTTTTATATTCCAACGTCCATTGCTTTAAATCTAAATAAGAATTAATGATATCTTGATATTCTTCAGATTTTTCATCAATTTCTTCGGATTTCATATTCCATATAACATTGGAATTTGGAACCCACATAATTTTATAGTATTCCATACTTTATTTTCTATTATCTCCCTTGTCAAATCTCTTGTCCTTTAGTAATTTCTGAGCAGTTTTTGCTTTGCGCCCAAGTTCCCCTTTCTTTTTAGCCATCTTTTTGATTTGATCCAAAGTTTTATCCAGGAAATCTTCAGGAAATACCTCTCTAATCGAACCTTTTTTATATTTAGATATTATTTCATCTGCGGTTAATGGTTCTATCGTCTCATCTGGGGAGGGTGGTTGTATTTTTACTTCATCTGGACCTACTTTAAAATTTTCAGGATCATCTAAATATTCATCACCTACAAAAACTCCTCTTTTAGCCAGAAGGTCCCGATATCTCTTTCTCTCCCAATGCGATAATCTGTCGCCATTTCTTAGCCTACCTTCATAAGCTTGCTCCTCTCTTCTTTCAGCCTCTTTCTGTTCCTGGACAATTTTATACAACGGAGTATCACCTGGTATAAAGACTGGAGTTAAAAGTATAAACTTTGAAACGATAAACCTTATAGCGGGTGACAGTGTAAACCTTGGGGGCTTCTTCATTCCATTTCCAGGTTTCTGTCGTCTCATAACATCCTCAATTTTTTTAACTCCTACCGGCAGAATAAGTGCTTTGTTATCATCAGCATGCTGATCTTGTATTACCACTTTTTCTTCAAGCCCGTCCAGGTCAACCGCCCATATTGGCATGTTTCCAGCGAACTGATAAGGAGTATACCAAGGATAAGAAGCTGTCAAAGGATCTACAGACAAGAACTTCCCAATACTAGGATTATAAATCCTGAAGCCATAATCGTATGCAGTTAGACCAAACTCCTCTTGTTGATCTTGTTCTTTCCCATTAAACCCATAACGGTATAACCCTGCACCACCTTTTTAGCTCCCTTTTCCCACGCCCTTGCAACTTTCTAAAGAACGTTCACGCCCACTCAGGGCGCTGCCACAAGTTAGCAGTTTTTTCTTTTTCAGGGGAACTTTCATTTGAAAAAAGAAAAAGGTCTACATCCAGGGGAAGGG
>JAKSDQ010000192.1 GCA_022360015.1 Cytophagales bacterium
AAGAATTTCAATATCCAACTTGGAGGGCGCTTGAATCGACATAGTGAATACGGATCTAACTTTGTTTGGAACATCAATCCAAGCTACCTCATCGATCTGGGTTTTGGTAAGCTTAAAGTTCTCGGATCTTATGCGACTGCTTTCCTTGCCCCATCTCTGAATCATTTGTATGCCGGTGACTTTGGCTTTCTAGCCTCTGATGCGGGAAATCCAGACCTTGAGCCACAAGAATCCGAATCTGCCGAAGGTGGGCTCGAATTGATTTCAGATGGAAAATTTCAACTGGGAGCTGTCTATTTTTATAGAAAAGATAAGAGCTTGATAGATTTTGTCTTCAATGATACATCTACGGACGGCGATACATCTACGGATGGCGGTTACATAAATCTGGATGATGAAACCGAGACGGATGGCGTGGAGCTTAATGCCAGCTATTCGTTCTTACCGCAGCTAACTGTTTCAGGGCACTATACTTACACCAGATCCCTTACAAATGGAATAATCTTGAGGAGAGTACCCGAGAATAAATTTGGATTTACATTATCTGCTATACCGGTAGAGCGTGTGCTTGTAAAATTGACTCACTTGTATGTTGGAGAAACTCCTGAAAACGAAGACATCATTCTGGATTCCTATAATCTTGTCGATGGTTTTGTGTCTTATACATTTAAAAAATTAACAATTTCAGGGAGCATCAATAACATCTTTAATGAAGACTTTGTAGATCGTTATGGATGGGCTACAGCCGAAAGAAATTATAGTATTGGATTCAGATACAACTTCTAACTCAGAGCTATCTATTTAAAAAGCCTTATCACAATCTTGATAAGGCTTTTTTGATAACAAATGTTGCTCTATGTTTAAGATGTCGGTCCTGGTACTTGTTTTGTTCCCAGGCCTTGATTTATGATCATTTTGATGTCTCTGGGAATAAGGATAGATTAGAAAGGTCGAGAAGAAATAAGAAAAATCTTCTTAGAAGTTATTTATATCGGATTTTTACAATTTTCACCAGGTTTTCTATCTACTTGCTAAGTTACAGCAAAACCATGTCCTCGGTATGATAAGTTTGTTTGGCTGGAAATCATCCCCTATTGCATTTATGGGCCATTTTTTAAAGGTTCTTTGCCCTGCGCGGACAAAATACGGACAAAAGCGTGTTCATTTCTCAGTTTTTTCTCATATAAGTTGGGAAAATGTTGGGAAATCCTTCCCATCTTTTAAAAAACCAGGAAAAAGATGAGAAATTTCGATTTAGACTGTCGTAATTCAATTATCATGAAAAGATTAATGCAATCAATTTTAGCTCGTTAGGCCTTTCTCTTTTAAAAAACATAATTGCGAACTATTTATGGAATATGCGGGGATCGGGCATCATTTAATTAAAACTGCTATTTTAGCCTTTGAATAAAATTTATACCCATTTAATTATTGAATATTGGTATGAGAAGAGTTGGTTTTCTTTTTCTATTTCTGTTAAGTTTTATTTCCAAAGCACAGGTTTCACCCGGGGATAGTAGGCAATCGAGTTATCTAACATACTTGTATCAGATTTCTACTTCTCAAACTGAGCAAATTTTAAAGAAGGGCATCAACAAGGTCGACGAAAGCTACTTTACCAATTTGGCCACTGAATATCCTACAGACAGTCTGCCACAAGCCGATTTACCCTTTGGAAACTACCTTAAGGTAAGAGCCGTCCAAAACCAGCTTGAGCTTGACTTGGTAACGATTTCAAACGTTGAAATCAAAATACTAAATAATGGTTCTGATCTTAATATACTCGTCTTTGATGCCAATGGTGTTGAGATTAAAGGTGCCATTATTAGATTGGGTTCAAAGCGTCTGAAATACGATGCTAAAACAAATTCCTATCGTATAAAGAAGAACAATTCAAAGGGGATTATTACTGTCAACTACAACGGCATCACCTCACATTTTGGCATAGATAGAGAAATCGACTATTCTAAATTCAGAAGAACCATTAATGCAATCTTTTATAGTGTTCCGCTGAAGTTCATTACGATTCCGGTTACACTCGTCATTAAATCACCTTATGATCTTTACCGAAGTGTGAGAACACGACGACCAAAGGGACTTTTCTACTACGTCTATAAGCCATTTGCCGATATGGTAAGATCTATTAGTTGGGGAGAGCCACAGGGTTTTATCCGTCCAATTGCCTGTATTTTTGATGACTACCACTGTAAAAATGACAAGGATCATAAGGGATTCATTGCACTAAATAAACCGAGATATAGACCCGGAGACACTGTAAGACTCAAAACCTATTTACTCAACCATCGGGATAAACTGGTAAAGAAGGAACTGGAAGTATGGATAGGATCGGGCTGGTGGTTCAATAGAAAAAATTCCAAAAGAATCAAAACGCTCTCGCCCTACCGACCTGGCTTCTATGAAACGGAATTTATTCTTCATGACAGCCTAAAGTTGAAACTGGATTCCGAAATAAGAATTCATTTAGTACGAAATGGAGAATCCTTACTCAATGAGTCGATATCTTATGAAGATTACGAATTAGATCAGGCAAATTTTGAACTTAGACTCTCATCAGATGAAATTTCACAGGGAGACTCCATAACGGCATTTCTGAAAGGAACAGATACCAACGGTCTTAATCTTCTGGATGCCTCGGCTGAAATATCAGTATATCCGGTAGTCCTGAATGAACTGGTCTCAGATTCACTTTATCTTAAAAACACAATTTGGCAGACTTCCACAAAACTGGCTACAACTGGTGAAACAGCTATTATCTTATCATCCAACATTTTTCCTGAAGCAGACATAGAATATGAATTGGTTGCAAAGTTCATTACAGCGGATTTTGAAGTACATCAGGAAGTTAAAAGCTTCCGGTATGTTCTTAAAAGCAAGGAATTAAAATACGAACTATTGGGTGATACATTGAATTTGAGCGTTTGGCGGGGCGATTCGCTGATGCCTGAAAAGGCCTTAATAACCGGACTTGATAATAAGCAAAGCACAACTGATGTCCAGACGCTTAACCTTCCCGGTCATATTAAGCTCAATCCATTAATAACAGAATACATTGTGAAAACCGTATCACGTACTGATACCATTTCGATAAGGAATGAATCAAGTCAGGTCGACGTATTCGCCAAAAGGGATACAGATTCTTTGAGCATTCGTTTAGCCAATCCCAGAGGGGTTGACGTCAGGTATTTCCTGTATCGAAAAAATAGAGAAGTCGAAAGGGGATTAGGTAAAGACTGGAACCTTCAGTTAAAAACGACTACGCAAAAAGACTATTTTATATCCGTTAATTACGTGTGGGCAGGGAAGGCCTATGATAGAAATTATAGAATCTCACTAGAGAAGTCCAATTTGGAAGTTGAATCCAATATGCCAGCTCTTGTTTATCCTGGTAAGAATCAGGAAGTCAGGGTATCGGTGACCAATTCCAAAGGAAAAGCAATGGAAGGCGTGGACGTAACGGCTTTTGGATTAAAAAGTCAATTTGAAGGATATACCCCTCCTGAACTACTAAAATTTGAAAAGACCTATGCTGACAGAAAACTTATCAACAATTTTCATCTAAAAAACACTGCGCTGGATAAAGACATTGAACGTAAAAATCTGAACTGGCAGGTATGGAATGCAAAAATGATTCTGGATTCGATTAGCTATTACCAGTTCATCTACCCCGAAAATGGTATTTACAACCAAGCCTTTCCTGCTACGGACTCTATTACTCAGTTTGCTCCGTATGTCGTTCAGGATGGAGCAATACTTCCTGTTCACATAGTTTATTTGGATGAAATGCCCATTTATTTCAGTATGGCAGAGCATGAACGAAAATACTCTTTTGCATCTAAAGAGGGCTATCATCATCTCAAAATAAGAACGGCCAATCTCGAAATTGAATTTGATTCAGTGCACTTCGTAAAAGGTCATAGGAACGTAGTTTCTCTAGATGCTGATCAAATAGAAACTGTAGCGAAACCTTCCCAACTAACGATCCAGGAAAAGCGTCTTGCCAATAGGTATTTGACACAAGTACACCATCTTGGTTTAAAGTCTTATATAAAGCAGGATGACCGGGTATATTGGAGTCCTCAAAACAAGTATACTATACAAGTGGGACCACTCAACCCTTATGCAGATGCTACCTATAAGGTCATGGATTCCTATGAGATTGATTTCAAATTCGAATCCGGATTTAAATATGAGTTCTCTGAAAAACTAGTAAAAATGAAATCCTCAGATTTACAGAGATTGTATATAAATCCTAATGAACGAACTCCGTCTTTAAATGATTATATTCTTACAGAAAAGGACATCTATGAGTTTATTCAATCAGTAGAGAATAACAAACAGGCAAACTACAAATATCTTGAATATCCAAAGGAAACGACTGACGGAAAAGGAACGCTTGCCTTGTGGAATCCCTACCCTAGAAAGCTCAAGCCCAAGAACTATGTCATTTTCAAAAGCGCAGACCCTTCATTCATTCGTGTCTATGGAGGCAGCTCACCTGTTTTTTATGACCTGGAGCCAGGAATCTATGACGCTTACATTTTGCTTGATGATAACGATTACCTGGAAAAGAGAAGCCTTGAAGCCCGGCCCAACACTACCCTTTATCTTAAACTGGATTCTGCGTGTATCCAGCAATCAGATTCCGTAAGCCTTTATTTCAATGACATTATTAGCAAGAATGTCAAGTCCGTTGGCGAAGGCCATTATTCCACCTTTCGAGATTTCAATAGGCTGAAGTCAATCTATAATATGACGAGAAGACAGCCAATACTATCTGGGGACATGGTGTCTGGAATTATTACCGACGAGACAGGGCTTGGGATACCAGGAGTAAGTGTTTTGGTGAAAGGGGCCACTATTGGAACCGTGACTGATCTGGAGGGCAGGTATCAGATTTCCGTACCGGGAAGTGCGGTATTAGTTTATTCATTTGTAGGTTATAATACTCAGGAGATTAACGTTGGGTTTCGCTCTTACATAGATGTAGGACTTACACCGGGTATTCAACAATTAGAGGAAGTCGTTATTGTTGGGTACGGGGTGCATACAAAGAAATCTCTGACTGGATCAATCGCGACTGTAGAAGCACATGATGCACTAAGTGGGAAAATTGCTGGTGTGGTAATTTCAGGAACCCCAGGAAGCTCAGCAGGTATAAAAATAAGAGGAATGTCAAGTGTCAGAGCTGATAATTCACCACTTTTCTTAATAGACGGCGTGCTATATGATGGAGCCGATTTGGATTTGACCCCTGATGACATTGAAAGATTGGAGGTCTTAAAGGGCGATCAAGCAACAGCGATTTATGGTTCTAGAGCTGCAAATGGTGTTGTCATAGTAAACCTTAAAGAAGACTCTCAAGCAAAAAAGATGGTTGAGGCGCAGTATTTGGATTTGACCAGCTTTCCAGATATCACCCAAGCTAATCCTATCAGAAGAAATTTTTCCGACTATGCTTTTTGGCAACCCTCACTTACAACCAATAGTAAAGGAGTTGCCACTTTCAAAATGACGTTCCCTGATGATGTCACCTCTTGGAATACGTATTTTTTAGCGGCTCAGGGGAACAAAAGAACCGGACAAACTCAAATGGAAGTTAGGTCATTTAAACCGGTAATGGGAATACTTTCATTACCAAGGTTCCTTGTCATTGGTGATTCAACACAAATCCTGGGTCGTGCCCTGAATTATTCACCAGATACACTTAGTCTAACAACAACCTTCGAGATCAATGAAAAGGCCATTGAAAATCAAGTAACCGTACCGAAAGCTCATCTTGATTCAACCATGATAAGCCCTTCAACTTTGGATAGCCTTAAACTGAAATATTTTATTCAGACAGAAAAAGGTTACAAGGATGGAGAACTTAGAAGGCTTCCGGTTTATCGAAAAGGAGTAATAGAAACCAAGGGTGTATTCAAGGTAATAGATAAACCACAACGTTACCGATTGGGCACAGATTCCATAAAAGGAGAAGTCATTATCCGAGCCGATGGAAATGAACTGCCTGTTTTACTCGAAGAAATAGAAGCCATCAAGAACTACCCTCACGCCTGTAATGAGCAAACAGCATCCAAGGTCAAAGCACTTCTCTGTGAGCGTGAGATCAAAGGATTTTTAGGAGAGTCATTTAAACACGATGACCAGATCAAACGATATATCAAACGTCTGGTTAATTCCAAAAATAAACAAGGGTTATGGGGCTGGTGGCCGAAAGGTAATACGGTTAACTGGATAACCAGACATGTTCTTCAGGCTTTACTTGACGCAAAGCGGATAGGCTTTGAGGTTCCTTTGAAATATGATTTTATCATCGACGAGCTTGTAGCTCAACTAGGCATGCAAGGCCAAAACAAACTGGACATTATTGAGCTACTTTACCTTCTGGATGCCAAAATCGATTACCCTTCCCATCTTGAACCATTGGACAGTACATCCCTTGATCTGGAAGATCAATTCAAATTAATCCGCCTAAAACAGCAACTTGGGCTAACAAACTACACATTGGACAGTCTTTGGGCATACCAACAGGAAACCATGTTAGGAGGTATATTCTGGAAATCTGATGGTATTTGGGTATACAGGAACTCTAATCTGCTCACCCTTTTGGCATTGGAAATATTAAAACACGAAGAAGGCCATGCTACTGAGAAACAGGCTATCATAAATTATCTACTTGGAGAAAGGAAACAAGGTTATTGGCGAAATACCCTTGAAGCATCCAGAATTGTTAAGTCCATTCTGCCTCTCATACTTAGTAAGGAAGAAAATTATGTGCCTGCATCATTAAAGATAACTGGAGACCATAGCGATGAGGTTAATCAATTCCCATATGAATCTATAGCTACTTTATCCAATGAAATTCAGTTTAAAAAAGAGGGGCCCGGTCCTGTTTACCTCACTGTTTATCAGAAAAGCTTTAATGAGAACCCTAAAAAAGTAGAAGGTAATTTTGTGGTTAACAGCAGTTTGGGTTCAGCAAAAAATACACTACAAAAAGGTAAAGAAGTCAATCTTACAGTAGATTTTTCGGTAAAAAAAGATGCTGAATTTGTCATGGTGGAAATTCCAATCCCAGCGGGTTGCAGTTTTACAGATAAGCCTAAAGCGAGATGGCCGGAAGTGCATAGGGAATATTACAGAGACAGAGTTGCCGTATTTTATGAAGTGCTGAAGATGGGAGAATATAAAGCGAATATACCCTTAATGCCTCGCTACACAGGTGCGTATTCATTAAACCCTGCCAGGGCTGAGCTGATGTATTTCCCTACCAGGTATGGAAGAGAAGGAATTAAAATGATCAGGATAGAATAGCTTTCAAATTTGGTTTGAAGAGAGACAGTGGTTCTTTGGGAAAAATACTTTCGAAATACTTGTCCTATGGATATGTTTGTCCATTCTTTTCTACGGACAAAAAACAGGTAAAAATATGATGAGAAATAGCGTGCTTCAGTTGGGAATGGGTGAGAAAGAAAAATAGATAAAAAGGCACTTTAACAGTATTTTCCCCAACTTTTAAAAAGTTAGGAAATAAATGAGAAAAATGATTTGACATTGAAACACTGAGGTAAATGACCTCAACAAAATAGCAAAATGAACCTGTTTTGAATATTCATAAACGAGAATTTATCTCCAATCCGGTTTAGTGCCTGCTTGTATAGTAGATAATGATCAGATTATGGAAAATCAGCTACTGGTTTAAGAAAAAATGAATAGCCGCACATTAACGGGGTTATAATAAGGAATTTCCCAAGAGATTGGTTATCTTCATTTTATATGTTCCAGTCAGATCAATTCATAGCTAAAGAGCATTTGCAAAAATGGAGTGAGAAATTAGGCTTTGAATTCAAAACTCAAAGTGCAAAAAAAGGTGAAGTGTTTTTGAAGCATAAACAGGGGTGTCACTATTTCTATTACGTTTCGAAAGGTTTTATCAGACTCTACTACCTGGATCTTGATGGACAGGAGATGACCCATTGGTTTTCAGCAGAAAACATGATGATAACCTCTCCTTTTAGCTTTTTTAAAGAGGAGACGAACATTTTGAATTTTCAGGCGCTTGAAGATACT
>JAKSDQ010000131.1 GCA_022360015.1 Cytophagales bacterium
AACGGTACAGGCAGAAAGTTGGCATCAGCGAGAATACACTGCATAAGTAGACTAAAAATACAGTAGACTCGAGTAAACCGGTATACTTCCAAGAGCTACCGCCTGCGATAAACAGCGCGGTGTAATCCAAAGCGCGATCTATGGGGTAGATTATTGGGATGCCGCCGGCGCACAAAGTCTTAAACAACCTGCGTAACCCGGTATACGGGAATGGACTGGCACATCATGTCGAGATCGATCGATAGACCTGAAATAACCGGCTCTTATCTTAGTTCCTGCCAGGCCGATAACTTTCTAAAGATAACTGCATCTGAAAATTACAGAAAATTCATTATAAATAATAATAATCTTCCTTAAGCTCTAAATATGTAGAGTTTAAAACGATGAACTCAATCGTAAGGTAGCCCGAAAGGGTAACAGAGTAAGATTTGGCACCACGCTCTCTCAATGAGACAAACATTTCCATATCTAAGCCACTCAGAACAGAATATAAGCGCTTTTGTCCAGGAGATAAAACTGGTGGAGTGTAGAATTTTTGGATTTCAGAATCAAGAGTTATGTTTGGCCGCCTGTCCTACCGTTCCATATATGTCACCAAAAATAGCTTATGGAGGCATTTTAACGGGAAAACGGCATTCTCGAGACAATGAATCAAGGTAGTCTTTAGAGGCCAACTACACAGCGAGTTTTTTTTGAACGCACAAGGTATTTTACTGTCTTCAGATAAGTGGTCGATTTCTCCCTAGGACAAGATATCGTTTGCAAAACAGCGTAACCGGGAGCCTCGTCTAACAATCCGATTACATATTAAGTCAAATTTAAGTTAAGTAAGGGACCTTAAACTGGCATGCTTTTTTCAGTACTGATGTTCAGCGTTACGCAGCCCGTCAACAGTTAGCCGTACCGGCACTCAAAGACCTGAAGGTGTGGTTGGGTAAAAATCTCACCAAAGTGTCAAAGGGTGGTCTTACCCACACCGCCATCCAGTCCATGCTCAATCAATGGGCGTATTCGCTTAGCTGCTGCAACGATGGAAAATTGCAGCTCGGCAATGCGCCAGCCGAAAATACTGTCCGTCCGTTTGCAAAGGATAGAAAGGCTTGCTTGTTCGCCGATACCCCTTGAGAGGCATGGGCCAGCGCAGCTTGTTACTCCCTGATCGGGACGGCAAAAGCGAATCATCTGGAACCTTATGTGTACACTAAGCATCTGCCTGATCATAT
>JAKSDQ010000126.1 GCA_022360015.1 Cytophagales bacterium
ACCACGACATAAAGCTTGCCACGTGCAACCTTCCATACGCTATCGAATGTTATATAATTTATATTATGTTAAGTAGAATTCCAAATCTTCCAATTCCCTCCCGAACAACTTTCCACAAATCCCCTAATCCACCCAAAACCAAAATTCACCTCTCCCCTCCTTAAACTCCCTCACCGTAATTCCGGGCCGACGATGGCTGGTGGGCGGAAGGAAAATCTCATCTCTGAAGAGATTTAAATGAGCCCAGGCCGTGAACCGTGAAAATAAATTTATATTTCATTCTATAGGGCTTGCTTTAGGGGGCCTTTTGCATGGAAGATTTAAGAGATTACCTCAAAAAATATCTTTTCCTCCCAAAAATGTATTATCTTTAAAATTATAATATTTGTTAAAAATATACATCATTTTTGATCATAATTATACTTTAAGTCAAACTAATAGAAGGTGGTATATTTACTTTTCCCCAACCTTTCTCCGGGAACGGATCATTTTTTAGGATAATTATTAAGTATATGAACCTGTCGCATCCGATCATTTACCTATAGTTGTAATGTTGAAACCTATCAAATAATGACCCACATAATTTTTTAAGAAAATGAAAAAAATTATCATTACACTCTTGGCTACGGTACTTACCTTTCAGCTTCAGAGCCAGGAACCTCCCCAAAAAAAGGTGGATGCCATGAAAGTGATTTCTTACAATATCTGGAATGGTTTTGATTGGGGTAAGGATCTGACACGCAGGGACCAGTTGATTGCCTGGATTGCCTCCCAAAAACCAGATGTAGTGGCGCTCCAGGAGCTTTGTGGTTATACCAGGCAAAAATTGCTGGAAGATGCAAAGGGTTGGGGGCACAACTATGCTGAAATTCTTAAAAACTCAGGATATCCTGTTGGTATCACCTCCAATAAGCCGATAAAGATCCAGGAAAAAATTTTGGAGGATTTGCACCATGGCGCATTGCATTGTCGTACCTGGGATATTGATTTTATGGTGGTGCATTTCTCACCTTTCAGTTATAAAAAACGAAGAGAGGAAACCAGGATAGTATTAGATAAACTTTCACAGGTAGCCAAAAGCCGGGACAAATATATTGTATTGGGCGACTTCAACGCTGTATCTCCTTTCGATGCTGATTTGTATCGTGGCAACGAAAGTCTTCTGACCTCCATGCGTGCGTCGGAAAAAGAGCACGGGCATGTGCGAAACCTGTTTCAGGGACAGCTTGAATACGGCGTTTTGAGCACATTTTTAGGCTTCCCATTATTGGATGTAACCCAAATTTATACATCCGGACTTGAGGCAAGATTAACTTCTCCAACCCGGATTTTTAATAGACAAATCAAGAATGATAAAAACCCAAATGCCAAACGTATCGACTATATTTTAGTTTCTCCCCATTTGCAAACTACCAGCATAAATGCTCGTGTTTTGAATGGCAAGGAAACTTTTTATTTATCAGATCATTATCCGGTAATGGCTGAGTTTGGACTTTAAAGATATAGCTTGCATAAAGGGGAAATGTGGCAATCTATGCTGGCTTCAGGAGCGGCAGGAAATCGTTTCGCCCTACCCCATGCTACGATCCATATGCACCCGGCCGGAGGGGGAGCCAAGGGTTATACTGAGGATGTAGGCATTGCTTTCCGCGAGCAGGAACGAATGCAAATGCCGCTTTTTCATCTCATTGGAAAACGGCCATTCCTGGAAGGACATTGAGAGAGATTTTCTCCGCGATCGCTTTATGAATGCGTTAGAAGTACAGCAGTATGGATTGATAGATGAGATCCTTGGAGATGTGGATGATATTGTTTTGGTTAATTATTAAATTTTTCTAAAACTTTCATTGGAAATAGATAATAACTATCTTCATAACCCATATGGGGCAGAATATAAGCGAAAAGTATATTATTTTTCAACTTCGCGCTAAAAATAAAGAAGTTTTCAAATTTTTATTTGAATCGTACTTTCCTGAACTGGTATTTTTTGCCCAAAAAATGCTTTTTGATATAATGAAAAGTGAAGATGTCGTTAAAGATCTTTTTTTACATATGTGGGAAAATGCGGCAAACTTAGAAATCAAAATTTCCTTAAAAGCGTATCTGTACCAAGCCGTAAAAAATCGCTGCCTTAACCAGCTAAAAAAAATAGATATTATAGGTAGCTGCGATTTAAACGCTCTGAACAACATCATAATAGATGCAGATACAGAGGACTACGACAAAGAATATCTGGAACAGGAAATTTTGAAAGCGATAAAAAAACTCCCACCCAAGATGGCCGTCATTATTGAGTTAAAATACTTTAAAGGCTACAAACGTTACGATATTGCCGAAATGCTAAATATCAGTGAATTAACTGTAAAAAATCATTTAGCAAAAGGCAGGCAATATTTACGCAAAGAATTGAAATACCTCTTTTAGCACTTCATAATTTATTTCATTACTACATCTCTACTTTTAATTTTTTTATTTATCTGCGTAGTCCTTTTTCTTTTTTCATTGTCTCAATAAAAACTAAACTCATGGGGAAGAAGGTTAGGATCACATTGGATCTAATAAGAAGACGAGTAACGGAAGGAATTTCTTCAGCCGAAGAAGTTGTTTTTCAGTTATGGGTTATACAAAGTAAAGACCATGAAAAGTTTTATGAGCAAACAGAAAAATACTTCAAGAACAGTTCTTCTTATACTCCGACTCCAAGTCGAACGGATCAGGAATGGAAGCGACTTGAAATTCGAATGGACCAATTAGACAGAAGAAAAACATTAGTGTTAAGATATGGCTCCGTAGCCTTCATTGCTGCCAGTGTTTTAATTATTTTTTTGATTACAATCTTTCAAAATAAAACGACTACTGAAGTTGCAGATAATGCGCTGACTCCTGGCAGTGAAAAAGCTACTCTAATATTAGACAACGGAAAAGAAATAGAGCTAAGCAAAAACGAAGAAATTAACATTGGCAAAAAACAGCATATTATAGTAATAGACAATACATTAAAATACGATGAAGCAACGACAAAGAAACTAACTTTTAATACGCTAAAAGTGGACCGGGGTGAAACCTTTAGCTTGAGTCTTTCGGATGGGACAAAAGTTTATCTGAATTCTCAAACTGCCCTGCGCTATCCGATAGCGTTTAATGGAAACGTCAGGTCGGTAGAGATTTTGGAAGGTGAAGCGTTTTTTGACGTTGTTGAAGATATTTCCAAACCATTTCAAATATCAATAAACAACCAAATAATAGAAGTATTAGGAACATCATTTAATGTATCAGCCTACAGGGACGAAGATTATATTCAAACAACTCTCGTAGAAGGAAAGGTTAAAGTTTATGAAGCTACAAATCCGGAATCATCTCAAATTATTCTGCCTAACGAACAACTTACTTTCGATATACAAACCGGCTTATATGTAAAGAAAAAAGTGAATCCCATAAATTATACATCCTGGGTAGATGGAATTTATTATTTCGAAGATACAGAATTGCAGGAAATAATGAAAATCTTGTCGAGGTGGTACAACTATGAGGTTTTCTTTAGCGATACATCTCTGGCTGAAACCCGTTATGGAGGTAAGATACAACGAATGGAGAGTCTTAACAGCCTTATCAGCATGATTGAAAGAACCAACGACATCCAATTTGTCATTGAAAATAACACGATTGAAATTAAACCTTTAAAAAAATAATTGCTTATGTAGAAAATCTTACAATTACAAAAAAATAAAGACGGAGGTTGTCCTACCAACTTCCGTCTTCAATTAAATTTAAAAATCGTTTATGAATTTAAAACCAAGCTAAATTATGAAAAGTTTCATAGCTTTTTCGCTAAAGCTAGGAATTATTTTGGCTTCTTTAAAAATCAGAGCCCTATTTTTTTTCCTGCTCCTGTGTATGATACAGTTGCAAGCTGCGAATAATTACGCACAACAAGTACAAATAAGCATTGAATTGAAAAATGCCACTATTGTCGATTTACTAAAAGAATTGAAATATAAGACTGATTATCAGTTCTTTTACAAGTCCGATTTATTCAAAGAAAGTACGAAAGTGAATGTAAAACTGGAGAATGCAACAATAATTGAGGTTTTGGATTCTACTATCGTACCACTAAGGTATGAGTATTCCATTAACGATAAAATGGTGGCCATAAACAAAGCCAAAAAACAAACTCAGAATAAAACTCGTGAAAAAACACAACAACAACCGGAAGGTTTTAAAATAACCGGGCAGGTCACCGATGCTTTTAGCAATACGCCCATCCCTAGTGTAAATGTTGTGATTGTCGGTACAAACAAAGGTACTGTTTCTAATATTGATGGTATTTACGAGCTGACGGTAAAAGAAGGTGACGAAGTGATGTTTTCGTTCATTGGCTACGAATCACAAACCGTTAAAATAGGAAAAGTAAAAATAATAAACATCAGGCTATCTGCTTCGACTGAAATGTTAGAAGAAGCCGTAGTAGTTGCTTTTGGTAAACAGAAGAAAGAAAGTGTCGTCTCGTCAATTACAACGATCGATACAAGAGAATTAAGAGTTCCATCCAGCAACTTAACAACTGCACTTTCCGGTAGAATGGCAGGTTTAGTCTCGTATCAAACCTCTGGTGCACCCGGTGATGACAACGCACAGTTCTTTGTAAGAAGTGTAACTTCTTTTGGTAGTGGTGTAACCTCACCGCTTATCTTAATGGATAATGTCGAGATAACATCGACTGACTTGGCAAAATTAAACCCCGACGACATTGCGAGTTTCTCTATATTGAAGGATGCTGCTGCTACTGCTTTGTATGGAGCAAAAGGAGCCAATGGTGTTGTTCTTGTTACCACAAAAGAAGGAGTAAAAGGAACGGCTAAAGTATCATTTCGACATGAAACCTCGCTGTCCACTCCAACAACTGACATAAAAATTGCCGATCCTGTTACGTTTATGGAATATTCGAATATTGCCAGCATGACCCGTTACGATCAAATTACTTATTCGCAAAATAAGATTGATATGACAAAGGATCCCAATCGCAATCCATACGTTTACCCGGCAGTTGATTGGAAAGATATGTTAACCCAGAACTATGCAATCAACCATAGGACAAACCTTAACCTTACCGGTGGAGGTGATGCCGCCAAGTATTACCTGGCTGGAACATTCTCGCATGATACCGGAATATTAAAGGTTGATCCGGTGAATCCGTTTAATACCAACATCGACCTAAAACGCTATTCGGTACGTTCGAATGTAAACCTCAACCTTACAAAAAGCCTGGAAGCAAAAGTAAGAATAAATGCCAACTTCGAGGATTATACAGGCCCTATTGGAGAATTTGGAAGTGGCGGTGCCAATACCTATAACAAAACATTGTTGGCTAATCCTGTATTATTTCCAGCCTATTATACCCCCGACGAGACTACGCAATATTTAGATCGAATCTTGTTCGGGAACTACTCTGGCGATCCTTTTGGCAACGGTTCTCCTGAGTATATTAATCCATATGCGGATATAATGACAGGGTATGAAGATGTGAGAAACAGTACAATGTTGGCACAAATTGAATTCCACCAAAACCTGAAAGTGATTACAAAAGGTTTAAGAGCCCGTTTTATTGGTAGCTTAACACGCTACTCAGGATTTAACATTTTGCGTAGCTACAGACCATTTTACTACCAGTATATTCAAGGAACATATGATCCGACAAATCCGGAATTTCCATATGAATTGGCTGTTTTGAATCCTGAAGAAGGATCAGACTATATTGATTACACCGCAGGGCAAAAAAGAGTAACTACTCGTTCTTATGCTGAAGGGGCATTGTTATACAATCGTGAATTCAATGAAAAACATGATGTCGGTGCACTGGTGGTTGGCTCGTTTAAAGAATCTTTAAACGGAAGTCCAACTGATTTAGATTCGTCTTTACCTTCAAGAAATATTGCATTTGCAGGACGTTTTACATATTCTTTGTCGAACAAATACTTTGTTGAGTTTAACTTTGGACTAAACGGTTCAGAACGTTTCGATCCGGATCACCGTTGGGGATTCTTCCCTTCAGTGGGCACCGGTTGGCAAATCTCAAATGAAGAATTTTGGGCAGGCTTAAAAAATGCTATTCCAACGTTAAGATTAAGAGCTACCTACGGGCTCGTGGGCAACGATGTAATCGTTTCAAACAACGATCGTTTCTTTTTTACGTCTAATGTTAATTTGACGGCTGCTCCTGTTGGTAATTTCGGTAGCAATCCTTATGAAACCTACAGCAGGCCCTCAATAGAAATTTCAAGATATGCCAACCCCAATATTACATGGGAGATATCATATAAAATGAACCTGGCTTTAGAACTTGGCTTATTTGATAACGACCTGACTTTCCAGGCAGAATATTATAGAGAACGGCGCACCAATATTGTACAGTTCCGCCCAGATGTTCCTTCAACAATGGGCTTAACTGCCGGAATTAGAACCAATTACGGAGAAGCAAAAGGAGAAGGAATTGATTTATCTTTAGATTTTAGCCGTTTTAGCCGTTCAATGGGACCTGGATTGTGGTACATTCTGAGAGGCAATTTTACTTACGGAACAGCCACAATCACCAAACACGATGAACTGGATTATTCAGGGTTTGCCCCTTGGCTTTCCAAAGTTGGTCAAAAAGTAGGACAAACTCGTGGTTACGCGGCAGAACGTTTGTTTATCGATGATGAAGAGGTGGCAAATTCTCCTCTGCAACAAGTTTCTTCCGCCGGAGGTGATTACCAGGCCGGTGACATTAAATACAGGGATATTAATGGAGATGGAATCATCAACCAGTTTGATATTGTGCCAATGGGTTATTCCTCTAATCCTGAAATTCAGTATGGTTTTGGTGGGTCGTTTGGTTATAAAACTTTCGATTTTTCACTCTTCTTCCAGGGCTCAGCACGTTATTCATTCTTCTTAAACGCCTCTCAATTAGCTCCGTTTATTGAAGTCTATTCGAATGGGAAAAGAGGGAACAGAGCATTATTAGATTTTATCACCGATGACGTGTGGACAGAAACCAATCGTAATCCTTATGCCTCCTGGCCAAGACTATCACCCGACGGACCACAAATGGCTGCCCTTGGTAATAACAATAACTTTGTAAATAGCAACTATTGGATGCGTACAGCAAGCTACCTGAGATTAAAGTCAGTTGAAATCGGTTATAAATTTCCTGAAGTCAAGGGAGTTAGCACCAGACTTTATGCAAGTGGCACAAACCTGTTTACACTCTCTCAATTTAAGCTTTGGGATCCCGAAATGCGCGGCAACGGGCTTCGTTATCCTTTGCAACGAGTGTTTAACCTGGGCTTTCAGCTTAATTTTTAATCTCTAATAATAAAACAAGATGAAACCGGCATGGCCGGGCCGGAGCAAATTCATGACACACACGAGCATGATTATATTTCCCTGTGTGTCAGCAACCTAAAAAAATGTAAACAGATGAAACGTCCATGAGTAAATCACCATTAACTCACACACGAGCATGATTATTTACAAATGGTAAGTTCCATCCGACCATTGAAAATTAAATTATAAACGGATGAAAAGAATGAAATATTTTTTGGTGTTGTTTTCGTCGATACTCATTTTATCAGGATGTAACGAGGTTTTGGATATTCTACCTGATGATAAACCTGTATTGGACGATGCTTTTATAGATGCATCAAACTCTGAAAGTTACCTGTTTACCTGTTATAGCTTTTTACCTTCACATGTAAATCCGCTTAACACCTTGGGACTAACCGGAGGGGGAGATATCTACTACTCACCACAGGACCGGGGGGCAGGCTTGTCTGCCGGTCAACCCAATCCAATGAAGGCCTTTTTTCAAGGCAATTTGGCAGATTTTCCATATATGAACTTTTGGGATGGACAAAATGGTGCTTCAAATTCTTTATGGCAGGGTATCAGGCATTGTAATATTTTCCTGGAAAAAATTCAGTTGGAAAATGGTGGCCCTAAAGATATCGATGAATATACCAGGGCAAAATGGATCGCTGAAGCAAAAGCCTTGAAAGCTTACTTTCACTTTTATTTGTTTCAACTCTATGGTCCTATCCCGATTATGGATACAGCACAACCTATCTCCGCTAAGGGAGAAGAAGTAAACGTTTATCGTGCTCCGGTTAATGAAGTTGTAGATTATATTGTTAATACATTAAAAGAAGCCATAATTGACCTGCCCACATTAACCAACCTTGATAATTCTACCGAATTTGGAAGAATTACGAAGTCCATCGCATGGGCGATAAAAGCAAAAACCCTGGTATTGGCAGCCAGCCCCTTATTTAACAACAACAACTATTATAGAGGTATTCTGGATAATAGGGGTGTTGACCTTTTCCCGGATGGAGATCACCAGGCACGTTGGGAAAGAGCATTAGCAGCATGTGACTCGGCCTGTCGCAGTGCTGAGGCCGAAGGTGCAATCATACTGATTTCAACAGATGGAGGGAACAATGCCATTAAAGGGACAAATGCTTCAAACATTAATGATACAACCAAGGCTATTATTAGCTTAAGACAAGCTGTTACCGAGTCATGGAATCCTGAGATAATCTGGGCAACAAACGAAAATAATAAACTCCTTCAACAGTTTTCATGTGCACTTGGAGACCAGGAATGGAATGGATCTGATGGCGCCTGGGGAGGCGAGTTAGGCCAACGTCATGGTCCAACTTTGGATGTTGTCGAGCGTTTCTATTCTTCCAATGGAATACCCATCGATGAAGATATGGAGTGGGAAAATAATAATTGGTACCTTAATCGTTATAAAACGCAAGTCGCAACTGCCGAAAACTCGAAGTATTTGATTAAAGAAGGCCAGGAAACAGCTCTATTACACTTTAATCGTTCTTTGCGTTTTTATGCATCGGTAGGTTTCAAAGGTAGTATATGGGAAGGTGGTGGAAAAAGCCTGAAATCTTCTACATACCTTAATTTTCTGTCGGGAAAGGGATGTGGTGAAAAATACTATGGGGCTTATGGCGCTTTCTCACCAACCGGATATTTGGCAAAAAAATTATGTCATTTAGAAACCACTTACTCCGCTACCAGAATTAACCTGATCGAGCAAAGGTATTCTTTCCCAATTATTCGTTTTGCCGATATGTACCTATTATTAGCAGAATGTTTGAATGAGGTGGGAGGGCCTGAAAAAATCGACTCGCAAGGACGAAATGCATATGCATACCTCGACGAGATTAGAGCCAGAGTCGGTATGAAAGGTGTTGTTGAAAGTTGGAGCAATTATGCAAGCGATGTCTATAAAAGCAAACCAACTACAAAATCGGGACTTAGAGAAATAATCCGTACCGAGCGATTTAATGAACTAGCATTCGAGGGCGCCTTTTATTACGACGTAAGAAGATGGTTACTAGCCGAGGATCTATTAAACAGACAAACATCTGGCTGGAATTTCAAAGGTAAAACCGACAAAGAATTTTTCTATGTTACTGTATACGAGCAACCCAGATTTTCTGTAAAAGACTATCTGATGCCGATTAAGACCAATACACTGCTACAAAATCGTAATTTGGTTCAAAATCCGGGCTGGTAACAGGTAAGTCATTTTTAATTTCTTAAACAAAGAATATGAAAAGAATTTTTAATTACGTACAGATTTTTTCGATTACACTTATCAGTGCTTTAGTTGTGGGGTCTTGTGTAGAGCCGTACCTGGGATTAGAACAAATACAGACAGACACCACCCCACCCGGAAAAATAACGGTTAAGGAAGTAGTCCCCAAACCAGGTGCATTAGAAATACACTTTGAACCGGCAAAAGGAGATGCAGATATAGCCCAGATCAAAGCTTATTACCTAAATAAGGCAGGTGAAACAGTTGATTTTATGGTTTCACGATATTCCTCTTCCATTTTGGTTGAGGGGTTAACCGGCACTAAGCAAGTAGATATAGAAGTAGTGGCAATTGATAATAGTGGTAACATCTCAGAAGTTACCCTTGTAAAAGGTACTCCATTATTATCTCCGGTTGAGTACGCTAGACAATCCTTAAGAGTATCAACTGCTTTTGGAGGTGTGAAGGTCGATTGGGAAAATAAAAATGGTGATTTGTTAGTTTTCCATGTTTTAACTGAAGATACTCTGCAAATTAAAGGCGATACCACTTTTATTGAAGATCCTTCAAAAAGGATTTATACACGCGACACAACATCGAGAGGTACTGTTGCATACATTCGCCATTATCCGGATAAAGAACAAAAGTTTGGGTTTGTAATTAGCGACAAGTGGGGAAACCGTACCGATACCCTTGTAAGCTACATTACACCTTTGAAAGAGGATCCGATTGATTCCAAGAAAATTGAAGTACTAAATTGGTTTAACTGGAAATATACACAGGGACAAAGCAAAGATTACGACCTGGAGGGATACAATCCTGAAACAGGAATACAAAATGACGGACTTTTTTATTCTGGATTTTATGGCCCTCAAACATTGTTTGATGGTAGTGGTGCTGCCGCATTTTACTGTACAAAGTTTACCAAAAACCTCGGACGTCCGGATGCAGAATTGTTACACCCTGCATATATTACCTATGATTTGAATATTGATGTGCGTTTAAGCCGAATGGTAGTTAACTGGCGTAATAATCTGGCATACTCACATAATTCCTTAAAACGTTTTCGTTTCTGGGGAACTGATGATGAAAATACCGACCGTGTAAATAAATTTCCGGAAGGATGGAAGTTGATAGGAGAATACGTAGCACCCGACGCCATTGATAATGCTAACCCAACTCAAGACGAGCTAAACGCCTGGACAGCGGGTATCCAGTTTTCAATCGAGGATGATAATGTAAACCCAGATGCCGATCCAACTGCTACTTTTCGTTATCTACGAATAGAAATGTTAGATGTGTATGGGGACAAAGAAGCATATAATGCCTATACCGTGAATGAAATCCATCTTTATGGTTTAATGATAGACTGATACCAACTAACCGATGATTAAAAATCTAAATTAATATGTTGTTATGATAAAATATGCGAAAAGAGGAGTAACATATTTACTCGTACTTATTATATTGATAAGTTGCGATAATGCCAGTAGTTTCCTTGATCAACACCTTGAAAACGGACCAATTATTTACGCCGCTAAAGTGGACCAATTGACTACCCAATCGGGTCACTATCGTTTCAGAATAAACATTTATCCGGCAGAAGATGTGAACCGCTCATATTGCCGGCTAAAATGGAATATAACCAATGATATCAAAGACTCTGTACAAGTGAACTTCTCCGAGGACAACTATGATCCTGATTTGAGCAGCTACTATGCAATCATCGATGTATCAAAAGACAGTATCTTTGGCAACCTGTTAATCGAAGCTCAAAATTTTGATTATTTCGGAAATGCTTCATTAATAACAGAAGAAATTGCCTTTATTTATGGCGACAATTTTATTTCTAGCTTGACAAACGATAAAATAGGTTTTTCACCTGATTCAGATAAAATTGAAATTAGCCGGCAACTAGGGTCCGTTGGAAACTATATAAGCTACGAACTTGCGGATGGTAGTTTCACGGAAGAGGTATTTACCAAAGAAAGTGAAATACCTTTGGAAAATGCAAAGTCAGGAGGAATTGTTCGGAACAAGAGTAGAATACTTGTCAGAGAAACGGATATAGATACACTGGGGACAACTTTTTATTCTGAGACTAAAATTCCGTATGCCCCGCCTCAAATAGTGGATTTTTGCAAAGAAGAGAACGCTGATTTTTCAGCAACTTACGCTTTTGATGGCTTGGTAAATCATACAGATGGTAGCCATATGTGGCACACAGGCTGGTCACATAATGATCATCAGAAATTTCATAACAACAATAGTGATACTACCTTGGCACACTATTATGTTATCGATTACAAAGATGAGTTTATGATGAAGTCAATCTCCATTTATAATGATAACGTAGGATTTTTAAAAACAGTTGATATCTGGATTAGTAACGACCCCCGGTATACCCCCGGTAAAGGTACGGATCAGTCGGTTGCAGACTACTGGAGAGTCCCACATGAAAATAATTGGGTAAAAATTGGAAGTATGAGTTTTGAGCAAAAAGCAAATGTCATAAAGACACTTGAGCTTGGGTCTCCAAAAGAGTTCAGACTATTAATACTTACCATGCCCGATTCTCATAATACGGGTAATGGTAATATCAGAATATCGGAGATTAAGGTTGATGCAATCCGTAAAGATGATTAAGAAAGTAGAAATCACACTTGCTAAAGCCCAATCGCAACACCTAACATGAAACCCATGTTATGTCTCCACTTACCAAAAGGCACCCTTTTGCGGGTGATGGAAAGTATATTGGCGGAATATACAGGTCCAAAAAGCAAGGTCTTTCTTGTATCCAACTGATAGGCACCTAAAATTTTCCCGTTGGCTATTAATGATGATTTGTCATAAGTTCTTTGCTCTGAAAGTGTTATGATATTTGAGTGATCATCCTTGTCGAGCGTACTTCCCTCATACCCTAAAGTGTGTAAATAGCCAACGCCTGCCGTAAGCAGTATTTCAAAAGGATCTTTGTTTTTAAAAATGGAATAGCCGAAGTCTAACGATGCCGTTAACACCTGGTGCCGGTTTAGCGAAGTTGTTTCTTGTATGGCAAATCTTTCTCTATAACTGGTGTAGCCAACATCCAGGTTGAAAAGGAACCTTTTTTTTCTGAGCATTGCCAACGCCCCAAAGGTATAGTTTAAACGAGGGTTTGTATGTTCCTTTATTTGATTATAGTAAGGGCGTTGCAAACTGCACACGGTAATATAATCCAGGCTGTAAGAGGTTTGAAAATAAGGTACAATAAAGAAATGACTGTTCTTTTCGGTGGCCGGTTTTGAGGGGCTGACGTATACTTTTTTGGTAATTACTACGGGTTGCTTGATAATGTAGGCCGTATCATTTCTAATGATTACACTATCTCTCTCCTGCCCCGGGGCCATTTGACAAATGGTTATCAGAAAAAATAAACTGAACAGAATTTTTATCGACACTATTTCTTTTTTTCTATTTTGATTGTATCAGTTACTATCACAGTATCTTGAATGATTATCACAGTAGGCACCTTTTTCTTACTCAACTCCTTTGGCGGTAGCTGTTGGTTTTTTAGGGTGCTTATTGAGTCAAAAGCATTTAATCGGGCCGAGTCCGGTTGGGTCACAATAATACTATCTTTAAATTCAGGGAGTGCCTGACTATCGACTGCTAGTTCCGGGCGCTTTGGTGTGGGCACTGCCGGAACAACCTGTTTTTCCGTGAGTTCTGAGGCTTCGGTTTGAGGCACTTCTTGTAAAGGAGCGGAATTTATCAGGTCAGTTGGTGGTATGGACTCCTCCGGTGTATCTTTTTTGATAGCTACGGTATCTGTCATTGTACTTTCCACTTGCTTGGGTTCAGTTTGAATAGTCGATGAAACGTCGATGTTGTACCAGACAATAATTACAATGGCTGTCACTGCGGTGATGCCGATAGCAATCGTGATTAAAGCGCCCCACCAGGGTTTTGAAATCTTATTCAGAATATTTGAACTGATATCTTTCCAATAATCGGCAGGCTTTTCAATAGATTTTCCCTCAAGTCCTTTCAAAAAGATATCATCTATATTTTCAAACTCTTTCATCTGATTTACTTTTTTCTGCCAAAATGAGTAGTTCCTTTTTAAGTATATTCCTGGCCCTTCGTAACCTGGACCGGGATGTGCTTTCTTTTATAGAAAGTGCCGCTGCTATCTCATTATGCGAATACTTTTCAAAACAATATAAGTTAAAGACTACCCTGAATGTTTCCGGTAATGCTTTCAGGGTTTGTAACAACTCTTCCTGTGTGAAGTCATAATCAATGGTTTTATCTACCGAATCTTCTGCGATATCGATATTTTCATAAATTGTACTATTCCGGGTTATTAACTTCTTTTTCTTTCGCAATGCACTGAGGGCTTCATTAATCATAATTCTTTTAAGCCAGCCTTCAAAAGAGCCTTCGAATTTAAATTTTTTGATTGATTTAAAGACTTTAATAAACCCATTTTGAAGCACGTCTTTTGCTTCATTTTCATCTGACATATATCTTGTACAGATCATCAGCATTTTGGGAGCATACTTATTAAAAAGATGATTGTAAGCCACGCGATCATTGCGTATGCAGGCTTTAATCAGTTCGTCTTCTTCCATGTAGCCAGAAAGCTTATCTTTTAAATGATTAGCCAAATATAAATGAAAAAATATCTCACATACCCTTGTCAGCCACATTTTTAGTAAATCTACATTATCAAGGCAGAAATTTACAAACCAATAAGCAATTCACAATCAATGACTTATATTCAATTTATAACAGACAAAAAAAATGTTTTAAATTTTTCATGGAATAAACCGGGCACGTTTCGGCTTTTTATCGTCTAACAGGCGAAAGACTTTAGTAAACATTTGAAAAATTGTGTACCCGTTAGGAATTACATGTTCGCTAATTTCCAGTAGTTGATAATTTGCTAAAAAATAAAAACATGAAACGAATATTTTTGACATTTGTGTATTTGACTTTTATAATTATTCTAAGTAGCTGTGTTCATGAACATGACTGTGAAATTGAACCAGGCCCAACCAATACCATCGAAGATGGGTATACTTCCGCATTTGAGCCGGATTTTATATCCCAACTTGATCCTGATGCCAAAAAAGAAATCAGAGTAATGAATGGTTTTAATGGCGGAGATTTTTACGAAGAAAGCTATATTAGATTTAACGATTTTACCGAAGTCAAGCAACCTGTTCAAATCGCTAAATTAAGATTATACGTTAAAGAAAACCCGAAATTATATGTCTTTTTTCCAAATGTATACACCATACATGTCTCGGCATTGCAAGAAGGTTGGAATGAAAATACACTGAGTCATTCAAACAGGCCTGCTGCCGTAGAAAAGATGACAAGTATATTTCCTGCGGATAATCTAAAGCCAGGGGATCTGTATGAGATTGATGTGACGGATATTCTCAATGATCAATTTACTCACATAAAACCCCATCATGGTTTCGGAATTTCACTTGATGCAGAAAATAGACGGGAGAGTACAGCCATATCTTTTTACGCTTCTGATAATGGAAACGATGCGTTAAACCCTGCGCTGGATGTGGTGTATGAGTGGTAGATTACTTTGTATTTTTTGGTATAAAATGGAATCAATATGTGAATTAATTCATATATTGATTCCATATGAAAAAGCTGGCCCTCGTCATTGCAATCTTTTTGTTATTACATGCGGCCGGTTGTCAAACCGGCACCTCAGGTCAATACAACTACCTTCCCCCTGAGCGGATCGATGACGGACTCGATGTAGGCACTCCGGATGAGGTAAACATGAACGAAAAGTTGATAGCAAAGGCAGCAAACAGCATACAGGGAGGGCGGTTTAAAGAAGTGCATGCCATGCTGATTTTCAGGCACAATAAGCTGGTATTTGAAGGATATTTCGAAGGGCATCAATACCAATGGGACGCACCGTATCATCATGGTAATCCGGTCAACTGGAAAAGGGATATGCCACATAGCATCATGTCTGCCACCAAAAGCATAACATCGGCCTGCATCGGTATTGCTGTGGATAAAGGTTTTATTGAAAGTGTTCAACAATCCATCTTTGATTATTTACCGCAACATCGGCACCTGGGCACCGGTGGAAAAGAAAAAATCACCATCGAACATCTGCTAACCATGACCTCCGGACTGGAATGGCATGAGTGGTCAGCTCCTTATAGCAGTCAGGCAAATGATATTGTTGATTTGTGGCTTCCCTCCTGTCGTGATCCGGTTGCTTGTGTTTTGGAAAAACCTCTGGTAAATAAACCAGGCACAAGCTTTACCTATTCAGGGGGTGGAACAATAGTTTTGGGCGAAATCCTTAAAAACGCTGCACAAATGGATATTGAGGAATTTTCCGGAAAATATTTGTTTGAACCCCTGGCTATCGACTCTTTTAACTGGGACCTGAAATTTGAAAATGGTGTGATTGAAGCGGCAGGGGGTTTAAAGATCACACCGAGGGCGATGGTTAAGATAGGGGCGACATTTCTAAACAAGGGAGTTTGGAAGGGAAAGCAGATTATATCCGAACCCTGGGTGAATAAAAGTGCCACTGCATTCGGGGACAATCATGGGATTAATATCCCGGGTGAAGATTCAGGGAGAAACGGGTATTCCTATTCATGGTGGACAAAAACATTTTCAAAATCCGGAGAGAAGATACATATGTATGCTGCTTCAGGTTGGGGTGGGCAACATATCATGGTGCTACCGGAACTCAATGCAGTGGTTGTTTTCACCGGTGGCAATTACGTGACGCGCAGGCCCCCATTTAAAATCCTGAGAAAATATTTGATACCTGCTTTTGGATACAGCTATAGAAAATGAAATCATCCGGGTATATTACTTGGTTTTTACGCTGCGCTGATATAAGTTTGCGCTATGTACGTCATCAGGAACTTCATCATTTCCCTGATCATCCTAAGCGTATTAGGAAGTGCATTGGTTATGCCAATCGTTTATCTGGATTTCAACCTGAGAAAGGAATACATCGCCGAAATACTTTGTATCAACCGCGATAAACCCGTGACCGTTTGCGGAGGTAAATGTTATTTGGATCTGCAGTTGGAAAAAGCCGCCCGGCAGCAGGATAACGAATCAAATACGCCAGGGAGGCTTTTAGAGATTTCATTTTTTTTACAGGAATGTACATCAGTAGGGCTTTCGAATTCAGCTTCTGAAGCCAAAATAACGTACCACTTGTTTTCAGAATTTCTGTTGCCCTCATCTTTTTGCCATGAAATTTTTCACCCTCCCAAGCTAAATCACCTATCCACCTGAATATCTTATAATGCTCTTTTTCAGAGTTTTATATGATTACATTCAATTTATACTTTAAAGTCGAAAAGCCATCAGGTCTCAAAGCTTTATTACTTCGGCTTATTTAAAAATTCGGAAACCTGTGCCGCATTGGAATCCATATCATCAGGTGTGGGTACACCTGCGTTCCAGTGTAATTACACGTTTCCATAAAATCATGGTAATGAAACCCTATCTATTAAAATATTTGTTTTTAATGCAAGGCATTCTGTGTTCCATAATGCCTGCACTAGCTCAGCAAAAGGTAAACGGAGTCGTTTTTGACAAGCAAACCGGCGAACCTTTGGCAGGTGCGGAGGTGGTTACGCCTGGAATCACCTATGGGACTGTGACTAATTCCCTGGGTAAATTCACCCTTGACCTGCCGGACCATACATCCAAATTGGAAATCCGGTACATCGGTTATCAAACAGTAGAAATTTTTGACTTTAGTGAAGTAATCGAAGTAGGCCTGGAAGCATCGACCAGTTCGCTGGAACAGGTAATCGTTTCTGCCAACCGGGAAAAAGAGCTGCGATCGGAAGTGCCGGCTGCTATATCGACAATTTCATCAAAAGTAATGGAAGAAACCGCACCTAATACATTAGATCAGGTACTCAATAAAATACCGGGTGTATTTGTCGCGGACCTGGCCAATGAACAACATATGACCAGTATCAGGCAGCCTATTTCCACCAAAGGACTATTCCTTTTTTTGGAAGACGGGCTACCCACCAGGCCTACCGGCGTATTTAACCACAATGCCATGAACGAGCTGAATCAGGGCGCCATTCGCAGCATTGAAATAATCCGTGGGCCCGCGTCATCTACCTACGGTGCAGAAGCGATTGGTGGTGTAATTAATGTAATTACGCAGGGCCCGTCACTTAATCTTAGCGGAAGAGTAGCCGTACGGGCGAACAGTAACGGACTTGCCAGAACGGACTTCAGGGTAGGCAATACCCTTGGAAAAACCGGGGTATTCGTTGGCGGTTATTATGCCAGAAGAAGGGATGGATTTTTCGAACATAGCGATATGGACAAGTATGCGGCCACGGTTAAAGTCACTCACGCACTTTCTTCAAAAACCGATCTGAATTTCTCCCTGACCTATGCCGACCTGGATACAGACATGACCGGAAGCCTGGACAGTACTGCATTTTTTGGACAAGACCTGACCAGCATCCAAACGTTTACCAAGCGAACAGTAAGTGCTTTACGGATTCAATCCACCCTTAACCACGATTGGGCTCGCGCCGGCAGCACTACTGCCAGAATATTCTTCCGGGATAATGCCATTGGGCAAATTCCTTCTTTTCGCATACGAACGGACCGCGATACAGGCATTATCTCAGGAACAATGAACGAACGTACGTTCACAAGTGTTGGTGGAATCGTCCAACATACCTACCAGTTACCGGACATGAATGCGAAAATAACCGGCGGTATTTCGGCCGACCGCAGCCCTACGAATTTTTTTGAAGATTACATCCTCGTTACCCAAAATGAACAAGGGATCAATGTTGGATTTGTAGCACCTGATTCAGCCCTAACCAACAATGAGATCATACTGACAAACCTGGGTACTTATGCGACTTTTCAGATTTCTCCGGTAGAAAAACTAAGGCTCTCAGCTTCTTTGCGTTATGACCGTTTCAACTATAAGCACAGGAACTTCCTCCCCCCCTCCTCCTTTTCAGGCTCGCCAAATGCTACCAACACGTTTGATGCTTTTACCCCAAAAATCGGACTGACCTACGATTTTGGTAAAAACCGCGGGGTTTATGCCAATTTCGCACAGGGTTTCGTCCCTCCGCAGGTAGGCGAGCTGTACCGTGGTGTACAGATACCCGTGCTCGACCCCTCTGTCTATAATAACTATGAAGCCGGAGGCTGGTATTCTTTTACCATCGACGATCAGATCCAGGGTTACGCCAATGCCGCTTTTTACACAGTAAATGGCACCAATCAGATTATTAGCGTACAGTTGGATGACGGGACACACGAAAATCAAAATGCCGGTGAAACCCGCTCGCAAGGGATTGAATATATGCTCAATCTGACCTATGCCAGCCAAATTCAGTTCAGGTGGAGCGGCACTTTCGCGCGGCATGAGTTCATCGACTATGTAGAAAACGGCACAGAATTCAATGGCAATGAAATGGCGCAGGGCGCCAATGTGCAGTTCAACTGGGAGGTAACCTATCGCCCGGTTTTTGCCAAGGGCCTGCGCCTGTCTCTGGAGAATCAATACCTGGGCCCTTACTGGACAGATAACGGAAATACCCAGGAATATGAAGGTTTCAGCCTGTTGAACCTCAGAACAGGATACAGGTATAAAGGATTTGATTTGTCTGTCAGCATCCTGAATCTGACCGATGAACTCTGGTCGCCAAGGGTCAACGCTTCAAGATTCGGTACTACTTTCATACCTGGCATTCCAAGAACCTATCAAATTGGCCTCGCCTACAATTTCAATAACAATTAATAGCCAAACAAATGGGAACTAAAGCACATAACTGGATATGGAAGTGGCACTTTATCGGAGGATTGGTATCGTTTCCCGTCATTTTCATCCTGGCATTGACAGGCATCATTTATCTTTTTAAGGACAATTATGAAAAACCTATTTATCGATCCGTCAAGGAGGTTTCTGTCGGTGAACAGCCAATTTCTTACCAGGATCAATTAGAAACCGCCTCAAAGCAATGGGGCCGCAGGCCCACAGCCATGGTGGTACCTCACTATCCGGATCAGGCTACTGAGTTTGTGCGGGGAAGGTTTTCCAATAAATCAAGCCTTTATGTCAATCCTTACACAGGAGATGTCACCGGTAGCATTACCATCAAAGAGACAGATATGTACAAGGTGCGCAAGTTGCATGGAGAGCTACTTATGGGAAGTTTTGGCACCAAGCTGGTAGAGTTGGTCGGTAGCTGGATGGTCGTACTGATCTTAACGGGGCTGTTTCTGTTCTGCCCAAGGAAATGGAAGGACGTCAAAAAATTGTGGACGATCAGAATTCATGGCTCGAGAAGGACGATGTACCGGGATATGCATATGGTCTCCGGGTTTTGGTTTTCGTTTATCCTACTGGTTATTCTGGCGGGAGGACTTCCCTGGACGGATGTATTCGGAGACATGTTTAAGTGGGTACAAAAACAAACCAACACCGGTTACCCTGCTACATGGCAGGCCAGAGGTTTAACCTCGAACGTTATTGAAGACGCGCCTGTTCCGCTGGACGTGATGGTAGCGAAAGCCCGGGAACTGGACCTTCCCGGCGAGGTAACTATTACCTTGCCGCAATCAGAAAAGGGAGTATTCAGTATATCCAACATGAACAGCAAGGATTTATCTTCACAAGTCATGATACACTTCGACCAGTATTCAGGTCATCGGTTGTTGGCACATCAATGGGAAGATGTGGGCGTATTGATGCGAGGGAGAATGTGGGCTATGGCTTTCCATCAGGGTGAATTTGGGCTTTGGAACTGGTTGCTTGTGATGGTTACAGCCATAGCATTGATGTCATTAAGCCTGTTTGCCATCGTTTCTTACTTTATGCGAAAAAAGCCAGGGTCATGGGGGTTGCCCAACAGCAACAGCTACAAGGTTACCACAGGAATGTATTTCCTGGTAGTTTCGCTCGGTGTCTTGCTTCCTGTGTTTGGGATTAGCATTTTGCTTATCTGGTTATATGAGCAGATAAGACGGGTTAGGTTGCGTAGACTTCAGGAAATATAGATGTTCAGCCCCCAATACTGAGAAGAAAAAGGCACGGGCAAGGTATTGGGGGCGTTAATAAAAATGTCGTCAGATTAATCTGCTTTTTTTTATTAAAGTGTAGATAACAAATTTTCTGCCCACCAAGGAAGGGAGGAGGGTTGTCATTTGGCCTTTCCATGCTTAGAGGTTTCCAGCTCAGAAAAATCTATATTCGGTGCAATATTATTGGCTGCCCTTCGATGATTACTATCCATGGCCGTAGTTTCATCGAAGAAGCCACAGTTTTTCATAAAGAAAACGTTTCCTTCCGCCCCACCCGAATAATCCAGACGTGCTCCTTTTCTTGCCGTAGCATCAGCCGTGAAGCTGGCTTTTGTCAGTTCATGCCAGTTGCCTTGCTTATCGTATGCCCATTGATTTGAATATTTTCCTGTTCTGGAGATAAATCCGGTTTCGGTTTTGAAGTTTTCCAGAAAGGAATGCAGCCGTGTGAGATAGGTATCGGTATAAGGTCTTCTGAAGCATGCAATCAGTTGCCATTTATTTTCTTCCGGCGCATAAAAGTAAGCTATGAAATCCGTTGAATTGTTTTCAGAGGGTTCACCCTTCAATAAAAACCTGTAAGTGGTTCCCGCTTTCCAGTTAAAAACCTTATAGCTCTGCCCTCCCGACCCCTCATTTCCAAACTCCCCGGTGGTAACCCCCTGCCCCTTGTCCAGGAGTATAATTTTGTAGTCATCCGGAATTTCGTTGGGATCCTGGGTTTCATAAGGACTCCAAACGGAAAAAAGCACCCTTCTTTCAGATTCTGAGTTTACCTGCATACCAAAATACCCTTCCGAAAAGCCGTTAGCCATGAAAAATGAGCCTGTTACATCTTCGTTCTCTTCTACGGTAATTTCATTGTAGAACCAAACAATTTCCTTGTTCAGGGGCGTTTCATAACTTAGATGCACCGATGGCCCCCTTCGTCCAAAATAAAAATCATCTTTTACGCAGGTGACTTCACCCTGTGTAGCCGGCCCTCCAATGAGCACTGCTTTCACATTACCTACACTGGATGAAGATTTCTTTACCCCTTGAATTTCAATGTAATGATAACCCGGCTTTTCTATATGGAACTCCCCTATTTCAACGTTTTCATAGGCTGTGTTAATTATTTGCTTTTCCTTGCTTTCTTTGCCCACCGTCACTTTGATCACGGATTTTCCGTCAGGGGACTTCATGTTCAATCCCACAAAGATTTTTCCTGCCGCACTGGTTTTGAACCAGGTTCGGATCACGCTATCGAGGTCTGTCCAGTTGTGAACGCCGTCTGCAGAGATCATGTGTTCATTTTGTGCGAGATCACTCACTACCCAACTGTTACCTCCTGACGGAATGTGATAGGAGAAATCAAGTTTTTTATTGTTATCCTGCTTCATATCTCCCCGATTTAAAAACTCACCTGAACCGCACGAAGAAGTAATACCCCCCAAAAGAAAAAAGAAAAAAACGCTTGCTATTTTTAACCGGTGAATTGGCATCATCATGATATTTTTTTTAGCAACTGACCCGGTTTTTTATGGATCGCCGATTTACTGTTCCTCAATTGATTTTCCTTACTTCTTTTAAAATTTCAATTTTCAGTAGAGAATAATTGATGTTTATCATTGTTGTTGCCGATAAATACTTTTTTCTTCAAACCCGACTGCAGCAAAAGTGCCCCTCTCACATCCTTATCAGCATAAAACCCGGTTTTTGTGTTGTCAACGTATTCAAAAGTACCTCCTGAAATACCTTTGAGAAAGATACCGGTCCCGGCATCTGACCTGGTAGTCTCTACCTCCGGCTGATGGTTATTGCCGGCCATTAACAGATCATTTATGCCATCATTATCAAAATCCTCGTACAAAATAGTGTTTACAGGGGATAGCTGGGCATGATCCGGAAAAGGTGAAAACGCAAATCGCCCCCGGCCGTCATTTACAAAAACCCCTGATCTAAATTCCGTGGCTTCATAATGAAGGGAGGACTCGATGTTTGCTCCAAAAATTCCCTTGAGATCGGCATTGGCGAAATCAGCATATTTTTCAAACTTTTCTTTCAGAAAAGGCATTTGTTGGGATGTACACGATTTACCCCTCACCGGTACCTGACTCGCCCGGTAGTATTTAGCCAAAACAATATCTTCTATGCCATTGTCATCAAAATCGTGGGTGTAGATGTGAAAAGGTTTTTCTTCCGATGCGTGAAATTTATAATTCAATCCCAGGTTGCCTGCGATGAGGTCATGATCCCCGTCGCCGTCTATATCATCGATCAATAGTGCATTCCACCATCCTTTGGCTGAGGATAAGTCCTCATAACTTCCGATACCCGATAATCTGCCATTGTTGTTTGTTAAGATTTCAATGCCCATCCATTCACCGGCTATCACCAGATCCGTGTCACCGTCATTATCCATGTCCTTCCAATGTGCGGTCGTTATCATGCCAGCCCTTTCCAACTGCGGAGCGTATGTTGCTGTCTGGTCTGCAAAATTTCCCTTTTCGTTAACCAAAAGATAGCTTTTAGGCGGATAAGGGTATTTTCCCGGAATTACCCGGCCTCCAACAAACAGATCCATGTCTCCGTCTTGATCATAGTCAGCGGCAGTAACTACGCCACCTGCCGTCCTAAGGTCAGGGAGTTGGGATGTTGACCGGAAAAAATCCCCTTTTCCATTATTGAGATAAAGCCTGTCCTGCAGTAAGGATGAGCCTTCCTCAAACTCATAACTGCCACTTACCACATATAAATCCGGATCGCCATCCTTGTCACAATCGAAAAAGCAGGCCGCAACATCCTCAAAGGCTTTGTCTTTTTCAAAATCTTCTATCACCACAGTCCTGAAAGTGCCATCGTCCCGGGCAATAAAGAGTTGTCCCGGGAAGTTATGCGCCCCGCCAATGAAAATGTCTGCAAGTCCGTCATTGTTAATATCTGCTTTGGCCAGCGCAGGCCCCGTCTGGGAAAGTTTGTGCGGCAGGAGCAGTTGTTTTTCAAAATCATTGAATGGAAGTTCTCTGTGATACATATCGATGGGTTGCTGATTGAAAAGAACGCCCTTATTGGACTTTGCCGCTGTAAAAATCCTTGTTTGATGATCTTTATAATCAATTGTCAAAGTCTGATTGGCCTTTACATTTTTTAAAATTTGATATTTCCCGTCAGGCCATATGATTTCTATACTATCCACCGCCTCCTCAATGCCAAGGCCAAAAGTCAATTTGTTCGAAACCGAAGATAGATAACCTCTTGTATTAATAAGCTCCCTGACCTGAGTTTTGTCAATACCCTCGTAAAGTTTTACCCTGGTTCCAACCCCGAAAATGTTTTTTTCACTTCCTCTGAATTGAAGCTGAAGATAGTTTTTCCCGGTTAACTCCCTGGCATTATTCCTTAAAATTGTGGCATTTTCATCAATGTTATTAACCACCAGATCAAGATCACCATCGTTATCCAAATCGGCATAAACCGCTCCATTGGAAAATGTGGGCTTTTCGCTGGCCCACTCCAGGGTGGCATTGTCAAATGTCAGATTACCTGTATTCCTGAAAAAATAGTTGGTTAGCTTTTGTTGTGGGAGTGTTTGCGTAAAATTGAAAAAATCCTTCTCGGTCAGGGAATTTTTATGGGCTTTGATGTACGCATCGATTTTGTTGTTGGCATCCCTGTCTACTACATCCCTGTAAATACCATTGGTAACATACATGTCATTGTAGCCATCCAGATCAAAATCTGCCAGCAGTACCGCCCAGCTCCAATCGGTCTTGGCAATACCCGAAAAGTAACCTATTTCACTAAAAGTGCCATTGCCATTGTTCAATTGGAGTACATTGTGCATGTACTGATGGTGGTGATCGTTTTTTACCATGTCATAAAACCTGTCAATAGGCATCATGGCCATGGTTGTTTTTGATCTGACATAATCCTCAGGGTTCATGTCCAGCACTACCAGATCGTTTAAACCGTCATTATTTATATCACCGATGTCACTTCCCATGCTGTAATAGGAAATGTGTTTAAAAAGTTCATTCCGGCCCTGGGAGAAGGTACCGTCATGGTTGTTTATGTAAGCAAAGTCCGGCCCGATAAAGTCATTGGAGACATATAAGTCCGGCCAACCGTCACCATTCAGGTCACCTACCTGCGGATGCAATCCAAAGCCAAGGTCAGGTAGAATTCCGGCCTCTGTCGATACATCGGTGAAGTGGCCCTCGCCATTGTTTCGGTAGAGTTTATCACTGCCTTTAAACAAAAGCGTTTTAGGATCCTGTTGCACATTTTGTAACCGGAGCACTTTTGAAGACAATTCAAAATTAGCCGGTGCATTGGCTATGTAGAGATCGAGATCGCCATCTTTGTCATAATCAAAAAAAGTAGCAGCGATAGATCGGTTGGGATCTGCCAGACCAAATGCTGACGCTCTCTCCGAAAATGTCAGATCACCGTTATTGATATACAGCATGTTGGCCAACCTCTTATCATCTTTGAACCAACCTGCCCGGCAAATATAGATGTCCGGAAAACCATCATTGTTGACATCTGCAATAGCCACACCAGTATCAAATCCGACTCTTTTGGTGATACCAGCCCCCAACGTAATATCCTCGAACACAAAGTTTCCCTTATTTAGAAATAACTTGTTGTGATAAATATTGGAGGTAAAGAAAAGATCAACGCGTCCATCGTTATTAAAATCTGCTGCCGCAACACCGCCTCCGATGTAAATATATAAGTATTTATAGTAATGCAATTTTTCAGATTCCGGAATCTTGTTTTCAAAAGTAACATGCGTGATATCTGCCGGAATTTCGGTAAAGAGCTTATCTGAAGGCAAATCATCTATGCTTTTGTTGCAAGACACAAGGCTTACCAGGATCAAAACCGGTGTTATGCTTAGATACGGAAAGCTTTCCAATGGAAAACAATAATTGAACCTGGCAATCACAGTGTATATTTTAAAGATGAATGTGGTTGGTTTTTATAATTAAAATAAAGGATCTCCTTGGGGAGACCCTTTAAAGTATTACTTTAATCATTTTGTTGCAAGGAAGGTTGTAAAATGATCTGTTGCTCCGGAATAAATTCAACTACTCTCGGGTGATTCGGCGGTATTTCAAAGAGCGCATTGGTGCCATTTAAATGTGTTCCCGGATACCGGCGGTCCATGGTGCGTCCATTCCTGAATACGTCGAATTTACGATGGCCTTCGTAAGCCAGCTCCAGCCTGCGCTCCTCCAGAACAATATCCAGCACCGTTTTTCCCAAGGGGATATCACCCGGGGAATAGGTTGGAATGCCTGCTCTTTGCCGTATAATATTCACATTGTCAAGTGCCTCCTGATCCATACCTTTCTTGGCAAAGGCCTCGGCTTTTATCAGATACATCTCAGCCAAACGGGAAACTGTCGGGGACCACAGGTGCAAATTGTTTTGCTGTAGGGAAGCTTTGAGTATATAGAATTTCGGATAGCCGTTACGCTTTTGCAAATCAAACCCTTTGGTAACATCCTGTCTCCCGTTGGGTCCGTTGAAGAAGTATACGGTCCTGCCATCCACTTCTTCGGACTCCACCGTGTAGGTAACCCCATTATCTTCAAACGTTGTTTCCACGCCGGTTTCCGTGATTGTTCTGAATTCGTAGCGGTAATCATCATTGACCCAGTATACCACGGGAATAGGCTCGCCATTTTCATCAAGCAGGTAGTCGGGGTCGATAAAGTTTCTTCTGGCGTCTTCTTCATTTTTATTGATCAGTTCGAGGTACGACCGCGAAGCATGCATCTCACCCCAGCCAACACCATCTATCGTGGCATAAAATGATCCAATCGTAAACCAGTTGTCACCAGGCGCCAAAAGATCGGATTCGGAATTTAATGTCACACTGAAAATAGCCTCTTCATTTTCCGTTGGGGTCAGCGTGTTCATTACAGAAAAACGATCTGTGGACAACAAGCTGTATTCACCGGAATTAATCACAAGGTCAGCATATGTTTCAGCATTATCATTGTCTTCCATATACAAGTAAACCCTTGCCAGTAGCGCCTGCGCCGCCTCTTTTGAGGCAAAAGAAGCTCCCTTGTTGATGGTCATCAAAGACTCGGCTTTTTGTAAATCACCGATGACCTGGTCGTACACTTCCTGAACGGTGTTTCTATCCGGCCTGTCATCGGTGTCTGAGGACAGTTTTACAGGAATAGAAAGGTTTGACGCTCCCTGGTTATAAGGCCGGCCGAACACATTTCCCATCTGAAAAAATACCAGTGCCCTCAGGTAGTAATTCTCTCCGAGTAACTGGTCCGTTTCGGGCGAGTCCCCTTCCCGGATCTTTTCGATCATGAGGTTGCAGCCTACGATGATTTTATAGGAATTTCTCCAAAAACGATCCACCCTGGAGTTTGTGGTAATGGCCTGGTAATTATATAGAAAGAAAAGATTGTCGGACGTACCGCCACTTAATGCCACATTGTCGCCGGGGTACTCAGATATTCTGTGCAAATCGTCGATCCATCCGTCGAAGCCTATATCGCCTTTGAGTAAAGCGTAGTTTCCCAACGTAGCGGTTTCTATCGAACCTGGATCGGAGAATAGCTCATCAACTGAAATCTGGTTGTACGGATCGCGGTCCAGGTCGCATGAGACAGCCAATAAAACAACGATTGGTAATATTGTTAACAGCTTTTTCATTTTGTATGATTCATTTTTCGTTAAAATGACAGATTAATTCCCAAAACATATCTCCTTGGGATCGGATAGCTTAAATTAGCCCGTCCGGATAACCCTCGTTGTGCGTCGTTAGGATCGCCGGTGATCGCAGGATCTACGCCCGAAAAATCGGTAATGGTCAAGAGGTTGTCACCGGACAAATAGATTTTGGCATTGCTGATGCCCAGGTTATTCAAAACATTTGCCGGTAAGGTGTAGGCAAGGGTGATATTCTGCATCCTGATATAACTTGCTTCCTCCAGGTAACGGGAAGAGGGCTTGTTAGAATTGTTATTGCCGCCTTCCACTGCTCTGGGATGTGTGGCATTATCACCCGGGTTGGTCCACCTGGACCATCCGTCGGCTAAAACCTGTTGGTTAAAGGTGGGGTAAAAACCATCGGAATCAAACAGTTCCCTGGAGGCATTGTAAATATATCCTCCTTTTGAAAAATTAAAATTGGCATTCAATGACAGGTTTTTGTAACTCAACCCGGTATTAAAACCTCCTATGAAATCAGGCGTCGAGCTTTCAATTATCTGCAGCGTTGCTTCATTCCAGTTGTTGGTTTGGGTGATTTCCCCTGTATCCGGATCTACTACTTCCCACAACGGGTCACCGGTTTCAGGATCTACGCCCAGCCATTTGCGTGTATACCAGGAGTTGGAATCATCACCCACACTAAATATTTTTGATCCTCTGGGTATCTCCGTTTGACCATCAAACAACTCCGTAATCTCATTTCTGTTGATACCGATGTTAAAGCCGGCAAACCAATTAAAAGTATTGCTCCGGATGATGTCAGCATTCAGGGTAACCTCAAATCCCGTATTTTTCAAACCACCGACATTTTCCCAAAAACCACTAAAGCCGGTGATGTCGGGCAAATTAACAAAATAAAGCAGATCTGAAGTATTTTTGTTATAGTATTCAAAAGTAGCATTCACCCGGTCGAAAATTCTGGTGTCTATGGCAATATTGGTTTCAAATGATTTTTCCCAGCCAAGATCCGGATTCCCGAATTGATCTAAAACAGCGGCAGGTATGGCATCATATTGTGTGTTTAACCGGTATGTTCCCTGGTAAGGATACAGCGATGAAGGCCTGTTACCGACAGAACCATAGCTAACCCGCAATTTAAGTTCGTTAACAGCACTGCTATTGAAAAAATCCTCGTGATGAATATTCCATCCGGCGCCCAGGGCAAAGAAAATTCCATACCGGCTGTCAGGGCCGAAATTGGAGGCGCCGTCCCTCCGGATAGATGCTTTGGCGAAATATTTGTTGCTGTATGAATAATCTGTTGCCAGAAAAAATGATTGCAGTGCGTAATCATTTTGAAAACCACTGATCCCACCCGGTGTTGTGGTAATATTCAGGATTTCACCGCCTGCAATAAAGCCCTGCCCGGTTGCGCCGAGGTCTTCGTATTCATAATCATTATATTCAAAGCCCGCCAGTACCGATACCTGATGCGCTCCGAATTCACGGGAGTACTGTAACATCTGTGTGGCCAACCGGGTAAGTCTTCTCGCGGTAAAATCATTTAAACTACCCCGGGTGGCCTCTCCTGAAATGGATCTCGGGTCGGTATAAATCTTCCGGTCAAAATCGTACAAGGTGAAATTGTTGATAGACCTAAAAAGCAAATCCGGCAGTAATTGATACTCGAAATCAAAATTGCCACTCATGTTAAAGGTTTTGCTGGATGTGTAATTCCACTGAAGATCGTAAAAATAGTTGCGCTGGTCCCTGCCTATCCAGGTGGGAGACTCCTGTGCATTGATCGCATTTCCGTCTTCATCGAAAGGCAGATCCCAGGGCAAATTAAGATATAATTCGTACCTGGGATGCTCTGCCTGACGATCCCTTTCATCAAAACTAAATGATAATTTCGGCATGAGTTTTAGTTTATCTGTTATTTGATAATCCAGGTTCATACGAAGCGTATAACGATCCAAATCATTTCCTTTGATGGTTCCTGACTCAGTGTAGTACCCACCATTCATAAATAAACTCAGCTTCTCGGTTCCACTGGTAAACGAAATGTTATGATCCTGGACGATACCTGTTTGGGTACCTCCTTCTATCCAATCATAATCCCTCGCCAACAGTTCCTCACTGAACCAGGGTTGAGAGTTATTGAAAAGCTCATGGTAATCATACAGTTGCTGAGCGTTCATTACCTCAAAATTACCGTCATTAAATTCATTTACCCCAAATCTTGTGCTGAACGTGATCTCGCTCTTACCTGCCGTGCCTCGTTTTGTTGTTACGATAACTACCCCATTGGCGCCCCTGGAACCATAAAGAGAAGTTGCGGATGCATCCTTTAACACCGAAATAGATGCTACGTCATTCGGATTCAAAACAGGCGTGGTGTGTTGAATGACCCCATCCACAACCCAGAGCGGAACCACACTTCCGTTCAGAGAAGCTGCCCCTCTTATCAAAATTTCGGGAACTCCTCCGGGGGCACCGCTTGTCGGTGCGATCTGCACACCTGCAGCTTTTCCCTGTAGCATGGACGAAACATCGGGAGTGGTGATGTCGGTTAGTCTTTCGGCGCTTACGGTGGCCACCGAGGAGGTAATTTCTTCCCTGGTTTGGGTGCTATAGGCCACCACCACAATCTCCTCCAGTTGAGCAATATCCTCAGAGAGTAATATATTGATAACGGTTTGGCCATTAACCGGAACTTCCCGGGATACATATCCCAGCGAACGAAACACTAAAACCGAACCGCCGGTCACACTTATCGTGTATTTGCCGTCGGCATCTGTGGCTACGCCATTGGTCGTGTTTTTTTGAATTACATTTACCCCCGGAAGCGGGGAGCCTGTTTCAGCATCTGTCACTGTGCCTGTTATGTTGATTTGTTGGGCCTGCAATGAGTAAGCAGTCATCAACATAAGTGAAAATAATCCTTTTGTAAATAGTTGTTTCATTGATTTAATTTAGATTAATACTAGTTTGCGGCTGAGAGGTCAATAGCCTTTTTCATGTTTTCGGCTAGTTTCCATTGTATCTCAAAAACTATCTTTTATCCACTCATACTGTTTTCTCGTTATCCATTTCCCCCTTGTAAAATCGGGGAAATACTGGGGTTCGCCGTTGTTTTCAATTGACATTTCTGACAAGGGGGTAACAGCACTCCAGGCTGCGGCATCATATGCATCCATTGGTGGGGCAATGTTCTGTTTTGCGGATTCCACAAATGCATTAAGTACAAAGAAGTCCATACCACCGTGACCTGCTCCTGTAGCAAGCGCGCCATATCTTTGCCATAATGGGTGGTCATATTGCTGCAACCACTTATCGGCTGTATCCCATTGATGAGGTTTTGATTTTCCCTCGATGTAAATCCTGTTGCCGTCCACTTCCCATAATCCATTGACTCCCTGCACCCGGAATCCCAATGAATAGGGTCTGGGTAAATTGCAATCGAGGGTAACAATGATGGTTTCTCCATGTGTTGTTTCAATAGTGGTAGTGATAACATCACCCTGTTTCCATTTTAATTGGGCATTAGGATGATCTGCCCCACCCTTAGGGTGGTTGATGATGTAATCATGTAAACCCAACGCTTTGGAGGCATGTGAAGTCAGCGAAACAAACCTATTGCCTCTGTTGATGTCAGCCATGGCAGCAACAGGGCCTAATCCGTGCGTTGGATAAACATCGGCATTTCGCAACAAAGAATGCCTGGTACGCCATTTGGATTCGGAGATACCTTTTTCACCAAACTCTACCCCACTGCCATAGGCACTTTTACCATCATTTAACTTGACCCCTCTCAAGTCGTGCTGATAGCCACACCTGAAATGTAAGAGTTCCCCGAAAACACCCGCCCTTACCATGTTCAGTACGGCAAGGACATCCCTTCTATAATTCACGTTCTCCAAAATCATCAGGTGCGTCCCTGTTTGTTCATGCGTATTTACCAGATCCCAACATTCTTCCAGCGTGTTGGCAGCAGATACTTCCAGGCCTGTATATTTCCCTGCCAGCATGGCATCTTTGGCCATCCGTGTGTGCCATAGCCATGGAGTGGCTATGATGACAGCATCCACATCACTCAAAGCCAGCAGGTTTCTATAGTCGTATGCTCCGGCACTGAAAACGCTGGGCTTTTTGTGTCCTGATTCAGCAATTTTTTTTAGCCCGATCGAGATTCTCCCGGGGTCTATGTCGCAAATTGCCCTGATGACGACATCATCTCTCAGTAGCAGGTTATTCAGGTGATTCGTACCTCGAAGCCCCACGCCGATAATGCCGACCCTTAACTGGTCTGGTTTTCTGCTGAATCCATAGGTAAACATAGGTGATACCGAAATACCTGCACCTGCTATGGCTGTTTGTTTTATAAAATTTCTTCTGGTAGTATCGCGCATTGGGAATAGTCAATGGATTTAAAAATGAACATCCTGTTATTTTTCATCAGTGATTAAAAATGACACATTTACTTTAAAAGAAGGTTGACGTTTTAAGCGATTATGTGGATTTTTTAAAGGAATTTCACCCGATGACAATTTTATACCCCTTTTTGCCGAATTTACATACCTTGCCCGGTATGGTACCCTGATCATTAAGAATAAATTTTATTGATATCTTTGTAACCGGGCTGTTCTGTTTTTAAAAAGCAGGTTTAGTTTTATGCGGATCTTTACCCATGAAGGGGCCATTGGGGTAACAGCATACAAAGATTTTAAATGAATTCCATGAAACATTCCATACTGGTGGGTTGCTTCTTGTTTTATCCATTGTTATTGATCGGGCAGGATTCACCCAATTTTATGCACATTGCGCCCACGTACAATGGGAAAACCATTGCCCCATTTGTCAGTGTGGAAGGATTCCTCGGACAAATCTGGATGGCGCAGAGTTCAGGAGTTTATGTATATAATGGGTACAACTTTATATTAACTCCTACACACAAGGTTTTCCCGGGAACGAAACGCAGTGATGGCATCAAAAAAATGATGCTCGACCATAACAAAAATATTTGGTTTTTATCCTACCAGGGTATGGTTTCGAGGCGCAACACAGCCGGACGGTTTGAAGAAATAATACCACCGTTAAAAACCCGGATTTCTACCATCCACACCACAGCAAACGGCATATGGCTCAGTACCAACAAGGGAACGATATATAGATATGGTGAGTCAAAAATCGACAGTGTTACAACTATCGACGGTGTCGACGCCAACCTTACGGAAATACAAAGCATTGCGTTAAGTAGCTCAAATGAATTGTATGTAAGTACCAATAATGGAAAAGTCTTTGTTTATGCTTTGAATACAGGGGAAATTGGTGAAGTCCGTGGTCCATTTACAGATTATCCGGGATCACTGGTTATCACATTTGACAAAAAAGGACATCTTTGGATAGGCACTGAAAATTTTGGCCTGTATGTATATGCCCCTGAAAGCAGGCAGTTTATAGAGGACTCAATTTTTAGTAGTAACCGTTACAATATTACAAACGAATTGTTTCTCGTCTTGTATTGTGATAGCCAGGGAGTAATCTGGGGAGGTACCGATGGAGGAGGTTTGTATAAGGTTAATCCTGATGATGGACAGATTCAACTGTTTACTCACCATGCTAATAATAGATTCTCTTTGAGCAGCAACACGATCATGGACATCAATGAAGATAGCCACAACAACATGTGGATACTGACAAATTATGGCAACATAAACATTTTGCCCAACCTCGATAGTAATGTGGCCTATCATGAAGGTTCCGCCAGTAATACCCCTTCTAGGGTACTGTCCGTTCACAAAGATTTAAATGGTGAGCTGTGGATCGGTACTGACGGTTCAGGGCTCACAAGAGTCATCACCAGCTCAGATGGCACCTCTACCGAAACTCAATATTTTGATCATGATGGCTTAAATAAAGGGTTTTATGTACAATCTATCGCCGAAGATGACCGGTCAAATATATGGTTTGGCACGTATAAAAATGGGCTGTGGCATTATGATTTGCAAAAGGACAAGTTTAAACACATCCCGATATTGAATTCAAAACAACAGGTGGCTACGGATGTCAGAACTATCTTCAGGGATTCAAAGCAGCGGTTGTGGGTTGGTTCCAATATTTCACTCAATGTGTATTCAAGTGATCGAAAAATGCTGGCATCGTTTGAAAACAATACGCATGGGTTGAAGGGACCAATATTGGAAAGTATGATCGAAGATGAAAAAGGTAACCTCTGGCTCGGCTATTTCAAGGGAGGACTGTTTGAGTTCAATGAAGACCCGGGCGTCCTTCAAAATTCATCTTTTACAAGACACACTTACTGCGACGAAAAGGCAGAATACAATAAGACTTACGGAATCAAGAGTATGGCGGCAGACGGTCACGGGACTTTATGGTTAATCGATTCCCAAAGCAAACTATCGAAATTCCGAACCGCTGACAAAACATATGATTTATCAGAGCTTTTAGACAATACCGTCGCACAATCCATACTTGTTGAGAACAAATACAACATTTGGATAAGTACCAACAACGGGCTGGTCCATTTAAATGATGAGGACTCCGTTATAAAAACCTATTATAAAACCGATGGATTCCAGGACGATTTTTTTCTTCCAAGAAGTGCTTTTAAAGATCAAAAAGGGCTTTTATATTTTGGAGGGGTCAAAGGTCTCAATTATTTTGACCCCAAAAAAATACATAAAAAAGAATCCTCGGCAAGGTTACATATCAACGACATTGAAATTTTAAACCGCCCTGCGAGCTCTTTGATTCCTGACCAAATCAGTTCGGGGGTCTATAATGCTGACGACCTAAAATTAAAGTTCGATCAGTCCTCATTTTCTTTCAGGTTTTCAGCCATTGATAACATTTTAAGTTCAAATTATTTTTATGCTTACAGGTAGAAAGGGTTTAATGACGAGTGGATACCTACACAAACCACACGTGTAGCGACCTATACCAACATTCCACCGGGCAGCTATACTTTTCAGGTGAGGGCGGGCTCCAAAAAGGGCATTTGGGATATTCCGGCAAAAAGTATTGTCATTGAAATAGCACAACCCTGGTGGAACAATCCGCTGGCACACCTGTTATACCTGTTTGTTTTAGGATTACTGGCATATGCAGTAAAAAGGTGGTATTCCATAAGGAAAAAGTTATTTGCCGAAAAAATAAGTCACAAAAAGGAAAATGAACTCTATGAATTAAAGATGAATTTTTTTGCAAAGATGTCTCACGAAGTCCAGACCCCGATCACCCTTATTTTGGGACCTATAGAGGATATGTTGAAACGGGCTGAAAATGATGGCAACCTGTTGCTAAAACAACGGCTGGACATCATATCGAACAACGTCAAACGTCTTTCGAAAATCGCTCGTGAGCTTACCACGATCAGAAACAGGGAGCTGGGCAGGTTGAGGTTATTGGTGACCAAAAATAATCTGTATGAAGACCTTAAAAATATCGCCCTTTCTTTTAAGGAACAGGCACGTTTTAAACATATTGACTTTTTAAGCAATTGTCCCAAAAACCTCACAGAAGCCTGGTACGACCGGGACAAAATTGAGCATATTATCTACAACCTGCTATCTAATGCCTTTAAGTTTACCCCGGAAGAAGGGTATATTCAGTTAAATGCCGTACCGGTAAACTCAAAAAACTCCATCAAAATCTCAATTACAGATTCCGGGCCGGGGATTGCCAAAGAAGAGCTCGAAAATATCTTTACACTGTTCTACCAATCCGACACTGGCAAGAGAACCAAGGGTACCGGTATCGGCCTTGCGCTCACCAAAGAACTGATTGACCTGCACCGGGGAAAAATAGAAGTAAACTCTACCTCCGACGAAGGAACAACAATTACGGTCACACTCCCTATTGGTGAAGATGCTTATGCCGAATCCGAACGAATCATGACGGGCCACAATGCTGTAGGTATGGCGGCAGTCGAGCAGCAAGCGCCTGTTCAATCCGGGGTGCAAGAAGAACATAAGAAAACAGTGCTGGTGGTTGAAGACAATTATGAATTACAGGCTTTTCTCAAAAATCTGTTAAGTGACCGATACAACGTCATACTGGCTGAAAATGGGGAGGTAGGGTTTTATTATGCCAAAAGCAACGTACCGGATCTTATCCTTAGTGACATCATGATGCCCAAAATGGATGGTGTTGAAATGTGCAAACTCCTTCAAAAAGACCATTTGACCAAACATATCCCTGTTATACTATTAACTGCAAAGAACTCTACCAATTCGAAAATCTCCGGACTTAAATCGGGTGCCATTGAATATATTAACAAGCCTTTTAACACACACGAACTCTTGCTGAAGATTTATAACATCATTGCTTCAAGGGAGCATATTATTTCCAAATACAAAAAAGAAGTCATCGGTCGTCCGGAGGTGAAAATGGAAAAATCCCAGGAAGATGTATTTCTGGAGAATCTTGTATCTGCCATCAACAGCAGAATAGAAGATGCTAATTTCAAAATGGAAGAATTGGCGGATACACTCCATATGAGCTATTCTTCATTGTATCGCAGGTGTCAAGCACTTACCGGACACAGTTTAATCGATTTCGTTCGACTGCTACGGCTTAAAAAAGCAGCAGTGGTCATTGCCAAATACGGCTATAACATTTCAGAGGCCGCCTTCATGGTTGGGTTTAATGATCCGAAATACTTCTCCAAATGTTTTAAAAAACAATTCGGAAGAACGCCCAATAGTTTCAAAAAGGAAGCGCATGAAATGGGTACTGTCAATTATCTGAGGAAACACAACCTGGAAGGTATCATTTAATCCATCAAATCCGATTTTTCTTTGCAGAAATGTCCTTGTTAACCATCATACCCCCGTATCAAACCCCGTTTCGAATGGGCTATAAAAGATAAAATTCTATCCTTCTCCGCTGAAGGAGGTATTTCTGTCTCGATATGGCTTATGGCATTGGTGTTATTGTATCCCCGTTGAAACAAAATCCTGTACACATCCTGGATTTCACTGATTTTCCCGGAAGAAAATCCTCTTCGCCTGAGTCCGATAGCATTAACCCCGACATAGGAAACCGGTTCCCTGGCTGCCTTGATATAGGGTGGAACATCCTTTCTGACCAAAGCCCCACCGGCAATCATGGCGTGACATCCGATTTTCACAAACTGATGCACCGCCGAAGTGCCTGAAATGATGGCCCAGTCGTCGACAACCACCTCCCCTGCCAATCCCACATAGGCGCCGATAATACAATGATCACCGACTACTGAATCATGGGCTATGTGGGCACAGTTCATCAGTAAACAATTACTTCCGACAATCGTTTTTCCCGCTGCGTTCGTTCCTTTATTGATAGTTACCCCTTCCCTGACTACGGTATTATCGCCAATTTCCGTAAACGTCTCCTCCCCTTCATATTTTAAATCTTGCGGAACACCCGAAATGACCGCCCCCGGGAAAACCTGACAGTTTTTACCGATCCGGGCCCCATCCATGATCGTCGCATTTGGCCCGATCCGGGTGCCTTCTCCAATCTCCACATCCTTATAGATCACGGAAAATGGTTCAATGACCACATTTTGTGCGATTTTGGCTTCGGGATGGACAAAGTTTAAGGATTGACTCATGTTTCTGCTACAAATTTCAGCACCCCACACCAAAAATCTTTTGACCTATATCAAAAAAGAAATTATGATATGAAATATATGATAACAATAACTTGGCGCAGGCGTCCCATGGCTGTTGCACAACGTTTTCGACAAAATTCTTCGTGTCGTGGTGACTGCTACATCAGTAATTCATAAATTATTGAATATCAAATATTTACGAATTATTTATATCTAATTCCGGGCCCGGATACGGCTTAGCGTTTCCTGTGATATGCCCATCAACGAAGCAATATGCCCCAGCTTGGCCCTTTTCATAATCGGTGCGGCATGATCAAATAAGTATTGATATTTTTCACCGGCACTTAAAGGATTAAACTCCAGTGCAAATTTCTCCGTACAGGCAAGCATTTCCTGCAAATGCCGGTTACTGAATTTTTGAATCGCCGGGTACTGCATCAACGCCTGACTGGCTTCCTCTGAAATGCTGATCAATTCGGAGTTTTCACATGCCTGCAAATACTCTGAGGCCGGTTCATGATAAAAAAAGCTCTGAGAGGAGGTGACCCACTGGTTTTCGTAGTATATCCAAATGGTGAGTTCCTTGTTTTTGCGGACATGATAGCGCCTTATTAATCCCGATTTTATAAACCATAGTTTGTTGCAATACTGCCGTGGCTTTAGCAGGAATTCATTTTTTTGCAAATTTTCCGGTTTGGCCATTTCACCGAGCGCTTTCTCAGCCGCTTTGTCGAGTGTAGTATATCTGTTGATAAAATGAATTAACTGCTCCATCTGCCCACTAATATACAAATAAGTCCCCTACTCTTATTAATTATAAACTGATTCACCCATAAAAAATCCATTTTATCGCTTCTGCTGTTTTTATTCTTTTTCCTGTGTGGTTTCCATGCTTTTACACAAACCAACATTTGTGTTTCAAACAAAGTCCCGGACAAGGAAAAAGGACACCAAGAGACACAAAGGATTTTGTCGAAAACGTTGTGCAATAGCTACGGACGTTGGCGCCACAGAAGGGTTTCCGTAAAAAAATTAAAAAAAGACGGTGATAATTCCTTTTTTTATGCACTATAATAATAAAAGGTCAAAAGTATATGGCTTATGCTTCTAAAATAGTTGCAGAATCACTGCGAACCAACAGGGAGGTGGCGTTTGAAAGATTATACGAAGAAGCCTTCCCTGCGGTAGCCAGTCTTGTACATAGCCTGGGCGGTTCGCAACTCGATGCCGAAGATGTTTTCCAGGATGCTCTGATCGTCCTCTATGAAAAAGTTACAGGACAACCGGAAGGCATCAAATCGTCGGTTAACAGCTACCTGCTGGGGATTGTAAAACATCTTTGGATCCGGAAGTTCCGCGAAGATCGCAGATTTATATCCATGAACCGGATAGAAGCAGGGATAAAGATTCCGGAAGATTTCTATCAGCCTGAGGAAGCCAACGTTCGATTGGCAGATTACCTGGCTATGGCCGGGAAAAAATGTATGACCTTGTTAGAGGCATTTTACTACAAGGGCAAGTCCCTGAAAGAAATTGCGACAGCATTTGGCTTCAGTGGCATCAGGTCGGCAACAGTGCAAAAGTTCAAATGCCTGGAAAAAGTCAGAAAACAGGTAAAAGATAAAAACCTTCACTATGAGAACGTCATTGCATGATCCCCAAATCATTGAAAAATACCTGTCAGGAATTCTTTCAGGCACGGAACTAGCTGCATTTAGGGACAGGCTGTCGACCGATCCACATTTTCAATTACAGGTAGAAAGTCAGAAAGAAGCCTATCAAACCATTAAATACTATGGGAGGGCTGAATTGAGAAAGGAATTAAAAAGGGTAAGAAAGCGTTTGTTCACACATCCTGACAAAGCCCGTTTCCGACTGAAAATAAATCGCATTTTTAATTATGGACCGAGATAAAAAATTACATTCATCTTCGCAACCACATTTTTCGACTTCCGCCCAGGTAGTACCCATGGTCATAGATGGGCACAGTCATTCCGGGAGAGCGTATGATATCTACAGTTTGTTGCTTAAAGAGCGCATTGTTTTTCTGGGCTCTCAGGTTACTGATCAGTCGGCTAATTTGATTGTGGCGCAGTTGCTGTTTTTGAATCGCGAAAGCGATAAAAAACCGATAAATCTGTACATTAACAGCCCTGGAGGCAGTGTTTATGCAGGCCTGGCTATTTATGATACCATGCAAATGTTAAAGGCCCCTGTGCACACGACGGCAGTGGGGGTTACAGCCAGCATGGGAACCGCCCTTCTGGCCTCAGGAGCCTCAGGCTACCGTTTTGCCTTGCCCCATGCTACGATCCACATGCATCCCACCGGTGGTGGCGCCAAGGGTTATACCGAAGATGTGGGAATTGCCTTCCGTGAACAGGAGCGTATACAGATGCAGCTTTTTCACCTTATTGGAAAACATACGGGGCACTCGTGGAAAGACATAGAAAGGGACTTTCTCAGGGATCGCTTTATGAATACCCTCGAGGCTCAAAAGTACGGCTTGATAGATGAAATCCTGGGAGATGTGGATGACATTGTCCTCGTCAATAAAGCCAAGACAAGGGTGCAACTGGCAATGCGCTATGCGGAACCGGATGAATAAAAGCTATACTAAAGCCCCCAACCCTCCTGATTATTTCAAAAAACAGATCCGGAGGCTTGGGGGCATAATTAATGATGATTATCTCAGATTCGGATTATTGTCCAACTCCCTTTGCGGTACGGAAAAAAGTAAATTTTCTTCCTGATAAACCGCCCCAAAAACATTGGTATAGCCAAGTAGATCGACAAATTGTGAGGTATTATCATCCATCACCTTTCTTGTTCTTATCATGTCATACCACATTTTGTTTTCAAAACATAACTCATGGTTCCGCTCTTTCCATACCGCTTCCCTGAATGCGGCTTGTGACAGTCCCGATAATTCACCTGAGGGTCCGAAAGCCCGGTTTCTGACGGCATTTAATGCCTCATAGGCTAAGCCGTTGGGTGAACCCTCGGCCTCATTTTGTGCTTCCGCATAGATCAGCAGTACTTCCGCATAACGAAAAATAGGCCAGTTCTTCTCAGATCTTGCCGTATTTAGTATGGCCTCTTCATCGAAGAACTTATAAATATAAAAGTTGCCTAAATTGATAGAATCCGGTACTTGTCCGGCGTCCCAGTCAGAGGGATGCCCCGGTAACCAGGTATAAAAAAACTGTCTTTCCTCTTTTCTCTTATCACCGTCTTCAAAACTGTTGTAAAATGAGGGAGTGGAGAACAAGCTGCCGAATTCATCGGTATAAATAGATACGCCACGGAAATTGGGCAATAGCCAGTTTGGAACCACTGTTTCTGCAATTCCCAGTGCATATTGAGTCATAAAGATATGTTCTACGGTATTATCCGAACCCGGATCTCTAAATTCATCATAGCCGGAGAAGAGGTCATAAACATTCAGATCGATGACCTCTTTGGCCTTGGCTGCAGCTAAGGCGTATTTATCTGACTCCTGTAAAGGATAACCAGCCATAGTCAGGTATACCTTGGCTAGCATGGCTTTAACAGCTCCGGCAGATACCCTTCCTTCAGGACTCATAGCGGGTAAGCCACTTCTTTCGGCTTCCAGCAAGTCCGGAACAATAACTTCATCATAAATGGATTTTACCGGGTTGGGCGCTGCCAAAATATCATCCAGCGACTCCGTGGGTTCGGTTACCATCGGAACATCACCGAAAATTCTTACCAAATGAAAATAATAGAAGGCTCTGAGAAACCGGGCTTCTCCCAGTAAAAGCTGTTTTCTGCTTTCATCCATATTGATATCCGGTATATACTTTATGGCCAGGTTAGCGGATCCAATGCCTCTGTAGCATGATCTCCACCAAACATTGCCATATTCCAGGTTAGAATCATGAGTAAGTTCTTGCAGATTGAAGTTGAAAATGTTCTGTCCGACTTCCGTCTCTGCCTTCCCGGTAATAAATTCAAGCATCATAAACGGGCTTGCCCCAAAGGTTCCGGATCCATCGGTAAACGAACGCATCCATGGGTAAATAGCATTAACAGCGGTTTCTGCATGTTCCGGCCTTGTGTAATAATTATCAGGGGAAAAATCAGTAAGCAATTCCTCCTCAAGAAAATCACCACATCCGGTTAAAAAGATGGTGGCGATATATAAAATCAATATTCTTTTCATTATCGGCTAATTTTGGATGTGTTAAAAAGTAACATTAAGACCTACCGTGAAGGTTCTGGGCTTGGGGTACTGGAAAAATTCTATGCCCTGTGAGAAAGCTTGTCCATAAGTGGAAAACTCCGGATCATAGCCTGTAAACTCAGTGATGACAAACAGGTTCTGGCCACTGAGGTACACCTGAAGGTTTTGCAAGCCTAATTTTTCGATCTTAGGGAGGGGGAAATTATAGAGTAATCTCACGTTTCTACCCCTTATAAATGAACCGTCTTCCAACCAGTGGGTATCGGAGTTGGTGTCATAACCGGCCCCTGGCCTCCTGACCTGGGCGATAGGCGTATTTTGGTTTTCCGGCGTCCAGGCATTCAGTACGGTGGCATAACTGTTGGCCAGAGTTTGGCGATCCTCTACAGAATGTTTAGTCATAAGAAAAACATCCACACCCTGCACAAATTGCAGGTCAAACATCAATTCAAATCCCTTGTAACGAAAAGTATTGGCGATGTTCATGGTCCATTCGGGATTATTATTACCAATAATGGTATGGTCATCCCCATTGATAACACCATCGTTATTTAAGTCTAGGTACTTAAGATCACCTGGTAACTTGCCAAATTCAGCAGCCTGGGCCGCTTCATCAGTACCCCAGGTTCCCAGTCTTATTGGCCCCCAGAAAGAGCCAACCGGTTCACCCACTCGAAGTATATTTGTCTGACCTAAAAACCATGGCCCTGGAAAGATATCATCGTTTTGCTCTCCGAGTGCCAGTATTTCATTGCGGTTAAGGTAAAAGTTAGTGGCTGTTTCCCAATAAAATTCCCCGGTAAGATTTCTGGTGATCAAAGAAAATTCAAATCCCCTGTTTTCTACCGATCCTATGTTTCTAAACACTGAAGAAAAACCTGTCGACCATGGCACCGGTGCAGACAATAATAAGTCTTTGGTCGTTTTAATATAATAATCAGCGGTAAGATCGACCCTGCCGTCAAATAATCCAAGGTCTATTCCAATATCAAATTGTTCCGTTCTTTCCCATTTCAAGTCAGGGTTAGCCAAAGAGCTCTGAGGAGTGCCGGGAAACCGCTCTCCTCCAAAGATGGCAGTATTGGCACCTAACCGGGCAATTGATTCAAATTCGCCAATTTCTGTGTTTCCGACAACACCGTAGCTTGTCCTTAACTTAAGGTTGCTAATAGCACGCAAATTATCGAAAAAACCTTCATCGGAAATCCGCCAGGCAAATGCGCCGGAAGGAAAAAAGGAATACCTGTTGTTCCTACCAAACCTGGAAGAACCGTCATACCGGCCGGTTACGGTAAAAAGATAACGCTCGTTAAAAGTATAATTGATTCGGGCAAAATAAGAATTCAAATTCCATTGTGAGACATCAGATGCGGGCGGTCTGGGATTAAATCCTATACCGAGGTTATTGAATTGATAAAAATCGTCAGTAAAACCTTCGGCACCTGCAAAAGAAAACTCTCTTTTAAATTCCTGCCAGCTCAAACCGGCCATAACTGTAATACTGTTCTTTTCATTAATCTCCTTATCGTAAGTCAGATAATTCTCATTTTGCCAGTACGTTGTTCGCCAGTTCCGGATCGATGCGATGCCTTGCTGGTTGGCAGAAAGTGAATTCAGCTCACGACCTGAATAAAAACGGCGTTTGTTATGCCATGAGTCAACACCGACACTGGTTCTCAAAGAAAGGTCATCGGTGAAATCGATCTGAAAATAGGCATTACCTAAAACCTGCATCCTGGTCCACCTGTCTTCCTGGTTCATAAGAATGTTTACCGGGTTCTCCCCACCTTCGGTGCCCGGGAAATCTGCATTACTTCCCCATGTACCGTCAGGATATCTCACGGGTATAATGGGTAAGGCCTCCGAGATCATCCGTAACGTAGAGAGACCTCCTACATTGGCGTCTATCCTGTTTTCTTCAAAAGAATTAAAACTCAGGTTTCCACCTATTTTCAACCATTCTTTGGTATTTGAGTCCAGTGTAAGCCTGCCGTTAAACCTTTCCAGGAAAGAAGTTTTGATGATGCCTTCCTGATTCATATAACCCAGAAACACACCGTAAGTATTGTTTTCACTACCACCCCGGATGCTCAGTTGGTGGTTATGGGTGATGGCTGTCCGGGTAGCTTCTTCCTGCCAGTCCGTGTCATACAAAGGGTTACCCTCTGCGTCAAATAGATTTGAAAGCGAAGGATCAGTAGGATCATTTTCCTGGTATTTTCCCTGTGCCCAGCCCTGAGGATCAAATTTTTCACTGTTTTCAAAGGCCATCCGGTCTATCAGCATGTATTCCTCCGCATTGAGCAAATCCATTTTCCCGGCTAACCTCCCAACACTCATGAAACCATTGTAACTGATCGTGGCGGCTTCTGCCCTCCCTCTTTTAGTGGTAACAAGAATAACTCCATTGGCTCCTCTGGCACCATAAATCGCAGTAGCCGATGCATCTTTAAGCACTTCTATAGACTCAATGTCATTTGGATTAAGAAACTCAATACCCCCTACACCAATGATTCCATCCACCACATATAAAGGATCATTGCTGGAGTTAATAGAATTATTACCCCTGATTCGAACCCTGGTGGCACTGCCCGGCCTTCCCGAATTCATGGCCACGTCCACACCGGCCACTCTCCCGGCCAAAGCTTCGGTCACACTAGCCGCTGGTCTGTCAACCAAAACATCCGATTTCACAGATCCTACCGAACCTGTTAAGTCACTCTTTTTCTGTGTTCCGTAACCGATCACCACCACCTCTGCCAGGCTGGTGATATCCGGCATCATGACAACATCGATTTGTGTTCTGCTGTCGATTTCAATTTCTTCGTCAAGATATCCAACAAAAGAAAAAACCAATGTAGTCGCATCATCCGGAACCTGTAATTTGTACTCGCCGTTGATGTCTGTCACTGTTCCAATGTTTGTCCCTTTTACAAGTACATTCACGCCTGGCAATGCCTCTCCCACATCGGAGGTAACTCTACCGGAAACACTCTTCTCAATCAGACTCGGTAATTTGTCTTTTATGGCTGGTTCCCGCACCGTTCCGGGGAGAAAATCTTTTTGTAGATCATCCTGTAAAGGCGATGACTGAATCTTTTTTACAGTATCATCTGACGCCCCGGCCTTTTGAATAACATAGTATCCCTCTTTAATTTTCTTATAGCTCAGATTGAAAGTTTTAAGTACCTTTCTCAAGGTCTCATCAAGATCATCTCCTACTTCTACCTTTTGGTGGGTTGCTACCACTTTGTCCCTGACAAGCTTTTCCTCATAAGCAAACCTTACGTCGAATTTCGTTGAAATCCTTTGCAGAATCAGTTGAAGCGACCTTTGATCCACTTCCTTTTGTTCCTGGCTAAATATCTTGCTGGAGGCCAAGATGTTCTGTCCATTACCCTGGAATAGTACAAGACAGAAAATTACGCTTAGCAAATTTCTACCGCGTGTCGGTAACATTTTCATCATATTTTGTAATTTTAAGGTTGAACATTTTATATTATCCCGACAACTTAAAGGGCCGAATCTTTGATTGTCGGGTTTTTTATTTATTTGCAATTACAATTGTGTCATTAATCATGGTCATTTTCAAATCCAAAGACTCAGATAGTAATGTCAGTAAAAAATCCGCATCCTCAACCGGTACTTCCGCTGTAAATGCCCGGTCATTTATTTCCGGATCTTTGACAACGACATTTAAACCATGATAATCCTTGAAAATTTGAACAATTTCCGAAACAGGTGTTCCTTTAAATACCAAAATCCGATCCTTCCACGACGTATATTTTTTGGTATCATTTAATGATTTCTGTACCGTTTTCTTAGTGGACGGAGAGTATTTTACAATTTCTCCGGGTTGCATAAGAATTTCGGTAGTTTCATCCTGGTCGGGAATCCTTAAATTAACCTGCCCGTTTTCCAGTACCACTTTCACTTCCTCTCCGCGATCGTTTACATTAAAATCTGTTCCAAGCACCTCTACCTCGATATCATTTGTGTAAACAATAAATTTCCGATGGTTATTAAGATGTTTTACGGAGAAAAAAGCCTCACCCTTCAGCCATAACTCCCTTTCTTGCTCGCTATTCCAGTTCAACGAATAAGAAATCTTTGAATTAGGGCCCAAGGTTACATAAGAACCATCAGAAAGTTGTATGGTTTTAACTTCACTGTAAGTTGTTTCGAACTTGTTTTTACCCGTGTAAAGAGAAAACATGGAAAAGAATAGTACCGAAAGGGATACAACCACCAGACTTATGACAGCCGCAGCAGTCCAATACTGGAATTTACGGCTAGGCCGCGGCAGAGCATGTTTCCGAACGGGTTCTTTGTACCGGTGATAAGACTTTTGCAATCTATCCCAAACTTCCTGATAGTCTTCCTGGGAAGAATGTCCAACTTTAAAGTTTAAGTCTTCCAGCATTTGCCGGGCCAATTTTGTCTCGGCGGCTTTTTCAGGGTGCATGGCAAGCCAATTTTTCCAGAACAGATCCGTATCCGGATCGGGATTTTTGACCCACCTTACAAAAAAGTCATCCATCATAAAGTCACTGGCCAAGTAATTTTGATATTTCATCAAGTATTTGTCAAGTACATTTTACCTTCACTTATTAAAAGAAAAGAGTTTTTAGAAAACTCCTTTTTTTGTGAAAAAATTACAATACACTCAAGTTATTATGATTTTTTTTGCGATTTATTCACTTATTATCCTAAAAAAATACAGATTTGACAATGTTTTTGGGGTTCTCCTATATGCCCAAAAACAGTAACCTATAAAAGACAAAAGACAAGCGCGGAAATATGTATTTCTAAGTGTTTTCGCAAGTTATCCAGGGCCTTGTAGATAAGGCTGCGTGTTGATTTAATGTTGTTGGAACCCATTAACTCAGCAATCTGTTGAAAAGAGTATCCCTCATAAAATCTTAAGTACACAGCTTCTTTCTGTCGCGATGGGAGTTTTTTAAGGGATTTGTTCAACTGATTAATACGCCAGTTGCGGGATTCTGATATGATTAGATTTTCTTCAAAAGATATGGTTACCTGGAAATGATAGTTATCAAGGATATCGCCAGTTAACAAAGCAGGATGAGATTCGGATAATTTACCGGCAAGAATGCGACGAAAGGAACGATACAAGTAAAATTTAACAGGATCGGCATCATTACTTTCATCCGGCGTGAATGAAGTGAGCGTGCTACGATATTTTCTGAGATTTATGAATAAGTCATGAATACTATCTTTCACCAACTCTTTGTCTACGGTAAACTTGGTACCATAATTATAAAGAGAATGGAAATATTCCTTATACAAATAAGCAAATGCCTTGTCATCTCCACCTTTGAATTGAATCCAGTTTGCAAGGTTATTTGAAGCCTTCCTTTTACTATTTTGATCCGAATTGATACCCACTTTTTGACGATTCAAATAAAAGTATTAAACTGATTACCTTTGAATTTTTTCAAATTAGGTTTTGATATTTTAAAATTCAAAATGTATGGTAGGTTTTCGGTATAAAAAGTTAGGATAAACAATTATAAAATCAACCGGAAAAATCAAAAACACCCGCAAAAGACAATGCAAGGCAACTTTTACAAAAAAATCATAATTATGCCCTGGCATCACCTGTTTTCTGTGGTAGACCGCTTTATTCTTCAGACTGCATCAATCCGCAGTATTGTAGTATAAAATGTTCATTACGAGCGTATTTTAAAAATCGATCACATTTTTTAATGATGCTAAAATTTTGATTTTTTATCCATTGTTTACCTCTTGTATACTTGATAATCCATCCTCTCCCTGTTGCCGGCCGTATCAATGACAAGAAATTTTACCCATTACGGTCAGCAAACAAAGTCAATGAATACCAACTTAACCCTAAAACCCCGCATAGCTTCGGTCGATATGCTGCGCGGCCTGGTAATGATCATCATGGCCCTGGACCATGTGCGTCATTTTTTTGGTCCCGAGGTTTACGAACCGGAAAATCTGGCGTTCACCTCAGGGCCTTTGTTTTTTACCCGCTGGATCACACACTATTGTGCGCCAGTGTTTCTGTTCCTGGCCGGAACAAGCGCATTTCTGTACCTTCAAAACACAAAGTGCGCTACCGGGCATCTAAGTAAGTTCCTGCTAACCAGAGGCGTTTGGATCATATTCATTGAAATTTTCAGATGGAACCTGATCGTGCAATGGATTCCCTACCAGGCGCTGTTTTTGCAGGTATTATGGGCCATTGGCTGGTCGGTGGTTATATTGTCCGCGCTGGTATACCTCCCCACCCGCTGGATATTGACCATTGGGTTGTTGCTTATTTTCGGTCATAACGCACTAGATGGCATCAGAGCCGAAAACCTGGGGTTTTGGGAACCTTTCCGGGCCTTCTTGCACCAGTTTCACAGCGTGATGCTCCTGGATGTCCCTGTCGTATTTTTTTATCCGATCATCCCTTGGGTGGGTGTGATGGCCGGTGATCCTGAACCCTGGACCATTCATGAGCGCGGCCCCTTCTACACCTTCTTATCAATACTTAATACCGAAAAATATCCGCCTTCCCTGCTATATTTGCTGATGACCTTGGGACCGGCCATCATGCTGCTTAGCAAGTTAGAAAAGTGGTCGGGCCCTATGGCAGAATTTTGCATCGTATTTGGTAAAGTGCCTTTCTTCTTCTATCTCCTGCACTTTGCAGTTATTCATATTGCCTCAGCCATATGGTCCTGGTGGTAAGTGTGGGTTATTCTTTCTGTGGGGAAGGCAGAAAAACTATCGAAGCAATTTGAGGTGCTCGGGTTAAGGTGATAGAAATTTTTAAAAGTTAATTTTGACTGCTTATTAATAATCATTGCTCTAAAAAATGTATGCTGACAGACATTACGCCAATCTTTTTATAAATTTTGGTTAAAAGTCCTGCCAAGCATTCAACACCTTTTCAACTATAGCCGTAAGTAAATGCAAATTGAAGTATCGATACTAAGATTAATTCACTCAAAGAAAAGCTATACAATGAAAAGCTATAACAAACCCATAAAGGTATTCTTGTTGACCACAGCCTTACTCGGTAGTAGCATGGCGATGGGACAAACACAAAAAGCTGCACATTATAATCTTTCAGGTGAGCAGGTGGCCATCTCAGGTTATGACGCGGTGAGTTACTTTAAGGGAAAGCCGGCAAAGGGCAAATCACAGCACGAATTTGTCTACAATGGTGTTACCTACCAGTTTGCCAATGAAAGTAATTTAAAATTATTTGAGACAGATCCTGAAAAGTATGGACCGCAGTATGGCGGCTGGTGTGCTTATGCTATGGGGAAAACCGGAGAGAAAGTAGAAATCAACCCCAAAACCTACAAAATTGTCGATGAGAAGCTTTATCTGTTTTACAATAAATTTCTGACCAATACCCTGGAAACCTGGAATGAAGACGAAAAAAATCTAAAAGAAAAGGCCGATAAAAACTGGGCTCAACTCATCGAATAGGTGTATGACAGGGAAATTAGGGGGCAGGTTCATATCAGAAATTACATTAGGATACTCATTAATCAATTTTGATAACAAAATTGAGGAAATACAAACCGCCCCCTCCCAAACAAAATACAGATGGTCAATCTACAAACTACGGGACCTGCCAGAAATCAGTTAGTGGGTCATCTAATTGATCCCGTAACCATCTTTATAGTATCATTCCGGCAAAATGTTTTCAAAACCCATACCACTCACCGGTCAGATACTTGTTTTTATAAACAGATTCACTTTAAACCATCAGGTTATTAAGATCAAATATACCCGCTAGCTCACCTTGCTTAAAAAAAAGTATACCAGCACATCGATTTAAGCGACAGGGTATCTCCATGAACATGTCAATGTGTTTTGTCTATTAACCAGCGGATTTGGTCTATGGAAACAGGGTGGTCGGTGTTTTTAATATTTGTCATTTTTATAAGTGTATCATTTATCGATTCACTGGAAGGCCTTTGTTTTTATGTAGGATCCTCTTGCCTTCCTTTTGAATTGATTTCTTTCCGAGACTAATTGTTGCCTCCTTTTTAAAATAACCCAAACCATAGCTGACCCTAAGGGTATCATGCTTTTTAACTTGCAAAACATCATCGTCTGATTCATTTCTTCCCTTTTTCACTTTGATGCTCCCTGTAAAATACTGAGAATATTCGCCCTCCTCATCAAGTATTACCGGGGTTGTGTCTCCGGATGCAGCAACTATTTCTAATTTGATCTGATCCCACTTTTTTTCGTCAAAATTAAGGGGAGCTTTCAGGCGCACAGTGATTGTTTTTTTATCATTTCTCACAAGTGTGATCTCTGTATCTTGGTGAGCTAAATAGGCCATACTAGTGTTGAAAGCTGTATTGAATTGCACCCATCCTTCTGTCCAGCCCAAATTGCCAATTTCCGGATGATTAGGATAATGATTTGTTTTGGGAGCTCCGTCAAATACAAATCTTACGTCTTCAAGCAGTCCTACACCTCCGTGGTGGTATGAATACCAACCCAAATCCACGCCTTCAATTTCTGAAGGGCCATCATAGGAAAAATGCCTGCCGGTGGGATTTCTGCCAAATGCATTATCAAAATGTGACCAAACCAGTCTGTTAAGCGCATTGTTTATATTGGTGTCTTTAATAACAGTCATTGCCGCCAGAGCGCAAGCAGGAAAACCCAGCACATTCCCCGGTTCATTCCACCCTGCAGGCACCCAATCGCCATCATCGGTGTATTTTCTGAAATCCCACAGATTATCTGAACGTGCAATCATCACAGCCGCCCAGTCTTTCACTTTTTCATACAGTCCCTCAGGGGCCCGGAGCGGATATTGTCGGTAGAAATAGGCAAATGCCCTCATGGTAATATGCTCTGACATTCTTTGTCCTTTCGTAGTCATGGGATCGTTCCAATCAAGGTTGGCGATCATCCACTCCATCTGGCGGCAGGCAGCATCAAAGTATTTGTCTGCATCTGCTTCATTTTGTTTTTTTGCCACTTCATACATCATCAGATTGGGCATGATAGTATGCCCCGGTGGCAATTCTCCTTTCGTAGTTCCTAGCTTGGTCTTTAAAGATAACAGGTTGTGTTCCGGACTTTTATCATACTGGCTGGTCGACCATCCGACTACGTCAGCTTTAGCCCATTTTTTTTTAAGATAGGCATAGACCATGTCAAAGTTTTGCTGGGGTAGCCATTGCTGCAAGTAAGGATACGCATATAAAAAATGTGCAAGTTCCGCCTTTTGATGCTCATGTTCGAGTTGTTGCGTTATTTTTACATCTACATCCCAATGAATCAGTTTGACAATATCAGGTGCATTGTCATCATACGGTTCCAGGCTCCCCCATTTGCCTTTATATTTATTTGAAAAAGAATCATTGCTACGATAGGATAGCTTTCTTTCCATGCGTATAAACGCTTCCGGGTTGGACAGGAATTGGGCAATTAAACTTTGCAGGGCCCAGTTAAAAAAATCGCCGTCTCTCCATGCCCATGATAATTGTCTGATGTTGTCTGTGGTTCCTGTGTAGTGCCTCGCGCCTGCCATGAAGTCGATCATGTTTCTGTAGGTGACACGTTCCAGCCAAAAAGGGCCAATCCTGAATGGATAGGAAGAAAAGGTATCGATTAACACCACATACTCATCACTGGATAAAGGATTGAAATCTGAAAAGTCTCCGGCTTCCTGGTGCACCTTGCCAAAATGAACCGCTTTTCCGGTAGTTTGATTCCTTATTAAAAAAGGGGTATTATCCGGCACTCCCGGCGCTGTAAATCTTTTTGGTTTGTTGAGGTTGTAGCCACTTTGATTCACCAGTATTTTTTTTACCTCAATAGCAGTACTGTCAATATACTGATCACCAAAGATTTCCAATTCCCTTACTGCAACGGCCCCTTTCCCCTCCAAAGCCAACCTTATGCGGTCCGTTAACAGGGTCCTTTCAAAAGTTACAACCACCTCTGTTTGTTGATTATCCGGATTTTGGAATTGATTTTCCCACCGGCCGTTAAGAAATGTTTGAACGGCCAGATGCTGAACGGGCTGTGTGTCAACACCTTCCATAAAAATCCTGACTTCCCTGATTTCCGTAGCACCCGGTAGCACAACGGTTAGCCATTTCAGGGGCTCTGAGCTTTCGTTGAACCAAACCGTTTCCCTATTTCCATCAATTGCCCGGCCGGCAAAATCATTGCTCTGATTACCACTCGAAGAAGCCACGCCTGTGAGCGCCAGGTTATTTTGACCGGATAAAGACTGACTGCATAGCAGCATAATTCCCATGACAGGCACCCGGATAAATTTCCTTCTAATTGACCCGGTGATAATTTGAAGTATTAACATCATAGCACTAATTGATTATATAATTATGTCCTTCAACTATATCAAACTGATAGGCATGCCGTACCATTGAAAAAGAAACTTCACTGTTGCTAGTGGTATCTGTAATCTCAGGGTTATTCCAGTCCGGATTATTTATGCGGATAATACTCAGTTTTTTTCCATCTTTTCCATAAAGCGTGGTCTCTATATTGGTATTGACCGGATAAATCCTGGCCTTCAACCGATGATCGATTTCCTCCATGACAATCCCGGTACCACCGACAAAAAGCGGAATTTTATACATTGGAATTTCAAAGCTTTCCAATGTAAGAGGGCCTGTATATTGCTTGCCAGTGTCATAGTCAATCCATGTTCCTGTCGGTAAATAGACATCCCGGGTATTAGTTATTGCGTAATCATCACCATACAATGGACACGCCATCAGCGCATCACCGATCAACCATTGGTAACTCCGACGTGTTGTGTCAGCCAGACCGTAGACTATACTATCTTCGGGATAAGCCAGCGGCAAAGGTGGCATGGTATATGGAAAACCGGTATGATAAGTTTTTATGGCGTTCATTAATCTTCAGATCCGTGTTAAAGCGGCCATTATATCGTTTGAAATTGAAATTTGGAATATTGCCATACTGATCCATGTGGGATATGGAGGCGGAGATTTGCGCCCTTTCGGATCCTCCTGTGACAGCGAGACGGTGATATGGTTGAAATCCGTCTTCAGAGAATACCTCGTCTACCCAGTCGGTATCCGGACTTTCATCAGCACCGCGGGTAGCGATGTAATTGGCAATGAATGTATCGTCGTAAGTGCCCGGAATTGCTTTGTTGAGATTTTCAATGTAACCAAGCCCATCGAGAAATTCAAGATTCTGAGTAATCCGCTGCACACCAAAATAGTTATTGTAGTTTAACTTCAAATCGCCGGTTTTATCCCTTTTGGTGGTAATGATGATAACACCATTAGCCCCCCTGGATCCATAGATAGCAGCAGCGGCAGCGTCTTTGAGGATGGAGATGCTCTCAATATCATTAGGGTCGCCCCCATTCATGTTATCAGGAATACCATCTACCAAAATCAGCGGATCCCTCTTACTGGCAGACCCCAAAGTTGTCATCCCACGAATTCGAACGGCGGCACCGTCATCACCTGGCTGGCCACTGGTTTGGGTTGCCACTAAACCGGGAGCAAGTCCCGCAAGCGCCTGGGAAGTTTGAAAGACAGGCTGACGCGCAATTTCCTGCCCGTCTATTTCCTCTACGGAGCCGGTTACATTAATTTTTTGCTGGGTTCCGTAACCTATGACTACTACCTCCTGGAGCGTTTCCAGGTCAGGCTGCAACTGAACAGTCACGTTAGATTGGAGGGTTACATCCAATTCCTCGGTCAGATAGCCTACATAAGAGAAAACGAGCACGGTCTCGTCCGGTGCCATTTCAATTTTGAAATTACCATTTACATCTGTAATGGTTCCGTTGGTTGTTCCTTTTGCAAGCACATTAACGCCCGGTAGGCCTTCATTCGTTTCGCTTTGAACAGTACCACCGACTGTTCTGTTTTGTGCAGAGAGGCCGGTGAACACCAAAATGAATAATACCAGGGGGTAAACTTTTTTCATCTCATAGTCTTTAAGTTTATTAATTAAATCCCGGCCAACAAACTGGACTGATCTAGTCTAGTATGGTCTAGTATTATATAGTCTGTTATGATTTGGTTTGTAAATATGAGTATTATAATTTATTATTGCAAATAAAAAGTGCGGACTATGGAACCATACCTATTTGACTTCGATATAGAAAAGCACCCTTCAAGACCAAAATACCTGCAGTTGGCAGACGGTTTGCTGGCCGATATAGAAACGGGCAAGTTAAAGCTGAACCAGCCTTTACCTTCAGTCAACAAGCTTTCTAAAGAGTTGAGCATCAGCAGGGAAACTGTGTTCAAGGCATTAAATTTTTTAAGTGAAAGAGGCGTCATCAAATCCGCCAACCGTCAGGGTTATTTTGTTATCAACACCGATGTAAAACGCAAGGCCAGGATCTTTTTCCTGTTAGATAAGTTTACAACGTTTAAAGAAAAAATGTATCTGAGTTTTCAAAAAGCCATTGGTGATCAGGGCGATGTGGAGATTTTTTTTCATCATCATAATCTCAGCGTTTTCCGCTCATTGATTATTGACAATCTTCCCCATTACACCCATTTTGTTGTACTGACTTTTTTAAGGGAAGATGTCAAAGACATTCTGAACCTCATCCCTGCCAACAAAAGGTTGATTATAGACAGCTATGAGCCCAATCTTAACGGTGATTATCCCATGATTTATCAGGATTTCTCCGGGGATATCTACAATGCGATGGAAAAAGCGGGTGATCGACTTAAAAAATATAAAAGGTTGATATTGGTGGCTCCCGGTACCCTTTTTCATTCGGCATTGGTGATTCAGGGGTTCCAAAAGTTTGCAAGGGATAGTGGCTTTCCCACCAAAGTGGTGCAAAATGTGAATGGCGACGATTTTCATGTGGGGGATGTTTATCTGACATTATCAGGGTATGACCAGGAGTTAGTGGAAGTGATCAAGTTAAGCCGTTCCAAGGCCTATACCATAGGCAAGGACATAGGTATCATTTCATACAACGATACACCAGTGAAGGAAGTCCTGGAAGGTGGCATTACCGTTATCAATACAAGCTGGGAGTACATGGGCAGTAAAGCTGCCGAAATGCTTCTCAATCAGGAAACAAAAACCATGGCTAACCCGACACAGCTCATTTTCAGAAACTCATTGTAATGCTAAAAAATCCGAATCATGGTCCCCGTACGTCAAAACTTGAAAAATTAGACAGCGATCTTGTCGTTATTGGAGGGGGCATTTCAGGGGTATGCTGTGCCATCACGGCGGCCCGCAGGGGTATTCAAGTTATACTGGTTCAGGACCGGCCGGTGCTGGGTGGAAACGCCTCCAGTGAGGTGAGGTTATGGATTCTTGGCGCTACTTCCCATATGGGCAATAACAACCGTTGGGCCCGTGAAGGGGGTGTTATCGACGAGCTATTGGTTGAAAACATGTACCGGAACCCTGAAGGCAATACCTTGATTTTTGATACAATACTTTTGGAGAAAGTATGGCAAGAGCCAAAAATTACGCTGTTGCTTAACACTGCGGTATATAACACGATCAAATCGGGCCCAACGCGCATTGCCGGCATTAATGCATTTTGCAGTCAAAACTCCACAGAATATGAGATAACCGCCCCTTTGTTTTGTGACGCTTCAGGAGACGGCATTGTTGCCTTTCAGGCCGGTGCAGCTTTTCGTATGGGTGCAGAATCCTCCGGCGAGTTCAACGAAGCCTTTGCACCGACTGAAGACTACGGTGAGTTGCTGGGTCACACCATGTACTTTATGACCAAAGACGTGGGTAAACCGGTAAGCTTCACGCCGCCTGCCTATGCCCTTCGTGATATTACCGAAATTCCGAGATACAGGCAATTTTCCACCCATGAGCATGGCTGCCAGCTATGGTGGATAGAATACGGCGGAAGACTGGACACGGTACATGACACAGAAACAATAAAATGGGAACTCTGGAAGGTAATTTATGGTGTATGGGACTATATAAAGAACTCTGGTAAATTCCCTGAGGCAAAGACTATGACCTTGGAATGGGTCGGGCAAATTCCCGGAAAAAGGGAAAGCCGCAGGTTTGAAGGTCACTATATTATTACCCAATCTGACATTGTCGAACAAAAACATTTTGAAGATGCTGTAAGTTTTGGTGGATGGGCCATAGATCTGCATCCTGCCGATGGGGTTTTCAGTGAAAAACCGGGTTGTAATCAATGGCATAGCAAAGGAGTTTATGAAATACCGTATCGTTCCATGATTGTCAAAGAGATTGACAACTTATTTCTTGCCGGCAGGATATTAAGTTCTAGCCACGTAGCCTTTGGCTCCACCAGGGTAATGGCAACCAGTGGGCATAACGCACAGGCTGTCGGCATGGCAGCCGCCCTGGCTATTCAAAACAATTGGTTGCCTGCTGACTTGCTTGAATCCCGTAGGACAAAAACTTTGCAACAAGCACTGCTGAGTACCGGTCAGTATATTCCACATGTGGCTTATCACAATACATCGGATTTGTTAAACGAACCCTGCACCATCCTGGCTACCGATTGCCTGATTCTTTCCGAACTTCCGTTTGACGGAGTGTGGCTTCCATTGAAATACAGTTCCGCGCAGTTGCTTCCACTCAGCAAGGGGGCTGTACCTGAGTTTGAAATCGCCATCAATGCATTGGAAGAAACCGGTTTTGAGGTGAGTTTAAGAAAAAGCAGTAAACCGTTTAACTACACCCCGGATGTCATCCTTTCCACTAAGGACTACAAAATTAAACCCGGTGAGCAAAGACTAACATTACATTTCGATACTATTATGGAGGAAGATTGTTATGTGTTCCTTTGTTTTCACCAAAACCCCGATATCTCTATTCAGACAAGCCAGAGCCGGGTTACCGGAATAGTAAGTGTTTTCAACAAGCAAAACAAGGCTGTGTCAAATTTTGGCCGTCAGGCACCTGCCCCGGAACTGGGCTTTGAAAGTTTTGAATTCTGGACCCCTGAACGCAGGCCCGGTGGTTTTAATTTTGCGATGAAAATTGCTCCCGGGCTGGCTTGTTTCGGCGAAAATCAATTAACCAATGGATTTTTCAGACCCTACCTGCGCCCTAACGCTTGGGTAGCGGGGCTGCAGCGCCAAAAATCAGAAATCCTGGTCAGGTGGGATATGCCCCAACAGCTACAAACCATCGTATTAAGCTTTGATACAGACTGGGATCATCCCATGGAATCTTCACTGCTAGGCCATGAAGAAAATGTGATGCCATTTGTTATAAATAATTATCAGATCTTTGACGAAAAGGGTAACATGATCTACGATCAACTTAACAATCACCAAACCCGCAATGAAATCATATTCGAGAACGCAATTACTACTCACACACTGAAATTCCGGTTCCAAAGACCATCCAAAAATGTGCCCGTTTCACTTTTTGGTTTAAACATTTACAAATAAGTTCGAATCTCAATCTATGTCTACCCTGGATTATATGGTTATTGTCCTTTTCACCACGATGATTCTTGTGGTGGGTGTGGCTTTTTCCGGCTCAGGCAGAAACATGAAATCTTACTTTGCTGCCGGCGGCTCCCTGCCCTGGTGGCTCAGTGGCCTGTCATTGTTTATGAGTTTTTTCTCAGCCGGTACTTTTGTGGTGTGGGGTTCCATCGCTTATGAACACGGATGGGTAAGCATCACCATCCAATGGATGATGGCGCTGAGCGGTTTCATCATAGGGTATTTTATTGCGCCCAAATGGCGGCAAACCAATAGCCTGACAGTGGGTGAATTTCTGGGAAGAAAATTCAATCCCTCCCTAAAAAAGCTCTATGGTTACATTTTCCTCGTATTGAGTTTTGTTACTACAGGTGCATTCTTATATCCTGTTGCTAAAATATTTAATGTTTCTACGGGTTTTTCAATTGAGTGGTCCATTTTGATATTAGGACTCTTAATTATCATTTATACTGCGGCCGGTGGTCTTTGGGCAGTAATAATTACTGATGTGTTACAGTTTGTAATTCTCTTTGCGGCAGTAGTCATCGTTGTACCTCTTGCCCTCCAAAAGATCGGTGGCTTTGTCTTTTTGATTAACCAGTCGCCGGAAGGTTTTTTTGCCATCACCAGTGGCGAATACTCATTTGGGTTTTTGGTGGCTTTTACATTTTACAATACATTTTTTATTGGTGGCAACTGGGCATACGTTCAGCGTTACACCAGTGTCGCTACGCCGGGCGAAGCCAGAAAAGTGGGTTTGTTGTTTGGCAGCCTGTATCTGATAAGTCCGGTATTGTGGATGCTGCCACCGATGATTTTCAGAGTGGCAGACGGAAGTTTAACCGGCCTGGAAAATGAAGGTGCATTTTTGTTGATGTGTAAAGCTGTTTTACCTGAAGGTTTACTTGGCCTAATGTTAGGCGGAATGATCTTTGCCACAGCCAGTTCAGTCAATACGACACTGAATATGTCTGCGGCCGTGTTTACCAACGATATATACAGGAAAATCCAGAAACAGGCAAAACAATCAACCATTATGAAGATCGCGAGGCTTTCAACAGTGGTATTCGGTGTTATCACAATTGGTGTAGCCCTCGCCGTTCCGCACCTCGGGGGTATTGTGGAAGTGGTATTAACCGTGGGAGCTATCACAGGTGCCCCGTTATTCGGACCACCTATCTGGGCGTTATTCTCTGATCGCCAGACCCCGTTTTCGATCATTGCCACAACTTTGTTCAGCCTGGCAATCAATCTGTTTTTAAAATTCATCGCACCTCAACTGTTGAATTTATCCTTGAACAGGGCCTGGGAAATGCTGACAGGTGTTTTTATTCCGGTCATTATTTTAATGGCTTTCGAAGCATATTACCGCGCTTTCAAATCCCGGATGCATCCTTTTCCTGCCGTTGGTGAGATTCAGGATACACAACTGACAGAAACGGTTAAAGCTGATACACGAAATCAAAACATGTTTGCCATTAAGGTGTTGGCGGCTGGCCTTTTGTCGACGGGATTTTTAATAGGCGTGCTAGGGATATTGGCTACATCCGGGCGTGTTTTCGTATTGGTAGTGGGAATGGCGATATTCCTGGCCGGAGGCTTTCTGATAGCCAAGGTAACTGACCATGGTACCTAGTATTTTCCGGAGAAATTCAAGAACCAAGACATCAACAAAATTTGCTGCCTAATGCCTGAGAAAATTTCTGATCAACTCCATTTGCAGTTGGCAAACCATCCGGTTGTCCGATGCACCATTGATAAGCACAAGGGTATAGGCCAGCTTTGAAAGCTTCCAGTCCCGGATCACCGTATGGCGCTCATCGTCTGCTACGTAAATGGTTCTGAAGTGTTCACGAATTGGCAGCCCGTTCATATCACAAATTTTCATGGCCCGCTCGACAGCAAGGTATATTTCTTCATCGCGTTGAAAACCCATGTCATACAATGAGGTAGCCGTAAGGTATAATTCATGATCGATGAGCGCTTCCTCAAAAGCTTGTATCAACCGGCTCTTGTCGTACCGGGAGAATTCTGTTATCTGGTTAATCATCATGGTATGACCCTGGCTAAATCTTTCAAAATTTACATTTTTACACATTTTTACGGACGGCCACACAGTTTTAACGCGTAACCGGTGGTCTTTCCGAAGGTCATTCTACTTCAATCCAATAGGAGGTTTTCCAGTTCTTATATTTCTTTTTAAGACTTTTGTACCGGAATGCCAGCACCACCATCAACAGTCCGTTAAACAGAAGAAATCCTGCCACCAAAAAGGCCAGCAACTCCGGATAGATAATTACCAGAATGGCCAACAAAATAAAATTAAGTCCCATGAGCAAAAACATCCACCATGGGGTTGTGAAAAAATTAGTAAATCTATCGTAGTAATCGGTTGTAGTAAACATGTGCTAATTATTTTTAAAGTTATCCCGCATATTGTTTTTGAAAGCTGTCCCTCAGCCTTTTTACCAGTTCTTTTTGCCGGTCGCTCAGTCGTTCCGGCATCTTTACATTCAGTTTTACGTAAAGGTCACCGAAAACAGATTTGCCATACACCGGCATTCCCTTACCTCTCAACCTTAATGGCTTGCCGTTTTGGGTGCCTTCGGGAATTGTAACGATCAACTTGCCTGAAAGCGTAACAATTTCCTGTTTTCCACCTAAAAGGGCCTTAAACATATCAACAGGAACAGACATGTAAAGATCGTCCCCTTTTCTTTCATAAGCCTGACTGGGTTGTACACTTATATTCAGATAAAGGTTACCGGATTTACCTGAAGTACCCTTGTGGCCCTTGCCTTTGACACGTAGCTTCAATCCTTCGTAAGCGCCTGGTTTAACCTTTACCCGGATCTTTTCATCACCAAGATCAATGATGCGTTCGGTACCGTTGTAAGCCTCTTGCAACGAAATGGTGATGTCACCTGACAGGTCTGGTCCCGGAACATCACCACCGAAGCTATCAAAGCCCTGTCCAAATCCTCCTGATGACCGTCTTCCTCCACCTCCAAAAAATGCTTCGAAAAAGTCTGAAAACCCACTTCCTCCAAAAAACTCCGAAGGATCGCCTTCAAATTCATAATGGTACTGACCGCCTTTCGGCCTACCCCTGTAAAACCCTCCCCGTGATCCACCAAATGGTCCGCCTTGGTGCTGTGAGGGATCAAAACCTGCGTCTTTATATTGTTTCCAGTTAGCGCCTAACTGGTCATATAACTTCCTGTTTTCAGGTTTACTTAACACTTCGTATGCCTCGCTTATCTCTTTAAACTTCTCCTCTGCCGTTTTATCATCGGGGTTTTTATCAGGATGATATTTCACCGCCAGCTTCCGGTAAGCCTTTTTTATATCCTCCTGGCTCGCCTTTTTATCGACTCCTAAAATTTGATAATAATCCTTATAATCCATTACTGACCCACATTTGAAAAAATGTCAAATACACTTTTTCATTAAAAAATAATCATTCACCGCATCTACCAATCACCCCCTCAGATAGGCGTTTATCTCTACAAGCTACTTACCCGCTTGAAACGCATTTATAAAAGCCTTATAAATTACAACTGGTCAAACAACAATAGCTCATATCTTCCCATCTTTGTCCCCGGGTATATAATTGAAAGTAACTTTAACCTCTTGGCAACCTTTAAAACCTTACTTAAATCGTGAAAAGATTAATGAGAAGGGCCTCAATGCAGCCCTTCCACAGCTTAATTGATGCTGATTTTCTTTACCGGTTTTGGTTTTGCCTCATCTCTTTTGGGAATGGAAAGTGTCAAAATACCATTGTCATATTTTGCACTGATTTGTTCACCATTCGCTGATTCCGGCAAGGTAAAAGACCGTTGAAATGAGTGATAGGCAAACTCTCTTTTTGTGTACTTTTCGGCTTCCTCACTTTTTTCAGTCTCTTTTTCTGAAGATATGGTTAACTGATTATGATCCAGTTGCACATTGAAATCTTCTTTTTCCATACCCGGAGCTGCCACCTCAATCGTAAATCCATGCTCGTCTTCCTTTACATTTACCTTCGGAAGTGTAGCGTTGGTCGATGAATAATTGTTTCGCCTCCAATCGCCTAACTCAGTATTGAAGAAATCGTCAAACAGACTGCTGAATGACGGAAAAAAATTCGAATTTGCTCTGATAAGCGTCATAGTTTTAGCTGTTTAATCAGTGAAACATAAGTTAATTTTTCTCTCTATGTAATAGCATCAAATAACATTCCACTCACTTTTTGGGGGAATAAAGGCGACATTTTGTCAAAAAAATCCAGTTGGCCTTGCCAGAATGACACAATCAATATGCTGCCTGTCACCCGCTAAATACCCCCGCCCCTGACAAACCATTAGCATAACAATTATTTTCTTGTTAAGTTAAGATCTCATCCAAAAAAGTCGGGCAATTACCAGCAAGCAGCATGTGCTGGCTTGAGTAATTAATTAATAAAAGACAACTCTTGGTGTCTTTGTGACTCCGTGGTGAACAATGGTTAACCACAAAGTTCCCCAAGGTCAGACAATTGACCAAACATCTAACAAAAATAACTAATTCATAAATATTTGATAGTCAATAATTTATGAATTAGTTATATAGTAGTTTCCAACAGCGTTGCTCCCATCCGCAGAAAATAACAGAACTTTAGTTACATGAGAGCCCCCAAGACACCAAGAATTTTGTCTAAAACGTTGTGCAACACCCACGGGACGCTTGCGCCATGCTTGCTATAAACAAGCTGTGCAATAGCCACTGAACGCCAGCGCTATCGGAATAGACGAATCAGGTATGATCTCAGGAACTTTAGAACAATTATTTACCTATGACTATTTCCCGTACAATTAATTCACCTTTATAATCCAGTACGCCATAGTTTGCTTTATCATCATTCGAAATAATCCCATCCCCGTTCAAATCCCCCAATCTGAAATCACCCGGCTTTGGGTTGCCTGGTTGAAACGGGGCCCCGTCTATTTCCCCCTGATTTTGGAACACCCCCATTATAACAAAGTTGTCTTTGATATTGCTTAAACCATCTTTGGTGACCACCATAAAGTACTGATTGGTCTCCAAATCATTGAACACCACCTTACCATTTTCATCACTTGTAACCGTAAAATCCGGTTTTCCACCATCAAACGAGCTTTGACTGTTGTATAGATCGACCTTGGCACCTTCGACCACTGCCAGGGTTGAGTTTTCCTGTGTCCAGCTTGTACCATCAACGATAGTAAGTTCTGCTGACTTTACCACGGGCTCAACGGTGATGGTTTCTGTAGCGGCATCTACCACATCATCGGTCGTCAAATCTCCATCCGTATTTGTATCACTTCCCGAAAGTAGCGTAACGGTGTAGCTCCCGCCTTCCGTGTAGGTATGTACCGGTTCCGTCTCAGTAGAGAAGGTACCATCGCCGAAACTCCATGCATAGATAGCGGCATTTTTGGAGCAGTTTGTAAAGGTTACTTCTTCGCCGGCTTTGACCGTCGTAGCGGACACTTCAAAACAGGCCTCGGGAAGGTCTTGCCCCGGTGAATCATCGTCATCACATGACCACAAAAAGAATGTACTAACCAAAAAGGTAAAAAGAAAAATTTTGTTTCTCATATCTAATTAATTTTAAAAAGGTTTAGAGGTTGAGTACAAATACTCGATTGGCTGAAATTAATAGATATTATTATGGGGTATAATCCGCAAATTGTTATCAATCTTACTGATGTAATATTTCCGGTGCCAGAACATTGCCCGTGCCCGGCAATTTTGTTTATGTTATGCTCATGATGGAAACCAGTCCCTCCTTATTATTTTCTTTTTCGCATAAGGCCATCTTATGATTGTGGAAAGACCGGGAGAATTTTCACACTGTCCTTTGGGAGAAGGGGTCTCATGGATCACTCATCTTTCAGACAGTCAATAGGGTTGATCCTGGCAGCTTTTACCGTTTGCAATCCTACTGTAAACCAGGCGATCAGCAATGCAATCGATCCTGCACCCATAAAAAACCACCATTTCAGACCGATTCGGTAAGCAAAGCTTTCCAACCACCATGTAGCGATGAAATAGCTGAGAGGTAAGGCAATCAAGATCGCTAAAAGTACCATTTTGGTAAAGTCGCCGGATAAAAGATGAACAATTCTAAACTCACCAGATCCCAAAATTTTTCTGATTCCTATCTCCTTGAGCCTTCTTTCAGTAGTGAAAGTTGCAAGGCCAAACAGGCCAAGACAAGAGATAAGAATGGCGATTCCAGTAAAATATTCGGCTAAAGTTGAGACACGTTGTTCAACAACATACAGCGCTTGATAGTCATCATCGAGGAAACGATAATCGAATATGAATCCCTGATTATAGGTTTCATAAAAATTTCGAAGTCCCTCGAGTGTTTCTTTCTCCTTGCCTGCTTCTATTTTGACCATTATTTTATTTATGCCATGGGGTAATAGCACGAAAAACAGTGGCTTTAATTCCTTATGAAAGGACTCAAAATGAAAGTTTTTTGCTACGCCTATAATTTCCTTCTTACCCATAAAAAGATTGACAGTGCTACCAATAGGATTCTTAAGCCCCATAGCTTCTATAGCTGCTTCGTTAAAAATAATCTTTTCACTTTCGGCCCCAAAATCTCTTGAAAAAGATCGCCCTTCCTTGATCTCCACCCCAATCGTTTCAATAAAATCATAACCTACACCGGCAATTTGAAAAGTGGTTTTATCGTCAGGGCTTCTGCCCTCCCATTCCATCCCTTGCATGGACCAATTGTGTTTAATCATACTATGCGAAGTCGCGGCGGCATTGATAACGCCTGGGATCTTTTTAGCTTCAGATAAAAAGGTATCGGTATTCTCTTTTAGCCTTCCTTCAATATCAAACCAGATTACATTTTCTCTATCATATCCAAAACTTTGTCGCTGGACGAACTCAATTTGTCTATGTACAACCCAAACACTGACAATAAGTATGATAGAAATCGTAAATTGAAAAACTACCAGTCCTTGTCTCGTCCAGAATTCCCAAACAGACGCATTTAATTTCCCTTTCAATATCCCGAGCGGTTTAAAACCCGACAGATACAATGCGGGGTAACTGCCGGCGATTACCCCCGAGCAAAATGCGATGAGAAGGGCTGATACAATCGGCTTTTGTTCCAAACCAAAGGTCAACTCCTTCCCTGTAATTTGATTAAAATGTGGCAAAAAAAGGATGACAACCAACATTGCCAAAATCAATGAGAAAAAAGCCATTAATATGGATTCTCCCATGTATTGAAAAATAAGAGTTTTTCGACCTGCTCCGACAACCTTTTTTATGCCAATTTCTTTTAATCTTCGTGATGCCCTTGCAGTAGATAAATTCATGAAATTGATACAAGCAATCAGCAAGATGGAAATAGCAATAAAAGAAAACAATCTAACGTATTCAATCCTTCCCCCGGTTTGAACACCATTTTCGTAGGTGCCGTGCAGATAATGATGCGAATAACGTTGTAGAAATGGCATACGACTGTTATTTTCGTCATGCTTGACCTTTTTTATAAAACCCTTGAGTTTATCGTTGAACTGCTGAATATCGGTTCCTTCTTTCAAGACCAGATAGACAAGTGGCCCCGTACTTCCCCAACTTGTGACCCAAGGTCTGGTTTCCTTTAAAATCTCAAATGATAAGACAAAATCAAATTGTGTAGAGGAATAGTGGGGTATTCCTTTAAAGACACCTGAAACCATGAATTCCTGCTCATGTTGAAATGCTACTACCTTGCCTATGATATCTTCTGTGGTGTTAAATAGTTTCATTGCCAACTTTTCTGATATAACGATGGAATTTTTATCAGATAAAACTTCATTTTTATTGCCATAAATAAGTGGATAAGAAAAGATGTTGAAATAGTCTTTACCGACGTACTGTCCGGCCGCTTTTATATTTTTCTCTCCAACCGAAAGACTGAGTCTGCTAAACCCATACCAGGAAGACGGGGCAACGGCAGTGGTATATTCAACCTCGGGCATTTCTTCAATTAAGGCTTCGGCCATGGGGCCAGAAGTGGCAAATTCGGTACGAATACCTCCATCTGCCTCCCAATTTTCCATCACCTGATATAGCCACGCATCCTTTTCATGAAACTTATCGACATCAAGTTCGTGGTTAACCCATAAATAAATCAATAAAGCACAGGCTATTCCACAGGATAGCCCAACAAGGTTAATGAAAAATGAAGTTTTGTAACGTTTAAAGGTTCGGTAAGTCAGCAGGAAGTTATGACGAAACATAGCTGTAGGGCTGATGTATTGATCGCTGTTAAATGATTTAATAAACTCTGGTCTGAAATACAGAATGACATTCCAGGTAAACTTCCATTTGGCCCTGGCCGGAGATTGCTTATAGTACTTATCATAAAGCTCCATAAGATCCCCTTCGACCTCTTCGAGGTAGTCCTCACGACAAAACCAGCGCAGGAATTCCAGGGCATATTTTGGTGGATGGGGTTTCATCAGCCAAAAGAAATTTTGGGAATTTGCTGGTAAATGCTGGTACGAAGTGCATATTGGTGATCAAGCACTTTTTTTCCCAAAGCAGTGATGACGTAAAACTTCTTTCTCCTTCCCCCCCGCTCTTTGGTGATGCCACCATATCCGGACGTGACAAAACCTTTATGCTCCATGCGCTTGAGTGCCACATGAATCGCGCTGATATTGACCTTTTTGCCTAATTTCTCTTCCAGGTTTTCGAGTATCAAAACCCCATAGGCTTTGTCATGAAATGCGGCTACCATGAGTAGCACCAGTTCCTCAAATTCTCCCAATGAATGTTCAATCATGAGCTAGTAATTTACTTAACAATTGTGAATATAATTTATTTATTTCACTTTTGCTAAGTAAATTAAAATTTTTGCCGGTTAAAGGTAACCGGTAGCCTTCCTACCTATACAACCTGCGCAGAGTTCCTGATATTTTCCCGCCAAAAGACTGAATGCGAAGATCGCCCGAATCAGCACTTCCAACATGCACATTTTTAGCAACGTAATCAAGCGTATACGCCCCCGGAATTATCCTGCATGGTTAGGTTACCCCTGACAGCATCTGCCCGGATGTCACAGTGAAGGATGCGAGGTCATCTGCCGGCAATCGAAAGGTAGTGTTGCCATTGCAGCCTCTGTAAAAAAGAAATTTGTAGTCTTTGATACCTGTTTCAGTAAGCAGCAGTTCTTTGGACTAGCCATAAGACTGGCGTGTTGTGTATGTAAGGGTCTGTTTTATCTACTTATCTCCGTAAACAAAAATTAAATACAATAGGCGTCAGAATAGTTATTAGCTCCTTGGTAAATCAAATTGTTGGATAATGCTGGGGTTTTATAATAATGACGTCATGGCTTCAAAGATTTGTCTATAAAATTTCATGAGATGTGTTTATTTTCGTGAACACTGTTACTACTGCAACTTTTATAACCGTACCGATGGTTAATTTTCAATCCTTATGAGTGAGTATCCAAAATCTCTTAGGCATATAGCGGCATGCATAAGTACAAAAAACTGAATACTGCTTTCGTGATAGTAACTCATCAACCCTGTAAATGCATTGAGTTATGAGCTTAATGCCCTTAGTCTTTGCATAAACAGGTCAGCCTGCTTTTTGGTTTTTATGGCTTCACTTAAAGACGTAGTGGTACTTGTAGTTTTAACTTTTAACTTACCACTACCGGAAAAACGGGCTTTGATCTCTTCAATCTTTTTTAACACATTTTTGTTCATAATCATCTATTTTTTGAAACAATAAGCTGGTATTATTTTAAAAGTATATACAAATATAAGTTTTTAATTTTATTTTTTTAACTTAAATATAAAATAATTATAGAGTTCACCGAGATTTATTTTTTCTCCCTTATTGATGGCGCGAGGAATTGTCGTGATATCATTTGAGTTTATTCGATGCATATTATCCTTTTCATCTTTTCTCAGAATCCTTACATAATAATTCACACCGTATATATCAAAATAGGTTGTCAATGTGTCATGATTGTTTTGTATTGTTCTAAAGTATAAATATGCACGGGCGTTACTAGAACCATCAATGCCTATATACTTATTTGAGTTTTTAGTCAAAAATATTATGGAAGCTAAAACGATTGTCGAAAATACCTTGGAATAGTTTTCATGTGAAAGCCTGGCGGTATCGTCAATTTGTCCTATATCATTAACCGGACCAAAGGACAGGTTAAAAACATCTGGCAAAAACTGATGCCGCTCATTATCTATCATAACTCCTATTTTAGCAGAATTACCGTTTTTTAAATCACTGACAAATTGGCTTAGCGTCAAGTCGCTGGAAACATTGTTAAATTCATAACAATTTTCAAGATTTATCCGAATATTCAGGGCCATTATGTAAATACAGCATTAAATAGTTATTTCATCTATGCTGGGGGAACTAAAATCGGGGAAGTAAGTATGGAGGAGTAACAAATATTTTGGATTTACTTCTTACCTGCCGGCAACTTTCTTTAAATGCTTGGGGAGTTGAAAAATTCTTTATTAAAATTTTACATGAAAAACACAAATAGTAATTGATTATTTGCTTTTTTTGGGAAAAAATTTAATGCGAAGTACCGGGCCCACTTATCCGGATGATATTATTGAATCCATATGTTCAATATTTTTTCGTCCTTCTGTAAATTGTTATTGCCTCAATCCATATGTCATTGATAAACCAGGAAAAAATTACCCAATTATTTCTGCTGCTCAAAAAAACAATTGTAAAGTCCAATCTCTGGCTTTTAGGTCTACTGATCATTAACGCCATTGTATTTGTTTGCATAGAATTCTTGACAACCAGGCATGCAGGCAAGTTGCTGGATTTTGTAATTATAATAATTGCTGCAGGTGCGGCATTATATTTAGTATTCTCCAAAAACAGACCCATAAAAATTAACAAAAAGTGGCCAAAATACATATTTCTCGGTGGTTTGGTGGTGAGGTTATTTCTTACGGTTCACGGTTTTTTTGACCGGCCCGAACCAACATCAGATTACAGAAGAAATGAAATATTAGCGAAGCAAATCTACTATGATCAGGACTATCTGGAAGTTTATGACCATATTGAATTCAGATCTTTCCGTCCTCCGGGTGCCCCACTGATCATTGCAACTTCCTATTTTTTCTTTGAGTCCGGGCACAACGCACATATCATGTATTCTATCATGTCCTTTTTGCTGTTGTACGTGACATTCTTAATCATGGCAAAGTCCTGGAATATTTTTTCTTTGCTTTATTTTGGTTTCATCGCTTTGTGTCCATCCATTGTATTTTTAGGCACTTTTGCCTCTTCACAATTACCCTTTTTTCTGGTGCTGAGTTTGACGATCCTCATCCTCGTCAATTTCAGGAACAGCTTCGTTCAACTTTTATTTTTAGGAATTCTGATGGGATTAGGATCACTCATCAGGCTTAATATGATCCTTTTTATGCCGGCGGTGTTTTTGTTTATTTTTGAAACGATGAACCATCAATTGTCCACAACGATTAAGCGTTTTGGGGTGGTTTTACTATTTTGGGTGATGACTGTTGCACCGTGGACGATCAGAAACTACATAGTCCAAGGCGATTTCGTGCTGATTTCGACCAATGGTGGGGCTAATATGTTTGTGGCCAACGTCAGGCAGGATTATACAAGGGCGGGAGCCTATCAAGGTTACCCCGAGGGTATTAGTAAGGAATTTGCCAATGAAATTGAGTTTACGGACGGATTAAAGGCCAAAACATTTAATTTTATCAAAGAATATCCCATGGTCTATCTGAAAGGGTTCCCGTATAAGATGAAAAGGCTTTTAGGTATGGGCAATTGGTCAGTGGATTATTTCTTTGGATATTTGAAACACCCACCGCATGATATTGTCGCTAGTTTTATTAGAAAACTGGACTTTCTTCTCTCCTGGTTCATCTACTTGATTGGTTTCGTGTTTTTGTTCAAAGTGAAAGCCATGAAACCTACTGCTTTTTTTATACTTACCGGTTATCTGATATATGTATTGCTCGATCTGGCGCTTTTTGAGACGGGGCAGCGTTATCATTTTCCTTATCTCCTGTTTCCATGTTTTAGTGTGGTGTTGCACAAAATTCAGGAGTCCAATGCAGATGGAGTATGATTATATATTCCACCAGTAAGTCAGCTTAAGCACCAATGCCCTGTTTCTGACTTTGAGTGATTGAGGAAGATAATTATCTGTGTAGACGACAAACAGGTCGGAAGCAGGTTTGTAGCGCCACTGGAATCTTGCATTGATGTTCAGGTTATCTTGTTGCTCATTATATTGCACAAAGGTGGTCAGGAAAATTTTATTGGTAAAAGTCATGTCTATTCTTGGACCTACCAGCCAGAAATCCGCATCCTCATAGGGATCAGGCAGGCGAATGCTGTTGTAGGAAAAATCCAGGGTGAGATTACCAAAGGGCTGGATACGGTAGCCGGCTGCCCCACTAGCATTAAAACGGCTACCGTCAAAATATCCGCCCTGTGTAATCTCTAAAGAATAAGTAAATAAGTTACCTGGGGTGGACTCGTAAGCAAGACCTGCTGTATGCCACTGATAGGAAGTACCGGCAGGCAACTCCTCTCCTCCGGAGTTGGTCGGGTCGAAATCATCAATGAGTGTGATGAAATCATCTCTTATCCAAAAAGTTGCCTCACTCCGGTTAATAAAATTTATATTGTATTCTAAAAAGGACGTTCTGTCCAGAAAGTCGAAGGATTGATCGAAGAATAAAGTCGACCGGATGGCAGGCCCGTGGGTAATAACCCTGCGCGAGTCCGGAAAAAACCTGTAAGCTACCTCCGGATTTAACTTAATGTACCCTCTTCGGGGCACAAATCCCACCTCAGGGTTAAAATTTTCACCTACCATCTCATGCTGCCATTCTACATTGATATTTCTGGAGTTGTACTCCAGATTAACTCCATGGGCAAAATCATCCGATCTGGTATCTTCGCTGAATGTCTTATGCAGCAAAAATTTCCCTTTCCAAAGATTATCCGGAGAAGCAAGGTTGTATTCCAATGCTGCGAGGCGGTTGTACCTGGAAAAGGCGGTCGTATCGTTTTCAGGATCGTAATTTACCGCCTGCTTGTTGATGATCATAGCAGAGATATTTGACCTTGAAAACACCTGTCTTTGCAAGGATATGACTGAAAAATTCTGTGCTGGTAAAGCGACACTATCTACTTTACCGGTTTGAATATCCATGACCCCGATGCGCCAATCCTTGTTGATTTTACCGCTCAGGCGCACTCCGGCATGTATGGGGCTTTCCAATCCTATTCTTCGGCTGAAAAAAGGGCGCATGGAGGTAAAACCAAAATTGGCGAAAAGGTCACTATTCTCTATAAAAAATTGCCTTCTTTCGGGAAAAAACAGCTCAAAACGGCTCAAATTGGTAACCTGCCGGTCAACTTCAACCTGCGAGAAATCGGGATTGACTGTGAGGTCGAGGTTTAAACTGGTGGTAACGGCCAGTTTAGCATCCAGGCCCATATCGAAATCATGGTCTGTGCCCGATTGTGATTCAAAATCCTTTTGCGCTCCTGCTGATAGGTAAGGTATTACTGACACGTTGGAGTTGACTTCAGGAGGCGGCTCATCCCACTGAAGAATTCCTGTGTAGGCCAATTGGGCAGTGGGAAACTGCCTGGGCACCGGTGCCCAACTGGACTTTTCATTTAATTTCAGGTCCAGCCTGCTGAAATTGATGCCCCATTGTGTTATACCTTTTTTATACCGGATGGTCTTGAATGGTATGCTTGCCTCGAACACCCAGCGGTCATCATAATTCCTGACCATTGAAACCCATTTGTTATCCCAACTCAAATCAACCCTGCTGCCGTCATACATCAAACCATCCCACTGAGCCCCGGCAGCGTTTGAACCAAAGCTAAACCCATTGGTCTGATCATCGAATGGATCCATAAACAGCAGGAAATTGTCATTTTTCCCAAAGCTAAAATCCCTGCGCATAGACTCTACGGTAACCCTGCCCGAAAGGGTGTCAAAACAAATAACTCCAAGATAGATGTTAGTTGCATCGTAGGTCATTCTTACCTCTGTACGGCTCACCGACCGGCTTGTGTCCATCGGCAGTACCATGAAAAAATCCTTCGCTGCGTGCGCAGTTTGCCAGTCGGGCTCGTTTAGCTGTCCGTCTATCATGATGGGTTCCTTCGCTTTTTTGATATGAATAACATACGATCCATTGATTTTTTGCCCGTACAAGGTCCAGCTAAACAGCCCAAAAGCCAATATCAATCCTGTTTTTTTCAAATTCTAATTTTTCCAGCGAACACTAAAGACAAAAGATAATTGGCTGCTATCTTTCACCCCCTGATGGAACGAACTTGGCCAACTAAGCTACAAAGTGAGCATTCCGGTTGTGCCTTAAATCGCCTTGGTAGCACAAGCGGCCGGTAGCTGTCGCAACGCAAGTAGGCACCTGAATTATCTTCTCATCGCATAGGACCCTTCATGACTCTTTTTGTCTCCGTGCCTTTGTGGTTGACCATTTTTCACCACAAAGGCACCAAGACACAAAGAAGATCTCCATTTTAATCCAATCTTTCAACCTTTATGTTCCTCCAATAGACTTTGATTCCTCCTCCGTCATGAATTTGCAGGGCAATGCTCCCTTCCGCCTTGCCTATTTTTTCATCGGTCAGGGAAACCATTTCAGTGCCGTTTAACCAGGTGGTGATTTTATCGTCCACCACCCTGATCTTCATTTTATTCCACTTGCCATATTTGAGGGCCTTATCCTTTTCCGGATCAGGTTTGATCAGCCAACCCCTGCCATAGGATTCGTAAATACCTCCGGTATTTTTACCTGGTGGGGCCACCTCGGCCTGCCAACCGGTAACCTTGGTACCTTCGATGGATGACCTGATAAATACACCGCTATTGCCATCTTTTTCTTGTTTAAACTCTACAGTCAGCTCAAAGTTTTTGAATGACGCTTTGGTTCCAAGATATCCATAACCTGCGTCAGGGCCGCTTTCTGAGACCAGCAGTCCCTTTCTGACATACCATTTTTCCGTTCCATATATTTCCCAGCCTGTCAGGTCTTTGCCATTGAACAGGTCTGTGGTTTGTGCAAATGATCCTGCAATGGTAAAAAGCCCTGCCAAAACCATTGCCAATAATTTTAATTTACCGGTCATCGACTAAAGGGGTTTGATTTTTATATTTTTATACCATATAAAACTTCCATGGTCCTGAATACCTATTAATCCCGTGCGGGCAAGCCCATAATCCGGATAATCGTCCCACTTTCCATCATTCCTCCTGGCATGCCAGTCTTCACTCCAGGGTACAAACTCAACTATTTTTTCCCCATTCAGCCAATGTTCCACCTTTTCAGGCGTAAAAAGGATGCGCGTGGTATTCCATTCTCCTGCGGGTTTAACAATTTTCTTTTCAGGGTCGGCCGGGTGCATGGCATAGTTCGCGCCCACCATTTGCCAGTCTTTGAGGGGCTGGGTAAAGCCGATATCATCTAAAACCTGGTACTCCGGGGCCGTTTCATAAGGAGCTTTGTATTTCTCCCCCTCCTGCACATGGTAAAAAATGCCGCTATTGCCGCCTTCGCCAATCTTCCATTCCAGCCTTAACTCGAAGTTATCAAACTCCCTGGCACCATACACAATATCTCCACCTATATCGCCCCCTGTGCCCAAAGACTTCAGGGCGCCATCTTCTATGATCCAGTTTTCAGGCAACGTCTTCTGGTTGAAACCCCTCCAACCTTCAGTGGAAGTTCCGTCAAAAAGAGTTATCCACTCATCGTTGACAGGACTTGCAGGCTCTTCTTGCGTTCCGGCAATGGCATTTTCCTGCTGTGCCTGCTGTTTTCCACCGCAATTGGCGACCAGTACAGACAAAATGCCCCAGGCCAGTATTTGTAAGGAATTGATAATTTTTCTTTTCATAATATTTGGTGCGTTATTTTACTACTTTCATGTTTTGAGGATCCCAGTTAATAAAGCTGTTTTGACGATAACTATCATTGCACAGCAAAGCCGGGGCAGCCGCTCTGAAACCAAATTCAGGATCTTCAACCACCTTGCCACCGGTTCGGATGGCCCTGAAAAAATTACCAAAGTGATCATAATGGGCCCCTTTATAATCGGTTTCGGCTTTATACACGATTTCTTCGGGTGGAAGCATTTGTTTTCTATCCGCGTAGCCTGTTTCGCTTTCAGCGGCTTTAGCCTTGGCGAAAGGGTCATCAGAAGATATGCTTTTATTTCTGTGAAGCACTACCTCACGCCATTTTATATCCATGGATCCTTCACTGCCCACCAGTTTGAGATAGGTAGAACCACTGGTGCCATCCACAAAATTACATCGCAGCGAAAGGTTGAATCCCGGATGGGCATCGGATTGCGGGTATTGGAAGATGCCAAGCAATACATCAGGCACTTCCCGGCCGTCTTTCCAGTAACGAAGCCCCCCCATGGCACTTACCTGATTGGGGCCCAGGGAATCGGTGACGAAATGCAGGCTGGAAAAGAGATGCACAAACAAGTCACCAGACATCCCTGTTCCATAATCGGTATAATTTCTCCATCTGAAAAATCTCATGGCATCAAATGGACGTTTAGTAGTATTGGAAATATACTTTTTCCAATTAACCGTCTTCTCCGAAGCGTCTTCGGGAATGTGATACTGCCAAGCTCCGGTAGGAGAATGTCTGGCCCAGAAGCCTTCGGCATAATTAAGGTCACCGATGGCCCCCCCGGCTAACAGGGCTTTAGCTTTTTCATTACCCAGCGACGAGAGACCCTGGCTACCGACCTGATACACTTTTCCTGATTTTCGCCATGCCTGTATCAGTTCCAAACCCTCATCCACGGAATGTACCATGGGTTTTTCACAGTATACATGTTTGCCAGCATTCAGCGCATCAATAGAAATCTGCTTATGCCAATGATCGGGCGTGGCAATGATGACCGCATCAATATCTTTTCTTTTTAAAATCTCTTTGTAATCATCGGTGGTAAAAAGGTCCTGTCCCCACTTTTGCTTCGCTTGCCCAAGCCTTCCTTTATACAGGTCACAAACAGCCACTAATTTGATACCTTCATGTCTTAACGCTGTATTGGTATCCTCCCCTCCCATGCCACCGGCACCAATTAAGGCTAAATTAAGCACTTCAGAGGTGTTGGTCACTTTGCCCCTTTTAAGGTAGCTGATGGTGGACTTTCCGGCAGCAAAGGAGCTGCCTACTGTAGAAGCAACGGCTGTAGAAATGCCAAGCTTTCTGATAAATTGTCTTCTGTTCGTACTTTTCACGATTTCCTGGAAATTAAAGATTATGAAGGGGTAATATCAGGGTGAGGGGTGCAACAAGTAGGGTAACAACAGGGGTATTAAGATATTTTTTTTCACAAATGTCGCAGTTGAGCGGATCCTGAAATATATTCGGTGAAATTTTTGGAGAAGGATTCATTGTAAAAATTAAAATAGGTCTTCCGGTAAGATTCGAAAGTGTGCCTCGCGAGGGCATGTTTTCCTTCTTTTAAATAGACATTGAGTTGATAATTCAGGGCCTGCTCATTTAAAGGATCCAGGGTAGTGACCGCCTTTGTTAACCGCAACATCAGCTTTTGATTGCTCAGGCACTCATCACTGTAAAAACACGGCGTCAATATTTCCAGAATTTCGTTACTGATTTCGCCTTTAAACAGGTCGAGCCACTCATAGTCCAGTTTGGGAAGCAAGGAACCGTTACCCACCATTTTCAGCAACTCAACCAGACGAGGTTCCTCCAAAGTATGAGGGGGCAACTGATTTTTGAAAGCCTGGTAAGAGGCAAGGTCACAAGAAGCGGCTGATTCGAACCGGATTTTCCATAGCTTATCTTCATAAACCAGGGTGACACCTGTGTCTTTTGCCAGAATCTCCCTTAGCCGTACCATCTGGGTACTTCGATTGTTTTTGGCACTTTCTGCGGAATAACCTGCCCATAGAATATCAGTCATCTCCCTCGTTTCAATACCTCCTTTTCTGACAGTGTAAATCAAAATAAGTAAAAACAGCTCTTTCCGCTGGGGGGAAAGCTGATTGGTAAGATCTACATCACGCTGATTTTTTAGTTGAAAATGATCAAATACCCTGATAAAATACGAAGGATCGCCTGATTTTTGTAAAACGGGCATTTTTGAATTGACTGCCTGTCCGGAAGCCTTAGCCTTTTTACGGTTTAGCTTCCACCATACCAATAGCAAAGGAAAAATGAATATGGCCATAGCGAATAGCCAATAATTATTGGTACTTTCAGCCTGTACATCCCCTCCCTCTTCGAAAACCAATCGGATTTCATCGTCACTCAGCGCCCTGGTCCATATTTTAAGGTTATCCATTCTCCCGACAAAAAATTCGTCCCAAAGATTGGTCCCGATAATCAGGGATTGCGAAGTGGGCCTGATACCTGACGCCGGAAGTGTGTTGGTACGTTGACCATTTACATAAAAATAAACAAACTGGTTGGTATCGTAAACAAACGAAATATGTGACCAGCTATCTTTTGGTATGGAATCGGATTCATTGATATGGTCCCGGATATCAGGTGTTGTAAATACAAGGTTACCGTTGAGAATTTTCGCTGAAAATGACTCCCCCACTCCTACAATGCTTTTATTATAAGAAAGTTCATAGGGGTATACCCAAACTGAAATGGTAACTTCGCTTTCTATATTGCCCAGTACGCTTCCAAAATCGATGTACTTTTCCTTTCCGGAGAATTCCCCGACCCAACCCCGCTCCGGGTCTTTAACATATGTGATGTTCGCATACCTGTAGGGCAGGGACTGCTCAGTGCTATTATCCGGATTTTGTTCGAAATTCAAATTCAGTCTCAATGCATCATCAAGCCTTCTTTTATGAGCCCTGAAAACTTTGATAGATGAGGCATTCTGCTCATTAAAATTAATCACATCGGGTGAAAACATGTAACCACGCTTGTAAGGCCTCACCCTGGTTACCTGGGTATGGATTTTTCCACTGCTTGTGAGTTGCGTGGTATCCCAGGATACCTGCGAAAGTTTTACGCCATCTTCAATGACTATGGCATTATAATAAACCTGGCTGTTAATGGAATCAATGATGGGTTTAACCGTTTCAGGGCGATGTGAAACAAAAATGTTCGGCAGGTTGCCGGTATTGTGGTACAGGTTTCGTAACTGATCTTTTAAATCCCGGACAGAAAGCCCGGGATCATCTTTAAACATTGTCAGATTGTTAGTACAGTGTCTATCACCACTTACAGGTTCTTTCAGATATTTGCTGGCGTTAAGAAAATTACCATCATAACTAAATATATAGAGTCGCCCTTTATGAAACTCAGGCCCAAATACCCGATCATCGGGTGGTCCTTCATAGATATAATTGCTCAATCTGCTGAGGTTATCCGGGTCAACACTGTTAAATATCAGAATCAACGGGTCGCTTTTGGAATCCAGAAAATGCCCAATCCAATCAATTTCTTTAGCGGAAAGCCTTGATTTATTTAAAAAAAGTACCCTGTATCCTGTAAGAAGCTTTTGCCTGATACTTCCTGGGGTTGAATCAGCCAGGAAACACTTTTCATCCAGATACTGCTGGCCGTAAGAATTCCATACGCAAAAGGTTAGTATCGCGGCCAGGGTAGTTTTCAACAAAGTGCTAATTCTGATCACCAACATTATGCTTAACCAAGTTACCTTTTTAAAGATACCGATTTGTCTTTGAAAATACAGTAACTTGCTTACTTATCTATGCTACTATACGACTTAATTCTTAACCTGGTATCGTCTGTGGGTGTTGCACAACGTTTTCGACAAAATTCTTTTATTTTATTTCTTCCTTATAATTACATCTCCGCGATAGGTGTTAAACAGGTATTCTGCCCCCCCTGCACCTAAGTTACCAGTCAGCCATCCGCCCACCTGAATTTTTGTTCCTTTCGACGTTCCCGACTCAACAAGGGCCGACTGTGGCTTCATATCCATGTCGAAGTCTGTATAGATTTCTCCCTTCGTGGTTTTAATTTTGGCAAAGGCATTCACATTAGCCGGAAAGGTGATGTCTATATCGCCATGATAGGTACTGAAAGCCATGGGCGTATCGCTCGATACGCTTTGAAAGGTAACTTTGATCTCTCCATGGTGGGTGTTTGCCGTTACTGAACCTCCTATTCTGTTAAGCACAATGTCATCATGGTGGGCCTGCACCTCAATTTCACCAATTACATCATTTACTTCAACATATCCGTCATGGTGTGCGCTCAGGGAAAGTGAAAAACGATTGGGAACCTTTATCTCAAAATTACTTTCCTTGTTATCCACGTCCTGTATCCTTACGAAGTTATCCCTTTCCGTAATGTTAAATTCGGCCGCTGTATTAGGAATCCGTCTCAGTCCATCACGGGATTTCCTGTTTTTTTCATCTTCCTCCTTATCCTCATCTATGTTATGTATAACTGTAACCACCACTTCATTTCCGTTGTATCCATCGATCTTAATCGATCCGCGATGCAGACCAACTTTCAGCTTACCAGGCTTTCCCGGATTACTTAATGGAATTTTAAACTCCTGTTTATCAATATTTTGTGATATTATATTTAAATGAGCACTTCCTGTTAGGAGTACAGATAGGATTGTTATATATATGCGCTTCATGATTTACTTTTCGCTTAAAATGTTATTGCTTCGCTTTTAGAAGATAAATATCGCCATGCCAGGTCTTGAACTTCTGTTCAGGTCCACCGCCGCCAATTTGAATGGCAGTTCTGGCATTAACAACATATTTGGTACCTTTTTCAACATCATTTTTGACAAGGGCCACCGGTTGTGGGGTCCAGTCAAAATCCGTAAAAAATTCTCCATGGTGGCTCTTTAAATACACGTTAGCTGCTAGTGACGGCCGGAATTCAATGGTAATATCGCCATGATGTGTGGCATAAGAGCAGGCATCCGAGGGGTTTTGAACAAACGATGCCTTGATATCACCATGATGGGTTTGCAGTTCTGCCTTCCCACCTAAATTCTCAGCCAACAGATCATTATGGTGGTTTTTTGCCATCAGGTTGCCATCAATATCTTTGATTTTTAATGGTTTTCTGTGCGTGGAAACCTGGAGATCCAATTGCTTCGGGAGTTGGAGCTCGATTTCGAACTCGTATTTGACTTTGACATGTTTACGATCATTGTTGCGATTACAGCAGGAATTATAATGACCAAAACCATTTTCGTCGATCTCAAAATTGATATCAGGATGTTTCATGAAAAAATACATCTTATCATCCACGGTGATGGAGTCAAAGGTTATGGAACCTTTTGCTTCCTCAAGCCGGTCATTGGAAATCGATTCCAGGCTACGCTTGATTTTGAGTGAAGCCACCTTGCCTTCCACACCTTTTACACTAACAGGACCATTCATGTTGTGCAGGTGTAAAGATTGCAAGGTGGATGTATTGACGGTAAATACCTGTTCGTCAATGGCCTTTTGCCCATTTGCATGGAGGGCAAAGCAGGTCAAAATTAATAATAGGAGTGGTGATTTCATTTACTTTGAGTTTTATATTTGACTTAGGGTTTCTTTTAAATGCATTTTTACTTCCAGATCCAACTGATCTGATTCGAGTAATTTTCTGATTTCCTCATCCGGTCTATTTTCCTGAAGTTTGATGATGACCTCTGCCAATGAAAGTTGAACAATGGCAGACTCCTGGTAGGTCAGGGCCTTAATGAGTAACATTCTTACTTTGGGCTTATCAGAAAAATGAAGCATCGCCTCAATAGCGCTCAGCCGGACATTGACATTAGGGTCACCGAGGATGGTCATGTAAAGGGCTTCATATACATATTCCTCCGGATCTGCCTCGGACTTGACAGTTTGCAGTACTTTCAGCTTTTCCGATGCAGGTTTACCGGCTTCGAGGGAGGTAAAGAGCTCATTGGAGGCAGAGAGGCTATCGTTCTGGTTGCCCGATCCACCGCGATTAGAAACGAAGACCCCAGCCGCAAGACCAATGATAAATACAGCCGCCCATTTTAATATGGTAAACGAAATACCAAAAGTTCTGACTTTACCGGAGGGCTGTTCGTCATTAAATTTATCGAGCATGGTAAAAAACCTGGTTCTTGCACCATCCGGTACCGGCGGCACCTCCAATTGTCCTAGTTCCATCCATACCTGGTATGCCTCCCTCAACGGTTGTTTACATCCCGGATTCTGCAAAACCAACGCTTCCAGATCTTTTGTTTCAAAGTCGCCGGTCCCCAGGCGCTCATTTAGCTTATCCAGCGCTTCCACGCAATTTGTATCAATATGCTGATCTTTATCTTTCATATCATTTCAATTCTGCTCTCTTTATGATGTTTTGTAATGCCAATAATCCCCTCTTCACCCTTGCTTTTACCGCATTTTCGGAGACATTGGAGATCTTGGCAATTTCCTTGTACTTAAAGCCCCGGAACCTGCTGAGTACGATGGCTTCCCGCTGTTCCGGCACCAGTTTTTGCAGCGCTTTTTCAAGTAATAATTTGCGCTCTGCCAGTTGAATATGCTCTTCCTCGTTCATCCCATCGGTAAATGTTGTCTCTACACCGGTCAGGTCCTGCGCCTGTTTCATCGGATCGTTTTTCCTGTACCAATCTTTCAGTACATTTCTCGCAATGGCATACATCCAATAGATAAATTTTCCTTCATTTCTGAATGTATTTCGATATTTTAGCAACCTGTAAAAAACTGATTGTACCATATCTTCACTTTGTGCCGGATGATTGGTCATTCTGTAAAAAAAACCAAAAAGTCCCTTATGATGGCGATCAAACAGCAATCCCATCTGGCGAAAATCGCCGCTTTGAACCTGTTCCATTAAATAATTATCTTCCGGATTTTCCAATAGTTCTGACTATTCAACAGGGCAAACTTCAAGATTTTGAAATAGTTGCAGAAGATCGTAAATTTTTCTGTAAATGTTTTTTCGATACAATGTAGTATGTAATTGACAGTTGACAATGGACAATGCAGGCTGTGTAAAAATGAAACGCTAAAAACTTTTCCCAAAATAATATTTTGAGAAAAGTCGATAAAGTGAGTATATGTTATTTGCTTTTTCCTTCAATTAACTAAAGCAGAATTTAATTGGGATAATTTTTGCAACATTGTTGTTTTTAAACAGCCTCAATGGACAATTCAAATTATTCGTACCTCAGCGTATCAAGCGGATCTTTCCTCGCAGCTTTGAAGGTTTGAAAACTCAATGAGAGTAGGGCGATAAAAAAGACCAGCACCACCGGCATGGCAAAGAACCACCAGCCAAGGGGCACCTTGAACGCATAATTATCAAGCCAGCTATTCAGTGACAGGTAAGCCGCAGGCAAGGCAAAAATGTTAGCGATAAGGATAAGCTTTAAAAAATCACCGGAGAGTAATGTCATCAGGCTTGTCACACTGGCGCCAAGTATTTTTCTGATACCGATTTCCTTGGTACGCTGCATGGCCATGAAGGCGGATAAACCAAACAGTCCCAGACATGCAATAAAGATCATCAAATAGGCACCAATCGTTAAAGTAGTACTCATTTTCATGTCTGCGTCATAGAGCCTTTGGAAACGGTCGTCTAGAAAGCTGTATTCAAAGGCTGTGCCTGGAAACAGGTCCCGGTAAGCTTTTTCAATAAATGAGACAGACTCATCTGTGGTTTCGCCATCGATTTTAATATACATCGACTCACCCCAATAAAACTTTTTACCGGAATATCCCATGACAACCGGAGCCACAGGACTGCGCAATGAAAACAAGAACGCATCTTTGACAACCCCGATGACCTTACCGGATTTGCCATAGTTAAAACCATTGATTCTTTTTCCGATGGGACCGTCTTCCGTTTTGTCCCAGCCAAAAGCCTTCACGGCGGTTTCGTTGACCAGATAAGCACCGTTGAAATCCGCAGCACTTCCGGAGTTGAACGACCTTCCTTCTACCACCTTTAAATCCAGCAGGTCAATGAAATCCTCATCAAAGTGTAACCTGGCTACAGTTCTGGATCGCATTTCCCCGTTTTCCCTTTCAATTTTATGCTCATCTATCATCGAATATCCAGGTATATAATCACAAGTGGCCGTACCATGGATGTGAGGGTTTTGACGGAGCCGGTTTTCAAAAGCACTAAAATTTTGGGCCATATTTCCGGGTATGGAAACAATGACCACATTTTCTTTATTGAATCCCAACTCTTTGTTGTTAATAAATCGCATTTGCGCTGTTACCAGTAATGTAGCAAACACCATAACCACAGCAATGGAAAACTGCAATACAATCAAGGTCTTCCGGAAAATTACGTTTCCTGCCTTTGTACCCAATTTAGTTTTAAAAATATAAACCGGATTAAATCGGGATAAATAAAATGCCGGGTAAAACCCGGATAGTAATATCAGCAAAATGAATGATCCTGCTCCTATTAACAGAAAGCCTGGCTGCAAGAGGTTGCTTACGGTAAGCCGGTAGTCCATCAACTGGTTAAAAAAAGGGATCGCCAGCAACATCAATATAATTCCTGCAATGGAAGCCACTATGACCAGCAGTGTAGCCTCGGTAAGAAATTGTTTTTGTACCTGTCCGTTTTTGGCTCCCAATACTTTTCTTACACCAATTTCCTTGTACCGGTAAGATGAGGCTGCCATGGCAAGATTGGTGTAGTTGATACCCGAGCTAATCAGAAAAAAAAGGCCAATGACGAAAAAAGCATACAGATAAGAAGGGTTACCCCCTGATTTGATTTCATATTGCTTTTTGGAGTCGAAATGAATTTTTAATAGTGGCTGTAAGATCAACCCTGCCTTTGCACCGAATCTTTCCTGTACACTGATGATGTTTGCGTTGTTGTTAAAAAATTCTTCGGCCTTTACTATAAATTCAGGATAATCATGATTTTCGGGAAGTAGTGCGTAAGTGTAGGCATGGGAATCATCCCAAATATCATCACCGCCACCCGTGTGCCATGAGATCAGGGCATTGGGTTGCAGGTGATCATTAAAAGGCAGATCTTTCATGATGGCAGTCACTGTAAATTCATGATCATTGATTTTCACTGTTTTGCCAACGGGATTGCTGGCCCGGGATGCGGGTTTGCCAAATATTTTAGTGGATAATGTTTCAGAAAGCACGATGCTGAAACGTTTTTCCAGGGGATTTTTGTCCCCGGCGACCAATGGGTAAGTAAAGATTTTAAAAATATTCGAATCTGCTATGAACACCTGTTTTTCTTTAAAGACATTGTCCCCCGACTTGATGACAGTAAATGGATAACCCATAAACTTCAATCTGGCCATTTCAATAATAGCTGCAAGATCGTGCGCCATTGCCAGTCCCAATGCGGGGGGACTGGCGGCAAACTCTGTATAGTCACCATCAATCTCCGTACTGACACTAATGCGATAAATCCGGTCCGCAAACTGATGATGACGGTCAAACGTCAGTTCACTGAAGTTGTAGGAAAACAAAATGAGTGAACTGCCTATGCCCAGGGCAAGCCCTAATACATTGACGATAAAATAGCGGGGCTCGCGCTGAATGTACCGGTAGGTGGTCTTGAAATAGTTGTTAAACATCATGCGATAGTTAGTTTTTCGATATGAGGCGTGCTTTGTTTTAATTATGTAGGGTCTCATGAATGACAAGACATCCAAAATGTAGTAAATACGGGCTACTGCAACTCCCCGATGGTCTTTGTGACGGGCAAACAATTCATGCAAATCCCCCTGTAAATCTTCCAGTGCTTCGGGGCGGCAATACCAGCTTAGTAATCGGTCGGCCCACCGAGGTGGTTCAACGTTTTCAGATTCACGCATCTTCATGGATCAAATATTTTTGAATGCGGTTTCAGGTACAAGTTTCCAAAGTGCGGCCCGCTGGTCCCTTGCTTTCAATAAGGCCGCCTTACCCGCTGCGGAAATGGTAAACAACCTCTTTCTCCTGCCTCCCCTGACGCGCGTACTTGCCCCCATCCTGGAATCAGCCAATCCCTTTTTTTCCAACCTGTCAAGCGCAGAATGCACTACGCCAAATGCAACTTTTCTTCCGGTTATCCGGTTGATTTCATCAGTGATGGCAATGCTATAAGCCTCCTCCTTCAGCACTACGACAGTGAGCAGCACAAGCTCTTCAAACTCACCCAGATTGGTTCCTTTCATGTGAATAATTTTATTTCTTCACTAAATGTATTATATATAAAATGAAAAAAACAAGAATTTATTATATTTCTTAAGCAAATAAGTAAGATATTATTCCTTTCGCAGCTTTAGATGGCTTCCCCGGCAGGAAACCTAAACCTTTTCCGTTATCTTTATCACTCCTTATCTTTGTCATCCGGGATAGTGACCCATCACAAAACAAACATGGTAAGAGCAGTTAAACCACAAGATATTGAAGCAATAAGATCAATCTACAACTACGATGTAATGAATACCATCATTACTTTTGAAGCAACTCCGGTGACCACGGAAGAAATGGATAAAAGGATAAAATCTGTTAATTCAGGTTTTCCATGGCTTGTCTATGAAAGGGATGGAGAGGTTTTAGGATATGCCCACGCAAGCAATTGGAAATCGAGGTGCGCATACAAACTTTCGGTAGAAAGTACAGTATATCTTAAAGCTGGTGAATTGAAGAAAGGGTTAGGTTTTCAACTGTATTCTACGCTAATAAAGCAGCTTTCAACCCTGGGCTTTCACGCAGTGATAGCTGGTATTTTCCTCCCAAATGAAGCCAGTATTGCCCTCTTTGAGTCTGGTTCCCAAGGCCTCCAGGTAATTATAACCAACTTCTATCTCATCGACTTCATGTTTTTTTCCATCAAGCCCAATCACAGAAGTAATTAGATGACCTCCCTATATGATTGCGGGAATCTGCCACGCTTACAACATTGGGGTTTTGCAGAAATTCATTTTTTAACGCAGTGTAGGTCTTTTCGCCATCCAGGGGCACGACCAGGGTTTGGGACTGGTTATACCCCCAATCACGTTGCTGCTGGTAACCGGCATTTTAAACGAAGGTAATACCAAAAACAGTGGTAATAATGGAAAGAATAAACTGGAATACCAGAAAAACTTTTGTGAATTTGTTCTTTTTACCAAATTGCTGCTTTCCCCTGAAAATATTCACTGCATTGAATGATGAGATGTAAAACGCCGGGTAGGCACCGGAACCCAGTCCCGTAATGATGACCAATACCAGAAAAAACAGCCATGCATCGAGGTTATTATATTTATTAATTTTTTTTCTCCAAAACCAAATTGTAAACTAACTGCCCACGTATAAAAGGCCCACCATTAAAGCTGATGTTTTGTTGCACACGATCATCACCGAAGTTAATAAGCGGCAGGGCAAAATCTACCCGGTCATTCCCGGCGTATTGCCTGTAGTCTCTGCCTAAAGCAATACCTGTGCGGATTTCGGCATGGAGGTTTCCAGCTATCCGGTAACGGCCAAAGAAACTTAAATCAATACTTCGTCTTTCGATATAGTCCTCTGCAAAGATGTCATTTCCCAAACGATACGTTGTCACCAAGCCAAAATAATGAAGGCCGGCCGTCAGGTCATCGTTTACCCGGTAGTTCACTTTGCCATAAATGGGTAACAAGCCTGCAATATTCCATTTTTCCGAAAGTTGCCAGTTCAGGTAAACCAGCGGCACCACAAACGGGCCAAAAAGTTCCTGGTTATAAGATACTCCAAATCGCATGGTAAGCGCTTTATGAAACCGTTTTTCATAAAGTGCCATTCCGCCATACTGAAAACTTTCTCCATTCAAATTTTCAAAATCTCCCATCAGCCTGGGTACAAACAGCAAAATGAGCGCCTTATCTTCATTGAGGCGGTGGATTAGACCGGTTTGTATTATCACGCCATGCAGGTTAACCGATTGCGCCCTGTTTACAGGGACATTTTCATTGCCGTTTACCCTGAAATTCAAATAGCTGATCTCGCTGTACCAGGTATTGACGCCGGATAATACCAGGGGTAATTTCATGTTCATATGCCAGATGTGCTCTTTACCCTTTTCAGTCAGATCACTTTCATATTCCCTGGGGAAGCTGTAATGCCCGGCGATGGTTAAAAGGTCGATACTGTTCTGAGCAAAATTTTGTATAAAGGGGAAAAGTGATATCAGAAAAAAAACTAACCGTTTCATAGGTGTTTACTAAAAATAAAAGCGAAAATAAGTATAGATTGTTACTTTCCACTTTAATTTTCCCTTTATTTTCATTTTAATTCTTATTTTAATTTTCATTAAAATGATCAAAACCATCAATCCTGCTACCGAAGAGGTAATTAAAGAATACCACTTTCTCGATCATCGTCAAGTAACGCAACAGATAGAAAAAACACATGCAGCGCAATTGACCTGGCAAAAGACCGGGTTTGAAATACGCGCCGAAAAAATGCGCAAAGCCGCAGAAGTACTGAGGCGCAATAAAGCCATTTACGCCAGATTGATGGCAGATGAGATGGGAAAGCCACTCGCTGACGGTGAAAGTGAAGCAGAAAAATGTGCGTGGGTGTGTGATTATTATGCCGAAAATGCCATGGAGTTTCTGAAAAATGAGATCATTCCGTCAGATGCTTTAAAAAGCATGGTGGTTTTTCAGCCCTTAGGAATAGTCTTAGCCATTATGCCCTGGAACTTTCCATTCTGGCAGGTTTTCCGTTTTGCCGCTCCTTCGTTGATGGCAGGAAATGGTGCGTTGCTGAAACATGCACCTAACGTGTTTGGCTGCGCAGAAGCGATAGCCCGAATATTTATCGAAGCAGGCTTTCCTGAGGGTCTTTTCCAAAATCTGATCATCGATACGGATATGGCTGCCCGTGTAATAGAAAATGACCATGTCAAGGCAGTTACACTGACGGGAAGTACCCGGGCGGGCCAGGCAGTGGCAGCAAAGGCCGGTGCCTGCCTCAAGAAAACGGTGCTGGAACTGGGTGGAAGTGATCCTTACATCGTTTTAGAAGATGCTAATATCAGGGAAGCAGCTAAAATATGTACTGCCAGTCGCCTCATCAATAATGGACAAAGTTGTATCAGTGCCAAAAGGTTTATCATACAAAAGGCTATCGGAGAACGATTCTTAAACATGCTTGTGACCGAAATGGAAGCTGCCAGTTATGGCAATCCGCTTGCTCCGGGTACGCAACTGGGCCCGATGGCAAGGGCAGATTTGGGGGATGCACTTCATCAACAGGTACAAAAGAGTATCGACATGGGCGCCAGGTGCCTTACAGGAGGAAAGATTCCGGAGGGAAAAGGTTATTTCTATCCGCCCACCGTACTGACAAATGTCCGGGAGGGTATGCCGGCCTACCACGAAGAAGTGTTCGGGCCGGTGGCCTGTGTTATTGAAGTGGACACTGAAGCGGAAGCCATTGCTATCGCCAATGACAGCAACTTTGGATTGGGGGCGGCCATCTTCACCAGTGATTTGGCTAAGGCCGAAAATATGGCTTCTGAAAGCCTGGAAGCTGGCAGTTGCTTTATAAATGCATTGGTCAAATCTGACCCAAGGCTTCCTTTCGGAGGAATTAAGGAAAGCGGATATGGCAGGGAGCTTTCTCACTTCGGGATCAGGGAATTTGTCAATATTAAAACTGTTTATATTGCATAAAACTTAGTAGTTCAAACTCGGTACCCTTTGTGTCTTTGTGCCTCCGTGGTGAAAAATGGTTAACCACAAAGACACAAAGAGGCACAGGGGTTTTAGTTGATGAGATGCTTCAAAGTACTCTGCAACAGCTATTAGATAGCCTTTAAACTCCCAATATCCTATTAAAGGGAAAAAAGTAGTGAAAAAATTTGTTTTTCACGAAATGCGTACATAAATTTGTACATAAGGAAAAAGGTTATGAAAACAACAAACGTGGCAGAATTGAGAAAAAACTTTAAAAGTAAGATGGATCAAATATATGAAGATCATGACATATTGATCATAAACAGACAAAACGATAAAGACATGGTGATGCTTTCATTAAGGGATTTTAATGCTTTAAAAGAGACTGCTTATCTTCTGTCCACCACTGAAAATGCAAAAAGATTGTTCGAATCTTTAGATCAACTAAAGAACAAAAACGTTGTTCAAAAGCATATTAACGACATATGAACATTCTTTTCACCCAGCACGCTTGGGAGGAATTTCACTACTGGCAGAAAACTGATAAAAAAACAATCCATAAAATAAATGAATTGATAAAGGCTATTTCCAGAACTCCATTTGAAGGCGTAGGGAAGCCAGAACCCCTCAGAGGAAACCTACAAGGATTTTGGAGCAGGAGAATCAGCCAGGAGCACCGACTGGTGTATCGGATTGAAGATGGTGTGATTACTATCGTTCAGTGCAGGTTTCATTATTAAGTAAGCGGGATATTTGAGAGTAATTAAAGACTAAACCAGTCATCGCATAGCTATGAGCCATGCGATGACTATAAGGGAACCATACTATAACTTCAGGTAGTTGATTACTTTTTACCGGCCCAAACAATCGCCCTCTTTAACATTTCCAGGTGCTCGCTTTCCTCAAAATAAGCACCGGCGTGGCCTAATGCAGAATAGAAAGTCCTTCCCCCACCGGGCAACTCTTTGTACCAGACGATAGGATGGAAATCCCCCATCCCAAAGTCCTTGTCTTCTGCCAAGAACCTGATGTAGCCACTAGGGTTAAAAGTCTTTTCATCGACTGTATACAGTACCTCAAACCCCTTGTCGGACGGATTATTGTAAAACGCATACCATTCATCAGTACGCTGCCAGGTGGCAGTCAGGCCATTGCATAGGTGAGCGTTAACAGAATCGCAATGCAGGTGCATTGTCGCCTCCTGAAGTTGGGGGTTCATAGTATGATGTGAAAAATCGGCACCCAGCAGCGTATTTTCATACCATGGCCAATGATGGGAATTATCTCCCGCGCCATGGATTCCCAGGAATCCGCCACCATTGTCCATGTATTGTTTGAAAGCAGCCTTTTGCTCCTCCTTCAGCACCCTTCCGGTAACATTGTTCCAGATCACCAGATCAAATTTTTCCAGTTGTTCCCAGTTAAACACTGCGCCGTTCTCTGTAACAAAAATGGACCAATCATTATTCTTTGCCATTACCCGAAAGGCTTCCGTAGATGTCTCAATAGCCTCTCCATGGCGGAAACCATTGGTTTTATTGAACAGCAGGATTGAAAAGTCAGCCATTTCAGCGGGTAATTCCGGTGGTTTTGATTCGTAAAAGGGAAACCCATAAGTCACTTTGTAGATAAAAACACCCATGGCACCGGCTAAGACAATGATAATTCCCAGTAAGCTGAGCAGGAAAATCTTAAAAAATCTTTTCATAGGGAGCTTTATTTTCTTTTCAATCAAAAAAGTATCTCATCGGCAGCATGATAGGATAGTCCAAAACCGAATGGGAATAGCGGATTTTCAGAATCAAAGGGAACGTCTTCATGCTGCGCCTCCACTTCAGCCATGGCTGAAGGCAACTCAAATGGCAGTTTAGCGGTAGGATTAAACCTGCCGAAAACAATATCCAGGACGGCGTCATCATTGGCGCCAAATTCACCTAGTAAGCCAACCACACCGTCAGCAATTTCGGGAATAACGGCGGGTCTTTCGAGGTACATACAAATAACAGTTGGCTTTTTGCGGGTTATTTCCAGTAGGCGGCTCAGCTCAGGTTCCTGGAAATCCAGGTAGCCCTGGTGAAGAAAAGTCTCCATCATGCTCCCATCCCGGGGCTCCCAGGGAGTTTGCAATCGCAGGATCGCAAAGTCGGCATCATCCAGGCTGTCTACGACCTGAGCGTATTGACCCGCTATTTCCTTACTCATGTTTTCAATGTAAACCTTAATGTTTTTTGAGAGTGGGAGCATCATGCTACTATCGGGCTTCATTTGATTTTTTAGCAATACGATCGACTTCCGCTGCGCCTCTTTGCCTTTATCCATAAACTCCCGGTTACCTACGATTCTTTCAGCCGCATCTACATCCACATAGGGGTTGTCAAAAAGTCCCATTTGAAATTTAACCCTTAGCAGCCTTCTCACCGATTGATCGATACGCTCTTCTGAAATGCTGCCTGCTCGAACCAGTGCAATCAACTCCTCAACATTGCTGTTTCCGCCAAACTGGTCAATACCCGCATCAATAGCTTTTTTGATCCTTTCTTTCGGTGAAAGGTCATCCACCCCCCAACCCGGGCTTTCAAACATTTCAATGCCAAAAAAACCGAATCCTTCAATGATACCCCAATCAGAGCAAACCACGCCATTATACCCATATTCCTCTCTCAGTAAGTCATTGATGATTTCTTTATTAAAACTCATACCCACATTTTCGCTTGTCTGATCTACAGGAACTCCATAGTAAGGCATAATCATGGCCGTTCCGGCGTCAAAAGCGGCTTTGAACGGGATTAGGTGGTAGTCAAAGTTATCGCCCGGATAAGCCTGATCCATGCCATACCGGAAGTGGGCGTCGAGGCCACCGGCCTGGGGACCACCACCCGGCCAGTGCTTGGTCATGCAAGCCACAGACTGAGGGCCAAGTTGTGATCCCTGGAATCCGTAGATATAGGCGGCTGTCATTTTTGCCGATAGCGACGCATCCTCACCAAAGGTGCCGTTGATTCTGGCCCACCTCGGCTCAGTAGCCAGGTCAGCCATAGGATGCAAAGCCGTACGGATGCCAACTGCCGCTAACTCCTCTGCCGCAATCCTTCCAAATTCCGCTATCAGCAGTGAATCATCCGTTGCCGCCAGTCCGATGGGTTCAGGCCATTCTGAAAAACCACCACCCAATAGATCATCCCCAATAAAATTATTAATGCCATGTCTGGGATCCGAAGCAATCGTGATGGGAATCCCAAGCCTGTCTTGTTCGGCGATCTTCTGGATTTCGTTGTACCATTGTGCCAGATGTCTGGTGCCGGGTGTCCTGAAAAGGTTAAAGTGCCGCAGTTTTTTACGGATGATTAGATCATAGGTGGAAGCCATGTTAAATAGTGCAGGATTTGGTTTTCCGAGTATTTCCCCTTTGTTACCAATGCCAAGGGGTGGGTGCCACAGTAAACCCGCCTTTTCTTCCAGGGTCATTTGTGCAAGAAGGTCTTCCACCCGCTCTTCAACAGGTTTACGGAAGTCTTCGTATGGATCTAACCGGCCATTGCCATTCAGATCCCGCATTTCCTCATGCCCGGCTTTCAAAGTTTGTTTCTCTGCCAGGGAAGCCTTCGCCCTGGAATTAATGATTGCATACCTGGTCTCAAAACCTGCCCACAAAATTAAAAACAACGCAATGATGCCGCCCAGTGAGAAACCCAGGATTTTTAGTGTCTTTTTCATCACAAAGTTTTTTGTTATTTTCGACAATATAAGTATTTTTTCTATTTTGTCAAAAAGACACATTAGGATATTATTGGATGATTGAAAAACAAATATCGGAGTACCTGAAAGATGCGGAGGAATTATATTTACCGGGAATATCCCTGGATGTAGTCATACTCGGCTACGCCGAAAATACGATCAGGGTATTGCTTTTAAAACTTAAAGAGTTGGATTACTGGGCATTGCCAGGTGGATTCATTTGCAAAGATGAGGATGTGGATTCGGCAACTCACAGGATTGTCAAGGCCAGAACCGGTCTTAACAGGCTGTATTTTAATCAATTCCACCTGTTTGGAAAAACCGGAAGAAACACCAGTGTCCTGCTTGATTCGGATCATACTTCAAAGCTTAGCTCCGAAGCGGTAAGATGGTTGAAGCGCAGGTTTCTTACGGTAGGTTACTTTGCACTGGTTAAAACTGACAAAGTGGTGCCACAGCCGGATATTTTATCGGAAAGATGCGACTGGTTTCCCGTAGAACGGTTACCTGCCACTATTCTGGATCACACTGAGATCATCAGCACCGCCATCGAACATGTGAGACGGCAGCTTAACTATTTTCCTGTGGGGCTTAATTTGCTTCCGGAAAAATTTACCATGTCGGAATTGCAAAAATTATATGAATGCATTTTGAATGAGAAGATGGACAGGGGCAATTTTCAGCGGAAAATTCTTAAGCTGGATATTCTTGTACGCCAGGAAAAACTTAAAACCGGGGGTGCTCATAAGGCACCCTACCTTTACCGGTTTGACGTTGACAAATACAGGCATAAAGTCAAACATGGCATTGGATTTATCTGACCTGGTTGTAAACTTAAAAATTCCTTAACATTTTCAAGTTGCGGTTTTTAATTTCCTATTCGCTTAATTAGTGGCTAAAATTAACCCGCAAGAAAGCCATGCCTTCATTTAACGAACGCATTGTGGGTACTAACTTTCCAAATGACCAGGTCACCTATAGCAATTCCGCAGCGACCATTTTAGGTGTCTCCGAAGGGTCTGGGTCTACACGTTCGGATTACAGGTTTAACTCTTTTTTTGGCCGGTTGAATTACAATTATAATTTGAAATATCTTTTGAGTTTTACATTCAGAAGATATGGTTCCAGCCGGTTTGGAGAGAACTTCCGGTATGGCAACTTCTGGGCGATAGGGGCAGGTTGGAATATTGCTAACGAGCCATTTATGGATAATTTGGATTGGCTCAGTTTAGGCAAACTACGTGTCAGCTATGGAATTACGGGGAGCGACAATGTAGGTAATTTTCTCTACATAGGAGCCTGGGAAGGAATTTGGCATTCATTAAAATGGGCGCAGGTTTCAGCAAAGTAAAGGTACTTACCGATCAAAATCTATAGCAATGAAGCCGGCATTGAAGCCAAAAGATTTTACCAAACAAAAATTAATTTCATCGTCGGCTTTTTAAGCTTTGTTTTTCTCCAGGTGCAGCTGCAATACCCAAAAAAATCAAATATGTTTTCATTTTGAAAACATATTTAGTACATTCGCGTTGATATATATGAGAAATATTGTAGCAAAAAAAAAATTAAGAGAATTTTGGGAAAAGCATCCTGACAGTGAGGAAACTCTAAAAACCTGGTATAAGGTGGTAATGGCTGCACACTGGGAAAACAGTAATAGTGCAAAAAGACAATATGGTAACGCAAGTATCGTTGGCAACAATCGAATTGTATTTAACATATGCGGAAACAAGTACAGATTAATAGTTAAGTTCAACTATGAAATGCAATGGGGATGGATCCGTTTTATTGGGACCCATTCTGAGTATGACAAAACAGATGCATTAACGATATGAATATAGAAATTAAACCGATCAGGACAGAAAAGGATTACCGAGTGGCATTAGAAAAGCTGGAAGCTGTGTTCGATGCTCCTAAGGGTACTGCTGATAATGATTTGGCCGAGGTGCTTATTACTCTAATCGATAAGTATGAATCAGAAAAATATCCAATCGAAGCCCCCGATCCTATTGAGGCAATAAAAATCAGGATGGCCGAAATGGATTTGCACCAGAAAGATCTAATGGATATGATTGGAACTAAAAGCCGCGGTACCATTTCCAATATTTTAAATAAAAGACGGCCATTGACACTTCCGGTCATAAGGATTTTAGGGCCCAAACTGGGTTTGTCATTTGATATATTGGTAAAAGACTACCGGCTTAACTATTAGCGTCGCTCATTGTTGAAAACAAACAAAGAAAATTCTTGGTTTAGGCTCCTCATGGTCATGTAGGTAGAGATCGCCTATGGTACCTCGTATCAAGTAATTGGCACCTTCCGGTGAAATAGCCGGATTTTTCCTAATCCAATACAGGGAGGTAAACGCTCACCGCTCCGGCCTTCATATCAATCTGATCCAAATGCCCCATTTTACTTCTATCAGCATTGATAATATGGGCGTGAATAAAAGAATCATGATGTGTGAATATACCGGCATGATTTTGTGAATAAAATCCCAGGATGTCTGTACGTTCTTCAGTGATGGGATAAAATACCTTCGATTTTTTATGAATTTCAGGGGAGTGTTCTTTTACCTTTAAATCTTTCCAGATTACGTGATATTTGGCCTTGTCGATCAATCCTGATATTTTAAAGGGAAAAGCGGTTTGTAAATCCAATCCGTTGGATCTGGCCAGATTCTGAATCTCGTTTTGTAATCCTGCCAGATTGTTGATGTCACTTTCAAGACTGAACGCTTGCCAATTCTTCACATTGCAATAAACCAGAAAGGGTGCACCCACCGCATACGATGTTTTTACTTGATTCAGCCGCTGATTATCCACCTCAGAAACGTAAGATTCTCCATCTAGTACCAGCAATTCCCCTTGCAGGTTTTCAACCGGGCCCAGCGCAAACAGGTTGGCTTTGGCACTGATTGAGTCGAGGTAAATCGTAGCTTTTAACTTCCCTCCTTTTTTAACATGTTCTATGGCTCCTACGAATTTTACAATGGATTTTTCATCCTTGGCATAAGTAACAAACAGAATTACAGCTATCAGAAAAATTATTTTTTTCAAGGGAAATTCTATTTACAGTTTGAAGGTTTCCTGATATTTTAACCCATTAACAAAGATAATGTTCCCGGATCTTTTCAAAGAAAAGTTGCTGTTTTTCTGGTACTATGTATACCACATGCAGCCCCTTTTGTGCCCATGCCTCCTGACAACCCTGATCACGTGAGCGCCATGTGGCTGTTGCACAACATTTTGGACAAACTTCTCGGTGTCTTTGCGCCTTGGTGGTTAACCATTGTTCACCACGGAGGCACCAAGACACAAAGAGACACGGAGATTTTAGCAGAAGAAATGAGAGGGCAGGGACGTTATTGCGTTGTGCAGCATCCACGAGATGCTGGTGCTATGAGAATAAAATATTGATTATCAAATAGTAATGGCTTGTTACAGGAAGGCACAGTGATCAAAGGAATTGGCCTTGGCGTATTTTTATTTCAATGATATTATCGGCTTGGCAATAGCCTGAATTCTTTTTTTTGAGGTAATAACAGCAGTAGTTTCATCAATAACTTAACTGATTTTTATGCGACGTAAGATTTTTCACCTGCTGTTTTTAACACATATTTTCTATCTATCCTGCAGCACACCTCATACTGAAAGTTTATCCAATCCACAACCGGTTTACAGGGATACCACCTACCTGCAGGATCTCAGTATTAAATTTTATAAGCAAAACGATGACCTCGAATTATCGAGAGTTTTTATGGACCGCAATGGTGTCATCCAGGTGATGTCATCGGAAGGATTGCTGAGAACACATGCAGGCCGGTTTCTCCATCCGGGAGAATTGATTGCAGACCGGACCTACCGTCCTATCACGGGCAAGGTGATAAAAAATATTTTGATATGCGAGGAACAATTTGTCTATCTGGATGACGAGGCTGTGTTGAGCAATGCCTGGGCGGGTAAACTGTTCGTCAAACATGGGTTGCGTGATGCCCGGCATTTTGCAGTGGGAAAAAGGTTTGACTTCCTGGTTAGCGATGGTCAATCATTGGAATACCTCTCAGGCAATGAGGTCATATGGCGTCGTTCGATGTCCGGCGATGAGGTCCTAAATGTAAAGTGTGATTCGAATTCAGGAAATTTTTGGGTTTTGGGCTCAAAATCTTTATCCGTCTTCAGCCCTGAAGATAAAAATCTCAGACGGGTTTTTGAAGGGGCCGGTTTCACAGCATTTACCATAACAAATGGCCAGGTTGTTATTGGAACTGGAAATGGCTATCAGACGGTTGATAAAACCTCAGGCAAACCAACAGGCGAAACTTTCACCCGCCTTCCATGGACGGAAATCACCGCTGTTGAGGAAATAAACGGGAATCTCTGGTTTGGTTCCTCCAAAGGTGCATTTATGCTGAAGCCCGATGGAAATTTTGACTACTATTTTGGAGAAAGATGGCTGCCTGGAAATCAGGTCAAACATATATCCCCGGGAACAGACGGCTCGGTGCTGATCCTCACTGACCAAGGGCTGGGTAAAATCATTTTTGAAGAAATGACTTTGCATGACAAAGCGATGTATTTTGAAAAGCAGGTAAGGGACAGGCATATCAGACATGGATTCAATTCCGGCCTGACAGCGATGGAAAAGGGAAATGTTAACTCCGGGCGCTTGAAAGATTCTGACAATGACGGGCTGTGGACTTCCATGTATCTGGCCGGCCAGGTGTTTCGGTACGCTGTGACCGGTTCGGCTAAGGCATTGCAAAACTGCAGGGAATCTCTGGACGCCATGGAAAGGCTGTACAGCATTAATCCTGTCCCTGGATTTCCTTCCAGGTCGTTTGAGCGCAGTGGGTACATTGAAAGGCTGTCAGACCCTGAACGATGGCAACACTCCAGTGACCCTGAGTGGGACTGGAAGGCAACCACGAGTAGCGATGAGGCCATTGGACATTTTTTCGCGTTCGGTGTGATCGCCGATCTGATAGATGATGCGGAACTTAAGAACCGGGCTATAACACTGATCGATACCCTCGCCAATCATATTATCAGCCATGATATGTACCTGGTTGATTATGATGGAAAACCTACCACCTGGGGCCGGTGGAATCCGGAATACGTTAATGCCAGACCGGTTATGGTAGGTGATCGCAAGCTCAATTCTTCCAATATCGTTGGAATGCTTCAGACCGCCTACCATTTCACAGGAAAAGAAAAATATAAGGAGCAAGCTTATGAGCTAATGGCAAAACATGGCTACCTTGAAAACCTCATGAGACCTATGAGTGAAATTGGGACTGCTCCGGATGATGCCGACGACTGGAGCAAAATGTTATCGGCTTCGTGGAATCATTCGGATGACGAAATGTACTATGTGGGATATTGGGGGTTATACAATCACGCGTTTGATGATTCCCTGAAAAGCATGTATAAAGAAGCCATAATCGATCACTGGCAATATGAACGCCCTGAAAAAGAAGGGCTGTGGAACATCATGACCGCCATGACGGGCACCCCCGAATTTGATCTTGAGGAAGCCATCTGGTATTTGAAAGAGCATCCAATGGACCTGATCGACTGGGCTATTGCAAACAGTCACAGAAAAGATATCGAATTCATGGAGTCAAACTTCCGCCGGCAAACCATCAAAGAGGTGCTTCCACCTGATGAAAGACCGGTTCAACGCCATAACGGAAACATGTTTAACCTGGACAGGTTACATAGCAATGGCCTTTCGGAGCATAGCGCCGGGGATATTTGGTTATTGCCTTATTGGATGGGCAGGTATCTCGGTGTCATAAGTCCGCCTGTGGTGGATTAACTACAATTTAATGATATATCTTTCGGTAAAGTAGGTTATTTATTCTGCTTAAATAGTCATAGTATGACTTCGAGTCATACTATGACTAGATATGTCTATAGCCCATGACATTCATAATTTATTCTGTGGGTTTAATCAAATCCAGGTATCGCCCCATCCAATAGGGTAAAAGCCAATAAACCGGTTCGCGTTCCTGTGAAGGGGATCCTCCCACAGTAACATAGGGATTTCTGTCCCAGCGCATTGTTCTGTATTCACTGGGTGGACGCAGTTCGTGCACTTGTAAAACCTCTAGAACAGGCTCGCGTACCACACGGAGGTCCTCGCGCCTTCCATTATCAATTTGCCAGTCCACCAAATCCAACGGCGCGTCTTGGAGAAAGAAAATAGAGTGATCGAGCTCATCATACCCACCGGTGAGATAGTTGTAGGTGAAATTGACCAACGGACTTTTTACCTTCTTATACTGTTCAAACCATAGATCCAAATGCCTCCTGAAAGCGTATTTCAAATCAGGGTCTTGTTCATAGTTCAGCAGCGGAGGATAGATGTATAGGGCCAGATATATATCAAAGTATGTTTTCCAGGCCGGGTCGGTGTGGTGAAGCATATTGGCATTTTCCAGGTATCCCTCCTCCCGGATTAACTTTAAGAATGCTTCCTGATATCTTTCAAAACCTGTAATTTGATAAGCAAATTTCAAAAAAGACAATATCTCCAGTGAATTCAAGGCCTTTTCGGGTGACCATTCGGGGTCATGGTTCAAGCTTTGCGGAGACCATACGCCCCACTTGGTATGTTTTCCATCGACCCCTGTAAGGTAAAAATCATGGCGTAGCAGATGGTCCATTATCTGGCTGAAATGATGGGCCATCCGTTGTTTTTCTAAATCATCGGCTACGAGGGTATAGTACCAGTAATATCCAAACAAATGTCCGCAAAGTTCGTCGCTGCTGGTATCTCCTTTCCATAGCCACTCTCCGCTTTTTGACAAATGCCATCTTACTTCCACAGGCTTGTGACGGGGATTTTTGATCAGTTCTTCGGCTAATTCCTGAGGTGTATAGGTTTTATTGGGATCATGCATGCGGGACCAATGGGCCGGTATAATGGTGCGGGCGAAGAATCCATCCATTCCTGTCACTTCCCTGAGAAAATGGAGGAAATCAAAGGCCTTTTTTGCGCGTTCTTTTGCCTTTTTATCTTTTGTGACTGCATACCGCAGCGACTCCATGGCGAGATACATGGCGGTGTATTCCCCATCGTTGTCATCGTCATCGGGTACCAGGGTGGTTGTATCACCAGGTACCTCCAAACGAAACCTTCCTACAATCCAGGGCTCACGGACATGCCGTTGGATCAACCTCGTATAAAAATAATCCGCTTTTTGCTCAAGGGTCATTTTCCTTTGCTTGATAGCACTTACGCCGGCTGCGGTAGCAATCCATGCATTGCCCTTACTATCGAATGCGATATCCCGCACTTCGTCTGACATGAGCCACCGTTTGCTAAGCCTCACTGAATAATCCCGTGAACCCGGGATAAACCTGGTGATTCCGTATGCCGTTCCTACCCACATTTTACCTCCCGGAGCCTTTTTTATGACGTTCACGTGGGCATTGGGAATACCGTCACCCGGCAATTTTTCATCGATCTTTTGATTTTTATTTCTGATGGCCACACCACCGAGCCCTCCTGCCCAAAGATTTCCATCTCGGTCGAAATCCAGGGCCCTGACATAGGCACTTATTAAATGTTCCTTGCCACGATAAACCGTTGATTTGTCGACTGTACAATGATAAAGCCCCACATCTGTACCAATCCACAACCCTCCGGCACCATCCGCAACTGCTGCCCTTATGCTCCGGGCAGTTTCAAAGTTCTGCTTTTCCCATAAATCTCCCCGGCGTAGCCATATGCCTTTTGGTCCCAAAGCAAATACAACCTCACCGGAGACTACTATTTTCGCCACGGGTGGAACAGGCCCTTCTGTTTGGGCAACACCCCGGCTATTTCCTTTATAAACACCATTCCATGTGGCTATCCAGATATTACCGTTTTCATCTTGCCTGATATCATAGGCCGGCCCCTGTTCAGCACCCTCAATCATCAACTTCCAGGCATGACTGTCATGTTTTTTAATATATACTCCATGCTTTGTAGCAATCCATATGTTGTTCTCTTTGTCAGGACAAATGCTCCTGACGTCGTTGGCATCTGTGTTTACTGTATCTATAAGAAAACCTTCGTGATATTCCTGAACAAATGGCTCGTCGGAATACCCGTTTACATGGTCCGGAATTTTTCCGGCATCATGTGTGCATGATGTCAATAATGCCATTAGCAACAATGGCAGCAGTAGTTTTGTCATGTTCGTATTACTATTGTTGTTTCACCCAACTTACAGGGGAAGACTTATATTTAATGGTTTTATGTGGCCCGCCGACACGATCTTTATGATGGTAACTTTAAATGGTATGTATGATGCCGATGGCAACACTTAAATTATACCGGCCATCATCCTGATCATTAAAAACAATCAATGGTCTTTTTCATCCTTGCATCGTTGTTAGTCTTACGTAATCATCTATTTTGATTCCGGTCTTCGCTTCACCGCCATAGAACAGCATATTCCTTTTGTTTTATTATTGACGGATACCGGTCATTTTTCATGGTTAAAAATGGTTCCGTAAAAGGCCTGGTCATTATTCCATTGCTTTGAATCTTTTCATGATCTCCTTCCAATTGGTAAAAATGATTCCTTCATCTTTAAAAAACCGAATCATATCTTCGTCTGCGAACATCTGAGCTTCCCAGACCCGTTGCTGCCAGGAACCGGTAATGCTTTTTAACTGGTCGGATTCAACAGATGGATGAAAAATAATTTCGGTGAGCCCCGGCTTCAAGGATCTTATAAGCTTTTTGAATACTTCCTTCTTTTCCTCATAAGTACTTGCTTTCGGAGCACTGGTAAAAAAATCAAGCTTAGGTAATGTATAGGTATCCATAAAGCTGATCATTTCTTCATTGATAGGATAGCCCTGCTGCCTGAAAGTCGCAACTACCATAGGGTCTGAAAGATCTATCGCATTGGCCGGAATACCATATTCCATGGCTATCTGCAAATAAACTTTAGCAAAATCAGGGCGTGCATAAAGTGTTCCCATATGGGTATCGATGTGGTCGGGCCGGTATCCCATGGCGATGGATTTTTCAATTTGAGCCCTTACTTCTTTTTCGACCTCTTCTACTGTTGCATTTTGAGCCACATCGATCACCTTGCGCCATAACATGCCTTCCTCATCAATCAGGCCGGGCACTTCATCGGGAGGTGAAACTGATGTCCAGCGATAGGTTTTCCATTCACTGGTTAGAGTCAGGTGCAATCCTACATCCATATCAGGATGTACTTTAGCCCATTCGATCATGTCTTCAAACCACGGGCATGGGGGCATAGCGGCAGCGGATTGGATATGACCTTCTTCCAGATACTTTTTCGTGGCAATATTTGCTTCCTCGCACATGCCGGCATCATCAGCATGTAGCATGATGACCTTTTTGCCAGCAGGATATCCTAATCTTTCAGCCCAGTTTCCGGGTTCGCGTTTTATTTCGGCTGCCACCTGATTTTCTTCCAGGCGTTGTTGCTGGCTACAGTTAAACAGCAAACCCGGGATAGTGAGCCATATCCATAAGGTGAGTCTTAAATTCATAGTTTTTTTAGTTAATATACCCCAAAATCCTGGTTTTAGGCTACTTATAGCTAAAAAAAATAAAGGCAAAAAACAATAATTTTAACGCGCCCGGGACCGGCAAAGAAAAGGCCACCCGGATTTAAAAGGTGGCCTTGTTAAGTTTAACACAAAAAAATGGGTCCCCTTCTAGCTCACCACGGATATCCGGTTCCTTGTAACAGCCAGGTTTTTGACCATTGACTGTCATTTTCTCTGGGTCCTGAATAAGGAGTAATCTCCAGACTATTCAAAGCCTCACGATAATTGGCTTCGTTATTGTTAATCTCATCACTTCCATAATTAAACCGCACCGGGAGCACAGGTTGAATAGATGCCGGCCCGGGAGCGAGCGAGGGAAGCCCGGTTCTTCTCCAGTCAAACCATGCCTCGCTGGCAGAAGTCCAGCTAGCTACCCACTTTTGTTCCATAATTTGCTCCAGGGTACCATCAAAAGCTACGCCATCTTCTGCCATAAATGTATCATACTGATCTTCTACCCCCCAGTTTTCAAGAGAAAACCGAATGGCGGACTCATAATGGGCCTGCGCATCGCCAACAGACCACCCATTGAGTGCCGCCTCGGCCAGTGTGAAACTGATTTCTGCTGCCGAAATCAACCTCGCTTTTAGCAGGTCACCTCCACCCTGTCTGTAAATACCGGCAAGCTGGGATACATGTTGATTTTCAAGTACCTGCCCTGGTGTTGGGTTGAGGTTATATGATGAGGGCTGCATTAAACCCGGAGGAAGTCCAACAATTTCGTTATTATCTATTGTACCGCCAAAGGTATTGGGGTTATAGTGCCTGGTAAATACATGGCCGGCAGCTATTTCTTCGACATAGTTCAAATCCGTGAGGGAAGTAACCCCGGTCTGAATCTCTCCGTCTTTCCGGATGAATTCATCGACCTTCGTAGTAAGGGTAGGATCTGCCACCCACTGGCAATGTACAGTGGCAAACCAAACAGACATTCTTGGGTCGTTGGTTGCTCTGAGCTGATCAACAAGTGTCTGACATGGTTTTAGATTCCTGAAACTGGTACCATTATCTCCGGCGTATTCCGATGGCCAGATATCACTGCCTCCCCCGGTATATTCAAGGGTGGCGTCATCGGCCGGATTTTTAATGTATACACCGGAAGAAACTACCGCTTCCAGCCCTGACCTTGCAACAGCGGGATTCTTTTCTGAAATGCGCATATAGTACCTTATCAGTAATGAGTTGGCAAACTGTCTCCAGCTTGCGATGTTTCCCCCATAATAAAGATCACTTGCTTCTGAAATACCGTTGTCATCAGCTTCTGCAAATAAAGAAACCGCTTCCCGGAGATCATCTATCACACCCTCGTAAATTACCTCTTGATTGTCAAACTCAGGAAATTCATAATTAAGCCCCCCCTCATCTCCTTTCAAGGCATCTGTGTATGGGGCATTTCCCCAGAAATCCGTAATTGTACCGAAAATAAAGCCTTTCATAGTCATGGCAACCCCCTGGTGAAACTTCCAATCCAATACTACCGCTCTGTCATACATGAGCGTATTATTTCTAAGCAAACCATACCAATCCGTCCATTCCTGTGCATTCCAATCATAGTTATTGTGTCCTTCGAACCAGCCATCCTTTTGAGTATGCTGCATGACCCCGGCTATATTTCCAAAGCCTAGATTTAAATAATTTTGTGCTGCGGGTCCTAAAACCGCAGGCATAATCATATTGGGGTTTGCAGTTTCCGGGTCAAGCCCATTGGGGTTCTGGTTGAGTTCGGTAAGCTGTTCATCACAAGCAGCCAGGGTCAATATCCCGAAGCATATTGTCAATATTTTTTTGATTCTCAATACAGTTTTCATGTTATATGCATTTAAGATTTCAACTAAAACTCAAAGTTCAATTTAAAGCCAACGGGCACAGTCCACGGCATGATGTTCTGACGTTCGAGCCCTTGCCTAAATTGCATCCTGGTATTTCCCTGTTCTCTTTGGTTGGCCTCAAAGGCCCTTTCAGGATCAATGCCAATTTTTGCCGCATTCCAAATCATAATGTTCCGGGTATATATGGCAAAAGTTGCATTTTGAAGTCCTGCAAATTTAGGCAGGCGATAAGCCAGGGAAAGCTCCCGTAATTTCACGAAAGAAGCATCAAACGTTATAACCTGGTTAAAATCCCAGGGAAACGTACTAGTGATAGGATAAATCGTAGCATCGCTGGGAGAAAGGTGCTCTGTATACACATCATCAGAAAAGTCATCCGGAGTATCGGCTCCGGCAACCTGAATGACGCCGGGAATATAGGCGCCGTCGTAGCCGGCTACCGCATTACCTTCGTCATCGTAAAAAAAACCTCCCGTCTCCTGTGTGTACCCGCCAACTCTTGGGAAGTTACCGTTCCTTGGAATAATATATTTTTCAGGATCCGATTTCAACAGATCCACCAGTTCTCCTTCTCCATACAAACCGCCAGGAATCAGATGATCGATTTGACGCTGTGATTTCCAGTCTGACTCGCCATAGCGATACGTGTAAGATTGAAATTCACCGCCCTGGCGCCAGTCAATGCTAGCGCTGAGTATGAAGTTCTTATAGTTAAATGAAGTCTGCACTCCCAAAATAAAGTCAGGGTTAAAGTTCCCTACTTTAATCCTGTTTTCCCTATCGTTGGGTAATTCTTGCCAGCCTCCGTTATTGCTCAAAACAGGCCAGCGGTAATAAGGGGAATTTGGATCCATTACCCTGGCATAACCTGCACTATAAAGATCCCCTATTTCATCACCGACAAAGGTAAACGCTCCCCCGTTATTGTCCTGCCACAGATCGATAAAATCCAATCCCTCCGTTAACTCTTTCAAAACAGTCTTGTTGTCGGTGTAGTTTAGGATCACATCCCATACAAGCCCCCCCTCCTGCCGGATTGGTGTACCCCCCAACGATATCTCCCAACCGCTGCTTTCAATTAACCCCGCGTTAATGTCTTTACTATCAAACCCCGAAGACTCGGGAAGTGGAATTGAAACAATCTGGTTTTTATTTTCCATTCTATAATAGGTGCCGTTAAACCGAAGCCTGTTATTAAACATGGCATAGTCAATGCCGAACTCAACCGAAGTCGCAATTTCAGGCTTCAACCTCTGGCTCAATAAGCTTGGTGGAAGTGTGGTGGTGACCAAGTCATTATAATTACCGGTCTGAAGTGTCGGATCTATTCGATAGGGGTCGGTATCATTACCTACCTGGGCCCAACCCGCCCTGAATTTCAGCATAGAGATCAAAGCAGGCATGTCAAAGGTATAGTTGGCCAGCCAGCTAAGTGATGCAGACGGATAGAAATAGGAATTATTTTCTGACGGAAGTGTGCTCGACCAGTCATTTCTTCCTGTAATATCAAGGTAAAGCATGTCGTTATAGCCAATGGATGCCAGCCCATACAGGCTGTAAATTGCCCTTTCTTCAATATTATTGTCGACGCCAAGGTTTTCCCTGTTAATGTTTCCAACATTAAACAATCCCGGGACAACAAGACCCACTCTCCGGTTCGTAGAGCCAATCCAGTTAGAGGATATATCCTGTGCCATATAGTTTCCACCAAAGGAAACATTGACATCAAACTTGTCGAACTTGTTGTTGTAGGTCACTAAAAAGTCGGAGTTGATCTCCTGGAAAATCTGATCGCTCAGGTAGTAACCACCGTTGGGCTGCCTGCTGTAGTCAAAGGGGATTTTAGTTTCCCTGTTTTCATTACTGCGATCAAGGTTAGCTCTGAGCATAACAGACCAGTTTGGAGTTATTTCCCAGTTTAATTTCAGGTTACCATATATACGGTCACGAGTGAATGCATTGGTAATCCCGTAAGCGATAAAGTAGGGGTTGTTACCCTCATTACTTGGCCGGTTTTGCTCAATATTTTCCTGACCCGGTACCCAGTAATCCCTCATATCCAAGACATTTACATGTGGCCAGATGTAAACGGCCTGCAGGGCATTGGCTCCACGGTTGCCAGTGTTCGGCCTGTCGTTAGAAAATGTTCTCCCAACATTTACATTCGAGCTAAAAGTTAAGCCTTGTATAATCTCATAATTCACCCGTGAAGAAAGGGTATGCCTGAACAGATCTGAATTAGGAATCATTCCTCTGTGTAACATGTTCGAGTATGAAACACGAAAATCTACTTTTTCTCCGCCTCCGGTAAGTGCGATGTTGTTGTTGGAAGTTACCCCTGTCTGCAGGAAATTCTTCATATTATCCGGATACGATCTCAGTTCTGTTGGTATAGGTGCGCCATTTTCATCCAGTGGGCTGTTCCACTGCACCGCCGTGTTACCTACATCCAATCTCGGTCCACCCCAATAGGCAGAACCTTCATCCAGCACCGGGTTGCGCTCTCCTGAGGCATACAGGTAATGAAAATCCAGGTATTTAACGGGCCTTTCAAACACATTGTTAGTGGAGATCGCCACACCTAATTTTCTTTTTCCGGAACCTGATTTGGTGGTAATAAGGATCACCCCGTTACCGGCCCTGGAACCATATAGTGCTGCGGCACTGGGGCCTTTGAGGACAGAGATACTTTCAATGTCATCAGGATTGATGTCTGAAATAGCATTGCCATAATCAACCTGATTTCGCGAACCGTTTTCCTGAATGTTGTTCATGGAGTTTGACATAGGAACACCATCCACCACAAATAATGGCTGGTTGTCGGTAGTCAATGAAGTCATTCCCCTGATAACAACAGATACCGTTGATCCCGGTCCGCTGGTTTGGTTAATGGTGACGCCCGGCACCCTCCCTGCGAGGGAATTCAGCACATTTTCCTGCGATACCTCTGTCAGTTCCTTACCTTTCACCTGGCCCACAGCGTAACCGAGAGAACGCTGATCCCGCTCGATACCCAGCGCAGTTACCACCACTTCTTCAAGCGAAGTAACGTCTGACACCATCTGAATATTAATAACGGTTTGGGTACCTATAGTGACCTCTTCCCTCAAATATCCAATAGAACTGAATACCAGAATACTCTTCTCACCCTGCACGTCCAAAGCGTAGTTACCTTCCGCATCGCTCACGGTACCATTGGTTGTTCCCTTTTCCAGGATACTCACACCAGGAATGCCTGAGTTGTCATCGGAAGAGGTAACCGTACCGGTAATCCGGATACTCCGGAAGCTTTTCATGTTGTCGATTCCGGATGGGTTGGCGGTCCTTTTTCTAACGATAACGTTATTGTTAACCGTTCTGAATTCCAGTGCTGACTGCTTTGAAATTTCAGTTAATACATCTTGTAAGTTTTTCCCATGCTCAATTTTGATTTTTTTGTTTAACTCTTTTTTTACTTCATCCTCGTAAATAAATACATATGGTGTGTTGTTTGAGATCTCGTCCATGATCTCAATGATCTTACCTTCTTTGGCGCCAATAAATAATTTAGGGCTTTCAAGGTCTGCCTGGCCAGACGATCCGGCGTACACCGCACCACTAACCATCAAAGCGGCCAAGACAATGGTTTGTCTCAACAATCGCTGAATTCTCGTTTTCGGTTTCATAATTTGCTACCTATTGGTTTTTCATAAAATTGTTTGTGAACCTGTATTTGATTTTTACTGTTTCAATTTCAAAACAACCGCAGAGTCCCCCCTGACTACATATTTTGTCCCCGTGGCATAGGCTAACGCTTCAAGCACGGACTCCAGGTTTTCGTTATGATGCAGACCGGTCAGGGTCTTTTTATAGATTTCGCTGTTGCTGATCACTAAATCAATTCCATACCAACGTTCAAGCATTTTTTCAACTTTGTTCATAGGGGTAGCGTCAAAGTGCAAAATTCCCTTTCTCCAGTTCAGCTCCCGGGCCGACTCTACTTCTAATATTTTAAAGACCTTTGTTTTCGGATTGTAAATGAGTTTCTGGTTTTTTCGAAGTGTTGCTGAGTTTTTACCGGTTTGATCGATTACCACCTTCACGCTTCCCGATTCAACTGTCACCGAAAAGTCATCTTCGTCTTCGTAAGCCTGTACGTTGAACGATGTACCTAACACCTGAACCTGATAGTCCTTTACTTTTATCTTAAAAGGCCGGGTTTCATCCCGCTCAACATCAAAGTAAGCCTCTCCGGATATTTCAACTTCCCGCTTTTTTTCTCCAAATTGCTGCGGATAGGTGATACGGCTGACCGCATTCATATGTATAAAACTTCCGTCTTCCAGATCCATGCGAAACATTCTTCCCGTGGGTGTTGACCTGGTAATTAATTCCGAATCTTCGTATGCTCCGGCTATGTTACCACCTCTGCCAAGCCAGGTTGTCTGAAAGACTACAAACCAACCTGCCACGATAAGCAGGACCAACGAGGCCGCTATGGCCATAATACGGAAGCCGACTCTGCGACGGGTGACTTTTTTATCAGAGGAAGTAAGCGGTTTTATTACCTTTGGCAGTGGTTCGTCGTCAGTCCGCAAGGCCTCACTTTCAGAGCGTTGTTTGGCAACTTCATTTTCAAACTGAGCCTGTAAATAAACTTCGTACCTGGCAAGGATACTTTCGTTATCCAACCCTTCCAATAATCTCTCAAATTCTTCCCTTGAAATTTGATTATTGATCAACTTCTCAAATAATTCTTCCGGATCCATGGCAATCAATTTGGTAAACAATCAACTTTATTACTGGCGGTTTTTAAAATAGGACTACCGGAGAAGTATTTAATTTTCAAAAAATTATGGCATAGTCATTAATACAAAATACTGATTATCAGAAACTTAAATATTGAATAATTTTCAGTTCACAAATAATTAACAAGGGATTCAAAACATCAGGGCAATTTCAAGTTGCTTACGGATGATTTGTTTGGCTTTTACCAACTGGTTTTTAACGGTGTTTTTAGAGATTTTTAACTGAGAGGCAATTTCCTCGTATGACTTGCCTTCTTCGTAGTTGAGCCTGATAATTTCCTTTCTTTTTTCGGAGAGTTGCTCAATGGCTTTTTTCACTTTAAACAATCGTTCCTCCTGTACATCCTCACCCGATACTTTGTATTTCTCAAGGTTTTGCCAGTATCTTTCTTTGAGCAGTGAATTTTTTTTGATTTCTTTCAAATGATCAAATACACGATTTTTGATGATAGTAAAGAGATAGGAGGTGAAATTTAACTCGGGGTTTATACCGTGTCTTTTATTCCATACTTTAATAAATACGTCCTGAATAATATTTTCGGACTCAACGGAATCTTTCAGAATTGAACGGCAAAAACGGACAGCAGGCGCCCTGTAAATATGATACAATGCATTGAACGCATCTCTGTCGCCGGCAGAAAGTCTTGTAAGTAATTCCTTGTTAAACTTTTGCATTTTTGTTCTGAAAGCGGTTCTGCGGAATAAGTTAATTCAAAAAAATCCGGAAACGATTATCTGAATATTATGCAATTATTAATTCTGTTCATCCCTAATCGACTGATAATATAAAAAAAATATTCACTTAAATGTTACAAATACAAGAGAAATTAATTACATAAAAAAGTAGATAACATGAAAACAGTTGATACTATTCCCCGGCCAAATCAACGAGTTTGTTAATGGTATTCCAGTTTCTGGTGGTGGCTGCTACCTTTAGTTTTTGTTCAAAGAAATTGTTGTTCATTTTGGCTTTACCATACCCCAAGGGAGAGAAAAAGTATATGTCCTTTCCATCCAATATAAACTCCTCGGGGCTGTCATTGATCTCCTCCAGCTTTTTGAGGCATTCCCGACTGGGGTGCTCCGCCAGGAATGTGACATATAACCTGGAAGTGTCTTCCTGGCGATCTTTAAGAAATGGATTATTCTCCAGCACCTGCACTAGTTCCTGACGCATTTTTACCAGGGCAACTACATCAAAGCCATATTTTTCCTGTATCTTTTTTTCTACCATTGCCGCCACACCAACCGGGCTGGATTCCATGCTTTCAAAAATGACATTGCCACTCTGGACGTAGGTGCGGATATTTTGAAAATGAAGTTCCTGAAGATGTGCCCTTAAATCGGCCATTTTAATTTTCTTCCGGCCACTCACGTTAATGCCTCTTAATAATGCTATATAGGTTTTCATCAGGCTTTGGTTTTGTTTTCGTTTTGAATATCGAACAAACTCCTGATTTTTAAAAGAAGAAACCATATTTTGGATATTTCCAGTTGGGTGTCAGGTGACATATTCCTGTGGTTTGGCTTATGAAATCACAGATTGCTCTTGATGAATAGTTTTGCTATCAGTATTTTGTCTTTTGGGATAAAAAGGGGTATTATTTGGAAGATAATTATAAAAAACAGATGATGAATAAATGGTAATTCTTCTATATTTGCCGTGTGGCAAAAATCTATGGTTTAGATCAGGCAGTTAAAATTATCATTCAAGATGTTGAATACTATCAATCTTTGGATCAAAAAGACAGAAGCAATATGAGGGTTTACAGGCAAAGGTTTTTAGATGGTAAATTAAATTTTGAAACCAAAATCAAAATGGTTAAAAAATACGGCGGGGAGGTAACTGTAGATGTTAAAGTTAAACTGAAATAATTTTTTTCTTAAATCTGTTACACTTAGTAACAGATTGTTTATATTAGCATATCGTTAAACTAAAGAAAATGATCATTAAAAAAGTAAGTGAAAAATCATTATTATACCAAATTGTAATTGAGAGATTTTCGAAACATTCGATGTAAATGACATAATTGAAATTTAAGTTAATATAGCTGATAAAGTATATGCAACTACCCGGATTAAATCAGAAGGAGCAAAAATTATTAATTCCGGTAAATACCCGGAATTTCAAACCATAAATAAATTCATCTAAAATTTTTTACTAAAGTCTGCTACACTTAGTAACAGATTTTTGACTCTAAACAAAATTATATAATTATGAGGAGTTATAAGATAATAGGCTATTACGATGAAGTTGAATTTTTTTCAACAAAATTTAAGAAAATAACAAAGAAAGATTTTGACCGTGTCATGGAAATCTTTAAAGAGAAATTTTCATTTAAAGACGGTTTCGATATGCAAATTTTAGGTTGGAAATGTAAAGAATACAACTACACTATTCATGATGTTTTTCCGACAAAAGATAATTGATTACAAACAAGATAAGTATCAATTATGAAAAAACAGGTATCATTCAAACAGAATGGTATCAGGCTTCCAAGTATGCGGCAAGCCATTAAATTCTTGTTAAACAACCAGTTATAAACTGAACATTTTGCTACTACTATTTTATCCTTTCGCGACATCTTTTGAGGCTGTCATAGCTAAAAGTCAATTCTAAACATAAAATTTGGGGTAACCCCCAGGGAGAATTGTTCAACCAGATCAGGTTGGCTGTTACGGTTCATGCGGTAGTAGGCGTTGACAATGTTTTTGCGGTTAAACAGATTCCACAGGGACGCCCCCAACTGGGCCTTCACATCGCGGGTAAGGGTGAAATTATATCTGGCAGAAAGGTCAACACGCAGGTAATCCCTGAGCCGCGTACTGTTGGGAAATTCATAATTAATATTGTTATCAACAATGCTATTTTCCTCATCAGGCTCGGTAAACGGCCTTCCGGTATGCCAGTTGAGCCCTGCGGATACATGCAGGTGCCGGTTCTGATAGCTGGTTCCGATGGTCAGGGTATGATTGATCTCGAGGTTGTTTGGAAAAGACGGAGGAATGAATTCATCAAATTGAAAGGTATTGTCTGTGAGTGAATAGCTGAGCCATGAATTAAACCTGTCAAACTTTTTGTTTATTAAAAAGTCTATCCCGGATGCCTCATAACTGCCGGGCGCCCTTAAAAATTGAAACTGGTTCTGAAAGCCCTGGCTGGAGGAGGTAATCCCCTCTACCTGTTTGACATAACCTTCTATGGTCAGTAACAGGTCATTTTTGTTATAATGAATCCCGGCGGAAAGCTGCTTGCTTTCAATGACCGGGATATCGTCATCATTTGAAAGTACCCAGCGCCTTTTTTCCACGCCTAAAAAATCGGTTTGGAAATCAATGATCTGGGTGGTGGTCTGGCTTTTCATTTCACCCAAAACCTCCAGTGAAAAATAGTCATGAAATTTTTGGCTGATGGTCAGCCGGGGTTCAATGATGACTTTCCCAAACTTCTGCCAAATGTTACCGCGAATGCCCATACGAATATTGGTGGCACCGGAGGCAGAACTGTAATTGCTTTCGGCAAAAACTGCCTGCGTTCTCAGTACATTTTTTATTGATCTGCGAAAGGTGGGGTTATTGATATCTTCCAGGTTGCTAATGCCTACCTCAAAAAACTGGTATCCTCCGGAAAGGCTGATGTTACGATGCAGGTCTAACGATGCGCTTAATTTTAGTCCGGTATCCAGCACCTCATTTTCCTGGATCAGGCGCTGGTTATTAGGGATATCGCAATTGATGGCACTCAATTCATACCAGGAAAGGTATAGTTGCGCCTGCGTACTGAGTTTATCATTCCATAGCCGCCGGTAGTTGATACCCGTCGCAAGGTTATGTTGTTCCAAACCACTGGTTCTGGATTCGGCAACATTGTTGATCAATTCATTCTCCTGGTATTCTATGTCATTGAAGACATTCAAAAAGCTGAGCCTGAGTTTATCCTTGGGCGTGATATCATACAGAAACTTGAAACTCATATCGTAGAAATAAAAGTTTTCATCCACAGTTACCACCGTATCTGTCCCACTCGCAAACCCTGTTACCTCGGTGTCGATGAAAGCGCGTTCAAAATACTGGTCATAGGTAGGGGTTTCCAGTGCATCGGCGATAGATCTACGGCCTGATACATGAATGGCTGCTTTTTCAGATAAGGGTATCCGGGCAAAGGCATCTCCATTGATCAGGTTAACCCCGGCTCCTCCGGAGAATCCGGTTGTCAACTGATCCTCCGGGCGGATATCAATTGTGCTCGATACGCCATCGCCCAGGAATGCTGTGGTACCGTTTTTGATAAGGGCTACTTTTTCGGTTAAATAAGGATTGAATGCAGAAATCAATCCAAAAAAATGACCCGACAGGTACATTCTGATACCATCCCACAGCACAAGGTTCTGGTCGTTGGTTCCACCCCTGACATTGATATCAGATACGGTTTCATTAATACTTTGAATGCCAGGTAAAGCCTGAATGGTGTATAGCACATCGGGATCGGTTAATCCGGGCAATATGCCAACGGTTGCTGTATTGATATCAAATGAACCGTCTGTTCTTTTATTGATCCCTTCCGTAATATAGTTCGATACTACCACTTCCTGCAAGGCAGTTATATTTTGTGTCAGATAAACTGCTTTGCAGGGTACATCCACCAGTTCAGAGACCTGCATACCGGTGATTTCATAACCAAGAAATCGAATGATCACCGAATCGCCCTGCGATAGGTTGCTGATTTTAAAATAGCCCTTGTCATCGCTGACTGTCATTTCCCGGGTTGACATGATGGCGGCACCGGTTATGGCTTCGCCTGTTTCGCTGTCCCTGACAAATCCACATATCTCCCACACTGCTGAAACGGGTTTGCTAATGGCTACAAACCTGTTGTCTAATTGTTGGAAAAGTAAATCCGTGTTTTCCTGCAGGTATTGAAGTGAACTTTCAAGGTCGAAGCCTGCAGGTGGTGCTATAAGTGTGATACCTTCCACATTTTCATCAATGTAGGTGAAAGTAATTTCAAAGCGTTCCTCCAACAATTGCAGAATGTGTTCCAGGGGTTGCTTCTGGTTATCTTTTTGTGCTAAACCATTTAAACTTATCAGCATAAAAAAGCAAAGACCCGTCAGGGATCGATGCTTTAGCCCGGTACGGTCAACCGTTTTTATTGCGGCCTTAGTCAACCTGTTATTTACCTGATAAGATGACCTGTTTATTTTCTTCAAGCTGATAGTCGATGTTAACAGGAAGCGAAATAGCCTTCAATGCCAGTGTTATGTCGTTATGAATAAATGCACCCGTAAAACGTTGATCGATATCCACGTTTTTAATAATAACGGAAACATCATATTGCCTTTCAAATTCCTGTATGACATACTTAAGCGGCACACTTGAAAAGGAACTTTCCCCGGCCAGCCAGGAGGGTGAAACCTGCAAAGACAGTGCTTCCGTAGTGACTTCTCCATTAATGATCCTGAACATCTGATTGGGATTGAGCTTCACTACCTGCTGTGCGCTTTGCACCTGAACCAGGCCCTCATAGCAAATCACTTCGAAATAATTTTCCCGGTTTTTTACATTAAATTCAGTACCTAAAACACGCACCACACCTGATGATGTTTCCACATCAAACCTCGACCCTTTCGCCACTTTGAAAAAGCCTTCCCCATCCAAAGTCACTTTCCGCTTATCTTTCCACTTTTTCGTCGGGTACATTAACCGTGAATGGGCATTTAAAGTGACCAAGGAGGAATCCGGTAATACGATTTCCGTTTTTTCTGCCACCAGTGTTTCTACCGTTGTTAAAGCATCCCGTGTTAAAAATACATAAACTACTGATAGTAAAACAAATACTGCCGCAACTCTCAACAAGGGCTTCATCCATTTCATAGGTACAATCCTTCCTTCTTCAGCTTTTGAAGTCCTGGCCTGCTCCAGGCGGGATAACTCATCGGCTACATCATACTCCGGCGCCTTAAATGCTGGCAGGGCCCTGGAAAGTCTGTCCAGTGATTTTTGTTGTTCAGACCCCTTAAAAGCGCGCTCATCCTCTTCTGTTAAAGTCCCTTCAAGCCATTTTTTAATGTAGTCTTCGTCTTTCATGTTTTCCGCATTTCAAATATATAACCGGTAAAATCCCGTTTTTCCTACCTTCATAAAAATTTAATCATATATCCCCGACCTTTTTTCTTAAAATATCCAATGCTGTGTATATTCTTTTTTCTACTGCCTTCCGTGATATACCCAGCATTTCAGCAATTTCTTTGTGTTTTTTCCCTTCAATCCGGTTGAGTAAAAAAGTTACCCGTTGTTGCTCAGTCAACGACTCCAATGCGTTTTGCAATTTATCCATGTATTCCTTTTCCTCCATCACATATTCAGGAGACTCACTGGTCTGACTTTTAGGTTTTTCCTGGCTGTATCTTAAAACTGTTTGCTTCTTCGACAGCTCGTTCAACATTTTATTAGTGGCCACAGTGAATAAAAAAGAGCGTGCTTTTTCCTCCTCCACCTTATGGCAATTGTCCCAAAGTTTTAAAAAGGCTTCCTGCACCAGGTCGCCCGGATTGTTTTCAGCACCATATTTATAGTGCAGAAAGTTATGTAGGTCTTTTGCATGCCTTTTAAAAAGCTCATTGTATAACTTTTCATCACAGACACCTCCCTGAGTTTTTATTGCCATTCAATTACAAAAATTTCCACTAAAAATAAAAATAAATTCCAAACCGTGGTAGGAATTATTCCGGATCATCGGTTTTATGTACGAAAAGCGATAATGCTGATTTCAAAAAACAAAGAAAAACAAATTTTAATCGTAACAAGATAAAATCATAAAAAATGAAACAATCAATTAAATTAACGGCGCTTATTGTAATAATATTCATGGCACTAAGTGTTTTATTGGGAAGCTGCAGTGATGACGATAGCAGCGATCCGAACGTTGCCAGCGTTCAACTGAATATGAAAGCGACTGCCAGCAATTCCAGGGTTGTTGCCTCAGGCAGAACCACCAATGCAGAATTAACCCTGCGGGAGGTTTTGTTAGGGGTCACCGAACTTGAATTTGAATTGCTTGATGATGACGCAGCCCCGAATGAGGATGATGATGAAATCGAATTCGAAGGAAATTTTGTGGTAGACCTTATCAATGGTACCAGCACCCCTGACTTTGGTGTGGCTAACTTGTTGCCAGGTACTTATGAAGAAATTGAACTGGAACTGGAACCCATTCTGGAAGATGGAAATACGATCTTCGTACTTCTTGAATATTTGCCAGAGGGTGCAACGGAGCCCTATGTAATTGAATATTCAAACCGAGAAGATCTGGAAGTGGAGTTTGAACGTGACGCCGGTTTCAACCTGGACGGTGGTAGCCTGAGTCAGTTTCTTGTACTGCTTGATCTTGATAAACTTTTTTCCGGGGTCGATTTCAGCTCGGCTGATACGGATAATGACGGAACGATAAGGATCAATGCCAACTCAAACTCCTCCCTGGCTGCCCAGATCAAAAATAACCTTTACAAGTCATTGGATGCCGGAGAAGATGACGATGGGGATGATGACATCGACGACGATTAAAATATATAAATTCACCTTATCTCCAGTTTGCTTATTAAGGCTCTGTTAAGTATTTAACGGAGCCTTTATCTTTATTGCATCCCATGGTCAAAATGGCCCCGGGATACTGAGATGGTGCAAACGTCCCGTGGGTGTTACGTTTTCAACAAAATTCTTTGTGTCTCTTTATGTCTTAGTGTTTGTGGTTAACCATTTTTCACCACGGAGACACTAAGACACAAAGAAATTGGGCAGGGATGTGATGTAATTCATGCAATTCCTGCCCGGGAATGGGTGTGGCAAATAATCAATTCACCGGCTGCTCAAAACAGGTCCTGCCGGAGACGCACGTGGGAGGGTCTACCAGTCCGTTATCAGGACCGGCACCACCCGTGGATTTTATGCACCAGCAGATCGAATTGGCATCATCCAGTAAATACAAGGCATTTTCACCGCCTTCAAGGGTTCCATAAGGATTCTTGACCCTCAAAAACCGGCAAAACTTTATGTCTGAAGATTTAACTTTTTCCATCATAATATAATTAAGTCGTTTGTAGGATCGCTCTTTTAACAATGGCTTTGAACAAAGGAACCTTGTACGCATTTTTTGATAAAGGCGTGGCGCCTTTCATAGAGGCCTCTGCCGATTCTTCGGCTGATTGTTCGGTGATCTCCTTGCCTTTTAATGCGGCTGAAGCCGCATCAGAAACAATAGGTACGGGGGCTGCGGCACCTAAAGCGACCACAGCATTTTTGCAGTTCCGGCCCGACATTTGCAAAACTACTGCTACATCGGCAATGGCCCAGTCATAAGACTCCCTGGCACCTTGTTTGATGTAAAAACTTTTTGTTTTACTGCTTACCGGTGGAACAATTACGGCAGTAATTAATTCGTTGGATTCCAGAATGCATTCTTTACTACTGTCATCGCCCGGGCTTACAAAAAAGTCCTGCATCGGAACAGTTCTTTGCTTGCCGTTCGGGCCTGCGATTTCCACAGAGGCGCCAAAAGCGAGTAATGCAGTTGCTACGGATGAAGCGTGAACGCTGGAGCATGATCCGTTCTTTATAACAGCATGGAATTCATTCTCCCCATTGCGCGCGAAACACGTGCCGGAGCCTTTTCTCAAACACTGGTGGTCGAGAGAGCGGAAATACCAGCACCTCGTCCGCTGCGCAAGATTTCCGCCCAGACTAGCCATATTTCTGAGCTGAGGGGTGCCGGCATGTGCTACAGCCTGGTGAAGGGCCTTGTAATGCTCCTTAATGTCAGTGTTGGCTTCCATCTGGGCAAGGGTGACGTTGGCACCCAGTTTCAGGCCGCTTTTTTGAATATAGGAAATCGTGTCAAGTCCTGGTATATTCTTTATATTGATGACTTTCTGTGGCTCTACAAGACCTTCCTTCATCAGGTCGAGCAGATCGATACCACCTGATTTGAATACCGCTGGCTGATCAGGGGCTTTGGTCGTTAAAACTTCTGAAACTGTTGCGTTTACCTGCTCCAGGGCTTCATCAACGGTTTTGGCTTCAAACCAACTAAATTTATTCATGTCCTGGTAATTTAAGTTTTATTTAAGGCTTTCAATACCTTGTCAGGGGTAATGGGTAATTCATAGATACGAACGCCTATTGCATTATACACAGCGTTAGCAACTGCCACTGCTGTAGCAATGTTCGCCGGCTCTCCGATACCATAGGCATCGGTGGAGGATCTTCCTGCGTAGTCTTCTATGATGATAGGCTCGATTTCAGGAATTTCCATGGAACAAGGCAACTTATACTGGTCGAGGTTTCCGTTCATCTGGTGTCCGGTTTCATTATCCATGACCCGGTATTCATACAATGCATAAGAAACACCCTGTATCACCCCTCCATTTATTTGGCTTTCAATTTGTTTGATGTTCAGTGGCCTGCCACAGCTATGGGCAGCGACAATTTTGTCTACCTTCACAAATCCTGTCTCCGTATCGACGCTTACCTCTGCAAATTGTACAGACCCGAGGTCGTCGTGGGCCAGGAATGAGCCCATCTTAAATCCACCGTAATCGTCAGACCGGCTGGCTGTGGTGGTCACCTGCTCTGTTCTCATTTCCTTCAATGCGTCTTTGATGGCGATTTTTTTTGTATTATCTTCTTTTGAGACAATAAATCCATCTGCCACCGACAGTTTGGAAGGTTCGGTTTCCAGCTTTTCGGCGACCTGGTCAAAAAGTTGGAGTTTTAACTGGTAGGCGGCATTTCTGGCCGGTGGTGTAATGGAACCCGTAACAATACTTCCTCCTGAACCCGGGCCTGTGGGAAACAGTGTATCTCCGATACGGACCGTTATGTCATCTGCCTTCATTCCGAGCTCTTCGGCCACCACCTGGGCCAACACTGTTTTGGTGCCGGTTCCAATGTCCTGTACCCCGGATCGTACTTCGATGGCGCCGTCTTTGTAAGCCCTTATTTCCACCGTTGAATTCAGGTTCACAAAGCGCGGCCAGGTAGATTGTGCCACACCAAACCCTTTTTTCACGACACCAGGGTCTGATCCCGGTTTTTTCCTTCTGGACCAGTCAAATTTTTCGGCACCCTGCCGGCGCTCTACTTTTCTAACTTCACTTTTATCAATAACGTCTCTGAAGGCCAGTGGATCCATATTTAGTTTCTCCGCCAATTCATCAATTGCCTGTTCCAGGCCAAAAGCCCCCTGCACATTACCAGGCGCCCTCCAGGCAGCCCCTGGCCCGGCATGGGTAAAAACGTCATATTGCTCGGTTGTAAAGCTGGGACACTCGTACATAACTTGTGCTATTCTTCCTACACCTGCCCCTAGTCCCACACCTGCGGTGCCGTGGGATTTTTGCTGGATTGCGGTCAGGCTGCCATCTTTTTTGGCACCGATTTTCAAATAATGAATAGAGTTGGGACGGTTTCCGGAGGATATATGCTCTTCCTTTCTGTCGAGCATCATGCTTACAGGCCTTCCTGATTTTTTTGACAGGTATCCTGCCATCACCCCGAAATTACCCAAACTGTGTTTTGCGCCAAAACCACCCCCCATAAACTCTGTAATTACCCTCACCTTGCTTTTGGGAAGGTCAAACATCTCTGCAAATTCATGCCTTACGTTATTGGTATTTTGCGTTGAAGCGTAAATGGTCACATCATCCGGCCTCCAATCCACCACCACTCCGTGCGTTTCAAGAGAGCAATGTGTGTGCACCTGAGTGCGGTAGGTATGTTCCACTATTATGTCGGCGTCCTTGAATCCCTTTTCCAAATCCCCTCTGGGCCCTCCAAAGAAGCTGGAGGTAGAAGGTCCTCTTACATTGCCAACAGTTTTCAATCCTCTTTGGCCACCGCCGCCGCCGCCACTATCTTCCTGCTCTACATTTGTTTTAAATACAATGGGTGCTTCGGGCCTTTGGGCTTCTTCAAGATCCACCACAAAGGGCAGATATTCATAGTCCACCTTTATGAGTTTCAGGGCTTCCTCGGCGATTTCGATAGTTATTGCAGCGACACCTGCAACAGGTTGCCCGGCAAATTTGACATCAGGGTATTCCGAACTATTTCCGTCGGTTTGTGGCTGGGCCATACCAACCAAATTTTTAAACACATGGACAGCATATACGCCGTCAAGCTTCTCAGCGGCGCTGGTATCTATTGACCGGATTTTTGCATGTGGATAACCGGAGCGTAACATTCTTCCATATAACATACCCTGCAATTGGATATCCGAGGTATATTTGGCAAAACCAGTTACTTTAGCAAAGGCATCGGCTCTTTTGACACTTTTGCCAACTACCTTTAGATCTTCATTAACTGGCCATGCCGGTGGTTCATTGGCTGGTATCTCCCTTTCAATTTCACTGAGGTTATGACCGGGTATACCATATGGCAACTTAATTTTTTTGGTATCCATTTGTTTTGGTTTACATTTTTTTAGCAGCTTCCATGGTGGCTTTGAATACATGTGGATGGGTGCCACAACGGCAAACATTTCCCCTCACAGCGTGTTTAACATCCTCCATTGTCGGATTCGGATTTTTTTCCAACAAATGGGCGGTGCTCATGATCATACCTGGCGTACAATAACCGCATTGGGAGGCATCATGGTCTATGAAGCTTTGTTGTACCGGGTGTAACTCACCGTCTTTCATCAATCCCTCAACGGTGGTGACCTCTTTTTCTCCGACATCCAGCGCCAGGGTCATACAAGCGTTAACTGGTAATCCATCTACCCACACAGTACAGGCAGAACAAGCGCCCCGGTCGCAAACAACCTTGGTGCCAGTCAATTGCAAATGGTTTCGCAGGGCCTGAGCAAGTGTGGTTCTTGGTTCCACATTGACCTTACGCAAATGGCCATTCACTTTCAAACGGATGGTCATGGCCTCAGGACCGATCGTCTTATCGGCTAAAACGGGTGGTTGATTTAATCCCAGAACCCCCGTGCTGACCATGGCAGTTCCGGCTGTTGTCAAGCCAGCCCCTTTCAAAAATCCCCGCCGGCTAATACCTTGCCGTTTCTCATCTTCGGTTTTTTCGTAGGTTAGTTCTTGTTCGTTCTTTTTCATTTTATTTAGATTTTAGCCTAAAATCCTCTAATTAAAATTAGATAAAAGCAACTTTAATTAATAGGAATCGCAACGTTTTTTGAATTATACCATGCTTTTTTTGGCAGAATTTGAAATTGAAACCGGTATTTCGAGGCAAGAGGCTTGTTGAAGGGGGCAAGTCGTATAATCTGGCACCTGGGCATTCATATGTAACAAATAAACATTTATCGAAACATTTCCTATCCGGTTGGTGATATATTTGGAATTTTTATTATTTGACCATTTTTAATCATGAAACTATCTAATATGATTTCAACTGCAGACTTTAACAAGGTTTACTTTACACTTGCTTTATTATTTTCGCTTTTGACAGTCCATGGACAAAGCTTAAACACCCAATGGCAGCAGGAATTAAACAATTCTCTGCAGCAGTTTAAAAATTGTGAAAACGTACCCGTCAATGGTATCAATCCCTGTAACAAATTTGTAGGCGGCATGCTTAAAACAGTATATAAAATCAATGATTTTTATTCACAGGAATCAGGCAGATATATGCGGGTAAGCGAAATAGCGGAATTTCTGAAAGACAATCAACAGTGGCAATTGTTAGGGCACGCCTACGAGCAACAGGCGCTGGACCAGGCACAGAACCATGCCAACACCAAAAAAGCAGTGGTGGCAGTTTATTTAGACACTGACAATATCGGGCATGTTTCGCTGATTATTCCTGGCGAGCTCAAACCCTCGGGCTCCTGGGGTTTCAATGTACCCAATTCTGCCTCTTTCTTTTTAAGTCAGCCTGAAAATTCATATGTAGGTAAAGGATTATCCTATGCTTTCAAGCGAAACATGATCAAAGAGGTGCTGCTTTATGCCAGAAATTAAGGCTGGTTGTCTGAGGAAAACCAGCCGGCTCCAGGCTTCTGAAGGTAATGAAAACATGGATAGAAAATAGGAGTGAAAATTCCCACCGGGAAAGATGGGTTACGGATTTCGTTCATTACCTTCAGGGCTCAAGCGGAGACTTTAGAAAGGCCGGCAGACAGTTGCTCAATTTCTTTCAGCTTGTCAGACGCCATCATAAGGGTTTCAGCCGGTCGTGGTTTGCAACCCATCGCTTCCAAATGCCTGATGATTTCCTTCATGTCATCCTGGGTATAGTATTTCCCGTTTGAGCCCGGTTCAATAAGCCAAATTTTCCGGATATTTCATTCCAAGCTATCGAACCAAGAGGCCCTATTCTCCCATAGGCTGTTTCCAGATGACCGGTCTTTTCTACCCTATTGCCTTTCCTAATTCACTTTTTCTTCTTCCTCTTCTTTTGGCAATTTATCTTCGGCTACAGACTCCCAGGTATACTTTTCTCCCAATGCGTGTTCGGCAAACCAGTCCAGTTCCAGGTTTATCTTATGTAATCTATGCCTCAATTCCCTCCAGCCATGTGGTTCTCTCGGTGCAATATATAAATGGGCAGGCACCTTATGACTTTTCAATGCCCTATACATTTCCACTGATTGTGGCGGTGGAACCCGGACATCTTTGCCACCTACCAACACCAGGGTAGGTGTTTTGACTTTATGTATATCTTTGAGCGGTGAGTGTTCCCAATACAGGTTTATGGGCGCATTTTCCTCCCATGGAGTTCCTCCGAACCAGGGGGTCCGGTATATTCTTACATCACTCTGTCCGTACATGGAGACCCAATTGGCAGCACCCGCACCGGAGCTTGCTGCCTTGAATCGGTCGGTATGGGTAATAATCTTATTCGTCATATGGCCACCGGCACTCCATCCCATTTTTATGAGTTTTTCCGGATCGGCCAGCCCCTGTTCAATCAGATAGTCCACTCCTTTCATTACATCGAGGTGCGAATTTTTGAAATAACTCCCTACCATATCTCTCAGGAATTCATCACCATAGCCGGTACTCCCCCGGTAATTAGGCCTTAGTACCATATAACCCTTGCCGGTCAGCACCGGGTTATAGTGTGTAAAACTTCTTGAAATTCCAAATTTATCGGAAGAAGCCGGGCCACCATGGGTTTGAACCACCAGTGGGTATCTGGTACCTTTGGTATAATTGGCCGGGTAATAAAGCAGCCCTTCCACCGTCATCCCATCCTCACCGCGCCAGGAAACCTTCTCTTGTTTCGGTAACAGAAATTCTTTATCCAGGTAATCATAGACCTCTGTAAGCCTTTTGATATTTTTAAAATCCGTTCCTTTCATCAGGTAGAAATCTCCCGCATTTTTGGCATGGTTAATGGCCAGGATATGCTGGTCCAAACGGTGGTTATAGTGCCATTGTGAAATAGCGTGATCACCTTTTGTAATTTGCTTTAACTTGCCATTAGAAGGCGAAAAGCTAAACAACTGTTCTTCAACACCCATGTTCATGAGCAGATAAACAGTTTTGCCATCACCGGACCACTTCGCTCTTGAAACTTCATAATCTGTCGCTTTCAGCGGCATTACAGCATCACCTCCACCGGTTGGTATCAAAAATAATTTACGGTTATAGTATTTTTCAAATTGCTCATTGGCGGCAACCGTGAACAGGATTTGGTTACCCAGGGGAGACAGGCTGGCTGAAGACTCCGATACATGGTTAAAGGTGAGCTGAACCGGATTTTTTCCTTCATGATTCATTAGCCACACTTCATTGGTGGTGCTCTCATCATAAAGCGGGCTTATACCCCGGCGGATAACCAGGGACTTTCCATCTCTTGATAATTGGTAACTATTCACCGAATAGTCCCCGTCGGTTATTTTGGTGGCGACAGAGTCAGTGAGACCAATTCTCCACAGATGTGTATGTTTATAGTTTTCATCCAGCGCGTACAGGTCATTTTTTACTTTGTCATTGTGTTTTTCCTCTTTTGATTTCGGATCGCTGGCCAGGAAATACAGGCTCTGCGCATCAGGCGACCATTGGACACTCTTTACAGGCGTTTCGTGGTTGGTTAATTGCCTGGCCTCGCCTCCGATATTCCTTATCAGATATATCTGATTCTCTTTCGCCGGTTTACGTTGTGTAATAAATGAAATATACTTCCCGTCAGGGGACCATGCCGGACTGCTTTCTCCTTTCAATCCGTTGGTCAATTGTATCAGGTTACTTCCCGATACATCCTTTCTCCATATATGACCTATCTGCTTGTTTTCTTTCCAGTTACTCTCATACATGACATAGACAAACATTTTTCCGTCAGGTGAAAGTCTGGGACTGGCTACGGCTGGAATGTTTAAAAAATCAATGACCGACATGGCTTTTTGGGATTGTGCATAGGCCGGCATGATAACCAGGCAATACAGCAAGGCCAGTTGCCTGGTTTTTGTGTTTAGAAAAGCTGGTACTTTCAGTTTCATAATGTGCTTGTTTGTTTTTTTATGGTCTTTTTATCTTAATAAGCGGAGTGACCCTGAAATGACATCATTATTATTACATTTTATTCCAAAACAAACTTCCAAGCTGCAAATTGATAAAATTGGCAGGGTCGATAATCTGGCAAGGGGTTACGACTCGATACAATGAAGGTTTCCGATGTTTTTTTTGGATTTCCATCAGGTAAGTGACCCATCACCATCAAGCAGATCATCAAAAAGTACCTGACAATTTAAAAAAGCATTAATAATTCCCGGCCTGACGGCTGTCTTTTAAAATGAAAACCCTATATTTCATTGATGATAAAAAATGGCCTCTCATACCAAAGCCAGTGGATTGAAATTGCCTGGAAAGGGTTGCCAGGTTATTCCCGCGCCCCTTATGATGGGTATTGCCGGACCCAGGGAGACTGGTTGAAAGTTTTTACGGCCTGTATCTATCCGGGAACCAGTAAATGACACCAAAAAGCTGCCGGTTTCCATTATTTTTACTTTAGAAAAAGGAATCGATGACTGAGAACACATACAGCGTAATAGGTCTGATGTCGGGCACTTCTCTCGACGGTCTTGACATGGCCTATTGCCTATTCACAAAGCAGGGAGAAAAGTGGCTGTTTTCCCTTGAAAAAAGCCACAGTATCGTATATCCGGATTCGCTCAGAGAGCGGTTAAAAAAAAGTGTTGACCTTTCTTCCGTTGAATTGCTTTTGTTAAACAATGAGTTTGGAAAATGGTCCGGAGAACATGTAAGGCAGTTTATATCCCACCATGGTATAAAAGTGGACTTCGTTGCCAGTCACGGACACACCGTTTTTCATCAACCTGAAAAAGGATTGACATATCAGATCGGTGCCGGCCAGGAATTGGCTAACAGTTGTGGTGAAAGGGTTGTCTGTGATTTCCGGTCGCTGGATGTGTCACTCGGCGGTCAGGGTGCTCCCCTTGTGCCGGTCGGTGATCAAAGCTTGTTTGAGGAATACGACTTTTGTCTGAATCTGGGTGGAATAGGGAATGTTTCATTCGATAAAGAGGGTGTAAGGGTCGCCTATGATATAGGCCCGGTCAACATGTTACTTAATCATTTAACTACCCGGATCGGAAAACCCTATGATAAGCACGGTGAAATAGCCAGGTCAGGAAGCCTTGATGAAAATTTGCTGAACCAACTCAATCATCTGGACTATTATCAGCTTCCTTTCCCAAAATCCCTGGGTTATGAATGGTTTTGTGATGAAGTAATTCCTCTTATCGATAAAAACGCCTCCGGCATTCCGGACAAACTTTGCACGGCAACGCACCACATTGCTTTCCAGATTTTCAAAGGTGTGACGGCATACTGTGAGGACCTTCCTGCAAGATTGCTTGCTACCGGGGGCGGGGCGAAAAATGATTTCCTCATTGAAAAGTTGCAGCAATTTTTGGCTGATCGTGTTAAGATTGTAATCCCCGAACCGAAGATCGTGGACTTCAAGGAAGCGATTGTTTTTGCTTTTATGGGGGTGAAAAGGGTTAGGAAGGAGATTAATTGTCTGAAATCGGTGACCGGGGCGTCGGCTGATTCTTCGGGTGGGGTGGTTTATTATCCGGGTTAGTGGGAGGCAGGTACGGGTTACTGAAAGTATGGCGCAAGCGTCTCCTAGTTGTTTCACATCGTCTTCGACAAAATTCTTTGTGTTTCTTTGTGTCTTGGTGGTTAACCATTTTTCACCACGGAGGCACCAAGACACAAAGAGACACAGAGATTTTCACCTGTAAAGCCGGCACCAGTCATAGTATGACTTCGAGTCATACTATGACTAAAACGAAAATGACCGCGGCACCTATAATGCGTTATGCAACACCCACCTCTCGTCTGTGCCTCTCAACGCCGGATGAGCACAAGAACACTTACCCTATCCGATAGCCTTAATAATCAGAGGATGCGATGATTTCACAATCGCCGGCCCAAGGGTGTAAATCCCACAATAATTGTCAATTATCAATTGTCAACTGTCCATTTAACAACGCTTGAGATGGTATTGAAAAATACCCCGCTAACTTGTGAGTTCATCACAATGCTTTTCCAGGTGCCGGTATACATGACCTCCATCATTTTAAAAACAGCAGATTTATTTTAATTTTACTGGTCGAAGACACTGTAACTTAAACCTAAATTTATGGGATGTGTGAGAATGCTTTTGCTGGCGTCTTTTCTTTTTTTTGCCTCACAAAACACATGTGCCCAACATAGAAAAGGTGACGCTTACAGAGTCGTTTTGTTGGGAAACACGGCAGACTTATCCGCTGAAAATCCCTTTCGCAAAAACCTGCCCAAATTACTGGCTGCTACTGATACCCCCACAACCATCATTGTAAATGGTGATATTATAACAGGTACCAAAGACCCATCAGATGATTCCGTCACAGTGCAACGGCTGGTGTCACTGGTAAAAGATCTCACACATGTGCAAATGATCGTCATACCCGGAGACCGTGATTGGGCCGACTCAGGGCCGGAAGGCTGGAAACGCGTGAAAAGATTGGAAAAATGGGTGTCTGGTGCGGCAATGCCCCGTGTAAAGTGGGCTATCAAAGACGGATGCCCGGGGCCAAAGGACATTGAGCTGGGTGAAAATATACTGTTAATAGCCATTCAAACCCAATGGTGGAATCACCCATACGACAAACCAAGGCCCGCTGACGGGGACTGTAAGATCACTACCGAAAATGATTTTCTGGAAGAATTAGAAGATCTCATCGACGAAAACTCCGGTAAGAATATCCTGATTGCCGGTCACTATCCGCTTCTTTCCTACGGAAATTATGGTGGCAGATGGCCTTTGTCAAAGTATTTATTGCCTTTGCCGATTATCGGGAGCTTTTATCCTGCCTTCCGCCGACACGTAGGCACTTCAAAAGATATCTCAAACGTTCGTTTTGACTCCTTTAGAAAAAAACTGGGAAGTATGCTGCTGGAAAGGAAATCCCTGATCTACTGCTCGGGCCACGAACATAACCTGCAGATACTCAGATATCAGGGAAACTACCTGGTAAACAGTGGAGCACCGGCAAATCCGGGATTTGCGGCTAAGGGAAGTCTGACACTTTATTCGGAATCGGTTCCGGGGCTTGTTGTACTGGATTATCACGATGATGGTCAGGTCTATGCCTCGGTGAGAGAGTTGGATGAAAATAATGAATGGCAGCAAACTTCCGGGTTTAAGCTATTTCAGTCGGATTGTCACGAGGTCACAGGAGATACGCCTACAAATACTTCTTACACCCCTTGTGCTCAGCCTGTTGTGTATGATAGCACAGAGAGTCAGCAGGCGGGCACTGTGACTACAGTAAGAGCAGGAAAAGAATATGAAGCCGGAAAAATCAAAAAATTCTGGTTGGGGAGCCATTACCGGGATACCTGGACCACGCCGGTGCAAGTGCCTTATCTTAACCTGGATACTACTTTCAATGGATTAACACCTTATCAAAGAGGCGGTGGGCGACAGACTACCTCTCTTAAATTCAAGGCTGGCGATGGAATGGAGTACGTATTCAGGTCGGTCAACAAAGATCCGGTACGGGCACTGAATTATGCGTTGCGGGAGACCATTGTGGCTGACGTGGTGAGGGACCAAACTACCACACAGCAACCATATGGTGCGTTGGCTGCAGACATTATGTTAAACCGGATCGGTATTCTTCATGCCCACCCCAGGCTATACCTGCTACCTGATGACAAAAAGCTGGGAACTTTCAGAAAAGACTATGCAAACCTTTTTGGTATGCTGGAGGACCGGCCCACCAATCCAAAGAAGGTTGAAAAGCCTTTTGCCGGTGCGGACAGGATTTTGAAAAGCTACCGGCTTTTCCGGGAGTTGTATGAAGACCATGATCATCGGGTTAACGATACTGAATACGCCCGTGCCAGGGTGTTTGATATATTAGTGGGTGACTGGGGTAAACATGAGGATAACTGGAAGTGGGCAGGATACAAAAAAAACAAATCGGTTATCTACCGGCCCATTCCCAGGGACCGGGATCACGTTTTTTCCCTTTGGGACGGTGTGCTCCCCTGGCTGGCCGACCGGGAATGGGCCAAGCCCAGTGGTGAAAATTTTAACTACAGAATAAAAGGGTTGCGAAGCCTGATGTGGCAGGCCCGTCACATGGACCGGTTACTGGCCGGCAGACTGGATAGAAATGACTGGAAAGAAGCTGCCGAATATGTCCAACAAAGAATAGATGACAAGGTTATAGATGCCTCGGTCAGGAATATGCCCCCGGAAACCTTCGACATTTCAGGCAGTGAAATTGCCGATAAGCTAAAGCAACGTGTAAAAGACCTGCCGAAATATGCTGATAATTATTATAAAATGCTGGCTAAAGAGGTGGATATTGTGGGTTCAAACAAAAGGGAATGCTTTAATGTGATCAGAAATGCAGATGGTACGGTGGAAGTCCAAATGTGCGATCTCGACAAAGCCGCTATGGAACCAGACAGTTCCCGCCAATACTTTTACAGGAAATTTTTTCCGCAAGAAACCAGGGAAATTCGATTATATGGATTACGAAAAGCGGACGTTTTCAAGATCACAGGCAAAGCAGACCGCTCCATAAAAGTGCGCGTGATCGGTGGGCCGGGAGCAGATATCATCTATGACGACTCGGAGGTTGGTGGATGGGGTAAAAAAACACTGATTTACGAAAATGATGAAGATGCCTCACTTGATCTTGGGTCTGAAGCCAGGCAGGTAAACCACTGGAACCAGTACCTGTATAATTATGATCGAACCGCTTTTGCCTACGACACCTACCTGCCGCTGCCTTTAATCCTGTTTAATCTTGACAACGGATTAGGTATCGGTATGGGTGTAGAATTTACACGCCAGAAATTTGGCAAGCAGGACTATGCCAGCAAGCACAGCATCAGCGTGGGGGTTACCACAGAGCGGAACAATACATTCAGTTATGAGGGAAAGTGGCGCCACGTCATAAAAAAATGGGATCTGACCGCTAATGCCCTTCTTGCCAATCACTATTTTTTTACTTTCTTCTTTGGCATCGGCAATGACACTGAAAAAGATGATGATCTTTTTGATAGTGATTTTTACCGTACCCGCTACGACTCTTACCAGTTTACGGCCGGCCTTATGCATGATTTCTGGAAAAGGAGCAGCATAGGCTTTCAATTGCATTATGAAAACAATGCCGAACAAATAGAAAACAACACCATTGTTAGTGATATACCGGACGATCAGGCGTTGTTGGGCACCAAAGATACCAACATCGCTGAGGTTATTGCTACCCTCGACCTGGATTTCAGAAATCGACATCACCTGCCGCAAAGAGGAATCAGGGCATTCCTGCAACATCAAAATGGGTTTGTGACCAGTAATAGCAGCAACTATGGCCTGACCAATGGATTTTTGGAAACCTATCGCACATTGCACATCTTCAAGCCGGTAACATTCGGCTTTAAATTCGGGGGGTCAAAAAGTTATGGAGAAGTACCCTTTTACAAACTAAAATATCTCGGACAGAACAATGATTTGCGGGGTTATCTCAGAAACCGGTTCACAGGGGAATCCACCATTTTCTTTAACTCGGAACTGCGCCTGGAACTGTCGCAGTTTAAGACTTCCATCGTTCCAATGAAATTCGGTGTGAAAGGTTTCTTCGATACAGGAAGGGTGTATTCCGATTTTGATCTGACGAATACATGGCACCGGGGCTACGGGGCAGGCTTTTACCTGGTGCCGTTGCGGGAGAATTTTGCCATTAATCTCTCCGTAGCTTTTTCAGAAGAAGAGTCCGGACTGGTACTTTTCAGTATTGGAAAGTCTTTCAGATAATGTTCATGCCCGGATTTCCGGCAGGGACATTATCCCGGTTGACAGCTCACAGCGGGTTATCGGTTATCCGGACTACAGCTTAGAAAATACCTTATTTTGACTCATTCAGGAAAAATTCAGCGACTTTCAGAAAATCCCTCTCAGTTACGATGCCAACCAGTTTATTGTCTTCGTTGACCACCGGCAGACAGCCGATTTTCTTTTCCCGCATGAGTGCCGCTGCTTCCACAGTCGGGGTGTCAGGTTTAACGGTGTAAACATCTTTCACCATGATCTTCTTAACAGGAATTGCTTTCTTTCCTTTCTTGTCCTGTACCGAATAATGTTGACCCAATCTGCCCATCGTCACCAGTCCTACCAATTCCCCCCGGTCATTTTCAACCAACAGGTGCCTTATCTGCTTCCACATCATAATATTTGGCACCAGATCTACCAAATCTTCGTCCTGCACCGTATATAACCTTCTCGACATGATCTGGTCTATTCTTCTGTACCTGTTTACCCCCCCACCTGCTTCATTGATATGTACATTGTCCCAAAGATGCACCGGCTCGTTCTTCTTTTGCCTGTTCAAAATACCTGCTGTGGTGGCCACCAGACTGGCATCCAGGCTCTCATTCTTTTTCAACGTATGAAAAGAATCCACAATCCATTGCGAACCGGTATTACCTGTTTTTACCCTTTCTGCTATGATTTCAAGGTACCGGTCGATGTCCTGACCGGCGATTTTGGCCCTGGTCAACCCTTCCCTGGCAACAGGAAGTAATTCATTTAATATCAAGTCTTCCGCAAAATAATTCTTACCCCCGATCCACCTGAACTTCGAAGCCAATCCAATTCTGGCGGCTTTAATGAAATTCGATTTAGCCTGATCAAACTCCAGTTCTTCCGCGATGTTTTTATGCACTTCCGGCAGCCCGTGCATCAGTCCTACCCAAAACGCAGCATTGGCTATTTCATCCACCACCGTAGGACCGGCAGGCAGATAACGATTCTCGATTCTGAGATGCGGCTTGCCCTCTGAAACGCCGTAACAAGCCCGGTTCCATTTATAAATGGTGCCATTGTACAGCGCCAAAGCTTTCAGGGCAGGAATCTTACCCTTTTTGAGCTGTTCGGCAGTATCTTCCAACTCCTCACTGATGACCAAGGGGCGGTGTATGGTAATGTCCTCTCTGACGATATCCAGCACATTGTTGCCTATCCAGTTATCGCCAAATACCACCCTTGATTTCGATTCACGTAACTCATTGACCTGGCCCCGCGTGTCCGTCGATTGGCTGAAGAGGGCAACGCGGGTTTCCCGCCACAGGCGTTTCCCCAAAAATATCGGAGAGTTTGTACAGGATGCCAAAACAGGTCCTGAAACTGCCTGTGCACAGTTGTAGGCATTTACAAAGTTACTCGCTCCTACCTGGTAATGAACCTGGAAGCTGGTATTGCAGCTTTCAAACATCACCGAGTTATTCCTGGTAATCAACTCATCCGTACCCTGAATTCTGAACTCCTGTGGCCCGCCACGCATGCGAAGGATGGAGTCGTTCAGCGCATAATATCTGATCCTGGGGGTCATGTTTTCAATGTCAAGATCACTGGAACGGATCGTCGGTACAATACCCACTAAAATGTATTGACCATCCAGTTCATCGGCTTTATCTTCCAATACGCTCAAGTAAGCGGACAACCGCTTTTCCATCAGGCTCAAACAGTCGCCTTCAAACTTCAAAGGATCCAGGTTGATCTCAAGGTTAAACTTTGATAACTCGGTGGTAAAGTGGTCATCACTGAGCTTGGTCAAAACCTCATCGGCAATTGGCGCCGGTCGTAGGGTTTTATCAACCAGGCACAATTCCTGTTCAGCACCTATTCTGGTCACACCTTCTTCGATCATGTTGTCAGCAATCATCTTTTCCAGTCCCTCAATATCTTTGAAGAGAAACTGCATATATCGCCTCACTTTGGCGGTATCATCGGCCGGAATTACGTTTAGATTTCCCATTCGTTAACTACATTCTTCCACATTGGCTTTAAGATAATCAGGATCGTTGTTTAGACAAAATCCCCCTTAATAATATTACGATCCCATAACTATTTAGGGAAATGTACCTATTTAAATCATGACTTTTATCATTTAAAGAAATGATTCTTGACACTATTTTCCAGGAAAGCAAACATCGCCCCTTTCAATTTGTCAATTGATCGGCTTGGCAAACACTTCATAATGCCTTTAGTGATTACCGGTATAGCCTGGGGGCATTTTAATGATTAATTGATTATATTAGGGGTTGGGTCGCTCTAATTTTCGCATCTATGAGTGTAGTAACTAACTACCTGCTGTCATACGTTTTTTTTCTGGTTTCACTGCTGGTTGGCTGTCGTCGAAAATGGCCGGAAGAGGGGTTGCAAGCGTATGAAAAATTACCTGACCGGATAGATTTTAACTTTCACGTTAAACCCATACTATCGAACCGGTGTTTTGCCTGCCATGGCCCGGATCAAAATACCGGGAAAGGCCTTATCCCATCCCCTAAGGCTGATAAGGAACGTTTGTTAAGGAGGGCGATGGATCTCACGGGTCTGCCTCCGACCATTGAAGAAATGGATAGTTTTCTGCATAACGCTAAGGCTGATGAAAAAGTGGTGGGCCGGCTCTTAGCGAGTGACTCATATGGGGAAAGCATGGCGATGGATCGGATGGATCCGGCCCGATATGCGGACTCTCACGGCATGCATACTGACGGTTGGGTATGATAATACGTTTTTTGATATGAATATTGAGATTTTTTTAGGACGCTTTCACCCTCTGATTGTTCATTTACCGATCGGATTTATTCTGTTGGCATTTTTGATGATGTTGTGGTCGAAAAAATCTGATAAAGGATCTTTTAACCAGGCAATCCGCTTCGCATTACTGCTCGGTGCGGTCAGCGCCGTGCTGGCTGCTTTCCTGGGCTGGTTGCTGGCTGCAGATGGAGGATATGATGAAAATACCCTCTTCTGGCATCGCTGGCTCGGGGTTGGGGTAGCCATTCTGACAACCATTGCCTGGCTACTTCACACAGGGATCATCCAATCAAATCCCTGGCCTTTATCGGCCGCCTTGTGGGGCTCGGTGTTGTTAATCGCTTTTACCGGGCATTTCGGAGGTGTACTCACCCACGGCAGTAATTACCTGGTGCAATATGCCCCCACCTTCGTTCAACAGATGTTCTCGGCAGATAATAGCGGAGAAACCGAAATCTTGCTGCCCTCACAGCCTGACTCGATCGCCGTATTTCAGCACCTGATTGAACCTATCCTGAATAGTAAATGCGCTGGTTGCCATAGTGAAACCAAGAAAAAAGGTGGCTTGGTGCTGACCAGTCAGGAGGGTATTTTGGAAGGTGGCGAGGAAGGAGAAGTGCTGGTGGCCGGAAATGCTTATAAAAGTGCATTGTTCGAACGGGTAATTCTCCCTAAAAACAGCAAAAAATTCATGCCTCCCAAAGGTGAACCCCTTACTTTTGCCGAGATAAAACTATTGGAATGGTGGATTGACGCAGGCGCTTCTTTCGATGAACAACTGACTGCCAACCCACTGCCACATGACATGAAAGCCCTGTTGCTACGTAATTTTCAGGTCGATGTTTCCCGAAAGCCCCATTACGAAAGGGTCCAGGTTACACAGGCGTCCGAGGCCGCCCTGGACAAGTTGTCTGCAGCGGGCTTCAAAGCCATATCACTGTCTGCTGACAATCACTTTTTGGAAGTTAAACTGGTTGAAAGCTCAATTAGCCTGGATCAATTTAAATCCTTGTTAGAGGTACAGGAACAGGTTACCTGGCTGGATCTGGCGGGAAAAGGTATTACCGACCCAATGCTTCAGGTAATTGCCCGGCTTCCCAATCTTACCAGACTGAAGATAGAACAGAATGCCATTACGGATAAAGGTGTTCAGGCGCTTGAAAAATTATCGCACCTTGAATACCTGAACCTATATGCTACTGAGATTACTGACAAATCCTTAGCCAGCATTAAAGAAATCAAGACCCTTACCCATTTATATCTCTGGCAAACCCATGTAAGTGAGGAAGCTATTGACGCTTTAAGTCAGGAACGCCCGGCGCTTGTCATTGACAAAGGTTTTGAATTCAATAATATCAACTGACATATATAATTATTTTTATTAAATCTGATTAAATCTGACTTTTAAATTTAAAGCAAACATCTCATTCTAAACTACTGAAGCTTATGACACGGCAAACAAAAAGAAGAAATTTTATCAAAAACACCTCTTTCCTGGCGGCAGGTATGAGTGTTTCCCAATATTCGTTTAACATCAATACCGGAAAAAAACCCAAAGGTCATATAGTCGGCCACGGTGATTTCAAATACCGTGTGGACAAAACCTGGAGTCAACAGGACCCGCTGAATGTTCCGGTAAAAGATTGCCACGAAATGGTGCAGGATAGCCAGGGAAGACTTATATTGCTTACCAATCACCAGCAAAACAATGTGATATTTTACGACCGTTCGGGTAAGGTGTTGAAGACCTGGGGTAGTGAATTTCCAGGAGCGCATGGATTAACACTTTCACAGGAAGGTGGGGAAGAATTTCTTTTCATCACTGATACGGACATAAGCCGGGTTGTCAAAACCACGTTGCAGGGGAAAATTTTGTTACAACTCGATTACCCCAAGGAGGCTGGCGTTTATACAGGCCCCGAGAAGTTCAAGCCAACGGAAGTGGCCGTAGCCCCCAATGGAGATTTTTACGTTGCCGATGGGTATGGCGAAAACTATATCATTCAATACAATCACAGCGGGGAATACATCCGGCATTTTGGAGGCAAAGGGAATGCCGAAGACCAATTTGACTGTTGCCACGGTATCACCTTTGACACCAGAAACCCCGATAACCCTACCCTGCTGATTACTTCGCGCTCCAAACAGGAGTTTAAACGCTTTACCATGGAGGGCAAGTACCTGGAGACGATCAAATTGCCAGGCTGTTGGATATGTCGCCCCGTGATTAAAAACGACGTTTTGTATTTCGCTGTTATCGTAACCCAATCCTGGTCAGACTATGATGGCATGCTGGCTGTTCTGGACAAAAACAATAAGGTTGTCTCCTTTCCCGGTGGATCGGCTCCGGAATATGAAAACGGCGAGCTAAAGGAAGGAAAATACGATGGTAAAACGTTTTTAAATCCCCATGACGTATGTATCGATAACGACGAAAACATTTATGTGCCCCAATGGTATTCCGGTAAAACCTTACCTGTACGGCTGGAGCGGGTGTAACTCCCCTTCCGCTTCACGCCAAAAATGAAATGGCAGGGAACGAATTATCGGCGTAAAGCGTTGTCATTCTTCCGCCTGTTTCTTATATTAAGAAATAATGAATCGTTCCTTAAAAAGCCTACCGGACCTTCAACTTTGGATTGAATTTAAGAGAGGTAACAGACAAGCATTCAAGCTTATATATTATACTTACCATCAGCATCTCTTCAACTATGGCCTGAAAGTTTCAGGCCATGCAGACATCGCGGAGGACTGTATCCAGGATTTATTTCTGAAATTGTGGAAAAACAGGGAAAACCTGGGGAATGTGCATTCGATTAAGTCTTATCTTTTTAAGTCCTTTCGCCGGATTTTGATAGATTTGATTAAATCGGATAAAAAAATCAGTGATATTATCGATTTGCCCGCCGAATATGATGTACATCTGAATATCGAAGAAATGCTCATTAAAAATGAGGTGTCCCGGCAGCAACTGTCAAGATTGGAAAAGGCGCTGAATAACCTGTCCAAGCGGCAAAAGGAAATTATTTACTTATGCTTTTACAAGGGCATGAGCTACAAAGAAATAACCGAAGTCATTCCTATCAAGTATCAAACCGTGCGGAACTGTATGCATGAAGCGATCAAAGTACTTCGAAAGCATGTGAGTTATCATTGAGTGGGTGGTGGCTACCCAGCCCCCTCCTCCTACCGCTTCTTCGACACCCTATGCCCCTCTCCCTCCTGCTGTTCCCTTCTCAACCAATACAAAAGATAAGGAACATTATAGGCATGGGTCCATCCGAACACCCTGAGTCCTTGTGAAATGTCCCAGATGGCATGATCCATGTCGGTACCCTCATGATAGTCGGTTTCAGCAGGCAAATGGCTCACACTTTCCAGGGCCTGCTCCATCTCGTGTTGATCTTTCAGGCTATGGAGCGGCTTTTCCAGCTTCTCAGTCTTAAGAAATTCCGCCCGGCCCAGAGCCTCCCTGAAAAAGCTGGACTCACCGGTCAGTTCATAACCGACTAGCAAACTGTGGATAGTGGATAAATAGGACTCATATTTATGATTCCAGGGAGGTACGTCCCTGACAGACCGGGCATGTCTCACCAGGGCACGGTGAACCTTGGGGTCGTCGGTGAGCTGCAGGTATTTGCGTAGTGCATGCGAGGCGTAAACCTGGGAGTAGCCATAACGGTCGATTACCAGACTGGTGCACTGATCCGGTCCTCCCTGCAGGTTCAACATTCGGTGCACCCGGTCTTTTAGATCTTCAAAATAGCATTCATCCTTCGTAGCATCCCATACTTCCACCATGTTCCATACTGACAAATAAAGCCTTCTGCCCGTTAAACCATGATCTCCCCAAATTCTCCCGGAATAGGTATCAGCAGTTAGTTTTGCCACTTCCAAGCCGCGGTGGTTACCTGTGAGATAATAGGAAGCCAGCCAGCCCTGCACCCAAACATGGGCACTTAGCAAGGCAATCCAGTGCTGAGTGGCATGGCGCCTTCCGATTCCCAGGTAAGGAGTAGGTGGTGGTTGCTCCTTCGATTTCCAAAAATCCAGGGCGGGATTAGTATCTCCGTAATACCGGGCAGCTTTCGGCCAATGAATGTTGTCTACATCCATGGTGTGACGGCTCATCGCTTCTGCGGCCAGGTAGTATTTTCGCTCCCCTGTACGTATGAAGTGCATCCAAAGCATAAAATCCTGGGCTGGCTCATTGTTTGCCCAGATTTTCCATTCCTGCTTGAAGTAGTGCGTCATAAAATCTCCATAGTCAAACATACCGTACCATGGCTCCCACTGTTGGTTAAACAACATCCAATCCATTTTATAGTCCAACCCCCTTTCATATTCAGCATAGCTTCCCAACCGTGGAGAAAATGAACCATAAACGCGGGAATCGGCGTACCATTGAGGACTCACATGCGCTACCGGGGGATTTAAAAAGTAATTAAGGGTTCGCTCAACTTCTCCGGTGCCTTCGGCGGCCGTATGAAAGTCATAGGCCAACTCGGTGGTCTTGGCCAACCCCTGTGCAAAATTATCCAGCATTTGACCTTCGGTTTTGTTTGACCACCGGGCAAAGCTCATGGGTTCAACAGAAGGTGTCCAAATGTAGGCATACACACGACTACTGTCTCGGTCGATTTTTATCTCTTTGGGATATTCTTCCAGGAAGTATCGCATGCCAACGCCAATCCCCCATTTTTCATCGGAAATATCTATCCAGCCCATAGCCTTTTCAAAGGACTTTATGGTTTTGGCACCGGTGGTAATACTGGCTTGAAAACCTTGAATACGCTTTGCAGATGATGATTGGGGTAGCGGGGGTATGCGATTGGGTTTGGGGCCTGTTTGCATAACCGAAATATGGTCACCTGACTGAACGGGGGTTTTATAAATTCGTTGGACACCCTGTTCCCACCATGCACCTTCCCGGTAACCGGTTTTGAAATCAGCATTTCCGGACAGCCGGTAGCTCAAACACAGGCCGGTTCCTGCAATGCGATCGTTGGGTTGCATCCAGCCAGGGTCATCTTCCCTATCCTCATGTATAATTTTCTCTGATTGCGTGGCTATTAATGCATGTTCCCCTTCTTCCGGCTTATGTTTATCGGGAATACCAGTGTAAGTCAGGGTATGCAAAACCCTGATGTAAGACTTGCCCGCATAGGCATGGATTCGTATGACAAAGGGTGAAGGGTTATTATCCACTCTGGTATAATGGTACATCCCTTCCATCCTTAGAATAGCGTGGAGCGGCCCCGATCCCTTTTCTTTTACCGTATGTGTGATCACAGCCCTGGACGGATCAATGCCGGCATCATCCAGGATATCCAGGAAAGAACCCCTTCCGTTCGGTCCTTCGGCAATAACATCCTCTTCGCTAAAGCCATCTCCATCGAGATCAAACATGACCTGATTCAAAAAACCTCCTTCACCTTTTTTCACTGTTAACCGTAATGGCCCGGTATTTATTTCGGCATAACCATTTGTACGCTGACTATTTATAATTACCACGCTTTCTCCTTCGACAGGCGCCCTGCTCACATCTTCGCCGTACTCAAGTATATAATCGGATGAACGCGCTGCAAAAAAGAATACCCAAATCCACTTGACACTACCATCCAACGGCTCCCAGGAAGTTACTTCCGTTATCTGGGAGGGAATCTCCTCACCGTTTTTATTCAATAGCCGTACATGGTCCGGAGAAAACAATACACCCCGCGGGAAAGGAACCCCCAATGTCAAAGGTGCCCCAAACGCCACATTTTCTACTTTTACCGGAATGCGATCAGCCGCATAACTTGCGAAGCTGACAACAAAAAGGAGACCAATTATTCTTATTTTCAATGGTATCATATAAGCCTGCTAAAAAGGATGCGATTCAAACGTTATGCTCTTTTAAATTAAGACAGGAAGGAATGCAAATTGTACCGAATTATGGGGTGGTTTTAATTGACAATTGCCAACAAAGCGTAGCCGCACCGAAGACCGCAATATGAGGTGTTTCGGAAACCTCGATGGTAAGCCGGTCAACGACAGGGCTGTAGGCGAAGGTTTTCAGCTTGAGATATACTTCCTTCCACGACGGAATATTTTGCACATCATATACGATACCGTTTTTGGTATCCACAACGCCGGGCACCCCAACGCCTATCCCTGCCACGTCGCTTTCATAAATCCGGTCGATGACGTCGATCACCTCCTTTAAAACCTCTGCTTCAGCACCTTGTGAAGTAATACTCCGGCTTGCCAGCTTAGCCATTCGATGATCAGATATTAATCCGGCCCTAACATTAGTGCCACCCAGGTCGACACCTATCATTGACTTATGATTCATAACTCCCCATTTCTTTTTTCCTAAGGCTAATGGTCTCACGATTGATCAGAGGCTTCGACCAAAATCCGATACGCATAATGTAGCCAGGGGTAAGGTACAAAAAAAACAGGCCCGTTTTCAGGCCAAAAAGATCACCTATCCATCGTACAATCAGTGGAATAATGGCACCACCGGCGACCCTAAGCAGTGGGTTGATAGCTACCTGCAACATGGCCATGCCGGAGCCTATAAAAAAAAGGGAAACAATGTAAACCAGATAACCGGGAGCGAGTGCCAATAGCAAGGCACCGGCAAATGAAATAAAAAAAGCAAAGGGCAGCAGGCCTGCTAAAGTTAAACACAGATCAAAGCTTTCAATAATATCAGGAACAAGTGGTCCGATAATATCGGTTAAAAATGAAATGACAAAAAAAGTCAGGAGGATTAGTCCAATGGCATCGTAGTTTCGTTGCATAGGGTTAATTTTACTTCATCGTAACATAGGGAATAATTTCCAGATTTCATCATCGCTGGGCTGTAATCCGTATTCGGCTATTTCCAGGGCCTCGGCATATTGCACATTTTTAGCTTTATTCGCACCATACCATTTTTCCAGGGATTTACGCATGACAGGGGATATCTTGCGACCTTTTACCCTTTTGGCCAGCCATTCCCTTCGTTCAGCTTTTCCTTCCGGTACCTCATCCAGTTTGCCATCCACCCAGGCCAGCCATTCGTAAAACTGCGATACATGTGCGTCCATGCCGTTTATTTTCTTTTCAATCGTGTCGTCAATGGCCACGACGATATCGGGGCTAAAGGGATTAGGTTTCTGAAAATGATCCTGCATGTACAAAAACAAGGGGTTCTTTTTCAAAGGAGGTGTATCGGGCGTAACATTGGGTACAATGACGAGGTAGGCGGCATCCTGCACAACTTTTCCGGCATTTCGGTGATCAGGATGATAGTCGTTGGGCCTCAGGCCTAGTACAATGTCTGCATCCCACTCCCGGATTTTTCTGATCACCTGGTGTCGTACCTGCAAAGTAGGCAGGAGTTCGGCATCGTGATTATCAAGCACATCATATTCGACGCCCAGACGCCGGCCGGCTTCTTTTGCTTCAGCACGCCGGCGTTTGCCAAGGGCACCTCCTCCCTCACGCTGATGGCCCGCATCGCCGTTGGTCAGTGACAAAAACTTTACCGCATGCCCCATTTCCGCAAATTTAGCAGCAGTTCCCCCGAATTTACTGTCACAATCATCGGGATGGGCCCCAATGGCGATGATCCGGAGCTGGCGATTTTGGGAGTTTCCAACCAATACAAAAAAAAGTGCCAGAACAAACAAGACTATTCTTCTCATGATAATTAAGCATTTAGATTTAACACAGCATAAGTTAATAATAATATCAGGTATTATTATCTAAGACATGTTAAATACAGCTTTGTACCTGATATACTGCCAGGATCCTGAATCGGGTTAATGTCCCGGGATAACCATTGCCATAACATGCTTACAACATGACAATAACTTTCAGGATTTGTGTTCTGTAATGGCTTTTATGGATAGTACATCAATGCTCATACTAACATTGTGCTATCGATATATTTCCCGGGAGCGTCTGGGGATCATACTCGTTCATATTCAGGTGATTATTGGACGGCACAATTTGTCGACAAATGGCTTAAACCGGGGGCTGTCGGTTGTAAAGATCAAACCTTTTAAGAGAGAATTCATCAGGAACGGACGATTCTCCGGCAATGGCAGCGGCGGCTAATTCACCCAGTGCCGGGCCGTGTTTGAAACCATGGCCGGAGCCACCTCCCAATAACCACACGTTGGCAGCTTCGGGATGCTGGTCCATGATAAAATGCTCATCAGGCGTATTGCTGTACTGGCAAACCCTGGATTCAACCAGCGGGACATGCTTCAGCACGGGAAAACGGAAAGCCAGGTAATTACGGGCTTTTTCAAGCTCATCACCTGACACTATCCGGTCTTCACAGGTTGGATCAAAGATTTTACCCTTGCCATGAGCAGCAATCTTAAAACCGCGATTTTGGGTTTGCGGAAATCCATAATACATATGTTCACGATCCAGGTCAAGCCAGGGAGGCAGGTGGTCTTCGAAAGAGGAAACAAGACCGGATGGCATACCAAAGTAAAAAACCTCCTGACGACTGACGATTATTTTATTACCAAGCAATTCGGGAAAAATTTCCGGCATCCAGGGACCGCAGGCGAAAACATAGGCGTCGCCCTCCAGTTTTTCATTTTTTAATAAAAGGTTATTTAACCGGCCGTTGCTTATAACCCCGGGCAAGGCCTCACTTTGCACATAGGTACCCCCTTCCGCGATAAATCTTTTTGTTACACTTATACAAGCCTCTCTGGCCAATAAGTAGCCCGCTTTTTTTTCCAATACCAAGCCACTTAAATCCGATACATGCAGCGCCGGATAGCGCTTCCCGGCTTCGGTTGGCGTTAATCTTTCATAAGACAGTTTCAGTGCATCGAGCACTTGCAGTGACGCTTCCACAAAGCCACCGTCATACGAATCATTAATAAACCACAAAGCACCACTGGGGAAAAACAATTGTTTGTCCAGACTTTTTTCATTTTCAAGCCATAATTCCAGGGAGCGGGCTGCTAAGCGGGTGTATAGGTTACCAATGCCATAAACACAACGCAACAGCCTGGTTTCACCACCAGAACTGGAGCTGGCATTGCCAGGGCCCCATAAGTCAACATTTATGACTTTGAAACCTTTTCTCAAAAGCCACAAAGAGGTCCAACCCCCAAAGGCCCCTGCCCCCACCACGACAATGGTGGCTTTGGTTGTTAAGCCCGGGGGAATATTTGCCACCGGTTTATGCTGGTTTCTTGCTTTAGTTATTTCAGATTTGGCATTCATCCATGTAAATTAATCAAATAATGCCCAAATATACATTCATCCCTGAGTGACCGTGAAACCCAATTTCCCTTTGTCATCAATGGGCCCCGTCAGATCCCAGCCTAAAATGACATTACGATGAAGTATTAGAGGTATTTAACGACCATTGAAAAAAATTAATAAATGGGCTTTCATGGCAAAAGGGGTTAAAAGTAACCAGCCCATACCGTCACGTACAGGCTGGCAATAAAACAGATATTCTGACGCTCACTGTATCAATATCCCGGATTCTGGATAAAAGTTTCCGGGTTGAGGTCAATTTCCCTTTGTGGGATGGCAAAGAGCAGATTGGCCTCTTTTCCTTGCGCCTGCATGATGCGCATCGCCACACCGAACCGCTTCAAATCGGCCCAACGGTGATTTTCGAAGGCCAGTTCTACCCGTCTTTCCTGCAATAACTTCTCTTCGAAAGTTCCTGGAGTGTTGGCGTCAACAGGGTCAAGTCCGGCACGATTTCGTATTTGGTTGATCAAGTCATAGGCCTCATCACTTTCACCAATCGCTTCAGCAAGCATCAGGAGCACGTCTGCATAGCGGAGCACTATGAAATTATTTGGAGCGTCATCTTCATTAAAAGCGTTGACAGTACCGTATTTGACAATAAACCTGGCATCATTGGCAGAACTGGTGAGCAATACGCCCTGCTCATCCACATAAATGGTATCCATAGAAGTGAGCAGGCGGCTGTCATTAGGCTCATAGGCCGCCAGTATATCACGTGTAGGCCTGTTACGAAAATCACCGACACTTATCGGAAGTTCCGGTAGCGGCGAAAATTGATTGGTAAACAAATTACCTGTTCCAAAGCCCCCTCCCTGAAACTGAACTTCGAAGATGGACTCATTGTTATTTTCATGCTCAACGCCCCACAAATCCGCATAATTCTGAAGCAGACTGTAACCGTAATCACTGATTATTCTTCTTAAAACGGTTTCTGCGGCACTATTTTCCCCTATGGTAAGATATACCTTTGACAACAACGCAGCGGCAGCACCACGCGTGGCCTTTCCAACATTGGAAGCATCATAGGTCACAGGCAGCAACGATTCGGCTTCTGCCAGATCCTGTGCAATCCGGTTGTAGATGACATCGGCTGATACCTGTACATGGCTTTTTCCTTCCTCTACCGATCTGGTTTCAGTCAGTATCAGGGGAACATTGCCAAACGACACTGCCAAATGATAGTACATAAGTGACCTGAGAAACAACACCTCACCTCTCAACTGATCCTTCAAGGCCTGATCCATCGGGATGGGATCTATGCGATCAAGCACAATATTGCACCTTGAGATACACAGGTAGGAATCAACATAGGCATTGGTGACGATCTCACTGGTGGAAATTTCATCAAAATCCTCAATAACGGCCCGCTCCCGGGCAAGACCCGTGGTACCGGGGCCCTGGTCTGTATTGTCTGACCGCATTTCCTGCATAATCCAGTAGCTTTCATTGTAGGTGCCGTTGAGTAGCAACGCGCTGTAGGCGGCGTTGACTGCCACTTCCATGTCAGCAGCTGTTCGATAAAAGTTCTGAACATTGCGTTGTGAAATTGGCGCAAGGTCGGTAAAATCCTCACTGCATGCGCCAAGAAGCCCCAAAAGCAAGACAACAACTGTTATTTTCGCTTTCATTTGATTTGCCATTTAGAAATAAAGACTAAGCATTAAAAAACTACATTCACCCCCACAGTAAATATTCCGGAAAGCGGATATGCCCCGTAATCTTCGCCCTGAACATTGTTAAAGGTGGATTGATTATTGACTTCGGGGTTAAAGCCCAGGTAACCGGTCGAAGTGAATAAGTTGGTGCCGGAAGCATAAACCCTCAGGGATTTTATGTACCTGCCAAGGGTGGCAACAGGCAGATTATAACCTATCGTGATATTTCTTAAGCGGATGTAAGAGGCATCTTCCACCTGAAATGAAGACGGACGGTTATTATTACCATGATTACCTGTTTGTCTGTCAGCCCTGGGTATCTCTCCATTACCGGATTGGGATGGGGATATCCAGCGATTATTCCATTCCGCGTAGCTATTGAAGTTAGCTTCTCCGTTACCCAGGTGTCTTCTGGTCAGGTTCAATACTTCTGATCCTTGTACGCCTTGAAGTAATATAGTTAGGTCAAATCCTTTATAGGAAAAACGATTATTAAGACCCCAGGTAAAATCCGGCAGGTAATTACCGATGACGGTTCTGTCATCGGGATCAATGACACCGTCGTTGTTGACATCCTTAAACCTGAAATCCCCCGGCCCGGGATCCGGGGCCTGTGTATCGACCGGGGCATTGTCTATATCCTGCCGGGTTTGGTAAATACCATCGACTACATAGCCAAAATAGCTGCCGATAGGATCACCGATACGGGTAATATGGCGGATACCGGCACCCCCTGAACTCAGGATAGGATCACCACTGCTGCCGAGTCGGGTTACTTCATTAGCATTCTTAGCAAAATTAAAGTCAGTATTCCACTTAAATGCCCCAACGAGATTACGGGTGCTCAACGAAATTTCCCAACCAGTGTTTTCCACTTCCCCGATATTTTGTAACGCTGTAGTAAAGCCCAGCGAAGAGGGCACCTGCACGTTGAGCAACAGGTCAGAGGTGGTGCTTTTATACCAATCGATCACCCCAAAAATACGATCCTCAAAAAGCCCGAATTCAAGACCGATGTCGATCTGGTCTGTTTTCTCCCATTTTAAATCTTCATTGCTGATGGTCGAGGGGGCAATACCATTTACCAGAACATCACCGAGTATATAATTAAACGGATCAAGTAATCCGATGGCCGCGTAGTTCGGAATTAAAAAGTTGCCTGTTTTTCCCCAACTGGCCCTTAGTTTTAAGTCGCTGAGAAAAGCCAGGTCGGCTGCAAAGCTTTCTTCGGATAACCTCCACCCTGCCGAAAAGGATGGAAATATGCCGGTTTTATTGCCTTCTCCGAATCTTGAAGCACGGTCCGTGCGAATGGTAGCCGTCAGCAAATAGCGATCGTTATAACTGTAGTTAGCCCTTGCCAGAAACGACGCCAGAGACCATTCTTCTTTGGTAGCTGTACCGTTGATGACCTGCCCTCCACTGACCGTTGGAACGAGGTCGTCGGGAAAATTCTCAGCTAATAGCTGGTTTACATCGATGGTTTCTTTTTGCGCGGTATATCCGGTTACAGCCGATAAGGAATGTAAATCATTAAAAACCTTTTGGTAAGAAAGCGTATTTTCCACCAACCAGTTAACACTTTGTGAAGAACCGGACTGGCCGTACGGTTCACCGGTTGTCGCGGTCCGGAATAATAGCGTATTGTCTCTGAAAAACGTACGTTTGTAATTGTTAATATCAATACCGGTAAAGGTTTTCCAGGTTAATCCATCAGCTAACTCATATGTTGCGTAGAAGTTTCCAAAAGTTCTGAACTGGTTTAAGTCATCCTGAACGGCATCGATGATGGCCAAAGGGTTGCTGGCAGAAGAAAAACCGGCCTCTGTTCCTTCCGGAGTCAGCAGAAAGCTCTGGTTGTCACGCTGGTTGGGTGTACCATCGTTATTATAGGGGCGCACAGTCGGGGAATGAACCAGCGCTGAATAGACGATCCCGGGCGGCCTGGCAAAGTAGGGCGATCCGGCCGGGAGACGGTCGATATTGTTAAAAGATGGATTTAAGTTCAATCCTACCTTCAGCCGTGGCCAGATATCCGCCTCCAGATTGACTCTGAAGCTGTATCTTTCAAACCCTGACCCTTCAATGATACCGTCCTGATCGAAATAACCGCCTGCCACATAGTAACCGACTTTTTCAGAACCTCCGGATACAGAAAGGTTATAACTTTGTTGCACAGCAGTATTAAAAATCAAATCCTGCCAGTCTGTGTCAGTTCCGTCAGGGTTAAGGAAATCATCGGCAATCCGGTATTCGGCACGGGGTGACAGGCCGGCATCCAGGGCCTTTTGATTCCGTGTGGTGTTGGAATCGTTTATATCCGCGCCAGGTACATCTTGCAAATAATTATTATTTCTGGAATCAAGCACATACGATCTCAGCTCAACTGCATTCATCAGGTCGATTTTGTTGGCAACGGACTGCACGCCGACAAAAGCATCAAAACCTACGGTCGGCGCTCCGTCTTCTTTTTTCCCTCTTTTGGTTGTGATAAGAATGACCCCATTCGATCCCCTGGATCCATAAATAGCTGCTGCGGAAGCATCTTTCAGCACTTCGATAGACTCGATATCATTGGGGTTGAGGGTTGACATAGGGTTAGATGGCGGGGGTCTGAAGGCAGCCCTTCGCCTGGCAAGGTCGCCCTGGACACCGATATCCACGTTTTTGGAAACAGGAAAGCCATCCACCACATAAAGTGGCTCATTGCCAGCAGTGATAGAACCCAAACCCCTGACCCTCACTGTAACCCCTGCACCGGGCTCACCGCTGGGTTCCTGGACCTGCACACCTGCCAACTGACCCTGGATGGCATTTTCGAAACTGGTTAAAGGAATATCTTTGATATCCTTTGCCGATACAGAGGCCACTGAGCCTGTAATGTCCCTTCTCTGTTGTGTGCCGTATCCGATCACCACGATTTCAGTCAGGGCCGTAACATTTACCTCCAGGCTGATGTCGATCTTCGTGGCGGCCCCTACTACCACCTCCTGGCTTAGATATCCGATAAAAGAAAATATCAAGGTCGTGCCAGGTGCTACATCAATGGTATAATTCCCCTGATCGTCCGTTATCGTTCCACGCAACGTACCCTTTATCAGCACGGAAACACCTGGCAGGGGATTCCCGCTTTCCTTGTCAATTACTGTCCCGCTTACCATGGCATCCCGATCACCTTTCACCCGATTTCCTTTCCCGTTTCCCCACAGTTTTTCCAGGGTGCTATTCCCCCTGTGCTGCCCTTTATCAAACAATGATCCGGACTTCAATTTTCGAGGTAATTTTTTAAAATAATCCTCATCTCTCCGGATAACATAAAAATTCTCCCCCAGTTTTTTGAATATCAACCCACTGGAATCCAGCAGATCGCGTAAAGCGCTTTCTAACGAATCATAGTTTTTATCTTCGCCGGATACCTCGATACTTTTCACCAGTTCACTGTTATACATAATAGAAACCCGGTATCTTGTTTCTATCTCCCGTAATACATCTTTCAAGTATTTGGTCTTGTTAACTTCCCGGTTAGTAATTGTTTGTCGATCATTTTCAGAGGAAACCAAAAACTGTGGAAAACAAGGCAAATACTGAAAGCATAACAAAGCCATTATGCCCAACATTTGTAAAAGTTTTTGCATAACTTAGAGGTTTAAGTAATGAATATGTTGTCAACTATTTTGATAGTTACTTAGCACTAATCTTCACCTGCTTCTTATGGCGAACGATAGACAGTCCGAATGACTCGGACAATCCATTGATCAGCAGGTTAATATTATTGCTCGGGGCAGAACCGGAGACGCTCTTTTCCAGCAAAGCAGGCTCCGAAACTTCTACTTCCAGGCCATAAATCTCCTCCAGCAGCAATACCACCTCTTCTAGCTTGGTGTCTTCAAACATCAGCTTTTTACATTTCCATGAGGTGTATAACTCGGGATTTACCTTTTTTCTCACATAGGTGGCAGCGGTATCTCTAAACTCGACCAGTTCTCCGGGGAGCATGACAATTGTTTCTTTGAGCGATGAATTATTGATGTTTAATCTGATCTTTCCGGTGTTAAGCACTACCCTGGTGCGGCTTTTTCGCTTTGTCACATTAAACTCGGTCCCCAAAACTTCCACCAGGGGCCCGTCGTCACTTTTGACATAAAACTTTTGATGATTGCCGGTCTTCACTACTGAAAAGTACGCTTCTCCATCCAACCAAACTTCCCTGTCCACTTTATCGTCCCAGGGGATGAGATATCTCAGGCTGGAGTTGCTGTTGAGTGTCACCACCGAGTTGTCAGGAAGGGTAATGCTGGCGGTTTCACCATAATTTGTACGGTGCACTATCTCACGATTGTGAAAAAAGCGTTGATACATAAGGCCAGCTATGATTAACAATACCACCGCTGCCGCATATTTATACCAGGGCCTTTGCGGTGGGCCAGGGAGCTGAACAGGGTTTTCTTTTTCCTCAAATTCAAGGGATTTTTCAAGTCTTTGCCATGACTTATCTACCTGCATCCTGCTAACCTCCGCTTCACGGATCCTGAAACCATTTAATATCGATACGGCCTCGGCAATCTCTTCTTTTTTCTCTGGGTTTTTCAGCACCCAGGCTTCCCAGAATTCAACATCTTCATCTTTTTTTTTAAAAACCCAATTTTGAAAAGAGTTGTCTGAAGCAAAATCTTCTGCGGTAAATACTGAATAGTCCATGTAGATAACCAGGGTTTTTGATAATCGAGCTACATGATAAAGACGGCTGAATCCTTTTCTTGTACTGATTTTTTACCCGGTATTTAAAAATGTGAATATCAGTATGATTTTGTCAAGCTGGTTTTCAAGGTTATGAATAGTACCGGGCAAAGATTCTTTATCCGGTCTGTTAAATAAACATCGTGGTAATAGCGACAGTTTCAAGCACTTTTATTATTTTTAGGAGACTAATCAATACTAGGCTCAAACATTTTAACCAGATGAAAACAACTAGTCTAATCCTATTCGCAATGCTCTTGTCACTGGAGATCTTCTCACAAACCGATGCCAGGATGTTCCGGCATCCTGATGTTTCGCAGACCCAGGTTTGCTTTGTTTTTGCAGGTGATATCTGGGTTGCTCCGAAAGAAGGCGGCAACGCCTCCCGTCTGAGCTCTCCGAAAGGCGCAGAGTCATTTCCCAGATTTTCCCCTGACGGCTCCATGATTACATTCTCAGGAAACTATGGAGGAAATGTAGATGTATATACGATTCCCGCTGCCGGCGGCGTTCCTTCCCGGCTTACCTATCATGGTATGCCTGATCGCGTGCTGGATTGGCACCCTGACGGGGACAAGGTATTGTTTGCTTCCTCCAGGGAAAGCGGCAAACAACGTTTCAGCCAGTTTTATAAAGTATCCGTTCAAGGTGGAATGGCTGAAAAGCTTCCGCTTGCGTATGGCGAATTTGCTTCTTACGCCGCCGATGGCAATCGTCTGGCTTTTACGGACAGGTCAAGGGTATTCAGAACCTGGAAAAGGTACAGGGGGGGCGCGGCGCCCGATATCCTGATATTCGATCTTAAAGAGCTCACCAGTAAAAATATTACTACTAACACCGCCAACGACGAGGCACCGATGTGGCACGGGAATAAAATCTACTACTTATCCGACCAGGGGCCTTCAAAGCGGTACAATATCTGGGTACACGACCTGGCCGGCAACACGTCCAAACAACTGACGAGGTTTTCCAAGTTTGATATTCATTTTCCTTCTATTGGGCCAAGCGACCTGGTTTTTGAAGCAGGGGGTAAACTCTATTTAATGAATTTAGAGAATAACCAATATAAAGAGCTAAAAATCAATGTAGTTACAGATAACATATCCATGATTTCTCAGACAGAAAAGGCTGCGAATTACATTTACAGCGCGTGGATTTCCCCTGATGGTAATCGCGTGGCGCTGGAGGCCAGGGGAGATCTTTTTTCCGTGCCTGCCGAAAAAGGGTTCATAAAAAACATGACCAATTCAAGCAGCTCTGCGGAAAGATATCCGTCGTGGTCTCCGGATGGCAAAAAGATTGCCTATTGGAGCGATGAGTCCGGTGAATACGAGCTGTATCTTTATGAAAGGGAAAACGATCAGAAGAAAAAACTGACCAGCTATGGGGATGGGTTCCGGTATACCCCCTATTGGTCACCGGACAGTAAAAAGATAGCATTTGTAGAACAAACACAGGAGATCAAGGTTTTTAACCTCGATGATGGTTCCACCACTGACATCGACAAAGGCCTGTGGATGATGCACGGCAGTCTTGAAAACTTCCGGGTCACCTGGTCTCCCGATAGTCGCTGGATGGCGTACTCCAGGGGGCTACCCAACCGGCACAGCGCCATTTTCCTGTACGATTTTAATAGCAAAGTGCGCCACCAGGCCACCCATGGGTTTTACAGCGATTTCTCCCCTGCCTTTGGCCCTGATGGGAAATACCTGTATTTTTTAACCAACAGAAATTTTTCTCCTGTTTACAGCAGCATGGATAATACCTTCATCTATCCCAATTCCACGCATGTCGCGGCTGTTTCCCTGCGCAAAGATGTGCCTTCGCCTATTGCACCGGAAAATGATGAGGTAGAAGCCAGGGAAGAAGAAAAAGCTGAAGAGGAGAATAACGGTTCGGAAAAAAATGGTAAAAAGAAAAAAAACGGTGATAAAAAGGAAAAAGAAAAAGAGCGCAAACCCGTAGAAATCGCCCTGGAGAACTTTGAGCATCGTGTTGTTGTCCTCCCCCCTTCGCCGGGTAATTATACCAATGTGCAGGCGGTCGAAGGCAAAGTCATCTACCATCAGCTTCCCAATTCAGGTGCCACAGACAAAAACCGGCCTGTGAAGTACTTCGACCTGAAAGAGCGGGAAGAAAAAACCATTATCGACAATGCCAATTTCTATTTGCTTTCAGCGAACGGCAAAAAGATGCTGGTGGGCCAGAAAAAAGATTTAGCCGTCATTGAAGTCAAGGAAAAACAAAAGATAGATAAAAAAATACCAATACAGGATATGGAAGTGACCGTGAATCCGGAAGAGGAATGGAAGCAGATTTTCAACGACACCTGGCGTTTCCAGCGGGATTATTTCTATGACAAAAACATGCACGGTGTTGACTGGGGGGATATGCGTACGAGGTATGGGGCACTCATTGATCAGTCTGTGACACGCTGGGATGTCAACTATGTTCTCGGAGAGCTGATCGCTGAGTTAAATGCTTCACATACCTACCGTTTTGGCGGGGATACCGAACGAGCCAGTAACCGGAGTGTGGGCTATCTGGGTGTCGACTGGGAAATTGACAAGGGTCATTACCGGATTAAACATATCGTAGACGGCGCTCCGTGGGATACCGAGGTAAGGTCACCCCTGGCCCTGCCGGGGGTCGATGTTAAAGTCGGAGACTATGTGATCGCGGTGAACGGGGTGACTATGGATATTAACAAGGACCCGGCGGCAGCATTCGAGGGGTTGGCAGAAAAAACAGTTGCCCTGACCGTGAACAGTACTCCGGGCAAAAAGGGCGCCAGGACTGTGGTGGTTAAGCCGTTGAAGACAGAAACCCGCCTGAGGCATCTGGCATGGATCAACCAAAACAGAAAGGTGGTTGATGAAGCTACTAATGGCAGGGTTGGTTATGTATATGTACCCAGCACCGGTGTGGATGGTCAAAATGAGCTAATCAGGCAATTTTTGGGACAACTGGAAAAAGAAGGGCTGATTATTGACGAACGTTTTAACAATGGCGGGCAGATCCCTGACCGGTTTGTGGAAATGCTCAACCGCAAGCCCCTTGCCTATTGGGCCGTGCGCGACGGGCAGGACTGGCCATGGCCTCCTTTCGGACATTTTGGTCCCAAGGCAATGCTTATCAACGGATGGGCCGGCTCAGGAGGGGATGCTTTCCCGGATTATTTCAGAAAACTTGGCATCGGCCCACTGATCGGCGCCAGGACCTGGGGTGGCCTTATTGGCATTTCCGGTGCTCCCCGGCTGGTTGACGGCGGTGTAGTTACTGTCCCTACATTTAGCATGTATGATCCCAATGGAGAGTGGTTTAAGGAGGGGCACGGGGTAGACCCGGATATAGAAGTGCTGGAAGATCCCGGTAAGCTGGCACAGGGAATTGACACGCAATTACAACGGGCCATTGATTACATGAATGAGCAGTTAAGAAATAATCCATATGTAAAACCTGATCACCAACCTTACAGAACCAGGTAGGAGCAGGTAGCTAACCTCAAAGATCATCAAATGAAAACCTTATATAGTTTCCTTATAATTCTGCTGCTCCCGGCATGGGAATCCAAGGCACAAATTGACGCCAGGCTGTTGCGGTTTCCCGATGTTTCACAGACGCATATCACTTTTGTTTATGGGGGTGACATCTGGACAGTAGAAAAGCCCGGAGGAACCGCTGTCCGGATAACTTCTACGCCCGGGGAAGAGTCCCATCCGAAGTTTTCCCCTGATGGGAATACCATTGCCTACAGCGCGAATTATCATGGTAATACCGATGTCTATACCATCCTTGCCACCGGTGGAATTCCATACAGGATCACCTTCCATTCATGGCCGGACAGGATGGTAAACTGGCATCCTGATGGCAATTCATTACTCATCGCATCGGCGAGGGAAAGTGGAAGGCAGCGATTCAGCCAGTTTTATAAGATCAACAGGCAGGGTGGCATAGCAGAAAAGCTGCCAATTCCCTACGGCGAACTTGCGTCATATGCCCCTGACGGTAACCACTTAGCGTATGTTACGCGAATCACCGAAAATTATCCATTTAAACGATATCGCGGAGGGCTGGCATCCGATGTCCTGGTTTTTGACCTGAAAAATAAAACCGCTGAAAACATCACTCAGAACCCCGCAACGGATGGTAAGCCGGAATGGCACGGTAACAGTATTTACTTTATCTCCGATCAGGGAAAGCAAAAACGAAGAAATGTCTGGATCCATGACATCGATACAAAATCCAACAAACAATTAACTTTTTTTGAGGAATTTGACATCAACCATTTCTCTTTGGGGCCATCGGAAGCGGTGTTTGAGGCTGGTGGAAAACTGTATTTGCTGAATCTCCGGGACCATCAGTATCGTGAGGTGGAAATCAATGTCGTCAGTGATTTAGCATCCCTTTTGCCTAAAACCGTCAACGTTGGAAAGAGAATCATGGACTACCATCCCGCTCATGATGCGAAGAGAATAGTTTTCGAAGCCAGGGGTGAAATCTTTAGTGTTCCGGCAGAAAACGGTTACATCGTCAACCTGACCAAGAGCAGTGGCGCACTGGACCGTCATCCGGCCTGGTCGCCTGACGGCAAGTACATCGCTTACTGGAGTGATCAAAGCGGTGAAAATGAAATCTACCTGGCCATGGCCAAAGCCGACCAACCTGTGCAAAAGCTTACTAACCTGAACGGGGGCTTCGGTTACCACCTGTTCTGGTCACCGGATAGTAAAAAGTTGGTTTTTATCAATGAAAAACAGGAAATCCGGATGCTTGACATCAACAGCAGGCAACTTACTTTAATTGATAAAACCGTGTGGAGAAATCAAGGCGGTTTAAGAGGGTTTCAGGTGGATTGGTCAGGAGATAGCCAATGGATAGCCTACTCCAAAGCGTTGGAAAACCGGCAGCTTGCCATATTCCTTTACAACACCGGGAACAAGCAATCCCATCAGGTTACCTCGGGTTATTACAATGATTACGATCCTGTCTTTGATACGGAGGGTAAATACCTGTTTTTACGCACTGAAAGGGCATTTTCTCCGCAATACAGCAACTTAGATGCTACATGGATTTATGCCAATACCACCCGGTTGGCGGCCATTCCTTTAAATGAAGAAGTGGCATCGCCGTTATCTGCTGAAAATGACCAGTTGGAAGACAAAAAAGAGGAGCAAGATAAACCTGGGGACGATAAAAAGGACAAGAAAGAAGGTAAAGAAGCTGGCGACAAAAAGGTGAAGGACTTTAAAATAACCATAAACGGCATGGAGTCCAGACTTGTAGTGCTCCCCCCTGAAGCTGGAAATTATGGCGGATTAAGTACCGTAAAAGGCAAACTCATTTTTCATCAGTATCCAAACACAGGGGCCAAAGACAAGGACTCTCCTGTTAAATATTATGATCTGGAAAAACGAGAGGAAAAAACGATCATCAAACATGCCAACAACTATAAGCTGTCAGGCGATCGTAAAACAATGATGGTCAATGCACGTGGCAAATACGGGCTGATTAAAGTCGCTCCGGATCAAAAGATCGAAACCCCGTTAAGGACAGCAGAACTCGAAATGACAGTCGACCCGCGGGAGGAATGGACACAGATTTTCAATGACACCTGGCGGCGGTACCGGGATCTGTTTTACGACCCCAACATGCACGGCGTGGACTGGCCGGCTATGAAGCACCGATATGGGGCATTGGTGAATGACGCCTTGACCCGGTGGGATTTAAATAACATCCTGGTGGAGCTGATTTCAGAATTAAGTGCAGGACATACCTATGCCGGTGGTGGCGATATGGAGCGTACGGAATTCCGTCCTACCGGCTTCCTGGGCATTGACTGGGCGCTGCAAAACGGAAGGTATCAAATTGGCAGGATTGTGAAACCCGCACCCTGGGACAGCGAAGTCAGGTCCCCGCTGGACCAGCCTGGGATCAGGGCCAAAGCAGGTGATTACATTGTCGCGGTAAATGGGGTGGAACCGGATGTGTCAAAAGATCCTTATGCTGCTTTTGAAGGGTTGTCCGGCAAAACCATAGAATTGTCGATAAGCCAATCTCCCAACGGGGAAAAGCCACAGAAAGTAGTCATAAAAGCGCTAACTTATCAGCAAGAGGGCAGGTTGAGGCACCTTGAATGGATTGAAAATAACAGAAAAACGGTGGAACGCTTGTCGAATGGCCAGGTGGGTTACATGTATATGCCCAACACCGGTATTGAGGGACAAACCGAGTTGTATCGCCAGTTTTTTGCTCAAATCGATAAAAAAGGATTTGTCATTGACGAGCGGTTTAATTCAGGAGGACAGTTATCGGACAGGTTTATGGAGATGCTGCACAGACCCACCCTATTTAATCTGCATTGGAGAAATTCAAAAGACCACCAATGGCCGCTCAACGGAAATGCCGGCCCAAAAGTGATGCTCATCAATGGCTGGAGTGGCTCTGGCGGGGATGCTTTCCCATGGGCCTTCCAGGAGTTAAAGGCAGGGCCGATTATCGGTGAAAGGACCGTTGGTATTCTGGTTGGGCCGGCAACCGGGCATACGATGATCGATGGAGGTTACATAACCGTGCCTGACGCCCGGCTTTATAGAAATTCGGGCGAATGGTTTGCGGAAGGTTACGGAATAGTGCCTGACATTGAAGTCTGGGATGATCCGGCATTACTGGCCAATGGGCGGGATCCGCAACTGGAAAGAGGTGTGGAGGAGGTGTTGAAAATGCTGGAGGATAAGCCTAATGAGCTTACACCGAAGCCTGATTATGAGGATAGGACAGCTTTTGGTATTAAATATTGAGGAGACAGGAATGGTGTGTAGAATCCGAATCCTCATCATTTCAATAGTCCATCATTGTCATCTGCGGGTCTTTCCTTAGCCAGGATATTCACTGCCAAGTATTTACTCCCCCCTTTTCTTACCTGCTGCCAACCATTTTGTTGAAGGTATTTCATAACATATCTATTGTGCAGCCCATGGGCCACCAGTATGGCCTGCCCATCTTTCTTTGCCTCTTCGGCTAAATAGAGCGCGTTTTCCATAGCGCGGGACTTTGCTTGGTCGAAAGTCTCAATATCCTTGTTATTCAAACCCATAAGCCAAAGTATTCTGGAAGTGCCCAGCCAAAACATCAGGGGCATTTTCAGGTTAACAAATTTCATCACTTTTCTTTCAAACTCCCTGAATCGCGCCTCTTCAATCAGCTCAAAATCGTTGCCAAATAAAAGCTGCGCAGTGTGGCTCGAGCGAGGCAGGGAACTGTGGTATACTTTTTTTGTAGTTACACCTTTGAGGCAATGTATCTTATTGTCAAATGGAAGCACCCCCACCGTATCATACGCGAGGGCAAATTGCTCTGCCTGCTTTCTACCTTTCCAGCCTTTTTTGTTCACATCGGGTTCACCATGCCGGATCAGAATAATTTCGTACGATTCATTTCCATCTTCCGGATAAAGTTGAAGACACCCGCGCCTATCCGCGTTTTTGTTCCGCGTATCCTGATTTTTATAATACGTCTTGATCTTCTCAAGTTTGGATGGCTGAGCCAGCGTGTGACAACCGCTTAATAAGGCTATTAAAATGATCGTAATGTATCTTGAAATTGACGGTGGGCAATTGATAATTGACAATTGACAGTTTACAATTGACAACTGGTAGTTGGCAGTTGTTAAGTTTGAATGTTTGAAAAGAGGTATGTTATAAAAGTTGACCAAGTCAAATCCTGTTTAATAAGATAAAAACAATGTGTTGTTAATTCTAATCTATTTATTTAACCCTATTTAAAACAATAATCCACCAAAAAGTTCTAAAATATCATGTCTAAACAACCCCAATTGTCAATTGTCAATTACTAAAAGTTTTGTTTGGTGGTCAAATATAACTAAAAACTAACAACCGGGGTTTGATGTGGGAAGTCTTTTTACGAGACAAATGGTGGGATAAATCTTGAAAGTCGGGTAGGTGGAAAGGGAGGATACACAGGGACAGGGAGGGGCCCGTAAGCAAAAGGCAATTGGAGTTAAATGAGAAAGACAGGGCACCCCGGCTTCCCTCAAATGCCGGGGTAGACCCATCTTGAAATAACGCCGGTTAACGGAGTTGATTGGCACTAAAAATGATCAATTTTTACTATGGGTTAGCGTGATTGCTGCCTTTTTACCCTTCCAGTCTACCGGATCTTTGTTGCCAGATACAGCTAAAGGCGATTCAGGGGAAGCATATTCATAGGTAAACACCTGCCCTTGTACGGATTGGCCGTCGATAATGACACATACCGGGCCACTGCCGGCATTTTCAGGTACCTTTACTTTCAGTACTGCCACCTGATTAAACCGAATAGCTTTCGGATGCGATTTATCATCGAACAACAGCCTGTTTTGTTCGATGAAAACGCCAGATACCCCACGCTGTACATGGGATGTTGCTTTTGCCTTATTGCTACGTGACAGTGTTGGCGCAACAGTCCACGTATTTAATCCGTGAATGTTCAACCTATGATATGAAAACTACGCTTGTTTACATTTTACTACCTATGCCGTGTCTCATGGCCAGTTTGTTGTCCCATGCCCAGGACACCTCTGAACCGGATGCTTATCAACAACAAACCGGCATTTTTTTTATGGGGGAATTCGCCCGGCCATCGGTTCATAAGTTTAACCTCCTGTCGCTGAATATCGGCATCAAAACACGCTTTTAGGTCGATGCCTGAAGCCGGTTTACCGTTTTGTCAGTTTATCAACAGGTTTTCAAAACGCCGGTACCCCGAAAGCACTGAGCCAGTCGCTATTCCTGCATCGGTATTTAGATTCAGGAATGCACGGGTACAGACATTGTTGCCCCTTGTTTTTTATAGCCAAAAAAACCCAGTATTCCGTCAAATTGATCATTAAGCTGTTCTATGGTATCCTCGCGTAGCTTTTCTCTGTAGTCACCGGCAACCCCTTTCCGTACATGGGCAAATTTATTTTCTTTCCTGACCCTGTTTTGTTCATATTCTGTCAAGAGTTCTTCACTTAACCGGTCACTGATTTTTAATCCTGACTTATTTGCTAAGCCCGCTAACCAACGCCTGTAGCCTGAAACCATATCTTCATATCTGACGATTCCAACATTGTCGTATTTAGCAATGAGATTATTTCTGTACCTGTCAAAAACAGCGTGCACTTTATCACTTTCGCTTAAAACGTATTCATCGATACTAATGCTTCTGGCCCATTCCCTGACTTCCAGAAACTCTTCTCTTTTATCACTCTTTTCCGGAGGTACAGGATGGCTTAATGCGGTTGAATAATAATTGGAAACCAATATATCCCTGGGATCTCTTACAGATAAAACCACGTTATATTTTTCCAGATTATCTATCCCTTCAATCATACCTCCAAAAACACTGTACAGATACCCCCGAGGTTTAAAAATGTGCTTATACTGCTCCATTTCCTTTATTGAAAGCGAGTCTAAATACGGCATTTTTGTCAAAAAGGCATAATCATGAATCGCCACCGGCGTCAAACCATGTTCATTTGACATTTTTGTCAAAACTCCCTTAACGTATTGTGTCGCTGCTTTATTGATGCTGAAGTGGATGATACTCTTTGCTTCGGAATTGTTGCGGTGTTTCTTTTTTAATAAATCTATTTCTACTTTAAATTTTTTTTTGAACGCTCTATCTTTTTGTACTCTTTTAATAATTGGAATCTTTTTTACTAACTTTTTGATATTGTTTTTCATGCTTTTTTTGATTGGACGAATATTTTAAAAAATTAAAAAAATAATCATATAGCTATTCTTCCGGATAAATTCCAGCACGCTAATCTTACATAAAGAGAAGATGTGATTTCAAATTAAATTGGTTAAAATACCCTGTATTCGCTTAATTAAAAAGTAATGATTTAAAAAAAGGAAAAATAGCAATTTATTAGGATAATTACGAACCACCCGGGATAAAATTGTACTGCTTCAGCGAAGTGTTTGGAAATGTCACCGACCCAACCTTCAAATCTTAACAAACCTGCAGGATTGGATTATATCGACATTCAACGGAAATCGGTGCGCAAAGTCAGCAAGAACATTGACCTTAATCCTTGATAACCAGGGGCCTGATTTCCAATTTTGCCTTTGGAAAAAACAAATGGTTACAAAAACATTTTTAAAAGGTCATGAATGGTACAGAGATTGTGAGGTGTTATATCATCTGGATCTTTATTATCACCATTTTTCCCCTATCAGCTAACGGACAATATTTCGGGAGAAACAAGGTACAGTATAAGTCACTCGATTTTAGCGTGTTGCAGACACCCAACTTTGAGATTTACCATTATATCGATAATGATTCACTCCTCAACCATCTTGCCGCGCGATGTGAACAATGGTATCATCTTCATCAGCAATCTTTAAAAGACACTATCCAATTTAAAAATCCCATTATATTCTACCGAAACCACGGTGATTTTCAACAGACCACGACCATTAGCAGCCTGATCGGAGTGGGTACCGGTGGGGTGACAGAATCTTTAAAAAACAGGGTGGTGATGCCCTTGCTGATGTCTGCCCGGCAAACTGACCATGTATTGGGACATGAGCTTGTCCATGCTTTTCAATATAACATCCTCATAAGAGACGACTCCGCAACCGCTTCTTCTATCCGAAATATACCACTTTGGATGATTGAAGGGCTCGCAGAATACTTGTCCATTGGCAGGATCGATGCCCATACCGCTATGTGGATGAGAGATGCTGTGATCAACGATGACATTCCTACCTTAAAAGAATTGACGTTCAGACCCGGGGCGTATTTTCCGTATCGCTATGGCCAGGCTTTTTGGGCTTTTTTAACCGGAGTGTGGGGGGATTCGGTCATTACACCTATGTTGAAAAGAACAGCCAAACTGGGCCTGGATAACGCCTTGATTTCCATGTTTAGCCTAAATGCCGATACAATGTCTGCGATCTGGCAGGAATCGCTAATGAACATATATAAACCATTCCAAAGTGAAAACAATGCCCCAATAGCCGGAACCAGAATCATCTCGGAAGAAAATGCAGGAACAATCAACATATCACCGGCTATTAGCCCCGACGGAAAGTATCTCATGTTCCTATCTGAAAGAGATGTGCTTAACATCGACCTTTTTTTGGCAGATGCCGGTACCGGAAAAATTTTAAAAAAAATCTCCAGTGCCACACGGGCAAGTCATATTGATGCCCTTGATTTCATCGAGTCAGCAGGGGCCTGGTCTCCGGACGGGAATCAATTTGCTTATGTGGTATACAGTCAGGGAGTCAATAAGCTGGTGATCCTGGATGTATTTAAAAATAAAATAGTAAACCAAATCAAGTTATCAGGATTGCCCTCCTTTGGTAACCCTTCCTGGTCACCAGATGGCAATAGCATCGTGGTCACTGGCCTGGTTCAGGGCCAAAGTGATCTTTACTGCTATGACCTGAAGCAAAAAAGTGTACAAAAGCTAACTGATGACTACTATTCCGACATCCAACCGTCCTGGTCGCCCGATGGAAATTTTATCGTATTTGCCAGCGACCGTTTAAGTCATCGATTTGGAAAAACCAATGGTAAATACACATTTAACCTCTCTTACCTCGACATGTCTACCGGGCAGGTGACTGATCTGGATTTATTTTACGGCGCCAACAACCTGAATCCGGTGTTTAGCCCCGACAGTCGTTCCATATACTTTTTATCAGACAGGGATGGGTTTCGTAATCTTTACCGGTATGACCTTAAGAATCAGCATATTTATCAGAACACCAACTATTTTACAGGAATCAGTGGGATAACTACCTTTTCCCCAGCCATCAGTCTGGCCATGAAAAATGAATGCATTGCCTACACCCATTATTTCAAAAAAGGATATACGATTTACAGAGCTCCTCTAAAAGATTTTCACGAGAAGAAAGTCAACCCGGAAAGTATCAATTTTCTCGCAGCCACGCTCCCGCCGGTTCAGCCCTCCCCGGCCAATTTGGTGGATGAGCATCTTTCGAAAATCGATACCCTTTCCCCGGTACCGGTTGACTCTTTTAAAGTTTTTCCCTACCGGCCCAAATTTAAACTGGATTACATTTCAAACCTTGGCATTGGAATCTCCACAAGCCGTTATGGAACAGGTATAGCCGGGGGAGTCAACATGCTTTTTAGTGACATGATTGGTAATAACCAGTTGCTAACCGGCCTTGCACTTAATGGTATGATCTATGATTTTGCCGGCATGGCCGCCTATCTAAACCAGAAAAACAGGATTAACTGGGGCGTTGCCATCTCACATATTCCCTTCAGATCAAGCCGCCTGGGATTAAAGGCGGACACTATTCAGTACAATGACACCACACTGGTTGTCGACAATCTTTATCTTGATGAATTACGGACTTTCGAGGATCAGATAAGCGTGTTTACCTTCCTCCCGTTATCTCTAACCAACCGTTTCGAACTGGGATCCACCTTTTCCCGTTACAGCTACCGTCTGGACCGGATAAATAATTACTACCTGGATGATATTTTAATCGGAGAAAGCCGGGATGAAAAATTACCGGCCCCATCAGGATTCAGTGTCTGGAGCGGAAGTTTGGCGTTTGTTAAAGACAACTCAAAATTTGGTATTGCCTCGCCACTGCAGGGAAACAGGATCAGGCTTGAAGTTAGTAAATTTCTGGGGGATTTGGATTTTCACACGTTTCTTGTCGATTTTCGGAAATATCAATATGTAAAACCCCTATCACTGGCATTCAGAGCTTATCACTTTGCCCGGCATGGACATCATGCGGAAAATGACCGACTTTCCGAATTGTTCATTGGTTTTCCTACACTGATCAGGGGATATGATAATGTGATATTTACCAACCGGCTGAATGGCGATATTGACAATGGTTTTACAGTAAACGATCTTTTTGGAAGCAGGATTCTTGTAGGCAATTTTGAAGTAAGGCTTCCTCTAAGCGGACCAAAGCGGCTGACATTATTTGAGTCTTCCATGCTCTTTACGGAAGTAACCTGGTTCTTCGATGCCGGTGTGGCCTGGGAATCAGGGAGAAAACTTTTTAGTAGCTCCTCCGGAACCGACACCCCGGAAGCTACCCCGGTATATAGCATGGGCTGGTCACTGCGAATTAATCTATTCGGCCAAATGGTGCTGGAACCCTATTATGCTATTCCTTTTCAACGTGAGGACATAAAGACCGGTACCTTCGGGTTGAACTTTTGGCCGGGATGGTGAAGTGCTATGGTTCAAATACAGCACGTGGCTATTTCTATTGAGAATGGGTATAATGAAACGTTTCGGTAGTGGTTTGCTCAATGTTTTTACTTATACCCCTCATCACAAATGAAATTACAATTGAAAAGACGCCTTCTACAATCGCAAAAAAACCGAGTACCAGTGCTAATGCCTGGTAATCCATCTTGCTAAAAATCAATATCCCACCAAATATCACTCCAATGATGCCATTTACAAAATACAGAATTCTTTTCGGTACAAACGCCTTTAGTTTAATCGCAGATATTAGTTGGGCGAAACCGGTAAAAACAGCCCATAAAGCTACCAAAACAACGAATGTATCAATGGTAAGGCGGGGATTGAATAAGATAATAAGGCCAATAATAAAGTTGAGGTTACCTTCATAAATCCAAAATCGCCACAATGTATTTTTCTTTCTGTAATAAATACCCCCCAGTATAAAAAACATGCCTAAAAATACTGCCAGGATACCAAAATAGTTAATCAGTATTAATAAGGTGATTTCCGGCAAAAAAATGGCAGCAATACCAAATACGATAGCAGCAATACCGTTGACTGTAAGCAGCCACCAGTTTTTAAAAAGATCGGATCCTTTTGCTTGAATCATAGGTTAAATGGCCGTTTTAATAGTTTTGAATTGTGCGATAATATGTTGTGATTGCCCTTCAAAACCAATGACACGCATCATTTAACGGTCTGACTTTCATCAGTATTCCGGTTTTCGCCTTTCGTAATTTTAGTGGAGGTCAAACCGGGAAAGTCAGCACACTCAGGCAATTTTCAAGGCAATTTGAACCATATCGGTAAAAGCGCTTTCCCGGTCGAGGGTTGAAGCGGACGCCTTTGTCAGAATATTATCGCTTACTGTGAGCAAAGACAAAGCGGAAACACCGAACCTCGACGCCATAGTATACAATATCGCTGTTTCCATTTCCACACACAAGATGTTGTGGTCCATCCATACCTGATAACGTTTGGAGTCATCGGGGTGATAAAACAGGTCGGTGCTGAAAACGTTCCCAACGGTCGTTTCAGCACCCATCTCAAGGGCCGCCTTTCGGGCTGATTCCAACAAAGCATAATCGGCCAATGGGGCAAAATCAAAGCCATTGAAAGCAGACCGGTTGATGTTGGAATCAGTTGATGCGCCCATAGCCATAATAACATGGCCCAATTCGAGCCCTGGTTGAATACAGCCACAGGTCCCCATCCGGATGACTTTTTTAACCTGATAGTCAACCATCAACTCATGCAGGTAAATGGCCGTACTGGGCATGCCCATACCTGTTCCCATTACGGAAATTTTTTTCCCTTCAAACGAACCTGTAAAGCCGTGCATATTCCGCACCTCATTAAAACAACTCGAGTCAGTCAGCATAGTTTCAGCAATATGCCTGGCGCGTTTGGGATCACCTGAAATAAGTACTGTCTCGGCTATGTCGCCAGGCTTTGCTTCAATGTGAAGGCTCATAGGGTTAATTTTTGGTGCTATTCAGCCCTTCAGGCATTCTGCTTTTTGATCAAATTCAAAGCCGATCCTGCCCTGAACCATTCAATCTGCCCCTCATTATAAGTATGGTTGGCTATAATGGTATCTTCAGTACCATCAGCGTGTTTTGCCAGGATAGTCAAAGGTTTACCGGCGCTGAATGCCTTTAAGTCAACAAAATCAAAAGTATCATCCTCCTGAATTTTAGCATAATCAGACTCATTGGCAAACGTCAATGCAAGCATACCCTGTTTTTTAAGATTGGTTTCATGGATTCTGGCAAAAGACCTGACCAGCACCGCTACCACTCCCAGGTGCCTGGGTTGCATGGCAGCATGCTCACGCGATGAACCTTCCCCATAATTTTGGTCGCCAACTACCAAAGTCGGAACGCCTGCCGCCTTATAAGCTCTCTGGGTATCAGGCACCGGGCCATATTCACCTGTCAACTGATTTTTGACATGATCGGTTTTATCGTTAAATGCATTGACCGCCCCAGTCAGGGTATTATTTGAAATATTATCCAAATGACCTCTGAATCTCAACCAGGGCCCTGCCATGGAAATATGATCCGTGGTGCATTTGCCTTTCGCTTTGATCAATAACCTGGCACCTTGAATATTTTCTCCGTTCCATGGAGCAAACGGAGAAAGCAGTTGCAATCTTTTTGACGCAGGATTCACAGATACCTCTACCGACGAGCCATCTGCCGAAGGCGCTTTGAACCCCGGATCTGCTACGTCGAATCCTTTCTCAGGCAATTCATCTCCTGTTGGTGGATCCAGCATCACTTCTTCGCCTTTATCGTTGATTAATTTATCCTTCATCGGGTTAAATCCCAGATTTCCGGATATGGCTATTGCTGCCACCATCTCGGGGGAGGCTACAAAGGCATGGGTATTAGGGTTGCCATCGTTACGTTTGGCAAAATTCCTGTTAAACGAATGAATAATGGAGTTTTTTTCTTCCTTATCTGCTCCCGTTCTTTCCCATTGGCCAATACACGGGCCGCAGGCATTGGTAAATATTTTAGCATCCAACTGCTCAAATGTATCTATGTAACCATCCCTTTCGATAGTAAACCTTACTTGTTCAGAACCAGGATTGATGCCAAATTCGGCTTTTGTTTTCAAGCCCTTGTTTAACGCCTGTTCCGCGATTGAAGCCGCCCTTGAAATATCTTCGTAGGAAGAATTGGTACAGGATCCGATCAATCCCCATTCTATTTTTTCAGGCCAGCCATTTTCCTTTAGTGTACTGGCCATTTTTGAAACCGGTGTCGCCAAATCCGGTGTAAAAGGTCCATTGATATGCGGCTCAAGCTCAGATAAATTAATCTCAATGACCTGATCAAAGTATTTTTCAGGGTCGGCATATACCTCATCGTCCCCTGTCAAGTGTTCTTTGACAGCATTGGCTAGATCAGCCACTTTTTCCCTGCCGGTGGCCCTCAAATACCTTTCCATAGACTCATCATAACCAAAAGTAGAGGTAGTCGCACCAATTTCAGCCCCCATGTTGCATATGGTTCCTTTTCCGGTGCATGACATGCTTTTTGCCCCTTCTCCGAAATATTCCAGAATCGCTCCGGTACCCCCCTTAACGGTAAGAATACCAGCTACCTTCAATATAACGTCTTTGGAGGCGGTCCATCCGTTGAGCTTACCGGTCAGTTTTACACCTATCAGTTTAGGAAATTTCAATTCCCATGGCATTCCGGCCATTACATCTACTGCATCGGCACCGCCGACACCAATTGCCAGCATACCCAATCCACCGGCATTGACAGTATGGGAATCCGTTCCGATCATCATGCCGCCAGGGAAAGCATAGTTTTCCAAAACCACCTGATGAATGATCCCCGCACCTGGTTTCCAGAAACCAATGCCATACTTGTCAGATACCGTTTCGAGGAAGTTAAACACCTCATTGCTGGTATTCAGGGCATTTTGAAGGTCGGCCGCCGCCCCGATTTTTGCCTGAATCAAATGATCGCAGTGAACCGTGGTAGGTACCGCAGTTTTAGGCTTTCCGGCCTGCATAAATTGCAATAACGCCATTTGCGCGGTAGCATCCTGCAGGGCGATTCTGTCCGGATCAAAATCCACATAAGCCTTACCCCGCTCATAAACCTGGTCAGGATCACTTTGAGAAAGGTGTGAATATAATATTTTTTCCGCCAGGGTAAGGGGTTTTCCTTTTAATGCTCTTGCTTTATTTACACGATCGCCTATGGTTTCATAGACTGCTTTAATCATTTCAATATCGAAGGCCATATTTTATTTATTAATGTTACTAAAATGAGTTCCAAAGGTAATTATTTTCAATTATTAAGGTCAATTACTTTCAATATTTTGTAATCAATGACAAAATTATAATGATTTATTCTTTTTTATATAAAAAATATATAACTATTTGTAATTTTATATAATAATTTAATGATCAATGGGGTGACTTTATAAATATTATACAATATCCATATTAACATGAATCCATTATATCAAATTGATAGTACCGATAGTGCTATTTTGTCTTACCTGGTAGAAGATGGTAAAATGCCTTACACAGAAATGGCAAAAAAAATCAAGGTGTCGCACGGTACGATCCACCAACGCGTAAAGAAGCTGGAAAAGATGGGCATCATTCAAAAAACCTCTGTGGTGATAGATTATAACAAACTGGGATATAAATTCACCTGTTATCTGGGAGTGCTGGTAAACAGCGGGTTAAACATAGACAAGGTTTGCCATGAACTAAAAAAAATCCCTCAAATTACCGTAGCCAATATTACGAGTGGCAAGTTTAACATCACCTGCAAAATCCGGGCCCTTGATACGGAACATGCCAAACACATTATCCAAGAGATTCACTCGATCGAAGGGGTCATTCGTACAGAAACCACGGTCTCTTTTGAAGAGTTTATCAATAGCAAGGATCAGTTGATTCAGGAAATCGTAAAGTAGTTTTTAAATTTACATTTGACAATTAATAATTGACAATTGTTTTTTTAAAGTGTATTTGTTGGCTGTTAATTGGGCATTGATGATTGTCAATTATTCATTGTTAATGGTTAACTGATTTTAAAGAATTCGTTTTTTTTCATAGATTGAAGGGAAATTTTTTAATCTAATCACAAATCCATGAAAAATTCAAGACGAAAATTTGTGCAATCCGGTGCAGTGGCGGCCATAGGCAGCTTGGTGGCAGGGTGTAATGTACAACCAACTGAAGATCAGACGGCTGATACAAATAACAATCCCTCCCCTTCTATCAGAAATAACCCCATAGGTGTTTCTACTTACTCTTTTTGGCAATTTAATGGGCCTAAGGAAAGTGTGCCTATTGAAAGCTGCATTGAACAAGCAGCAGCCATGGGGTTCGATGGCATTGAATTGTTACTGGTACAAATGACCTCAGAGGAAAACAGCTACCTGCAAAAGCTAAAAAAACGTGCGTTCCACAGCGGTTTGGACCTTTGTGGGTTTTCTACACATCAGGGATATGTGAACCCGGACAAGGGTTACAGAGACGAAAACATTAAAAAAACAATCCACCAAATTGAATTGGCCTATAAACTCGGCATTCCGACTATGAGAATAAACACAGGACGCTGGGGAACTACCAAGTCGTTTGACGAATTGATGGAAAATCGTGGTATCGAACCTGAGATTGAAGGTTATACTGCAGAAGATGGGTTTAAATGGGTGATCGACTCCATAGAACAATGCCTTGCAAAAGCCGAAGAATGTGGTGTAGTACTGGGTCTTGAAAACCACTGGGGGCTGGGCAGAACTGCTGCTGGTGTCAAAAGGATCATCGATGAGATCAACTCACCCTGGCTGAAAGTCACCCTGGATACCGGTAACTTCCTGGAAAACCCATATCAGCAACTGGAGGCGCTGGCACCGGATGCATTCCTTATGCAGGCCAAGACTTATTACGGTGAGGGCAAATGGTATACACTGGATCTCGATTATGCCCGGATTGGTGAAATTATGAGAAAACAAAACTACAAAGGTTATGTATCCCTGGAATTTGAAGGGAAAGAAGATCCGAACACCGCGATACCCAAAAGTCTGGAATTGCTTAGAAAATCTTTTTACTATGAAATCGGTTAAACATTAAACCACTTACTTTACCCTCAGGAAGTCAAATACCATAGATTTACCATTTCCCGAAATTTTTGCTGTAAGTTTGTCCCCTTCTAAATGATAACTTATCTGCTTGGGAAAGTCATGGTCCGGGTTTGAAGAGACAAAACCCGAAGCTTCCTGTTTTTTTATTTCAAAATATACGGGTGCCGGATTGTGAGCAACCTCTGCTATATAAAACAGACCATCATTTTTAACGACAATTTCCAACCTTTCCATAAATACCGTGTCCTCCCCTTTCAAAGTGACCCCTATTCCACTAAATTCCTTTGTCGATATCTTTTCCCATTTTTCGTAGGCATCCTCCCCGGGTTTTGTATTGGTCCTTTTCCAGGTGCCAAGAAGCCACTCCATTGCTTTCAGGTTTTCCTTTTCCTGTTGAGGAAAAACCTGAAAATTAAAAAGTGATAAGGCAAAACATAACATGGATGCGACTATCATAGATCATTTTTTCGGTGGTCAGTAAGCTTTAGTGCATCAATGTGCTAAAATAGTAAAATAAAATGTACATCCCTTGCCATAGTCAGATTCGACCCAAATATTTCCATCATGCATCTCTACGATCTTTTTACAATGGGCCAGGCCAATACCTGTACCATCATATTCCCCTTTGGTATGCAGCCTTTTAAAAATTACAAATATGTCCTCTCTATGCTTTTCAGGAATTCCAATACCGTTATCACTGAATGAAAACCTCCGGTATTTTCCTTCTCGTCCGGAAGTTATTTTAACCTTTGGCGACACATTTTTTTTCCGAAATTTAATCGCATTGCTTAAAAGATTCTGAAAAAGTTGCATCATTTCCAACCTGTAAACCGGTATAGTGGGTAATTCCCCGACTTCGATCACCGCGTTGTTTTCCCGGATCGCAGCATCGAGGGATTGAATTACTTCGTGCATCAAGATGTTGCAGTCTGCCCTTTCAAGCGGTTTGTCTTTTGTGCCAAGCTTCGAGTAGTTTAACAAGGCTTTGATAAGATTCCGCATGCGATCTGCAGCCTGGGTAATGAAGGCGAGGTATTGATCACCGTTTTTTCCAAGTTTATTACCATACTCCAGTTCCAACAAACTAATAACACTGGAAATAGTACGCAATGGCTCCTGCAGGTCATGAGAAGCGATGTAATTGAACTGCTCAAGTTCCTGGTTCCTGGCATTTAGCGCATTGTTGATCAACTGTAGTTTTTCCTGTGATATCTTCAGTTTTTGTGTCTGGTTGATGATAGAAATGGTTTTGGATTTCAGATCGTTAATAGTATATAAACCTGATTGGACAACAATATAGACAAAAGTTGCACCGAAAAAAAATACTACCCCGGTAAGCAGGTTAAGAAGATCGTTAAAACCTCTCCATACGATAAAAGCTGTCGCCAGATAGCCCAGGAAAAAAAATACCATTAAATAAAACAATATGCGCCAGTTTTGACGATATTTCATGTTCTCCAATAACTTAAAGATCTGCCTTGTCCCAAAAAGGGCCAGTAACATGATAACCCCTCCGGCAAGGATGAGTGTAATGGTAAAAATGATATCTATACTCATATTTTCAATTTAGCCTTAAAAGTAGCAAAATTCTTACAACTAATTGATTATCAGGTAATTTCAGTAATTCCTGGGATTATCTATGAACGGGTTAATGAACCGTCAAAGAAAGCACCATCAGAATATAAGCGGAGGAGGAAATTATTTCCCGGTGCAAATATAAGTTAAAAAAATTCAACCAAATTGTTGCGTGTATATTTTAAATCGATTGCCGGTCTTACCAGACATGAAATTTTTCACTTACTTGGTATTGGGGGTACGGCGTTGTCCATGACACAAAAAGGACGTGAACGCTTTTGCTCCGCCAATGTGCAACCTTTAAAGGTCATACAAGACTGGGTAAAATTCTACGAGCGTTTTTGGGATGATAAGCTTAAAAACCTTGGGAATTACCTGGATCAAAAAAACTCAGAGACCACTACTTTGATTTTCCGTGTTCAATTGGGAACGTTACAGTCATAGTATGACTCAAGTCGATGGCTTTAATGGGTTCGCTTTAAGTCCTAGTTTACGCAAAAATCAAGTGTCACAGCATTAGGTATAGTCATACTATGACTTCAGCGATGCAATATAGGTGGAAAAATAGAATCGTTTTTATACTCCTCACATCTGCACTGAAAATTTGTGCTGGTTTTCAATCCTCAAGCTAAGCAAGTCAAAAAAGATATTATTTAATATTAAGTTAAAATAATACAATTTTAGGTTTGGCTTAAAAAAATCACGAAGATTTTCATTCTCTTAAAAATAATATAAATTAATAATTATGTACAATTTTTTGTGCGCTAAGAAATCTTGGTCGAAATTCTTTGATTAATTTTACATTAGTATTATACAAATTTTTCTACATCGTATTGTGTCTGCTGGTTTTCTATCGACTGATGTTGAAAATTATACGCCGGCTTGATTCATAACTCACTAATTATGAAATAAATAAAAGTGTATAAATATTCCACACATTGGGAAATTGTGGTTTGAGAATGGTTTTCAATCACTATGAAGTTAAAATTTAGTTATCTTATCTAATAACCTAATTATTAACCTTTTAAGATGTAAGATCGGTGTATTAAAAATCGCTCACGGCCACATTAAAAAGTGTAGAATTTACACTCATACCGTTACCACCCGTTCTTTAATTATTTCTGTTTGCCCTGTTGCCTACCCGTAAGTATCGTAAAAAGGTCAATCATTCGATGATGGCAATATGACAGATTGCCTCCTGGTAAACCACCAAAATCGGTTGAATTTCCTCCATTATGTTACACTAAAAGTTTGAACAAATAAATTTTTCCGATTGCTTATTTGGTTAATTTATTATTACTTTGGGTCGTTGATTTTGACGTCGTTCGAACAACTCAACCCAAAGTCGGAATTAGATCATTCCAAAGTTAGCCTATATTTTGTTGAAAGCTTGGCTAAGTTATTTTTGGTCAGCATGTTTAATGACAATAGTATGCAAAAGGATACGCCTTTAGCATCTATAGAATCCACGGGTTTGGATTCATTAAATTCAATTAAATTAATGTTAACAATCCGGAACTTAAAGTCGCCATGTTCCGGGCTTTTTAAACAAGAAGTCGCCAATTGTTTTGTTTAAAATCAGAAAGGATTGTTTTCAAAACTATCCTATCTTTTTCCTTCTCAGAAGGTAGTTGGGAACCTTCTGTGGAATATTTGAGATCGGTGGTGGCTTCAGATTCAAGTTATGAAGAATTACAACCATGATGAAAAAAATTACGCTAACTACACTTTTCTTACTCTTCTTATGTTTCATTTCCACCGGAAAGGTATACTATACCTCCCCGAAAGGCACGGAAACCGATTTAAGTAAGGTTACCAGGGATAATCCCGCCGACTGGAGAGCCATTACCCAGGGAGAAATGGCCCGGCAATTACAATGCGGGGATAGTGTGCTGTTGAGATGGGACCAGGGTATCTATACGGAAGGTACCAGAATTTATGCTACGGGATGCAGCGATACGTATGAAGGAGCTATCCACTACATGAGTGAGCCCGGTGGTTTTGCTGTTTTCAGAATAGAAAAATACCCTCAAAATAATTTCAGGCACATAGACAGAAAGTTGAATCCAAATGGAATTGTTATAGGAGGGGAAGTTCACTGGAAAACTTCAGACCGCAATGATCCGGTTGGAGGTTGGAATACCAGAGATGCCAATCACTCCGATATTGGCCGGTTCGTATGGGTAAGGGAGATTGTTATGCAGGGTAACTTTGGGAAAAACTCTCCACAAAGGGATTTGAGTACCATTAAAAATATGCCCTATGGATCTACCGGTGAAAGAGCGCCCGGTACCATAGCCGGAGGTCAAAATTATGATAATATGACTGGTTTCATAAGTATACAAGCTTATGGGGGCAGAATCATCAACTGTGTTTTCTGGAATCTCGGGCACAGCGGCATTGGGGTGAACTCCAGGTTGAGACAGGGAAATGCCACATTTTATGGTAATGTGATCACCAATACCGGCCACAGCAGCCCTGAAAGGGATCGTTTCCACAGTGTTTATCAGCAATGGGGTTCTTTCAATCAAGGAAGGCTCATCCATAAACACAGCATTTTCCAGTTTTCTGCCGAGGAACAATTACAATTCTGGGCACAGAGTGGCGTGGATGAAAGGACAGGGGAAAGCAAGGTAGACCATGTCGACTTAATTGAGAATGTTTTAATTAACGGCGGAACACTCAGCGGTAAGCGGCATCCCGGAAGAGTTTCACCCAACTCAAAGATTGGCGGATATACTTTTGATACTGACATCAGGATCATCGGTAATATCAGTTGGCATGACAAAGGAGGCGAGAGCTGGCAAAGTGGTTTCTCACTGAATAGTAATAATGACAGGAGAAATCTATATGTTAAAAACAATTATTTTGTCGGAAACGGGGCTGTTTTCAGAAATGTAGCCAGTATAAAAGAGGTTTCAGGCAACACATTTGTTGCTTTAAACGGAACACAACTGGATTTTCAGGTGGCTTCTCATTTGGAAAAAAGAATGCTGCCTCATGCTGTAAAATGGAACAACAACGCTTTTTACGGTGGTGGCAATGTGCACTACTCAAGATGGATACGTGATCATGTCCGGCAGTCTTATGATAAAATAAGCTTCAATGACTGGCAAAAGAAAGGTTTTGACAAAAGCAGTATCTATGACCGGGAGTACCCCAACGACATGATCAGGTACTTCTCCAATGAATATCTTAAACATTATGACAGTGATTGGAGAGGCCATGTTGTCATCATGAATTTTTCAAGACAGGGTAAAAAATACATTGACATCAGCAAGTTCGGGCTGAACAGCGGAGACAAATTCAGAATCATAGACGTACAGAATGTAGCAGGTGATCTTACTGGAAACTACTTGTATGAAGGTATTTACAATGCCTCTGATGCACAAGTGGCGGTTGACATGATCGATCATAACAACAGCAATGTGGTCAAAGACCCTACCGGAGAAATGGTAGGACCTTTCGGTACCGACAGAAGATTTGCCACTTATCTGGTTATCAGGACTGAGAAGGGTGCTCAAAAGCCTAACCAAACGCCGGTAGCCAAAGCCGGTGAAGACCTGAAGATTACATTACCAAATAACAAAGTTACCATTGATGGCTCGAAAAGTGAGGATCCCGACGGAACTATTGTTTCTTATTCATGTGAGAAGGTTGAAGGCCCGGAGAGTTATAAGGTCAACGGTGGTAATACAAACAAACCAGAAATCAGTGAATTAACCGAGGGTGTTTATACATTCAAATTAACAGTTACTGACAACAATGGTGCCTCCGCAGAAGATCAGGTGACAGTAACTGTCGCGCCAAAACCCCGGGAGAACCAGACTCCTACAGCCTCGGCAGGCGGAGATCAAACGCTAACCCTTCCTGAAAACAGTCTTATGTTGAATGGTTCGCAAAGCTTTGATGATGATGGGGAGATCGTCGGTTATCAATGGGAGCAAACCTCCGGTCCATCCCCTATCGACATGGAAGGAATAAATAGCGGACAACTGAGTCTCTCTGCCCTCAAGCAAGGTTCTTATGAATTCAGGTTGACAGTAACCGACAATGAGGGGAAAAGTGCGAGCGACGAAGTGCAACTGGTCGTTAAACCAAAAAAGCAGCCACAACAAAATCAGCATGAAGACATCGTTACGGCTCCTCCGCAATCAGGGCCCCGGTTGGTTAGCTTTACCCTGATCAACGCCGATACTGATCAGCCAATGGCTAACTATGATCCCATTCCAGAAGGCGCTACGATCAACCTGTTTGAGCTTCCAACAAAGAATCTCAATATCAGGGCCAATACAAATCCGCAACAGGTGGGCAGTGTGATG
>JAKSDQ010000121.1 GCA_022360015.1 Cytophagales bacterium
GTTTCGTTTGCCAACTTCTCCTTTTTCTGATACAAAGTTTTTGAGCAAGCCCAGAAATAGATATCATATCCGTTTGTATAGAAACAAAAGGGAAGCTCACAATCTTGTGTTGACTGAATGTTGTAGCAATATTGTTTGGCTTGTTTCAGTCGCTAGTCTATGATTGCTTTCCGCGTCAGTTTTTCTGTTTTCAAACTCTACATTCCGTTTCAATCAAGTTTCACAAAATATTGAATTCTTGGCAGATAGTATTTATCAAACGAATCAAAAGTATATTGATTATTCCGCCGTGATTTCGTATTGGCAATTTATCGCTTAAAGGATCATGTTTTGTGATAATATTGTAAACAGTAACTTATTCTTCCGGACTTTTACATGGTTATATAGTAATGACATTAACGCTCTGCGCTTTGGTCACTCTTTCTAAAATTAGTGTCATCGACATATTCCATTTATTGAATTTTAAATACTGCCTGCTGTCTGACACCGATTTCTCGGCTACTGTTTCCTGCCAGATGTCCGACAGTTCAACTATTTGCCTGATTTTTCTTTCAATGTGTTTTGTAGAAGATTTGCTAACATTTCCCATGAGTAAAATATATAAACTTCTGGGGTTGTTCCCAAAAAGTTACTAGGGGGCAAAAATTAAAATCAAAAGTTGTATAAATACCAATTGATATATTTGACTATAACTAAATATAGTTCAAATTAAACAAAAAAAGGACATTTCTACGTTTTTGATGAAATGTCCCTTAATGCAGGGACAGAGGGATGTGGATCGAACTTTTTGGTTGAGGATTTGAAGATTCTGGAGGAATATTTTGAGTTGTGCTGACCATGAAACTAAACTTTCGGCACCCAGAGAAATGAGACAAATTTAAATTCCGTATTCCGAAAGCAAGTGAATAAAATTGCCTTCCAGATACCAGTTCCTACTTTTTTAGTTTTTTAAACAGTTCGATTTTTGAACAAGGTGTAATATAAAAAACCACCATTTGCCAAGCCTGCGCATACCTAATTTCCGGGTAGACAATATGTTTTTGATGTAATCAGGCTTTAGGGTTTTGAGTGAAGCCAATTTCTTGTATTTTCTGCACTTGAACTTCCTGCGCTCCATATTCACTTTTCGGTTCAGAAATTAAGTAGAGAGTAGAATCTGATAGAGATATCACAGAAGAGGAAGAATATATGCCAATCAGGGCACCTGCATACCTGTAATCTATAAGTGTTAATTTTACTACCTCATCGATGGCAAACTCAATATAGTGGCCATATCTTATTAGTTTGAAATGAACAATTGGCTCTTCGTTGGTATTAAACTGGTTAACCTGAAGATTTTGGAATATAAAGTTCTCGTGGTTGTCGGTTTCATTAAAGCCCCAACTACGAATCTGAATCAACCCATAAACGAAATCGATAGAAATGAAGTAGCCATTGCCTTCCGCATCACAATCTAATAGTAGCCCACACTTTCCCATGCCTTCTAAGCGTAAGGTGCCCTCCCAAATAAAACTGGGACTTGGTTTGGAAAAGCAAAACATTTCATATCCGCTACGGCATTGCATTGTCCAACGATTTTCCTTCGGTTCAAAAACAGCGGTGGAATTAGAAAGCAATGGAATCGGCAGTGGAAACTCTGATTGCGGCAGCTTACTTGTAATTTTCTCCTTCCAGCGGTAAAAACTTTTCAATAGTAAACGCCCTTTTTTATCAACGTCCAATTCTTTTGGTGGAGGTAAAACCCTCAGGGTATTTACATTGTTTCCAATATAGTAAAAGTTGTAAATCAAAATATGTTTCCCATCTTTTACCACTCGCGCAGCATAATTTCCTTGCGGAAGCAAGACATTATCGTGAAAGGAATGATATTCATTAAGAACCTCAGGAGAAAACCAATATCGAACTTTTATGTCTTCCCTAATAGAACCGATTAAATAGTAATGATTGTTTAATTGGACCAATGAAGGGCACTCTATGTCGTCATAAACGTTCGAACTAAACAGTGGCTTTTGTAGCTCAAACTTCCCGTTGATCAATTTCATTAGACCTACA
>JAKSDQ010000129.1 GCA_022360015.1 Cytophagales bacterium
TTGGGGGAGAAAGGCCAAAAACATGGATGGCTTCATGCCCGGTCTGGCTTCATCGATGCAGCAATCTCCCGTCAAAGCTTTCACCATAAGTTTTGACAACAAGGACTATGATGAAGCTCATATAGCCAAAGAAATGTCTGACCGGGTCAATGCGGGCCTTTTTGATACTGGTCGTTTGAAGAATTTCATACAAGAATACAAACGGGACAATGATCCGGTTTCGTTTATAAGAAAAAATGCATTGATCAATCACATACTTGGCATACAGATACTGAACAGCCAATTTATTTCAAAGCACGCCACAATCGTTTAGGTAATAAGCCAAAAAATATGATATATCAACACAAGGAAAGTGATCTTAAATACGCACATGTTTGGAGAAAGTACAAACCTGTATTGCTGAAAATGATGGTAGATGCCAAGAAGGGTGAACAAAAGTATGAGCTATCGGCACATGAGTTTATGGATGTCACCCCTGCCCGTATCAGCGGATATGCATTTGAGCTAAAGCTTAGTAATGGAAGACCTTCAGGAAATTTAAGTAAATCGCTGTTGGTGGCAGATTTGCTTTATGTCTTGCAACATTCCCCTAAAGCAATTGAACTGAGTGTAGAGGCTGTCTATTCCTTTCAAATGAGTAAAGAATTCAAACTAACAGTTAGTTGTGAGACAAGTGAAAATTAACGGCATGTCGCAATGACTCCTTGTTACAAATTGAACTAGTAATACCGCTTTCAAACAGGTTTGAAAAGCCCATCGGGCGTCGGTTTGTTTGTTGATTGAATAATCATTGAAAAGCATTAATGCATTTATAAATATTTAATTGACAATCAAACTATGAGTGAATTAACCATGGGCGTAATTGCCTCATCACATAAAGAACATGAAAGAAGAGTTCCAATTCATCCTGAGCACCTTGACAGAATCCCAAGCGATATTCGTAAAAATCTAATATTTGAAAAGGGATTTGGAACTCCATTCAATATGGGCGACGCTGAAATAGCCAGTCAGGTGGGAGGAATGGCTTCCAGAGAAGAAATCTTGCAAGATATTGGGTCTGTTATCCTGGCAAAACCAGTGCTCTCTGACTTTCAGCAACTCCGTGAAGGAGGTATACTATGGGGCTACCCGCATTGTGCTCAGAATTCTGAAATTACTCAAATAGCTATCGATAAAAAGCATACGCTCATAGCCTTTGAGGATATGTATGTTTGGTATCCAGATGGGCATCCTGGCCGTCATACATTTTACAAGAATAATGAGATGGCGGGATATTGTGCCATTATGCACGCTATGCAACTCAAAGGCATCAATGGACACTACGGCAACCAACGAAAAGTGCTCATTTTTAGTTTTGGAGCTGTTAGTAGAGGAGCTATCTATGCATTGAAATCTGTTGGATTCAGAGATATTACCATCTGTATTCAGCGACCGGATCATATGGTAAGAGAAGAAGTACTGGATGTTCATTACATGAGAATAAGAAAAGGGAAAGCAAACGAACCAAGAATAGTGGCTATTGAACACGATGGATCGGTGATCCCGCTGTCTGATCTCATCAGCGAATCTGAGATAATCGTCAATGGTATATTTCAGGATTTGGATGATCCATTTGATTTTGTGACAGAGGAAGAAAAATCTATCTTAAAAAAAGATACCCTCATAATAGATGTTAGTTGTGATGAAGGTATGGGATTTTATTTTGCAAAACCTACAACATTTGATGAGCCGATTATCAAGATTGATTACATAAACTACTATGCAGTAGATCACACACCAAGTTACTATTGGGAAAGTGCTTCCAGGTCTATATCGGGTGCGCTAATTGTACATTTGGCTTCTGTCGTTAAAGGGCGCGAAAGCTGGAAGAAGAACAGTACCATCGCCAAAGCAATTAATATTGATAGGGGGGTCATTCAGATGGAGTCTATTTTGAAGTTTCAGAATCGTAATTCGGACTACCCTCACAAAATTTTGTAAATATTGGTTAAAAATATTTCAGGTACCGAACAGAGTGGATAAACAAGCCATTTTTTTCTAAGGAATAAAGACTTTGTTTTGATGCTGAGGTTTGTGATTAAAACTGTTTAATTCATACCAAAAATTGGCTCAGTTCTTGAGAAATGCTTGCCCTTTCTTATTGCGACAAAACGTATGGGAAATTTCTCATTTAATTTCCTATTTATTTTCTCAACTCCAACAAAATCACGCATTCCACATGGTAAGTTTGGGGAAACATATCCACCGGCTGCACCTTCAGAACATCATATCTGGCACTCAGTATGCCGATGTCCCTGGCCTGAGTCGCTGGATTACAACTTATATAGACTATTTTCGGTGCCCCTACTTTTAGTAAGGTATCAACGACATGGTGATGCATTCCGGCGCGGGGCGGATCGGTGATTACAACGTCGGGAGCGGTGTGTGTGGCAATAAAGTCTTCATTCAGGAGATTTTTTATGTCGCCCGCATAAAACCTCGTGTTGGTTATTTGATTGATGGAGGAATTTACTTTAGCGTCTTCTACGGCATCTTCGACATACTCTAGGCCTATGACTTTCTTTGCCTGTCTGGCTACAAAGTTGGCAATAGTGCCGGTGCCGGTATACAGGTCATATACCGTTTCATCACCTGTGAGACCGGCATACTGTCTGGCAATCCGGTACAGTTTTAAAGCCTGGTCTGAGTTGGTCTGAAAAAATGATTTTGGACCTATTCGGAATTTCAATCCGCCCATTTCCTCGGTAATGTACGGTTGGCCCGCATAACAGATTATTTGCAGGTCCTGATAGGTTTCATTTCTTTTTTCATTGATCATGTATTGCAGTGAAGTGATTTCAGGAAACCGGTTTTTCACATGTTCCAGTAAATTTTCAATATTTTCCTTTTCATTGCGAGCAAATTGTACAATGGCCATCACCTCTTTTTGGTTTGAAAGACGGATGATCAGATTTCTTAACAATCCCTGGTGTTCCAGCAGGTCATAAAACACCAGTTTTTTTTCTTTAGCGTAGTGGAGGATGGCCAGGCGAATCCGGTTAGAGATATCGTCCTGCAGGTGGCATTTGTTTATATTGATTACTTTATCGTACCTGCCGGGCATATGAAATCCCAGTCCATTCTTATCAAGAGGTGTTGCTGTCTTTATTTCATCATGGGTAAGCCATCTTTTATTGGAGAAGGTGAATTCAAGTTTATTCCGGTAATGGCGTGTGTCAGCGGCTGGTATAATTGGGTTGATCTCTGGTAGCGTTACTTTGGCAATGCGCTCGAGGTTGTCTATTACCTGTTGTCTTTTATAATATAATTGGGTTTCATAATCAATATGTTGCCATTTACAGCCACCACAGACCCCAAAATGCTCGCAAAACGGCGTGGTTCTGTGCTCCGAATACCGGACAATTTTCACAGGAATACCGGTCAGAAAATTCTTCTTCTTTTTTACAATTTTTATGTCGGCCACATCTCCCGGAGCCACTTTATCGACAAAAATAACCCGGTTTTCATGGCGGGCAATGCATTTTCCTTCAGCCCCTATGCTCTCAATAGTCACCCCCTTAATTACGGTATTCTTTAATTTGCCACTCATTTAAATTTTTATCTGTGGATAAATTCCTGTCTGTTTAAATCGCAAAAAAAGGAATTTATGCTTATATTCAATAATGAAACTCTCTGTAAAAACTTCCCTTTTGTTATTGTTCTTCTTCTTTTTCTCAGGGAAAGTCATTGGTACTCATATTGTTGGTGGTGAGTTTGAAATGGTACACCATAAGGGCTTCAACTACACGTTTAATTTAATCCTGTACTTTGATGATATAAACGGAAATCCTGCCATATTGCAACAAGAAAACAGCCTTACCGCTTTTATCTATCGCAAGAGCGACAACGCGTTGATACGATCTGTGACCCTCAATAAAATACGTACTACCTTTGTGCCCTATACCAATATCGATTGTACCATTGAATCATTAAGAACCAGAAGGCTGGTTTATACAACCACTACGTATCTGTCTCCCCAAAGATTCAATGATCCGGAGGGTTACTATATCGTTTGGGAAAGATGTTGCAGAAACAATACCATTGACAACGTAGTTTTGGTGGCTCCAAACACTGTAGGGCAAACATACTATCTTGAATTTCCTCCCGTGGTAGATCTGCAGGGAAACCCTTTTGTCAATTCTTCCCCGGTGTTATTTCCACCGCTAAGCGACTATGCCTGTGCAGGTCAGTTTTATTATGCTGATTTTGCAGGAAGTGATGCGGACGGGGACTCTATCGTCTACTCCATGGTTTCACCTTTAAATAGCTCCACGATAGAACCTACTCCAACACCCACCCCTGTACCTCACCAGGATGTGCCCTGGATTTCCGGTGTCGGTATCGGCAATCAGATTCCCGGCCATCCACCTTTAAATATATCGTCAATAGGACTGTTAACAGTAACACCCTCCTCGGCAGGTTTATTTGTATTCGGGGTGAAGGCAGAGGAATTCAGAAATGGGAAAAAAATTGGCGAGGTGAGGAGGGATTTTCAAATGCTGGTGATTGACTGCCCTGTCCCTGGTAGTGCTCCTGAAATATTTGCCAGGATTAAAGGCCAGACCGAGTTTTATAAAGATGGTTCCATGATCACTTTCACCAGCGATGACCAGCCGAAATGTATCGACCTGTTTGTGAAAGATGCCGATGCCCCCGAGGCTTTGACCCTCAGAGCCATACCTGTCAATTTCTCCGCCGATGTTTCCGGCATTTTATCCCTGAACGGAGGTTTTGTTGTTAACAAAAATGATACCCTAAAGGCCGATGTATGCTTCCCTGATTGTCCTTATACCATAAATCAGCCCATGTACATCGACCTGGTTGCTTACGATGATGCCTGTAGCCTGCCATTGTCTGATACAGTAAGAATAGGGGTAGTCATTCAGCCTCCGCCGAACAACGGTCCGGAAATCGTGAATCCGGCATCGGAAACGATCGTCCGACAGGTAAAAGACGGTGAAACTTTTAGCCTGCCCATCAAAGGTATCGATGCTGACGGCGATGTTATGTCCATCGAGGCTGTGCTGCGCGATGGGTTGGATATGGCCAGTGTAGGGATGCGCTTAAAAACCACGCGGAGTGTACCCGGGGAGTTGGAAGCCGAGTTTGTATGGGAAACGGGTTGTGAAATCTACGACTTTACAAAACAATCGACATTCGACCTTTGGGTACTTGTTGATGACCTGGATGAGTGCAGACTGGGAAACGCGGATACTTTGAACCTGTCCCTGTCAGTGCAATTGCCTCCCAACAACGATCCGGTTGTGTCTGCGGATTTACCCAATCTTACTTTTTTTGCGGAAATAGGTGAAACCTTGGATTTTACCGTATTTGCAGATGATATTGATAAAGACTATGTTACACTCAGGGTGGAACCTGCAGGCTTTCCCTTGGACTTCTATAAGATTAATTTTGAGGCAGTGGAAGGGATCGCCAGTGTTTCATCACCATTTCGGTGGGAGCTGGATTGTGAGCTCATCGACCTGGAGTTCAAGCATGAATTCAACTTCCTTTTTATCGCAACAGATCGTGACAAATGCAGAATTCCCAACGCAGATACCTTGAATGTGAATATAATCGTACTTCCTCCGAAAAACCAGGAGCCGGAAATCAGTCTTAGTGAGATCATTGAACAGCCCAAGGTGTTTACAGTTGGTGACAAAGTGAAATTCAATGTCATTGGAACTGATCCGGATAATGACTCTGTGTTTGTGGACTTACTGGACAGGGAAAAATATGAAGGGATGAATTATATTTTTGAACCTGTCAGGGGAGTAGGGAAGGTGAGTTCCTTGTTCACATGGATTCCGGCCTGCTCGGATATAACCACCTCACCGGAACCGCCAAGTATCAATCGACAGTCTGGCGATTTTATTACTTTTTCCTTTGTTGTTTGGGATAATTACTGTATAAGGCCACAATACGATACAATAACCCTTAAAATGGCTATAGAAGATATTATTGTCGATAACACCGACTTTCTTCCCCCCAATGTATTCACCCCCAACAAGGACGGCTACAATGATTATTTTACCATCCCCGATCTGCCGGAAGACAATTGTGCCAACCAGTTTGTAGAGATTGTTATTTATAATCGTCATGGTAAGTTAGTATTTAAGGATAAGGAGCGGACTTTTAAGTGGGATGGTGATGGCGCGGCTGCAGGCATCTATTATTACTTTCTCAAATTTACCAATGAGGAATACAACGGGACAATTTCGGTGTTGTATTAAGGATGGTTTTCAGAGTTGCCATCTTCAGCCATTAAAAACCTGCGCCTATTCTGAACCCGCTTTGTACCCTGCTTCCTGATAAAAAACCTAAGTAATAATCTACCCTCAATACTTTGAAAATATGTTCCAGTCCTATTCCGAATTCCAGATAATTATTTACTTCTGACGTTTTAAGATAGTTCAATGAGGAAACAACCTGAACCCTGGTTTTTCTGATTAATGGCAATTTGTTGATAATGAATCCATTAAAATGATGTTCATAATGCGCTTTAAAATAATTATTATCCGTGCTGTAAAGATAGTAATCCAGTAATTGAAAACTTCCCGGCTCGAAGGAAGAAAAAATCGTTTCATTACCGCCGAAATGTTTGAAATCAATGAAAGAGGTGCTGTCATTATTGATAAAAGTGCCGGCACTTACCAGATAGGTGCCCGAACCTGCCAGGCCAAAGTCCGGATCATCGGTCACTGTCAGTTGAAGCTGGTCATAACTGATATCACTTCCCAGTATGCCATCGAAGCCTTTTCGGTAGTTGATATGAAAAGTGGGGTATTTAGAACCTAAACTGAGTTTTCTATTAGGTCTGCTAATGTATTTTTGGGCGAAACGCAACCGCAGATTAAGATCCAGAATCAGTGCCTGATGGCCAGGAAATGAAATGTCGGTCAATGATACATTTGGGGGTGTATTGGGGGTGAAAACCCTGTTTTCCTGATCCCGGAATGAATAGTCAGTGGTGTTAAATAACTGTTTCCGGTCCTCATATTCCAAGGTAGAGGTCAACAGGATGCCATTAGATAATTCGCTGCGATGCTTTACCTTAACAAACATCTTTTCATATAGTTTCATGAAATTTCTTTCTTCAACCAATGTCAGGTAACTGTTAATCAACGGATTTATGGGATTAGAGGGATCGAACTGAAAAACATATTTTCCACCGGCAAGACTTATGAAGGAAAACTTTTTGGGGTTGAAATAATAAAGACCTTCAATTCTGCCATAAAAATCATCGCTTGAAAATCCATAGCGAAGTTCCGGATTGATCCTGAAAAACCGGTTATTTTCATAGGTCTTTGTATACCGAAAATTTAAATTGGGAACCACCCCTTCTACCGTGTTGAATTGAAGCATGTCTGTTACCGGGTTGATGGTGAAATATTTTCTTTTATATGTATTACGATAGGTATAACCGATTAACCCGATGTTGCCAAAAGTCGGTTGGTTGCTTTTCCTGTCAACGGAGTCTTTGTATGGCTTTGACGCCTTGATTATTGACAGGCTGTCTTTCACATGATAGTCTTTGATTTCAGTGGAAGTGAGTGGTATAGGCCGGATTTTCTGCCAGTAGATGCTGTCGCGTTGGTTGGCATTGTCGTCTACAGACATTATTTCATTGGTAAAGTGTTTTTTTCCATGCCCTGTTTCCATTCGGTAATTGGAATGGATTGAAATAAAATACCCGCTGCCTTTGAAACCAAAAACCTTAAACTGAAAATCAAATTTTTGGGAGAGCAGCATCCATTTATCATCTTGCACGGGCGCGTAAACCTGGTTTATTTTCAGACTGTCTACAAATTCTATCTGATTGGCTTTGGTAAGTAACAGGTCGACACTATGAATCCTCCAGGAGTTTTCATTAATATAGATGAATCCACTGAATACCGGGTCATTTTTGCGCACAGGAATAACCTTGATTTTATTGACCGGTTGGTCACCATCCATAAAAGTGCCTATCAACTGATAATCATAGAAGATGAAGGCATTGTTAGCGATGGGCGAAACAAATCCCCGCTCGCCGATACCCTCCACTTCGATTATATTTTCATAAAAGCTGAACATCATCTCCGAGGCCTGATTGAAACTGAAAGCACTGTTCCTGCCACTAACTTTGGAAGAAATCATACGCTCCCTGATCTTGTCAGGCTGTTGAAAACTGAATTCTGAAATGGATTCGGAGAGATAAACCACACCTGTATCGATAGTTATGGTAATACCAAAAAATTTTTCCGGTTTCTCATCCAGCCTTTGCAATCCTTTGACATATACCTTGCAGTCATAGCTTTTCACCTCTTTTTGATAGTATTTTCTATTTTTGATGGCTTGCCGGATGATGGCATATGCGGGATCCTCATCTTGCGCATTGATGACTACTTCATCAAGGGTAGCGATTTCAGGCTCCATTTTAATATCCAGGCGAACATTTTCTACGCCAACGGTCACCTTCCTGAGTGTTTTTTTATAACCGACAAACTGGAAAATAATTTCATATTCACCCGGGTTTACTTCCAGCGAGTAATTTCCTTCCGCATTGGATGTGGTTCCGACAGAGGTGTTTTTGATGTAAAGCGTAGCAAAGGGCAGGCCCTGATAATTTTCGTCAGTAACTTTTCCAAAGATTTTTGCCCCGGAAACCTGGAAAGTAGTCATACAACCGAGCGTTAATAAAAGGCTGGGAAGAAAGATAGCTGTAAATAATCTGTTCATCAATAAAAAATTGAGGTTGTCCTTTGCTATTATATAAAACAAGAAGGGAACCAAAAGTATTTTACCGTTAATAAAATATATTTCAATCGGTGCAAAATAAATAATTTTCTATTTTTACGCCGTCACTAACTTGAAGCAATGAAAAATAAAAAAGTGATCATTACAGGGGGTTCGTCAGGCATTGGGAAGGCGTTGGCTTATCAGTTTGGCAAGGAAGGTGCCAGGATACTGATTACCGGCCGTAATCAGGCGTCACTGATCGCTGTTGAGTCATCCTTAAAATCATCCGGTATCGAAGTATTGGCCTTTCAGTCAGACGTAAGCAAAGAAGAGGACAATAAGGCGATGGCGCAATACGCGATTGATCAATGGGGAGGCATTGATATTTTAATCAACAATGCCGGGATATCCATGCGGGCGCTTTTTGAAGAGGTAGACCTGGAAGTTATAAAAAAAGTGATGGACATCAATTTTTACGGCGCTTTGTATGCGACCAAATATTGCTTGCCACCTATCATTCGCAGCAAAGGATCTGTGGTAGGTATATCTTCTATAGCTGGTTACCGGGGGTTACCGGGCCGTGTGGGCTATTCTGCCTCCAAGTTTGCATTGCAGGGATTTCTGGAAGTTTTAAGAACGGAGATGTTAAAGAAGGACGTACATGTTTTAACCGCCTGTCCGGGTTTTACCACTTCAAATATCAGGAAGGTGGCCCTTACAAAAGATGGAGGCGTTCAGGGAGAGTCACCGCGCGATGAAAGCAAGGAAATGTCTGCCGAGGAATGCGCACTGTTAATCTATAAAGCAACCATGAAACGGAAAAAGCATTTGGTTTTGACAACGCAGGGCAAACTTGTAGTTTGGATGAACAAGTTTTTTCCCGGATTTATAGATAAAATGGTCTATAATGCGCTGGCGAAAGAGCCTGACTCACCGTTTAAATAGCCCTGGTACTACTAAAATATGACTACATAAAATATAATCGGACCTTTGGTTAATGAAGGGTAGCGATGTTGTTTTCCCTGATGTAAGCGATGTTTCCTTCCCATTCAATTTCTACCCAGACATCCTTTTTATCAATTACTTTGACCCTGTGCCCCTTGTCTATAATCCTGACCAGGTCAGCACCGGATGAAGGGGCATCCATGATGTAGGCGTCGGTTTGTACAATGATACCCCTGTTATAATTATCCGAAAAATTGACATGGTAAAAAAGAATGCCTAGTGTGAGCGTTAGTAAAACCCCGGTGGTAACCGGTTTTTGATCGTATTTTCGTTTCTGCCTGAAAATAACCGCAAAAAGCATCAGGGCCAAAGCCAGTAGCATGTAGGTCAGGTATGCATTGTATTTCCGGTAAAGCATCATAAAAAACTCCCAGTCAGCATATTCATAGCCCGACAAATTATGGTTTTCGGCCAGCTCCTCCATTTTCTTAAGGGCCTTTTTGTCAGTGGTTTGCAGGTAATACAGATTTAAGTAGTAAAGTGCTTTGCTGTAATCTCTTAAACCTTCTTTTATGAAAGCCATCTTGAGCAGCATTTGAGGAGAAGATTGCTGGTATGTTTCCAGCAACCTCTCATATATTTCAAAAGATTCGGTAAATTTTTGCTGGGAAAACAAGGAATCTGCCCGTTCAAGATTTGCCTGGGGAGATTGGGCAAACGACAGGTTTACGCCAAAAATAATAAAAAGTTGGATGAAAAAATTCAACAGGTAATTGCGCATTGTACTCTTCTGAATTCCGACAGTGCGAAATTAATTAAATCGAGGGTCAACTTACAAGGATTTAACTTTAATTAACATAGGATCGGGGATGGCTGAGACGGAAAAAAATATCAGCGTAAATTTGTTGGTAAATTTTTGCATTTTAACCAATTGGGATTAATTTTGCACTCCGCAAACGCAGGAAACGCCTGTAGGGGTTTTAAATAAAGTCTTGACTTTCACATGATTCCGTAGCTCAGTTGGTAGAGCATCTCCCTTTTAAGGAGAGGGTCCTGGGTTCGAGCCCCAGCGGGATCACTTTCGTATACTTAATCCCCTTGTAATTTTAAGTGAATTTACCCCCGTCTTTTTAAAAGTATTGCGGTCCCTCCCCGGTATTACAGCCCTTCCCTTCTACCTTCCGTGGTATGCGTGTTTGACATTTCATACAGCCCTATGATTTTCCGACGTATAAGTTCTGAGCAGGTATGATACCATAAAGTTCGTGAATTTTTCATATTATCTGGGCAGATATGATAGGTACCTTGGAAATAATTTATATATTAGGTGAAAGATGGCGCGGCAGGTGCTGACATGTATATAACCAAATGAGGTTAGATCTTTTAAGAAATATCAAAAATGGAGATACTGGGTCATTCAATGAACTGTATGACCTTTACAGCATCAGGCTGTTAAATTTCGCCTTAATGTATCTTGACAGTAAGGTAGAAGCCGAAGAAGTGGTACAGGATGTCTTCTGCAAAATCTGGCAAAACCGTCATAAACTCGATGAAAAATTTTCCTTAAACGGTTATATCTTCCGGGTTACAAAAAACCTGGTTTTAAACAAGTTAAGAAAACGCATCAACGAGCCCTCTGGCTATGTGCCGATCGGTAGTTGCAGCATTCATCACAATAAAACTGAAAATGACATATTGTTTTATGAAATGGAGCGACTACTGGAAGATGCCATAGAGGCACTTCCTCCGAGAAGGCAATTGATATTTAAACTGAGCCGGGAAAAAGGCTTATCGAATCAGGAGATTGCAGATCATCTGGATATCTCTGTCAATACAGTTGAAGGGCAAATTCGAAAGGCCATCAAATATCTCAGGAGCTACATTAAAATTGTGAGCCTCACCGTGATATTTATTTTTTTATAATAATTATTTCATGGGATAACGGTTAGCACCGATTTCTGTGTATTAAATAGTAAATGCAGGATTAACTAAAAACTATTTGCACAGAAATGGATATGCTTCTGATCAAGAAGTTTCTCAAAAAACAATGCAATGAGGAGGAGCTTCAACAAGTTTACCGCTGGTTAAATGACCCAAAGAATAATGAAGAAGTAGCTGCATTGCTAAAAAATAGCTGGCACCAGGTATCTGATAAGAAACCTGGGGCAGATGTTGACTTGGAAAAATTAAGAAATCAGATTCTGGACAAATTGAGTCTTACCGAAACTGCGCGTATTGATCCGGTGCAAGAGGCGGAGGCCGGTGCATTTGAAGCCGGTGCTTCAAAAGTTGGTGATACCGCAAGGGTTAAACCTATTCATAAATTCAGATGGTTGAGGGTGGCGGCGATCATCATACTCCTGGAGGGCATCGCCTTTTTTGCCTATCGATACCTTAGCCATACCGACCTTGAGCCTCAATACACAGAAAAAACAACACTCGCTGGCCAAAAGTACGCCCTCTTTTTAAATGATGGGTCTAAGGTCATATTGAACTCAAACAGTGTCCTCAGGTATCGCACGGACTTTGGTGAAACATCCAGGGATTTGGTTTTGGAAGGTGAAGCATTCTTTGAAGTATTTGAAAATGCATCCAAACCGTTCAAGGTTGAGACGAATGGAATTACCACCGTTGCCCTGGGAACATCTTTCAATATTAAGGCAGAGCCGGAAGCCAATGAGCTCAGTGTTTCGCTGATCACAGGAAAAGTAGAAGTGACCGGTAGAAACGAATCAGACAAAAAATTTATATTAACCCCGGGTGAAGCGTTGATCTTTGACAGGGAGGCCGGGAGTTTCAGCAAAACCCTTTTCGACCTTAAGGAACGGATAGCATGGAAGGATGGTATCATTTATTTTCGCGATAAGGATCTTTTTGAGGCTTTAAGGGAACTTGAAAAGTGGTATGGTGTTGAATTTGAAGTGATTAATATAGAAAAAGCCCATGGTGACTACGGTAAGATCAATGGAGAATTTGAAAATGAAAGTCTCACCAATGTGCTCAAGGTGATGAGCTTTGCGAAAGGCTTTAAATATCAGATTACAGGCAAAAAAGTGGTAATAGAACTTTAGCCGGAGTGTGGCCGGACAGGTATGTCATGTATGTCGAAATGTCGTAATTCATAATACTAATCTATGAGATCCCTAAGATAAATATTCTCAACTATCAAAATCTCCCTATATGAAAAAAATTGATACAAGCTAAACAAAAACCCCCGGTATGAAAATACCAGGGGCGAATATGCTCTTGTCTGTACATGTGAATAAGCTTAAGGTCCAATTTAATTTTATTCAAAGCAACAAGAGCGCCTCATTTTTATGAAAACCAATGTTTCACAAAAACATATAAATATATGAAATATAAAGCTATACGAATTATTACTTTGGCGTCGAAGTACTCATGTTACGTTTTAATACTGCAATCTGTCTTTATGTCAGTAGTAATAGCTTCGGAAGTTGCGGCCCAGTATAAAAGCGTCAAAACGGTGAAAATTAACGAATCATTCCATAATCTGACGCTTCTGCAAGCTTTTGAAAAGATTGAATCCAATACTGAATTTAGATTTTATTATCATAGTGATGATATTAATAAATTCAAAAAAATTGATATATCGAGCCAGGGCGAACAGACCGTAGCCGACATACTTACTGAAATCTCCAGGTTATCACGTTTAAAATTTAAACAAGTCAATAATCAAATTGCAGTACTTAAAATACCCCGTTCACGAAAATTACGATCCGATCCGGTGGAAGTATTGAGAACAGTAGCTGGGAAGGTATTGGATGAGGCAGGAGCGGGTCTGCCAGGCGTTAATGTTTTGGTGAAAGAGTCATCGACCGGTTCGATCACCGATGTCGACGGAAACTTCAGCATAGATATTCCAGACGAGACTACCACGCTGGTTTTCTCCTATATCGGTTACATTACAGAAGAGGTGGAGGTGACATCAGGTCAAACCACTGTTAATGTGACCCTGCTTCCGAATATCACAGAACTTCAGGAGGTGGTAATCTCTGCCTTTGGACTTGAAAAAGAGACCAAGCGTCTCGGGTATTCAGTTACTGAGTTAGCAGGCAAGGAAGTTACAGAAACCCGGGAGCCGGCATTCATTAATGCCCTGGCCGGTAAAATCGCCGGAGTAGCCATCCAATCGGCCAATAATGGCCTGGCAGGCTCCAACAGGGTGATTATAAGAGGCAATGCATCATTCAATAACAACCAACCCCTGTACGTCATTGACGGGCTGCCCATCGATAACACGCTGCAGGGAGAAGCGGGCGCATTTGGTGGAGTAGATTTAGGTGATGGACTAGCCTCTATTAACCCCGATGATATTGAATCGCTGACGGTCTTAAAAGGGCCATCGGCCGGAGCACTCTACGGAAACAGGGCGCAAAACGGTGTTATTCTTATCACCACTAAAAAAGGAAGTAGCGGAAAAGGCGTTGGCATTGAGTTTAACAGCAATACGGTTTTTGAAAAAATAAGAGCCTATGATGAGGATGACCTGCAGACAGTTTACGGCGGAGGCTTTGGCGGGGAACTTTTCGGGCAGGATGATGGCAGTGGAAGTGGTGTAAACAATGGTTGGTCATGGGGAGCAAGAATTGATACGACAGATACTTTTATTGATTTTGACGGGGTAGAAAAACCCTACGAGTTAAACACCATCAATGATAACTTTGACCGCTTTTTTGAAACCGGTTTGAGTACCACCAATTCCCTGGCTATTTCCGGAGGAAATGAAAAAAGCACCTACAGGCTATCGTTGAGTCAAACGCATACGGATTCCCCTTTTCCCAATAATGCCAACCTGGACAGATATAATATCGGCTTAAGGGCAACATCGAAATTTGGTGAGAAGATCTCCACCGACTTTAAAATAGATTTGTCCAGAACCCTTGCAGAAGGCAGGCAATTGCTGCAACAAGATGGCCGGGGCGCCGTGGGACTCACATTTTTCAGGCTTACCAATACCACCAATGTGTTAGATTTGAGGCAAAAGGATGAGAATGGGAATTTCATTTTTGTGGGCAGCGGAACACCCAATCCATGGAATGCTGTGGAGCGGATAAATCAGGCTGATACCCGGAACAGGATAAATGGTTTTGTAAGCCTCAAATATGACTTTACCGATTGGTTGGCATTGCAGTTAAGAGGTGGTTTGGACCGGTCTAATATTGAAGATGGTTTTGGCATAAGGCCTAACCCGAATGATGATGGTGGCGGTCAGTATCGTGAACAAAGAACGACTGTGGAAGAGGCCAATGCCGATTTCCTCCTATTAATCGACAAAGATATTTCGGAGGCTTTTAACATATCCGGCACTTTTGGTGGCAACCATAGAAGTGCCACCTTCAACCGTACTACTATTTCAGGGCGTGATTTTGCCGATCCAAACGTCTTTAATATCAGTAATTTAAGGGTTAGGAATTTGCCAGGTTTTAGCCGCTCCAATACCGAAGTAAATTCTTTGTTCGGATCCATGCAGTTTGGATACAATAATTACCTCTTCCTGGAATTAACGGCTCGAAATGATTGGTCATCCTCCTTAACTTCAATAAGACCCGGAGTTTCAGAGAACAGCCTTTTCTACCCTTCTGCCAGTCTGAGTTTTGTATTTACCGATGCCTTGGACCTGGGCTCCATTTTCACATTGGGAAAAGTGAGGGCCTCATGGGCACAGGTAGGAAGTGACGCAGATCCTCATCAAACCGAGCTTACTTTTACACTGAGTCCCGAGACCAATGGCCTCTCAGGGGCATCAATTAACGGGGGTAATCTGCCTCCGACTACGATTAGGCCGGAAGAAACCGATGGTATTGAATTCGGCGTTGATTTGCGGTTTTTTGATAACCGGGTAGGGCTGGATCTGGCCGTATACAGGCAGGAAACCAGGGATTTTCTACTGCGGCAGAGCATTTCCAGGGCTACCGGATTTACCGGGGCATTTTTAAATGCCGGATCGATGGTGAATAAAGGAATAGAGGTTTTACTTACCGGAACACCAGTAATGGCCAAAAGATCTGGTGGATTTAGTTGGGATGTATCTGTCAACTGGGCCAAAAATGATAATGAGTTGACTGAGCTAAGTCCGGAGTTGGAAGAAACCGGCGTATCACATGGAAATCTGATAAGATCAAAAGTCGGATATCCATTTGCTTCTATCTTTGGCACGCCCATAAGAAGGGACTTTGAAGGAAATATTGTTTATGAAGTTGTTCAGGTGGAAATTAATGGGGAAACAGTCGACAGGGTCGTACCAGCCCAGGGGAGGTATGTCTTTGATGCCAACGGACAAGTAGTTACCGATGAGAATGGAAGTGCAATTATTGAGAATGAAGTATTCCTCGGCAACCCTAATCCGGATTGGATCGGAGGGATCACCAATACTTTCTCGTTTAAAGGATTTACATTCAGCTCCGTGATAGATGCCCAATGGGGTGGAAAGCTTTTCTCGAGCAGCTATCGTATGGCCTCTCTTTTAGGCCTGACAACCGCTACCGAAAGAGGAAGGTCGACCGATGAGTATATTCCTGAAGGCGTGAGGAATACCGGTACTCTGGAAAATCCGGTTTTTGTTCGTAATGATATCCCTTTTAGCCCGGAAGAAACCTATATTAATGGGAATCCCGGATTGCTGATCGATGAATTGTTTGTATTCGATAATTCATTTATCCAACTAAGGCAAGTAAGTTTGGGTTATACCTTTTCCGGAAGTTTATTAGGAAACACGCCTTTTCAAGCGGCAACGCTTTCCCTGGTCGCCAGAAACTTGTTTTTTATTACCAAAAAAGTGCCTTTGGTAGACCCGCGGTCCAGCACAACCGTGGGCAATGGCTTTGGGTTTGAGCAATTCTCTCTTCCCGCAAGTTTTACATTTGGATTTAATCTGAATATCAGACTTTGATGAAAAGGTGTTTAATTTAAATCGCTTAGCAATGAAAAGATTTATAAATATAAAATTATTCTTTACCCTGTTCCTGGCAGTTGGGATTGTTTCATCATGTGATGATGGCTTTGGTGAATTGAATCTGGATCCTGATGCGATCACCAGTGTTACACCGGGACAGCTTTTCTCCAAGGCATTGATCAGTAGCTCGAGGGTGGACATGGAACCCAGGACCAATTATTTCCATGCCTTTATGCAATACGGGTTTAACGGGTTTTGGTCAGGGACTAATTATGCTATCAGTGATGGCATTATTTCCAGGTACTTTAACAGTATGTATACCAGTCCCGTCAAAAACATAACGTTTCTTATCAATGAATTTAACGATGATGTGCCGGCTGGCAATACCATAGCGGCGGCAAGGATCTGGAAAGTGTTCTTATTTCAAAAGCTCACGGATGTTTATGGTGATATACCCTATTTTGAATCGGGCAATTCACTTGAGACCCGCAATTTTACCCCGGCCTATGATAGTCAGCAGGCGATCTATAATGATCTGATCAAAGAATTGAGAGAGGCCAAGGCAGCCTTCGATCCGGATGATGAAAATGGTATCAGAGGAGATCAGTTTTATGGAGGGGATATCGTTCGATGGGAAAAACTTGCCAACTCACTCCTGTTGCGTATTGGCATGAGGTTATTAAAGGTTGACCAGGGACTGGCACAGGAACTTATCAATGAGGCAGTATCTGCTAGCGGAAGCGGGGTAATGAGTGGTAATGAGGATATGCCGGTGATGAGGCATACGGAAAATGAGCCTAATCCCTTTGAATTTAATCTCAATGATCAGCATTTTTTGTTACATAAAACCCTGGTTGACCATATGAAAGTGAAAGGCGACCCCCGGCTCAACATCTATGGTGCCATTCACAATGAACCCAGGGGAGTCGTAACCTCTACAGATACAACCGAGTACGAGGGTTGGAGCTTCGATGAGAATGACCCGGAAGAAAATGTCAGAGTTACCTTCAGTATCTACAGAAATGAGGAGACCCCTTTTTTCCACTTCAGTTATGCCCAGGTGGAGTTTTTACTGGCTGAAGCAGCGGTGAGAGGACTCATTGCCGGTGATCCGGCTGTACACTATGAGGCCGGTATCAGGGCGCATATGGAATCACTGTCAGACCTGCCGACCGGTCCGGCGGTTACCGGTCCGGAAATTGATGATTACATTACGGCTAATCCTCTCGATGATCCCAATGACCCCTCGGATGACTCAAACGAGGCAAAAATTGAAAAAATTGCCACCGAGTTTTGGGTATCGGCTTTTTTGTTTGATGCCGATGAAGCATGGAACAACTGGAAAAGAACAGGTTTTCCTGATTTGATACCAAATCCTAATACGCTGGATCAGGCAGTGGGTAGTGATTCACCCGGGAGAATACCCAGGAAACTCCCTTATCCACAAGCCGAATTTGTTAACAATGGTGTCAACGTACGGGAAGTATTACCAAATTTTGGAAATGCCAACGATTTCAATGAGGCCTCCAGGGTATGGTGGGATGTAGAGTAGGAATTTGACTATCGAAATCGATGCAAAGCTATTTAAGAATAGATTACATTGACAGGGGGGGATTTTTCCCCACCCCTGTCAAAATATGGCCCTTCTTTTCGGATTTTAAGTTGTCCGTTTTGCAGGCATTTTTACTTTTCCTGATGCCCACACTTTTAACCTCACCCGTATGGTCCCAGGAGCCCTCGAAACTTTTCACCTTATTAAGCAGCGATCATACCGGTGTTACCTTTGAAAACACCCTCGAGGATACAAAAGAACATAATATTTTCCGTTATGAAAACTACTACAGTGGTGGTGGGGCAGGTATCGGTGATTTTAACCGTGATGGCCTCCGGGACATTTTTTTAACTGGAAACCTTGTCGGAAATCAGTTGTACATCAATCAGGGTGATTTCCGCTTTGAAAACATCACAGACCCCGCCGGTATCATAGATGATGGGGCATGGTCGTCAGGGGTGGCAATAGCCGATGTAAACGGAGACGGATGGGACGATATCTATGTTTGCAACGAAATGTATGACAATGCTCCAGAACTAAGAAAAAACAAGCTTTACATCAATAATGGCGATTTAACATTCACCGAGAGCGCTGAGCCATATGGTCTTGCTGATAAAGGAAGGTCAAGACAGGCAATTTTTTTGGATTACGACCGCGACGGTGATCTTGACCTCTTTCTTTTGAACTCTCCCCCGGAACCCGGAAAATATTCAGGCATTTCATGGGATAACCTCCTAGTAGATAAATACAGCCCCAGGTTATATCGAAACCAGGGAGGCAGGTTTACAGATGTCACCGGGCAAGCCGGTGTTTTGAAGGCAGGATTTCCTAACAGCGCTTCAACAGGTGATTTTAACCATGATGGCTGGCCGGATATTTATGTGGCCAATGATTTCAGGGCTCCTGATTTTTTATATATCAATAACGGAGATGGCACATTTACTAATATAATCGATCAGGCCATGAAGCATATCTCCAACTTTAGTATGGGAGTGGATGTGGCAGACATCAATAATGACGGATTGCTGGATATTTTTGTACTCGACATGGCCGCTGAGGATAACTACCGGTCCAAAGCCAATATGAGTGGCATGAATCCCGGGGCTTTCTGGCAGGTGGTCAACGAAGGAGGACATTTTCAGTATATGTTCAATACCCTGCAGCTTAACCGAGGAAACAATCATTTTAGCGATATTGCGCAAATAAGCGGTGTATCTTCTACAGACTGGAGCTGGTCAAACCTTATAGCCGATCTGGACAATGACGGATACAAGGATATTTTTGTCACGAATGGGATTATGAGGGAAATAAGAAACACTGATGCTTTTCTCAAAATACCCGGGTATGTTAAAGCAATTGCCCATGATTACCTTAAAAAGAATCCCGGGCAAAAGGGTTTAAATATCTGGGATGTGGTAAATCTCGACAGTGTTTTGGCATTTTTACCATCCCAGAAGTTGCCCAACTATGCCTTCAGGAACAACGGTGACCTGACGTTTACCAAAAAGAGCAGGGATTGGGGACTGGATCATCAGACTTTTTCCAATGGCTCGGCCTTTGCGGATTTGGATAACGACGGCGACCTTGACCTGGTTGTGAATAACATCAATGACAAGGTATTTATTTATAGAAACAACGCCGACAGGCTGGTGGCCAACCATTACCTTCGTGTAAAACTTACCGATGGTGAAAATCACCATTTGATCGGCACAAAAATAGAAATACAACACGGCAGCCACCGTCAGTTTTTTGAGATCACCAACGCCAGGGGAATGTTCTCTTGCTCAGAATCAATAGCCCATTTCGGCCTGGGACAAGATAAAAAAGTAGATCGGATAATCGTTACGTGGCCCGACCAGAGACAGACTGTCAGGAAAAACATTAAGACAAACCGGTTGATGACAATCGATAAGGGAAAAAGTAACCTGTTGTCACCGAAACCGGTTGAAAAGCGTCAGCCTTTGTTTGAAAATCACACCGGCAAATCGGGCATCGAGGTCAGGCATCGTGAAAATGATTTTGACGATTTTGAAAAACAGGTGCTATTGCCACACCAGTTGTCCCGGTTTGGTCCTGCCCTGGCAGTGGCTGATGTGGATAACAATGGCCTGGAAGATTTTTTTGTGGGAGGAGCATCGGGCTACAGCGGTGAACTTTATCTGCAATTTCCGGATCAGAAGTTTTCCAAAATGACCCATGCACCATGGGAAGCCGATCAAATGTCAGAAGATGTCGACGCACTGTTTTTTGACTCGGATGGTGACGGAGATTTGGATTTGTATGTAGTAAGCGGAGGCAATGAATTTGAACCGGGAAATGTAAGTTACCAGGACAGGTTATACATCAATTCGAACGGAAAGTTTGAAAAATCGGATGGTATTTTACCCAGTATGCCCTTCAGCGGGTCTAAAGTGGTTCCCGGCGATTATGACAACGATGGAGATACCGATCTTTTCCTTGGTGGCAGGTTAACCCCATATGCCTACCCGCTTCCGGGTAAAAGCTACCTGCTGGAGAATAACAATGGGAAATTTTCAGACATTACTTCAGAGGCTATTCCTGAGCTATTGGCTATTGGCATGGTGACCGACGCCGTCTGGACCGATTTTGATAACAATGGAACACTTGACCTCATTGTGGTTGGAGAATGGATGCCTGTTACATGTTTCAAAAACACGGGAAAAAGTTTTAAAAATATAACCCGTGAAACAGGCCTCGAAGGAACAACAGGCTGGTGGTTTCACATAACCAAAGGAGATTTTGATAAAGACGGTGATGATGACTACGTTGTTGGAAATTTGGGAAAGAACGCTAAATATAAAGCCAGTGAAAGCGAACCTTTTCAAGTCCACTATGACGATTTCGATGATAACGGTTCGAATGATATTGTTTTAAGTTATTACAATTTTGGAGGGATCTACCCTGTGCGGGGCAAATCGTGTTCATCCCAACAAATTCCCTCACTTCGAAAGAAGTTTAAAACCTATGATTTATTTGCATCATCGGATCTGAATGCAATTTATGGCGCCGATAATCTGGATAGGGCATTACATTATGTGGTGAAAACATTTGCCAGTGTATTTATTGAAAACCTGGGTAAAGGTCAATTTAAGCTTTCGCCACTTCCGAATGAGGCGCAGCTATCGAGTATCAATGATGTGGTCATCGATGACTTCAACCAGGACGGGAATCTCGATGTATTGCTGGCCGGTAATTTATATGCCGCTGAAGTAGAAACACCGAGACATGATGCCAGCGTAGGTCTTTTGATGACCGGGGACGGCAAGAATAACTTCAAGGTTGTTCCCCCTGATGCCAGCGGATTTTATGCTCCCTGTGACACAAAAAATGTGGCAGTTATTCACATAGGAAAAGATAAAATGATACTGTTGGGGGCCAATGATGATTATCTGCAGCTTTTTAAGGTATTGAAAGTTAAGAATCTTTAGCACCCTAATTTTGGTCTTATCCTACTGCTTTTGCCCATAAGGCTTGAGTTATTTGTCGAAAAACCATACCTCTGGTCAATAAAGGTTTATGAGCTCGCTCGATACCTGATGCAAATTTAACATTTTAGAATACTAAATTATCCAAATCAGGGCCAGTATAATCATTGTGTGAAAATTTATTGCTAAAATTAGTATTGCTTATTCCGGTCTTATAGTTCTTGGTTTTTTGAAAGAAATGGGTTAATATAAATGAAGTCGAGTTACATAACTTAAGCTAAAGGATTACTTTGCGTATGTAAAATGGTGTTTGAGGGGTTGCTAATTAGCGATGGCGTAATCATGGCATGGTAGAAATAATTAGTGGACGTTTGTGAATTGATCATTATTAAAAAGTTGATTTATGGAAAATGATGCATGGCGACGTCTGAGGAATGGAGATATACTTGCCTTAGCATCCCTATTTGATGAATACAAGGATGATCTTTTTTCTTATGGAATCCATGTTTTCAAAAAAAGAGAATTAGTAGAAAATGCTATCCAGGATTTATTTGTTGAACTGGCCTCCAAATGGTCAAAACTTCCGGAGGTTAATTGTTTAAAGGCCTATTTATTTCGAGCCTTGAGATATAAAATTCAACGTCAATTATCAGCATTTAACGCTAAAAATGAAAGGTTATTCACAGATGTTTTTGACCATGACCTAACGCAGATCTCTCCTGAGGATCAATTGGTTAATGCTGAAACCAAAAGACTGAATGACCAAAAAATACGACATACCATTTTGCAGTTGGCCCCCCGTGAAAAAGAAATCATCCATCTGCGGTTTTATCAGGATTTAAGTTTTGAGAAGATCGCTGATATTATGAATTTAAATTATCAAACGAGCCGTAACTTGCTCGCCAGAGCAATCAAAAAGATTCGGTGTAAATTTGACGAGCATTATTTGGCTCAAAAATAACAGGACTGTCCCAAATTCTTTTTTCACTATCCTATTTCTCACCTTAACCATGCCTTCAATTAATCAAAGCATATCGAAGGACTGGCCTTTGCCGGTATACTCAGGCAGTTCTTCATCAATTCTGGTGAAAGGATATTTCAAATTTTAATTTATGTTTTTCGATGGCCTGATCATAGTGAGTTATCAAAGATTTAGCAGGCGCTAAAAAACTTTTATGTGCATAACAAAAAGGTTCACCAAAATTGATGAAGAACCAATCAGGCTTTTCACTTCCGGCGTGATCCGGCATTTTCAAACCCCTATCGGAGCCTCTCAAAAAGGCTTTTTGAAAAATTTGTTTTAATATATAGTTACAAGGTGGGTATTTCTTGTACTATAATAAAAAAACTTATCGGGGAATTGCGCATGAGTGATATAGATTACACCAAATACAAAGCTGAAGATTTTGTACAGGATTCTAAATTTTATCAGTGGGTGGTGTCGCCTGATGATGAGGTCAAAGCATTTTGGAAGGAGTGGTTGACCCAAAACCCTCAAAAGCTTGAAGAAGTAACGTTGGCGAAAATCATGTTGACGTCAATTATAGAGAGCAAACCATCCTATAAGCTATCTGAACAAAAAAGCAAGGCAATACTGGAAAAATCGGTGCAGGCCTATTACCAAACCAGGCAAAAGGATTCAAAGCCCGAACCGGCCCCTAAAACTGCTCCCATTCAACGCAGCCTACTTAAATGGGTCTCAGTCGCTGCTGCAATTGGGCTGATTGTCAGTATTGTTGTAATCAACAAGACCTGGGATTTGGCCGGAGAAACCTATAAGACTGAATTTGGAGAAATCAGGCATGTTACACTCGCGGATGGATCGGAGGTGGTTTTAAACGGAAATTCTCAGCTAAAGATTCCAAAGACCTGGGATACCGGGCAGGCAAGAAATGTATGGTTAAAAGGGGAGGCATTTTTTTCAGTGCAACACCTGGCATCCGAAACAAAGTTTGTTGTGCATACGGCAGATTTACAGGTCGAGGTCTTGGGAACGGAATTTAATGTCAATAACAGAAGAAATAAGACTAAAGTTGTGTTGAGCTCGGGTAAGATAAAAGTTAATCTGGAGAAAAATAAGCAAACGTTGGAAATGCAACCCGGCGACTTTATCGAATTCTCGAGCCAAAGAAACGAGATCAACAAAAAAAAGGTTGATTCGAAGAAATATACGGCTTGGACCAACTTTGAGCTTACTTTTCATAGTACCCCGGTCGAAGAGGTGTTTGAGACGCTGGAAGATGTTTACGGATACTCAGTAGTCGTAGAAAATCAAGTAGATTTTTCGGGACTAAGCCTTACTTCAAAAGTTTCTGCAAGGGATCCTGAAATTCTGCTACGGGTTTTGGAAAACACTTTCCAAATGAAAATTAGACGGAACAAGAAGCAATTGCTAATCACAAAGTAAAAATCAGCCCTGTCAGTTATTTACATACTGCCACTTATTCATTGACAGGAACTGATTATGGTATAACGTTAAATGACTGCCTATGCGATTTAATTTACAAGTATTTGTCACATTTATTTTTATGGTGTCGGTTGTTTGGGTGCCTTTTAAAATACCTGCTCAGGCGACTAATTTTTATAATCGGGTGGAATTGGTTTCTCTTAACGTACGAGAGAAACAAGACCCTTTGGAAAATCAAAAGCAGCCTTTAAGGCAAGCTTTATTGGGCTTGGAGGAAAGATTTCAAATCAACCTTTCCTTTAATGATGAGTATGTGCAAGGGGAATCAGTGGACAAAAAAAAGACGGTCGGTAATGATGTTGAAAAAATTCTTTCCGAAATTCTTTCTCCTTTTCAATTGATTTATGTCAAATTGGATCAGAAACACTATGTCATAAAATCTTCCCGGCCGAACGTAGAAAAAGCCATTTCCAAATTGGACAGGAAAAGATTTAAAATTTTGCCTGATCGGATTTTAAATCCGCAAAAAACCATTGACACGACCATTCCTGCTTTACGGAAGGGCGGTGACCACATTGTTTCCGGTAAAGTTACCGACAGGGCCGGCGAACCTATTCCTGGCGTCAATGTAATTATCAAAGGATCGACACAAGGTGTAATCACAGATAGTGATGGCAGCTATGTGATGGTGGTGGATGATAAGCAAGCTACCCTGATATTTTCGTTTGTGGGTTATGAAACCATAGAAATGCCTGTAAATGGGAGGTCGGCCATCGATGTAGTATTGTTTGAAAACCTGCAGACCCTCAATGAAGTGATTGTAACGGCCCTTGGTGTTGAAAGGTCGACAAAATCGCTGGGTTATGCGGTGAGTAATGTAAAAGGTGAAGAGATTGGTGAAACGGCCGAATCCAATATAATCAATGCGTTATCGGGGAGAGTGGCAGGGTTAGATATCAGTTCCTCATCAGGGGGCGTGGGCGCTTCATCCAGGATCATATTAAGGGGAGTAAAAACAATAGGCGCTAACAGTGATCAACCTTTATTTGTAATTGATGGGGTTCCGGTCAATAATTCTTTGAGAGCTACGGGACGCATTGACTATGGAAATAGCATTGCGGATTTCAACCCCGATGACATTGAGGAAATAACGGTTTTGAAATCGGCCGCTGCTGCTGCTTTATATGGTTCGGCGGGGGCTAATGGTGTGATCGTCATTAAAACCAAAAGCGGGAAGGGTAATAAGCACCTTGGTTTTGAGTTTAATAGCAGTCTTACATTGAGTGAACCCTTCAGGTTAATTGATTACCAAAACGAATATGGCCCCGGATTGCCGGGAGTTGATTGGAACTATTATGATCCTGTAGGCGGTACAGGCAATTCCTGGGGCGATCCCTTTGGCGTACAAGAGACAGCCGTGCAATGGAATAGCCCGCTGGACGCAGAAGGTAACCCTGTTCCTTTGCCACTTCGCGCATATCCGGATAATGGGAAAGATTTTTTTGATACAGGGGTAATGCGCGAATTAAGCCTGGCAGCTTCTAAAGGTGAAGAAGGCAAGTATCATTTTAGATTGGCCTTAAGGAACGCTGAAGAGCAAGGCATGGTGCCTACCTCAGAGCTAACCAGAAATACGATTACATTGAATGCAGGGGTAAATATAACAGAGAAGCTGGAGACAAATGTAAATTTAATTTACGCCAATCAGGAAAGCCCCAACAGGGTTGCTACCGACAATTGGTCGAATAATCCAATCAGACAGGCCTTGATTGTACCCAGGCACGTTGATGTAAAAGCGCTCCGCAATTATGAACATTTGCTTGCCAACGGTGTGCCTGTTCCATTTGAGGTTACAGGCCAGGATCCCCAGGTGATCGTACCGGGCTGGACTGCCGCAGATGGAGACTTCTTTCCCAATCCTTTCTTTACACTCAACAACGAAAAAAATGAATACAGTAATGAGCGGATTTTTGCTTCGGCCCATATTAAATATAAATGGACCGATTGGCTGCAACTGGATGCTAAAGTCAACCAGGAAGTAATCGATGAAAAAATTGAACAAAAAAGGAATGAGGGGGTCCGGTTATGGACGGGATCATTCTTTGGGTATGCCGGGTCCTATTACCGGGATGTTTTTCAGAGAAAAAATACTTTTGCCAATGTGATCCTGACTGGAAACAACCGCATTGGAGCGTTTGGTTTTAATGCCATACTGGGAGCAGAAACAAGGACTTTCGTACTTGATGGTGCCTGGCAACGGGCGCTTGAATTAGAACTTCCTAATTTGTTTACGATTAATAATGCCGTGGGTAATCCGCAGCTTGATCAATATTATTCGGAATCAAAAATCAACAGTGTTTTCGGCAATGTGGATTTCGATTACAAAAACCTGGTCTTTTTTACCCTGACAGGGCGTAATGACTGGAACAGTACCTTACCCATTTCAAATAACTCGTTTTTTTACCCATCCGCATCATTAAGTTTTATTATGAGTGATTTACTGGATCTGCCATCTGCTATTTCTTTTTTGAAATTTCGAGGCAATGCGGGCAGGGTTGGCATCGGCACCTCAGCTTATCAAATTGACCCTACTTTGTCAACAAATACCAGATTAGGCGATGTATTTGAGGCAACCATTGCCAATGGGCTTAACAATCCAACCCTAAAACCAACGAGAACAACCACCTATGAAGTGGGTATGGATCTACGGCTTTTTGACGCCAGGTTAAACTTTGATGTGGCCTTGTATACGGGAAAATCCGAAGATCAAATCCAAAGAGTACTTTTACCCGGATCTTCAGGATATACAAGCAGAATCATTAATGCCGGAGATATTAAGAATGAAGGCATCGAAATAGCTGTAACGGCAATCCCTGTTGACAAAGCCATCAGATGGGATGTTGGTTTTACTTATGCCAGAAATGTAAACGAGGTACTTTCGCTTGCCGAAGGTGTTGACGAATTACAGATAACCGCAAAATACTCCAACATCAGAACCGTTGCCAAGCCAGGTGAGCCTTATGGCCAATTGGTGGGCAATGGGCTCAAACGTGACCCAAATGGTAATGTGATCCACAATAACGGCCTTGCGGTTCAAACAGACCAGCAGGTTGTATTGGGAAATGTTACTCCCGATTGGTTAGGAAGCTTTATGAGTACTGTCAGTTATAAAGGGCTTAGCCTTACCGCGCAGGTCAATGCAAAATTCGGAGGGGATATATTCTCATTAACCAATCAATGGGCAGCCAGTGCAGGACTTACGAAAAGTACGCTTTCTCCTCACAGAAACCAGTCTATCGTCGGAGAAGGGGTTATGGAGGTGATCAATGGAGATGAAGTAAGCTATGTGCCCAATAACGTGGCAGTGCCCTACAGAGATTATGTTGGAAATCTGATGAGGTGGGGACTTCATGAACCGGTGGTTTATGATGGCACTTACATCAAGCTGAAAGCTATCCAAATTTACTATTCCATACCGCAAAAACTGGTTGACAGATGGCTCCCTTTTCAACGCATGAGAGTAGGTGTAGCAGGCCGGAATTTGGCATTGTTATATGCCAAGGCGCCTAATTTCGATCCGGAGGCGTCGATGTCTGCAAGAAACACCGATTTAGGGTTTGACATGTTTAATTTACCCACTGCCAGAACGGTCACGTTCAACTTGTCCTTTAGGTTTTAATTATTAATGGTTGAAGATTATGAAAAATTTAGCTACAAATCGAAGCTGGTTGTTGCCGCTGCTTTTTCTTTGGGTGCTTTCCGGTTGTGACGATAACTTTGAAGCAATCAACACCGATCCCAACGCTTTTTCAGAAGTGCCGGCGCATTTTTTTCTCCCGGGTTCCATATTATCCATGGCCAATGCAGAAAATGATTATTTTGACGGATATCTTTATCCGTCATCCTGGATTCAGCATACGGCTTTGGTTAGCTGGGATCAACCGGGCAATTATTTTTACGAAAAAGGCCGTTCAAGCCTTTGGAATAATTTATACCGGGGGCCTTTAGTGGATCTGGATTTGATGATTGCACAAGCTGAGGAGGAAGAAAATCAGTCTCTCAAGGCAGTAGGTATGATTTTGCATGCCTACGGATTTTCACTGTTGGTCAATGCCTTCGGGGATGTGCCATACAGCGAGTCTTTTCGGGTGGATGAAGGAATTAATCAACCTGTCTATGACGGGCAATCGACTATCTATGAGGCGATTCTTGCACAATTGCGACAAGCCGATGCGCTGCTTGACGGCGTGACCAGCATAGATATCGATCGGGATTACGATATCCTTTACCGGGGTGATGGCCTCAAATGGAGAAAGTTTGCCAATAGCCTAAGGTTTCGTTTATTAATGCATATATCTGCCATCACCGATGTCGCATCAGAGTTATCGGGCATTTCTCCCTTGTTTGAAAGTAGTGATGATAACGCCATCTATCAATATCCGGGAGATATAGAAGGTGCCATTTATTCGCCGGCCCAGGCCATAGGACCGGAGGCTACAGACCAGGGGCATAGAATGGCATCGCCATTGGTTGACAGGATGACTGCCACCAATGATCCAAGGTTACCCCTGTATGCCTTGGTCAGTGAAGATGGAGGAACTTATGCGGGCGTGCAACCGGGTATCTATTTTGTGGAAGATGATGTATTCTCAGGCATTAATCCGGCCGGTTTCTCGCGTGATGCCACCATTACCTTCATGGACTACTCCGAATTATTATTCCTGCAGGCAGAAGCGGCCGAAAGAGGTTTGATTACCGGTGATGTAACCACTTTTTTAAGCGATGCGATCGGTTGGAACATGACCCGCAGGGGTGTGGTAAGTGATGCTATTATTGATTACGTTGCTAACATACTTTCAGACGGTACCGACCTCGAAGAAATTTATATGGAAAAGTGGGTAAGTATGTTTGGCAGAGGTATGCAAGCCTGGACAGATTACCGCAGAACCGGTATGCCCGGTCTTTCCCCGGTACCTGGCGGCATTGTTAACGTGATACCCCGAAGGTTTAGCTATCCTGAAAATGAGCAAGCGACCAACAGCGTAAACATGCAGGCCGCTGCTGCCAAGCTGAGTAATGGAGATAACCTCGACTCACAATTAATCTGGACCATACACTAACGCTGTAAATTATTTGATCATGAAAAGATATATATACCCACTGTTTATAGTTTTGCCGTTATTGTTTTCAGGATGTCTTGATGAACCCGGACCATTTGCCAGTGATGCAACGCCCGGACTATCTGTTACCTATGATGAAGAAGTCGGCGAAATTACTTTTACTAAAAATCCCGATGCAACCATCACAGGAGCAATAAACATATCAGGTAAGTTTTTTGTCAATCCCGCGGCCGTATTTGATCGGGTGGTGATTATAAAAGCCTTAATGGATAGCGATTTCAAGGTGATTGAAGAAAGTCTGGCCATTGGGGATTTAGCTTTCTATGATTCTGTTGTTTTTTCTATTTCCAGCGTTGAAGCGCTTTTTGATGGATTGAGCATCGAGCCTGATGAAATTGTGGTAGGATCGACTTTTGGCTTTCGGCCAATAGGCATTTTACCCTCGGGAGATACGATCGAGGTTACCAACTCGGTAACTGTAATTCCCGATTATATTGCCTTTTGTGAGATACCCGATTTGGCGCTGGGAACCTGGGTGGCGACCAATACGGTATCCGGCTTTTCCAAAGAGGTGGAACTCATTTGGAATTCTAATGAAAATCTTTACGTTTTGACTGATTTTGGATTGGATTGGAGCAATTGGGATGATTTTTGGTATGGCACAATGTTCTCCCTTGCATGTCCGATAGTAAACACAGATCCTGTAGAGATTAATCTTGCCGGTAGGGGATGGGACACTGATGAGGAATATGAAATGCTTGCCGATGACGGCGTTACCATAGAAAAGAGAAGGTTAAGATATATGCCCTATATCTATAAGGAGGCTTCACCTGTTGGCTATTTCGATGCAACGACTGGCAGCTTAATTTTTGATGGTGTAAATTTAACAGATGCCTGGTGGGATGCCGATAGCCACGACCAGGTAAGCCTCACCTTCTCTAAAAAACCTTAATGGCCCTATTCAAACGACAGGGGAAAAATGTATTTACCTTTGATGGTTAAAAATGGGACATCGCCAAGCGATAAAGGAATGGAAAATGTGTGCCGGAAAAACTCTGAACGACAGGGGAAAACCCATCTCCTGTTTTAGAAAAATGGTTATCAGACAGTTAAATAGAATTATATGAAAGGGTACAGACTAAAAATGACATGGCTTTTCATCTTGGTTGTTACGATATCAACAGCATTACCTGCCTATTCCCAGGAATGTAAGGTGGTTCGTTTTGTTTATTTCGTCGAATCGGATTATAATTTTAATCAGGAAGACAAAGACGCTATAGCGTCGCATGCCCTTGCCTTCCAACAATATTGGTATGAACAACTGGGGGTGACTTTTTATCTTAATGATCCGATGGTAGAGGTGATTTATGCCGACCATCCCAGCAGTTGGTATATAAATACGCCCGACGGTATCCACGGGGATCAGGCGAGATGGTACCGATTGGGAAACATTAAAAAAGAGGTTTATTCAAAACTAAACATTGAAGATTTCGATCCTAACAACAGGGTCGTCAATTATCCTGCTTCCCGCAGTGACGGTAAAGTCGGGGCTAACTTCGGAGGTGCCTGGATGGATGCCGATGACATGTGGTGTATTTCAGGTAAATCCGGCTCTTTTCCTTTTGATGAAGGTACTTCCGCTCATTGCCTCGGTCACGTGGTACATGAATTTGGCCATGTCCTCGGGTTACCCCATCAGGGCCCCCGGACGGATTGTATGCAATTTGGTTTTTATAATAATACCGGAGGGTCGGGTATGTGCGACTTTTCCCGGGAAAATGTGGACCAAATCCTGGCTGACTCCGACAATACAGGTTGGTTTGAAGCAATTCCCGGACAAATTTGCGGATCATCGGGTGTTGTTTGTGTCAACGATAGTGATCATGACGGAGTATGCAACCCGACTGATCAGTGTCCGGGGTTCGATGATACACTTATTGGTACTTCCTGTGACGATGGTGACGATGCCACTACAGATGATCAATACATTAACGCGGGCTTTGCAGGGTGTAGATGTGAGGGCAAGGTAGTTGTTGGGGTCGATGAAAAGGCATTTGAAAATAACTTGAAGATCTATCCCAATCCATCATTTAATTTTATTACTGTCGAGTCGGGGACTTATATGGATGCCACAGTCGAAATCATCAGCTTAACCGGCAAAATCTGGCTATCGAAATCTGCCTCCAACCGGACTGAGTTGAACCTGGCTTCTCTTCCGAAAGGTGTTTATATACTCAGGGTATGTCATAAAGATTCTATTATTCAAAGAAAAATAATCAGGAGGTAATGTTGCAAAAATAAGGCGAGGGCATTTCATAACTTCAGAAAATGGTTCTTGAAATTATAGGAAGTAGACAGAGCTACCCAACCTTACATAGCGTATGGTTAAAGCTGAGCAACTCTGCTACCTTAAAGGTCCCCTAAAAACTTATCAAAATCCATTTATTCGATAAGCAATCTTTTTATAATTCTCAGATGGCCTTATTCCCTCATTCCCTTCCAACACCAAAATCAAAATCACCGAGCCGGAATCATCCATAGGGGAATCAATCGATCTATCGTTATATCCTCACCGGTACAAGATAGAAACCAGATGAAGCATAACAGTAGCACAGCCATAGGTTTAATTCGTGTGTCTGTTTTCATAATTTATGATTGATGGTGAATATTTACTTTAAAGTAAATGGGCTGTATAACAAAAACTTATGCTTACTTTGCAAAATGTAATACTATATTTCCGGTTGAGGCGCTGTGAAGGTCTTCCGTTTGTATGATGGTACTGAGTACAGTCATAAAGCCTACAAAATGGTGCGTCATTGTGTTGTCCTGCACCAAAAAAATGCGTGATAGGCCAATTATCGCTACCATGCAATTACCAAGGGATCACTACCTATCTGATACGCCCCTTTGTAATAAGTGCTTCAAACCCCCATCGGGATAAATTTTGAGACATACAGGATTGTAATTGCTAATCATGATAAATATAAATAACGCCAATAAAGGATAAGCGGCCTCCTTGTTTTTGTACCTGGTGTGAAGTTGCCCTTTTGCCTGGCGTATTTTTTCAATGCTGCAGCCAAACTGTCTTAAATCTTCCACCATGTCGAGCCAAATCATATCCATCATACTGAATTTCCGCCATTGCTTGTTAGAGTCCCTTGCAGCAGGAATTATCTCTTGATTATCCCAGTGGTTGATTAACCGGTATTCTTTACCTGCCCCTTTATTGACCATTCCTGTTTTTTTGTTCAATGCATTGCTTAAAGCTTTGATGTCAGGCGCCCTGAAAAAATTTTCAACATTTTCTGGGCTAAACCATCCATTCTGTAAGTTGCCCGACCTGTTTTTCCATTGTTTTAAAGGTTGAGTCGAACCATGTTTCAAAACTATGCACACCGGTATATTTTCGGACAGAATGAAAGCCAACCTGGGCAAAGCATAGTAAAGGGCTGCCCTTAGAGCAACCCTTGATTAGTAAAACAATGACATGCGCACCTCAAGCAGGTTTGTCAATCAAATTTTGCTTCATCACATGCATGAATTTTTTGTATTTCGCGTCAGGTGGATTGTTGGGAGACAATCCAATTCGCGCTTTTTAATGATCAAATCAGCATAAAAATTAAAAGCCTGTTCCAAAAGTTCTTTATCATTTTTCGGATCCATCCTTTCGACCAATTTGTTTTGACGATCAAAATACCATTCTTTAAATTCATTTGTAAGGTTATTATCAAAACCCATAATGGCTGAAATTAATGGGCTAAAATCCAGGAAGCCAGCGTAGGCGTCAATTCCTTTCGTGGCCAGGTCATTGGCGCATTTCACGTTTTTCAATTCAGCTTGGATCAGGAACAAGATAAGCTCGACCTTTGGAGGCAGGTTGACTCATGGGGTGTTTTGTAACCCATTAATTCCGGATCGCAATCTTCAATTTCAAATTGCCTTATAACCCCTAAAACTGCGTTTTGGTAGCTTTGTAATTCTTCGATTCCCGATAAAGGGATCGTGATCTTTAACTGATTTTCTTTTTGATTGTATTCTATCATGATTTATGCAATTAGGTGTAATAAAAAAGTGAGTTGTGTTTTACAATTTCACATGTGGTTTAGCGGGCCCTGTTTAACGCACTAAAGGAGAGGAGAAAATTAATTGTATCCTACTACCGCAATGCGTAGTATTTTACGCTACTTTTGTTTTGGTATGGACGATTCAAAAGTTTTGTATCAACCCTGGGAATTGATATATTTATGCTATGGAAAATAACACAAAACCCCGCTCCAAACACATGGGAAGAAAGATTGGCCGCATGCGTGAACTGTTGGGTATCAGACAGGATGCGGTCGCCGACAAATTAGGTATCAGCCAGCAAACCGTCTCCAAAATTGAACGGAGTGAAAATGTCGATGATGAAATGCTGTCAAAGATGCCCAAAGCACTGGGTATCAATGTAGAGGCCATTAAAAGCTTCGATGAGGAATCTATTGTTTACAATATTATTCAAAACAATTATGAGGGGGCAACGAATAATGATGGCCCCTACTATCATTGCACTTTTAATCCGATTGATAAGTTGATGGAGGCTGTTGAAGAAAACAAAA
>JAKSDQ010000137.1 GCA_022360015.1 Cytophagales bacterium
CTCTTGTACAAACCGCGCTCTTAATCTTTCTTTTTTTTCATGATGATTAACTTTTTAGTTTATACCAATAAGTTAATCATTTATCACCACTAACGACCGCATGGGAGGTTTCGTTCAACATTGGGATAAAGTGCATATGCACTTTATCCCGCTAATATCTTTCTCACTAATCTAAAAGATTTTTGATGTCGTTGAAAGCGTTGCTGGCTACATGGATATATCGCTCAATAGTTTTGCTGGAGCTACGTCCCTATGACGGGTTTAAGTTTAGCGAAGCGTAACTTAAAACCTTAAAATCTAAGCAAGTTTGCATCCTGTTCAATATAATTTAGAACAGAACAATAAAGAATATGGATCGGTGAATAGCGTGGTATTATCATAAATATCAAACCACTTAATTACACCTCATTTCGGGCGTTAAGAAGCAAAAAAGCACAAAACTTAACGTTTCGTACCAAAAGTAGCGGAACTGCTCCGATTATCTAACCGGTTTTTGGAAGATTATGCGGTTGCTAAACAAATATTGAATCACTTTGAAAATCAAGTTAAACTGGCTTGTTAATAAGTCGCACGCTGAAAATTTTCAAGTCTTTCACAGACATAAAGAATTATCCATATTTGCTAAATATGGACATATTGGTTATAATTGTGTATTGTAAACAAGGATTACAATTATGAATGTTAGTCTTGGATATATCACTCCAAAATGTGCCACTAATTTAAGATGATTTCTATTCGGTAAATCTTTGCGGCAAAAAGCGCAAAGATGGCCAACAAAAGAATAGAGATTATCATGCTGAAAAGAATCATTCAATTACAACAAAAGGGGCTTAGCAACCGGAAAATAGCCACCCAATTAGGCATCCACCGTAACTCAGTGAACAGTTATGTTTCTCAGTTAAAAAGGCTGGATAAGCCACTGCCAGAATTGCTTGCGCTGCCTGATAAAACGTTAAGTTCTTATTTTAGTGGTTATGAGCCCAGGCAGGATCCACGTTACAAAATTCTTCAGGACTTGTTTGCTGTTTATGAAAAGCAATTAAAAAAAGTAGGCAGCACTTATCAGACCTTGTGGTATGATTATATACGGGCCCATCCGGACGGTTACGGCTATACCCGCTTTAAGCATCACCTGCAGGCCTGGCTGAAAAAACAAACTGTATCCATACATATGACCCATAAGATGGGTGATAAGCTGTTTATTGACTTTACCGGAAAGAAGCTGAACTATATTGACAAAGACACCGGTGAAGTGATAACAGTGGAAGTATTTGTAGCGGTGCTGGGTGGCAGCCAGTACACTTATGTCCAGGCGGTGGAAAGCCAGCAAACCGGGGATCTGATCCGGGCACTCAACAATAGTTTATCCTATTTGGGCGGTGTCCCACAGGCCATTGTTTGTGACAACCTCAAATCGGCAGTGGACAAAAGCAGTAAGTACGAACCACTGCTGAATAAGAATATGGACGCCTTTGGGTTGCATAATAATACCACTATACTGCCTGCCAGGGCTTATAAACCGCAGGATTATGTGTATAATTTCATTATGTAAAAAGCTTGGTGTAACAACCTGTTTTTAAAAGGGTTGTTCACCAAGAAGTTTAAATAATATCCGTCTAATTTCCTAAGCTTTCAAGCCAGGCCAAGAGTCCTTTGTTGCTTTGCCATGGAGGTTCCGATGACTCCGGTACAAGGCTTGTTTTTTCCAGAGCTTCCCGCTTTAGCCTATTGTCTATCCGTGCATAGATTTCAGTAGTGGTTACCGATGCATGGCCCAGAAAATCCCTGATGGCAATGATATTCACCTCATTTTGCTGAAGCAACATGGCTTTCGAGTGGCGAAGGGAGTGAGGACTTACACCTACAGGGATGAGGGAAGGGGCTGTTGACCTAGCCATCTTTGAGTATTTCCTAATGATCGCTGCTATTGCCATCCGTGTTAACTTCTCTCCCCTTCCGTTGCCAAATAATGGGTAGTCAGTGGCTTTATCCCGCAGTAATCCATTTTCCTGCATATATCCATTCAACAGTTTAGCTACCTGTTCGCAAAGCGGCACTAGTCGGGTCTTGTTGCCTTTTCCATCCAGTCTAAGCAACATTGGTTTGCCAAAGTTGATCCTTGAAGGGACAAGGTCGGCTATTTCCTGTACCCTTCCTGCGCATTCAAACATCAGGGTCATGAGTACCTGATCACGTCTTCCTTTCTTTTTCGATGTATCTGGTTGGCAGAGCAGTAGTTTAATGCCTTCTGCGGTCAAGTAGATCACCGTAGGTGTAGTGGACTTTTTTACTTTTATGGAGAGTATACCCTGCCATTCCCCTATATAATCAGGATACTTATAGGTTAGAAAACGGAAAAAGGAACGAAGGGCGGCCAATCTTGCATTCCGGGTTGAGGCACTGCAGCCCCTGTCGGTCTCCAGCCAATACAGGAATCCAACAACCCGATCCCGGGTTATATGCCTGAAGTCAATGTGCTCAGCTCCAAGTCCGTGGACTTGCCGCATATATAACAACAACAGGATTATTGTGTCTCGGTAAGCACTTACCGTATGCCGGGAATATCCCCTTTCACCAACCAGGTAATTAACCATGAACTGGGTCAGGTATTTTGCAAAGGCGGTCTGTTTCATGGGGTATTCCTGTAGTTAAGTTGGGAGAATATGTACGAACAGATACTGTCAGTCTTACCAAGTAGATCAGGGTACATTTCGGAAGTCATGCGCACATACCTATCGGTGGTAGCCAGAGATGTATGACCTATATACATTGAAAGTATAGGCAGGATGTAATATAGATCTTTACCGTCTTTCAGTAAGCAGGCCAGAGATTTTATGCAGAAACTGTGACGGAGATCTTGGATTCTGGGCCCCGCAGTCTTCCCCCGGTGCTTAATGCCGGCTATTTTGAGTATTTTATTCCACCACCGGGCAAAACCATTTGCCTGGCACCCGCAGCCATTGAGCTTTACAAAGAAATAATCACTGTTGGACGGCAACAGTTCCCGATACTTTCGGTATTGAACACATATGGCAGCCAGTGATCCGGATATGGGGACCAACCGGTCTTTGCCGTTTTTGGTATCACGTACCGTCAGGTAATTCTGTTCCAGGTTTACGTCCCTGTTAGTCAGGTTTACTGCCTCCCCGATACGGATCCCTGTTGATGCAAGCATACGTATCAATGCGGGCAACACCATGATATGGGTTCTGGCATGCCTGTCATATAATGTGAGTGAATCACATGCAGCGTAAATTGCGCTGATCTCCGCATCGGAAAATATGTAAGGAACAAATGTTTCAACCCTTGGTGCGGTTACCTGGGGCGGAATAAATGTCTCATACCCAAGGTTGGACAAGTAAACCGAGAACTGACGCAAGAAGCAGTTCCGGTGGCTCCAGGTGTCTGCCGCCTCATTAGGCCGTCTGGCACACCATTCCTCTGTAAGATCAACGGTGATGGTGATACTACGTAAACCTTTTTCCCTGGCAAATCTATCAAATGCGAATAGGCTGGATCTACATGACTTTGACTTATAACCAAGGTTATTCCGCATGACAATAAAGTCACGGATTAATGGCGCGAGTACACCGCGCTGCACATATTCGTTATGCATAGAATGCTCCTCCTTTCTGCGTATAAAATGTTTCCGGGACTTCAGCTACCTCAAGGGCACACTGCCTGAGTGCCTCAATATCTATTCGCAGATAGCACATTGATGTTTGGATATTAGAGTGGCCAAGGAGACTGGAAATAACAGGTAGAGAAACTTGACTTTCCAGGAGCATACTGGCCATAGTATGTCGCAGGGCATGTGCTCCATGCTTCCTGTCACCGATGTTGATCCCCGATCCCAGGATGACCCTGTCGGCGGTCTTGGAGACCATCTTAGAATGGATGGGGCGGTGTGGGTAATTCTTTTCCAGGAAAACGAAGGTCTCACCGGATGTGGGCCGGGCATATTTGATATAATCAATCAGCGCCTCCCCTACATCTGCTGTAAGGGGCAACCGAACCGGTTCCCTCGTTTTGCTTTGCTGGAACGCAATGGTATTTTGTGACCACAGCAAATGCCCAAACTCCAGCCCACTGATATCTGAGGCTCTAAGACCCAGCCTTACCGCCAGCATGACGATCGCATAATCTCTTTTTCCTGCAATAGTGCTCCTGTCAATGGAGTTCAATATCGCCGATACCTCTTCCCTGGTATAAACCGAAGGCAACTTGGCTTGTTTTTTATAGTTATGTCTCGGAACGACAAGGGACAAGTCCTTTCCGGTTCTCCCAACCCTATATAGGTAATTCAAAAAGTTGCGTATGATAGATAGGGCAAGATGCTTTGCTCCGGCGGCATCCGGCAGCAGTATAGACACGTAATTCACGATAACCAGTGGAGATAGACTTTCGGGTGAGTCAACCCCATTCTCGTACAGATAGGTTTGAAAACGGTACAGATACCACAAATACCCCCGTAATGTTTTGGCACATAATCTCATCGACCTTTTATGCTCCACATATTGGTCAATAAGCCTCCCGAACTCACCGGTTAAGATAACCTTTTCCCGCCTGTTGATTCTCTCAATCATTTTATTTGTTTCGGCAAACTGGGCAAGGGAAAGGGCGCAACGGTAACAATGTTTTTGATGGTGGGTGAGCGCTGAAACCTGTTTGTTACCATATGTATCAATTAGATAAGCTGCTACGGTTTCTGAATCGACCCTTTTAAGACCCCTGGCGTCCATAAATGCCTTGATCCTTTGCCATATCCATTTATAGATGGATATGGTCTGTTTGCTCCTGCCAAGATCCTCAAGATATTGGGATGCGGCTTCTGTTAGCTCCTCGAAAGTGGAATAATATCTGTTCATTGGTCATAATAGTTAAGGTATGCGGAATTGCAGGGGACCAAAGTGAACATTATTATGTAAACTTTAATTAAGTTATCTCTCTAAAAAACAGATCATTATGATAAAAACTTTACATAACCAAATTATGCACATAATCTCTGGGCTTATAGGCACGGGCAGGCAGAACGGTGGTCTGGTAGTGCAAGCTAAAATCTCGTAAGATATCATTTAACACAGGCTCATAGCGATCCGCCTGGGTAACAGCAGCTTTAAGGTTATCGGGGACAACTGCCTGGGGGACACCTCCAAAAAAAGAAAAAGCGTTCCTCAAAGCACTGATGAAGCTGGCTACCTTCTGATCTGGTACAGCTTCTACATAAGTGTACTGACTGGCCCCTAATACTGCTACAAATACTTCCACGGCTACAAGCTCCCCGGTTTCTGTGTCAACAATGGATAGCTTTTTGCCGGTAAAATCTACAAATAGCTTGTCCCCCGCTTTGTGCTCAAAGTGCATGGTAACTTGCTGATTGTTTTGACGCCAACGACGAAAATGCAGGCAGAACCTAGCATAACTGATCCCCTCCGGATGCAGTTGCCTATATTCCTGCCATAGTACATAACGGGTAACCCCAACCCGTTTAAGTTCTTTCTCCACCACTGGGAAATAGCTGTAAAGTAGTTGGTGATGACCGGTTAGTGGTTCGTTGGCAGGGGGACTTACCAAAGTGGAAAGTTCAGCATCTGATAATTCCAGCAAACTTTCCGAGCTTAAATCATTTTGCTGAACAAAGCCAATATACTTATTGGTGGTCTTACGGGAAAGGCCTAGTTGTCGGCTAATGGCCCGGTTACTAAGCCCATTGTTTTTTAAGGTAATAATCTGACGGAGCACTGACATTTTAATAATTTTATTGGCCATGTTCTTCTTGAGTTTTGAGCTCAAGAAAATCATTTTGTCAGTGGCCCCCTTTGGGCGATAATCTATGGCCCCTTATGGGCGATATTTAGTGGTCTACTTTGCCGATATTTTCCAGTAGGAAGGATCCTTGCCTGTTCTTTTTTTGCATTTTCCTCCATTTTAACCTTTCCAATCTGCTCAATTCTATCAAACTTCTTACCTGATTGCTCATGCTCCTTTTTTCGCTTATCCAGGTCTTTTGTAGTCCCTTTGTAGACTATTTTGTTGCCTTGCTTTAGATTGTAATTGTAAGTATCTCTTTTCGCCATGTTTATAATTATTTAATTCCATTTTCGAATTGAATTGCTTCTACGCTACAAATGAATAAAACTTTCCGAATGGCCTATTTCAACTTAGAAAGTGTTAATTAGGCTTCTGAAAATTTAACTGATTAAGCGACTTAACCACTTCGCCAATTTCTTTGTCGTCTTATCTGAACTACGAACCCACTTAGAAAAGACAATATGAAGGTGCTTTTTAGAAAAGTTCGGATACTTATAAAGCAATTTAAGTATGGCTCTCAGGGTGATCTTATTGCTCTTAGGTTCAAATAACAAAAGGAAGAATATGTGGATCCTAGTCCATAATGAGATTGCCGGCTCATACTGCTCAACTCTTTTATTTTGAACAGATTCAACATTCCGATCTTTTATCATCTGTTGCATCAACCTTCGTTCTTCAACCCTCTCTTTGAGAAGCTCAATTTTCTGCAATTCATCAGTTTCGAACACCTTAGCAAAATCCAAGAAACTTAGTGTGGAAATTTGTTTCAGGACTATATCTCCAGATACCATCCAATTGAGCATTATTTTTTCAATCTGAGTAAAGGGTCTTTCGTTGAAGGAAAGCCAAGCTGGATATAGTTCTTCTTGCCATTTGAATTCGTATTCAGCTCCTTCCAAATTTTGTCTTTGATCGAGAAAGATCAAGGAGAACTTTTTTACAATAATTTCCACTTCCGTAAGCTTTTTGGGTGTGAAAAATTTTGGTAATTTTTCTTCAGCTTTACTCCAGTCTAAAGAGACGATTTTACCTAATGTCAGATAAAGATTTTCTCTTACAGATTTTCTTTTTTCCTGATCGTCAAATTTTAGTAACCAAGAATATACCTCGTCAATTGTGATTATGTCCTGATCCGTATTGGTGAACTCTATTCTTTGAAAAGTTTCAAATACGGTAACAAGGACTTTATCCCTATAGGTAAACTTTTTCCTTTGGTTTGACTGAGATGAAGTTTCAGCACAATTTTCTAACCATTGATACAAAGTGGATTTAAGATCCCTCGGATAATCTGCGTAAGCCTTTGCAAGTCCCTCGCCGATAGACTTTGCCAGATCATCAAATTTCATCAAGTCTTCCACTATAAGATCTTTTAGTTGTAAAACGTGATGATGGATTATTCTTGGTAATGCTTCCTGTATTCGAGTTCTAACCAACTCATCTCTTTCACTTGCGATCTCTTTAATGAGCCTAATAATCTCTAAATTCAGATGATTTGGACTATCATAGTTGGAAGAATAGCTTAAGCATAGTACGGCAGTGGCTTTAAGATAGGATGAAGCCCTGGAGCCAATTCTAATGTCACTTTGCCCATTTCTTTTAGCTAGATAGTCATCCAATAGATTCTTTATTCTAGCGTCTTTCAACCAGTTATCTATTGTCACAAACAGCTGCTGATCCTGATCAAATTCTCTCCACCTTGCTAGGGATTTAGCAGCCACTCTTTGTAATGTAGAGTTATTCTGGGATGCTAACTCAATAAGGGCATTTTCGACCACCGGAACTGAGACTAATCCTAAATCTCCTAAAGAAGCACTAATTGCTGATCGGATATTCATTTGCCTCTGCCGGGTACCATATTTTTCCCAGTTTGAAGCTTTATCGTTTACGGATTGATTTACAATTTTTACCAATACTGGTAATATAGAAAGTATGTGCCTTCTATGGGTTGCCCATGCAGCTTTGATGATATCAGTCCTCTGATTTGGGAAGCGATTCTTTAAAATTTGCTTTTCAATATCTATTTCTTCGAGTTTGAAATAATCGAATAGAAATTCAAGATCTATGTAATCCAGTGCTAAAAGTGCGGGATTGCTATGTTTCCAAAATCCATCGACTACTTCTTGCATTACACTGAAAAATTGGTCGTCATACATACCCTCCAAAAGTGAAACTCCTAGAGCCACCAATTTTTGTTTGTGATCAAGTGATCTGAACCATTTAGTTACCAGGGATTGGCTAGAGTTATTTACTTCCACTATTATCTCACCCAACCGCTCTACAGTTACTTCATCTTTTTCCCGGCACAAAAGAGAAACAAAAAAACTTATGTTCTCTGGTGTTTCGAAATTTCTAGCAAGTTGATTTGGCGATTTTCCAAGTAACTCCCCATTGATAATATTTTCAATTTTGATAGGAAATATACTTTTTAAAACGTCCTTTTTCTTTTTTAAATTATCTTGTAGGCAGTTAACCAGAGTCTCTTGAGTATATAGATTTTTTGTGGGAATAGTGAATGTATACTCTATTGATTCATTCTCCGATAAATCCCAGGTTTTAAGTGAAAGGTCGGTGGTGATAAGCAGATATAACTTCTTTTGTTGTGCAACTCTAGAGAGCTTTTCTAGGTCATAGTCTAAGTGTTGTGGATGAAGTTGGTCAAGCATATATACCACTTTATCGTCTCCTTGCAGTATATCCCGATAAATGCTTTGATTTTCAGAATTACTTTGAATTTCCTTTAAAGTGAAAGAGGTAGCGTTGGATTGAACTTTATACCCTAAATGTCTTATAAAACTTCCTTTATCAAATCCTTGGCCTCCCGCAAGAATAAGAATCCGGGTTTCTGCCATTTTTTGAAGCAGATTATCTGTGAAGTTAGGAGTGATGTAATTTTCCTCTGAATATGACGAGACATTAATTTCGATAAACTTTAATTTGGCGTTACTTGCCAATTCTAGCATTTCAAAATAATAGAGATCCCGTCCAGCAACTTGTTGAGCCTGAATATCTATATTTTCTGCTACAGTTCCTGCGTTTGAAATATTAACCGTTTCTGTTTGGTTCATGATCTCATGTTTTTTGAGTATTATTTAATCATCTGATTCAGATTTATTTATATTAATGTGCATATCTCGTGACGAGATATACTCTGCTTTGATATTTTTAATCTTACCTAAATTGACAGTTCCAGAATCTTTTATGTTTGTGATTGTCGGCTTCTCTTGGCTTTCTTTAGATATTTCTTTATTCGACGAAGAAATATTTTCAGACAAAATATATTGCAGTAGTAACCCAAAGTCGTCATTAGCCAGCCATTTAAAAGATAAAATTGTTGGCTCAAACTCTTGTTTTTCTTCAAATTCTGAGTCAGGCCAGATTGGAATAATGTTTTTTTGTTCCTTTGACTCCTCATCGATAAATTTTAATAAATCAAAATGACAAGAGATGAGATCCGGATTTAAAAAAATTAAAGAAACGGACGAGTTATTGAAATAATCAATCAACTTATCTCGCTCAATTTCATTGTAATTCGTTGGTATATATTGGAGAGTGTTTGATTGATTGGCATACAGGGATTGTTTACACTTCCTCTCTACGAAATCAGCTTCCCTTTTGTCATAAATTATTGAGATCAAACTTTGATTGAACACCTCATTAGGTTGATGGTTTTTAAAGTAAGAGGTTATTTTTTCGTATTTCCTTTCAAAATCAAAGAAGTTGTCTAATCCAAGATACCTGGACATTTCGTCTAGGTATTCATATTTTAAACTAACACTTAAATCATTTTCCTTGGCCTTCTTTAGTTGCTGATATATCCTCTCGTCAATGTATCTTTTAGAAATGACGAGTTTATCATTTTTAAGAGTTTTGGAAATGTCGTCAATGAGTTTATCAAACCCGTTCCTATTGAGTTCCGCATTGGCCTTAGCCAATGACATATTTAGTAGAATTTGTATTTTATGAGTTTCAACTTGAGGCATAATCAATCTGTATTTATTATGCCTGCAAACAACCAGATGAGGTTAACTTTTAAAAGTAATTTTTCCGAAGGTCGGAATAAAGTTTCTGAATGATATTTATAATAGTTTCAATTTTTCTTTGAAGCCCTTAAGAAAAGTCTTACCAATAGGAATTGATTGATCATTTATCACCACGGATGAACCTTTGATCTCGTCGACCCTTTTAATATTAATTGTGTAAGACTTATGAATCCTAATAAAAACTAAATCATTGAGAAGGTCATTTACCTCTCGCATATTTTTTGAAAGCTTGTGTTTATCTGAGATTGTTCTAATCTCACAATAGGAGCCATCAGCTTCAATCCATAAAATGTCCTGGATAGCTATTTTTTTGTATGACTGATCTTCTTTAATCCAAAAGTAGTCTTCCATCACCATTGCTACCTCTCCACTCAGGGTTATATTTCCAGAATGATTGTGTATAGCCAAATCAATATGTCTGCTAAGCTCATATTCATTGAATGGTTTGTTCAAATAAATGGATGGCCCAGTCGCTTTGGCTCTTTCAAAGGTTTCATCATCTTTCAGATCAGTCAGATAGATTATAGGGAGATCATATAAACTTTTTATCTTTTTCGCAGCTTCGATACCATCAATTGGTCCATCAAGATTGATGTCCATAAGAACCAGATCTGGTTGATGTATTTTAATAACTCTTAAGGCTTCATCTGCCCTGGATGCAATTTGGCAAACCTCATAGTCTAACTCCTCTAGTTGTATTTTTATATCCTCACCAACCAGTACCTCATCTTCAACAATCAATATTTTGACTTTTTTCATTCTAATTTTTAACGAAATTTAATTATTACTAATTTCAGTATAATTAATTTAACTATTATCAACGGTTTTTTAAGAAATCAATGAAATTCTTAATAGGATTTGCATTATTAATTTGTTGGTTTCAATCTAGACACCCACGTTTAGACAGTTTAAAAAATGTACTAAACGAATCCAGGGGATATGAACATGCAGATCTTGCTAAAAAAATTGCTACAACTTATTTAAAGAATAATCAGTATGATTCAGCAGAAAAATACTTCAATATAGCCATCAAAGAGGCGAGGCAAATTGATGCATACGAGATGGTAGGAAAATGCTTGAATAATAAAGGTGTAACAAATTATTTGAGAGGTAGATTTAAAGAAGCGATTGTACTGTACCAAGAGGCTATTTCATATTATGAAAAAGCAGAGAATGATACTCTTATATCGAGAGGAAAAACCAATTTGGGACTGAACTTCAAAAGCCTTAACGTTTATGATAAAGCGCTTAACAATTTGTACGAGGGGGCAAAAACTCTTGAAAGACTTGATCTAAAAAAGGAGCTTTCATCAAATTGGAATGCGATTGGCAACATTCACAGGGAGCTAAATAATTCAAACCTGTCAATTGAATATTTGACCCGATCATTGAACCTCCGAAAAGAAATTGGATACAAAAAGGGGGTTGCTCAATCTCTCCAGAATATAGGGATCTGGAATTTGAAAAATGAGGTCTATGAAAAAGCGTACGAAAATCTTTTGGAAGCATATAAAATACTCTCGAAAACCGATGTGAGAACTTCCTCTTCAACGTTGGCCAAGCTAGGAGAAGTTGTATTGAAACTTGACAGTGTGACTGCTGCTGAAAACTATTTTTTAGAATCCTTAAGAATCAGGCGTGAATTAAACGATGAAAATGGAATTGCTGTTAGTTCAAATCACTTAGCAAGATTATACCTGCAAACAACCAGGTGGAGTGAAGCACTACCATATCTTGAAGCCGCTCAAAAATTTGGTTTAATTTCTAACTCTCTTGATGAAAGAGCAATTACTCATTCATTATTTCAGCAGTATTATACCGGAATGAGTGAATATCGTAAGGCTCTTGAACATGCTAATTTGTTGTCTGATGTAAGGCGGAAAATCCTGGATAAGGAAAAGGCAAGGTCATTGATGGAAGCCGAAATTAGATATGAAGTTGATAGAAAAAAGCAGGAAATATTCGAGAAAGAAGCCGAACTTGCTAGTGTAGAACTTCGAACTACCTGGTTATTATTTGCAATTGCCATTCTAGTGATATTTCTAATTGTCCTTGTTTGGCTTTATGTGCTATCCAGAAAGTTGGCCAAGGAAAGAAAATCTGGTAAGGAAAGAGTGGAAAGGTTGTTGAAAGAACTAAATCATAGAACTAAAAATCATCTACAGGGACAGATGGCCTTAATAAGGTTGCAATCAACTTATTTGAAAGATGGTTCTGCAAAAAACATAATGCGGGAGGTAGGCAATCGAATGAAAGCTATTACACTCATTCATCAAAGTCTCTACGACTCCTCCGAGGAAGCACCTGAAAACATCAATTTATCTGAGTATTTAAGGAATCTGACCGAGAATTTAATGATTTCTTTTAAATATAATCGAAATAGAATTTCGATCAATTACAAGTTTGATCAAGTAGATATTGATATTCATTATGCTGTGCCAATTGGCCTGATTGTTAACGAAGCAGTTACCAATACATTCAAATATGCTTTTACTGACAAAACAGCGTCACCGGTATTAAAAGTTTGTTTGGTTAAAAATGATTCTAATTTATCTATAAGTGTGAAAGATAACGGGAAAGGTTTTGAGGCGAACGATCAATTGAATAGTGGATCATTTGGCATGAAAATCATGCGGGATTTGGCAAAACAATTAAAAGGAAAGCTTACAATCGAAAGTAAAGGCGGTACTAATGTTGCGCTAACGATTCCAATAAATTAAAAAAGCTGCCAACTAAAGTTGGCAGCTCAGTTTAGCATCCAAATTTAAAGCCTAATCTTCGATAATTGGATCCTCGGCGTCATCGCCACCTCCCTCTGTGCTTTCAGTAGTATCTGCTTTTGGCACAGGAAGATGCTCATTCTCACATGAAACTATGGTAAACACCAATGCAACTATTAAAAACGCTATTTTTTTCATTTTTCTAAAAATTTTAAAGTTTACAATTGCTGCTTTGGTGGTGTAGCCAGGGCATTTTTCTCCTGTTCCACGATCCCTTGGATGCGGTCAAAAGGGCTGGCCATCTGGCCAAAGCAGCTTTAACTGTGGGGAAGTATCAGGCAGAGTCTTAGCAGTTACCAAGAGATTGCAATCTTCCCCGTCTCTGGGTGATTGCTAAGTCACTGTCTGTTGAGGCGAGCGCGCTCTTTAAAGATTATCGAGGTACCATTTGATTATCTTTAGCCTCAATTGCTACACGAATGTACGTGGCTAGATGAGCATAAACCACCTGGGAAAAAAGTACGTTTTCCCGGGATTCCTGGGAAAGGAATTTTTTAGTTTAATTGATTGATTATTAAGGATCTGATACAACTGTATGTACTTATAAAAAAAGGAGACCTAGGCCTCCCTTCTATTGATTGTCAAGATTATCAAAAATTAATAATTAGCATGTATACATGATTGGTTCTTAGAGTTTGAGTATTTTTTTAAAATCAAAGGGTATTCCGAAGCAAATTCGCAATTCGCGAATTGCGAATTCCAGAGTATTTTTATTACCTTTTGACCTCTTGCCGTTTTTAGAGCCAGATTTAAAAATATTTTTTAGTTATATTTTGCGATTGGTTCCATTATTTGGTACTTTCCGCAAAATTATACTAATATCAATGGGAGTAGTTACAGCGTTTATTCGTGAGTTACAGTCATACGAAGAGTATTCCTTTTCTACAGAAGAACTCTACCAAAAAATATCGGCTCCCCAATCATCCATCAAAAAGGAATTGGCGCGTCTGGTAGCAGATAACCAGTTGATCAACCTGAGAAAGGGTTTCTACCTCATAATTCCGCCTAGCTACCAACATTATAAAAGGCTTCCGATTGAACTTTACGTTGGCAAGTTATTCAAGACATTGAATAAACTTTACTATGTGGGGTACTATTCAGCAGCAGCTTTACATGGCGCCTCACACCAAAAGGTTCAACAAGATTACGTAATCACAGAACTACCAGCACTTCGCGACATTGCAATAGGAAACCTGAAGATCAGATTTTTCACCTGTGTGAATTGGCCTGCAGGTAACATCATTCAACAGAAATCGGATACAGGCTTTTTTAATCTATCGTCACCTGCTCTGACTTTTGCAGATTTACTTGATAATCAAAACCCCCTGGGGGGAATCAATAGAATGTTAGCGATACTCGAAGAGATTGCTGAAGCGATAGAATTTAATGATATGGAAGAGTTACTAACTTGGTACAATAACAAAAGCACTCTTCAGCGAATGGGCTATTTGCTGGAAGAGCTACATTGGAATGATAAATTATCAGAATTAATTTTTAACGCGCTACAGAAAACCGCCTTTTTTCCCACATTACTCAGCCCAGATAAAGAGGAAAAGGCCGGCGGTACCAGTAACCGTTGGAAGATTGATGTTAACGTTGAAATGGAGAGCGATATATGATACCTAAAGCATATATTGCAAGATGGAGAGATGTTGCCCCCTGGAGTAATGATGATTACGTGGAGCAAGATCTGATCATTAGTAGGGCATTGATTGCCATATTTTCAGACGGTTTTTTGAAGGAGAATCTAGCTTTCAGGGGAGGTACCGCTCTCCACAAGTTATATCTAAATCCTGCTCCCAGATATTCGGAAGATATAGATTTAGTTCAAATCAAAGCTGGCCCAATAAAACCTATTCTGGATCAAATAGAAGAAGTCATTACCTTTTTCGAGGAAAAAAGATCGGTCAAACAAAAGGCCAACAACAATACTATCCTTTATAAATTCATCTCGGAGACCGGTACTCGATTGCGACTTAAACTAGAGATTAACTGTAGGGAGCATTTCAATCTCCTGGGTTGGGAGTCTTTTCTGTTCAATATGAATAACGAATGGTTTTCAGGTGAATGTGAGATTACTACCTACAAGCTTGAGGAACTGCTGGGTACCAAGCTAAGAGCACTTTATCAGCGCAAAAAAGGCCGGGATCTATTTGATCTGTATCATGCCGATAAACATAAAAATGCAGATGTGGATTGGGAACAGGTTATTCATTGCTACAAGAAGTATATGAATTTTGTGGTTGGCAAGCCGCCTACTGCTAAGCAGTTTCTTAGGAATCTTGATGAAAAGAAAAGCAGCGACCTCTTTCATGGTGATTTGGAGGGATTGTTAAGAACTGGAGTGGATTATGATCAAGAAGAGGCATTTGACTGGGTTGTAAAAAATTTGATTTATACACTTTCTCAATAAACCGAAATACATAATATGGGAAGAGTATTTTTATAGTTAAATCAGGTTACTTTCCTTTCCTCCAAGAGTTTTTGTAGCATCTCTACCTTCTCTCTTTCACTTTTCAGTAATTCTTGATACAATTTTTCAATTTTATCGATAGCGTCTATATACTTATCTAATGGGTTGAAATTGTAATTAATTGGGCCAGCACTGGTTTTTGAGCCATCATAATTATTTTGAATAAAATTTATTGTGGCTTCCTCATTAAAATTCTTTATCGCCTCAGGGCTTACCCCTAATACATTTGCAATTTTCCCAAGAATGGAGTCATCTACACTTTCACTTTGTTCGATTTTTGAGATGGTCTGCTGGCTCATTCCTAACTTATCAGCTACCACATCCTGCTTGATGCCAAGCATCTCGCGCATGCGGCCAATCTTTCTTCCCATATGCTTTGCCTGAGGTTTGGTTTTATGTTCCATAAGCCAAATATATTGATTTCTAAAAATGTCTCAAAACTGTTTGGTATTGTACAATTTGGATTGGTAATCTACCACTTTATCTGGTAGGATACAACAGACTTTCTGCTCTCCTTAGACACAAAAAACAAGGCTTGGAGTGCCACACTCGCTTAGTTTGTATTTTACTGCGATCCGGTCTGCTTCAGCCAATAAAATTTATTAACAAATCCAATAAATATCAAAGTCATGATTGTGTACAATGAGAAAAAAAATCTATTAAAAATCATCGTCCCCTTAGCCGGAGTCGAGGAATTAGAAGACTACCAGGATGGAGTTTTAGAGGTTCTAAGGCATTTTGATATTGAAGACTGTGATCCGGAATTAATAAGGCATGTCATGTCTGTTTACAAGTTATTGGGTCATATCATGCTGGATGAGAAATTTTTCTCCAAAAACCTTAAATCAGCTTCCGATCATAAAGATTCGACAAGAAGTGGTTCCAAACGAAAAACCAAAAAGTCATGAAAATCAAATTCCCTGAAAATCAGCTATTGGCCAGCCTCCCACCAAAAGTTGAACTTGCCATATTTCTAATTAAGGAAGAATTGAAAAATGTGAAATTCATCAATGATCTTCAAGCAACTGGAACTGATGCAAGCATTGGCCTCCTTGATCTAAGTCCATTGATATCAGCTATAATAGGTTTCAAAAATAACCTTACTGACGAATTTCGGGAATGGTATTTCGACCGACAAACCGAACTGGTAGCTAGCACTGATGTGCAGAATGATAAAGAGCTTTTGGAGCAGGCTTTTAATTTTTATGTGGATTTAGTGGTGAAGAGTCATGAATGGGATATAGAATGTAAGCCGTAATTATTTTTTCATCTTTTGTTAACCACCAATTTAACGTTCATCCGTGATCAGCAAACTGATATAATAGTAAAAATTAATCGCTATGACCAGCCTAGTTAGCTTTGTTTCATAGTCCTCAGTCGCTAAATTATCATGGAGGGATTGAGCCACCAGACCAGGACTAACGTCTATTCCGGCTTTTACGATTTCCAGGTAGTCATTAATTGCTTTATTTTGGTTCTTCCCCGCTAAACATTTTATGTATTCACCATCAGGTTTAAGGACTGTATGATCATACTGATTTTGTTGCGGTTGTTGAATTACTCCATCAATTATGGTTGGCGGAATTTCTATTATCTCTTCATCAGATTGAATTTTAGAAGATTTCGTCCATGCTTTCTCAAAAAATGTGGATTCTCTTAATTCCTTCAAATCAGCTACAAATGCTGAATGTCTAAAGAAATCTTGAGGTAAGTTCATAGTGGCTACATGAAGTAGAAATTGCTTGTAAGATTTGTTGACATTGGGACTGTATACTGTCATAATCTGCTGTTCAAATTTGTTTGTCAAGTAATTCAGGAGTTGAATATCCTCAATGCCAAGGCATCCGTCCAATTCGTTCGCATATCCTGTTGAAGTTTGAGATTTACATTGAGTCGAAAGTCCAACAATCAACACAAAAATCAATAGGTTAATGGAAATTCTCATTTGGCAATTTGACATATTTATAAAATACTTTCATCAAGGCCGTCATAATAATAGTCAATTGATCCATAGTTGAACAGAAAATTTCTAAATATCTGCCAAATATTTTGTTCGAAGCGGTAAAATGTAACCTGAAGGAAGGGTAGCGAGAATTTGTGGCTCACCATTTTCCATCTTGAGATTATTTTTTCTCTAGTTCTCTAATACGTTTAATTGCCTCAGGCTCCATTTTTCCAGCGGCTTTTTGCAAATATTCCATTGCTTTTTCAGATTTCCCTTGAGTTAACAGAAATTCAGCATAATAATATTCCAACAAGTCAACAGAGCCAACCATGCTTTTAAAGGCCAGTTTGAAATTTTCCTCAGCCAGAGCTATGTCACCCTTTGATTGATAGTACAGGGCAAGGTTTCTGTAGCTATATGCATGATCATTGTTTTCTGTCTCCATCGCTTTTTCAATATAACTCTTACCCTCTTCAACACCGCCTGTGCGGATAAGGGAATATCCTAAATTATCCAGGGCATAACCATTGTCTGGGTCAAGTTCTATTGATTTCCGGAAATTTGAGACACTTTGCTCGAATTCTCCTTTTCGGGTTTGGTAGTAGCCTATGTTATTGTAAACATCCGCTTTCAGTAATTCATCTTCGGTTAAAAACAGAATCTTTTGCAAAGTTGCTATGGCTGAGTCAAAGTTATTTTTGCGATATTCCTTATCGGCTTGGTACAATAAGTTGTTTGCTTCTATCTCCTTTTTATCTAATAAAGGGCTTGGCGAATCATTTAGATAGATAATGGCTTGATCGAACAAGGTGATGAAGTCATTAGGTAGATGATCTTCCCATTCCGGATTGTCCTCTCCCCTTAGTTTGGAATATAATGCCAGGGCAAAGGCCATAACTTCTTTAGGCATTTCGGAAACGTAGTTCCACTTTGTCTCCCAAAATCCATCATCAGCCCTCCCTTTATCGACTAAATTTTGAGATAGGATAGTGCCAAAACCCGCATATACTCCAGCCAGATATATGAATAAACTCGTATCATCTCCTGTGTCATAGTCAAGTTTATCCTCACCCAATCTAATTTTGATGAATTCATAAATGAGACTAAAAATCAATCTATCCGGATGCTTTAGTAAACTTTTGGCGATGAAAATTTTGCTGGTATTTTCAGTTATTAGTATTTCCGATTCAAAAGGTTTATCATGTATTTCATAGGGTATTCCATAAGTATCCCGTAAATCCTCCTGGAGCTCAAAGGTAATTTTGGTTGGGTCAAGCTCCAGCAAGGATGCCAGATCACCGATTAAATTCTCGACAGTCACATTTGGTGAATTAAATGTTCGTGGAAAGTAATTGGCGTTTATCCGTATCGGATCGTTCAGGCTGTCCGGATAGCCATATACACTGATTAGCCATTGAAAGTTATCTTCAACCCATTCACGGTCTGGTTCAGTAATCCTAAATTTGAATTTCTTGGCTTTTTTGTTGAACCCAAATAGCTTCATCAATTTATCTTAGTGGTTTATAAAAGCTTTCTCCATTTGTAAACGCCTGCATGCACTCGCAAAATAGGAGATCAATGCCCTATTAATAATAGTCAATCCACCATTTGTTTCATAGAAAAATCATCTAATCTGTATTCAGGCAACCGGGTTAAGGCCGTTAATCACTTAGTAATAATGGGCAATTATTCCGGCTTTGATAGTATTATTGAAACACCGGCAATCTACATGTTCTTGTTTACTCGTCTGTTTACGGCTGTTTACAGGTTTGTAAACACCGAGTAAACTTTTCTGTAAACAGACATAATAAGCGTCTAGCAAAGCCTGGTCTTTGTATTGTCTCAACCGTTTTTCATGGATCCTGAATAGTTGAATTCGGGATTTATTTTTGAATCGACCTTTGCCCTGATTGTGCAAGCTAAGTTCATGTTTAGCTTGTTGCAGTGCAAGCTGGTTGCGGATTTCTAACTTCAGGGTTTCCTGCCTGAGATACCACTCCCAGGTCTTTTTGAAGCCATTTCGGTCATTGTGAGGGTGAAAGTATAGATGTGGCATAGGGATCCAGTGAATACTCTTACGAATCAACCATTTGGCTACCATATCTACTCTGGTAATAGCACTTTCGTGGAATTTCAGCCATTCTTTTTCACTGGCTTTCAGCCGAAACTTTCCGTAAACAGACTCCCAAATCAGGTTTAGGATCTCCCGCTCTTCCGGATCGCTCAGGGTGATATCAGGGTATAGCATGGTCTTGGCATATTCCCAGAACTTCATCACCAGCGAAAGTAAGAAAATGCGCCCCGCCCCGCCGGAAATCTGTTCATATTTTTTCTCCGGAGCCAGTTCTTCCTTTTTTCCAGGAAGTTGCTCCAAATTTTTTTCTGAACTTTTTTTCTGTTTAAGGGCGGGGACAGCATTTTTCTCCGTGTTCTTGTCATATGTTCCTGCGGCCTCGCCTGTGTTAGGAGGGCTTGAGGGACAGGCAGCAGGCAGGCCACAACTGTGAGCGGCTGAGCGAACGCCGCTTTTTTCTTTCACTGTTTTGGGATCTGTTAACTTATCCACATTGCTATTAATATTATTATGTTCATGTTGTTCATGAACTAAAGGGTGAAAATTTTTCGCTTCAGGTAAAAAAAGGGTGGGAAGATGACCGGTTTTTAACAATCCTTCTCCTTTTTCTGTGGATAACTCTGCCTTGCCCAAAATGTCGTTATTAATCCACAGTTCAACCCCCTCCGCTCCCCTGTGCTGTTCTTCCACAATGAACCCGGCTTTTCTCAATCTTTCCTTATGGTTGAGGATAGTTCGCTTTGTGCAGCCTTTACAGGTAGCCAGGCTGGTATTAAATGTTCGGAATCCAGGAAGGTTTTGTGGAACTATTTTGTCAACTAGGGAAGCTTTGTTAAGCTGTTTCAAGTAAAGCCTTACGATTAGTTCTGCTGTAGCCCGGTGGTTAGCGTTGAGTTTATCCGTGAGTTTGCTTTGAGAAGCGTTATATTGATCGATGAAGTTTTTGGTTCTGGAGAAGGTTTCACTAAAATCAAAGTAAAGTCTTGTTACGGGTATTTCCTGGTTGTCCATGATTGATCCTGGAATTTTTTTATATTTTCCACTAAATGAAAATTATTTTAGCAGAAGGTCAATAGGGGTTGGCAAGGCTTGCTTTGTTCATGGCCTTTGGGTAAAAAATGTTAATTTTGGGGAATTGAAGGGTTTTTATGTCATTTTCTGGCAAAGTTTGGCTCTTCAATCTTTAACGGTTTTTAATGAACCCAAATAGTCCCTGATATGGATGAAATGAAATTTATCAGCAAAGCAGAACTGGCCAGGCAACTTGGTGTAAGCCGGGAGACCTTGCGCAAAAAGCTTAAAAGAGTTGAAGGGTTACACACCGGTAGAAGGCAATTGCTATATCCTTATGAGGTGAGGATGGTGTATGAGGCGTTTGGGGTTGGATTGCCCACAAATATTGCGAAACCTTGGAAAGCTCACATTACCCGATTTGAATAAAACATGCTATTCTATATGGAAAAATAATAAATTGAATTTTTTCTAAAAGGTAAAAACATTAAAAACTAAGATACATGGATATTCAAGCGGAAAAACTGAATCTTATAGAGTGGATAACAAAACTTAATGACTCCTCTGTAGTAGAAAAGTTACGGAACATTAAAGATGAATATTCCGAATCGGAAGACTGGTGGGATTTATTGGGGAAAAAAGAATTAGCATCTATAAAGAGAGGCTTAAAAGATATTGAAGAAGGCAAGGTTTGCAGCCACGAAACGGCCCTTAATGTTTCAAACTATCGCTAGGTTCCTGTGAAAAGGAGATCTCCTTTTCACAGGAAAACTGTCTTTCAAATTGCACCGGAGTTATCCCGCCCAATGTTTCATGGGGTCGGTTCTGATAATACTTACCGACGGAGAATAAAATTATCAATATGACTTTTATTGTAATATGTAATAACTGTTTCTATTTACTTCATCTTTGGTTGGGGCACTGAAATTGCTCTTAGCTTAGTATGCTTATTGGATTGTTTGTTAGTGATATTATTTAAAATAACTTGAGATTATATCTGGATTCTCTCTCAATTGAGAATGACTTTTTTCCAACAACAACTTTCTTAACCGAGAGAAGTACTTCCTTAATTTATCATCCATCTTGTTGGTAATAGGTTTCCCCTGATTCCAGTTCCTCAAATCTTCTTTCCATATTTCATCCGCTTCATCAAAGAAGTACTTAGAGATTGTATCCCTGATTACTAAATCAATGTCATCACTTCCAGGGGAAAAATTAGGAATAACCATCGGGAGGAAGAATCTAACATCTTGATAAATGGGTTCAGTAATGTTTGACTCATATATTTCTAACAGAACCGTTTTGTACTTATCTAGGAAATCCTCACCCTTTGCATTTGGTCCATAAATTCTTCTCTGCATGAAGTGATCATATAGCGAATCAGAATAATATGTATCCCTTCGGCGTTGTACCTATTGTAATTTGGTCTGATCAAAATTATCTTTCAGTGGCAGCAGTGTGTTCAGTTGGCTGAGTTTGGTATCAGGTATTTTTTCCAATGTATATTTAAGCCAATCAAAAGGGTTTATATCA
>JAKSDQ010000230.1 GCA_022360015.1 Cytophagales bacterium
CTCCCATGGCACGTACAAGGTGATAATAATACAGGGCTCTTAATGCTTTGGCCTCGGCAATTATATCCGCTCTGCGACCAGCATCAAAATCAATTTTTTCGGTAAAAAATATCACCTCGTTTGCCCGGTTTATTCCTGAAAATCCATTGGACCAAAGGCCACCTGTCACATCACTATTGTAAGTGAATTCATCCCAGATGAAATTATCCGGCACTATAGGTGATACAATCATATCATCGGCATTCATTTCTCCATAAAGCAGAGCAGTGCCCCCAAAGAAACCATATATGTTGCTATATGCACCATATAAGCCAGCCACAGCATCACTTTCTGATTGATAAAAACTGCTAATACTTATATTACTTGGCGGATCTTCGACCAGCGCATCTTCGCAAGCCCCCAAAAAAATCACGATAGTAAACAGCCAAATTTTTATTATATTTCTCATTGTATTACTCCTTTCAATTTCGATTTAAAAACCTAATTTCACCCCAAACCTTATACTCTTTGCAGCAGGATACGCACCGTTATCAACACCCAGTTGCACATTACTGCTTTGATACAGGTCAACTTCAGGATCAAATCCTGTGTAATTTGTGATGGTAATGAGGTTATCACCAGCTATATATACCTGAGCGCTTCTAAACCATTCCGCTCCAAACGGGCTTGATGGCAGGTTATAGGAAAAATTAATGGTTTTCACCCGTAAAAAAGAACCGTCCAGCACATCCCGGTCGCTAAAGTTTTTCCATTCACCAGCATTTGTCAGAGGCGCCTCGATGGTATTGCCTGTGCCCGGTCCTCTCCATCTCTCGTTAAAAACCTGCTGATAAACATTGTGTTTCTGGGGCTGGGCCAGCAAGCCAATCCGATTTAAATCAGCTATTTCATTGCCATAACTTCCATTGATGAAAATGCTTAGTCCGAAGTTTTTATAAGAGAAATCGTTGGCTATGCCAAAGATAAAGTCAGGGTTGGGGTCTCCCACTATTTCCCTGTCATCATCATTTCGGTTAAACCCATCCCCATTTAAATCTTCATATCTTACCAATCCGGGCCTGTTGATACCCCCGACCACATTGCCAGCTTCAATAATCTCTTCCTCTGTTTGCCATATTCCCCCGAAGCGATATCCGTAAAATATGCCCAGTGGCTCACCTGGGATGGCTATAGAGCGCCCATGGGCAGACTCTCCACGCCCTATTTCAAAAATCAATCGTTCCGTTCCCTCCGGCAGTGATACCAGCTTGTTCCTGTTAAAAGAGATATTGAAAGTTGAGTTCCATTCAACTTCTCCAAAAGTGTTATTAAAGCCCAGGCTCAATTCGACGCCTTTATTCTCTACTTCCCCTATGTTTTGCACACTACGGCCATATCCCGATTGGTTGGGGATGGATACGTCCAACAAAAGATCGCTGGTTCTTTTGATATAATAGTCAACGGAAAAATTGATTTTCCCCTCCAGCAATTCCATATCCATACCTGCATTGAACTGAGCGGTTCTTTCCCATTTCAAGTCCGGGTTGGGTATCCTGTTGGGAACCAGGCCAATTACAGGGCCTTCCCCAATGATGGTGATTTGTTGTGGTGTGTTATAAAGCGCCAAGGATGCATAAGGATTGATATTTTGGTTACCTGTTAAGCCATAACTGGCCCTTAATTTCAAATCGCTAAATATTCCCGCACCCTGCATAAAGTTTTCGTCACCTAATCTCCAGGCTAAAGCGGCGGACGGAAAAACTCCCCACTTGTTATCTTCCCCGAATTTTGAAGATCCATCTCTTCTTATAGTGCCCGTCAGGATATATTTATCCATGAATATATAGTTGACCCTTCCTAAATAAGATAATAACCCGGTCTCTGTCGACCCACTACTTGGTGGTCTGGGATTGGCACCCACTCCCAGGTTATTGAATTCAAGTTTATCCGTAAAAAAGTCATCAGAACGGCTGAATACACTTTCCGTTTGGCGGGTTTGCAACATGTAACCGGCAAGCGCCGTCAATCTGTGATCAGTGCCAAATTCTTTATTGTAGGTCAGGGTATACTCCGCTAACCAGTTAAAACTCTGTACAGTACCCACCGAAGCAATGCCAACGTTGGGTAAAGCCTGTGTTTCTGCGGTGGTTGGTATGTAAACATTACGTTTCGAATTGATAATATCAGCGCCGAAATTTCCCCTGAAAGTAAGTCCCTTAATTACTTCAATATCGATAAAAGCATTACTCAGGATGCGGTTGGTATACGTGATATCCGTCCTTGTTTCAGCTATGGAAACCGGATTTTCAAGTATTTTCACTGTTTCATCGTGGTTGTGCACAAAATTACCGTCTGCATCCCTTACCGGAATGACGGGCGTAGTTGCCAGGGCATTCCATAAAGGGCTGTCGTGTTGAAAACCGGAACCATCGGACGGTACGGCATCATTAACCGAGCGGTTTGCATTCAGGTTAAAACCCAGCTTCATTCTATCGCTGATCTTCTGGTCTAAATTGAACTTTATTCCCGCCCGTTTAAAATTCGATTCGATGATTATACCATCCTGATCCAGGTAGTTTCCGGATAATAGGTATTTCGTATTTTCGGTACCACCTGAAATGGACAGGTTATATGTATGGGTGAGTGCCGTCCTGAAAATAACATCCTGCCAATCGGTGCCTTCGCCAAGTTCTTCCGGAAGTGGCCTGTCGACACCGTCGTAAATAGGGGCCTGGCCGTTATTTACGGCCCATTCGTTGGTAAGAATGGCTAATTCCTCTGCATTCGCCAAATCAAGCTTCTTTCGCACTTTCGCTATGTTTAATGAATAATCGAAATCAATTTTGGCTTTTCCCTGCTTCCCTCTTTTAGTGGTAATAATTACTACCCCATTGGCACCCCTGGCGCCATATATGGCAGTGGCGGAAGCATCTTTTAAGACTTCGACAGAAGCAATTTCACTTGGGCTAATAGAGGACAACGGATCGGCTGCAAGTGCGTTGTTACCCGCCCCTCTGGGGGTAGAATTGATATTATCCACCGGAAACCCATCGATTACATACAATGGCTCACTAGAAGCATTGATGGAATTCGTACCCCTTACCCTGATCCTGATACCTCCCCCCGGGGCATTTGAGGCTGTTCTGATATCAACACCCGCTACCCTCCCCTGCAGTGATTGCACAAAGGTAGTGGCAGGGGTTTTTTGTATTTCTTCTCCGGATACTGATGTGACCGCTCCCGTCAGGTCTCTTTTCTGCACAGTACCATAGCCAACCACAATAAGCGCCGATAACGTTGAAATGTCGGGAGAAAGTGAGATGTTAATAATTGTTCTACCCTGAATTTCAACTTCCTCGGTAA
>JAKSDQ010000123.1 GCA_022360015.1 Cytophagales bacterium
CCAAACCCTTTTCTATTCCTGGGCTAAATGTTGCATCGTCGTTGCTCAATGCACTTGCTCATAGCACTTCTCCTCTCTTTTGCAGCTTTCTTGTGATTCCCCTTTTGGTTTACTGATGCCCATAGATTCCGTTCTATCCCAGATTCCCAGGGCTTGGTTCTTCCGTTGGTGCCTTTACTCGTTTAGTACTTGTCGGAACATGTTTAACTTTTCTCCCAGGGGTTTCTAGCTTCCTTTTACCTCTAGAACCTAAGAGTGAAAGGGATCTTCAAGGTAGATACGGGACAATTGCTTACAAGCCCGAACTCTCAACCAGGCCTCACCAAGCCGGAGATCCCAAAGCATTCAAAACTCAATTCTCAAACTCTAAGATCGAAACGGACCGGTGAAATCGTAAGGTTTCCAGGTTGCTCTATATGCGAACGATAAAGAAATGATCTCCCTCACCAAAATTCTCTTGAGTGCTCTTCCAACAATTTGCCATTTGGCACTAGCTCAGGAGATCGAAAACGCATCAACCTCTTGTGTCGAGGGTGTCACTTTCACCATATTCTTCGACATGACCACTTTTCCAGAAACCATAGCTTTATGCGAGGCGCGAGGCATGGAAATAGCTGCAGTCAGAAGTATCGCACAGTTCAAGCATGTGGAGACTATGTCGGCTAATAATCGCCGGTCTTCTTACGCTTGGTTGGGTATCAGAATGTCTATAAGAAATTAGTTATTATGCTTTGTCTTAGGCTTAGTTCAGAACCCAAACATCACCAGAACGTCACCAAAACGGTTTGTGTTCTATGACAACTCCACAGACGGTTTGGAGTTTGTCCAGGGAAACAGCACGCCTCCATGGTTTCCAGGACAACCAGACGGAAGACATGACTGTGCTGGGTAGCGTCTATTTGCCATACACATTTGTCATTCTGTTTTAGGTTTTGCCTAGACTCCCCTTTTGGCTTGTGGCATGATTTGAAGTGTATTACTGCCAATGTCTACCCTGTTTGTATGTCGCCTTGTTCAGAAATTGAAGCTGATACTACCCCGGAACTTCTCCTGTTCCTTGTTGTCGTGGCAACAATGCTTGGTATTTTCATAGGCTTGTACTTCAGAGCAACTTGGAAACTCAAGCAGATAAATATCTGGATTTAGGACTCCATAACGACGGAAACTCCGCATATTTATC
>JAKSDQ010000194.1 GCA_022360015.1 Cytophagales bacterium
ACTTTCAGATTTTAGCAATACCAACCCCCTCATTTAGAAAAGGAATACTCATCATATGATTGCAGTTGACGAATGAACTCTGGAAGTATCACCTTTATATCAGTTATCTTTTGTGTAAAGCACCAAATATCGGAACCAATCGCAAAAGATAACCAAAAAAACACATTCAAACCTTGTCTGGAAAAAGGGAGGATTACATTCTTTCATACTGGCTTAAATGTTCATATTTATTCCCTGTTCACAACAATCGGCAATACTATAGGTTTGAAATAATACCTGACAAGGTATGTGGCCAGGCCTAGCTTTGCTGTAGCAGGTCTTGACCGAGGTGTCTCAAGGGCCCGGCTGGGTGATATGCTGGAGCATACGAGTTACTATACAACCGAGGCTTACTTTGATGAGTTTGATAAGGAAGTTTTGGTTTAGGCGGCATAGCAGATTTTAGAGTAGGATTCAGATGCTTTCTCTAATTATACCTGCCCGAATTTTTCGTAAGAGGTCATATTATTATGTTGCTCATGCACCTGTTTAGGTGTCTGATAATTAATTGAACTATGAGGGCTGAAATCATCAACCGGGTTTCTGTGACCGTTACGGAGGACTATGAAGTGCATCAGTAGCGAATGTTTTTAGCCATCTACCGATGCACCATCCCAGTTAAGATCATTTATCGGAGTTCAATTCCGGCAATATCCTGCCAATTGTAGTAATGAAAAGTACCGTCATCAGACATGGCAACGAACAATCCTTTCGGGAAGTTTGTGGTAAGTGGCATGTTGGTGACTTCACTGCCATCACTTTCTAAAGTTGAAGTGAAGACTGTTTTCAGGTGTTTATGCAAATGGGGGTTTTCTGCGGTCCCCTCTCTTGAATAAACCTGAAATGCATTGGCCTTCTGATCAGATATTAAGAGATAGCCGGTAGAATCAGATGTTTTGTAGATAGAGATGCCTTCCTGGTCTCCGGCAAAATCTTTTGTTCCAAACAAAGCCAGCTCCTGATCGCTGCTATCAGGGTGGGCGTAATACTTTCGAATGCCTACATTTTCATCAGCATAGTAAACATACCCCAATTCATTGTCCACTGCTATAGCCTCAATCTCCTTAACCCCACTGAATTTTCCAAAATTTCGCAACCATTTCCCTTTTACCTGACCTTTCTCAGTGTACAATTCATATTGGGTTAAATAACCGCTGACAGGTCCAGACTTACGGCTGGCGATGGCGTAAACCGTGCTTTCTGATGGTGGCGAATAAAGGGCAATCCCCATAGGGGCCCTTAGCGAGTCGCCGCCTTCAAATACCGGTATGCCCCCCTCGTCAATGGCTGTCATTTCAGGTAGTTTAAAGACGCGCAGGCAATTTTTAATTCGCTCTGTACACACTGCGATGTCAATTAATTGTCCATCAAATTCAAAATCATAGGTGATATCTATATTATTTGGGCGTAAGAGACTGTCAACAGTGTGCACAATTTCACCCTCCAGGTTGAAGACATATAAAGCGCCGATTCCCTGATCATTTCCTTTATCCGTACCAATAATCAGGCTTTTTGACTGGTCTTTTTCGTTGATCCAAATGGCGGGGTCATCGGTATCGTTGGCCACACGTTGTGTGATTACTTCAGGTAAAGCCAGTGAATGCTCTTCAGTTTTAGCCTCTTTCATTGCCGGATGACAGGTACAAAGCACCACTACCCCATAAATGAGTAAACATCGTTTCATAATTGAAATAAGAAAATGCTACACGGCGTACAGTGTAGCATTTTCTTTAAGGTTTATTTAGTTTTCGAATAGGTCGAATTTGATTCCTGCATTGAAGCGGACGTTGTAAAATTCAATTTGCATTGTTCTCTCTTCAATGCCCTGGTAATAGCGCAAAGGTTGGTTAGTCAGGTTATTGACTTCAAAGAAAAACCGCCATTTTGGAGTAAAAGCATAGGAACCGTTAAGGTCCAGGAAAGTTTGTTTGTCGTAATACCTGTCGTTAAATGCATCGCCGCCCAGTTCATCGATATAATCACTGGCAAAATTGAGGGAAGCACGCAAAACCAGCTTGTCTGTTTCATAAGAGAGGGAGGCGTTGAACATATTTTCAGCGGTTCCGGGCAGGGCGAGGTCTTCACCATCGCGTCCTTCAATGCCCTCGGTGCTGGATTGTGTGTGGGTGTAATTCAGATAAATTCCTAATCCTTTCCAAAGACCGGGCAGGAAGTCCAGTTGATATTGCAGTGATGCTTCCAAACCATATACTTCAGCGCTTCCGCCATTTTCGGGCGTTTCAAACTCCACATCGGTTTCGTCAATGCCCAATGGCCTTGCATCAAAATTTTCAATTCTTCTTGAGTAAATAAAGTCGTCGATGTCTTTATAAAATGCGCCTAAAGATACAAGACCGATTGACTTAAAATATCGTTCTGCCATAAAGTCGAAATTCATGGATACCGCCGGCACGAGATTGGGGTTGCCGGCGCTTAAATCCGGACCGTCAGGATCAAATTGTCTGAATGGCACAAGGTCGAAGTAATTAGGTCTGGCAATGGTATTGGTCCAGGCAAACCTCAGGATGCTATTTTCTGTCGCATCATATTTGAAATGGACACCGGGCAGCACGTTGGTGTAACTGTCAGTGCCGTTAGTTGTGCCTATTTCTTCGGTTTCCACATCAAAAGAAAAGCCGTTGTAATCGATATCTGTATGCTCAATACGCAATCCGCCAATTACCGAAAGCTTTGGGTTGAGTTGTGCATCGAACATGGCGTATCCTGCATAGATTTTTTCACGGGCCGTGTAATTCCCTGGTGCATACTCCTCGGGAATGTCAGATTTAGTAAATAGCGACGGGTTTTCAAGGTCGAGGGCTCCGAGAAATTCCCTTTGTGCGAAATTACCGGCCTGGTATTGATCGCCGGCAAGGTAATCATTTTTAGAAATATCACTTACTGGCACGTTTACCATAGGGTCAAAGTCCGCCTGATTTACTGGTTCATACTCAAAAAAGTTGTTGTCGCGTTTTTTGAATTTATTGCGATACCGTCCTCCTGCTTTCAGGATGATAAATTCATTGACGGGCATTTGAAAATCCAGGCGACCATTGAAATCTTCTTCAAAGGTAAACTGCCGCTCTTCAGAGATATCATTTAATGGCAGGGATTGCCATTGGTTTTCCTGAATACTTGTAACCAGGGGGCGTTCAGGGTTTCTGATATCCACTGTCACGGGCAGGTCACTGCCCCGGTACCTAATATAGCGCTCATTGGGCCTATCTTCTGATGCCCTTGCATAGGTTCCCGACCATGTTAGTCTCGCCCTGTTTAGCTGGTGTTCCCCTTTTAAGGTCAGGTTACGCATGCGTTGGTCTTCCAACCGGGTATTTTGAACCCTGTCAGAGCCTATTCCCCCTTTAGTTTGCCTTCCAATACGGCCTAAAGCATTAAAAACCCCGGGCTCAGTTTGTGTGACATTGCCATCATCAAAAGCGTCTTCCAGCTGGCCTACCCGGTAACGAAACCGGTTTTCCCAGTCGTCCCTCCAGTTGTAGATCGAATTGAGGAAGAGTGTATGGTTTTCATTGATTTTATAATCGAGGTTCAAAGAAGCACTCCTTCTCACACGGTGTACCGTGTAGGTTCTGATATCGAATTCGTCAATCACTGCGCCAAACTGGTCATTTTCGATCCAAACTGCCTCTACATTGTCTGAACCAAACTCATGGTTGTTATAAGATGCTGAGAAAATAACACCCAACTTGTCGTTCATTATCCGGTCACCTATCACCAGTGCGCCTGTCCAGACAGGCTTTTCGGAAAGGAAATTAAAGCCGCTGGCTGCTGTGCCTGATATGCGCAGGCCCGATGGCGCCTCCCGTGTAACAAGATTAACGCTTCCTCCTATGGCATCTGCGTCCATATCGGGGGTAACCGCCTTATTCACCTGTATTGTTTGGATCATATCTGCAGGAATGAGGTCCATTTGTATTCTTCTGTTATCACCTTCTGCTGAGGGAATACGCTCTCCGTTCAATGTTACTGAATTAAGCTGTGGTGCCATGCCCCGGATGATGATGTCCCGGGCCTCACCCTGGTCATTTTGCATGGTTATGCCAGGCACCCTTTTTAAGGCATCACCTACATTGGCATCAGGGAACCTTCCGATTTGGTCAGAAGCAATAACATTAGTAATGTTGGAATTTGTTTTTTGCTGACTCAGCGCCTTCGCCTGTCCTTTGAGGCGATCACCAAGTACCAGCACCTCTTGTCCCAGTGTTATGCCCGGCACCATATTTAGCTCTATTGAGGTATTTTGGCCTGAAATGACCGAAACGGATTGTTCCAGGGGTTCATAGCCCATGTAAGATACTTTTAACGTGTAATCCCCTTCATTTATTTGTGAAATCAGGAACTCTCCGCGAGAGTCCGTTACATCACCTCTTTGAATTTCCGGTAGTAATACTGTGGCGCCAGGTAAGGGTAAGCCATTTTCATCGAGTATTCTTCCCGATATACTTCCGGTAGTCACTTTCTTATAGGCTTTTGCATTCTTTTTATCTACTACAATGCTGTTGTTGATCTGCCTGAAGCTAAGCTTCGTGCTTTGGGCGATTTCCTTTAGCATTTCACCCAGGCTATCATGATCGTTGGTAAGTTTTATGATTTGGGATGTGTTGATCTTATCGTTGCTGAAAACAAAAGAATAACCGGTTTCTGTCTCTATGGCCCTGAAAAGTTCGCCCAGAGAGGCACCTTTCAGGTCTACGCTAACTTTTGCTTCGAAAATACTTTGCGCGCTGCCCTCTCTGGCCACCAGTGAGGTAAAAAAAAGGATATGAATGATCAATCCGTATAATGTGTACATACTAAGCATTTGAATGGTTAGTAAACGTTTTTTTTTCATAATTTTAACAAGTTTGAGGTTAGTGATACTTGACTTTAAACTTTTGAAGCCCTTATCGGTCGTTTTCCAGGCGTTTCGATAAGGATTCTTATTACAGACCGGGCTGGCAAGGCCCGGTTTTTTCTATTTACATCCATTGCCGGAAATGATTATTTGTTTGTTATTTCTTTCATAGCGAATTCCAGTGCTTATTTTAATTGCTTTTAAAACATTGGTCAGGTTTTCGTTTCTGAACTTTCCGGTCAGCAGGCAGTTTTTTACAGATTTGTCTTTAAACGAAATGGTTACATCATACCATTTTTCAAGCTGCTCAGCTACTTCAACCAGCGGGTCATTTTCGAACCATAATGTGTTATCTTTCCAGGCCAGCATTCTTTTCAGGTTTACCGCACTTTTGGTAATCCTTTTGGTTTCGCGATTGAAGGTAGCTTGTTCTTCCGGAAGCAGGATGACTGTGCCACCTATATTATTTTCTACTTTCACTTTTCCGGAAGCTACGATAACAGCTGCCTTGTCGTTTTCGCCATATGAACGGATGTTGAAAGACGTACCCAGTACCGTAGTTACCAGACCTTTGCTTACCACCACAAAAGGCTTATTTTCATCGCTGGCAACATCAAAAAAGGCTTCACCGGATAAAACTACACGCCGTTCATTTCCGCTAAATACCTCAGGATACCTGAGGCTGCTTCCGGCATTCAACCTGATCACAGATCCGTCTGAAAGCCTGAAAGTGGATTTTTGTCCCGGCGGGACCTGTTTCACAAGGTAGACTGGCTTTCGATCCCCTGTTTCTGTGTTAAAGTAGAAATTGGCAAGGGCTGCTGTCAATATGACCAGGCCTGCGGCTATTCCATACCACCATCTCCGGGAAGTGGCAAAAGTATGACCTGCCTTGAGATCATCAATTTTCCTGTTAAGTGTCTCCAATCCTTTTGCTGGGTCAAAGACTATCTCATCACCGTAATTCTCATTATAGGCATGCTGATATTCCTCGAATACGTCTGCATTCCTAGGATCGCGTTCTATCCAGTTGTACAGTGCTTCTACCTCCTTTTCGGTGGCCTCTCTGTTGAGATATTTAAGAATGAGTTTTTCCGGTGTCTGATCCTGCATGTCTGCTCGTTTTTAATGAAGAGCTTCAAAACAGGTTTTCACCCCTATGGGAAATCGTTTAAGTAATTATTAAATGCGGGATATTTTTTTAACAATTAATTAACAAGTACTTCACATTACTTTAGCAGGAGGAAAGATGCCCGGGCAGGCATGCTTGTCAGGTATCAGGGCAATTTCTCCATCCGGTAATTTGCTATGGCCTGCCGGATGACCTTCAGGGCTTTAAACATTTGATTTTCAACGGTCTTCACCGATATATTCAGCACATAGCTAATTTCCTGGTATTTCAATCCGTCAATTTTGCTTAATTTGAATACCTGTTTACACCGGGTAGGAAGGGTGTCATACGCTTTTTGGTAGGTGGTAGATAATTCCTTGTACAGATAGTCGCTCTCGGGGGTATGGTTCAGGGCCATCGGTGCAGGGTGGTTTTCGATTTCTTCATGGATAGCATTTTTGCCACTGACCATCCTAAAAGCGCGATTTCGAACGGCACGGAACAAATAGGCTTTGACTGAGTAGGTAATATCGAGATGGTTACGATCGCGCCACAAGACAAAAAATACATCAGCCACCAGTTCTTCAGCCAATTCAGGTTTTTTTACTATGGACAAAGCAAAGTTGCACAGGCTTGAGTAATATGCTGTAAATAACTGTGTTAATGCCCGCCGGTCGTCGCCTTTGACCTTTTGGTATAGACTGATTTCCTGATCTTGATCCATATAGCCTTTTTCTAAAAAATGACTCTAAGATAGATCGATATTGTGAAAGGTAACAAAAATTGTAAGTTACCAAATTTTTAAATTTTAAGTCTTCCGGATTTTTAAATATCATGAAATGAGCATAACCGGCCAACTCTCTTTTTTCCGGAGACCTTAAAGCTTTTTTTCTATCACTTCTTTTAAAACCGTATTCTGAAAGGCTAATTCAGCGTATATCTTTTTATACCGGGCCAACTCCGACTCCATGTCTTTCATCTTTTTCAACTGACTAATATCCATGCCGCTATACTTACCCTTCCAGTTAAAAAATGTAGCTTGGCTAATGCCCCATGCTATCGACAGATATCAGCAACCTTCATACCGCTTTCCTGCTTTTTTAAAATCGAAATGGCCTGTGATCCGGTGTGCTTTTTTCTTTTCATTACTTCTTATTAAATTTAAACAATTAAACTCTATTTTTAATCGCTTCGATTTTTAGAGAAGTTTTCAACTTAACATCTATTTTATTTCATCCTTATTCAAAAATAGAAACTCCACTTAGAAGTTGGGCAAAAAGACTCCGGGATGCAGCCAACAACCGCAACGTATTTGCAACGCTTATTGGATTATAAAAGATCAAAGATGTAGACGGGTATTCCTCTATCAGTTCACACTTCAAAAACATCCGGATTCTTGGTGTCAGGGTTACTTGGCTTGTCAACGCTATGCTTAGCGTGGCTTTCCGAAACAACGAACCCGCTAAAGTCAAAATCCGGGCGGAATTCAGACGTATCGGGCTAAAGCAAAATGCTAACGAGGTTTGGTTCGTGCCTGGTTTGG
>JAKSDQ010000161.1 GCA_022360015.1 Cytophagales bacterium
ATCCACCGAATTTTCCACAAAATTGCACTTTTTGAAGACCCCAAAATCCAATAATGTCCTTTTAACACAAAAAAAGCTCAACCTACATTAGTCCAGCTAACATTTTTTATGTGTCTTTAACTAATTTTCAAGGAAGGCCTAGGTAGATACTCACTTCAAGTCATGTGCACTCAGAGATGGCTATTTGGTTGTTACTAGATTTCAATGAATAGACATAAGGGCTATGTTTATATAACGCTCTGGGAAAATAATAATAGCAGGAGGATAAACCCTTTTTCTAATACCAAAGCCAGTGATAAGACCAACTATATATTGATGCGAAGTGAACAGCCTTCGAGTGGCTTTTAAAGGCCATCAATACCCTTTGAGTACGAAGACAACAGTTTTAATTTTTCTTTTTGTTGTAAACAAAGGGCTGTAAAACTATTGCCCGGTCTCAAAAGAATTTAAAGATCGCCCTAGCCCTTCTTTAATATTGTTAATAGCATGGATACAAACCAGCCATCTACCATTTTGATAAACTTCTTATGTCCGTTTTCCGCTTCCTTCCAGGTAGCATACCTTTCACCATACAGATCGTATTTACTATCCTGTACCAATATTTCAAAAAGATAATGCCTGCCATCATCTGTAGTACCGGTCGATACGCCGAGAAAAATGGTAGAAACTGTAGTCCCTTTTTTCCTTGTTACGGCAACAAGACATTTCTCAAGAGTTATCCATTTAAGCGAAGTTTTCTAAAAAACCCGCAATCCCCGCTTGAATTTAGCTATGAGCTTCCCTCTCGACTTGTTTTCATAAATGATGGCTGTCTCCCATTGAGCTTTAAAGGTTTCCATTAACATCCTTTCGAGCCTTCGGATGCCAAGTGCCTGGTTGGATTCGGCTTTCTTATGTGTTTTGTCCCTGGAGTAAAAAGTGCGGACGTTACCATCATAAAACCAAAAGAAAACATTATAAGTGTTCATAATTTTATATTTAAGGTTGAAAGCCCGGGCAACTCAATGCCCAGGCTTCTTTTGTCTATATCCAAAACTTGGTTCTTTCCTGGTGCCGAGAAATGAGCCGATAAGCCTTAACAGGGGGCGAATAATTATATCTGCTAAATTGTATAATTGTACCTGCCTTATAATAAGCTAAATAATTTTAATAGCGTGCAAACCTCTTTTTACTTTCACAAATTGATGGATTAAG
>JAKSDQ010000177.1 GCA_022360015.1 Cytophagales bacterium
ATCCACCGAATTTTCCACAAAATTGCACTTTTTGAAGACCCCAAAATCCAATAATGTCCTTTTAACACAAAAAAAGCTCAACCTACATTAGTCCAGCTAACATTTTTTATGTGTCTTTAACTAATTTTCAAGGAAGGCCTAAATAAAAGGGTAAAGGAAGTTGCCCGCCTTACGCCACCGCAAGCGAGGAAACCTAAACCTATCCTACGAAGAAGATACTACTCCCTTTATTCTTCTAATTATTTTGAGCTTTTTTGTTGGTTTATTTTGTCATTAAGCATCTGCTTTCTATTGTTTTTTTTCTTTGTTCTGTGCCTTACGTTGATATCCGTAAGTTTAAATTCTCCTTCACCAGTTATACACCTACTGTCTATAATGGAGCAAACTTGATAACGGTATCTGCCTTTTATTAAAAAGTCTGTTGAAAGTACTTTAATTAATTGGTGAAATTCTGCCTGCTTTTCGAAGTAACGGATAGTTTCTTTCCAGACCGAATCATATTTTTTTTTAAAATTTATTGGTCGCAAATCGCCAATCAACTTGTAGCTTTGGTTTGGGTGGAAATGTATTTCTGTAGGAATGGGGCCTATCTCGTATTTTTGGTTATTAGAATATAATTGCCAGGCATTGTCCAGGTCTATTTTGAAAATTACTTTTACCTTATTACCCACCTTTACATTATCCTGAGAAACTTCATAACGCCATTTAGCAGGCTGAAGTATTTGTGAGAAAACAGTAATTTGAAACCCGAATAAAAAGCTAAACAACAACAGGTATTTTTGTCTCATAAAATCTTATTAAATTAGATTTTCAAATTTTTGCAAAAAGTTGATCCTTCCCTGGGATTAAAAAACTTATGACATTCTAATTAGCACCCAAGGCATCATAGATCATGGCTATGATTTCTTTCCCTGGAGTTCCCGATTTCAAGGTATTCATTGAAGAATTATAGATTTTAGAATGCTTATCTATCAAAAAAATGGTTGGTACTGAATTGATTTCATAGTACTTAAGGTAGGGGTGATATTGTCCCTTCCCATCAGTATATAAATTAACTTCATGTTTTTTACTGGCATTGTGGCCTTCTTCGAGATCTTGAAGCCACCTACTCTGATCTTTCTCAATAGATATGGCTACAAACGATACATTAGAATTATCCTTAAATTCTGCAAAAACCTCTTTTTTCAAGGTTTTTGCAAAAATTCGACAACCAGTACATATTGTGCCGTATATATGGAGAAGTACCACTTTGCCTTTAAAGTCCTCAAGTTTGACTATATTACCGTGAACATCTGGTAGAGCAAAATTGTAGGCTAAAGATCCCTTACCATATTTCTGAAATTTGCCACCTACCAGTTGCTGTAACTTTGGATGACGAATTAGATTGTAGGCGTCCTTCAAAAGATAGTTATATTCATTTTTATCAACTTCACTCCCATTTCTGGCCCATTTTGAAAGCAAATAATAAGTGATTAATTTATCTCTCAGTATCCCGTCGTAATTGTTTTTTAATACTTCGTATAGTTCTGTTCCTTTATAATTGAGCTGATTATGTTTAATTCTCAAATCAAAGATGGATCTCTCAAGAATATGACTCATATATTCGATAGATAATGGAGCTAAATCATGTGAAAGTTGGTCTATTGAATTAAAATACTGGTTATAGGCCTCTTTCACTTTTATTTTTTTATTGGTGAAATAAAATTGTTCGAACTGCCTTAAGATATATGTATCAAAATTGGAAAAGATATCTGCTTTAATCAATTGGTATACTTTTGGGCTGAGGTATTGCTCATAACGATCCAGCAGGGTTTCCACAAGAGTTTTAAACACCTTCGATTGGTTAAGTATTTCGTTTAAAGTGTTTTCAAAATCCAGAGTATTTTTATAGTTGATTTGATCATATATATCAATTGCCTTAATTTTCATAAGGTTATCTGCCAAACGATATTTCTTTGAGCCTTTACCGGAGTATCTAGTAGTCACTTCTCCTTCTATATTAATATTAATAAAAATGCTATCTGTATTTTCCACATGGACATAAGAATCGGTTAGCTCAATGATTTTCGAACCTAATGTTTCCTCAACCCCGAACAATTGTAGGCGGATAGCACCAACCTCGTTAATGACTGAAGGTAGCCGGAAGCTAAACCTTCCGTTGTCATCGGTTTGAACGAAAAGGGTTTTTCTAGTTGGACTAAACATTCCTCTATGGTAGACTGTGGTTAGGTCGTCTAGAAAGAATAAGCGAATACTATCTTTACCTGGTCTTCCACCATTTATGATTCCTGAAAACACAGCACCTCCGTTTAATCCGGATTTATGATTGTTTTTTGTTTGGGCTAATAGGTCTTTTTCAGTTAGAATTGAAAACAGCACAAACAATAAAAGAAAATTTTTAAAATTATACATAAGTATTGAGACCTAAGTTTTGTGTTGAATTATGAATTTTATTGATCCCATAAGGAAATGGAAATTCCATTTTGCGAAATGACTAAAGGTAAAACGTATTTTACAACTTTGTCTATCAATATCCCGGATTCTGAGGTATCAGATTTGGATTAGATTCTATTTCTTCCTGCGGGATTGGAAACAGTACATCTGTTGATTGCCAACTAGATTTTATAGGGGCTAAGACTGCATCTGCTCGTTTTGTACGTTTGAGGTCTAACCATCTGTGACCCCATTCGGAAAATAGTTCTATACGTCTTTCCTGTTCTATACCAGCTAGGTCAATTGATGTAACATTTCCCAGGCCAGATCTGTTTCGAATCACATTAATATCTTGAGTTGCTCCTGTTACGTTACCTAACTGTAACCTTGCTTCAGCTCTTATTAAATATTGTTCAGCCAAACGAAATACCACTAAGTGTTCAAGTATTGGGCCATCAGTAGCAGAAAATCTTACCTTATATTTAAAAGGGAAATAAAATGTTTCAGTATCTGGAGTTACTGAACTTATCCAATTTAATTGCCGGTTATCTCCGACTTCGAAAACGCTAAGTATTTCACTATTTAAGGATACTCTGTTAGGTGTTCTCGTCAAGACAAAATAGAAACCGTCATAAGTATTTATTCTTGCCCTAGTCGCTTGCAATTGCCAAATGGTCTCTTGACTCTCTTTAATGAAGACGTTATTGAGATCACCTTCAAGATTGTATAAAGGATTGTCAAGTACTGCTGTAGCCTGTATTTCTGCATTGTTCCAATCTTCATTAAATAAATATACCCTAGCTAGTAATGCAGTTGCTGTTGATCTGTTTGGCCGCAGGCGCGATCCATTTGACACGTAATCTTCTGCTAATAGATTTTGAGCATCTGTTAGATCCGAAACTATTTGATCATATGCCGCTGTTACCGAGGTTCGTGATAAGACGTTATTTAATTGATGATCAGTTTCTGTTATGACAGGTATATCTCCAAACATATTCACAAGATAAAAATTAAAGAAAGCGCGGATAAATTTTGCTTCACCTTCTAACTGCCTTTTCACAGATGAGCTAGTCCCTTCAGAATTAGCTAATCCTTCAATCACGCTATTAGCAGCATAGATATATCTGTATAGTTCTCTCCAAATTTCAAATACAAAATCGTTTGTGACCGTTATTTCATTAAAATAAAACTCAATTTGATCTTGATTGGTTGAATGGTTCCGCAATTCATCTGCCGATAATCCAGCCAGCAATGTGAAACTTCGAGTGCCATTCGCAAAAAGATTAGATGAGGTCATCAATCGGTTATAAATACCTGTTAATGCAGCAGTCGCGGTAGCATCACTAGTGAAAACCGTGTTACCAACTAAAGCAGTTTCTGGTGGATCAATTTCGACAAAACCTTGGCACGACCAAATGAAGGAAGTTAATAATAAGCCGTAAATTACTATTTTAGGTATTTTCATAAGATATATATTTTTCATTATTTCTGTAGTTTAATTTAAAGTGTTATTTGTAACCCACCCGTAAACATTCTTATAGGAGGAAGGGTGGGGAATTGAGTTTCGGGGTCAAGGCCATTAAAATCTGTAATGGTCAGGAGATTTTGGCCTTGCAAGTAAATCCTCAAATTTTTCAGTTTTATTTTGTCAGTTAGTGCTGATGGAAATTGATAGGATAAAGACACATTTTTTAAGCGGATGAATGAAGCATCTCCAAATAAATTATCACTTTGAGAACCAAGGACATGAGCGAAAAAAGGATCCCCAAATGTTTGTGAAAACTTTTGGATATTTGTCTCATCTCCAGGGTTTTGCCAACGATCCATTACAAGAACAGGTTGGTTAGAGGCAGTGCCTGGAAGGTCTAAAAATGTAGCTAAATAATCCCAGCCAGTTTGTTTTACAAATTGAAAAAAGATATCTAGCTGAAAACCTTTGTAACTGAAGCTATTTACGATTCCTCCGTAATAATCTTGGGTCACTTCTTTAAGTGCCTGAAAATCATCATCCGGGATGAAATTATCATCCGTATTTACATCTTCGTAAGTACTTATTCCTAACTCTGTATCAACACCAAGAAAATGATAGCGTTTTTGGACAAATAATGATTTACCTACTTCGTACTGAAGCCGAAATGCAGAATTTTGAATGTCTGGATAAGATATGAGCTCGTTTTGAGGTATGGTAATGTTAAATGATGTAGTCCAATTAAAATTGTTCGTTTTAACATTAACAGTGTTTATTTCTAGCTCTACACCCTTATTTTCAACTTCTGCTGGAAAATTTGATTGAATAGAGGGAAAACCTGTGGTGTTAGCCAATGGTATGCCTACTAATTGATTGGATGACCGGTTTCGAAAATAACTTGTTGAAATTTGAATACGGTCATCTAAAACTCCCAATTCTATGGCGGCTTCCAGTTTTCTATTTCTTTCCCAGGCGTACTCAGGATTGAATAAATTTTGAGGGATAAGTCCTTGAATACCATCATATGAGAATTGTGTTGAACTCCAAAGTTCTAAAAATTCATAGTCGCCAATTTGGTCACTCCCTGTTGAACCATAACTGGCTCTTACTTTCCCGAAACTTAAAAAGGATAAATTGTTTTTGACAAATTCTTCATTGGTAAAAATCCAGCCAGCACCAACCGCACCAAAATTAGCAAATTGCTCTTCAGGACCAAATCGACTTGATCCGTCTCGGCGTCCTGTTAAATTAAGTATGAATTTACCTTTATAGTCATAATTGATGCGGCCAAAAATTGCATTATAACGATATTCTGTGCTATTCGCAGCTTGTACTGATATATCGGTAGCGGCTTGAATATCATTAAGTAATGCATCACTGGAATACCCTGAAGTAAATAATACCTGATTTTCTCCCTTATTTTTTTGAAAGGTGGAACCTACCAAAAAGCTTAAAGTTCCGTGATTTCCTATGGTAGTTTTATAATGTATCTGTGGTTCAATGATCCATGTTTTGATGCTATTTTGACCAAAATCGGAAGAAGCCTCTAATCCAAGGAAAGGATTCAAAGAAGTGGAAGGAGAAGTGCGATTTTCTTTAATAAGCAATTCAGTATATCCTAAATTGGCTTTTATTTGCAATCCTTCCATGATTTGGTAGCTTACCACTGCATTACCAATTAAACTATTTGTTCTTGATTCAAATTTTCGTTGTAAGCTAGCGAAGGGATTGTCCCAAGTTCCTTCTTCCCAATTTAGATTACCTTCCTCATCATAGATAGCGGGTGCAAGAGGGGGTAGAGTTAGGGCGGTGAAAGTAAGATCGGAGCGTAGAAGATTATTGTTTTCAATCACATAGTTTCCCGAGAAGTCAACGTTAAATTTACCATTGACTGAAGCATGGTTTAAATTAAAATTGGTTGAGTACTTTTGGTAGTCAAAATCCCCAGGAAAAACAGTTGTTTCTTTATAGTATCCGGATCCTAATAAAAATCGTGTTGTGGTACTTCCTCCCGATATAGTTGCCTGAGCATTGGTTACATTCGCTGTACCTCCAATTAAAACATCCTGCCAATCAGTGAAACGTGTTGTATCCCAAAGAAGAAGATCGTTATCAGGAAAAATTGAACCTGGAGTCAGCCCATCATTGGAAAAGGCTTCGTTTCTCATTTCTAAGTACTGTGCAGTGTTAAGTAAATCCATCTTATTAGAAACCTTACCAGCACCGGAATAGACATTTATATCTACTTCAGTTTTGCCAGCTGTGCCTTTTTTAGTGGTGATAAGCACAACTCCGTTGGCTCCTCGGGACCCATAAATTGCTGTTGCATCTGCATCTTTCAAAATTTCGATGCTTTCAATATCTTGGGGATTAAGACTGCTTAATGGATTGCCACCACCTACAATTGTACCACCAACCTCGGACCCTAAAGCTGTCGAAGTAAAAGGCACCCCATTTACAATGTATAATGGATTATTTCCGTCGGATCTTAAACTATTCTGTCCTCTTATTTGAATATTAAAATTACCACCAGGCACTCCAGTGTTTTGTTGAATAAATACACCAGCTATCCGTCCTTGTAAGGCTTGCAATGGGTTAGTAACAGGTTGTTTCTCAATTTCTTCCGAGGTAATCCTGGCTATATTACCTGGGTTAAGCCTTTCGGGGGTCTCCCAATAACCTGTACTTACTATAACTTCCCCAAGCGTAGTGACATCAAATTTCAACGAAATGTCAATCACCGCGCGCCCCGCTATGGCTACCTCCTTGCGTTCATAGCCTACATAGGAAAATACCAGCGTCGTTGCTTCATCAGGGGCTGACAGCCGGTAGTTTCCAACGGCATCCGTGATCACACCAATGCTGGTGTTTTTCACCAAAACACTGGCACCTGGAAGGGGTTCGCCATTTTCATCGGTCACCTTCCCACTGATATTTTGTTCCAGCGCAGATTCCTCCTCCTTCGGAGTCTGTAATTTCTTCAACGGTGGAGGAGCCTTAACGACAATGCTGCCGTTCAACTGGCGGAAAGACAAGTCTGTCTCGTTGGAGACGGTTTTAAGGACATCGGCCACACTCTCATTATCTACCATTAAGGTCACCCGTTGGCCTTCAGTGGCGCTGAGCACGCCCTGTTCGAAGATGAACTTGAACTCAGTATTCTCTTGTATCGATTCCAGCGCACGACGGACGGTAACCTGCTGAAGCTTTAAAGAAATAAATACTTCATTTACACTTTTATGTTGTGCATTACCCTCATTGGCTAGGAGGACCCCCGAAAAGAAGTAGGTGAGGATAATACCATAGAAAAAGGTTTTGCTCATCATAATAAGTACCCTTAGATAAGGTAAATCTGTTTTCATAAAAGATTTGGTTTTGGTTAGATCGTTAGAAGGGCTTAAACATTTGCTACAACACCTGGATTAAGCCAATCCGTTTTTATTAATATTTTCTTTGTTTAAAATGTAAATGTTATCATACAAGATCGAAGTCATTGGACCATCCTGTGGGTAACAAAAGGCCGTTGTAACCTCCGGGTCAGATTGCCTAGGCAGGTTTTTTTCCAGTTTGGTAAACCATGTTGTACATAGTGATAAGGGTTAAAGTCTTTCATTTTTTGGTTCGTTTATTGAAATTTATATCTGTGCCATCTTTTTCACCTATTTTATGTGGCCAGCATCGTTATGTTCGCGACTAATTTGGCGGTGTGTTTTCACACCCAAGGCCATTCACAGTCAAACCTTGATCTGTTAGCTGATAATCAATATCTATCGCGTATTGTAGCGTTTGCATGACGCGCATTAAGCTTTCATTTTTAAATTCCCCAAAGATGACGCAATCCCCTAACCTTTCATTTTCAACGTTGATTTTTACGCCATACCATTTTTCAAGGGTTTTGACTACTTCGGAAAACCGAGTGCCGCTGAACTTCAACACCCCCTCCTTCCAGGCAATCAGATCCGCGATGCTTTCCCTGGATTCTACCTTGATTTGACTGTTGGCCTGATTATAGGAGGCCAGCATGTTGGCCGTCAAAACGGCCGCTGCTTTATCATCGGCGTCTTCTTGTGGTGTCGACTTATTTTCAGCCTTTTCTACCCGGACCTTACCGGATGCCACAGCCACTTTGATTTGTGGCTCCTCGGGATAGAACCTAATATTAAAAGTCGTACCTAACACTGTGGTGATCAGATCGCCGGTCCGAATCATAAAAGGACGCTCCGGATCTTCTGACACCTCAAAAAAGGCCTCCCCTTCCAGCATCACTTCCCTTGTATTGCCTTCAAAAAGCTGTGGATAAACAAGCTTACTGCCGGAATTGAGCTTGACAGAAGAGCCATCAGGCAACGGGATGATAGACTTTTGTCCATATTCACTAACCTTCTCCACGTAAGCCACTTCTGCTGTTGTTACAGGTTCCTGGCGGTTGAAATAGTACCATACTCCCGCAGCTACGATGATCACTAATACAAAAAGTCCCCTTAACCACCCCCACAAGCCTTGTTTTTTGCTTCCTAGTTCCTGCACCTTGCTCTTTTTTGTTGTTTCCTGTGCTGCTTCAGTTTTATAATCGTTGACACTTCTTAGAAGATACTCAAAGGAGCGATTTTTATTTCCCAGGATTTCATCGACACTTTCTTCCAGCTTGTCAGAGTCAGGATCAAAGGTACAACCCGCATATTCCCATAAATCCTTGAGGAGTTGCTGGATCTTAGGGTTTGCTTCGGCAAGTTCTATGTAAGCATAGAACCTACTCAATTCTTCCTCATTGATTTTGTCATCAATGAACTTCTGAAATAACAAACTAATGTCGTCTTCTATATTCATAACATTAAATGAGTGCTAATGTTAGTTTTGTTTTTCTGGGTTTTTACAAATTGTCCTTGAGAGGTACAAATGTCCCGGTATTTTTTCAGTTTTTTTTGTAACCAGATGAATGACAGAAAAATAAAATTCACTTAATTCATAAAAAGCCATAGGTTAGTTGTAAATTAGGGGAGTTGTTCCCTAATTGCGATATGGAACTACGGTTACTGAAAAAGGTCTTTTGGACCAACCCCAAAGGGTATTTTTCCTGCTTTAGGATTTCGTTTCATTCAGTACCTTTCCAGTCCCAAAAGATACAGAGGCTCGGATAATTTGAAAATAATGTGGGATAATTATGGTAGATTAAAGAATAGGGTGAGGAAGATTATTGGATCAACTTAGCACGACTAACAAAAGCGTCAGGGTAATTTCAGTAGTATGTAACAATTTCTCTTTAATAGCTTTTAAGGCAAGCACTAGGTTGTTTCTTACTGTTTTTTCTGAGATATTGAGTGCTGTGGCAATGGCTTGGTTACTTTTTCCCTCTTGGCGGGACATGAGATAAATGGACCTGTTCCTGGGTGGTAGATTTTGAATAACTTCCTGAACCAAATGTTGGTATTCCTTAAACGTAATAATATTTTGAGTAGCGTTGCTCACCTTCTCTATGTTATTAAGCTGCTGTTTTTTTAAACGCTCATCCAAGGCAACTTTTCTGAAATGTTTAAGGGCAAGGTTTTTGGCAACCTTAAAAAGGTAGTGATCAAAAGATAGTTCCGGTTTAAGTTTCTTTCTGTCAAGCCATATCCTGAGGAAAGCTTCCTGAAGGAGCTCATCGGCCATAAATCGTGATTTTGTTATTTTAAAGGCATAGTGCCTCAACCTTCTTTGATAACGGTCATAAACTACCTTAAAAGCTATCTCATCTCCTGACTTTATCCTTTTGATCAAAATGCTTTCATCAGTATCAGTGTTCATCTCCTGACTTAGGTCACCATTAACTGTCCCCATGTTCACCAAACGTTATTTTTCGATTATCAAATCATTAAATATGCAAAAAAAAAATTAAAATGTAAATATTTACTGTTAAAAATTCAAGAATGTCGATTATCGATAGGGTCGAGTGGTTTAGGGATGGGTCACAATACCTACCTATGTTACAGGCAAGCTTTTGGGTAGTTTCTGCTGTGTTTAGTGTTATGTTAGGCCATTCATCGGTAATGTCCTTTGACTATTTTTTCAATGATCTCATCGATCTTATCAGGTTGGGTATGCTCCCGTACCAGTATATCCAATAACCGCATCCTTTTTTGCAACTGAAGGAAACCTGCATTGTCTGGCTCTATGGAGGGGGCATAATCGTTCAATTCAATCTGTCCCCACAGTTCACAAAGTAACTGCTGGATATCAGTATCACCTTTTGCCTTTTTTACATAGGTGTAAAATTGATGAAGTTCTCCAGCAGTGATTGTCTCATCAATAAGTTTTTGGAAGAGTTGCCGGATTAGTTTCGTTTCCATAACTTTAAGTAGTTGCCCAATAGATGTTCTTATAGTACAAATATAAACGTTTTTTTAACGTTGTAAAAAGTGCCAATAAAAGAATGTTAATAGTATGGATATGTTTCTTCGTTGGTAAGTCCCGCTACATCACACCATAGCTAAACTGCCATATTCTTTCAGCCCTAATCAATACATGGCAGCGCATACCAATGTCAATTGCTTTTGTCCCCATTTAATGACAAGTACCACAAACATCAAAACAAATTAGTATTTATAGTCCCCGGTAAAGGCCTATTTTAATTTGTTGCTCGGAAATTATCCAAAATTTCCAGGTGGTTTTCACAAAAGTCGCCCCGCATCACTAAACAGGTTCAACGGTCGCAAGGGATTAAACCAAGATAAAGGATTAAAGATTAGGTCGTTATAAAAAAAAAATGTACTTTCATAGTACATTCACCGACTGCAAAAACGGAAATGAAATTAGGCCTGTGGACATCATGGGCAATAAATAGAGGTCCAGCTACCGTCATATCAAAGTTTTAGGCTTTTCATGATATCGCTGAGCCAGCACTATTAGAAAATGTATGACATAACCAGTTAATCAGTTTTATTTTGATTTAACCCTAATTGAACCGGCTGGGCTTATCAGATTTGGAATGTTACCCAAGGTTAGGTGTCCTTAGCCGGTGATTGCTATGGGACTTTTATTATATATCCTGAATTATTTTAAGCTATGGTCAAGGGAAACAACAGGCCATAGGGCCCTCGGGGAGGGAGATGGTCTGGCCTATTTTAATTAATTATTCACCAATCTAAATTTTATTACCATGAAAAAGTTATTTATGATGTTTGTGATGTTAGTTGCCCCTTTCGCTTTTACCGCTTGTATCGATGATGGTACGGACGATGTCAAACCCCGAGTAGAATTGACTGATGACGAAGATGGAGATGATCGAGGTAAACGTTAATGGACAAAACTGGAAGCGGGCAATGTTTGCCCGCTTTTTTATTTTAACATCAAACATGAAGAAAATTTTTTATAGCAAAGGCGATAACCTCCGAACTCTGGTTATTCTCAACCTTCCCCACTGGTAACCAACGTTGTGTTCAAAAATAACATTCTTCCATAACTACTGTTATTTGTCTTTTTTAATCATAAGCTTAGGTGTAACTAATTTCTCTTACCTCTCCCCAGCAAATGGGAAAATTACTTTTGTCTGTGACCTTGATAGTCAGTACAGTTTTGAGTATATTTAATTGCTAGCATTTACCGTAGTGGTACAACGCCATTGATGCGTATGTAGCCAAAGTTTAGCCTAATTATCGGCTGAAGGAATTTAGGAGCCCCTTACCAGAAAATTACTAAAAATACGACCCCACTTAAGGAAAGGGACACTAAATAAAGCACTATTGATCTCGTTATAAGGAAGATAGAAAATTATTTTTCTTTAAGCTTAAAATATACGTATATTGTCGAATTTATTTATTGATTCACCAAATATTTATGAAAAATCTCTGCATACTGACATTTTTTATTTGTGTTTGGGCAACCAGCTTGCTCCATGCCAATCAATATCCCTGGGCACATTTGCCTTCAAATCAGCAGGCTGATTCTTTAAAATCAGTGATCGTACAATTGGGTATTAACGACCTGGATTCCATTATTATCGTTGCCACTCAGCTCCGGCAAATCGCCGAAAAGTTACATGATGACAGCTGTAAGGCTTATGCCATCAAGGAAATGGCATGGGCTTATAGACACAAACAACATCTGGCAGAAAGTATTCAGCATTATTTTCAGACCATAACGCTGTATCAGCAGTTGGCAGATAGCGCCGGTTTAGGTACTGCTTACTACAACATAGGCCTGATCTTTGCTAAAGCCAAACAGCATGACAAGGCCCTAAATTACTTAAAACAAGCCAAAGACTATTACCATGCTGCAGGGGAGGATGACAAGGTCAGCCTGGCATTATATGACATGGCCAAACGTTATATTGAAAAAGGAGACCCCAAAGCAGCGGCCTCATTACTTAACGAGGCACTGGGGATTCTTCCTCACGGCAAAGATCTGGATAAATCAACAAAGGCCATGATCTATAACCGGTTGGGCTGGACTGCTAAAGACCAGCAAGACTATGCCGGCGCACGTTCATACTATCAAAAATCGTTATCTGAGTTAGACAATTCACCCAAATGGGGTAGGAAAAAAGCTATTGCCTACAACAATATCGCCGAAAGTTATTTTCTGGAAGGGAAGTATGATTCTGCGAGGATTTATATTAAAAAGGCGCTTAAAAAAAAAGAGCAATTAAATGATTCCGACTTTACTCTGTCTACTTATGTACTATTGGGAAAACTGGAGTTCAACTTGGGTAATAAAAGAAAGGCGTTGGGTGTACTGAACTATGGTATTGATAAAGTTAAGACGACCAATAAGTTAAGCAAAAATATGAACGAAGCCTTGGCAATGGTCACAACGATCATAAATGCCTCTAGAGGTAGTGTTTTACTCGAAGGAACTACGCTGACACGCTATTTTGAAATTCAGCAGCAACAGTTCCAGGCACTACAGTACTTAAAATATCATTTGGATAAATACAGTATACAAGCAGGGGAAAACCTGTTTGTCCGTGAAAAAGATACGGAAGTTTTACAAGCCTCATTGACAGACAAAGAAAATACTTTGACTATCCGGAAACTAATAATCGCAGGATTGATTATAATTCTTGCTGCCTTGTTAGCCCTAGGGCTTCCATTCATAAAAAAACTTAACCAAAGAAACCAAAAAACCCTCCAGGATAAAGAAACCTTTATCAAAGACTTGATCAGCGAGTATGACCATAAGATCATCCAACTGATGATTGTTAAGGCAGAATATGAAGAAATCCTTGGCAAGCGAAAACGGGGTATGGGATTGGATGAGGGTGACCTTTTAGATTAAATGATTAGAAGATCAAAATCAAACAAAAATCCGCTACCAAGAAGAACTGCTGAACGGATAAAGCTCACAAACCCCAATACAACCTTGGTTATCCCCATTGAGGGATAGCTGCGATACTCTCCACTGTTAATTGGTGGTTAATGGCTACCATAATGCATGATCCCACTATTGCCAAATAATTTGATATCGCCAGATTATGGCCATGGTGTATGTGATTTATTGTATCAATTCCTTTCTTCCCTTGTACATTTCTCTCAAAGATCCTTATAACTAGCTTCTTAGTTCGATACCCTGGATGTCTAATAGTATCTCCTACAGATATTGTCTCCAGGGCGGGGATTGACAGCTTATTTTCAAGACTATTTCAAAAAAAATCAACACAGGCTGGGAGTTACACCCCTGTAACAAGTAGTGTATAAAAGTGCCAATCGAAAAAGTGAAATGATAATTGCCAAACTATAGCTATGATATCCATGGAAACGGAATTGAAAAGGCTAATTGACAAACTGTTAGAAGACACCCTGAATGTGCAGGAGTTTAACTGGCTAAATGTCTTCATGCTGTTTCAGCAGACTGCTTTAGGTATGTTAAACACATAATCCATGATAAACTTTTGCTTCCTACTATGGCTTTTCATGGAGTTTAATATCTCAGGACGGCTGCAAACAACAAATGCCACCGCGGAAAGTTTGCATACATGGCAGCAGCAGAACATCTTAAAATCTGCCATCTTACGACTCGGTAAAAAGGCTCCGGACAGTACCATTGCCCTGTCACTTCGGTTGCAACAGATGGCTGAAAAATCATGTAATGACATAACCATGACATTCGCTGTTAGTCAATTATCCCTGGCTTACAAACTACAGGGTAACCTCGGACAAAGTACCCGGTATTTTTTTCAGTGGAAAAGGCTTGCAGAACAGCAAGATGACACAACCGGTCTGGGTAGAGTATACCTTAACCTAGGTCAAATTCTCGCCCAGGCGAATGAGTATGATCAGGCTTTGAAGTACCTGGAACGGGCTAAAACCCATTTTCTGGCGTTAGATAGGCCTTATGATCTCAGTGAAGTGTTATATGAAATGGCCATTTGCTATGTAGAAAAAGGCAGCGCGGTACCTGCGATCAAATTACTTGACAAGGCTTTGGCCACATGTCCCAAAGAGCGGATTTCCCAAATTGCCAGGATTTATACCCTAATGGGAAAAGTGGCCAAAGAACAGAGAGATTATACCAAAGCCAGAAATTTTTACGGTAAGTCAATGTCATTGCTAGAAGGACAGCCAAAGTGGAGCAAGTACAAAGCTATAGCCTATAATAACATTGGCGAAAGCTACTTGCTAGAGGAACGATACGACTCTGCTCTCTGGTATCTTGAAAATCAGTGGATCCTGAGGGACACCTTAAAAGACCCTGATATCACTCTATCCACACTGCTACTGCTGGCCGAGCTCACTACCAAAAGCGGCAGACCCCAGAATGCCATGCAATGGCTCAAAAAGGGCATAGCTCTCATCAATAAAACACAACTTTCTCCATTGAGTTCAAACGTCAACAAAACAATAGAATTCGTTAGTAAGGTGGCAACCCACCAAGGTGCTAATTTCCCTTTAGCCCAAGAGATCCTAACAGGATACATGAAGATCCGGCAGCGACGATCGGAGGCACTGCTGGAATTGCAAAGTAACCTAATAAAACACCGTTTGCAGGCTGAAATCCTCCTACATCATGCCCATCATAAAGCTGATACTTTGCAGTTGTCACTTACTCGCAGGACGAAAACGTTGGGTGGGATATCTGCCATTCTGCTGGTTTTGGTGGTCACAAGTTTATGGTATGCCAAAAAACAAAGAGGTGAAAAACAAAATATTTTGGAGGACAAAGATGCCTTTATCGCTGAACAGGTAAGAAAATATGATCAGCGGATTTTGCAGATGCTCATCGTGAAAGCGGAATACGAACAGATGAAAAAAACCCTTAAAAGGGACTTTGGCCTCGATGATGACGACTTTAGTGGGGACTAGAGATAATGTACGGTTCACAGTGAAATTAACAATTACAGGGTTACAGGCTGCCGGTTTTGGTGCCGAAACCTGCCTCCATCCCCCCCTCGCTCCTTTTCAATCCACGGGGAACTTAACACAAATCAATAACACCAATTTATGATCCATATTTGTGGTGGCAAAGACGTAATGATCCCCGCCCGGTGTCAGGCCTGTTTTTTTTCGGATCATATCAACGGAGTACG
>JAKSDQ010000229.1 GCA_022360015.1 Cytophagales bacterium
CCATGTACAGGGTGGCGATCCTGGAACAAAAAAATGAACTTCGTCTTGTTGCACTGAGCTTTTCCTTACTTTGAAAAGTGTAAAAGTTGCGATAATTGGCCCAATTCGATGATGTCACCCAGACCTCCTGTTTAAAGGAAAGCCAGAGAGGTCACAAACTTGTGAACCAAGACTAGATCTAGGGTTAGCGAAATAGGTTTTTTTTCCTTAGCCATCACTCAGTAGATTGCCATGGGACTTGTTTTTTCCATTGTGAGTTCTTTGCTTGTTTTCATCATCTTTTAAATGCCAAGGATTTCATTCTGGCTGTTAGATTCTATGGCAATGCCTGTTCACTTCACCCCCTTATTTGCCCGCTTTGCCTTTTCGAATGCCTTACGTCTTACTGCTATCGTCTGTTCACGCTTCGAACCGTTTAGATTTCTGACATGCAGCCGCATCTCTAAGGTTGCTGCCAGCATCATGCTAACAACTTCTAAAACCAATCTTATGTTAGTTGATATTGATTGAAGCTTTGACGCTGTGTTTTCTTGTTGGCTTTGGTAACGATTCACTGGGTTCTCGTATATTGATGATCATCATACCTTACAGCCCAGTTGGCCAACCTTGATTCTCGCAGTTTTGTCTAGTCAATGGAAATTCAAACATCTTCCGAAAGACTTCTTGCTCTTCTTGAAACATAAGAGGTTAAACAACACGACGATACTTTAGATAGATTTCGTTGCCCCATTTTACACCTATCAAATAACAGCAGTGGCGGGTTGATTCTTTTTCTGTGGTTGAAGGAAAAACAGGGAATTTACAATCAGGTTCTACCTGTGCATGTTCAACTGATTTCCGTATGTTACCATCTCCGACAATAATCAGGAAAAGACTAAGCTTGGTGGATTTGGGTTGGGGGAAGTGCTGATTGGTAAATAAAGAAGAACAAGCGGAGTAGCCGCTTCTGAAGTGATTGCATCTCAAGAAGAAGCTCGGCGATTACTTTGCGCTGGCCTATTGAAAAC
>JAKSDQ010000120.1 GCA_022360015.1 Cytophagales bacterium
TCCCCGTTTTCATCTGTAATTTTTCCTTTGATTGTGCGATCCAGGAATTCCTTTTCCTCCCTTTCAGGTATTTTTCCCTTGATTAACCCCGGTGGTGGAGCTTGCACAATGATATTCAAATCAGATTGCATAAAATTAGCACCGGTTTCCCTGGCAATGATCCTCAGTACATCAGCCACACTTTTGTTTTCTACATTCAGGCTGATCTCCTGGGTGCTCACAAAGGGTTGCGCTTTTCCTCCATAGACAAACTTAAATTCAGTTTGATCGGCAATGGATTGGAAGGCAGCCTCAATAGTTACCTGCTGAACATTCAGGGAGACATGAACATCTTCAATACTGGTTTGGGAAAAGGCTTTTTCAATTGGAGAAATCCCCGCTGCCAGACATGATGATATAAAGATTCCCGTAAATAAATGAATAGACATGCTAACTACTATTAAGCATGATAATTTTTTCATAATTTTAAGTTGTATTTTAATTGATACGATACAAAAGGTCCTCTCCTGACCAATTGCGCCAACAGTTGTGGGAGAGCCTTTTGTTATTTTTAAGGTTGATGCCCGCCATGTCCTTGACCCGTGAGCACGATTAAGTGAGATTTTTAGCGTATTTTTCTTATCATAAATGCAAATAATCTTTTGGTTTAAACTTCATACTATATCATATTTTTAGCAGCCGTTTCCACTGATCAACACCTGCTTGTCTTTAATTTCATATTCAAACCCATCACCCATAGAGAAGTTGAGCCACCTGAACACCGTATTCAAACTCTCGCCCTCTATTTCTACCTTAATCGGACAGTTACCTACCTTTTCATTTTGAAGCACTATTTCCACACCATACCATCGCTCCAAGGCCGGGATGGCCTCCCGGATCGTCACGTTGTCGAAGATCAACCGGCCATCTTTCCAGGCCAGTAAATCGGAAAAATCTCCGGAGCTTTTGGTCATAGTTTTTTCATCGGTATGATAAGATACCATTTCATTGGGTGCCAGGATTATTCGGTTACCTATACCTGCCACAGAGTTTTCAACAGATACCTGGCCGGTGGCTACAACCACCTGAGCTTCCGATTCGTTGGCATAGCTTTTCACATTGAAGGAAGTACCCAGGACCGTGGTTTTGAGGGTGGCGGTGTGCACCACAAAGGGTCTGTTGCGATCCCTGGCCACATTAAAAAATGCTTCTCCCTCTATTTTCACCTCCCGGGTACTGGTTCCGGTCCCAAAATCTTCATAAGTCAACCTGCTACCGGAGTTGAGTTGCACCGTTGAACCATCGGGTAGCGTAATTTTGGATTTTTGCCCCTGCAAAGTTTCGTGCACAACCAGTTGCGGAGCCGATCCCTCTGGCAAAGACAACATGTAGATTGACACGGCTACAGCCACTATGGCAATGCCGGCAGCTACTTTCAACCA
>JAKSDQ010000172.1 GCA_022360015.1 Cytophagales bacterium
AGAGACCAATGCCGGATGTTTCCCTTCAATTACCTGTCCGTTTAACGCCTTGTGTGCTATTAATCCACAATAAAAGGGATTATGGAATATGTTGGACAATTTTTGATGATACATATTCAACCCGAGCTTTCGCAGTTTGGCCGCAATATCATTACTTGACATTCTGTGATATGCCCTCCAATAAAAAGCCTTCTTAATCAACTTTCCCGTTTCATTGATTACTATCTTTTCTTCCTTATTTATTTTGATTTTATCATAGCCGATAGGGGGAGCCCCAATCCAGTAACCTCTCAAAAGCTTTTCCCTGGTACCTGCCATTGTCCGTTCTCTTCTTACTTCGTTGTCGTATTGACTAAAGATGAAATGGATGTTTTGTTGTAGCCGGCCACTGGGCGTGTCCGTATCGGCTGGTTGAGTAACTGACAGTATTGAAATGCCTTGCTTTTTTAGCTCATTGGCAATGTATATGCCATTGGCCCCCGTTCGGGAAAACCGGTCAACGTTGTATACAACAATCCACCTGATTTTTTCTTTGCTTCTTTTGACGAAGGACAGCATACGAACAAATTCTTTTCTTTCATCAGTTTTTGCGCTTTCATAAGTACCCCCGAAGTAATTGACAATGTTTATACTGTATTTCTGCGCATACTCTTCACAAGCTTTCATTTGCGTACCAAGACTAAGGTTATTTTCAGCTTGTTCTTTGGTAGAAACCCTGGTATAAATCACACAATTGTTTTCTGTGGTCCTGGTACGTTTTTTATTAGATGAAACTCCAAACTGTTGAAAAATAGCTAAAGATGAGTTATCCATATCATTTATCCTTTTCATCAAAAACTTCTTTAAAATATTCGTAAAATACCAGGGCCAGTTGATCAATATTTTTGATCAACACTTTTGCCTCATCATCATTAAGATATTCAAATCCCTGGTGTTTTTTTAATTTTTCAATAGTGAGTCCCTTGCTTTCATCTGTTCTTCCGGAAACCAGAAGATTTTGGCTGCTCCAGCGGTTAATAGTTTTATAAGTAATATTGGTATTTTTTACATCGAAGACAACTTCTTGCGTTATGTATTGAGATAAGTCTACAGCTTTTAGCGGGTTGGCTGCACCAAAAAGTTTGTCAAGTGAAATAGACATAAGTGCTTATTTTATATTTAAAGATATATTATTGATTAGTAAAATTATAAATTATGTTAAATAGCCATTCAAACACGTTAGTTTTCAATCGATACACGTTGTTATTCTTTCGTCTCTTACTATTATTGTACTTTTTTATGTTCTTGTTCTCCATAGGTTCACTTCATTAAGTGTCA
>JAKSDQ010000338.1 GCA_022360015.1 Cytophagales bacterium
CGCGTCTCCTGGTCGATCGCGACGATCCTCGAGAAACGGTCCAGCGTCTCCTCGACCTCCCCGGCATCCTCCGCGACGATCAAGGCGCGAAAGTTCTGCCGGTTGACGGCGAGCGGCTCGCCGAAGCGGTCGAGGATGCTCCCGCGGCTGGGGCGGATGAGGCGCAGGTTGATGCGGTTCTCTTCCGCCATCGTCAGAAAGCGGTCGGCTTCTATGACCTGCAGATAGTACATACGCGCGACCAGGGTGGAGAGCAGCGCCGTCACCCCGCCGCCGACGATCAGGCTGCGGCGGGTGAAGGTCTTGTCCCGTTCCTGCTCGTCGTTCGGTGGCGTGGTGCCCATCATAGCCTTGGACCTCTGCCCGCGTCAGCCGCGCCCGCCCGATTGCAGGAAGACCTGCTGGGATTGCCCGAAGAACCAGGCAATCATCGGGTAGACGGCAACCGTCAAGACATACTGCAAAGCCAACGGTGCCGGTGTGATGATGGCGCCCGCGTTCCAGCAGGCCAGCGCCCACATGATGAGGAACGCCGGCAGCGAAAAGAGCGCAAAGGCGAGCCAGAGCAGAAAGAAAGAGGCATGGGCGAAAAAGCGCCGTTGCGACGAAATCGCCAAGTAGAGCGCGAAGAAAGCCAGAATGGACGAGCCCACCAAAGTGCCGCCCAGAAGATCGCTGAACAGGCCGAGCAGGAAGATCGCCCAGTGCGGCATGAGATCCGGCCGAAAGACGCACCAGTAGTAGACGGCAGCCATGCCGAAGAGGGGCAGCGCCGGCGCGATTTCAGGCGCCCGCAGGGGCGCAAAACCGATGATGATGAGAAGTGCCGAGGCGACGAAGGGAAAGAGCGAACGGGCGAGGAGGTCGAGCCGATTCCAGAAACCGCTATCGTCCATTGCTTAGCGAGACGCAGAGGCCGAGAGAGTCAGACGATCGCCGACCATGGGGCTGACATCGGCCGCGCCGCCAAGCTGCTCGAAGGACGGCAATTGGCTCTGCAGCAGACGGAGATATTCCATATGCGCCCAATCGAC
>JAKSDQ010000169.1 GCA_022360015.1 Cytophagales bacterium
TGCAGTGGCGGTTGAAAGGAGAATGTCACTATACTCAAGTTTAACTCCACCGGTATTGGCTCTAATAAAAGCTTCAACTACCTTATCATAATCTTGGGACTTTTCTTCATAATAATTCAACAAACGTAAAGTATGTATCCTTGAATGAAGTCTTCCGATATGAGTGTTTGCTATGTCTTTTTCTTCTTCCGTAAAAGCGGAAAGTTTCCCTTTAACTGCCTTCTTCGCGTCTTCGGCATCAATGTGGTCTAAAATATCTCCGACCAAATACCAAAATTGAGGAGTTGGGTCTTTGGGGTTCGGGTGTTCATTTTCCCTGAATTGAAATTGATAAGTTAATTCTTCTGGGTTATCAGGCTTTACTGGTTTTTTTAAAATGTTGAGGTAAAGTTTTGATGTGTACCACTTATAATAGAAAAAACGATAAGTCCCTTTCAGACCGATTAGCAATGAAGTCAATCGTTGTTGTCCATCAAGAACTAAATAAATATCTTGATTGATCCCAGCTAAATTTGCCTCTTTGTTATGAGGGTTATCCAAATCATAGTCATGTATGAATTCGTAAGCTATCCACTCATTTTTATTTTCTTCCCGGATTTTCCAAAACAGAAAGGTACTGATTGGATAATCACCCATTATTGAATCAAAAAGCTTTTCAATTGCATAAGTTCCCCAAACATACTCTCGTTGAATGGCTGGTAAAAAAGTAGTTCTATTTAAATATTCTGTTACTACTTCACTAACAGTTTTTGGTATATAACTCATTATTTCAGATTTAAATCATAGTTTGTGTACTTGTTGCTGCCAGTAATTGGCTCTCAACCACCATCTGTGATTTCCACACTGACTTTTTTACAAAACTAAGATTTTGATGTTTCTAATAAATGTAACTGTAATGGTAAAAATCCGTCATACATTTCCCATGTTGGATTTATTCCAAATAAATTGTAATCAATAGGTTGTTTTGATTTAATATTACTCGAAAATAATCCACAGAGAGATAAAACAATTATTCTTTCGTTTCAATAAGTTACTTATGACAGTTAATGCCAAAAGTGAAAAAATGAACATCATTTCAGAATATGAAGAGCTGTTGAAAGTAAAGAAATTCTCTGATGAAAGAAAAGAGGATTCTGAAATGCAAATACCTTTCGAATGTACATACGAAAGATTAAAAAATGATTTAAAGGACCAATATGTAGAAAATATAGATGAAAAAATATCAAGGTGGATTAGCATTACAAAAGCTCCTTATTTTCATGATGTAATTCCAGTTCGATTTTATATTCAAGCCAAGATGTTGTATAGGGAGGGATTCTACGAAGCTGCAATTAGCGTTTCAAGGAGCATTGCTGAAATGATTTGTTATGAAGAATTAGCTAACAAGCCTCATCCATTTGGAGATGCCAGATAAACACAGCCCGAGTTTTAGCGTTCTCAAACAATTTTTATTAATGCCTAAGGTTATTGGCAAAAAAGTATTTGAAAAAGAAGTTGTAGATAAAATAGTTGATGAAAAGCCTCAAAATAAAGATAGTAACTTCATTAAATCATCGTATTCATACGATAAGGCAACAGGGAATTACCATTTAAAATTAGAAACAGCCAAGAAGGAATCTAATCTAATAAGATTCTTTAAGATTTTTGAAAAAGTAAACTTTAAATCTTTTGAGGTATTTGAACCGAAAGTATTAGCAGCACTTGAAAGAGTTTGGGTTGATGGAAGTACTTATGTTCACGTGAAGCAATCTGCAAATATTGCTAAAAATGATGCTTTTTCAATAGGTGATAACGTTGGATTTGTTCTAGATAGTATGTACGGAACAGGAATTACAATGGGAAAAGAGGTTGTTTCTGCTTATAATTTCTTCCCTGATATATGTTCAGGAGTGACATTTGGAATGGATATATTTCCAACACCTGAAGCTGCTCACTTAGGATATTACAACCTACCCTCTCAAAAACATATTGATAGAATTGTCAAAGCCTGTGGAATATGGGAAGGTGAATGGGGCATTAACGGAGATACAACAAAGGGAAGACTTCACTTTTATAAGGAGGGTGAATACATAAATTGTAAATTTGAAATTGAAGGCAGGAAAGAACCTCCTATTGATATGGGAATTTCAGTATTTGGAAATTACTTTTTCATCAATAGAATCAAGGGTGATATGAAGCAATATTATTTTGAGTTTTCATTTTTGAATAACAAAACCTTAATTGGTAAGCATAAACATTCAAATGAAATTGCGATGTTCCAAAAGATAAAATAAAACTACTATAAGTAGAGAGCTGTGAGCTATGACACATCTTTGAATTCAATTAAAAATCCTAAAGATTAGGTCATCGTAATTCAAAATATCCGGAACCAGAGTTACGGAAACGATAAATACATTGACGTCGGAAGTGTAAACTAAACTCTGTCTACTCCTTCAGCCCTTCTTCCGGGGGCTAGCCCCCGGAAGAAGGGCTGCGCGCCAAATCGATGGGCAACCGGTCCCCAAATTTTATGGCCAACTGTTGTACGGTCAAACTCCAATTTTGCAGTGGCGATGTCCATTTTTTCTCAATATTTTTGGTAGCCAGATAGACCAGTTTCAACAAGGCCATGTCCGAGGTGAATGCACCCTTGGTCTTGGTCACCTTCCTGATCTGTCGATGATAACCCTCTACCGCATTGGTGGTGTAA
>JAKSDQ010000118.1 GCA_022360015.1 Cytophagales bacterium
GTGAACCTTGTGGCAGCGACGCCAGGTGGTACCTGGTCCGGTCCCGGTATAACCGATGGGGTAAATGGCACTTTTGACCCATCCGTAGCTGGGTCGGCGTTATCACCTCATACGATTACCTATGAGATAACAGACGGTAATGGCTGTATTGGTACAGATACTGAAGCTATTGTTGTCAATGCTTTACCAGACGCGACAATCACCCCCGCCGGTCCGTTTTGTGAAGATGCCGTCCCTGTCAACCTGATAGCGGCGACGCCAGGTGGTACTTGGTCCGGTCCCGGTATAACCGATGGGGTAAATGGTACTTTTGATCCATCCGTAGCCGGATCGGCATCATCACCGCATACGATTACCTATGAGATCACAGACGGGAATGGCTGTATTGGTACAGATACGGAAAACATTGAGGTCAGCCCCCTGTCAGATGCCGGCGTTGATGCCACCATAGACGTTTGTAAAAGTGACAATGCCGTTGATCTGTTTGCGGCTTTAGGTGGAACCCCGCAAGCAGGTGGTACCTGGAATGATGATGACGGAAGCGGGGGATTAACCGGGGCTATTTTCGATGCTACTGTAGCCGGTGTGACAGCCGGAAATACCTATAATTTTACTTACACTGTTAGCAATCCCGGATGTACGCCTGCTTCGGCAACAGTTTCGGTCAACATCGTTGCCCAGCCCAACGCAGGAACAGGATCAACCGGAACGGCCTGTGTTACCACTACCAACTTTGATTTATTCACATTGCTGAGCGGCTTTGATCCCGGCGGCATATGGAATGATGATGATTTAACCCTCGCTTTGTCAGGTACAAACAATGAAATTTTTGATGCCAGTGCAGTAGGGATAGGATCTTATGATTTTACCTACATTGTGTCCAGTCCCACCTGCCCTCCCAGAGCTACCATGGTTACCGTTAATGTAGTGCCTAATTTAAATGCCGGTACTGCACTGACCAACATCGATGTTTGTGGCAATGAGACAGCATTTAATCTGTTTACAGGTCTAACCGGTAATGATGCCGGAGGTAGTTGGGGCGACGATGACGCCACCGGTGCTTTGACCGGAAATTTGTTCGACGCCTCCGCCGTGGCACCTGGAAGTTATCAGTTCACTTACACCATCGCAGCCCCCGGATGTACACCGGATTCCGAAACCATCACTGTGGATGTCTCGGCTGCCCCCGCTGCTAATGCCGGTACAGACCAATCAGTTTGTAGCAACAGCACTTTCCTGAACGCATCTTTGGGAGCCAATGAAACAGGGGTTTGGACGGTCGTGGCGGGAACCGGATCTTTTACAAATGCTATCGATCCCAACACCGAAGTTACCGGTTTGACAGAAGGGGTAAATACCTTTCAATGGGAAGTTACGGATGTTAATACCAACTGTACTGAAGTAGATCTTGTCGATGTAAACTTCACCGAATTAACGCTGCCAAATGCTGGCCCTGATCAAAATATCTGTACAAGTTTTACAACGTTAGCAGCCAATAATTATGATAATGCTACTGAAATCGGTATTTGGTCGTACACCGGACCAGTCTTGCCGGCACCCGTTTTTGTGGATCCAAACGATCCAAATACCCAGGTGACCGGATTAATCGATGGTCAAACCTACGATTTCATTTGGACCATTGCGGATCAGAATCCATTTGGTTGCGGGGGTAATGATGATTTTGTAACCATCGATGTGATCGGCACCATTACCGCCGCCGATGCCGGTCCAGATCAGAATATTTGTGATGCGTTTACAACGCTGGCCGGCAATACGGAAGGTGCCAATGAAGAAGGTACCTGGACAGTTACCGACGGTAGCGGTATTTTTGCTGATGACACTGATCCTACTACTTCAGTGACGGGTCTTTCA
>JAKSDQ010000217.1 GCA_022360015.1 Cytophagales bacterium
ATTATTGGCTAGAATATCCAGCTTATTCGGAAATAGAGTGGTGTGAGATTCTGTAATTAATGAATGTCCGATGCATGTATAAATGAGCCTTCAGCGGAGGACCTCTGCATCAGACAGTTGGATGGCTGTGATAAACAGGCAGGAACGGATCATAAAGGCTTGGATGTGAACGGTAGATATGATTGGATGGTATTAGTAGATTCTCTGAGGATATGGGCGATGTTGTGGTTCTGACTCTTGCTCGGCCCCAGTGTAACATCTTCTCGAGTACTCTGCGTCCCTGAACACCTCGTGCTGAGTGTTTTTTCTGTGTGTGCGACTTGATTCTGCCACCTCCTGTGGTCTGGTGGGACTGTGTGCAGGCAGCCACCAAGTTTTCTGTAGTTTACTGAAAGTCGCAGCTCGAAACGTGACAATCCCAGTATTTGGCAGCTCCAGCTGTGAAGCAGCTCAGCGAGAAAGACTTCCTATTGCGCACGCGACACTTACTGGGGCCCATCCTCGAAGGCAGGGTTCCCTTGAGATGGCAACCTACCTGAGGCCTGTGGTACTGGTCTGAGGATATATAGTTTTTGTACATTAGGTCTTTGTTCATGGGTCAATTTATTTAGTTTACCTTCAGCACGGTTTTTATCCTCTCACGCAACTTGTAGCATCCCAATTTGGTGATATCCGGCTGAGAAATGGGCGTCTGAAGTTCTTCGATCCCCCTAAGATATGCTATTGTGGATTGTAACAGCTTTAGCATAGTGGACGGATGAATAGGCCCACTGGGATAATGATGGCGTCGGGATAGTTCTGAGATACATTATTCATAATTATGGAAGACTGACCTGTGGTCTAGGAGGATTGGTTGGAATGGTGGAATGGACCAATATTATTTTGTACTCGTAACACGCAGGTCAATGAGCACTGGAGGAGGAATATAAATAGGGACGCCAATTTAGGCACTATTAGTATGCCCTCAATAGTGTATATTTGATGCAATTGTATAATGTAATTGATCCAACG
>JAKSDQ010000117.1 GCA_022360015.1 Cytophagales bacterium
CAAAATACTTTCTTCTTTTTCAAAAAGAAAGTTTGAGATGATTAAATTTTTGTTGTTTAAAAAATTAATATTTATATCATCATTTTTAATCATATTAATGTTCAAACCCCTATTTAATTCCCATGCTAACTTGTGTTCGGAAGCCGGAGAAATGATACCAAACAGCTTGAAGTTGTAATCAAAATCTACTACTAGTTTTTGCTTTTTCATAGGCTCAAATTGGCCAAAAATACCTTGAAATAACGACGAAAATGAGGCATTTTACCACAGGTTTAAATTGGTAAAAATTGTTTGACATTATAGTATTTAATGCATTTCTTTGCAAAGTGTTTTACTAAACTAATTTAAAAATGTCTGAAATAGCACAAAAAGTAAAAGGAATTATTATTGACAAATTGGGTGTAGAAGAATCTGAGGTTACCCCGGAGGCAAGCTTCACCAATGATCTGGGTGCTGACTCACTTGATACAGTCGAACTAATTATGGAATTTGAGAAAGAATTTAATATTTCTATACCTGACGATCAGGCCGAAAACATCGCAACCGTAGGCCAGGCAATTTCCTACCTCGAAGAAAACGTTAAATAATTCTACTTTTAGCTTCTATTAAAAATTCTTTATGAATTTAAGGAGAGTCGTAGTTACAGGGTTAGGCGCACTTACACCTCTAGGAAACACATTTCCCGAATATGAAAAAAACCTGTTAGGCGGAGTAAGTGGCGCCGCTCCTATCACCAGATTCAACGCTGAAAAATTTAAAACAAGATTTGCATGTGAGGTCAAAAATTATGACCCGGGCGATTATTTTGACAGAAAAGAAGCCCGTAAAATGGACCCATGTACGCAATACGCGCTCGTTGCTTGTGATGAGGCCATTGCAGATGCTGATCTTGATCTGGAAAACCTCAACCTGGACCGCATCGGTGTTATCTGGGGATCGGGAATAGGCGGGCTCAGAACATTTCAGGATGAGGTCGTGAATTTTTCCGAAGGTGACGGAACTCCGCGATTCAATCCTTTTTTCATTCCCAAAATGATCGCTGACATCACTGCCGGTCACATATCCATAAAGTATGGTTTCAGGGGACCAAATTTCGTGACGGTCTCAGCTTGTGCTTCCGCCACAAACGCCCTGATTGATGCGTTTACTTATATTCGTACCGGAAGGTGTGATATGATGGTCTCGGGAGGAAGCGAAGCAGCCGTAACGGAAGCGGGTATCGGAGGGTTCAATGCGATGAAGGCGTTATCGGAAAGAAATGACTCACCGGAAACAGCCTCGCGGCCATTTGACAAAGACAGAAATGGCTTTGTGTTGGGAGAGGGTGCCGGAACCATTATTTTAGAAGAGTATGAACACGCCAAAGCCAGAGGCGCCAAAATCTACGCAGAGTTATTAGGTGGAGGCATGTCGGCAGATGCTCACCACATCACAGCCCCTCACCCGGATGGGGCAGGCGCTTCATTAGTAATGCAAAGTGCTTTGCAAGACGCCGGCCTGCAAACAGAAGCTGTAGACTACATCAATGTCCATGGCACCTCTACCCCACTGGGAGACATTAGTGAAACATTAGCCATACAAAAAGTATTTGGAGAACATGCCTACAAACTTAGCATAAGCTCCACCAAATCTATGACCGGCCACCTGCTAGGTGCCGCCGGTGCCGTTGAAGCCATCGCTTCTTTAGTTGCTATCAAAAATCAGACCGTTCCTCCTACTATTAATCATTTTACTGATGATGAACGGTTTGATCCAAATCTGAATTTTACCTTTAATAAAGCTCAGCAGAGAAAAATCGATGTGGCTTTAAGCAATACCTTTGGTTTTGGAGGCCACAATGCTTCTATTATATTTGGAAAACCCAAAGAATAGTGTATTCCCTTTTAAAATGGATTTCACGAATCGGTATTAATCAGTCCCAAAAAAATAAACGGCTCATTTCGGCGGTAAATACCATTGTAGGGAGAAAACCTATTAATCTTGATATTTATGAACTGGCTACCAAACATGCTTCGGTCGCCAAAACCTTAAAATCAGGCTTTCGGGAATCCAATGAAAGACTGGAATATCTCGGAGATGCGGTACTGGGTACAGTCATTGCAGAATTTCTATTTAAAAAGTATCCGTTAAAAGACGAAGGATTCCTCACTGAAATACGCTCAAGAATTGTAAACCGGGAATCACTAAATGACCTGGGAAAAAAAATTGGCCTGGATGTTTTGATTGAATATGATGCCAATAGAAAAAACTCGCTATCCCACCGGTCCATACATGGTGACACCCTGGAAGCTTTGGTTGGCGCGGTTTATCTGGACAGAGGTTTTAGGTTTTGCAGAAAGTTTATTATCAATAAATTGTTGCTCCCTTACTACGACCTCGACCAGATAGTCAAAACTAACCCCAACAGTAAAAGCCTCATCATTGAATGGGCGCAAAAAGAGAATAAGGAAGTAAGGTTTGAGGTGGTAGAAATAAAAAACAAAAGACACTTCAAAGAGTTTACTGTTCAGGTCTTTGTCGATGACAAACCAGTTGGAAAGGGACACGGAACAAGCAAGAAAAAAGCTGAACAGGATGCAGCCCAAAAATCTTGTGAATTCCTCGACCTTTAGAAAAACCTGACAGGTTGTGCTTTTAAGCATGTATTGTTTATAATTGCGATGCAATAGAAATCATTTTATGTCCAGATATACAGTTGCCGGTGGAAGCCTTAACCAAACCCCCTTGGATTGGGAAGGCAATGTTGATCGTATCATTGCATGTATCCGCAAGGCGATTACAGAAAGCGTAGATGTGTTGTGTTTACCGGAACTGGCTATCAGCGGCTACGGTTGTGAAGACCTGTTTTTAAGCGATTGGCTACCGGCAAAAGCGGTCACCTTTCTTCCGGAAATTGCCGAAGCCTGCGAAAATTTGATGGTGGCTGTAGGAGTGCCTGTCAGGTTTGAAGGCAGGTTGTATAACTGCGCCTGCGTCATTAGAAATCAAAAAATTCTCGGTTTTAATGCCAAACAAAATCTGGCCAATGATGGTGTGCACTACGAGCCCAGATGGTTTACACCATGGCCGAGTGGGGTGGTTAAGCAAATCGAACTGGAAAACCAGCTTTATCAAATCGGTGATGTTGTCTATGAAATCGATGATTTGAAGATCGGATTTGAAATCTGTGAAGATGCCTGGAAGGGTAACCAGCGCCCTGCATGCCGCCTATTTGACAAAAAGGTAAATCTCATTTTAAACCCCAGCGCCAGTCACTTTGCCATGGGCAAGGCCCGGTTCAGGGAATCACTGGTTGTCGGTAGTTCAAAGAATTTCAGATGCAGCTATGTTTATGCCAATTTGTTGGGCAATGAGGCGGGCAGAATGGTCTATGACGGTGATGTGCTGATTGCGCAAAATGGCCGCCTGGTACAAAGAAACAACAGGTTATCATACAAAGATATGAATTTGGCCAGGGCCACACTGGATTTTGAAAACCCTTCGGATTCCCGGGCAGACTTCAACCACGATGATCATGACAAATGCACCGAATTTGTCAAAGCCAGTACCCTGGCACTGTTCGACTATTTGAGAAAAAGTAGAAGCCAAGGGTTTGTATTATCTCTAAGTGGCGGCGCCGACTCATCAACCTGTGCTGTTCTGGTCGCTGAAATGGTAAAAAGAGGAATAAAGGAGCTGGGGCTGGATGACTTTATCAAAAAACTTAATTTCAATCCGGGTGATTTCGACACCCTGGAAAATATTGCCGGGGAGCAGGATTTATTTAAACAAGTCACTCATAAAATACTGACCTGCGCATACCAGGCCACCGAAAATTCTTCCTGTGAAACCTTTAATTCTGCCCAGGCGCTGGCAACAGACACGGGAGCTGTTTTTTATCACTGGAATATTGACCAGGAGGTTAGTTCATACACCCGGAAAATTGAACATGCACTTGGTTACCCGCTGACCTGGAACGAGCATGATATTACCTTGCAAAACATCCAGGCGCGATCCAGGGCCCCGGTAATCTGGATGCTGGCCAACCTCAACAACGCCTTATTAATCACTACCTCCAATCGTAGTGAAGGTGACGTAGGTTACACCACCATGGATGGGGATACTTGTGGTAGTATCGCCCCTATAGCTGCGGTTGACAAACATTTTATAAACCAATGGTTGCTTTGGGCTGAAAAAAACCTGGGTTACCAAAGTCTGACTTATGTCAACAGCCTTAATCCCACGGCGGAGTTAAGGCCACCGGGCCAACATCAAACCGATGAAGGTGACCTGATGCCCTACCACATTCTCGTAGAAATTGAAAAACTGGCAATCAGGGATCATCAGTCTCCCGTAGAGGTGTTCAATCAGTTGTCCGGATCTGCGTTGACTTCCCAGCCGTTACTAAAACAATACATTAAAAAGTTTTATCAATTGTGGGCAAAAAATCAGTGGAAAAGGGAACGCATTGCTCCGGCTTTCCACCTCGATGATTTTAACGTAGACCCTAGAACGTGGTGCAGATTTCCGATACTATCCGGAAGTTTCAGAGAAGAACTCGAAACGTTGGACCACTTATGAAGTTATGATGGCAAAAGAGATATGTATCAGACAAAAAATGAACTATAGATATTTACCTTATATTTGATCAAATTTTTAATTATGCTTTCATCTTTAATTTTTATTGTCTGGGATCCGGTGGCTGAAGTGATACCGGGTTGGAGCATACCGAGATGGTATGGATTACTGTTTGCCCTAGGGTTTTTAATTAGCCAGCAATTATTGATCTACATTTTCAAAAAAGAGGGTAAGTCGGAAAAAGATGTCGAATTACTCACCATTTACATAGTGGTAGCAACTATTGTGGGAGCCAGATTGGGCCATGTCTTGTTTTATGGGGCAAGCCATTACCTTTCCAATCCCATAGAGATTCTGAAAGTGTGGGAAGGCGGTCTGGCCAGTCATGGGGCTGCCATAGGCATTCTTGCCGCACTGTATCTCTATGTAAGAAAGAAAAAAAACCAAAGTTATCTTTGGGTAGTAGATAGATTGGTCATCGCTGTGGCAATTACCGGCTGCCTGATCCGGTTCGGGAATTTCATGAATTCCGAAATCCTGGGAATTCCCACAAACAGTAATTTTGGTGTGGTTTTTGCTAGAGAAATTGAAGAAGGTCTGGAAAATACGTTTCCGGAAATTGAAAATGTGGAAGCTATAAAAGGTAGCGGTCAGGAAGCGGCAGAAAGTTTTGTGCCATTAGGGTTAGAAATCACTTTCCCGGGGAAAGATTTACAGGAGAATCAGGTGCGGCAACTGTTGGAATCAAATATTAAGGATGCACTTGTAAGATACTCTTCCCGTCAGGAACCCAATTTATTCGAGCCGGCTAATGAACCATTGAAATATGATTTATCCCGGAAAAATAGCGTCTACATGGCAAAAATTCAAACCAATGGCATAGCCAGGCATCCGGGTCAGCTCTATGAATCCATTTATTGCTTTTTGCTATTTGTATTATTGTTTGTCATTTGGCACAAGAAAAAGGACAAAACACCGGAAGGACTGATTTTTGGGCTATTCCTGGTTATACTCTGGACACTTAGGTTTATAGATGAGTTTTTTAAGGAAAATCAAGAAGCTTTTGAAGAAGATTTGCCATTGAATATGGGACAAATATTGAGCATACCATTGGTTTTAATAGGCATTTATATGTTATTCAGAATTAGATTTCGTCAAAATAAGGTGGGAAACAAAATTGATAAAGTTTAAATAACATAATGTTTATGTACTATTATAGAATTTTATGGTTTAAATATTGTTTATTGACAAAGAATTTTTACATTATTTCTATCTTAAGTAATTATAAATATTTATAATACATAAGTAGCAAAGTCTTTTGCAGATATTTAATTCTGTGGATGAAACCTATTAACTTTAGGTAGTGTTGTTAGATTACCATGAGATAGTCAACCATAAATGTAATAGAAGGGTATTAATTTGTCGCATTGTTTACTTGTTCGTATGCTTATACAGAACACCTCTTACAGGTGCAGTGTCTTTCTATTGCTTGTTTTATTCACTACTTCGGCTCACTGCCAGACCTCACGCAACACGCCCCACAGCAATCCGGGCAGTTCGAACACCGATCACAGTAGCAGCGCTTCCGATGAGGAAGATGTTTATGTAACGATTCAGAATATTTTTATCATTGGCAATAAAAAGACAAGAGAAAGCATCATCTTACGCGAGATTGGGGTGCAGGTTGGTGATGTGGTGCTAAGAAGCGACCTGGAGAAGATTCTGGAAAATAACAAAAACAACATTGTAAACACCCAACTGTTTTTAACCGTCGATCTCCAAATAGTTGACATTGCCTTTCATCAGGTGGAAATTTTAGTCAAGGTATCCGAGCGATGGTACCTGTTTCCGGTACCTGTATTTAAACTGGAGGCAAGGAACTTCAATGACTGGTGGACCAACTGGGACCGTGATTTTGACAGGGTCAGCTATGGGATGAAGTTATACCAATACAACCTGAGGGGAAGGAATGAACGACTTAAACTGGAAGCTCAATTTGGATTTACGAGAAGGTTTGAGCTTGATTACAGAATACCTTACATTGACAAATCGCAACAAAATGGATTGATATTACGGGTTGGTTATGACGAAAACAATGATGTGAATTATATAACCGAGGATCATGTACAGCAATTTGCCGATTTTGGTAAAAGAGGCAGGGAAAACATCTATGGTTCCGTCACTTTTAGTCATCGCCCCTCTTTTTATAGTTTTCATTATTTTTCGCTGTTTTATCAAAATGCCAGAGTAGCTGACTCGGTTGCCCAGCTCAATCCCAACTACTTTTTAAACGGACGTACGCAACAGCAATATTTCCAGTTTCGGTACCGGTACCGGAAAGAGGCCAGGGATATGATCGCTTATCCCTTGAAAGGTTATGTATTTAATTTTACCGCAGATAAACTGGGGCTAGGTATATATGACGATATCAACCAGTTGGAAATCAATGCGGATTACAATAAATTTTTTGATCTGGGCAAAGACTATTTTCTGTCTAGCAGGGTGAGCGGAAATGTCAGCTTCCCAAGACGACAGCCGTATGTCAACTCCCGGGCACTGGGATTCAGGCCCAATTTTATAAGAGGATATGAATTAAATGTGATCGAGGGTCAAAGCTTTTTTCTCCATAAGCTTGCCTTTAAAAAACGTATCTTAAATACGTCGGCCCGGCTTGATAAATTCATCAAGAAAGACGAATTTAATAATATACCGATCGCTATTTATCTCAAAACCTATTTTGACGGAGGCATTGTCAACAGCCACATTGATGAAAGGGAAAATAGCAGGCTTGTCAACAGATACATCTTCGGTACCGGCGTAGGGCTCGATGTGGTTACTTATTATGATTTCGTGATGCGGTTGGAGTACTCAGTGAACAGTGAAGGTGTAGGAGGTTTTTTCCTCAACTTCAGATCTGTGTTCAATTAGCCGCAATATTCAATGCCTGGCTTTCTATCCCCTTTACCTGAATTTAGGTTTCCCGATCGGGCTTCCCAATACGTAAGTTAGTTGCAGACTGGTAACTATATAAAGGTCGTTGTCATTCCTATCACCACGCCGGACACCGGGAAGGTTGTCCGATACCACAGAGTAAGTATTGTTATCGACACCCACATAAGTAGTACGGCTTTGCTCAAGTACCTGAAGGAGATCAGCATTTCTTTCATCACCCGACACAACCGCAATCGGTTCGCCCGCCCTTCCCGATAAAGTTCTTGCCAGATCACTATCCAGCAGCCCGTAATCAGGATACTCAGAACTCACGTCATCAATATAATCGAAAAACAGAATTCTGTACCCCATTTCAAAAGCCAGATCAAAATTCTTGTTAAGCTTCAACCTGACCCCGAAACCGGCAGGAATAGAAAACTGCACTTTGTGATAGGCTTCAACATCACTGGCGTCGTTATTCTGTCCCTCCGTACCGAGTGGATGCAAGTCTACCCAATCACCTGCATTTTCCAATGGTATTCCGTTTAAATCAACCTCCGGCACCTTGGCCTGAGGGTTATGATGAAAAACTGCCACCCCGGCAAATATATAGGGTGTAAAAAGTGCCCTTTTGACGTAAAATCCATGATTACGTATCAAATCAAAAATAGCTGTTCCCGATAATTCAAAAATTGTATTCCTGAATTGCAGGTTTCTTGCATACCTGTCCCTGGATTCGGGATCATCCAGGTCGGCAGACTCAAAGTCATCCCCCTTCATGGTAGCCCAATTAAATGAACCTCTGAGAAATACCCTGGAACCGATCCTGTGATTGGCCATTACCCCAAAACCGGCGCGAGTAAACGAAATATCAGTGCTCAGGTTTCCGGGCCTTGGGGCAAGATCCCCAAAATAGTTGATCGCATTGATCCCGATTCCAATCGTGGTGTATCGCAATTCTTTGTTAAACTTAAACAAGCGGTTATTTTTCCTTGCCTGCTTAAATACGTCGCTGTCCTGCGCCAACGTATAATTACAACTTAATAATAAAACAGCACTGGTAAAAAGTAAATGAATTTTGTTCATTATTTCGGTTTAAATTTCAAAAACAATGGTTGTGCTTTCAGGCAAGGTCAAATTTACGCCTGTAATCATCCCGTTTTGCTTAGTCCCGATTTTAAAGCTAACTTTCAAAAAAGTCTCACAAAAAACTATCGACAAAAAAGTTATTAATTGATAAAACAATCATCTTTTACACAACCGGGCTAAAAATAATGCAATTTTAGCTTAAATAATAAAAATAATTTTATTATTCGATGTTCTCCTGAAAATACATGTTGGTTTTAATTGCATAAATTTTTTATATTGCTTTTTTGATTTTCAATGAGAACATTTTTTTCAGGATGTTTATTAATGATAATCCTGTGTTCCAAAAGCCAGCCATTTAATTATGCAATCAGTGCCAAATCCCTCGGAATGGGCGATGCGACGGTAGCTTTTTGTGACCACTGGTCTATTTTTAATAACGTAGGCGGATTTAGCAGATCTAAGTCGGTCGTTTCTTTATTTTCAATTTACAACCGGTTCAATGTCAGCGAATTAAGCTCGCTGAATGCAGGTTTGATATATCCTGTCGGAGCTTTCAACCTGGGTATGACCGTAAACAGGTTTGGTGACCGGCTGCATCATCAAAATCAGGTAGGACTTGCCATAGGTCATACCCTGGGCAATACTGGCCTTGGGCTGAAGGTAAATTACCTGGTTTTCAATACCGAAGGTTATGGGAGCAGGGGCTACCTGATCGTGGAAGCCGGTAGTGTCACAGCATTGACTCCACAGCTCAGCGTGGGCATGTATGCCTTTAACATAAACCTCGCGGCATTCGGAGGACCCGCAGATAACAGATTGCCGGTATTATTCAGGGTAGGTATTTCTTATGAACCCATATCAGTCTTTGTTTTAAATGCGGAGGTTGAAAAAACGCTCTTATTTACCACCACCACAAAAATTGGGTTGCTGTACCGGGTAAAAGAAAAATTTAACATAACCAGTGGTATCCAAACCAATCCTTTTAACTATAACTTCGGAGCCGGATTCGACACCGGGAAACTTGAGATTGGTTACGCAATTACCGGCCATTCAGCATTAGGAATCTCCCACCTTTTAAGCGTAAGTTATGAATTAAAACCGGAAAGATGAGGCATTTTGTTTTTCTAAAACTATTATTGATACTAACTAGTGATTTAGAAGTAAACGGGCAAGCTGAATTCATTGACCGAAGCGGTGACCCACTCAACCGGGGAACAGGTCTTTTAAACATGGATGAGGGACAATACAGCGAGGAGACTGCCCGGCATTGGATCGACTTGCAGGAAAACCCGCTTGACCTTAATCAGATTACCAAAGAGGAGTTAATGTCGTTGTCACTTCTATCAATTTCTCAAATCAATAGTTTTCTGAACTATATTAAAATTCATGGTAAGTTAATTTCAATTTACGAACTGCAGGCCATTCCGGGTTTTGATGTCAATACGATCCGCAAAATACTGCCTTTGGTTACCTTAAAGCCCTCAACCCAAAACTATGTAAGCAAACCTCTGATAAAACGCATCGGAAATGCTGATAATCATTACCTGGTTTTACGTGTAAACAAGACACTGGAAAAAAGGTCCGGGTATTATGACACGGGCAAATCTCGATTTGCCGGTTCCCCTTACCAATATTTGATCAAATATCGATCCAGCCACTCCAAAGATTTTAGTTTGGGATTAACCCTGGAGAAAGATGCGGGAGAAAAGTTTACCTGGAAACCGGGAAATCATCAGTTTGGTCCGGATTTTTGGTCATTTCATCTCACTTTACAAAACCGGGGGCGATTAAAAAACCTGACCCTTGGAGACTATAGGCTTCAGCTAGGTCAGGGAGTATTGTTTGCTGCAGGTTTTTATCCCGGCAAAGGTGCCGAAACCATCACCACCATCAGACGGAGCAATCTGGGAATTGTGCCCTACACATCCACAACTGAACATGGATTTCTCCGGGGAGCTGCTGCCACCTATCAAATCGACCGGTTTGCCCTTACTACCTTCTACTCCAATAAACTGATTGACGCAAACCTGGAAGCGGACACTGTGGTTTCCACCTATTTAGTGAGCAGTATCAAAAAAAGTGGATTGCACCGCACTGATAGTGAAATCAGCCAGAGAAAATCGCTTCATGAAGAAGTCGGTGGTGTGAACATTTCTTATGTAAGCGATGACAAGAATTTGAGTCTGGGTCAGGTGATTAGTTTCAGCAGATACAATTTTGCACCGGCAAGGTCCGACAAACTTTATAAAAAGTTTGAAAGCAATGATAAACTGACTGGCTACCTTGGCTGTAATTTCAGCTACAATTGGGAAAACTTTCATTTCTTTGGAGAAGGAGTTTGGGGTAGTATGGGCAAGTATGGACTGATTTTGGGAGCTTTGGGTAGTTTTTCTTCAATGGTTCAGTTCTCGTTGCTTTTCAGAAAATTTGAAACGGGCTATCATGCACCATTTAGTGACGCTTTTTCAGAAAATAGCACCAATAGCAACGAGTATGGATTTTATTGGGGATTAAAGTTATTCCCTTTCAAAAACTTTACCCTCACAGCCTTTATGGATACCTTTCAATTTCCATGGCTAAAATTTCAGGTGGACCGCCCCTCGAGCGGCAATGAACACCTGCTTTCATTTTCTTACCAATTCGCCCGGAATACGGAGATAACCGGTTTGCTACGCCAGGAAAATAAAGCAATGAATGATGCAGGAAACTCCGCGAATTTAAACAAGGTTGTCATGCGGCAAAGAAACAACTATCAATTGAGCTTTAACCACCATATTGCTGACTTGTTGACGCTTAAAACCAATCTTCAGTGGAGCCGTTTTGAAAAAGCCGGAAACAAAAGTAAAGGTTTCTCAATGAGCCAGGATCTATACATTAATTGGCGGACATTACGTTTAAGTAGCCGGATCATGTTGTTCGATACAGAAAACTTCGATAACCGGCACTACAGGTATGAAAGGGACTTACTTTACGCCCTGACCATACCGGCCTTTTCAGGGAGCGGATACCGTTATTACACTATGCTCCAAACCAAAATATCAAGGAATCTGACTTTTTGGGTGAAACTGGCAAAAACCATCTACTTTGACCGGATGGTCATTGGTTCGGGGACTGATCAAATCAACGCACCTCAAAAAACAGATATCAGATGTCAATTAAGGTATTCTTTTAAATAGGATAAAGGGAGGCATGACATTCCTGAAAAACCGGCGCTTAACCGTAATAACATCAGGCTTTTACCAGTTCAAATATGGTGATTTCGGGCTCAATACCAATTCTTCCCGGGAACCCCAGGAAGCCAAAACCACGATTTACGTAGAGATATTGGTTTGCTTTTTTATAAAGGTCAGCCCATTGTTTGTACATATATTGTGAGGGGCTCCATCTGAAATTAGCGGTTTCAATACCAAACTGAAAGCCATGGGTATGCCCGGCAAACATGATATCAATATCCTTGAATTCAGGCCTGACCTGTGCGTCCCAATGGCTCGGGTCATGGGAAAGTAACAGTTTTACTGCCGCATCTTCGGCCCCTGCGTAGGCTTCACCCAATTTACCGTATTTAGGAAATCTGCCTGTTCCCCAGTTTTCAACGCCCAGGATGGCCAGCTTTTCTCCACCCATCTCTACGATATGGTTTTCGTTATTTAATAAATTCCACCCAAGTAGTTTGTGTGCATGGTGCATATCGCTAAGGTTTTGTGCCTTTTCCTTCCCACTGGGCCAGGCCCTGTAATTTCCATAGTCGTGATTCCCCAAGGTAGAAAATACCCCAAGTGGTGCCTTTACCTTTTTGAAAATATCAATATAATTATTTACTTCCTTGGTTTCATTATTCACAAGATCACCGGTAAAAAAGATTAAATCTGTCTTCTGCTGACTCAGCAGTTCTATACCTCCTAATACTGATTTCCTGTCAAAAAAGCTGCCGGAGTGTACATCAGAAATCTGCCCTATCCGGATCCCATGGAAGGAATCCGGAAGATGGGGCAGTTTTATTTTTTTAAACACTATCCGGTAATTGTGAACACCATTGACCACTCCGAAACTTAAGGTGGTAAAAGGTAATGCTGCTGTCGCTACCGCAGCCTTCTTGATAAACTCCCCTCTGGTCATTTCCGAACCAGTCTTTTTGTTCTCACTGCTAACCACCGCTTTCTTATTAAAAAAAAGGTTTTGCATCCCCTCAATTATACCTCCCATAAAAGTGATCATCATAATGATACCCTTGGAAAAATAACTGATGAACAGAAACGCCATTAAAATCGAACGTTGATGAAAATTCAACAACGTGGTGCCGGTAAAGTGATATACAAAAAGACCGAGAATAGACAGCAGGGAAACCAACCAGAAACCCACAGCAAAAATTCTTAAAAACCGGGGAGAAAGGTTTTTAAAGAAAATCTTTATGGCACTATGGGCATAAAGGTCTACAATGATTAAAATAATCGCTAAGATTGGTATGACCAGCAATTTATTCATAAGCTAACCCGGATCGCATCATTTGATGACAATTTGACAGACAATTAACTAACTCACACCAAGCCTACGATTTATCTTGGCAAAGAATTGATACATAATAGGAACGATGACGAGCGTTAAAAAGGTTGCAAAAGTCAGGCCAAAAATGATGGTCCATGACATAGGCCCCCAAAATACAACATTATCACCACCCAGATAAAAATCTGCATCATAAGTGGTAAAGAACTTTATAAAATCAATGTTGATACCTACCGCCAATGGAATCAGACCGAGTATAGTGGTAATCGCTGTCAGCAACACAGGCCGTAATCTGGTCCTTCCTGCTTCAGCTATGGCCTCATTGATGTATTTAAACTCAAGCCTTTCAACACCTAGCTCCACCTGTTTCCTTTTACGGATTAGTTCTATAAAATCAATGAGCACAATGGCATTGTTCACCACCACCCCTGCCAGGGAAATGATGCCGATCATAGTCATGATGATAACAAATTCCATTTTGAACACAAATAATCCCAGGAATACTCCGACAGTACTTAAAACCACCGATGACATAATGATAAACGGCGTCGTACCTTTGTTAAACTGGGCAACGATTATGAGGAAAATAATAAATACGGCCAGAATTAAAGCTTGTGACAAAAAAGCCATTTCTTCCTGCTGTTTTTCCTGCTCACCGCCAAACCTGTATTCATATCCTAAAGGCATAGCATAATCTGTCAGTAAGGCCTGAATTTGAGCATTGATCTCAGTGGGGTTATAACCGCCTACCACATTTGAATAAATGGTGATAACCCTGTCGAGATCTTTTCTTCTTACTGACCCATACGTTGAACTGAGTTCAACTTCAGCCACCGAGGAAATAGGCACCTGCATCATACGGCCATTTACCTGGTTCCTGAAAGTAATGTTCTTATTTCTAAGGGCCTCCATATCATATCGATAGGCATCATCCAATCGAAGTTGTATTTCGTAGTCATCCTCACCCTGTTTAAACTTGGAAATTTCCTTGCCGAACAAAGAGGTTCTCACTTCATTGGCTATGGAGGAAGTGGACAAGCCAAATCTACGGGCCTTTTCCCGGTCAATATTGATGAGCAGTTCCGGTTTTCCGGTTTGCAGATCACTTTGTAGTTTTTCAATGCCCTCAATGCCCGATTGGTTAATCAGGTTTTTCATGTTCTCTACAATATCGATTAAAGTCTCGAGGTCTTCACCGGAGACTTCAATATTGATCGGTTTACCGGCAGGCGGTCCGGCGGCATCTTTATCTACCGTGATGCTGACTCCCGGGTAACCGGCTACAGTTACACGTATTTTTTCCATCACATCCTTGGTATTGATTCCATCCCGGTCTTTGAATTCCACGAAGTTAACGGTAATCCTTGCCTTATTCGGTGTGTCAGACTGCCCAAAAGCCGAGGGGTCATTTGGGTCGGCGGTGTCTTGTCCTACTTTGGAAATAACCGACTCTACAATATTGCTGTACGGGTTAATGACATTTAATACCTTCTGCTCAATATCTCTGGTAAAAGCGTTTGTTTTTTCAATGTCCGTTCCTATAGGAAATTCTATAAAGACATTGACGTACTTAGGCATATTTTCAGGAAAGAAGAGTACTTTGGGTGGCCTTAACATATTTAGCCCGATCGATATGAACATTAGTAACACAGTTCCCCAAAAGAAGAACCAGGGCCGGTAACCTTTCAAGGCGAATTCCAGCGTACGCGAGTACAGATTTTCCAACCACGGCAAAAACCTCCGTTGAAAGCGCCGGCTGGAAGGAATCAGCAAGTATACATTCAACAACACCAACAGCCCGAAAAGAATCGCGATATTGCCGAGGGCTGTCGCGCCCAGCACCAGAAAAAGGATGCCGATAACAAAGCTTATCAGTACCATTTTCCATATTTTGGTATGATTGGTTTGCTCCCCTTTGTCAATGCGCATAAAGGTTGAAATCAAAACCGGGTTAATCACCAGGGCCACAAACAGGGAAGAAGCCAGGGTGATGATCACACCAAAGGGCAGATATTTCATAAACTCTCCCATCAATCCCGGCCATAAAGCCAATGGTATAAAAGCTGCAAGCGTAGTGGCGGTAGAAGTAATGATAGGCCACGCTACCTCTCCTACGCCCAGTTTGGTCGCCTCCCAGGGTTTCATGCCTGACTCCATGAGCCTGTACACATTTTCTACGATCACAATCCCATTGTCCACCAACATACCCAGGGCCAGGATCAAAGCAAATAGAATCATCATATTGATAGTAATACCAAAAGCACCCAGGATCAGAAAGCAAATAAACATGGATACCGGAATCGCAATACCCACAAACAGGGCGTTTCTGGTTCCCAGAAAAAACAACAGTACCAATACCACCAAGATTACCCCTGAGATAATGTTGTTTTCAAGACTGTTTACCATCTCTCTCGTCATTTCGCTCTGATCATTGGTAATGGATATTTCCAGACCTTCGGGAAATTGCTGTTTCATTTCGTCCAGCACGGCATTAATTTTATCTGTAGCGATCAACAGGTTTTCTCCGCTACTTTTGATGACATCTACCGAAACTACCGGTTTCAAGGCTAATCTTGCATAGCTCTCCTTTTCGCGGTAATCAAATTGTATCTGGGCTACATCCCTGAGGTACACAATTCTGTTATCTTCATTTTTGACAACGATATCCAGCATCTCTTCGGGATCGTCAAACTCTCCCACTACACGAATACTTCTCCTGATGTTACCTTCGCGGATATTTCCGGCAGAAGACGTAACATTTTCAGCCCGGATGGCATTTTCTATGTCTTCAAAATTTACCATTCTGGCATCCATCAGATAAGGGTCTGCCATAATCTTCACCTCTTTTTCATCTACCCCCCTGATTTCAACCGAGGAGATTTCCGATATTTTTTCAAGTTCATCTTCCAGCTCCTCCGCATAATCTTCCAATCTTTCCAGGCTGTAATTACCCGAAAGGTTAATATTCATGATAGGAAATTCCGAGAAGTTCATTTCAAACACATCCGGATCCTGGTCGAGATCGGTTGGCAGATCGGGTTTGGCCTGGTCTACCGCATCTTTCACCTTTTGCAGGGCGTCGTCGATATCGATGTCAGGATCAAATTCAACGATAATGGTAGAGTAATCCTGTACGGAAGTGGACTTAATATTGTCAATTTCTGAAATATCGTTTATCTCCTTTTCCAGTGGTCTTGTAACAAGGTTTTCAATATCCACCGGCGAATTGCCCGGATAAGGGGTTCCTACATATACCATAGGCTGTTCTACCTCCGGATAACTGTCTTTTGGCAGGGTGATATAGGAATTAATGCCCATGAGGACAATAATCACCAGCAAAATAAATACAGTGTTTTTGTTCCTGAGGGCCAGTGAGGTTAATTTGAACTCCTTATCTATTTTGTTCGACTCAATATTTTTTTTGTTAGATTCAATATTTTTATGATCCTCTGACATAATTTAAATCTGTTAAAATATTATAAATTGGCGGTTCGGGTTGACTTTTCAGCGAATTTAACAGGAATACCATCATTTAAATCCCGGTACCCCTCCAGCACAATCGTGTCATTTTTACCCAAACCTTCGACAACTTCTGTTTGGCCATCCTGTGTCTTACCGGCTTCAATGCTTCGTCTTCTCGCGACCATTATATTATGCTCTTTGTCCACTACATACAAATATTTTCCGGTAGCGTCGGTAAGAATGATTTCACTTGGTACAAGTATGGCTTCCGGCACTTCGTAATCGGTTAATCGTAGCACTACCACCTGATTGGGTTTTACATTAAAGTCAGTTTTTTGAAGCGCTGCCTCGATTCTAAACGTTCTGTTTTCAGGATCGATTACCTGCCCTACCGCGGTAATTTTACTGAAATAGGTTCTGTTTTGAATCGGAAAATTCAGTGTCACTGAGTCTCCTCTTTTAAAGGCCCCTAAAAACCGCTCCGAAATATCGGCTTCGACATACATCGACTCAGGACTTACCATCCTGACCAGTGGTAATCCCGGTTGCGCCATTTCGCCTAACTTGGCCGGGAGGTCATCGATCCTGCCGTCAAATGGTGCCTTCACAATCGATTGACTGAGTTGAGAGTTGGTCGTAGCCAGTTTTCTCTCTAATGACTCCTTATTGTTCTTAGCTTCCAGGTATTGGATTTCCGTACCAATATTCTTACTCCATAACCTTTCCTGCTTTTCATAAACGGTGGTTGCCAATTCAAGCGAAGTTTTTAATTCTGCAATATTGTTCCTGATAATATCCGCATCCAAAGTAAGCAACACTTGTCCTTTGGATACATTTTGGCCCTCCCGCACTTTTATACCTTCAATTCGGCCCATGGTTTCAGCACTAATCATAACATTCTTTCTCGAAGCTACCGATCCCCTCACCTTGATCTGGTGCCTGAATGGAACCAGTTGCACTTTTTGTGAAGAGACCAGTACAGCATTTTGTACCACTGTAGTGGTGTCCAGTATCGATATTTCTTCTTCCAGCGCTGAGATTTTTTGCTGCAATTCAGACAATGCACTTTTAGCCTCGGCTAATTCCGCCTTTTTGGCATCTAAATCTGTGCCCGTCTGGCAACCAAAAAAAGTGGAGATAATAATTGCTATGATTAAAATAGTATTTTTCATTACGTATTCAATTTAATAATTGCGGTTTTCCTATTTATTTTAGAAGTTTTCCCAATACTCTTTCCAACTCAACCTTGCCAATTAAGGCATTGTAGAGGGCCTCGTAGTAATTATTTTCCGCCTCACGATAATCGGTGGTAGCATCCAGCACCTCGGTATTGGCACCAACCCCCTCCGTATATTTTATCTTGGCTACATCGTAAACCTCCTTTGACAATTCCATGTTTTCTCTCTGTGCTTCCAAATTTTCTATGTTTACTCTTAACTGATTCTGGGCCTGATTAATTTCCAGGTCAATGTTGTCTTTAAGCAAAGAAATCTGATTGTCAATTTGCTGAATCTGCAACTTGTCCTGCTGTATTTTGTACTTTTTTCTTAAACCGTCAAACACCGGCACATTTATAGCCAGGCCTACATTACCATTGTTCAACCACCGGTCATTAAAGTCAAACAATTGGTCAGAAAGATTGGTACCTGTATTATAGCCAAAATTGGCAAACAAATCAATCTTTGGCAGGTATTGTACCTGGTTATTTTTTCTTTGTAATTCCGCCAACTGACGATTGGTTAAGAGCTGTGAATATTCGATACGATCGGAATAATCAAAATCAGCCACCTCCTGCTGTTTATATTCAAAAATAATATCACTTATCTTGTCAGCCAGGGATATGGGTTGCCTAACCGGGTAACCCATCTGAAACTTTAGCAGATCATAGCTTGATCTCAATACTTCCTCTGCATTTTTAACCGAGATTCTGGTATTGTTAACCAGCACCTTCACCCGGTTTACCTCGATTTTTTCAGCAAACCCGTTTTCATATAATATAGAAGTTTCATTCAGAAGGGTGTCATATCGCTTCAGGGTGACCTTTAGCAGATCATATCTGTCCTGGCTTACCAGGGTAACATAGTAGGCCTTAGTAACCGCGTCCACCACATCTATTTTGGATTTGATGTGGTCTTTTTCACTAAGTTCCTTGAAAGTCCTCGCCGCCCGCAAACCGACGAAATAAGAACCATCAAATACCATTTGCCTAAGATTAAGCCCGGCATTTCCTTCGTACTGCAACCCAAAAGCAATTTCGACCTCTGTTCCTTCCGGAGCAGTCGGATCAAAATTACTTGCATCCACAATAGATCTTCTGACCCTGTAGTTGTTGGTTACGTCCGCATCCAGGTTTATCTGGGGCAAGCCGTCCGCGGTGGTTTCCCCTACCTGGGCCTTGGCAATGCCTTTATCTAAATCTGTATTTAAAACCTCCTTATTATTTTTCAGCGCATAATCAATGCAATCCTGCAATGAAAATCCGGTTGCCTGACGCTCATTTTGAGCAAACAAGCCTGCCGGAATAATGAGCGCAAAAATTAAACTATTTATTTTGAGTAATTTCATGCTATAAAAGCTTTTTTAATTAGTTCTATGTAGTTTCTCCTGATAATCTTTGTACAAACATCTCCCCTTATCTGTTAGCAATCCGTATACAAAGTGATCGAAAAGTTGCATCTGCAACTCTGTTAATTCGAATTTATCTTTGGGATAAATATTGTCATCAAATGCCATTTGCACCTGCTCTACCCGGAAGATGGCCAGCACCTCAACATTTATTTCTTTTCGAAAAAACCCATCCCTAATCCCTTTGTTCAGATTTTTAACAATGTTGTTTTTAATAAAATCATTTTTAAATGTTGTCCATATGTTCCAGGCTTTTCGGTGATATTTTTGTAAATCAAATAACAATGAAGGGTTTATTTCCTTGAGGTTCTTCCTGACACAAACGCTCATTTTGGCTAACTCGTCAATGGCATCCACAGAAGACTTTTCTATTTCCTCTATTTCCCTCCTCTCCATGTCCATCTGCTTTTTGGTCACAGTGGAAACCAAATCATCCTTATCCTTAAAATACTGATAGATCGTTTTTTTTGAAATGGTCAGCTCCCTCGCTATGTCATCCATTGAAACACTTCTTATCCCATACTTATGAAACAGCCCATAGGAAGCCTCCAGAATACTTTCTCTTATATCCAACTCCTTAAAATTTTCTAGCAAAACTACGGAAACTTTAAACATTCCCAAAGTTTTCCTAGTTCCGTAACGTGGCGGCTAAAAAAAAGTTTAACCTTCGGGAACTTTTTTATAAAAAAATTGTGAATGGTTATAAATCGTGAAAAACGGTATGGTCGATCCATTGAATCAAAAAGAGGTGACACACGAAAACGGCTGAAAGAAGTTTAACAAAAGGTCGAAATATTTGATATTCAACTTGAAAAATCAGGAAATTGCCTATATTGTCCCAGGATTTTTATGCAACTATGCAATATCCGATCCCTGCCGAATTACATCACTACATGGTTGACCAAAATTTAAAACGCGTACTTAAACAACATGCTGCAAAGAATTAACAGATTCTATACGATCCTGCATTTTATTCTGATGCTATTTGTATGTCTTATAGTACTATTGACCCGGTACGTTCCAAGCCAGTCAGGCCTGTTACATAGCTTAAGTACCGAAGGAGGTTTTTTTGAATGGGGAAGTTTTCTTATCTCGTTTACGACTTCAGGGCTTGCCTTGCTTGTATACTTTCAAAGCCGTGGCAAAAAAATTTTCAGAAAAGCCAGAAGGCGATTTATTTTGCTTATTGCGATTGGCACTTATGTAATCGCGATGGAAGAGATTAGCTGGGGACAAAGGATTCTAGGATTTAAAAGCGATGATTTTTTTTCCATCTATAATATGCAAAAGGAGACCAACCTCCATAATCTGGTATCGGGAGAGTATCTTAATCTGGTTATTTACAGCCTGATCTATATTTTTTTTATATATCTGCCACTCGCTGTTTATTTTTACCCAAAACTAGGCAGTAATTCACCGTCTATCAGCGGTAAAATTTCTATCTACCTGCCATCCATACACAATATGCTGATGTTTTGTTTCGCCTCCGGCCTGCAAGCCTATTTCTTACCTCGCACGCTGGCTGATACCACTTTTTTGTGGCTGGCAATGCTGTTGGTAATCTTTCTTTTGCTCTCTAAAAAAAAGTATCGCAACAGATTTCTAATATTCCACCTTGCCCTGGTCCTGTTTACCTGTATCATATTTGCCACCTGTTATGAGGTATTTGATTACTACAATATGCAGTATGAAATCCGGGAATTTGTAATTGCTTATGCATTTCTTTACTGGTTCTTTAATTGGACCACCAATCTTAAAAATAAAATCGCCCTTCAGTTGAAATAAAAAACCCCACCAAAAACTTTCCAAACGCTGGCTTTGGTTCAGGTAAGTTCACTTAAATTTTGGCAGTAAGTATGTATATTTGCCACCTGTTAATCGGTTATCATATGAAAAAGTATTTTTTTTTTGGATGCTTGTACCTGGGGTTTGTGAGTTGTTCGCCAGGAGAAAAAGAATTACTGGAGGCTGGTATCTCCAAAATTGAAGTAGAAGAATACCAGGAAGCTATCAATTACCTGGACAGGGCCCTGGCGATTAATCCTGAAAACATCAAGGCTTACAATGCCAAGAGTTTTGCTTTGTTTGCCCTGAAGGAATATCAAGGGGTAGTTGAAAACAATCTGGAAGCCATTAAAGTTAACCGCAATGATTATAAACCTTTCTACAACATGGCCAATGCCAGGCTGGAACTTGGACAGTTGGAGGAAGCTATCACGGACTATACAAAAGCCATCGGTATCAAACCGAATGAAGCAGATATCTATCTCAACAGAGGCACTGCCTATTACAGGGCAGGTGCTTATCCAAAGGCCATTGAAGATTTCAATTTTGCTGAAAAGCTGGATAAAAACATGGCTTCGATATTTTATAACCGGGCAAAAACTTATTTGAAGATCGATAGTGTTGAACTGTCAATCAGGGATTTTACACAAACGATTAACCTGACGCCAGACCATGGTGAAGCACATTATTGGTTAGGGTTAAGCAAAATCCTGTGTGGCAACGCGAGGGAAGGCTGCGTCAACTTAAAGAAATCGAAGGCATTAGGATATAAAAATGCGGCGGAAGTAATTACAAAAAACTGTGAGTAGTTCAAAATTTGGTGATATCAAATGGCCATCATCGGAAATGATATTGAGCATGCCTCCACATTGCTAAAAGCAGGAGAGGTGATTGGCATACCAACGGAAACAGTTTACGGGTTGGCGGGTAATGCCTATAATGTAAGTGCAGTCACCAAGATATTTAAGATAAAAAAAAGACCGGATTTTGATCCGCTGATTGTCCATACTGATAGTTTAGCTAAAATTTACAAGTTTGTAAAGGATATACCGGAAAGCGCCTTTCAGTTAGCTAAATACTTTTGGCCGGGCCCCCTGACATTATTATTGGCCAAAAAAAGTGTTATCCCTGATTTGGTCACCTCGGGGCTGCCCAACGTAGCGGTAAGGGTACCCAACCATGCCGTGACGCTGGCTTTGCTGGAGAAGCTTGACTTTCCACTGGCCGCCCCCAGTGCCAATCCATTCGGTTATGTCAGTCCTACCTCCGCCCGGCATGTAAACGATCAACTGGGAGGTAAAATTCCCTACATTCTCAACGGGGGCGTTAGCAAGGTCGGCATTGAATCTACCATAATCGGTTACGAGGGGAGCCAGTTGGTTGTCTACAGGCTGGGCGGGCTGACGCTGGAAAAAATCGAGCATGTAGTCGGTAAAGTCACGATCAAGCCACATTCAAGTTCCGACCCTACCACTCCCGGAAGTCTGAAAAGCCATTATTCCCCTGCCAAAAAGGTGGTTATTGGTAACATCGAGGAATTGATGGATGTTTACAAAGACCGACCTTTTGCCCTGTTATCTTTCCAAAAAGAATATGACCACATTCCGTCAGAAAATCAGTTAATTCTTTCAAAATCAGGCGACCTTGATGAAGCGGCCCAAAACCTGTTCTCGAGCTTGCGTACCCTGGACAATCTGCCGGTGGAATACATTTTAACCGAGTACGTACCTGACCGGGATCTGGGGTTGGCCATTAATGACAGACTAAAACGGGCAGCCGCTAAATAAAATGCAGAATTAAATGTCTGCGGGGTTTGCATTTTTGGATTTCTTTATGAATTTAGCGTCCAGGTTACCAACACGCAAAAAGATAGTTTTAAAAGTTATTACACCGGAAACGTACAGGCCATGAAAAGCATTGACAGTTTAAATTTTGAAGGAAAAAAAGCACTTATAAGGGTTGATTTTAATGTCCCGTTAAACCGTGATTTTCAGATTACCGATGATACCAGAATCAAGGCGGCCGTTCCTACTATCCGCAAAATATTAGATGATGGGGGCGCGGTAATTCTGATGTCCCATTTGGGAAGGCCCAAAACCGGTCCGGAGGAAAAGTTCTCTTTAAAACATTTGGTTGATCACTTATCGTCAATATTTAGCAGAAAGGTAAAATTTGCTACGGATTGCGTGGGTGAAGAGGCTACGGAACTGGCAAATTCACTGTCGCCAGGTGAAATTTTGCTGCTGGAAAATCTAAGATTTCATAAGGAAGAAACGGCAGGAGATGAGGCGTTTGCCAAAAAGTTGGCTTCCCTCGGGCATATATATGTCAACGATGCCTTCGGTACGGCACACAGGGCCCATGCATCCACCGCCATTATTGCACAATTTTTTGAGGAAAAAGTTTGCGGTTATGTGATGAAGGCAGAGTTGGACAATGCCGCCAAGGTGTTGGAAAATGCGGAAAGGCCTTTTACGGCCATCATGGGGGGGGCCAAGATTTCAGACAAAATTTTGATCATTGAAAAGCTATTGGATCGCGTTGATAACCTGATTATCGGAGGGGGCATGTCTTATACCTTCTTTAAAGCCATGGGTGGCCATGTGGGTAGTTCCCTGCTAGAAGAAGACAAACTGGATTTGGCAAAATCCCTTATTCAGAAGGCAAAAGACAAAAATGTAAATCTTCAACTTCCCATTGACTCTGTTATTGCCGATGCTTTTGATAACAACGCCCATACGGCAGTAGCCCAAAACCACCACATCGATGAAGGTTGGATGGGACTGGACATAGGACCTGAAGCCAGGGAAGTTTTCTCAAAAACGATTGAGGCGTCAAAAACTGTTTTATGGAATGGCCCTATGGGTGTGTTTGAAATGGATAAATTTGCTGCCGGCACTATAAAGATTGCCGAGGCAGTCGTCACGGCCACAACAAACGGTGCTTTCTCATTGATTGGGGGTGGTGATTCTGCTGCAGCCGTAAATACGCTTGGTTTTGGAGATAAAGTTTCCTATGTATCCACCGGAGGGGGGGCTTTACTTGAATATATGGAAGGTAAAGTATTACCAGGCGTTAGCGCTTTGGAAGGTTGACAGCCGGGACTGAATTAATCCCCGCAATACTTCACAGATTGCATATTAAACCACTTGTCATACACCTCGCTCCAACCATTTTTTAATATAACAGTGATATATTTTCCAGCACTGACCTCCTTTACATTCAGAAAAACCTCGGTACTGATTAACTTCAGATCAGTATCGTAAACTTCAATCCAACCCCCATTTTTACAAACCACTACAAAATCATCTCCTGTCTCCATGGCATACGCATCTGCAAATCTTTGAAGTTTAGTCGTTTGTTGCTCTTTGCTAAAGATTTCAGCCCATCTGTTTTTTGTTGCTCTTAACTCCATAATGCCTCCTTTTATAATTCAGATGCCCTGTATTACGGGCACCTGAGGTTTCAGACTGAAAAAAGTTTAAAAAGTTTAATGACTATTGATTGTTATAGTCTTTAAACATAACGCGAAATAGCAGGTATGAAATACCCACAGCAGCCAGAAATAATACCAGCACAATTAATATTATCATATTTGTTATTTTTTCAGATCAGCATTCAAAACATATGCCAACGGCTTAATTTAATGCTTGGCAGGTTTTTGCATACCACAAGGGAATTTCATGTCTCAAATTGGGAAATATTGCCTCAAATTGAGATAAACTTTAACTTTTCAAATATTATGGCAATAAGCTATCAGTCTGTATTGTTTTATGTCTTTTAACGCGAAAGTGTAACCCCTTCCTGAAATTTTTTTTGATCTCGCCACGCGATAGTATCATACCAGTAGAATATAGAAGCTTTTTGGTTTACAATTCATAATGATATTATTGTTAATATTGCTAATAACTATTGTAAGTCCGATGTTTTTTATTTTATCCAAAACCATCTATATACTGGCGATGCCCATCAGCCTCGTCCTCATTTGTTTTCTTGCGGGTTGTTTTGTCAAAAGAAGAAAGTATAAAAAAAAAGTCTTCTTACTGGGCGTCTTGTTGCTGCTTTTTTTTTCAAACTCTTTCATTATCAATGAACTGTTGCTGCTATGGGAAATTCCTCCTAAACCAATTCCCCGCATCCACCGGTCTTACAAGGTTGGGATAGTGTTGACAGGTATTACCAATATGGAGAAAAGTCCGTTTGATCGTGTCTACTTTAACAAGGGAGCTGACAGAATTATTCACGCTATACAGCTTTATAAGGAAAAAAAGATAGAAAAAATACTGATTTCAGGCGGCTCAGGCTCTTTATTCAACACTGAAAGGATGGAAGCTGATAACCTGAAATCTATTTTAACCCAGGCGGAGGTGCCGGAAGCAGACATCCTTATCGAAAATGCGTCGAGAAATACCTATGAAAACGCCCAATTTTCAGCCAGGATTCTTAACAAACAATTCCCCGGGGCTGATTTTATGCTGATTACTTCCGCTTTTCATATGCGAAGGGCCACAGCCTGTTTTGTCAACGCCGGGCTAAATGTCTCCATGTTCAGCACTGATTTTTATACCCACGATCGTAACTTTCGCTTCGATACCTTACTTTTTCCAAGCGTTCATGCGATCCACAAATGGACTATTTTGTTCAAAGAACTGTTGGGGTTGGCACTTTACAAACTTTCAGGATACATATAGGGATATTCAATGAGACATTTTGCTGATTAAAATAATATTTTTTCCTGTTCAGCTTAATTTAATTTATTAAACCACGGTGAAAATCTAAATTGTCTTGTGAATAAAGATTTTCAATCTCATGGTGTTATGCTTGCGATTCTTTATTGACAGTGAAACATTTTTAGCTAAACACATGTTTAAAACTTAGTTTGCTAAGACCATGTCTGGCTCAATAATGCCTAAAACAAAAATCAAATCGAGTTTCAAAAAGCAATTAGGAATAATTAGGTCGTTCTTTATTTATTATCTAAAACCTTTCAATGGCATAAGATTGACAAAATTTTATGGTCAGTTTATAAAGAAAGGAGATTTATGCTTCGATATTGGGGCACATTTAGGAAATAGAACCCATACATGGTTAAAGATGGGTGCCACTGTTGTGGCAGTAGAACCCCAGCCTGCATGTATCGAATTCTTAAAAAAGAAATTTGGTAATCATCCGAATTGCAAGCTTGTCACCAAAGCAGTCGGTGAAAAAGTCGGTCAGGCAAAATTCCGGATATCCAGTCTATATCCTACTATCAGCACAATATCCACAGAATGGCAATTCAGCAAATCAAAAAAGGCAGACACACTTCAATATTGGGATGACCAAATTGATATTCAAACTATCACATTAGATACGTTAATCCATGAATTTGGTTCGCCGGACTTTTGCAAAATAGATGTTGAAGACTTTGAACTGGAGGTTCTCAATGGGCTGGGTTATCCTATCCCTGCTTTATCTTTTGAGTTTTTTCCGGCCAAAATCGATAAAGCTATTCTTTGTCTGGAAAAACTGGATAAACTGGGAAAATACGAATACAATCTCTCATTTAAAGAGTACCTGAAACTGGAGTTTTCCAAATGGCTCAATCCCGGCGAAATGGCAGAGATACTTAAAAACCATAGCAGAGAGATTTCCGGGGATGTTTACGCCCGGTTGACCACCGGCGTCAGTTCCCAATACTAGCATATTCATTAAAAGAATTGTAAAATTTCAAGAAAAAATTAAAGTTAACCTGATTAAAGACAAAGATTGTGAAGATAAAAAGTCTAGTTAAATCAAAATTGCCTACAAAAAATGGGCAATTTGAGATGTATGCGTACGAAAGTGAGTTTTATCACTTTCCACATATTGCCCTGGTAAGCAAACCTTTTATCAACACCAATGTGCAAACGGTTAGGATACATTCTGAGTGCATGACTGGTGATGTATTCGGCTCTTTACGCTGCGAATGTGGCGAACAATTGGATTTTGCCTTGAATTGGTTTGGCAGGGAAGGTGGTGTCCTGATCTATTTAAGACAAGAAGGCAGAGGAATTGGTCTGATCAATAAAATGCGTACATATAATCTCCAGGATCAGGGGTACAATACCAGGGAAGCCAACGAAATGTTAGGTTTTCATCAGGATGCCCGTGATTACCGGGAAGCCATCCAAATACTGGAAGATCTCGGTATCCGCAAGATCAGATTAATGACTAACAACCCTAAGAAAATCAATGGATTTAAATACAGCAATATTCAGGTGGTAGAAAGAATTCCTATAGAAATCGAACCACATGATGAAAATATTGGCTATCTGAAAACCAAGAAGTGGGAAATGGGACATATTTTTTATTCCCTCGACCTTTAATGACAACCAATGAAGCCTTTAAACCTAGATCTTATTTGGACTGGTATTGCCAAGTTGCACCAGTCATTGAAGCTGCTTACAACCCCTTTCGAGTTTGCTGTGTTAAGTTTTGAGGAAAAAGATGTAGACGTGTATGTTAATGCACTGACAAAATCCATCAAAAGCTCTCCCAGCATCGTGGTTTCACAACAGGTTATGGAAAACCTCAATGGCTTACATACCAGATTTGAGCCTGATAGCCTGACTGAAGTACATTTAAGGAAAACCAGTTACATAACAGATGAACATGTTGGTTTTGTGAAGCAATATATACCCTATGCCTTATTGCCCTTGTATGCCAATAAGGAACAGCGCACCATTACTATTTCTCATTTCGCACAGTCTCTGGACGGTAAAATTGCCACGAATGAAGGTAATTCCAAATGGATAGGTAACAAAGAGAACCTCATCCACGCCCATAGAATGCGGGCACTTTGCGATGCCATTTTGATTGGATCAAATACATTGATCCATGACAATCCATCCCTAACAGTCAGAAATGTACCAGGCAATGATCCCGTGAAAGTGGTAATTGGCCAATCCAGCGAATTGAATTTCACTAAACTGCTGGAAAATAACGCCAGGGTCATCTATATCACTAACGACAGGAACAACTGCCGGACAGGACGTGTAGAAACCATCGGTGCACCGGAAATTCATGGTATGCTGGATTGTGACAAAATACTGAAAAAACTTTACAAGCGGGGCATTCACTCCCTTTACATTGAAGGTGGCAGTAAAACAGCTTCAAATTTTCTGATAAATAACTCAATTGATATCGTCCAATTGCATATTGCCCCACTGATCATGGGTTCCGGGATTGTCAATTTCAGTTTGCCTGAAATAAAGGCGATCAATGAATCCATTTCATTTAAAAAATTCAACTTTACCCCGGTAGGAAGACATATAATGTTTACCGGCGAGGTTAAACGGCACCAAATCCCATGGAAACAAAAGCACTCTGGCACCTGTCCGAATCCTGTACAGTATTAAAAACTGCCGAGATCGAGCCCCGGAATCATTCGTGTTTGATTAAAAGCCGGTATTCATTGATCAGCACAGGAACCGAACGTCTGATCGCCCAGGGTAAAGTACCTGAAGAATTGCATGAAGCGATGAAGGTCCCTTACATGCAAGGAAGTTTTAACTTTCCGTTGACCTACGGCTATTCCATCGTGGGGGAAATCATTGAAGGGCCGGAATCACTAACAGGAAATTTTGTGCATATAATGCACCCACACCAATCGTATTTCTATGCCCATAAAAAAGATTTTACCGTTTTGCCGGAGGGTGTCCCGGTCAGAAGGGCCATTTTAGCCAGCAATCTGGAAACGGTAATCAATGCCATCTGGGATGGTAAAGTGATGTTGGGTGAAAAAATCCTGGTGGTAGGGTTTGGCATTATTGGTGCCTTGTTATGTCAGGTGCTAAGCACTTTTCCTGCCATGAAGCCGGTGGTGCTTGAAAAAAATAAATTCCGGTATAAAAAGGCTCAGTCACTGGGTTTTGATGTGATTACTTCACCTTCGGAACCAAAGGCTTCTTATGATTTGGCATTTAATACAAGTGGTAATGAGCACGCTTTGCAGATCTGTATCGATCATGTTGGTTATGAAGGCAAAGTAGTTGAACTGAGCTGGTATGGAAACCAAAATATAAATATCAACCTGGGTAGCAGTTTTCATCACCTTCGAAAAAAAATCATTAGCTCCCAGGTATCCCAAATTCCCGGTCATATGCGCAACCGGTGGGATCATAATCGTAGAAAAAGACTGGTTATTGATATGCTGAATGATGCGCGTTTTGATGAATTACTGTCCGAAGAGATTGATTTTGACGACTCCCCGGAATTTTTTCAACGCTTAAGAAAGAGGCCTGTTGACCCTATAGCGACTATCATAAAATATTAACCTATGTACACCGTAACAATAAGAGATCATATAATGATTGCTCATTCCCTCAAAAGTGAGGCATTTGGTCCCGCACAAAAAATGCATGGGGCCACCTATGTTATTGATGCAACCTTCCAGTCAAATAAGCTGGGTCAAAACAACATTGTCATTGACATCGCTCTGGCTCAACAAGTCCTGAAAGACATCATAGCGCCACTCAACTATCAAAATCTCGACGAATTGCCTCAGTTTAAGGACATTCTGACAACCACTGAGTATTTGGCTTACTATATCCATTCCAAAATTGCTGAGAAGGTAAATACACATTTTAGCGGAAACCTAAGGGTAAACCTGGGGGAGTCTCATGTAGCCTGGGCAGGTTATGAGGCCAGGGTCTAAAAACACCGGAAGTTGAAAAAATCACTCGTTATATTAACAGACCGACTCGGACTAAACTTTTCCGGAGGCGCGATTGCCACCTGCAGGATTTTTGAGCTTTTTCAGCACGAATTCCAGGAAATCATTGTCATTGCCCACCAGGTGGGTGTACATAACTTCCTACACCTAAGACATTTGAGGTACCGGCGTATTTTCGGGGCATTAAAACATCTTAGAAACCTCAAAAAAAAGCCCGGTCTAACCTTCTACGGGGATTTTTATATGGCCTATTATTTCATTCTTGCCGGGGTTCCTTTTTATTTTACCTATCATGACAATTGGCCAGCTCAGAAAAAACTAAATACTGTGTCGCATGTAAAATCATTTTTTTATATCCCGGTTTATCAATGGATATTTAAAAAGGCAACGGCCCTGATTAACGTATCTGATTATTCATATGCATACAATGCTGCCATGAATAAAAATAACTTTCTAATTCGTAACGGGATCAACACGGCGATCCATAAAACCCGGTGTGAGGCCATTGTTCCGGGCCAGGTAGTCAGAATAATGATGTCCGGCAATATCGATGAGCGAAAATTTGGGTTAGCAGACATGCTTTTTGATACATTGCAGACGTCTAAAAAGCTGCCTCCTCTTGAAATTCATATATACGGACATCCGCAAAGTACCGGAATACTGAAAAAACTTTCTCGTTATAACTTTGTGAAGTTGATGGGATTTGCGCGTGAAATGGACTTTAGTCCTTATCAATTATTTCTTTCGGTATCACAAATGGAAAACTTGTCAATTGCCGTCTGTGAGGCCCTGGCCAATCATACCCCGGTGGTAGCATTTGACGTAGGGGGGCTCAGTGAGGTGGTAAAAAATGGAAAAAACGGATTTTTAATAGAAAAATTTGATATTTGTGCAATGGCTGCCACCCTGAGTAAAATTGTGCAGGGACAAATAAGGTTTCAGTTTGCAAAGGATAATCTTTTGGCATATAATTGGACCCTAGCTGCAAACAGATACCGGGAAATATTAATTCCCGAAAGCAGCGAAAAATAGTATTGAAAGGTACAGATCATAACTTTTTAGGATTTATTTACTTTGGAATCAAAAAAGAAACTAACTATTCTCATCCCTGCTTATAACGAGGAAAGGACAATTTGCCAGGTTTTAGATAGAATTAACAGCGTCAAACTACTTAATGATACGGAAAAAGAGATTATCATTATCAACGATTATTCAACCGATAACACCGAGGCTGTTGTAAAAAACTACCGGGAGCAAAACTCCGGTAATCATATCCGGTTGTTTAATCATGAAAAAAATGCAGGAAAAGGTGCGGCTATCCACACCGGCATTAAAAAGGCCACAGGAGATTACATCATTATTCAGGATGCCGACCTGGAATACAACCCCATGGAATACAATATTTTATTAAAACCTATCAGCGACGGGATAGCAGATGTCGTGTATGGTTCACGATTCATGGGTGGACAGGCCCATCGTGTCTTATTGTTTTGGCATTCTGTTGGCAATAAGTTTTTAACCATTTTATCCAATATGTTTACCAACCTGAATTTAACGGATATGGAAACAGGTTATAAATTGTTTAAAACCGATCAATTGCAACAACTGAAATTGAAAGAGAAAAGATTTGGTTTTGAACCCGAGGTGACCGCCAAAATAAGCAATTTGCCAAACATCAGGATCTATGAGGTGGGTATTTCTTATTACGGCCGTACTTACCAGGAAGGGAAAAAAATAAACTGGAAGGATGGATTCAGGGCAATTTATTGTATTCTTAAATACAATTTACTGTCAAAGTAAGCCACCAAAATCCCGGTAATGAACCAATTGTTTCAAAAGGTTAGTTCCAGCTTAAAGCGTAATCCAAATAATATTTTTTTAATACTACTGCCATTTCTGTTATTATATGGGATATTGGTGATTTCCGGGATGAAAGAGGGGCTTCGCAAAGATGAGTGGCGTTATGTTTATTATGCCCACCAACTGTTGAAGGGAGAATATTCGCCACCTGGCACTGTGTTTTTGTGGAATGGCCCTGGTTACCCCCTATTTTTAGCACCATTTATTGCAATGGGCTTTTCTTTGGGCGTTTTAAAAATGTTTAATGCGTTTTTCCTGTATCTTTCATTGGTATATTTTTATAAATCGTCCGCTTATTTTTTCCCGGGATACATTAGTCTGGTAGTTACAGCTTTATTAGGTGCATATTGGCCGGCCTACGAAATGTTATCCTATCTGATGACAGAGTCCTTCATGATTTTTTTAATAACGTTATTGCTTTGGTTCTGCATCAGATTATATATGTCTTCAAATCCTTCAAGTCTGTACATGATGCTATTGGCTGGTTCACTGGCTCTGGCAGCGCTTACCAAGGTTATTTTTGGTTATGTGCTTTTAGCCATGATACTTATCATGTCCGTGTGGCTGCTGATCAAAAGAAATAGCAAGTTGGTAACGGCCGTTAAAGTAATCGTCTTGAGTTTAGTATTTTGTTGGCCTTATCTTATCTATACCTATACAATCTCAGGAAAACTTTTTTACTGGAGCAATGCCGGTGGTATGCAACTCTACTGGATGTCCACACCATACAAGGGAGAATTCGGTGATTGGATAAATTTCACTTATCCGGTATCAAAACATGAGGAAGTAAACAAAATATTCAGATCAAGACATGGAAAAATCATTAACGAGTTGTTTGATTATCCCGACCTGTTTGAAAAACTTGGTCAAGAAGATTTAATAGCGAGATCAAACATCTATCAGGATGAAGGTTTCAGGAAATATGCATGGGCCAACATAAAAAGCGATCCTGGTAAGTTTTTAAATAACTGGGTAGCCAACGTATCGCGTATGCTGTTTGACATCCCTTATTCCTACAAAACGCAAAATTATAAGTTTCTAAAATACATCATTCCTCATATACCTTTGCTGGCAGCCTTGTTATTGGGTTTTGCGATATTAGTTTCAGCGCGGCCGAAACTGCCTTTTCCGATCATTTTTCTCATGATTTTTACGGTTGTCTATTTAGGGGGAAGCAGTTTGTTAAGCGCCTATCCCCGTCAGTTTTATATCACAATTCCCATATTGACGTTTTGGATCGCCATGACACTGGCACCTGTCATGAAAACCCGGAAAGTACAATAACCGTTCTTTAATCCTATACACCAAAGCCCACCACATCAGTAATTATAGCTATGACTTCCAAAGCAAATGAAAAATTAAAGAAATACTTTGATCGCAACACCCCCCTATTCATAAAAATAGGAAGGTCGTCTGCCTCTGCCAATATACACCGGGCCGTCTGGGGGAATGGCGTAACGAATGACACCGAGGCGATGACATATGTCAACAAAATAATACTGGACGAAATTAACAGTACTGATACCTCAGAAACTTTAAGAATACTCGACCTGGGCTGTGGTGTGGGCGCTTCGGTTTTTTATCTGGCTAATGGCCTTTTGCGAAAGGCTGAATTCACTGGGATAAGCATCAGCAAGGTGCAAATTGAATATGCCCGGAAATTTCATCAACAAAATTACAGCGGGTTGGCATGTGAGTTTATCGAGGCCGATTTTCATGAATTACCCGACTTACCCCTTTACGATTTCATTTATTTGGTGGAAGCATTTGTGCTTTCTTATGATCCGGACCGGCTTCTATCAGGTATACAAAAACGCTTAAAGCCGGGGGGAAAGTTAATTATCTGCGATGATTTTCTTACAGAAGGTAATGGCACCAGGGTTGAATCTGATAAACTATTAGCTGCTTTTGTAGAGGGTTGGCATATCGGAAGTTTATGGAAGGTTGAAAAACTAAAAAACAAAGCGGAAAACCATGGATTGACGCTGGCCAAAAATACGGACCTCACTCCTTATCTGAATCTCTGGACGCTAAGAGATAAAATGGCACATTTTTTTCTGTATTTATATAAGTTATTACCAGTCAAGTCCATCTATTGGGAAAGTGTGCGGGGAGGAGACGCACTGCAAAAATGTCTTATAAGAGGATTGATCAATTACAGATTTTTGGTATTCACAAAAAGCTAGGGGCTGATGAACCGGTTTTGCCGCCATTGAAAAACAAAGGATTTGCCGAATGAGTAAGTTACAAGGACGGTGGCTATGATCAAGACAGGTAAATAATATTGTTTATCCAACAAAAAAGGACTAACCAAAGCCCCCATCATTATGACCGCGATGGTCTTTCTCAGATATGATACCGGTTCAGGGATAGTTTTTTTCCAAAACAGATAACAGCACAACACAAAAATATAACGCAATAAACCTGGCCATAAAATCCAGTAATCAGCCATTTTGAGGTCATAAACAATGGATGAAAACAACAAAACAAAAAAGGCGTCAGTTTCACCATCCAGCCTGCCCCCAAATGCCGAGCTCATGGACATTTTTCTTGCTATATACCCATCGACCCCATCCAAGAATAACACGATAACTGAAAGTATCCCCAATGTAAAATAATCGTATTGGTTATAGCTGAAACCCAACAGGCACAATAATGTTAATCTAAAAATAGTCACCCAGTTAGCATAACCGCCAATAGGTTTTAACTCCCTGAACACCGCCTTGTTAATAACTAACATCAGTCCAAATGAGATAATTGCTACTGCAACCAGGATCGCTGTATTACCAAAAATCATAAACCCTGAAAAACCGGTTAAGATTAACAATGAGTGGATGAGGTCTTCAGATCGTTTCATTGGCTGTTTAACTGAACTCCGTCCGGAAAATAGTTTAGCTTTCCTGCACAGTTAGTACCATATGAGTGGATAAGCTCCTTCATGATCATGGAATGGAATCCGGCGTGTTTTAATGAACGTTCATTTTCATTAACCACCACCATTCCCTCATCAAAATGATACTTATCAAAGTTTTTTATCAAATTCCCATCTCTGCTGATAATATGTACCGGTGTGTCGTAGCTATGAGACCAGTTAGCAACGACAGGCGGCTGATGATCTCCTATCAAAATAAAAAGATCGTTTTTCTTTCCATTCCTGATGATAAATCTGGTTAGATAATCCAATTGATAATTAATTGAATGAAGATAATTCTCATCAACTTTATTTTTTGTCTTACCTGTTGATTCCTGACTGCTATAATTAACCTGGGATAACAGGCGCCAGTTGTCTACCACCCTATCCGGGGAGTCGAAAGGATAGTGGGAGTTCAAACTGATAAAAAACAAAATGAACGGTTCAGTCGCCTGCTGTCGGATAAAATCATGCGCAAAGTTAAGAGAGTATTGGTCTGCCGGTGCGGGTAAGACACCATACAATTTACCCTTATAGTCCAAATCCTCAAATCTGATCCACTGATTAATCCCATAAAACTGGCTGTACCGACCATAAGGAATATCCCCCCGTTCATTTTGCAGGGTCGACAACCAGTAGCTTTTGTAACCAAATGTCTTGAGAGATTTATATAAAGTTGGCAAATTAAACTCAGCATTATCAATCAAATAATCATAAAGTGCATGTTTATCGATGTTTGTGCCGGTTACAAAGCTGGTAAATGCAAGCCATGACCGCCCGCCTTTCACAGGTGATTGGCTGAATGCCGATACGCTCTTCCAGTCATGTGCCTTTAGTTGAGCTTCATTAGACTTTATGTTATTCAAATAGGCATTTCTGAGAGAAGTATCCTCATAAAGTATTCTACCGTATGACTCAACAAAAAATAAATAAATATTGGGCTTAACGGTCAACGAACAATTTTTGTAATTGTAATAACTGCTGTAGGTGGCAGGATTTAGCTGGTGAGTAGACCGATATACGACGGCTGACCGCCGGACATTATCAAATACCCAATATGCCTGCAGGGGAAAAGCCATTTTTAGGTTATCCAATCTGCTGTAAAAATCAATCAGCGACATCAGGCAAGGAATCGATATGGCAATCAAGACAATTTTAGAGGAAGTAGAAAAATTCAGGTGGTCTGATATTTTTTTAAAACGGTTGAAAATCAGATAAACAAGATAGAAAAGCAGCGCTATGACCAGCGGGAACAACACTAAAAGCCAAACTGAAGAGGCTGCCAGAATTGATAAACCTTCCTGTATCAACAAAACATCGCTATAAAAAAGGGGTTTCTGGTGATATAACGTCTGAATAACACCCTGGTAAATTTGATAGAGGAACAAAATAAAGTAAATGCCAACCGCCAGGGGCCAAAATGGTTTTGGGAGCTTCCGGCTTTTAAATAAAACCACAATCCATGCTAAAATCAGCAAATCCACACTGATGCGAAAGATGTCCTCATTGTCTCTCCTGAAAAAAAACTTCCATTTTTCCCTGAAGTTTCCCGCATGGATGAAGTCGGGAAAAAATGTGCTTGAATCAAAATCCAGCAAAAATTTGGGAAGAAAGAGCAAGGCATTCAACAAAAAAAACAAAATCCAAAATATGACTTCTTTTTTAGACATGTGAATTGAACGTTAACAAAACCTGAAACATAATTTATTCAGTTTTCTATGGAAGGGTGATGGGCAAATTTAAAAAAGCATTGGCGAAAAAATGATATCTACCCTTCTGTTTTTCATTCTTCCCTTCCAGCTACTGTTACTATATAAGGGGTTGTGTTGTCCAAAATCCTTTTTATGGATTTGGTCAGTTGGGATACCTTTTAAAAGCAACTTTTGTATCACCGCATCACTTCGCATGTTAGACAGCCACTGGTTATATGCTACACCACCAATATTATCAGTGTGGCTTGTGATGCTGATTTGGAACATTTCCAGATTTCCAATATTGTCCATGAGTTGAAAAAGTTCGATAGTTTGTTCTTCATCGACATGGTAGCTGCCCGGGCCAAAATAAATACTTCTGATAACAACAGAGTCGGCCTGACCAAAGACCAGAAATGAGAAACATACTAAACAGAGACTAATAAACAATCTTTTCATATCCTTCTGATATAATTGAAGAATAGTATACAGTCGATGACGCCTATCTCAAGTTAATATATAGCAATCAAACGAACTTTGAATTATTTGGTTCATAGTTTTTGCTTTTTCGCTTCAAAACTTACATATACAAAAGATTTTTATTAAATTAGATAGGATTTTGAATAATACTTGCTTTCAAAATTACTGATACCATAACAGCATAACCCATATATTTATCTGCAATGCCCTGACAAAAAAAGAAGAACCATGAAACTATTGCTAACTCTGATCATTATCTTAGGCACTAGTGCAAGTCTGAAGGCACAATGGAACTGGGGAGAAGATGAAGCTACCGCCAAAACAATGTATGCGAAATATACAGACGCCATGAAGCAAGGTAACTTTGCCGAGGCAGTGGAACCGTTGGAATGGCTGTTTGAAAACACCCCTGATTTGAATTCATCTATTTATATCAACGGCGCTAAAATCTACGAGACCTTAGTAGACGCTGAAACGGATAAGGACAAAAAAGCCATGTATCAGGAAAAAACGCTAGCAACTTATGATAACAGGGTTAAGTATTTCAAAGGAGAGGCCAACGTTTTGAACAGAAAGGCCTATGTGGCATACAAATATTTAAAAGACAAACCGGAAAAGCATCCTGAACTATTTGAATTATTTGAAAAAGTATATGAGCTCAATGGCGATAAAGTATCTACGAGTAACCATGTAGCTTATTTGGATGTTGTAAAAAGACATAAAGACGCGGGTGGAGATATCAACGATGAGCAGATTATAGCAATTTATGATCAGATTTCTGAAATTATTGCTACGCAAAAAGAAAAAGGGAAAAAAGTTGAAACACTCAATAAAAATCAAGAAGTGCTTGACAAGTTACTTTCCAGCATGGTAGAGTTAGATTGCGACTTTATTCAGAATAAACTAGGCAGTTCATTCAGGAATAATCCGGATGATCTGGCTATGGCAAAAAAAATCATCAAGCTTTCCCTCACTTACAAATGCACCGAAAAGCCCATATTTCTTGAAGCAGCCATCCAGCTCCAAGACAAAGAACCCACTTACAGCATTGCCAGATTGATTGCTATTATAGCAGATAAAGTCGGCGAAACAAAAAAAGCTGAAAAGTACTACCATGAGGCAGCAAAATTGACAGAAGAAAATGTCAAGAAAGCTGAAATCTATTATGGCCTCGCTAACCATTACCGCAGCCGTGGCATGAAACCTAAATCAAGGGAGTATGCTTTGAAAGCCGTTGCGAGCGATCCTTCCAAAAAGGAAGCTTACAAAGTCATAGGTGATCTGTATATGACCAGTTACAAGGAATGTAAAGAGGGTGAAAGCAGGGTGCAAGATAGGGCTGTTTATATTGCCGCCTACAATATGTATCAAAAAGCCGGCAATAACTCCTACATGAATACAGCCAGAGCCCAGTTTCCTTCGATTGAAGAGATATTCGAACTCGGATTGGAAGAAGGCCAGAACGTTACTGTGGGTTGCTGGATTAATGAAACCGTTAAAATTCAAAGAAGGCCTAGTGACGGCAACAATTAAATCATGCCTCTGTTTTATGTGGTGATCTGTTTTTGCTCGGTCTAACCTTTTTATGGGTTAGGTGCCGACATCATTATCTTTTTTTTTCAATCCGCTTCCATATCTCATCAATTTTGGTAGAGTCGACAACTACGCGTTCCCCCGAATCGGGATCTGTCCTTACTTTTTTTACGTATCCTGAGTGATACCAGAGCCCATTCTCAATTTTCTTACTAAAAGGAAGCACTGTGCCTGTATAGGGAACCACCACGCCTTTCTGACTCCCTCTAGGATACCTGTATTCGATAAATTCCGTATAACTTTCACCATTTAACATGTATTTTCCCCCTCCTTCTGCAAATACCTCATCCCCTTCCTTATTAAAGAAAACCCAGTTAAAATGGGTAGGGGTAATATGCTTAATACAGCCAAAAAAATCCGGATGTTCCAGCCTGATCGAGTCCCCTTCCTCACGGTAAGACAGTAACTCCCAGGTGCCTATGAGTTCAGAGGCATTTTTTGGCTCTTCAGGTATTTTTTCCCATATTTCCTCGATTTTTACCGAATCCACTACTACCATTTCACCGGTTTCGGGGTCAAATTCTGTCTCCAGGGCATAACCGGTTTGGTATAATTTTCCATCCCTGAGTTTTACGTCGAAGGGAATGGATTGTCCTAAGATAGAAGATCCCGGCGGGAAAAAGAATTGAATATTTTCGATATACACCCCACGCTTGTAAACATAGGTACCACCTCCGGTACCAAGCATATCATCTTTGGATTTTGCATATTTGATCCAGGTGAAATGAGTAGGTGTAATGTTTTTCTCATAGATAATATCGGCTGAATATGAAGTCCAATCGGTACCTCCTTGCTCATGGTCAATATAGGAAATCAACCGCCAGGAACCTTCCATGGATTCAGGATTTGTTCCTGCTGATTCTTGTTTAGGTTTGTCGTTGTTACAGCTAAATTGAGCCAAAGCTATAATCACCACTGAAATTGTAATTATTTTATTCATGGCATTTGAAATTGTTTGTCCCAAATTGTATTTATCCAAAGAACGGTGTTATTAAATATAATTTACTTGAATAATCTGGCAATTCAAATAAAAATCCTCAAAACCAACCCCGATAACGTGGCGTATGGAAAGAAGCAAGATTCCCTGCTTTGTTGTTAACCAGGGAATTTTACTTCTATGGGCACAGAATTAGTTTTTTCCTCCTACCATCACCATTTCATTCATACTTATTTCAGTGAAATATTTTTTCTCACCATTGTTTTCATAAACACGATGGATCAGCTTACCCTCTATAGCTACCTCACTACCCTTTTTCAGGTATTTGCCAGCAATCTCACCAATCTTACCCCAAGCCACCACATTGTGCCATTGGGTTTCTTCTATTTTCTCTCCTGCGGAATTGCGGAAAGTCTCATTGGTAGCCATAGTAAATTTGGTAAGCGTCCTGTCACCATTAACCTGTCTTGTTTCCGGATCTGCCCCCAGCCGGCCAATTAACTGTACCCTGTTTCTTAAAGAATTCATAGTTTAAAAAATTTATCAATACATGTTCAATTAGTAAAAAAAAATCTTTAATTTCATTGGCTCTAATGGTCAATGATTAATTTCAAGGCAAAGTAAATAAATGGCTTCAGATTTATTCGTTTAATAAACATTTATAGTCGTTTAAAAAACATTTGTCAACGCTTAACAGCACCAATTGGCCACGCAACTCCCCTCAACCATATTGGCCTCCATGAAGGTTTAAAGCTGATTTTCATATCGGAAACATTATTTATTTATTTTTTTAAATAATTTCTTATGCAACCATCTAAAAGAAAATGCCTGGCTTGTGGCTGCCAGATACAAGGGCGTGCAGACAAAAAATTTTGCGCAGAACAGTGCCGCAACAATCATTACAACCAACTCAACCGAGATGCCAACCTGCACGTACGCAACGTCAATAACATTTTAAGGAAAAACCGACGTATCCTGGCCACCTTAAACCCTACCGGTAGTGGTAAAGTTCATCGAGACCGATTATTAATACAAGGGTTTGATTTTGAGCATTTCACAAACTGTCACCGTACCCGGTTAGGTACCATTTATTATTGTTATGAACAGGGATATATGACGATTGACAATGGGTTTGTGATACTTAAGACTAAAATGGTAAGGACAGCATAGTCGGCTACCAGTTAATGTTTACGGCAGGTTGCTTTTACTTCAGTTCACTTTCATACAACAAAAAATAAATTGCTGATAATCAATAATATACCTAATCATACTATGATTGGTTGCAAAGATATGAGTTTTTGCATTTTTGTTATTTTCTTAGGGTAGCGATTAGCCAAGATCGTGGGGGCTCGTTCTGCTATTTTTTGCAGATGGCAGGAGCGCTGTTGCTTAACTATTATATAATCAATTCATAAATTATTGAACATCAAATATTTATGAATTGGTTGTTTTTGTTAGAGGTTGGGTCAATTGTCTGACCTTGGGGAATTTTGCGGTTAACCATTGTTCACCACAAAGGCGCAAAGACACACAGAGGTTTTAGCCTATATAAAAATGCTGGCACATACTGAAGGTGTGTAACAGCCACGTCCGCTCGCGCCAGGGGGGGTAAAGTTATCCAAATTTGAGGTTCGATCCCACCCATCGCAGGAACTCTTAGGTAACTACTCCGTATAATAGGTACTTTCAAGCCAATTTAATAATTAACAACTAAAAGTAGTAAATTGTCAAGATCAATGAGAGCGACTGAGTTTGACAATAAAAAACAACCTTCATGACACAATTAAAAATCACAGAGCCGGTTGTATCAATAGAATGGCTTTCAGCAAACGTCGACCATCCGGACTTAATCATTCTGGATGCCAGTTTAAAAAAACCAAACGCTGAAGATTCCAAAAATGAGTATGCAAACATCAGGATCAAAAATGCCAGGTTTTTTGATATTGAGAACTCATTTTCCGAAATATCCGGTCCTTTACCACACATGATGCCAACACCGGAGTTGTTTTCAGCAGAGGCGCAGAAACTCGGAATCAAGCAAAACAGTGTCATCGTGGTTTATGATAACCATGGTATGTATTCAAGCCCCAGGGCCTGGTGGATGTTCAGGGCGATGGGACATGAAAATGTGGCTGTCCTCAATGGTGGCCTTCCTTCCTGGAGAAAAGCGAACCTGGCTTGTGAACCTGCAAGGCAGATGCCCGTACCCCATGGTAATTTTAAGGCCTCCTATCAGCCGGCATTGATTTCAGATCTGGAACAGGTATCGGTGGCCATGCATGATCCGGGTACCTTGATTTTAGATGCCCGTTCAGAAGGCAGATTTACCGGCAGCACGCCTGAGCCAAGAGCAGGTCTCCGGGGTGGTCACATTCCCAATTCCATCAATCTCCCATTTGAAAAAGTTGTGAAAGAGGGTGAAATGCTACCTGAAGATGACTTGAAAGAAATGTTTGCCAACCTGCATGTTAAAAATGAAAAACTGATTTTTACCTGCGGCTCAGGTGTCACCGCCTGTATCATCGCCCTGGCAGCAGAACGGGCGGGCTTGCATCAAAAATCAATCTACGATGGCTCATGGAGCGAATGGGGAAAACTACCGGATTTACCCATAGAATGCTGAAAACTAAAACCACCCAACCAATGCGTGCAAAACAGAAAAACGAAAGTGCCATTCCCACCGGCAAGCTGGATTTGTATGACAGGCTGATTGAAGCCCATCCTGGCATAGAATGCAAGGGGGCACATTTACCAATATTTGTATTTAAGCAAAAAGCGCAAATTAACACTTAAAATGATCCGCAATCTCCATGAAAAGCTCAATATACCCTATGAATCCCTTATGGCAGATTATTAACCGCTCATTATCTTAGTGCAGTGATCAAATACTTGCTTTACCTACTTTTTTAATGCTTATGAGAATAATCCATTGATAAAAACGCTGCTCTGAAAATATTTATAAAGCCCGGAGGAAAAAAGTGCTAAGGGCCATGGAGGTCGAAGCTTAGAAGTATTAGAATTAATTCATATGCTATTCTCATTGGCATCATAAATTCATTGGGAAATGAAAAAACACAAAACCATTAAAATAGTCATAGCGCTTCTGCTTTTTTGTAAAGTTATACAAGCAAACGCCCAGCAGGGCATGTTATGCCAGGGCCATCACTGGACTGAGGATGAAGCAAATTTGATGATGAAAAAGTTCGGTGAACAATGGGATGACTTAGAATCCTGGGAACAACGTGCTGACCGTATCCGGAAAGGTATTATCGAAGGTATGAAACTGGATCAAATGCCAGTCATCGAGGGTAATTTTAAACCTGTTATCAACAATACCAGAACGCTCAACGGCTACATTGTAGAAAACATTGCGATTGAGAGTTTTCCGGGCTTTTATATCACCGGCAATTTATACCGGCCTATCGAAACCCGGGAAAAACATGCAGCCATTTTATCTCCGCATGGGCATTTGAAAAATAAGCGCCTGCGTGAGGATGTGCAATCCCGCTGCGCAGTACTGGCCAAAATGGGGTCCGTGGTATTTGCCTATGATATGGTGGGATATGGTGAGTCACTCCAGGTGACCCATCGCATGCCTATAGCCCTGCTGCTTCAGACCTGGAACAGCCGGCGGGTGCTTGAGTACCTGCTGTCAAGATCAGATGTGGATGCAAACAGGATCGGCATGACCGGTGGATCGGGAGGTGGGACACAAACATTTGTTCTGACTGCTATCGATGACAGAATAAAGGTTGCTGTGCCGGTAGTGCAGGTATCGGCCCATTTCTTTGGCGGTTGTGTTTGTGAGAGTGGCATGCCCATTCACAAGAGCAAAGACCACCAGACAAACAATGTAGAAATTGCTGCGCTTTGCGCACCAAGACCTTTGCTGTTAATATCCAATGGCGGGGACTGGACCAGAAATACGCCAAGCATAGAGTATCCGTATGTTCAAAAAGTATACGCCTTGTACGACGCCGAGCATAGGGCTGAAAATGTACATTTGCCGGCTGAGAAGCATAACTATGGTTACTCCAAACGCGCCGCCGCGTACATGTTTCTGGCACATCACCTGAAGCTGGATATCAACCGGGTGCCATTTGACAGGGGCGTTAAAGAGGATTTTGTCACAATATTACCGGCAGAAGATTTAAAAGTTTTCAATGCAGAAAACCCGGTTCCTGATAACGCACTCAAGGGAGATGACACCGTTATGAATTATCTGAAGTTAAATTGACAACTATTTTCCTTTTTCATTCCTAATTGCCTACTTTTATTACATATATCCGGATATGAAAGTACTGACTTCGATATTAACCCTTTTTTTCGCCTTGATAATTTCCGTATTATGTGTTGGTCAGACTGCGGACAGGCCCACAGATTATTTGCCGAGTGACTTTCACAAAGAGCGGAGGCAGGCTTTGCGGGATGAAATGCCAGAAAATTCTGTGGCTGTCTTCTTTTCAAATCCTATCCGCAATCGTTCTAACGACGTAAATTTCGTATACCACCAGGACCCTGATTTCTACTATTTGACCGGTCACAGGGAGCCCCATTCAGTATTGTTGATTTTCAAAGAGGAACAAAATTTAATAAAGACTACACTTAACGAGATCCTATTTGTCAGGGCCCATCATGCCTTGAAAGAGCTTTACGACGGTGCCCGGCTGGGTAAGGAAGGGGCTATGGAAAGGTTGGGATTTCAAATTGCACTGGAAGGACCGGATTTCAAAAAATTCCCCATTGATTTTTCCCGGTTTGACAAAGTTTTGTTTTACGACTTTAAAAATGATGTACGCCAAACAAAGGAGAAAGCCGATCTTTATGACCTGATCGAGGTTTTCAAAGAAAAAATAAACTATCCGGATCAATCACCCGTGCTGAAAATTGAGCCAAAAAAGAATAACCTCGATGTTACATCACTCAATATGATCATGAGCAGGTTGAGAGGCATTAAAAAACCCGAAGAGCTGACTTTGCTGCGAAGAGCGGTGAACATTTCGGCCATTGGGCAAAGGGAGGTCATGAAAGCCATGCGACCGGGCATGTCCGAAGCAGAAATTCAGAGTTTGCATGAATATGTCTACAAAATCTATCAGGCTGAGTATGAAGGATATCCAAGTATTGTAGGCGCCGGTCATAACGGCTGTGTCTTACATTACATTGACAATTACAAACCCTCGGTAGAAAACGGAGAACTGATACTTATGGATCTGGGCGCAGAGTATCACGGCTATACGGCCGACGTAACCAGGACGATCCCGGTTAACGGGAAATTCACAAAGGAGCAAAAAACGATATATGATCTTGTGTACAAGGCACAGGAGGCCGCTATCGAAATTTGCAGGGAAGGTACCCCTTTTAAAAAGTTATATGCTGCCACAGCTATGGTGATTAATGAAGGATTGGTTGAGCTTGGGCTTTATAAAAGTACAGACAGCACCGATATCATCAACCCGGAAACCGGGAGGAATCGGTACTATCCACACGGTTGCTGCCATCATATAGGGCTTGACGTCCACGATAAGGGAGAGTACGATATATTGAAAGCAAACATGGTCATCACGATAGAGCCAGGAATATACATTCCCGAAGGCAGCCCCGCAGACAAGAAATGGTGGAATATTCCGGTAAGGATAGAAGATGACTTTTTGGTCACCGAAGAGGGGTGTGAATTGCTTTCGGACATGGCACCAAGAAAAAGTGATGAAATTGAGGCCCTGATGGATGCACCCAGCCCCTTCGATGCTATAGAAATGCCGGATATTGACAACAATAAATAAAATGCCAAAAGAAGAAGATCTACTGGAAGAAATCGGGCGGTTGAGTACAGTTGGAAAAAGCGAACAAAAGGATCAAAACCGCTAAATATGGTATTGTGTGGATGGATATACCAGAAGCTTTTGAAGAAAACGGGGAAACCCGGATACCTGTTTTAAGTGAAATAAAAGAAAATACCATCAAAAATGACGATGGCCAACCTACTCATCTGCTGATAGTAGGCGACAGTTATTGTCTTTACAAATGATCTGGCATGTATAAAGCTGGTTTCGAAGCGACTGGAAAAGCTTAAAAAACCGGTTTCACTCTATCTTTATAGTTACCCAAAAGATAACAAACCTCCAGCATACTTTAAACATATCCCTAACCTTTCTATCAAAACCATTCCTGATTCCATGCTTGAGCTTTACCAAAAGATCTATGAGGCCGATCAATGAAGTTTATTTTCAAATAATTCAATATTTTTAAATAAATAAGCAGACCCACAATGCTTGGTTCAATAAAAACCCACAGCCTATGTATTCAAAACCCTTGAAACCGGTATTAATTTATTGCCTCACCGCTTTGCTTACAACCCAATGCGCCACCAAAAGTAATGACAGCATTATTATGTCGGTTAACGGCCCTGTCTCTGTGGAGGAAATGGGTGAATCGCTGATTCATGAACACGTTCTGGTTGATTTCATAGGGGCTGATCAGATTAGTGAAAAAAGGTGGGACAAGGCGGAGGTAATCAAAGTAGTATTGCCTTATTTGAAAGAAATCAAAATGTTAGGTGGCAAAACTTTCATTGAGTGCACACCGAATTATCTTGGCCGTGACCCGGTTTTGTTAAAGGCCTTGTCCGATTCCACAGGCCTGAATATTATCACCAATACCGGTTACTACGGCGCACGCAACAACAAATTTCTTCCGGCGCATGCTTTTACAGAAACGGCCGATCAATTGGCCGCCAGGTGGATTGGGGAGTGGGAGTCTGGCATAAATGGCACGAATATCAGGCCTGGTTTCATAAAAATAGGCGTGGATAGAGGCAATCTATCCAAAATTCATCAAAAACTAGTCACCGCCGCGGCCAGGACCCACCTGCAAACAGGGCTAACCATTGCCTCACATACGGGCACGGCTGTTCCCGCATTGGAAGAAATAGAATTACTTAAAAGAGAGGGAGTGGCTCCGGATGCCTTCATCTGGGTTCATGCACAGGCGGAAAAGGACCTGGAAAACCATATCAAGGCCGCTAAAGAGGGGGCGTGGATAAGTTTGGATGGACTGAATGATAACAATCCGGATCATTACCTGCAAATGTTAAAAAATTTAAAAACCTATGGACTACTAAGCAACGCCTTAATATCACATGATGCAGGGTGGTATAGCCCTGGCGAGGTGAATGGTGGTAAATTCAGGGCTTATACGTCACTTTTTAAAATCTTACTGCCACGTTTAAAAGAAGCGGGTTTTTCAGATAAGGAAATCCGTCAGTTACTGGTAGACAACCCACAGCGTGCTTTTGAAATAAACATCCGGAAAATTCATTGATTTTTCACGGAATCATCACAGGTCAATCATTAAGGGATTTTATGTAAGTACTGAGGTCTGTAATACTTTGAATGCCATGTTCATTCGCATATTCTTCCCGCATCAACAGGGCATGGGTATTATTGAAACCCAGCGGTGCCAGCCATTCAAAATCATGATCTTCACGGGATTTCTTTTTCACATAGTGGTAAACCTTGTCTTTGTCATCGATCAGGCTGTCCAGGACATTTTGGGGTGGTTTGATAAGCAACAGCAATCCGGTGCCGGAATATTCGGGATACAGGTCAATATCGCCACCAGCCAGGGCATCCAGGTTTAGTTTTGTACCACCAAACCCAAGTTTGAGCGAAACCGTCAGGTCACTGTAGTTTTCTACAAGTATGGCAAACATTTGTGCCAGAATATAGCTTTCCGTAAAATTTTTTGATCCTATGGCAATATCCGCTTCCCCGGTCCTGTCTACTTGCGTTTTTAACCCCATCGACGCCAAAAAATCTTTTGCCACAGCTTTTGGCTCCCTTTTGTTTTCATCCACTTCATAATTCATCTGTGCCATTTCAGTATCTGATATTTTATTGGCCAGCAGATCAAATACCCCTTTTAACTCAGGGTACCTGCGCAATGTGGCACCGCGAACAATCGGTGCGGCAAAGTATGGAGGAAAGTAGTTTTTATCATCCGTGAGGATTTTCAGGTTATAGGCCCTGATCCTCCCATCCGTCGTGTAGCCACCCACAATATCCACTTCCTCGTTCTTCACAGCCTGGTACATTAAACCGGCATCCAGTTCTGTGGTTTCCAGATCCAGGTCATAAGCTTTCTTCAACCCTATAAATCCATCCTCCCGGTAGATAAATTCAGAAGGGAACCCTGCTTTGAGTACATTTTTAGAACGGCTGCCCCATGTGACAAAAACAATCACCAATAAAAAAAGCACACTAAACCCAATAAGCATAGGCCTGATCAGCACCTGAACCCTTTCCTGAATTTTTGCTAAAACAAAATCGAAAAATAACGCCAGCAATGCGGCTGGAATAGCCCCGGCAAATATCATGTTTACGTTGTTCAGTGCAATACCCCTGAATATGAATTCCCCTAAACCACCGGCTGCGATTAATGCGCACAGTGTGGCTACCCCTACATTGATAACAAACGCCGTTCTGATTCCGGCAAATATGATGGGGGTAGCCAGCGGAATTTCCACTTTTCTCAATAATTGCAAATCTGTCATGCCCATACCGATAGCAGCCTCCTTGATGGCCGGATCCACTTTAAGAATGCCTGTATACGTATTTCTTACAATAGGTAGCAGCGCATAAAGAAAAAGTGCAATAATAGCCGGCACTACACCAATACCAAAAACCGGGATCATGAAACCGAGTAAAGCCAGGCTTGGAACAGTTTGAAATATACCCACCAAACCAATTATCGGAGCAGATAGTTTTTCGGCCCGGGTCAGGATCACGCCCAGCAATATACCCAGCAACGTGGCAATAATCATCGCCACGAGTGTTATCCATAAATGTTCAATCGTTTGTTCCCAGATTTCACCCAGGTTATCAATCATAAATTTGAGAACACCCATTTATTAAGTCATCAATTGGCTTTATTAATCAGTTTTTCTTTTACTTTATTGAAAGCTACCCATAGTTTGTCTTTTCTGGTAAAATGCATGTTTTGCCGTTTTTCATTAAAAATAGCAATCTGGAAAGCATCGTTTTTATTGGCTTCAAGCCTTTCCATAGTATCCAGAAAGCTGGTTTCTTCATTGAAAATAATCTTTTCACCTAAGCCGGAGTCAAAAGGTTCTATCTCAGGCAACAAATCCTTTAACGTCAGTACCTTCATTTCAAGTTGGAAACGCTGTGTTTTAAAATAATCCCACACAAACTCGTTGGCCGGTTCAAAGATAAGCGCCAGGGGTGTACCGATCTGCTGAATTTTCCCCTCATGCATCAGACATATTCTATCTCCCAGTTCTATAGCTTCGAAGATATCATGGGTGACCAGTACCATGGTTTTATCCAGCAGGGTTTCCAACTCCTTGAACTCAGTTTGAATTTGCCTTCGCGTAATTGGGTCAAGTGCCCCGAAAGGTTCATCCAGTAAAACTATAGGAGGATCGGCTGCCAAGGCCCTGGCAAGGCCCACCCGCTGCTTCTGACCACCACTCAACTCAGAGGGATATCGTTCCGCCATCTCCTGTGGCAATCCCATCAGTTGAAGAAGGGATGCGATACGTTCACTTATCCGGTTATCTTCCCAGTTTAACAGCACCGGCACAGTGGCTATGTTTTCGGCTACTGTATAATGTGGGAACAATCCGATGTTTTGAATAACATACCCGATCCGCAATCTAAGCTTTTCAGGGGGTTCAGCCATGATATCCTCTCCGTCTATATGGATACTTCCCGCCGTAGGCGGCACAAGCCGGTTAAGCATTTTCAGGGTAGTTGTTTTACCGGAACCACTGGTGCCTAACAAAACAAGGGTTTCGCCTTTCTTCACCTCAAAAGAGACATGATCAACTACATTTTTATCGTTATAGACCTTGCTGATTTCGTGGACAGCGATCATACTTTTTTCTTTAAACTTAATAAATATATGGCATAAGCCAAGATTTCAACTGCAACAAGTTTGGGTGTCGGTTTGGGTATTTTGGGGGAAAGGGGACACTAGGGGGTGATGGAAAATGGAATGGGGGAATAGTGAATTGGTGGAATGGTGGAGTGATGAAGTGGTCAATTGGTCGAATAATGGAGAATGGGATGCAAAGGGTTAAAACAGGTTTTCAAATCCTATATTGTAGGCAAAATGGAAAAGTTTTATGGAGAAAATCAAAAAGGCAATACCTACTACAGAGTTCATGATCCTTATAAACCTGGTTGTGATAACAGGGCTTAATTTATCAGAGAGGTAGGCTTTCAGGTTATCGGTGATAAAAACGGTCAGGATAATCGTACCGAAAAAGAATAACAATCCTTGTTGCTTAAACTGGTAGTTGACAGTAGCCACGCTTACAATACCCAGCCAAAAAATTAAAACCGAGGGGTTTAAACCGTTAATAACCATTCCCTTCAACATTTGCCTGATAAAACCGGATGACTTATTGTTGCCATTACGCGGCGGTCTTTTTGTCGTCGATTTGAGCAAGCTCAAAAGTCCCAAAGCCAGCATAATACATCCTCCGATGATACCCAGCCACAATTGAAACCTCTGATCTTTGGCAAATTGTGCGATGCCAAAATAACAGATCGTAATATAGAATGCATCGCTGATCGAAATACCGATGGTCATGTGAAAGGCGGCCTTATAACCTTTTTCAAGGCTATTTTGCAACAAGGCAAAAAACACCGGACCAATCATAATGGTCAAAATCATTCCTGCTGCCAGCCCCTTGGTAATGGCTTCAAATGTTCCCATACATTGCCTTTGGTTCCTCCATGAAGCATCTCCCGATGGAAATAAAAAGCGTTACTTCAGGTCCATAGATGTCTCACTTTCTAAAAATGCCTTCCATTTTTCCAATTGAATTTTTTTAAGCACCCTTGGAAATTTGTTTTGTCCTCCCTCTTTGCCTTGAAGTTTAAGCCAATTGTAAAACATCTTAGGCGACAGCACATCCACAAAAATCTCTTTTAAGGCAGCACTCCGCTCCACACGGTAATCATCATTGAGTATTTTCAAATGATGGTCGATCCTTTCCTTCAGTTGAATGGCACTGACTTCATCATCGGTACCGATATACCAATGATGTGCGAATAACGTGTCATACGGTATTCCTGTGACAGAGAATTCCTTGATATTAATGTTTAACTCATCAGCCACTAACTCTATGGCCCTGTTCATGTTTTCTACCGACAAGTGTTCACCACATAAACTCAAAAAATGTTTGGTCCTGCCTGTGATGACGATTTCGCAATCTTCCACTGAGACAAATTTGATGACATCCCCGATCAAATAGCGCCATGTGCCGGCACAGGTAGATAACAGCAAGGCATACTCCTTACCCGCTTCTACCTGATCGATCATTAAGGTTTGCGGTTTGTCAATGAGCTCTCCGTCACAGTCGAAATTCTCTTCATTAAAGGGGATGAACTCGTAAAAAATGTCATTATTCAGCACCAACCTCATGGAATTCGTGTCGGGGAATGCCTGAAAGGCGATAAAACCCTCTGACGCCAGGTATGTTTCTATATATTTCAGAGGCCTGGCAAACAGTTTTTCGAAGCCCTTTTTGTAAGGATGGAAAGATACACCCCCATGGACGTAAATCATTAAATTGGGCCATATATCATGGATAGTATTTACCCCATAGAAATCGATAATCTTTTCCAATAAAATTTGAATCCAGGCCGGAACCCCCACAATAACACCGATATCCCAATCCTTGGCGTTGATGGTGATTTCATCCAGTTTAGCATTCCAGTCAGTATTTTGCGAAATCTTTTTTCCCGGTTTATAAAAATGCTGAAACCAAAAGGGCAGTTGGCTGGCAGTAATACCACTCAGGTCTCCCTCGAAATAGGTGCCGTTGAAATTCAAATGTGTACTTCCTCCAAGCATTAAAATGCCCGAATTGAACAATCTGTCGGGGAGATCATATTTGGAAAGGGTTAGAATTTGCCTGATACTGGTTTTTCTAACCGCTTTTATCATGTCCTTGGTAATTGGAATATATTTGGACGAGGCCTCCGAAGTGCCCGAGCTGAGGGCAAAATATTTTACTCTTCCCGGCCAGCAAACATTAAATTTTCCGGCCCTGTTTTTGTACCACCACTCATTGTAAATTTTGTTGTAATTATATACCGGAATGTTCTCTTTAAACTTCTTATAAAAACTGTACCTTCTATAGCTTTTAAATTCGTTCAGCACCTCCCAGAAGCAATATTTTCTTCCGAATTCAGTTAGGTTGGCGGTAATTAACAGCTTTTTAAGTTCCAGTTTTTGAAGCTCAAAGGGGGAAGAGTACTCCTGGTCTAAACTTTCCCTGATTCTGATACCTTTTTTCAGTAAAGTAGCTAAAAGCGGCATATACTTTCTATTCCCTGAATTAAATGTGGTCTAATGTCCATACTCAAAAAATGTCCATCCCCGGAATTATCGATAACCATGGATAAATTGTCCCCTGAATTTAATTTATTTGCCATAATAAATCATGGTTATCTATTATAAAGTTAATCAATATTTATAAAATGGATGTTAAAAATAACATTAAAGAATTCGAAAAAAAACTTTCCGGAACCGGGTGCCGCCTGGTTGCGGTAAGCAAAACCAAGCCTAATGCGCTAATTCTAAACGCTTATGAAGGCGGTTTCAAAGATTTTGGGGAGAATAAGATTCAGGATCTGGTAGTTAAGCATGAAGCCCTACCCAAGGATATCAGATGGCATATGATTGGACACTTACAGCGGAACAAGGTGAAATACATTGCTGACTTCGTTTACCTGATTCACGCCGTCGATAGCCTGAAATTGCTAAAGGAGATCAATAAGCAAGGGGTAAAAGCAGACCGGATAATCCCTTGTCTTTTACAGGTACACATTGCTTCAGAATCGACGAAATTCGGTTTGAATGAAGATGAGTTATTTTATTTAATTGAAAGACCGGAATTTGAAGAAATGCATAATATTCAGATAAAAGGATTAATGGGGATGGCCACCAACACCATGGACAAAAATCAGGTCAGGACGGAATTCCGGTACCTGAAATCCCTGTTCGACAGATTAAAGGACGCGTATCGAAGTCCACGCCTGGACATGAAAGAACTTTCTATGGGCATGAGTGGTGATTATGAAATCGCCATTGAGGAAGGGGCCACTATAGTCAGGATCGGCAGTGCCATTTTTGGAGAACGTAACTATCAGGCAAGATGAACAAGAATCAAGTGTTGGTAGCCGGTGCGGTGTTAGGGCTTTTGGCTGTGGCACTGGGAGCCTTCGGGGCCCATGCGCTAAAGCCTTACCTGGTTGAAACAGGCCGATTGGATACTTTTGAAACTGCCGTAAAATACCAGTTTTACCATGCCCTCGCGCTTTTGTTTCTTTCAATTTTTATGAAATCGGAAAATCACAGGTTTTTAAAATCAGCAGCCCTGTTGTTTTTGTCAGGCGTTATCATTTTTTCGGGGTCGTTATATATTTTGTGTTTGACCAATACCGGAATCTGGGGCGCTATTACGCCAATCGGAGGGGTTTTAATGATCGCAGGATGGGGCTTTCTAATTTATTTTGGTATAAAAAAAGCCGGGTAAGCCCCGGCTTACATGTCGATTGATTTTTTACTAGTTGGCTGATTCTCCGACAAGAACGTTTCCATACAATGTCACTTTGGTACGTCCTTCACCGGCATTTGAAAGTATGGTAATGACTTTGTTTTGTACGCCGGATTTATTGGTACTGTTAAAAACTACCTCTATTTTGCCTGTACCACCCGGAGCTATGGGCTCTCTGGGCCACTTTGGCACGGTGCACCCGCATGTTGTCAATACATTTGAAATGATCAAAGGCTCATTTCCCGTATTTTCGAAATCAAAGGTGTGCTCTACCTTATCACCTTGCTTAATATCACCAAACTCATACCGGTCTTCGGCAAATGCCAAAACCGGACCGCCGGTTGACTGGTTTTCTTTCTTTTGCTGGGCCTGAACAGCCACGTTCGCCAATAAAAATGCTAAAACTAAGATTATCTTTTTCATTTCGCTTGTCTTTGTTATTCCAAATTTATAACGTAAGTATTTGAGAAACAATTATAATACCGACATTTAATTTAATTACCTGGCCGATGTAATAAATATCCTCAGGTTAAATGCTTATGATAACACCGTTTTTAACCCTTTAGTTCTTGTTGTTTTCAAAGAATTCGTTATTGAAATTCAATAAATAGAGTTCCTGTGTGGCCCTGGTTACGGCTGTGTACAACCATCTAAGGTATTCTTTGTCAATCCTCTCTTTCAGCAAATAACCCTGATCTAAAAATACCACCTTCCATTGCCCCCCCTGGGATTTATGACAGGTGAGTGCGTAAGCAAATTTTACCTGAATAGCATTCAGATAAGGGTCACTTTTCAAGGCCCTTGCTCTTTCTTTTTTTGATGCCAGGTCCAGGTAATCTTCCATCACGCCCCTGTATAAGTGCCTGTTCTCCTGTTCACTTAAAGCAGTGCTGTGTGAATAAAGGGTATTCAGTAGTACTTTCGCCTGTAAAACGGGCTCTGAAGGATAATCAATCAATCGCAGGTCCAGATTAGCAAACCTGAAACCGTACATTTCTTCAATCAGGCCTACCTTCATCACCTCCACAAAGTCCCCGTTAGCCAAAAACCCCGCCTGCGATTCCTGGGGTAGTACGGCATAATTGTTTCTTACCACCATCAGGTAATCTCCTACTTCCAGCTCATTTTCATAAAAATGAATGGTACGCCTGATAAACTGGTTGTAAGCCACGGCGTTTTTATTGGACCGGCAGATTATAATGGTATTTTCAATGCCAAATTTATCATAGGCATATCTTAAGCCATCCTCCATTTTTTGATTTCCCATCCTGAAAACGTCCTTGAATCCCCTGGTTTTAAAATGTATTTCAAATTGGTTGGCCCTGATTTTTTCCCTAAGGTTGGTCGCATTCAACAGAATCCCGGAATGTTGTTCCTGGCGCATGACTTCGGTGAACTCGACGGATTCAATGTGTAAGGCAAAATTGGTTAACAGGTGGTCAAGTTGCAGGGCAGGGCTTTCCTGTTGTCCTACCGGAGGTAACTGGGCGTTGTCGCCAATCAAAATCAGTTTGTTGGAAGGTTCCTCAAACACAAACCACATAAGATCTGCCAACAGGCTGTTGGTGCCAAATTCTGCCTGGTCTGTAACCATTGAAACCTCATCTACAATGAAAATGGTGTTTCTGTGGTAGTTTTTCTGCCTTTTGAAAGTTAATGACTCGTTGTCATCCGGCCCGACTTTATAGATGATTTTATGGATGGTAAATGCCTTTCTTCCGGCATACTGGGCCATTACTTTGGCCGCCCTACCGGTAGGAGCCATAAGCAAGGATTTATAATTATAATATTTCAACACCTTAACCAGCGACGTTACCACCGAGGTCTTGCCTGTTCCCGCATAACCTTTAATCAGCAGCGTCGATTTTTCCTTGTTTTTTTCCGGAATAAAATCGTCCAGCAGGCCAAAAAGCTGCAACTGCCCCCGGGTTGGCTGAAATGGAAACTTTTTGGTAAGGGCCTCCGAAGGTTTGGCTAAATATCGGGTCATTGACTTTTACAAAATCACAAATTCGATGCGACGGTTTTTTTGTTTATTTTCTTCGGTATCATTAGGCGCGATAGGCTTTTCCTGGCCATACCCCCTGAATTTGAGACGGTTTTCCCTGATGCCCTGTTTTATGAGGTACCTGTAAACAGACTTGGCCCGGTTGACGGATAACTCTTTGTTATAGCTGGCGGAGCCGGAGTTGTCGGTATGCCCTGCAATGCCGATGTTAACTGTCGGGTTTTCTTCCAGAAATCTTCTGACTTTCTCCAATTCGGTGATAGACTTCTCTTGGAGCTCGTATTTGTCAAAATCGAAAAACAGGTTGTTAAGTATGGTCGCGGTTCCGGTTTTTATAGGATCCAGGTATATATCTATTGAAACCGGCTCAAGCTGGGATGCACCTTGATAGTCAAAAGCCAGGCTCTTAAACAGATAACCTGTTTTATTAACATACAAGGCATATTCCTTCCCTTCGGTGATGACCATCAGGTATTCTCCGCTTACCTTATCGGAAGTCACTGAAGAAATCATTTCATTAGGCAACAGGTCGAATAATTCTACCCTGGCGCTAAGGTATTCCCGGGTTTCGCTGTCAATGACCCGGCCTTTTACGAAATTACTTTTATGGCTGACCTGAATTTCCTGAGGCATATCAAATTCGTACAAAGCACTTTTTGCCCCTACCCTTTTGCTCAGGTTTTCGTTTGAATAATAGCCTCTTTTGCCATCTGAGGTTACAAACAGAGACACCTGCTCTTCATAGGTATTGATTGGATAACCCAGATTTTTTGGTTTCTGCCATACATTGTCAGATAATTCGGAATAAAAAAGATCAAAGCTACCAAATCCGGGATGACCATCGGAAGCAAAATACAATGTTTGACCGTTAGCATGAATGAATGGCGATACCTCATCTTCCTTGGTGTTCACTGGCTTGCTCAGGTTTACAGGAGGAGACCAGATGCCATCTTTTTTAAGATAGCTGACATAGATGTCCCGTTTTCCCAAACCTCCGGGCCGGTCCGATACAAAGTACAGGGTACGTCCGTCAGCCGACAAGGAAGGTTGAGACTCCCAGTATCTGCTGTTGACACCACTTCCCAGATTCTTGGGTCTGGTCCATTCATCTCCGATTTTATAGCTTATAAACAAATCACAGCTTCCATAACCCTTCCGCCCCAGGCATGAAGTAAAAATCAATGTCCTTCCATCACCTGAAATGGTGCAGGTACCTTCGTTGTTGGAGGTATTGATCATGTCCGATATGGAAACCGGCCTGGACCATTCACCATTTTCATCTTTTTCACTGATATAGAGATCCTCGTCATAATTGGCTGACAATCCTTTTCTACCCGTGAAAATGATGGATTGCTGGTCTGCGGTCAATACAGGGAAGTACTGCAATGAAAGTGCATTGACCTTATCAGGCAACGGTCTTGCGTTGAAAGGAAGCCTGTTTCCCATATTATCCCTGGCATACTGAATACTTTGCAAAATTTTTCCGGCCTGAGGGGCCAGCTTTCTATCGACAGGCTGAATGGACAGAAATCTATCGACTAGTTCCTTTGCCTTATCATAATCGCCGTTTTTAAGCGCAATTTCTGATAAAAAATAGTAGGCATTAGAAAATTTGGGGTTTTTCGGTTCCAGTTCTACCACCTTGAGATAGTTCATTTTGGCTTCTTCCTGGTATCTCATCAAACCATATATATATCCTTTTCTGTTGTAAGCCTCTACAAAATCATCATCTTTATCTGTAGCAAGATCCAATAGTTTAATTGCCTGTTCATACTGCCTTCTAACCATAAACATCTCAGACTCCTGGTAATAGGCGATGGCCTTTTTGGATCTGGAAGTATAGGCTTGATTTCTTTGGGCAAAAAGGTTAAAACAGTTGAGTGATAGTAAAATAATTAATACCTCTTTCATAAAAACGTCATAAAAAAACTTATTTTAATAACGCAAATTAGCGTTAAATGATTTTCACCTGATGATATTTCCAACGGGCTGTTCCGGCGCATCAAAACCGAAAAGCGCATTGATCAGCTTAAAGCTTTTATATTGATCCAAATCTCTGATTGTGATATTCTTTTCAATAATCCTATTTGACCGGATCAATGATGCACGCATAGTACCGGCCAGTAACGGAGTGGCCGGCGTTACCCACTGCTTCCCGTCATAGAAGATGATGTTCCCATATGAAAAGTCCGTTACCATACCGCGCTTTATTATAAGTATGTCATCACATTCACCTTTGCGATGACAAAGATCGGTAAGATGCGTGCGATCTTCAAATTTATATTCATAGTTTACATCATCATCATAGACCACCTTCAATGTGTTAATGTCTTTTCTTTTGTAGGAAATATATTCAATTTTTATTATTTCTTCCTGGTAAATGACCCTGCATTTAATAATTTCAGAATTTTTTAAGGGTGGAAGCTGAATAAAATGTGAGAGGTCGGCCTTTTTTTTCAGGCCGAATAGCGCTGAACGGGCATGGTTAAACCTTTGGTTGTGAAAATCCAGGTTTTTTATCCCCGAAGCTGTGATTTTTAATGACTCAAGCAAGCGGCACATACACTTTGTCAATCATTTCCTGATATTCCAATTTGGGATCACTGTTCACGGTAATACCTCCGCCACTTCTGAAAAAACAGCTTCCTCCTGCTTTTTCCATAAATCTGATCATCACCCCGCTATCCAGATCCCTGCCGTTAAAATAACCAAAAATTCCTGTAAAAAAACCCCTGTCGCCTTTTTCACTTTGCTTGATAATGTCCATCGTTTTTGTCTTGGGGGCTCCGCTGACAGAACCCGCAGGAAGTAAGGAAATCAGGATATCTCCTATTTTCTCCGCGTAGTTTTTGTCCAACCGGCCGGTTATCTCCGAACTCACTTGTAACAAATTTTTTTGATGGGTTCTGATCTCATCGATAAACCGGAACCTTTTCGTCTTGACTCCGGTAGCTACCCGGCTCAAATCGTTTCTTATCAGATCGACAATGGTTACATGCTCAGCCAGTTCCTTAGGGTCATTCAGGATGGTTTCTTCAGCGTTGGGAAAGTCTTTCTCAATGGTGCCTTTCATAGGGAACGAGGCGATTTCACCCTTTTTAATCGTAATAAAAGTCTCGGGGGAAAACACCAGAAACCGGTTATCATACAGCAGCTTATACTTGGCAGCACTTTGAAAAAAGAGGGTAGGAAAATCCAGGTTAATACTTATCTCTGTTTTGTGGGTAAGGTTGACCAGGAATGAATTCCCGTATTGAAGGTTTTTGGATACGATGTCGTAGCTTTTTTTGTATTGGGAGTAGGAAATAGGCCGTTTTTCCATGTTGACAGCTTTGACTATGTCTGAATGATGCGAAAAATTCCGGTACCCATTGACGTCGAATAAAACAGGAAATCCGGGCAGGTCCTTCACAGGAATGACGATTGGGTTTTTCATTTCGAAATCAATGATAAACAAAAAGGGAACCTGCTCCCTTCCCAATTCATTCATCATTTGAAATTGCCTGACGCTTTCGTTTTTTATCATAATTTGAATCCGAAATCTAATCACCCTACCAAATATTTAGTCCCTACGGGACATACCTCCCCATAACCTTTACCCCTTCCGGCCGCATTATTCCTTTTAAACGATAGATTCCCCCACGGACACCTCCTCACACCCACACTCCACCCTCCTTAAGGTATGTGCATGTATTTATGTATTTGTAATGATATATGCCATTTGGGATGTTGTTTTACGTAGTCAACAACTTGGGGTATCATTATTTCTCGTTTGGACCACTCGGGCTGTAAGTAGAGATGGCATTGTTTGTCGACCAAAGCGGCATGTTGTTCAGCCCATGTGAAGTCGCTTCTATTGTAAATCACCACTTTGAGCTCGTTGGCCTGTCGATAAATATCGGGTTGGGGTTTTTTAAATTTTTTGGGTGAAAAGCAAATCCAGTCCCAACGGCCCGATACCGGATAAGCGCCTGAGGTTTCAAGGTGGGTTTGAAAGCTGCAGGATTTCAGTTCATCTGTCAAAGCAGACAAGTCATACATTAACGGTTCACCACCAGTGACAACCACGATATTCGATGGCTGAGTAGCTGCTTCACTGACAATATTGCTTATTTTGATTTTAGGATACAGGGAAGCATCCCAGGATTCTTTCACATCACACCAGTGGCAACCTACATCGCAACCTCCTAACCTGATAAAATAAGCCGATTTACCCTGGTGGTAGCCTTCTCCCTGAATGGTATGAAATGCCTCCATCAATGGAAGACGGTCTGTAGTTTTTATTATTTTTATTGTTGTTTCTGACATAAAATTTTTTTTAAAGCGGGTGATTGAACCGCTGTTCATTATCATTACATACTATCTTTTACGGGAAGCTATTAAGGTATTGTGTAAAAGCGAGGCAATAGTCATGGGGCCCACGCCACCGGGCACAGGAGTGATAAAACCCGCTTTTGGTTCAACTTCCTCAAATTTCACATCCCCTTTCAATTTAAACCCCGATTTTTTTTCAGGGGCAGGAACCCGGTGAATTCCCACATCAATTACCACCGCTCCCTCTTTCACCATATCCCCTGTAACAAACTCAGGCCTGCCAATGGCGACAATCAATATGTCGGCCTGCCTGGTAATGACTGGCAGGTCTTTAGTGCGGCTATGTGTGACCGTAACGGTACTGTTGGCGGTCTTTTTATTCCGTGACATCAACACACTTACCGGTGTTCCGACAGTATGGCTTCTGCCCATTACCACACAGTTTTTACCGACTGTATCGATATTGCTTTTCTCCAGCAATAAAAGGATTCCTTTAGGTGTGGCAGGGATCATCGTGGGTAAATCCAGCAGCATCCTGCCCAGGTTAGCCGGGTGAAAACCATCCACATCCTTTTCCGGTTTAATGGTGTCAACTACCTTTTGCTCATCAATATGCTCCGGGAGTGGCACCTGTACAATAAAACCGTCTATTTCAGGGTCGTCATTCAGTTCCCGTACCTTGTCAAGCAATACTTCCTCACCGGTAGAGGCAGGCAAATGAATGCGTGTAGATTTAAAACCAACCTTTTCACACGCTCTCACTTTGGCATTTACATAGGTGAGGCTGGCGCCATCGTCCCCAACCAGTACAGCAGCGAGGTGTGGTACCTTGCCCCCCGCAGACTGGATTTTTTGAACCTCATTGGTAATTTCTTCCAGAATTTCATTGGAGATCTTTCGTCCGTCAATTAGTTGCGCCATGTTAATAAGGATTGATTTATGAATGATGCCCCGTTTAATTTTCCAGTTTCAAAACAGCCATAAAAGCTTCCTGTGGTATCTCCACATTACCTACCTGGCGCATCCTTTTTTTGCCTTTCTTTTGTTTTTCCAAAAGTTTTCTCTTGCGTGTTATATCCCCTCCGTAACACTTGGCTAGTACGTTTTTCCTCAATGCCCTTACACTCTCCCTGGCAATTATCTTCGTGCCAATGGCAGCTTGTATGGCAATCTCAAACATTTGCCTTGGTAACAACTCCCGTAATTTTTCACAAAGTCTTTTTCCCCACTCATAGGCCTTGTCCCTGTGCACAATGGCTGAAAGTGCATCTACTTTTTCGCCGTTCAGCATGATATCCAGTTTCACCATATTGGACTGCCTGAATCCAATCAGTTCATAATCCAGTGAAGCATATCCCTTCGAGATAGTTTTCAGGCGATCGAAGAAATCAAATACAATCTCCGATAACGGTAATTCAAAGGTCAGCTCCACCCTGTCGGCTGTCAAATAGATTTGATTTTTAATCATACCCCTTTTATCCATACAAAGGGCAATTACGGCACCAATGTAGTCCGACTTGGTAATAATTTGCGCCCTTATAAATGGTTCTTCGATATGGGAAATGGTGTTGGGTTCCGGCATTTCCGAGGGGGCATTCACGGGAATAATCCCACCGTCTGTTTTGATCGCATGAAATTCTACAGAAGGCACGGTAGTAATCACCGTCATACCAAACTCCCTTTCCAGTCGCTCCTGGACAATCTCCATATGTAACATACCTAAAAACCCGCACCTGAATCCAAAACCCAAAGCTACTGAGGTTTCGGGTTCCCATACCAGTGAGGCGTCATTTAACTGGAGCTTTTCCATAGAGGCACGCAATTCTTCATATTCGCTGGTTTCAACAGGGTAAATCCCTGCAAAAACCATGGGTTTAACATCTTCAAATCCCTTTACCACATTTTTGGTGGGATTATCAACATGCGTAATGGTATCGCCGACCTTCACCTCTTTGGCCACTTTGATGCCCGAAATCAGATAACCCACATTGCCGGCACTTATTTCATCCCTTGATTCCTGGCCTAACTTCAGTACTCCGATTTCATCAGCATCATAAGTCTTTCCGGTGTTTACAAATTTTACTTTGTCACCTTTTTTGATACTGCCATTAAAAACCCTGAAATATACTTCTATGCCCCGATAGGCGTTAAATACCGAATCAAAGATCATAGCCTGCAGGGGTGCGGCAGGATCTCCCTGGGGGGCAGGAATCCTTTGAATAATGGCAGCGAGTATTTCCCCGATACCGATTCCTTCTTTGCCGCTGGCATGGATGATTTCTTCCCTGGAGCATCCAATCAAATCAACAATTTGGTCAGAAACATCCTCTGGCATGGCACCCGGCAAGTCGATTTTATTTAAAACAGGAATGATTTCCAGGTCATTGTCAAGGGCCAGGTAAAGGTTAGAGATGGTTTGAGCCTCAATGCCCTGTGAAGCATCTACAATAAGCAGGGCCCCTTCACAGGCAGCGATAGACCGTGAAACCTCATATGAAAAATCAACATGACCGGGGGTATCGATAAGGTTTAAAATGTACTTTTCACCATTGAACTCATACTCCATTTGAATGGCATGACTCTTTATAGTAATACCGCGTTCTCTCTCCAAATCCATGTCATCGAGCAACTGATCCTGCATTTCCCGCTCCGACACGGTATCAGTGAATTGCAATAACCGGTCAGCCAGGGTACTTTTACCATGGTCAATATGGGCAATGATACAAAAGTTCCTTATTTTATCCATTTACTTAAAAGAGATGCAAAAATAGCAATAATTAATTCTTAATCGATACATTCCCGGGGGATAAATTAGAATTAATTTATTGTCGCAAGCTTCCCCGTTTTTAAAAATTATCAAGGCAAATTAAGAATCAATTATGGGAATAGTTTTGATAGTTATGATTGATTGTTAATTTTAACTTGCATTACAAATATTTAATTGTTGTTATAATCCTTTAAAGTGCACATTCTTGGAATTGATATTGGTGGAACCGGCATCAAAGGCGCACCGGTAGACACTAAAACCGGAGATCTGCTAGAAACCAGACACCGCATTCCTACACCCTCACCAGCCACGCCCCAATCTGTCATTAATACGGTTGCCGATATTGTTCATCATTTTAATTGGCATGGTCAGGTAGGCTGTGGATTTCCGGCGGCTATCAAGCATGAAACCGTGATGACGGCTGCGAACATTGACAAATCATGGATTGGCTTAAATGCGGGCAAGAATATTGAAAAAAGAATAAACTGCCCTACCCACATGGTTAATGATGTGGATGCGGCAGGTTTGGCAGAAGTGGCCTTCGGAGCAGGCAGAAAGGAGAAAGGAGTCGTAATTATGGCGGCGGTTGGCACTGGTATAGGTACGGCTCTCATAAGTAACGGGCATTTGTTTGAAAACTCCGAACTAGGCCATCTCCTGCTTCATGGACAGATCGCTGAAAAATATACTTCCAATGCAGTAAGAAAAAACCTGGATTTGAGCTGGGAAGAGTTTTCTGACAGGTTAAGTGATTATCTGCGAAGGCTCGAGGAACTCTTCTGGCCGGATTTGTTTATTATCGGCGGGGGTGTGAGCAAACACCATGAGACTTTTTTTCCAATGCTAAATATCCATACGAAAATTGTGCCCGCCAAATTGCTGAACAATGCCGGTATTGTGGGTGCTGCGCTGGCTGCCAAGTATAACAATTTTTAGACCGAAAGGAAGAACAAGCCATTTTACCAAACAACGCTGATTGAATATGATAAAGGTCACCAATGTGCACAAAAATTTCAAGGAAGTAAAAGCTGTTAACGGCATCGATCTGTTCATTCCAAAAGGCGAATACGCCGCTCTGCTGGGCCCAAATGGCGCTGGTAAGACTACCCTGGTAGAAATGATAGAAGGGCTGCAACATCCCGATTCAGGGGAAATTGAGATCATGGGAAAAGGCTGGAAAGATCATGCAGAGGACTTGCACCACATTATCGGCCTGTCATTGCAAGAGACACGTTTTATAGACAAGCTCACGGTCCTTGAAACTTTAAAACTTTTTGCCAGTTTCTACGGACTGGACAAAAAGCGTATATTGGAAATCCTTGAGTTGGTCAACCTGAATGAAAAAAGAAAGTCATACGTTGTAAACTTATCCGGTGGCCAGCGGCAAAGGCTGGCACTTGGCATAGCCCTGCTCAATACCCCTGAAATCCTGCTACTCGATGAGCCTACTACCGGACTGGATCCGACAGCCAGGAGGGAAATCTGGGACATTTTAATGGCTTTAAAAACAGCTAATAAAACCACCATGATCCTTACCACCCATTACATGGACGAAGCCGCTTACCTCTGTGAAAAAATTGTCATCATGGATAAAGGGCAAATTTTAGCCGAAGGGACACTGGAACAGCTACTTTCAAAATATAAGCAGGGCGAAGTAATAAGTTTTGAAACCAATGGATCGATTCGGGAGAACCAGCTTCCCCGTAATGAAAAAATCATCCAATCGATTATTGATCCGGCAGGTAACAAAGGAGAGATAATCGTAGGGGACCTGGTGAGCTACCTTCCTCTGTTTCTGGCGTTTATTAAAAATCAACAATTGGCACTGACGTCACTTGAATGTAGAAAAATGACCCTGGATGACCTGTTTATCGCTATGACCGGAAGGCATCTGGACCAATGAATTAATAAGGTAAAACATGATGAAGCAGATATCACAATTAATCGGTATGCACCTGAAAGAATTCTTCCGCGAGCCGGGGATCATCTTCTGGGCCATACTTTTTCCCATACTGATGGCCTGGGGGTTGGGGCTGGCATTTACCAAGCAAAATGAGTTGATAAGAACCATCGCCCTGGTCGATGAAGAAAATTCACTGATCAAACGCGAGGATTTCGGTCAATTCTTCGTCAGCCTAAACCCCGGAGAAGGTCAGCCGCTTGTAAAAAAAATTGGTGATGAGCAACTGGGCATTACCACTTATCAATTCCGGAAGTCTGACTGGCAGGAGTCAATTATTATGCTGAAACGAGGAAAAATAAGTATGATCATGGAGTTGGTCAATGATTCGGTCGTTTACCATTTCGACCCAATTAATCCTGAAGCTCAGCTCGCCTATTTGCAAATTAACGCCGCTTTCAACCAGAAAAGTGAGCCAACCAAATCTGTCAATATAAGCCCACTTACCCAGACCGGAACCCGCTATATAGACTTCCTGGTGCCAGGCTTAATGGCAATGGGCATCATGATGTCATGCATGTGGGGTATCAGCTACTCGCTCATTGACAAGCGCATGAAAAAGCTCCTGCGCAGAATGGTGGCTACGCCCATGAAAAAATCAAACTTCTTGTTTGCCCAGTTTGTGGCCCGATTATTACTCAATTTTGTAGAATCAGGCTTGCTCTTCCTTTTCGCTTATCTGTATTTTGATATTAAATTACAAGGGAATTGGCTTGCTTTGATTCTTATACTCATGGCCGGTAATCTGGCATTCACCGGAATTGCTATTTTTGTTTCCTCCCGCACTGCCAACACACAGGTAGGAAACGGGCTTATCAATCTGGTAGTCATGCCTATGATGGTCCTTTCCGGCATTTTTTTCAGCTATCATAACTTTCCGGATTGGGCTATTAACATTATTCAAAAATTGCCACTCACAATTTTGGCTGACAACATCAGAAGTATTTTTATAGAAGGAGCGGGTCTGGCAGAAATTGCTACACCGTTTTTTATTCTGCTTGCTGTAGGGGCAATCGCCTTTTTTTCAGGACTAAGGATCTATAAATGGTATTAAAACAGTCAGGCGGCGGCTTTGCTATTGCGCATAATGCCTTCATACACCGTAGGCCACTTATCTGCTAATATTATACATACCATCCAGGCACTGGGAATTGCGCGTTCCGGCATAATTACCGGCAGACAATGAGAAAAGGACTGGTATCCTTGAGCAATCATGCTCGCAGGCCTGAAAAGCAAAGGATCAAAACTGTCCGGTAATAATACAAAAAATTGTCCGTTTATGATACAATATATTGACTTTTCTTAAAATAAATATGTTATAAACATCTGATTTACAAAATTTTATGTTTTTGGCATACGAATTGACTATTTAGTACGCAAAAGTCAAAAACTCAAAATAAATATTTCAAAAAACAATGCAAATTAACAAGTCATGAAAAAATCAAAAAATATAACCGGAAAGTTAAAATTGATCACAGGAATCGCGATGGGTGCTTTAATAATGGTCTCAAGTCTGGCAAACGCTGAACCTAACCACAAAACCAAAAAGGATGAAGCCACAGAGGCTAAAGTGGCAGCCCTTGAAGCCGAGGTGTTGGAACAGTTAGAAAAAGAAGAAGATGTACTGGCTGAATTCGACCATCTTAGCTTACCCATGGTAAAAGTATTTGATGCCAACAACGAACTGATCTATGAGGCTGTTGTGGATGATATTGAAATGATCCAGGATAAAAAACTGCTATCGTTCATACACCGAAGTGATTTACTGATGAACTTTGAAAATATCTCTTATTACCAATTAGGTTATTAAAAATAGCTCCCCTGAAAAGAAAAATTTGATGAGAGGGGAAGTCTGCTGGCTTCCCTTTTTTTCTCTCAACCCGGTTTATTTTTTTACCGCTTTCACATTATCCCCGGCTACTTTATCTTTGTGAAAAACCGGAATAATTAACCAATTACGCCTTTGAAAATTGCTGAAAGTTTAGACGGATTCTGGGTTATAGCAATCATGTTGCTATTTGCCATTGCCATAGTAATACAGTTCTATGGTATCATTCGGGAGGTTATTAATTATTTTTTCAAAGATCATATCAACCGGTATTTGTTAACCAGCCGGTTAAAACCTCATTACAAAGAAGTATTGATAGAAAAGTTTGGGTACTATCATCACTTAAATGATCAAGATAAGTCGATTTTTGAAAAAAGGGTTCAAAAATTCATAAATATCAAGGAATTCGTGCCGAGAGGTGGAATAAAGCATATTACCGTTGAAATGAAAGTTTTAATTGCGGCCTCGGCCATACAGCTTACTTTTGGCTATCCCAGCATATATTTTATGCATTTTCGTAAAATCATTTTGTATAAAACCGACTATTATTCCAACATCACACAAAAATATCATCAGGGTGAAGTAAACACCCGCGGCTTCATTATCTTATCATGGGTAAATTTTGTGAAAGGATATAATGAGGCCGACAGTGGGCGTAACCTCGGGCTTCATGAACTGGCACATGCCCTTAAGATCGAAAACGCTATCAGAAATACTGAGTATAATTTTATCGATGAAAACTCTTTGAAGTCTTTTTACAGGCTGGCAAAACATGAGATAGAAAAAATACGGTTGGAAGGATCTTCTTTTTTCAGGTCATATGCTGGCACAAATGTTCATGAATTTTTTGCCATTGTCGTTGAGAATTTTTTTGAAAGGCCTGAACAGTTTTACCGGTATGATCAGGAGTTGTACCTCGTTACTACGCAATTGTTAAAGCAGGATCCGCTTTATCATGCCAGGCTTTGAGGGGTTTGTCGGCCACTGCCGGTAACCATGTTCATGCACTTAAACAGGGAACAAAAAAACTGTCCGGTAACGATACAAAAAATTGTCCGGTAATAGCACAACTTATTTACACATTTTTGCGTATTCCGTATTAACTATATGAATTTCGACATTTTAGGTTTTTGGCACAGGGATTGACTATTAAATAAGCAGAAAGTCAAAAACTCAAAATAAATACTTCAAAAACAAGACAAACTATCAAGTCATGAAAACACTATTTAATATAAACCGAAAATTAGCCTCGATTACAGGTATCGTGATGGGCGCTTTAGTAATGACCACAACTTTGGCAAACGCAGCAGCAGACAGTACAATGATCGATGATAAAATCTTTGCAGCTAAAATAGCCGCACTGGAAGCTGAAGTTTTGGCAAAGATGAAAGACGAAGATAACTACCTGGCTGAATTGAAAGCTTTCAACAAACCGATGATCAAAATTTTCAATGAAAACTATGAACTTATTTACGAAGGTATCGTAGATAATAAAGAGGCTATTGAAGACAAACAACTACTCATATTAATCCACAAAAGTGATTTCTTAATGAGTTTTGAAAATACTTCTTATTATAAATTACACAATTAAAAATCTCTCTAGGAGAGTGGTTAAGAAAAAGGGAAGCCTACAAGCTTCCTTTTTTATTTAAGTCCATTTTAATCAGATTCTATTATTATCGTGCGGATAGCTTCAAAATATTATTTATATTAAGTTATCACTCAAAAATGCTTATTTAACGCAAAGTTATGCATCTCCTAATAAAGTGGATTCTACCTGTAACGCTGCTGGCAAGCATCTTAATCTCTTGCAGGAACGAAATAATCAGAACCAGCGATGAACCCAGGCAGGATCTCTCGCCCATGGAGGTAGTGGTGTCACAACTTATCGCTTTGCAAAGCAACGATCAGCCGGATCCGGATCACGGAATTATGGTGGCCTTTGCATTCGCTTCTCCAAAAAACAAAAACAACACAGGTCCCATAGCCAGATTTAAGACAATGTTGCACAGTGATCCGTATGAACCCTTGCTGAATCATATCAATTACAAGGTTGCCGAACACTTTGTGCAAGGCAGCGAGGCACAGTTTTTTGTTGAAATAACCAGCCGGGAAAACGAGGTGATAAAATATATCTTCGACCTGTCACAGGTGAAAGAAGCTCCTTACACAGGTTTTTGGATGACTAAAGCTGTTATTCCCATTAAAAATCTTGGCAATCCCCAAAATAGCACTATTAACGTCTAGTATTTGTTGTATTAAAACAAACCTCAATAATACAGGCACAATGCTCGTTACTGTATAATAACTACAGGCATGATTTTAAATAAGCAATTCATTATTCTCATATTTTTTCTGGCTCACGCAATTGCCTGCCAGGAAGACAACGAACCGGCAGATGTTGCCGATGTAATTAACATGGAGGCCGTAACGGCTTTTCCGAATTTATCGTTTACAAAACCAGTGGACCTTCAAAGTGCACATGACGGCTCCGGAAGACTATTCGTGGTTGAACAGGAAGGTATGGTCCGGTCTTTTATCAACAATCCGGAGGTTTCCGAAACTCAGCTATTTTTAGATATCAGTGACCGTGTAAATGACCGGGGCAGCGAGCAGGGGCTATTGGGATTGGCATTTCACCCTGATTTCGTAAATAATGGCTTCTTTTATGTCAATTATACGGCAGGCAGCCCTGACAGAACTGTTATTTCCAGATTCAAGATAAACAGTGGCAACGCTGAGGAGGCAGATGAAAACAGTGAATTCGTGATTTTGACATTTAATCAGCCGTTTACTAACCATAATGGCGGACAACTCGCTTTTGGTCCGGACGGATATCTTTACATTGCCACCGGCGATGGAGGCTCGGGTGGCGACCCTCTGAACAATGGTCAGGATCGCAGTACTTTGCATGGCAATATATTAAGAATAGATGTAAACCCGGGAGCCGGCAGATTAAACTATACGATACCTGCCGACAATCCTTTTGTCGGTAACAGCAGTAACTTTAGGGAGGAAATTTACGCTTACGGATTCAGAAATCCCTGGCGGATGAGTTTCGATCCCGAATCGGGCAGGCTCTGGACCGGGGATGTAGGGCAGAATGCTTTCGAGGAAATTGATCTGGTGGAAAAAGGTGGGAATTATGGCTGGAAAATCATGGAAGGCGGGCATTGCTTTCCCGAGGAGGAACCATGCCAGCGGGAAGGATTGATTTTGCCAGTGTGGGATTATGCCCAGCAAGGAAATGGCCGCTCAGTCACCGGTGGATATGTTTACCGGGGATCGAATTTAACGGCGTTACAGGGGCTGTATGTTTATGGGGATTTTGTCTCCGGGAGAATATGGGCTCTTGCAGGTGATAATCCGGAAAATGCAGTAAACACTTTGCTGGCAGATACCGATCTTGCCATATCCTCCTTTGGTACCGATGAAAAAAATGAGCTGTTAATATGCGCATTTGACGGCAAAATCTACCAGTTAATAAATTCGCAGGGAGATGGATAAGACTATTCAAGTTGGCTGGCATATTCCTGCAAAAAATCATCAATACGCCTGAGACGGTATTGCATGACCCATCTGGGATGAGGCAATTCAATTAATGAATCAAAAAGTTGAGTATACCCATTCAACTTTTGCATATATTGGAAATTTTTTCCCCGTCCCAGAATAAAAGCCTTTTTGCTGCTACAGCCAAAAGACAACTGTTTTTTTAAGTTATCAACCATAAAAGGCTCCCAGCCGTCCTGCAGCGCTCTGATATCATAATAATTCAGATTTTTGTGGTCCCTGGTAAATCCTAACGGTGATACAGAACTGAAATAAAACCGGCTGTAGAACTTTTCCGGACCTCCCATTCTGGCAATCAGTTCGTAAATAAATTTTGAAGACAGCTCCGGTTTCGGATCAAAGGAATTATCGATCCCACAAACAGCCTTCAAACGAACAGGGTCAGTAAATGGAATGCCAGTCAGTCCCGCTCCGAATCTGCCGGGATTGATGCCTATTATCAGATACCTTTCATAGTGGTCTCCATAATATTTTTCGTAAAAAAGACGCGTAACCCTTTTGACAGGTTCTTCTTTATAAGGATTTAAGACATTTACTCCTGACGGCACCTCGGGATGATCGCTGAGCTGGTCAAAAAACTGCAATACATTTTGCGCAAAAGTCATTCCCTGATATTAACCAAATTTCCGGTAAAAAAAACCGCTGTTAAATAGCATTTAATCCCCAAAAGAAATACCTACACCTCTGGCGGCCTTGATCAGGTAACTGTCCTTGTCTACAAAATTATAAGTACTGGTAGCTTCTTTTAGCGAAACCGTACAGATTTTATTTCCACGATAACATACCATATTGCCAAATTCACGATCCAAAACCATTTCAAAAGCCTTTACACCAAAAAGTGTCGCTAAAATCCTGTCAAACGCAATGGGCGTACCCCCTCTTTGCACATGACCCAGCACAGCCTCTCTGATTTCGGCTTGGCATCCGGCGTCCTTTAATTGCCTGGAAAGCAGGTAGGCCACCCCTCCAAGCCTTACATGCTCCTCGTGCTTGAGCTTGGCCTCTTTTTGAAATACTTCGCCACCTTTGGGTTTTGCACCTTCTGCAATGACAATGTTGGCAAAACCCTTGCCCTTTTTGTATCGCTTGTTGATATGGTTAACCACTTTATGAATATCATATGGAATTTCCGGGATCAAACACAGTTCTGCCCCTCCGGCTATGGCAGTATGCAACGCAATCCAGCCTGCATCCCTTCCCATTACTTCCATGATCATCACACGGTGGTGGCTTTCGGCGGTCGTGACCAGTTTGTCAAAACTATCGGTGGCTATTTGTACAGCCGTACGGAAACCAAAAGTAAAATCCGTAGCTGACAGGTCATTGTCAATTGTTTTAGGGACACCAATGATGTTGACCCCTTTTTCATAAAGTGCCTGGGAGATAAGCTGGGAACCATCCCCGCCTATATTAATAACAGCCTCTATGCCGAGTTGCTTTAACCGCTCAACCAGCATATCTGTTTTATCAATGTTTTCCCAGGTTCCATCTTCCTTTTGTACCGGATAGGATAATGGATTGCCCTTATTGGTAGTTTTCAATATAGTTCCACCCTTGATGTGGATTCCTGCCACTTTCTTGCTGGTAAGCCTCACAACATCGACAGGCTCCTTCATAACCCCGTTAAAGGCTTCAATACTTCCCAGCACCTCCCAATCCTTCTCTTTTTTGGCTCTTTTAAAAATGCCACGAATAACCGCATTAAGCCCTGGACAGTCACCCCCGCCGGTAAGGACCAGTACTTTCTTTTTATCCATAAATTTTCATGAAAAAATGATCAACATAGATAATTCAGGGCGAAAAATCACTTCATGTCCCTTTGTCTCTTATTTGTTAAATGTAAGATTATTCTTGGATTAAACGTAATAATTTTAGGATTAATTACAATCCTTTTTTTATCAATGGCAGTATTGATAAACAGCCTGCTACCGGTCCAACCGCCAGCCATATGAAGATGGATTTGTCATGAAACAAGGGGGCCATTTGCTTTAAAAACTGAAGGCTGACAATGGTAACGGCAAAACCGATGCTATTGACGATGGTAAGTGCTGTGCCTTTCATCTTCTGAGGGGCCGTACGGGCGACAACGGCTGAAAACTGCGGAGAATCAGTAACTACTGCCAACCCCCAAATAAGCAAAAAGACCAGGAACAAAGTGCTGTTAAGATAAAACGCAAACGGGGACAACATACAACACACTCCGGAAATTAACAAAGCATAAAAAGCGACTTTGGAGCTGCTGATGCTTAATGACAGCTTACCGCCTACCGTACAACCGACTCCCCCGATGGCAATAATCAGAAAGGACCAAAGGGAAATATCAAATGCAGCACTTTTATGATAGGTTCGATAAATGGTTAACATGATTGGTATGAACGCCCAAAAGCTATAAAGCTCCCACATATGTCCAAAGTAACCAAAAGCTGCGGAGCGAAAAGCTTTATCTTTGAAAACCCTGAGGATGCCATTAAACTCAAAATGACTCATCGGTTTACGGAAGGGGCCATCGGGAACAAAAAAATAAATCAACGCTCCACCAAATGCCGCCAGGCCAGAGGTAGCAAAAATCAGGGTTTCCCAGGGCAGGTTCCTGGTGAGGTTTTTCAACAAATGGGGAAAAGCGGTCCCGATTACCAGCGCCCCAACCAGAAGCCCCAACGCATTGCCAAGTCCTTTTTCGTACCAATCAGCAGATATTTTCATGCCTACGGGGTAAACGCCTGCTAAAAAAAAAACCGGTTAAAAACCTGAATGATATAAGACCAATAAAGCCATTTGCTATAAAATACACGCCCAGATTAGCGATGGCGCCCAGCAGGGTGGAATAAAAAAAGACTTTGGAGGGCGAATAACGGTCGGCCAGTGACAAAAAAGCAAAAACCAGGGTACCTGTAATAAACCCCAGTTGAACAGCAGAGGTCAAATCCTCCACAGCGCCATCTCCTAACGAAAATTCACTTTGCAAGTCCCCGGCAATAGCATTACCCGCAAACCAGAGTGAGGTTCCGGCAAATTGAGAAAAAACAATGACGGGCAGCACCCAGACAGGGCGTAAGGGTTGGTTTTTCAAATAATTACGGATTTTTTGTTGTTAAAAATACAATCATTTTTCATTTTACTTTGTCTTTTTTTTATAATTATTACCTTTATCTCATCAATAAACACCAGGCTAACCATGATTAAAAATTTGCGTTGTTTTACCATCATATCGCTAGCTGTATGGCTCTTCTCCTGTGGCACCAAAAAAGGCGATTCGACCGTTAGAACTGAAGACACGGCTCCCGAAACTGTGAAGATCGACCCATCGATATAAAAGGTGAGGAAGTAACCTATGAGGCTGATGGAATTTCCATGAACGGATTTATGGCTTACGATGCCAATCGAGCCGGTCAGCGCCCCGGAATACTGGTGGTTCATGAATGGTGGGGGCATAATGATTACGCCAGAAAAAGGGCTGAAATGCTGGCCGAAATGGGTTATGTGGCATTGGCTGTCGATATGTACGGTGAGGGACTGCAGGCCGATCATCCCGAGGACGCTGGCAAATTTGCCAGCGCAGTATTCCAGAATATAGAAGGTGCAAAAGCCAGGTTTACTGAAGCAATGGACATCTTAAAAGCCAATCCTGCCACAGACACTACCAAAATGGCCGCCATTGGCTATTGCTTCGGAGGTGGTGTGGTTTTGCATATGGCAAGATTCGGTTTTCCTTTAAATGGTGTGGTGAGCTTTCACGGCAGTCTGGACACTGCAACTCCTGCACAATCAGGTGATATCAAAGCTGCCATTCTTGTCTGTCATGGCGCAGAAGACCCGTTTGTTTCACCCGAAAGCCTGGAAGGATTCAAAAAAGAAATGGCTGACGCCAATGCTAACTTCACCTTGAAGGCTTATGAAGGAGCTACCCATTCCTTTACTAATCCGGGAGCAGATGCAATGGGACAAAAGTTCGACCTGCCATTGGCTTATAATGAGGCGGCAGACAAAGCATCCTGGGAAGATATGAAAACGTTTTTTAATGAGATATTTGCCAATTGAATAGTTTCAGGTTAAAAGCATGGAACTAACCTCAGACGGTTAAGGTTAAGCGTAATTATTTAACATCACTGGCATCACCAACATCAGAATATCCTCATGCTCATCCTTCTCCTTAGGCACAATCAGGCCGGCCCGGTTGGATGCGGATAATTGCAATGTAACCTCGTCAGACTCCAGGTTATTGAGCATTTCCAAAAGGAAACGGGCGTTGAAGCCAATTTCAATGTCTTCCCCATCGTGCTCACACCTGAGCCGCTCAGACGCTTCGTTGGAAAAATCCAAATCTTCTGCCGAAATCTGCAGTTCGCTTCCGGTGATTTTTAACCTTACCTGATGGGTGGTTTTGTTGGCATAGATGGCTATCCTGCGTAGTGATCCTAAAAATTCCAGCCTTTTGATTGTCATGTGGTTCGTATTATCCGATGGAATTACATTCTCATAATCCGGAAACCGCTCATCAATCAGGCGGCAGATCAATTTGACATTTTCGAACTTAAAATAGGCGTTGGCCGGATTGAATTCCAGGGTGACATGAGTCGAATCTGCCGGTAAAGAGGCTTTGAGCAGATTGAGGGCCTTTCTTGGAATAATGATAGCGTTGTCCGTTTCAGCCGCAACATCTACCCTTCTGTATCTGATCAGCCGGTGACCATCGGTAGCTACAAAAGTAGTGCTGTTCTCCCCGAGGTTCAAATATACTCCTGTCATAGCAGGTCGTAACTCATCATTGCTGGTAGCGAATATGGAATTGTTGATGGCGGTAGCCAGGATATCGGAGGATATATCAACCGTGTAGCCGTCGGATACAACCGGTACCTTAGGAAAATCAGTGGCATTTTCCCCGGCAAGCTTGTATCGCCCGTTGTCTGAACTTAATTCCACGCTGTAGGTCTCTTCGTCGATCGAAAATGCCACAGGCTGTTCGGGTAAATTTCTTAATGTTTCCAGCAATATTTTAGCGGGCACAGCGATACTGCCAGGGTCTTTGGCCTCCACTTCCATCTGGGTAATCATAGAGGTTTGAAGGTCTGAGGCTGTTATGGTCAAAAGGCCATCATTAATCTCAAACAAAAAGTTTTCCAGGATCGGCACTACAGGATTAGAAGTAATAACACCGTTGATTCCGGAAAGTTGTTTCAATAAAGATGAGGAAGAAACAATGAATTTCATAGAGTGAAGTTATATAATTTAAAACTGGGTAAAGTTAAAAATAAATTGATTAAAAAATAACTTCATTCTAATTTAAAGGCCCTGTTTAAATACCACCTTCCGGCACTATTCAATCCGCTCAAAATCACTGTTAGCAGCAAGTATACCATCCACCTTTTTTTGCCTGATGATGACCATCTGTTTAGATGGAAGTAGTTGGCCTAATCTTAGGCCTTTGCCTTCCAGTGGTGGGAAGATCTGTAGCTGGCGGTTTTTGGCGGCGTCCGTATCCTCTATAAAAATGATGTATTCAGGCTGGGCAGAGATCAAACTGTCATAATCAGGGAATTCACCCGGCTCAATATACTGGTCAATTGCCAGGCCTGTGGTGGTTTCAAGGTAGTTCATCATTTTGACGGTATCTACACCAGATACATCGGCCACTTTAAAAAAGTTATTCTGATAGGCAATATGTAACTGAACAAGGTTATCTTTTACTGATTCCAGTTTTAAGGATTTAAGCGAAGACCAGGAGGTTTCAAAAGCTTTTTTGTTTCTCCAGTCGCTTAACTTCAACGCAAACAGCCCCGCCAGGTAACTGGAATATCCCGGTATATAAACTACATAGGGTACTGATTCCGATTTCTTCATCATGTAAGAAAGTGTCCTGGTAGGATTACCACCCGTGTAAAACGCCGAGATATCGTCTTTACCACTATAAAACTCAACCAATACGCCCTCTTTTGACAGCTTGTCTCTCACTTCATTGTCTGCAGAAGCCCCAACAGGCCGGCTGGTTTCAACGCTGGTCATAACGGCAAAAATCAAACCCATCATTCTTTCGTCTGTGGGGTATTTCTGATTAACCAGCCAGCCTTCACCTGTTTTTTCGAAGGAAATCAACCTGTCATGCTGCTTTAACGTTATTTTGTCAACCTGAGAGGTATCTATAAGGGTAAACTTATAACGATCAACGTACTGGTCAGACCGGTTTACATCCAGGAAAACAACCGCAGTATTGACCATGACAAGTGCCATGAATATAATAAACAACCTGATATTTTTTTTCCGTTGCATCACTAAAAACGTGTGAATTTTCTTTTTCTCCAATAGTACCTGGCCAAGCCATACATGATGATCAAAACTACCGGCAACCCCAGGTTTACAACCTGCCAAAAGACCCTTTCCCGACTAACTTTGACCTCATCCAAAAGCCTGATTTTAATCTCTTTATTTCTGGCAGTAATCAACCCCTGATCGTCCATCATGTATTGTAAGGCATTTTTAATGAAATCCTCGTTGGCAAATTTCTGTCTCATAAATTCACTAAATCCCAATTCCACAGGTTGCCTGTTCTGAAGGCTGAATTCGTTTTCAATAATATCTCCATCTCCCACAACCATTATTTTGGTAGGAACACTTTCATTCATGACCTTCTGCCTGGCAATCCCTTCGGGTAAAAACCTGTTAGCGTAAAGGGATTTAAACGAACCTTCGAGCAAATAAGCTACCGGTAATGGCTCCCGGGGCGGAAAGTCTTCTTGCCCTAACCGGGTAACATCCGCCAATGCTACGCTTACTGGTGAATTGACCCTTTTTGAATACCGGCTGCTGAAAAGTAACGGCGTTTTAACAATACCATCCGCCTTGACTGTATCAATTGTATTGATAAACTTGGTGTAAATGGCATCGGAATTCTTCACAATAGGATGTTGTCCAAATTGATTAATAATCGGGTAGTAATGCCACTTGAAGTTTTGTATTTCAGGCTCATCGCCAATCATGTTGACAATAACCGGCATCACGCCCGCACTTAAATCCAAAATCAGATCACGGTTAATCCTTGCCCCATATTTGAACAATTGGTCATCGAGGTTTACATCCACCGGCAAGGCAATGGTTCCTCCCTGGCTCAACGCACTATCTTCATTGACATAAAGTTGATCCAGAAAAAAAAGTACCTTGCCACCTTTCATGATGTACTGATCGAGCTTAAACTTTTCAGCCTCTTTATAGGCCGCCTTTGGTTTGGCAATGATTACCGCGTCGTACCCTTCGAGTTGCTCTTTTTCAGGCAGGTTGACATTATAAACATGATAAGATTCACTGAGCACACTGGTTAATCCTGCCAGCATCAATGAATCGGATTCCTTGTGGCCTTTGATTAATCCGATTTTTTTCTTTTCTCTGCTGGTCAGGGCCCTGATCGCGCTGGCCAATTCATATTCCAGCCCCTCAATGGACTGATTGATGGCACGCTGCCCACCTTTTCCTCTTAACAGCAAAACGGGTTTCTCCTGCTCGTGATATGTAATAATGGCCCCCGGAAAAATTATTTTAGCCACATTTTTGCCCCCCTCATTATCAAATAACCTGATGAGTTGCAGGCCCCTTTTCACAAGGTTATCATGGTACTCCTGCCTGGCTTTATCACTGGCCGCCTGGGAGGGATCAATAAACTTAAACTGAACTTTGTTATTTGAGTAAACCGCAAACTCATCAAGCCGCTCTCTGATGGCGGTTTTAAGCCTTCTCATTCCTGCCGGAAGCTCCCCTTCCAGAAAAACTTCCACATATAATACATCGTCCAAGCCTTTCAGCATGGATTTAGTAGCATCTGATATAGTAAACCGCTTTTCTTCAGTGAGATCAATTCGCAGGATATATTTGGAAACCAGCAGGTTAATCAGCACAAGAATCATAAAACCAATGCCAAATTTCAGCAGTGACTCCCACATTTTACCGCTCTTATTAAATCTTTTCATCACCATTTCCTACTGCTTACGATAACTTGGGTCAATAACAACATGGCAACAGTAAGGCTTAACAGGTACACAACATTTCTAGCGTCGATCAACCCCTTGCTTAAAGCACTGTAGTGATAAAGCAATCCCAATTGATCCAGGAAGTTAGATCCGCTGCCCCAAACGTCTATGGCTGCCATCGAGCCAAATCCACTATAAAAAAGGAAACACAAAAATACCGCTATAATAAAAGCAACGATCTGATTTTCAGTAATGGAAGAGGCAAAAACACCAATGGCGGTAAATACGCCGGCAAGCAATAATAGTCCGATGTATGAGCCAATCACCCCGGCTGTGTCAATGTTTCCCTGCGTTTGTCCCAGCTTGTAAATAGAAAAATAATAAATCAAGGTGGGGATCAAAGCAAATATAACTATAACCAGCCCGGCCAGATACTTGGCCAGAACGATCTGAAAATCCGTCACAGGTTGGGTAAAGAGTAACTCGAGGGTCCCTGTTTTTTTTTCCTCTGCGAATAACTTCATAGTCACTGCCGGGATAAGAAACAAAAAAACATAGGGTGAAAAGGAAAACAACGTCTCCATATCAGCAAAACCATAATCCAACACATTGGTTTCAGGAAAAACCCACATGAGCAGCCCGATACCTGTCAAAAAAACACTGATGACAATGTAGGCAATGAGGGAATTTAAATAACTGTTGATCTCCTTTAACAATATCCTTAACATAAGTCCTATCTCCCTCCTGTTAACTTTTGGAACACATTTTCAAGGGATTGCTTTTCTTCCCTCATCTCCAGCAAGACCTTGTTATTGACCGTGGCAAACTTAAATATTCCGGGTCTTACGTCATGGTTGGCATCTGCTTTTAAAATATATTGGTTTTTCTGTTGTTCAGCCACATCGAGCACCCCTTCGATGGCTATCAATTCACCCACATCCACACTTTCGGCAAATTCAGCAACGAGGTAAATAATATTTGAATCTTCTCCTTGAAGCGCTGATACCAGGCTGTCTGCCACCAGCCTGCCCTGGTTGATGATGATTACCCTGTCGCAAAGAGCCTGCACTTCCTGCATGATATGGGTTGAAAATATCACCGTTTTTTCTTGGCTTGTTTCCCTGATGAGTTGCCTGATTTCAACCAGTTGGTTGGGGTCGAGCCCTGTGGTCGGCTCATCGAGTATTAAAACCGCGGGATCATGAACCAGTGCCTGTGCCAGTCCGACCCTTTGCCGGTATCCTTTTGAAAGGGTACCTATTATTTTATTCTGCTCCCGGGTCAGCCCGCACATTTCTACCATTAAAGCCACTCTTTGCCTTAACCGCTTACCCGACAACTGATGCAGCGAACCAATAAAACCCAGGTACTCGTGCACATACATGTCGAGGTAAAGCGGATTATGTTCCGGCAGATAGCCTATAATCTTCCGGACTTTGAGGGCATCCCGCTCTACATTAAACCCATTGATTGCGAGTTCGCCAGAGGTCGGTGGAATATAACAGGTGGCAATTTTCATAGTGGTTGATTTGCCGGCTCCGTTTGGCCCTAAAAATCCTACTATTTCACCTTCTTTCACTTCAAAGGAAATATCGTCTACTACTTTTTGTTCACCATAAATTTTAGTGAGATTTTTAACCCTTACTGACATCAAGCTTCAGTTGTTATACACACAAATGTAAAAATACAAACTAACTATTTAATACAACAATTTTACAAATATCTTACCTGTATAAGTACATTAACGCTAAATAATCAAAATCATTCTACCCTGCACATTACCTACATCGGTAATAATTACCGGATGTTTTTTTAAGCCCGTTTAACATTACTTTTATATTTTTGCTCAAATTATGTAATAACCAATGCCAAACAAAAACTATCGTCTGTTTCTCATTACCGTAATTTTTGTATGCATTGCGCATGACAAACCAACTGCCCAGACCTTAAAAAACAAAAATTCCAGGGGATATACTTACACCATCGGTGCCAACACCTTTAAAGGTTTTATCATGAAGCACGATGACAGAATCGGACACCTGATCAGAGAGCACCCGGTTGGCCTGGAGCTATTTATCAACAAGAATACGTATGGAAAAAAGTACTGGCAACCTTTATACAACTATCCCGATATTGGTTTTTCATTGGCCTATTTTGATTTTAAAATCCCGGAATTAGGTGAGGTCATCGCGTCTACTGTCTACCTGGATTTTTATCTTAAACGTTGGCGTAACTCCGAGTTGATCTTTAAGGTCGGTACCGGGCTTGGATTCAGCACCAATCCCTATGACAGGGAAGACAACAACAAAAACAACGTTATTGGCTCCACCATCACTTTTACGCTGCAGGGAAGGCTGGGTTATCAGGTAAAAATCAATGACCGGTTCAGATTAACCCCGGCACTCACCTTTAGTCACTTTTCCAATGGTGCTTTTAAAATGCCTAACAAAGGCATCAACATCATTTCGGCCAACCTTGGATTTTCCTATTTGCTGACTGATCGATCCAGGCCCGATTTTATCGAAAGACTTTCCCATGATGCCCCTCCTGGGGAGGATAAAAAACTACGGTACAATTTTTCAGTTTTTGCCGGCGCAAGGGAAATCATTCCTATCGGAGGTGATAAGTATCCATTTATCAATGCAGTGATGTACGTCGATAAAAAAGTGAGCAAAAGAAGTGCTTTGCTACTGGGTGCAGACTTTTTCTACAGTTGGGCTGTAAAGCAGGAAGTTAAGACTGCCAGGGGTTTGGAAGGGGATGACAGACCGGATTTTAAAAGGGCCGGGATCACTGTTGGACATGAGTTGCTTGTCAGCAAAATATCACTGCTGACGCAGTTCGGCGTATATGTCTACAGACCTTTCAAAATTTCAGGCGATCCGGTTTATCAACGTTACGGCTTAAAATATTACTTTAATGAAAGGTTTTTTTCCGGTGTATTTTTAAGGGCCCACTATGGTGTGGCACAGAATGTCGAATGGGGTTTAGGTATAAGATTGTAAGCGAGCGATGATGAAAAAATATCCGATAATACTTCTCTTCCCGGTGCTGTTGCAGCAATCTGGCTGTGACGACCCCGATGCTTTCAATTGCCTTAAAAAATCGGGCACAGTGATAGAGGAGGAGGTTGTGTTGGAGGAGGTTGAAAAAGTATTTGTCTATGATGGCGTTCAACTGGATCTGGTCTACGGAGACACCCAGCAAGTCATTATCAGAGGAGGGGAAAACCTTATACCCAATGTTAATTTTCAGGTAAATGAAAAGCTGTTAACCATCACTGACGACAATAGCTGTGACTGGGTACGGGACTATGAGCCCATTGTCGTTACAATTACAAGCAATCGGTTAAAAGAGATCCGGTCAGGAGGATACGGGTTGATAAAATCCCTAAACACCCTGAGTTTTGAGAATCTATGGGTTGAGTCAAAGGACGGATCGGGAGATTTTGAGTTGACCGTGGCTGTTGAGCGGTTATGGGTGGTGAATAATAGTTTTTCCAATATCACTATTTCCGGCACTGCTAATTTCCTGTCATTAGGCCACTGGTATAATGACGGCAGGTTCATAGGCTCCAACCTGGAGGTGAGCCATGCAGCAGTTGCGCAAAACGGGGTCAATGATATTTTCATTCATGTTAAAGAAAAACTATCCGGACAACTCACAAGTCGTGGAAATATTTTTTATTTTGGCAATCCCGAAATTATCGAAGTCGACATTTCGGGAACGGGACAATTGATTAATAAACAATAAACTTTTCTTGTCGGAAAATACCACAAAAGGAACCTGGAAACTTTGGATCGATACGGGGGGTACATTTACCGATTGCCTCGCTTTTGACCCTAAGACGGCACTGCAGAGGATCAAGGTATTAAGCGATGGCTCACTGAGAGGCAATGTCATGGAAATCATCGCCCCTGATACCATCAGGATCCATAATCACTGGCCGGTTAGCGAAGATATTTTTAAAGGATACAGCTTTCAGTTACTGAACGTTGGCAACAGTACCAATGAGGTAATCGGCTATGATACCTCAGACAAAATACTCACGCTGAAAGCTCCACTCCATCCGGCAACAAGCAAGGGTAGAGATTTTTCCATAACCGCACATGAAGAGGCACCGGTGCTCGCAGCGCGCATGGCCACACACACCGGGCTGCATGAAGATTTTCCGGAGATCGAAATGAGACTGGGTTCCACCAAAGGCACCAACGCACTGTTGGAACGCAAAGGAGCTAATGTAACCTTGCTTGTGACCAAAGGTTTCAAGGACCTTTTGGTCATAGGCGATCAGCAAAGGCCTGATTTATTTTCGCTGAATATCCGAAAACCAGCACCCGTTTACCATCAGGTCATGGAAGTAAATGAACGTATCGGTGCTAACGGAGAGGTTTTGCAGCCTATCAAGGAAGATTATTTAAATCAACTGATAGAAAAGGTGATCCTTTCAGGCGCTGATTCAGTCGCAATCGCCCTGCTTAACAGTTACAATAACCCTGAGCACGAGAATCTGATCAGGGGAAAGCTCGAAAAAAAAGGCATAAAACACATCTCCTGTTCGAGTTATCTGGCCAACGCCATCAAATTAGTCCCAAGAGCCAACACTACTGTGGTAAATGCCTACCTGGCCCCAACGATCAACAATTATCTGGACGGGATCAAAAAGTCGCTGAACAACGCTTCCCTGAAAGTAATGACCAGTGCAGGCGGAATTGTGGATAATACCGATTTTCTGCCCAAAGACAGCCTGCTTAGCGGCCCGGCCGGAGGAGTTGTTGGCGCAGCTTTGTCGGCAGCCTCATCTGGCATTTCCGATATTATTTCTTTTGATATGGGCGGTACGAGCACAGATGTTTCAAGGTACAATGGGGAGTATGATTATCAGTATGAAACAAAAATCGGTGACGCCCAACTGCTTACTCCGTCTTTATCGATTGAAACTGTAGCAGCGGGAGGTGGTTCCATATGTTCTTTTGATGGTTTTAATTTAAAGGTAGGTCCTGAATCTGCCGGTTCATACCCGGGACCGGCATGTTACGGCTGCGGTGGGCCATTGACCATCACCGATGTCAACATGCTCATGGGAAGAATGGATGAGCACGATTTCAGCATTCCCTTAACTAAAGCGGATGCCGAAAAGCGGTTGGCTGAAATTGTAAAAAGCGTTGAACTTAAAAATTCGGCACCCACCAACCCGCTTGATATATTGGGTGGCTTCCTGGCTATTGCCAATGAGCGGATGGCTGAAACGATAAAGAAAATATCAATCGGTAAGGGCTTTGCCGTAGAGGATTATACGCTGGTAGCTTTTGGAGGTGCCGGAGGGCAACATGCCTGCGATCTGGCACAGTTGTTATCCATCAAAAAAGTGATCATCCCTTACAATGCAGGGATACTGAGCGCTTTTGGCATTGGTAATGCCAGCATTGAGCGATTTGCCCAAAAGGTAGTGCTTAAACCCTTGCATGAAATAAAAAGCAATATTCCGGCGGTGATTACCAATCTTAAAAAAGAGGTCATTGAAAAGCTGAAAAATGAAGGGTTAAAAGAACAGCAAATTACCATCGCCTATATCAAGCTTTTTCTGAGATATGCAGGGCAAGATACCAGCTTGGCCCTGGATTATCAATCGGGAAAAAATCTTGAAAAGCGGTTCCAAGACCAATACCGGCAACGCTACAACCACGAGATAGAGGACAAAAACATCGAGTTGGAATCCATTAAGTGTTTTGCTTCTTCCAGCGTACCTAATCCGGTGAAGCCTGCCGGATTTAAAGATGCGGTTGATCCTGTTCCGGTAAGATCAATCAACAGTTACATAGAGGGGCGATGGCAAAAAATCCCCGTATATCAATGGGAAACACTTGGCGTGGGAAAAACAGTAAAAGGTAATTGTCTGGTAACCAGCCTAAACACCACCGTGTTTGTAAAAAGTGGTTGGAATTTTTGTATCGACGAGCATGACAATGCGATCATTACCTTCACTGGTGAAAACCAAAACGCCAATAGTGCTACAGGCAACAGCGAAAAACCGGAGGTAACATCCTTGGAGCTATTTACCAACCGGTTTCGTGGTATTGCCGATGAAATGGGGGCGTTATTGAGGAGAACGGCATTTTCAGTAAACATTAAAGAACGGCTGGACTTCTCCTGCGCGTTGCTGGACCATCATGGGGAGCTCATTGTAAACGCCCCACACATTCCGGTTCACTTAGGGGGTATGGGACTTTGTGTGAGAAGTCTGATAAAAACCATTGATATGAAGCCGGGAGATATTATTATCACAAACCATCCTGCCTATGGGGGTTCCCACCTGCCGGACATTACACTGGTCAAACCCGTATTTGACAAAGACAACAAACTAATCGGATACCTGGCCAACAGGGCCCATCATGCTGAGATCGGTGGGAAAAGACCGGGATCGATGCCACCTGATGCCAAAAATCTGTCTGAGGAAGGAATAGTCATTCATCCGACCACCCTGGTACGTGATGGACGTGTATTTTGGGAAAAGGTAAAAAAGATTTTATCCTCCCCTCCTTTTCCTTCGCGCAGTATCGAAGAAAACATAGCCGATCTCGCCGCCGGGATTGCATCGCTGAACCAAGGTGAAAAAGCACTGCAGGAGCTGGCTTCCAGGCACGGAACCCGTGAGTTGCATCACTTCATGGAACTTATTAAATCCAGATCAAAACAGATTATAGAAAATGCCCTGGCCCGGTACGAAGGCAAGGCGTTTGCTGCCAGCGAGTTTCTCGACGATGGATGGGAAATCAAAGTGACTATAAAAATCAATAACCGGACAGCCTTTATTGACTTTGCAGGTACCTCAGCCCGGCATCCCGGAAACTTCAATGCCACACCCGCCATAACTTTCAGTGCCATACTTTATGTCTTCCGCCTGCTCGCCGATGAAAATATACCCCTTAACGAAGGGATTCTCCAGGCCATAAAGGTAAAAATTCCGGAATGCTTTTTGAACCCAAGGTTTATCGAAGATCCTGAAAAATGCCCGCCGGTAGTTGGGGGCAATACAGAAACCAGCCAGCGATTGGTCGATACCTTAATAAAGGCGTTGAGCCTGGCGGCCTGTAGTCAGGGAACGATGAACAATCTGTTGTTTGGTAATCATGAGTTTGGTTACTATGAAACCATTGGCGGAGGCAGTGGGGCCGTTGAAGGATTTGATGGCTGCGATGCTGTGCATCAACATATGACCAACACCAGAATTACCGATCCTGAAGTGCTGGAGTTGAGATATCCAGTGAGACTGGAAAAATTTGCGGTAAGGTTGGGCTCTGGCGGGAAAGGAAAATGGCATGGCGGAAACGGTATAGAAAGAGTCATTCGATTTTTATCTGAAATTGAGCTGACCATGTTAACACAGCATCGAAAATACCGGCCCTTCGGACTCATGGGTGGTGGGGATGGGGCACCCGGTGAACAGTATCTTATAAGGAGCACCGGTGATAAGATTCCCCTCAAAGGCGTCGATGGCATTACCGCCTATCCCTTTGACCGGGTAGTGATAAAAACCCCCGGCGGTGGTGGATATGGTGCTCCGGATTAAATTTTCCTACGGACATTTAAAAGTCGATTATTTGGTAAAAGTCGACAGTAATGGCAAAGGGATTGAAAAGCCAGTGACTATAAAGTAAGAATATACAAACTATTCCTGACCGTATGAGGCAACCTTCATATCAAAGGCTGCTTTTTTCTTGCTTGCCGATTTAGAGGTGTTGGTTTAACTTAGGAGATTTAAAACCCTGTTATCTATGAAGCAAGGAAACACCCTGAAATCCCGGCTTTCCAGCATGTTATTCTGGTCTATTGTTTCTGCCGCCTTCATTGGCCCCGGTACGGTAACAACGGCCTCCAACGCCGGAGCCAGCTATGGTTACTCACTTTTATGGGCGCTGATCTTTTCAATCGTCGCCTGCACAATTTTGCAGGAAGCCGCTGCACGGGTTACGCTCATCTCAGGACTGAGCCTGGGAGAAGCCATCGCAGAAAGGTATCATCAAAGGAAAAGTCTGCTGATCCGGCTCTTTATATTTTTGTCGATACTCATCGGAGGAATAGCCTATCAGGCAGGAAATATTTTGGGTGCCATAGCAGGCCTACAGCTGTTGTTCGACTTTAATGTCGAGGTGGTTACCGCTCTTATCTCTTTGCTGGGTGGCATTTTGCTTTGGTTCGGAAACTACAGAATTATTTCGAATATTTTGGGTGTGGTTGTGGCAGTGATGGGGTTTGCTTTTATCTATATAGCTCTTAAAGCTAACCTCGACTGGTCTGCTATATTCAAAAGCTCCTTTCTTCCGGCCATCCCAACAGGATCGGAATGGATTATCATCGGTTTGATAGGTACTACAATTGTACCTTACAATCTCTTTTTGGCATCGGGGATCAGTAAGGGGCAGGAGGTCAAAACTATGCGATTTGGAATAATTGCAGCTATAATTTTGGGCGGATTAATCTCTGTAGCCATTCTATTGGCAGGCACAATCATCAATGGCGCTTTTTCCTTCGAATCCCTGAAAACAATGATGGAAAATAAGTCAGGGGCGCTGGGTGGTTATTTGCTCGCAATAGGACTGTTTTCGGCTGGATTTACCTCCTCAGTTACAGCGCCGTTGGCAGCGGCCATCACCGCCAGAAGCCTGTTTCACAAAAACGATAGCCGGTGGCAGGAAAACAGGAAGTTTTACAACAGTGTCTGGCTGATTGTTATTTTGGCCGGATTTCTGTTTGGAATTTCAGGGGTCAGGCCCATTCCTGCGATAATATTGGCGCAGGCCATTAACGGCTTACTACTACCTGTTGCCAGCGTTTTCCTGGTGATCATTGTTAATGATGCTAAAATCATCCCTCATCGATACCTCAACCCACCAGCCTCCAACTATCTTTTGCTTGGCGTAGTTATGGTAACCACTTTTCTGGGACTTGTCAACATTTCAAGGGCCCTGGCTACCTTGTTTAACAAGCAGGCCACAGCGCTTCCGGTATCAGTGCTTCTTTTAATCCCAGTGGTAATTGCGGTGTTGATCTATTTCCTGATTAAGAGAATCAGGGCCGGCAAATAGGGCAACTCCGTTTTTAGACCCGCCTGCTTTGCCATTTAGTGGCTTTTTCAACTTAATCTTAACAAAACAAAAGTGCCCGACTCACATTCTTGGGGCTGTCGAGCACTTAGCTGTTTGAAAGGGACCTTTGATTTTTATTTCGTAAAGGTAATTTAAATCATTTTGAGAAAAAACCGTAGAACTACGCATTTTTTACTTAAAAAAAATTTTTATTATTTCCATTAATCTACCAGACCATTTTTGATGGCAAATCTCACCAAACCTGCTGTATTTTTCACACCCACCTTATCACATAGCTTGTATCGATAACCTTCTACTGTCCTGGTACTTAAAAAGAGTTTTTCGGCGATTTCGGAATTGGTAAATCCCTCACAGATCAATTGCAACACTTCATGCTCCCTTTTGCTGAAACTTAATTCATGCTTCTTCTTTGCCATCAGTTTTGACTTTTTTCCAATCAAATTGGTCAGCAATACCTCCGAAACTTTGTCATTAAAATAATACCCTTGCTTCATTACTTTATTGATGGCCAACTCCAACTCTCTCACATCAGAGTTCTTAAGCAGGTATCCATGCGCACCTAAATCGACCATATGGGTAATGAATTGCTCATCGTCATGCATGGTGAGCATGATCACCTTGATGTCAGGGTATTTGGCAATGACATTTTCCGTGGCCTCGATACCGTCCATTTCCGGCATTTTGATGTCCATAAGAATGACGTCAGGTCGCTCATGAATCAGTTTTGCAAGCAACTCCTTTCCATTTTCGGCCTCGTTTATCACCTTAATACCTTTCATTTCTTTTAGCACAGCCACTAACCCTGTTCTAAAAAGTCGATGATCGTCAGCTATCATTACCCTGATAATGCCCATATAGTATTAAAATTTCTTTAGCCGGTAACGAGTTCTATTTATACACTTTGGTTGACAGGTCCAGTTTTACCATGGCTGCCGTACCTTTTGGAAGATTAGGCAAATATTTAATTTCCCCATCCAACATGCTTACCCTGCTATGAATATTTTTTAATCCAATCCCCCTTTCAAATGTAGATTTCCTGTTTACTTCCTCCACCTTAAACCCCGATCCATTGTCAGATACTTTGAGGGTAAGATGATCTTGATTCTTTTCCAAGTAAATGTCGATCTCTTCTGCGGCTGCATGCTTAATAGCATTGTTTACTAACTCCTGCGTAACCCGATACAAGGCCAATTCCACCTCGGAATATAAATTATTAAATTCTCCCTGATATTCAAACTTAACCCCTACAATATTAGAAGCATTAATCTTGGTCACCAGCTCTTCGATGGCCTGAATCAACCCAAATTCTTCTAAAGTAGAAGGTAACAGGTCTTTCGAAATTCTTCTGACATTGTTGATGGTATCGTCAATAATTTTAATTGTATCAAGGGTCAATTTCTGACCGGTTTCGTTGTTGGAGTAGTCACAGGCACGATTAGCGTTCAGTCTGGCCAGCGATAGCATGGCGCCCACCTCATCATGCAGGTCTTCGGCTATTCTTTTTCGCTCCTTTTCCTGTGCATCTATGGCCGCCTTTAACATTTCCTGTTGGTAGGATGATTTAAGAACCTGTAGCTTATTGCGCTGTGAAAGCATTCTTTTTTGATTAACAAACACAAACAAGATCAGGGTCGAGGCAAGAAAAAGTAATCCCAGCGTACCGGTTAAAAAAAGGAGCAAAAAGTTTATTTCTTCCGTTGGCTGACCCATATTCCAATAGTAAATAACAATTTCTGGACTATATTTAAAATAGCCGGAGTTATAAAAAGCTTCCGTTGCATCCCCAGACTTGCATGTTCCAATATAAAAGAACTTAAGCTAAAAAACAGCAATGAGCCCGCAAAATAAACTAATATCCCTCCATTGTACCAAAACATGGCATCCTTTTCCACCCTCGCAACAAAACTTGTACTGAGAATCCGGTAAAAATATGTGATGGCATAAAAGGTAAACAGGGCACATTCCAATGTACGGGGAATAGAAGCATACGTCGATGCTCCTTGATTATATAAACTCAGAATCACTACTAAAAAAAATAATACCGCCATTGCTATGACAGTCTTTTTCAGGCGCAATGGCCTGAATATATTGTAATAAATCAAACTAAAAAGTGTAAACTCCAGTACCGTAAATACATAGAGTAAAGACAGGTTGTTAACCAGGTTATTGGCTAACTGGAGCGTAGTTATATCGATAAGTGCGGAAAGAAACAGATAGACACTGAGTATTTTTAAATTAAAATTTAAGTATTTCCAATTAAAAATACCCAGGCCTAAAGGTAAGATTGCCGAATATGAAGAAGCGGTTAAAATGAGCTGTATAAGATCAACATCCAATATTTGTCATACATTTAACAGATCTTCATCTCAGCAATAAGGTGGACAGGGTTTTGAGTGGTCGACTATTAAAAATTCTCCCCCACCCCTTGCCGCATTCGATCCGGGTACTAGATTATTTTCATTTTCATCAACTGAAACTAAAAATAATTGAGGTTCATCATTCTCATCAACTCCGTACAACACCCTTATGCCAACTGATCCGGGCTGATTTAGCAATTGATTGATACAATCCTTTCCAAAAAAGTGGCTACTAGTCGATTTCGGATTTTTTTCCTTGTATTTGTCGACTGCTTTTTGTAAAGTTTCGAGGTTAACTGGTCCACCTTCTTTTCCTGTAAATGCCATATTTAATTAAATTTATGGTTAAACATATTGTTCAATAATTTAATTAAATTGCATCTTTGATAGAACTAAACACTCCCCTTCAAATTTGTATTAATCTCACCTAATTTAATGTAAATTACTGATAATCAATTATTTAAAGTATCAATATTTCAACATAAAACACCAATTTCAGGTATTTTTACCTGTAAATTTAGGTAAATTTACGTTATAAAAAATTTATATTTTGTTGAAGTTAGCAAAGAGCTTCGAACCCAGGTATTGTTTGAGACCGACAATTCAGGAAATAGTAAATTTTTAATAATGGCCTTTACCGGCATTTTCTGCATGAAAATTGCATTTAGCCACCATGTACATGCAATATTCGATTATTGGATGTAATTTGCAGCTTTTAACATTCAAGGATGCTGAAAATCAGGATAAAATTATCAATTATACTAGCGCTTACGGCCTTTTTGCTCTCCGCCCACTGTAAGGCTCAAACTTATATAGGCATCAAAAGAGGGGTAAGCCTCTCACAGGTGATGTTTGACGGTGTAGATCCTGCGTTTGATACAGAAATAGTGCAGGAACAAACCCGGGGGGATATTACCGGTTTTATGTTCAGGTTTTTGCAGGATAAACACGCAGGATTACAATTTGAAGTTAACCTGATCGATAAGGGCTGGACACAGGTTCTTGAGAATTTTAAATACAAAACCGAATTAAAATATTTAAATGTATATGCCCAAACCATCATTTTGATAGGAAAAAGGAAATTCAGGCCATTACTCATAGCCGGACCTTATTTAAGTTACCTGTACGATTCGGAAAGCCCCGAAATACCTGACGATCAGACCGAAAACATTCCTTTTGTCTATGATAATGCCACTGATAACGAATGGGATTTCGGTCTTGGCGGTGGCGGCGGCTTCAGCCTGAAAACAGCGATTGGTAACTTTCAGGTGGTCGGTAAGTTCAGCCTCGGTTTAAGCAACATTATTGACAAACAGCAAGTCACCGAACCCGAATTTTCCAGAAACCAAACCGTTGAAATAAGCCTGTCTTACGCTTATCCTTTTTTTAATAAAAACAAAGAATAAATAAAGCGCTCCCCTCTAAAAAGCCAATAGTCACCCATTAAAAAATTTTGCCTTACCCCCAATATCCCCCACTCCATCCCCAAAAACCCACACCCACCTCAACATACCCCTCCCACCCATATCTGACTCCTACCAAACAAAAGCCCCCCACACACCCAAACTCACTCTCACACCCACACTCACACTCTACTTCCCGAAGGCTTCCTTAGAATGATTAAGACTCGTACCAATAACCGGAAAACTTATTTTGAAGAGTGCATAAAAACCACGGTTTTTTATCCCGGGTCTAAAGCCGATTTCAGCGCCATATGCCCAACTGAAATCACGGTTAAACTTACCTTCCATGCCCCCTCGTATTCCCAGCATATTGGTTTTCAGCACATCGGTGTCATAAATTCTATTATTATAACGCACGTCATCCACCTTGACAGACGGGGCAACGATGATATCGAGATAGGTAGTAAATATCAAATCATTGGTGAGATCGCTGTAAGTTTTGTCAGGCTTAACAGCAAAGTTCTTTATCCAGGCTGAAGAGCCCCCTATATAAATGGCCTGGGTACTCAGGTTGCCGAATATTACCGCTTCTTCATCGATAGGGGTTCCTGCGGCATCGACCAGTGTTACCTCCTGCTGCTCCAAGGCTCTGTCCAGGTCTGTTGAAGTATCATAGGCCAGTGCACCTAGTCTTACACCATAGATTTTTCTTACCTTCGAGGGAATAATAGCATGATCCGGGACTTTGGCTACCCATTTTCGCCCTTTGTATCGTTTGGAGTAAAGGACCATCCGGGTTTCAGTGTCTTCTTCTTTATCCACAACGTGATAAGTGGCACCCAGCTCATAGTAGTTATAGACATTGGGGAGATTATCGACATTGCTGTTTTTCTCAGCGATATTACGGGAATGATCAAATTTTTTAGTGTAAGTTTTTCTGGCATGCGCCCTGAAATCCAGTTTGTCCTTCAAATAGTATTGTGCTTCAAGCCCAAATCCTACATTAACATTGGCAACAAATAACTCACCGTACAAAGGCTGGATCATCAAAAACAGCTTATGAATTTCATAAGGAGTGTCATAAATCTCCTCATAGGTAAATGTATTGCCCCCTGACTGCCGAAATTGGGCATTCACCAAATTCGTGCTTATCAGGAAAATAAGAAATCCTGCTAAAACCCTCAAAATACCCCCTTTATTTGCTTCACTATAAAAAAAATTAATCTTCATATGCACACATTAAACCCCTATTAAGATTTCCGGACAACCTGGCAGGGTACCCTGAATTATTTAATTAATCATGGAGGATAAACCTTAACCTAAAAATATTTCATCCAATAAAGATAGATTTATTATCTGCTGAAATCCGTGTATTAACAGTCAGAAAATCACATATAAAATTTTCTTTCTAAATATTTCATTTTCAAATACATGGAAAAAAAGTGTGTGGATATGAATGGATAGGAGTAGTTTTTATTTAATTCAATTCTTGAATAATTGGCTAATAATCATTAAGTTTTAGGGGTATTTAACCTATTTTTGAAACTATTCCCATACTAATAACTGTAAATTTTGGAAAAATTTAAAAAGCTAACCATTGACCAACAAGCAAAATTTGTAAAGACCAGAGGGCGTTATCTTTCTATACGGGAAAATCGACATTTTCTTATTGATCTTTACTGTGTAGACGATTTTTTTGTGGAGCTTTGGTACAGCCCCAATTCGGTAGGAATCAATCAAATCCGGTCATTTAAAGACATCAAACTACTGGAACCCTATTTGAAAAACATAGATATTTCCGGTATAAGAATTTTTAATTGATGTGGAATAATCAACCCCACTTAACCCTTAAAATTCATTGCTAATTGGTGTAATAATTTTAATTTTGCAGTCTCGGTTTTAGCCAGGGCCAGTATTAGGCTTACGCCAGGGGCTATTTATCAACTGGTGTCTAAAACGATCAAGCGTCCGTAGTTCAACTGGATAGAATACCGGATTTCGGCTCCGGGGGTTGAGGGTTCGAATCCTTCCGGACGTGCTAAAGTTCTCAAAATGATTGAGAACTTTTTTATTTATACCGTCATATATTTTCTATTTTTTTGCCGAGTAGTTATCATGAAACTGGCCGCAATCGATATTGGCTCAAATGCCATCAGATTTCAAATCTCTACAGTCCTGAATAATCAGGATGAGATTTCTTTTAAAAAGTTGGAGTATATCAGATTCCCGCTACGCCTGGGGCATGATGTATTTACCCAACAACGCATAAGTCCTAAAAGTGAGGCCAAATTTCTGAAGTTGATGAAGGCCTTTTCGCTTCTTATTGATCTCTACGAGGTAAAAGATCACAGGATTTGTGCTACTTCAGCCATGCGTGAATCAATCAATGGCCTGGAAATAATTGAAAAGGTGAAAAGCGAAACAAACCTCGACATCGAAATTATTGATGGTGAAAAGGAGGCAGAAATGATCAACGACTCATTAACGCTGTTTATCAACGATGAACAAAACCTTCACATAGACGTGGGGGGTGGTAGTACCGAGCTGAATCTCTATCAAAATGGATTGAAGATCGCTTCCCACTCATTTAAAATAGGCTCTGTGAGAAAGCTTGAAAACAAAGAAGAGCCCGAGTCATGGCTGGAAATGAAAAATTGGGTCAACAATCACATCAATGGAAAATTCCAGCATATAGTAGCGATTGGCACCGGCGGCAACATCAATAAAATTTTTGAGCTGGCCGAAAAAAAATCCGGTTACACCCTGTCCCTAAAAAAAATTGAGCAAATCCATGACTATCTCATAGGGTATTCGCTCAATGAACGTATTAACGTACTCAGGCTGAATCCTGACCGTGCAGATGTCATCATACCTGCTTCCAGGATTTATATAGCCGTTATGAAATGGGCCGGGGCAAAAAAAATGAAAGTTCCTGCCGTAGGTCTTAAAGACGGAATCATCAAATCACTCTATGAAAAGCATAAAGATTGTTTATTTTAGTCAAAAAGCCTCACATCCCAGATTTCATCAATTGTTACGTCAAAGAATCTGTGATGGATGTTAAATAGTTCTTCACCCTCATGCCCCTTTTCCCGGTAATTCCCATCTTCGTTCATAATATATGTGTTGACATTATCTTTAAGATTGTAATTCAATATATTGATAACCTGCTGCTTGCAAAGTTCATCAACAATCAAAAACAGCGACTCGATCCTTCTGTCAAAGCTTCTTACCATAATGTCAGCGCTTCCTCCGTATACCTTTGGATTTCCAAGGTTGTGGAAATAATAGATTCTTGAGTGCTCGAGATAATCACCCACGATTGAGATCACCTCAATGTTATCACTCAGCCCCTGACGCCCCGGCCTGAGACAGCATATTCCGCGTACAATCAGTTTGATCGGCACACCGTCAGCCGAAGCCAGATACAATTCATCTATTACTTCTTTGTCCTGCAAGGAATTGATTTTTAAGACGATACCACTGCTCAAACCGCTTTTGGCGTGCATGGCTTCGGTTTGGATCAACTCGATTAATTTGTTTCTCATATCGCCCGGTGCGGTAATGAGGTATTCGTAATAGTTAGGCCTGGAGTGCCCGGTGATTACATTAAAAAATTCAGATATATCCTCCGCATAAACCTCGTTGGTGCTCATCAAACCTAAATCTGTGTATAACCTGGATGTGTTTTCGTTATAGTTGCCACTAGACATGTGCACATATCTTGTAACTCTTTTACCTTCTTTTCGCACAATTAACAGCAATTTCGTATGTGTTTTATAACTACCGATTCCATAGATCACAAAGCAGCCGGCCTTTTGCAGCTTTTTGGCCTCTTTCATGTTGTTTTCTTCATCAAACCTGGCTTTTACCTCAAAGAGCACCGAAACGTGCTTCCCGTTTTCCGCGGCTTTTAATAAAGCGGAAGTTACCCTCGAGTCTTTGGCCAGTCTGTAAATGGTCAACTTGATCGCCAGTACCCCCTGATCGTCGGCTGCCTTTTCCAATAACTCTAACACAGGTTCCATGCTGTTGTACGGCATATGCAATAAAATATCCTGGTTTTTCAGGGCATCGAATATATTATCCGGTTTCTGGGAGGGAAAACTCAGCGGGGGCACCGGTCGCGTCAATTCGGGTTGCTGATCTGCAAACTCCGGATGATTGACAATTTGCCAAAAACCGGTAAAATCCAGCAGGCTCTCACTGTCGGTGATAAAGATGTTAAAATCATCCAGTTCCCACCGGTCTTTTAACGTCTTCATGATCCACTTGTTTTCACGGCCTATCAGTTCAATCCTGACTACCCTTCCTGTTTTTCGTGTCTGTAGTTTACTTTGGAGTTCCTCTATGAAGTTAGCCTCGATATCGTCGCTTTCTTCCAGGGTAAAATCGCCGTTTCTGGTTATCCGGAACAAATTCCATGCAATGATGCTTACATTTCTGAAAAGCTTGCTAATATTATCGGAGATAATCTGTTCGATAGGGACAAAAATAATCTTATCCTTTCGGGTGATTTCAAAAAACCTCGGCAGGTTTTGGGGTATTTGTACAAAAGATAGTTTTTTGCCTTCCTTTTTGCCTTTCAGCGCCTTGGTGACTACCCCAAAGGTCAGTACTTTATTCATCAACACCGGAAATGTATGATATCCATCATAAACCATCGGAGTAAGCATGGGGTATATAAACTTTTTAAAATAGTCATTCGCCCGCTCTCTTTCCTTTTGATGGATACTTTCGAGCGGTACTATTTCAAAGTTGTTTTGCCGAAACAGCGGCTTGACAGCCTCCAGGTAATAGTCGGTCTGGTCCTTGAAAAAAATCTGGGATTCCAGCAATAATTTTTTTCTGAAGGGTATTTCCCTTAACCCGGAGTAATCAATCCGCTGCTTTCCATAGTCAAGGTAGTTATATAAACTTCCTACCCTGATCATAAAAAATTCGTCAAGATTGGAAGCGGTAATAGCCAGAAACTTCAATCGTTCAAAGATGGTTCTTTCCTCATTTTTGGCCTGATCCAGTACCCTGTAATTAAATTTCAACCAGCTTAAATCACGGCTTATATAATCACTCTCCTCAATTAATACAGATAACCTATCCTTGCTTAATGTCGTCGTCATTGGCTTGATTCCGGTTTGGCAACAAATATTTCAGATGAAAAAAGGGTTCATTTTCATGAACCCTTATGATAGCAATATTTTCAGTATTTATCAAGTATCGATATTGGCGTATTTGGCATTTTTTTCGATGAATTCCCTTCTTGGAGCCACCTCGTCACCCATAAGCATGGAAAACAAATGATCTGCCTCCGCAGCGGATTCTATGGTCACGAGTTTTAAGCTTCTGCCTTCCGGATCCATCGTTGTTTCCCATAACTGTTCAGGATTCATTTCTCCAAGTCCCTTGTATCGCTGTATTCCTACCGACTCTTCTTTTCCGTCCTTGGCCATTTCCTTGATCAGACGGTCGCGGTCCTCATCGTTCCAGCAATACCTCAGATCTTTGCCCTTTTTCAGAAGATAAAGGGGAGGCAAAGCGATGTACAAGAAGCCATGTTCTATCAATTCACGCATGTAACGATAGAAAAACGTCAGGATAAGGGTACGAATATGGCTACCATCTACATCCGCATCGGTCATCACAATGATTTTATGATAGCGCAGCTTTTCGGTGTTCAAAGCTTTTTCGTCTTCTTCGGTGCCAAAACTTACGCCTAACGCTGTAATAATATTTTTTATTTCATCATTATCATAAATCTTGTGTTCCTGGGCTTTTTCAACATTCAAAATCTTACCCCTCAAAGGTAAAATCGCCTGAAATCGCCTGTCCCTTCCCTGCTTGGCTGATCCCCCGGCAGAATCACCCTCTACAAGGTACAGCTCGCAGGCTCCAGGATCCTTGTCGGAGCAATCGGCCAGTTTGCCTGGCAGCCCTGTACCGGTTAACACATTTTTGCGTTGCACCATTTCCCGGGCTTTTCGTGCCGCATGTCTTGCCTGGGCAGCCAAAATAACCTTTTGTACGATAGATTTTGCCTGCTTGGGATTTTCTTCCAGGTAGTATTGCAACATCTCCCCTACTGCGGTGTCAACAGCGCCCATAGCTTCGGAATTACCAAGTTTCGTTTTGGTTTGCCCTTCAAACTGAGGCTCCGCCACCTTTACAGATATCACGGTTGTCAATCCTTCCCGGAAATCATCACCGCTGATTTCTACTTTTACTTTTTCCAGCAAGCCGGAGCGGTCAGCGTATGACTTCAAAGTTCTTGTTAAAGCCCTCCGGAAGCCTGCCACATGGGTTCCTCCCTCTATGGTGTTAATGTTATTGACATAGGATACCACATTTTCGGTAAAAGAAGTGTTGTAATTCATCGCAACTTCTACCGGTATCTCACTTTTTTCACTTTGAATATAAATCGGATCCGGGATTAGCTTTTCTCTTGAGCCATCCAGGTACTCAACAAATTCCTTTAATCCACCTTCGGAATAAAATTCATCCGACTTGGGTTCTCCGGCTTCATCCAGTTCCCTTAAATCTTCCAGAAAAATGCGAATTCCTGCATTGAGATAAGCCAATTCCCTCAGTCTGCTGGCAATAGTTTCATACTTATATTCCAATACGGTGAAAATCCCCGCATCGGGTTTAAAATGGACAATTGTGCCGGTAATACCGGTATCGCCCATAACCTTTACGCTTTGATCGGGTATTCCCTTCTTATAACTTTGCTTGTGGATTTTACCGTTTCTATGAACCGTCACCTCCATAGGATCGGAAAGTGCATTTACACAGGAAACACCGACACCGTGCAATCCTCCGGATACCTTGTAGGTATCTTTGTCAAACTTTCCTCCCGCATGCAAAACGGTCATGACCACTTCGAGGGCAGATTTCTTTTCTTTAGGGTGAATATCGGTGGGAATACCCCGACCATTATCCTCTACGCGAATAGAGTTGTCTTCCTGGATTTGAACTTTGATTTCAGTACAATAACCTGCCAGCGCTTCATCAATTGAGTTGTCAACGACTTCCCATACCATGTGATGCAATCCCTTAAACCCTACGTCCCCAATGTACATGGCCGGTCTTTTTCTAACCGCCTCTAAACCTTCTAAAACTTGAATATTATCGGCTGAGTAGCCGCCAGGCTTGTTTTCTTTGCTTTCATTCATAGTGTTTTACAAAAATTGTCCAAAAATACAACAATTAAACTTTTTTTACATGTTAATAGCTGTTAAATAAGGAACAAATTGCCTGAAGGCGCTATACAAGATTGTACAGTCACTTTTAAACAGCACGTCAACAGGATTTTTGTTTAAACAATAAAACTATTTACCCCATAAACAACGTTAGAATATCTGGTAACGCATCCGCAATTATTTCTTGCATTTTGTTATGAAATAATCAACTAAATAATTAGTTTTATACCTACTATATAAGATAATTATGCGACAAATCTTTTTTTTGGCCCTTCTTATAGCATTCAACCAGGCATACTCCCAAACCCAGGAACCTGAGAAGGAGAAACAGGAAAATTCAATTCGCCGGTTTGACTTCAAAAATCATAAAAAGGACTCATTATTGACGGCTGCCAAACGCAGGGCCATGGCTTCGAGAAAAAAATGGTTGAAAAATGCCAGGTTAAACGAAAGAAAAGATACCGTAACGCACCTTGACTTATCATACGCAGGGTTAACTGAAATTCCGGAATTTATTTACAAATACTACAACCTGGAATCCCTTGATTTATCTCATAATAATATTAAGGAATTACCAAAAGCACTGAACCGGTTGCAAAAGCTTAAAAGCCTTAGCCTGGCATCGAATAACCTTCACGACCGTAAAATAAAGATCAGGAAACTTCGCAATATCCGGGAGCTGTTTTTGCAGGATAATGGATTAAAAAAGTTTTCAGGGCGCTACACCAGGCTAAAATCAGTCAGCGAAATCAATCTGGATAAAAACAACCTTACCAGAATACCACCTCAACTGAAAAGATATAAAAATTTAAAAATTATCAAGTTAAGTCAAAACAGCAGGTTGAACATAGATGGCCAATCATTAAAAAAACTATCGCATATTGAAAAGTTAAGACTTAATGACTGCCACCTCACCAGCATTAGCCAAAATCTTTTTTCATTAAAAAACCTCAGGGAGTTGCAACTGGCAAAAAATAATATCGAAACCGTACCCGAGGAGATAAAACAGCTGGAGAAACTGGAAATGTTCTCTTTGTATAAAAACCAGATAACTTCCTTACCACAAGGATTTTATGAATTAAAAAAACTGAAAGAGGCCGATTTGTATTACAATCAAATTGATAGGATCGATCCTGCCATCAAGAATTTAAAGGAGCTAAAAGTATTGTACCTGTCCTTTAACCAACTCTACACGTTGCCCGATGAGTTGGGAGAACTGCCAAATCTCACCAGGCTTTACCTGCATCACAACAAATTGACCGAAATTCCCAATGGTATGTCTAACTTAAAAAAATTGCAGGTATTACACCTGAACCATAATTATTTCACAGATTTTCCCTTTCCTGTATTAGCATTGACCTCTTTGCAGGATTTGGATATTTCTGAAAATGAAATTTTTGAAATTCCGGATCAGATTACTGAGTTGAAGAAGCTCAAATTATTATTCCTGCAAAAAAACCCGATCGAGGCCAAAAGCACCGATTCATCGAGGTTTCAGACGCTGATGGATACATTCAGGAAAAAAGGAACAACCGTAAATTATTAGTAATTGCCCACACTTAACATGACAAGGGTACAGGCCCTTAATACTTCAATGCCTTGATTTTCAGCAAGATTTTCCAGAATACGATTTTCCGTACCAGGGTTAAAAATTACCCTTCTCGGATTGATGCTCAACATATAATCGTACCATTGGGGCTGGTTGACAGGCCCTATATACAAGGTTATTGTGTGAATATCATTCATAACGGGTTTTAACTTCAAATCCAATATTTTCTCCCCGGCCACCACACCGGTTTTAATACCCACCGGGACTATTTCAAAATTGTTTTCTACCAGCATATGGGCAGCCCTGTAAGCATAACGCGCTGGGTTAGGTGTGGCGCCAAGAACCATGGTCTTTTTCATCGTAGATTAATCAAGTTGAACCAGAATCATTAGTTAAACCAAAATAAGATTATTTTAAGTTCATGAAATAACAATTAATTAATATTTTTTGATTTGAGCCTGAGGAATTACAACCGGGGTGATTACTGGCCAACCTCCGGTTTTCCGGATGCATTTTTCGGGCGTCGTTTTTTATCGGTTGACTTGAAACTGTTGTTTTTATATTTACTATTGTTTCAAAAATCGTAGTCAATAAGAGAAAGGAAAAAGAAAAGCGAACGGAATGAGCTTATGACCTCTTACAAATCAGTTTCCCCTAAATGTAATGAGACGATATGTTGAATAATTCTTTCAATTCCTATATGGCATCGATAACAATACTAGTAAAAAGCCACCGAATAAATTTAGTTAAAAAGTCTTACTAAAAGCCGGAAAAATCTTGGTTCATTGATTGAGTGATATAGTCGGTACTTTAAAAACCATTAGAATTCCATGAGATTAGTGTTTTATAAAGGAAATATAAATGCAAAACAATGATATAATTGTCATTGGCTAGTGGGGGCTTTTAGTCCCTTGTTTTTTTATTTAATCTTTAATATACTATTTTCTTTTCCAATAAAATTCATCCGGAATTTCATCTAAGACGTTTTCGTTGTAAAGATGAATATTCCGATAACTTATTTTTTCGTCATGAGCCAATTTCCCAATGATTATTGAAGGATGGATGCCAAGTCGCTCAGCACATTCTTCCACTTTCATTGTTGTTAAATAATTTAAATATGGTTCCAGGTAATCTAAAATTTGATCATGTTTTAGCTTATCAGCCGCTAATGAATTAGCTTCATCTTCTAGCTTACTTTTTTGATCTGTTTTATCTTTTAAGTTGTCAAGGATAAATTGACCTCCTTTGCTTAAGTGTTTTAATACGTGAGCTATTTCATGGGCAATAGTGAACCAGAAATTATCTACTCTTTTGTAACGACCCGTATAAACAATCACAGGATTTTTATCATGGATAAAGGCAGCTCCATCCAAGTAGGTTTTTTGTAAATGAGGAAGGACAAAAAAAATAACTCCAACATTTCTTAGCTCTTCTAAGAAATGCTTTACACCATTTTCGCGAATTGTAAACTCATGAATACGATCATAAAGTGATTTTAATGCTGTTGAATTGTATGTAGTTTTTGGAAAACTTTCAGCAACATTCATAGCCATTTTATACCACGTGGTTTTGTAATATACATTAAACTGGTTATAAGCTTCAGATTTTCTGGTTAAACAATAATCCTTTATCAATTCATCAACCTTATTAAAATCAAGAACTTTCCAACCCCAAAAATGACGTACACTAGCTTCTAACTCCAGAGTATTTTTAAAGGAAGGTATCCAACCTTTCTTAACCATGTCTTTGATCGGCATTCTTGCGAATATTTCTGCTTTCATATCTGCATCCATCTCTTTCTGAGACTTTTTTTCTTGATCTAGCCATAGGCGATAAGAGGTGTCCAAATTGATCCAATACTTAGGATGAGTATCAAATACTTCTCCTAGTACCTTGGCCATATCAAGACTAATTGGTTGCTTGTCATTTAGGATTTTATTGATATGTTTTAATGTAACTCCTATAATCTCAGCAAGATCAGCTTGAGTCCATTCCCTGATTTCCATCTGTTCTTTAATGAAATAGCCAGGTCCGAACTGCTTTGCGGGTTTTAATTGATTTAATTTGACCATGATTTCAGAGTTTTTCAATCTTCATAATGATTTGAAATAGTGATCAAAGAAAAAACCCCAATTGTCTTTTCTTCATTCTTCCAAGTTACGTTCATTTCCAACCTGTACTTTCCGCTCAATCTCATGGAATACTTATTCTTATGTTTTCCCTTTAATTTTTCAAATTTTAATCCTTTGTCATGCCAGAAATCGTGGATCGTAATTGCTGCATCTATCTTCTGGACAGTAGCAAAGAATTTATCAACAACGTGATCTGGTAACTTCAACTTTTTTGACCGACCAGTTGTATAAAGCCTTTCAAGTTCTTTATCATCAATATAAACGTTCAATTTTTTAAAATATTATAGCAAATATATGCATAATAGGTTAAAATGAAAATTACAATAGGAATAACTAGGTTAAATTTTATTATTTATTTTTATACATGGAATTTAATTTAACAATTAGTCATAATAATAGTGTATGATTTATTAACCTATTCTTCAAGCTCTTTTGCAACCTTTGGTTTTTGGGGAAGGCGGTGTGGTTGGCAAATGTGCTTATTGCAAAGCCTTTCCTGAAGGCAGGCAATTAGCTCTAACAGCCGTATCAAACACATAATTTGCTTCAAAAACTGATAAACAACCGTAGATATACGTATTTGGGGATGTTGGTACCAATGTCCGCTTATTGAGGGTGGTAACAGACATTCTAAAACCACAATATTTGATTTCATATTATTTCCAAAACTGATTCAAGCAGATAAGTCAAGATTATACTACCAAAAAGAAATTAGATCCACCATCTAAAAAATTTGCAAAAGTCAACGGGAAATTAAGCGCTAGCCAAACTTATCATACCCATAGCCCAAACAAATACTAAAAAACACTTTACTTCCTTTCATCCAACATCTTTTGTAACATCGCCACCTTCTCTTTTTCACTCCTCAGAACAGCCTCCTTTTCCTTCAAAAGCTCCTGATACAATCTTTTGTTTTCTTCAACAGCCTCCATCAACTTATCAATCGGATTAAAAGTGCAATGATAGTAGGGGCCATCATTATTCGTTGCCCCCTCATAATTGTTTTGAATAATATTGTAAACAATAGATTCCTCATCGAAGCTTTTAA
>JAKSDQ010000157.1 GCA_022360015.1 Cytophagales bacterium
CTCAAACCGGCTGGCGTTGTTTTCCGCGGCCGTAATAGCAGCAGTGTTTCTGCTGCTCTACATGGCGTTTCATTCGGCGCGCGATGCCGCCATCGTCATGCTCAATCTGCCGCTGGCCTTGATCGGCGGCGTGGCGGGCGTATTCGTGTCGGGAGGGGTATTGTCGGTAGCCTCGATCATCGGCTTCATCACCCTCTTCGGCATCGCCACCCGCAACGGCGTGATGCTGGGCGCGCACAGCCGCTACCTCCTCGACAGTGGAGAAGAGACGAATTTCGACGCCGCCGTGCGTCGCGGGGCCATGGAGCGCCTGATCCCGATCCTGATGACGGCGCTGGCAACCGCGCTGGCGTTGATCCCCCTGGCCTTGCGCGGCGGGGAGCCCGGCAGCGAGATCCAGTCCCCGATGGCGGTGGTGATCTTACTCGGTCTGCTAAGCTCCACCGTGCTCAACATGATCGTGCTGCCTGCCGTCTACCGGCGATTTGGTCGCGCCGCCGACAGCATTGCCCAACAACCCGCCGCCGCAACAGCGGCTGCATGATTCAAAGGGATAGAGGCGTGACAACCACCATCGCTAACATGACCAACATCGCCGAAGACAGCCCGCACTTCGGTACGGTCACGGGCGGGCATCGCGATCACGATGCTCCCCATGGCCATGCTGATGCTCACACCGACCACAGCCACGGTGATGGGCACGCGGACGAGCATGCGCATCGGCACCGCGATCATCATGCGCATGACGCCCGCACTGCACACTACGCCGTATCGTGGCTCACGGTTGGGGAGGCGGCGGCGCCAGCCATTGCGCCCCGCGAGGTGCTCGAAGCCGAAGCGAACAGCTTGCGCTTCGCGCTGTCGAAGCGTGCCGATCTCAAAGCAGACGAATCTCAGGATCTGCGGATATCCGTTACCGACATCTCCGGCACACCAATCGATGAGCTTGAACCACAGGTGGGCGCCCATGCGCATCTCGTGGCGTTCAACCGCGGCGCCACAGAGATGACGCACGCCCAAGCCAGTGGTGCGAAGCACGAGGACGAAAGCGGGCGCCGCGGATCGAATCTCGATTTCACTCTGGTATTCGATCAAGCCGGCGTACATCGCCTGTTTCTTCGAACAAAACATGACGGGCGGGAGATCATCGCGCCATTCACCGTGGTGGTACGGCCGTAGCGTAAAA
>JAKSDQ010000115.1 GCA_022360015.1 Cytophagales bacterium
ATAAAGCGGGGAAGCGCCCCTTCTCCCGAAGTTACAGGGCTATTTTGCCTAGTTCCTTAGCCATGAATCACTCGAGCACCTTAGGATCCTCTCCTCGACTACCTGTGTCGGTTTACGGTACGGGTACCTATTCAATTAACGCTTAGAGGGTTTTCTTGGAAGTCTGATTAGGCACATTATCCACGCTGCCGAAGCATTGTGGTACTTTCCACCTTCAGCAATGCCTGCGGATTTGCCTACAAGCATTTTACCTTCAGTGTTAAACGTACAATTCCGTCTGTACGCAGTGCTTTCACTACTCCGTCACCCCATCACTTTGAATAGCTAGTATCGGAATATTAACCGATTGTCCATCGACTGCCCCTTTCGGGTACGCCTTAGGACCCGACTAACCCCCAGCTGATTAGCATTGCCGGGGAAACCTTAGTCTTTCGGTGTGCGGGTTTCTCGCCCGCATTATCGTTACTTATGCCTACATTTGCTTTTCTAATCGCTCCATAAATCGTCACCAATTTACTTCTCCGCAATTACAATGCTCCCCTACCAATATATATAAATATATACCCCAAAGCTTCGGTAATATGCTTAATGCCCGATCATTATCGATGCTCGGTCGCTCGACCAGTGAGCTGTTACGCACTCTTTAAATGAATGGCTGCTTCCAAGCCAACATCCTGGCTGTCTAGGCAACTGAACCGCCTTTGCTCAACTTAGCATATATTTTGGGACCTTAGCTGCTGGTCCGGGTTCTTGCCCTCTCGGATCAGGACCTTAGCACCCTGACCCTCACTGCAAAGATAATCTGATAGCATTCGGAGTTCATCAGGATTTGGTAGGATGTGACTCCCCCTAGTCCTATTGGTAGCTCTACCTCTATCAAAAATTACGTCACGCTGCTCCTAAAAGCATTTCGGGGAGTACGAGCTATTTCTTGGTTTGATTGGCCTTTCACCCCTACCCACAACTCATCCAAAGACTTTTCAACGTCTATTGGTGCGGGCCTCCATGCTGTGTTACCAGAACTTCACCCTGGTCATGGGTAGATCACCAAGTTTCGCGTCTACCACTAATGACTAAACGCCCTGTTCAGACTCGCTTTCGCTCCGGATTCGTGACTATGATCACTTAACCTCGCCAATAAATGGTAACTCGTAGGCTCATTATGCAAAAGGCACGCCGTCATCCTATAACAGGACTCCGACCGCTTGTAAGCGTATGGTTTCAGGTACTTTTTCACCCCCTTATTCAGGGTACTTTTCACCTTTCCCTCACGGTACTCGTTCACTATCGGTCTCTCAGGAGTATTTAGCCTTACCGGATGGTGCCGGCAAATTCAGTCAGAGTTTCTCCGGCTCCGACCTACTCAGGAAAATAGGTAGTATAGCTTAAATCCCTTTAAGGGGCTTTCACCCGCTATGGCTTAACTTCCCAGATAATTCAAGTAAATCTAAGAATATACACAGCCCTATCCCTACTACCCCATAATAGCCGTAACTAAAATGGTTTGGGCTAATTCGCGTTCGCTCGCCACTACTAACGAAATCACTATTGTTTTCTATTCCTCCGGGTACTTAGATGTTTCAGTTCCCCGGGTTTGCCTCCCAA
>JAKSDQ010000130.1 GCA_022360015.1 Cytophagales bacterium
AACTAGCAACTAGCAACTAGAGACCAAGTAAATATGGTCGTTGTACAGCGCAATATCGACCGCCTGCAATGCCTGGCCGTGGCAGGGGCCGGAGATGCATTCTCCGCTCTCTATCAGAAACAGCGCGCCGTGGGTGGCGCAGATAATCAACTCGCTTTGCTGTTCCAGGAAGCGGTCGGGCAGCCATTCCAGTCTCACCCCGAGGTGGGGGCAGCGGTTGCGATAGGCGTAAAATTCCCCGGCCTGATTGACCACGAAGATGGACTGGTCATCGAGGTCGAAGCCCTTGGCCGACGCCGGCGGGATGGCGTCCCGGTGGCACAGGCGGGTACCGCGCCGGCTCAAGGCGGCGCCAGAGTCAGGGTGCGCTGGCGGATTTCGCCGGCGCGCACGAAGGCGACTTCGACCCGGTCGCCGGGCTTGTGGCGCTCGAGTGCGGCCAGCAGATCGTCGTAGTTTTCCACCACCTGGGAGCCGACACCGATAATGATATCGCCCAGCTCCAGTGCACCCCAGGCATTGCGTTTAATCCCTTCGAGGCCGCCGGCGTCTGCCGGCAGGCCGGGCATTACCCGCAGAACCGGCACGCCTTTAATACCGTTGCGCCGCGCCCACTGCTGCGGCGCCACCTCGATGCCGAGCACTGGGCGCAGCAGCCGGCCGTGGGCGATCAGTTGCGGTACGATGCGCTTGACCGTGTCTACCGGGATCGCAAAACCAATACCGACACTGGCGCCGCTGGGGCTGAAAATCGCGGTATTGACGCCGATCAGCTGTGCTTCGGAGTTGAGCAGCGGGCCGCCGGAGTTGCCCGGGTTGATGGCGGCGTCGGTCTGAATGACATTGCGGATCTTGCGATTGTTGGGCGCCTGGATTTCGCGCCCGAGGGCACTGACCACACCCACGGTAAGGGTGGTGTCGAGACCGAAGGGGTTGCCGATGGCGAGGACTTTGCGGCCTACGGTCAGCGAGGCCGAATCGCCCAGTGCCAGCGGTTGGAGCTTGTCGCCGGGCGCCTTGATATGCAGCACCGCCAGGTCTTTCTCCGGCGCCAGGCCGACGACTTTGGCCTGCCAGCTGGTTTGATCCTGCAGGGTAATGGTAATTTCCCGGGCGCCTTCGATAACGTGAAAATTGGTGACGATATAGCCCCTGTCATTCCACACGAAGCCGGTGCCGGAGCCGCGCGGCACGCTTTGCAGGTTGAATGAGCGCGGGTCCCTGACCACGGTCATGTTGGTCACGTACACTACCGAGGGGCTGGCCTGCTTGAACACCTGGATATTGTTGGTCTCATCGTCGGTGGAGAAGCCGGCTGCGGCCGCGGTTACCGCGGTCACAGCCAGCAGCACGGTTGCGGCCAGTCTGTTGAGCAAGCTGGTCATGCCCTGCCTCAAGCGGTCTGCAGTGCCTGTATTCGCTGCTCCAGCGGCGGGTGGCTGGCGAACAGGGCGGCCCAGTTCTTTTTGAAGCCGCTGCTGATACCGAAGGCGTACATGGAGTCGGGCAGCGAACTCGGCACCTTGGCATCGCTCTCGGCCTTCAGCCGCGCCAGGGCCGCAATCATGGCGTTGCGGCCCGCCAGCCTGGCGCCGGCGGCGTCGGCGCGGAATTCGCGATAGCGGGAAAACTTCATCACGATAATGGACGCCAGTACCGCCAGTATCATCTCGGTAATGAAGGTGACGATATAGAAAGCGATACCGTGGCCGCGTTCGTTTTTGAATATCACCCGGTCGACGGTGTGGCCGATGATGCGGGCGAAAAACATCACAAAGGTGTTAATCACGCCCTGCAGCAGCGACAGGGTCACCATATCGCCGTTGGCGACATGGCCGATTTCGTGGGCCAGTACCGCGCGCACTTCATCGCGGCTGAAGCGCTGCATCAGCCCGGCACTGACGGCCACCAGGGCGGCATTGCGGTTCCAGCCGGTGGCAAAGGCGTTGGACTCCTGGGCGGGAAAGATACCTACCTCGGGCATGCGGATGCCGGCCTGCTGCGACAGCTGCTGTACCGTCTGCAGCAGCCACTGTTCGGCGCTGTCCCGCGGCTGCTTGATGATCTGGGTGCGGGTAGACATTTTGGCAATGGTTTTCGACAGAAACAGAGAAATCAGCGAGCCCCCGAAGCCGAATACGGCACCC
>JAKSDQ010000235.1 GCA_022360015.1 Cytophagales bacterium
ATTATCGGTAATGACCCCGGGCTCCAGGATAAGCAGTACCATGGTATATGCTATCCTTTCCCCCGAAGAGATCCGGGAAGTTACCACAGCAGCTACGGAAAAGGCCAGGAAAAAAGCAACCATCATGGCAAAAGAACAAAACAGGAAAGTAGGTAAGGTCTTGAAGATCGTAAATCACGAACTGGATAGAGTATCCAATCCTGTCTATTATGGAAAAGACGAATATCCCTATTCAGTTACGGTTACTTTTGCGCTGTTGTGATCCGGAGAGGGTATTCACCGGTTATTGAACCCTTTGGCCTTTCATATAACTAAAGTTCTGTTATTTCCTGCGGATGGGAGCGACCCTGTCGGGAAGCTGCTATATAAGGTGCATACACGGAAAAAGGCTACGGAAAGTACGCCGTGCCAAGATAAGAGGCTAAAATTATGCCCCCTTTTATCGAGTGGGGCGCTTCTTATGCAAGTTTTTATCACTTTAGTGACACAAAGTTAAGAATCATACCGAATGAAAGCATTAAGTCCCCATATCCGGGAGAGCAGACTGTCAACGATAGAAGTGGTAGGAGACACCTTTTTTACACCGGATAATTTGGTCTACTATGTCGAAGTAATGATATCAATGCGCTTATTGCATGACCCGGATCCTCCACCTTTAGCTGATCTGCTGGACCAATATTTTCAAAGGATAACCTCTTTAGGGATCGATAAAAAAGAATTTAAAGAAGATAAATTAGCCTACCTGTCCATGTTATATGAGGAAGAAGGTACGTTCCTTTTATTTAATACTACTTCAAGAAAAACACTTGAACAAGTATTATTAGTCGCAACCCCGGCGATTTACGTGGAGTTAAAGATGGTATCTGTTATCCTTTCTCCCCAAAAAAGCCGGGAACTTGCCAGGGCAGCTATCGCAAACGCCAGGGAGAAAGCAAAAAGGATCGCAGAAAAGCAAAACCGGGAAATAGGAAAGATCCTTAAGATCGCAGATCAAATGCCAGGTAGAATGTACGATTCGACATACGTTAATGAAAAATATAAAGAGGCTTATGAAGTTACTGTCACTTTTGAGTTGCTGTAATTCCATAAAGATCGGGAGGGAACATTAGCGCCGGACGCATCCTGTATAGTTTTTATCCCTTCAGTATCATAAAACCATATAAAATGAAAGCGTTAAGTCCCCATGTCCGGGATGATATACCATCCACGATAGAAGTAGTAGGCACCACCTGTTTTCAACCGGATCACTTAATCTACGATGTCCAGGTAATGATATCACTGGAGGGTTTGGAGCAGGATGACATACCTTTAGCTGATTTACAGGATCAATATTTTCGGAGAATAACCTCTTTAGGGATCGATAAAAAGGAATTTAAAGAAGATAAATTAGCCTATTTGGCCTTGTCATACAAAAAAAAGGGGACACTGTTTTTATTCGATACTACTTCAAGAGAAACATTCGAACAAGTATTATCAGTTAGAACCGCTGCATCTCGCTTGGTTTTGGTGTCGATATCCGCTATCCTTTCCCCCGAAGCAAGTGAGGAACTTACCACAGCAGCCATAGAAAACGCCAGGGAAAAAGCGAAAGGGGTTGCAGAAGAGCACAACAGGAGCATAGGAAAGATCCTGAAGATCAAAGATAACCAGCCAGGTATAGTATATAAGCTTAATTTTGATCTGGGTGTGAATTTGACGACATTTGACCTCGATGAAAACTATGCATATCCTTTTCCGGTTAAGGTTACCTTTGAATTGTTATAATTGGACATTTTGGGAAGCGTACCGACCCGATGTATGCAAAAAGACCACGGGAAATATTCGCAGGCTAACAGGTTAAAATTACGTTCCATTCCAGCGAGTGGGGCGCTTCCTGCAAAAGTTTTTATCACTTTAGCAATACAAAACTAAAAATTATATCAAATGAATGAGTTAAGTCCCCATGTCCGGGATGACATACCATCGACGATAGAAGTGATGGGCACCACCTATTTTAAACCGGATAACCTGACGTACCGTGTCCAGGTAGTTATATCACTGAGCTTTATATATAACCAGGTTGACATACCTTTGCCTGATTTACTGGACGAATATTTTAAAAGAATAACCTCTTTAGGGATCGATAAAAAGGAATTTAAAGAAGATAAAACAGCCTACCTGGCCTTGTCATACGAAAAAAAAGGGACACTGTTTTTATTCGATACTACTTCAAGAGAAACATTCGAACAGGTATTATCGGTCAAAACCTCGGCATCCGGCTTGCGTCCTGCGACGGCCTCCGTTACCCTTTCCCCCGAAAAGAGCCGGGAGCTTGCCACAGCAGCTATCGCAAACGCCAGGGAGAGAGCACAAGGGATCGCAGAAGGGCAAGACAGGAAAATAGGGAAGATACTCCATATCAAAGATCATCAGCCAGGTAAAGTACACAATTTGCATAGTAATTCGACACATCTTGACTTTGATGCAAACTATGAATATCCTTATCCGGTTACGGTTACTTTTGAGTTGTTATAATTCCATAAAGATCGGGGGAGGGTATGTACCAACGGGAAAGAACCCGTTGGCAAAAAAGAAGATCCTGCCTGCCATGATCATCTTACTCGCAGGTATGTGGGGATGTCGACATGAATATTCGGCCCCTCCACCGGAAGCCCCCGGTAACCTGGAAGAAATATCGACGCATATCGAAAGGTTTTCCTGCGAAACAACGTACCATGA
>JAKSDQ010000205.1 GCA_022360015.1 Cytophagales bacterium
ACTGCATCTACTCTTTTTGTTCGTATCAGGTCAGCCCAACGGTGTCCTTCAAAGCACAACTCCACAAACCGCTCTTGTTCAATAGCCAGCAATAAATCGTTTTGATTACTGGCCGAGGCATTTGGAAGTCCGGCACGGTTTCGAATGATATTTAAGTCTTCCTGGGCTTCAGCCAATTTATTCTGCCGTGCCCTTGCCTCAGCCCGGATCAGATACATTTCAGCCAACCTTAACTCTTTTTTTTCCTGAAGATCACCGGATGCGGTAATATCCCTGTATTTAAATATATACACAAGGCCATTATCATCGGTATTTAAGGTTGTAGCCTTTCTAAGATCTCCCGGTTCAAAAGCATTTTGTATTTTCACCGTGGGTGCATAAGCATAGCGACCATCCAGCGATTCCGGGAAAAAACTTTGGGCAATCCCCTGATTGGTAAAAGCATCAGACCATAGTTCAAAAATGCTTTCTTTGGAATTTGGAGTGAAAACATCTTCGTAATTAGTCTGAAGTTCATACAACGGATTGTTAATTACTTCAGTGGCTTTATTTTCTGCTTCCTGCCAATTTCCTAGGGATAAATAAGCACGTGCTAAAATGGCTTTCGCTGCGCCCCGAGTAATTCTGGTTCTGGTTTTGGCCTCAGTATCATATTCATCGGGCAAATGAAGCTCTGCCTCTAAAAGATCAGAAATTATATTATTTAATACTTCATTTTTAGGGATACGTGAAATTTTTCGCAAAACCTCAATATCGGTAGATTCAATCCAGGGAACATCCCCAAAAAAGGGGATTAAGTGAACCAGGTATTGCAGAGCGCGAAGGCTTTTGGCTTCTGCCACAAATTGATTAATCTGTTCAGAGGTAAGCTTTTCAACCCGAGGAATTTCCTGTATAATATTGTTGGCCCGGTAAATCAACTCCCAGCTTTGGTTCCAGACCCCCGTTATTCCTCCTGTTGTAGGTTGGACTGCATTCAAGGTAAATTCGCTATCACCCGGAACATCATTTTGTTCATCACTCATAGCAGCCAAGATAAATGCTGGTCTTCCTGGATAGAGTTCATATAATGCAGCTATTACCGATTCCGCACTTTCACGATCAGTTATTGCCGTTCTATCTGTGATTGAGTCGACAGGACTTTCCTCAAGAAAATCCTCACAACCCAGTGTGAGCAACAGGATAAAGGCTATATATAGTAATTTATGGATTTTCATTTTTTTGATTATTTAAAAAGTTAAACTGGCACCCAACAGAAACATTCTCACCTGGGGTAAATTACCACCATTTAGTCTGCCAGATGCCGTACCGGTTGGAGAGGTGGTTTCAGGATCCTGTCCAGGGTAGTCGGTGATGGTAAAAAGGTTTGTACCGGTTACATAAAACCGGGCATTATCAATACCCCATTTCTCTGTCAATCCGGGGGGAATAGAATAAGATAGGGTAATATTTTTTACTCTCAGGTAGGAGGCGTCCCAGATAAAACGATCAGATAGGGCATTATTAAATCCGCTACCAGCACTAGTTGTTACCTTCGGGACATCGGTTACATCTCCGGGTCGTTGCCAGCGCCTAAGAATCGCTTTAATTTGATTGTCCCGATCAACTCCTCCGCTAAAATATTCTGCTGCTTCGGAATCATAGAGTGATGCGCCCTTTACAAATTGAAAAAAGATGTCCAATGAAATACCCTTCCAGGAAAATGTATTGGTCATGCCTCCATAGAAGTCAGGCAACGTATTCCCTAGCACGATCTGGTCGTTGTCAAAATCAATTTGTCCATCCTCATTTACATCCCGGTATACAGCATTACCGGTTTCAGGGTTTACTTCAATAAAATCCAGACCACGCAGTACATTGATGGACTCACCAACGATATATCCGCCACCGATGAAAAGAATGGGTTCATCATCCACTAAACTAATGATCTTGTTATTAACTTTTGTTAGATTTAGTGTTGTGTTCCACGAGAAATCATTGGTTTTTACTACTTGCACATCCACACTCAATTCAATCCCTGTATTCTCTGTTTCGCCAATGTTAGTGGTAATTTGGTTAAACCCAGTTGTTCCGGGCAGTGGTCTATCAAGCAGCAAATTCTTAGTTCGATTTAAAAAGTAATCTGCTTCCAGCCTGATTTTGTTTTTGAAAAAAGCCAGTTCTAATCCTAGATCCAGCTTACTTGTTTCCTCCCAAGCTAAATCTGGATCTCCGGGTTGGGTTTCTGCTAAGCCCGAAACACCCCCATATCCGGGAACTACTGTCCAGCGGCTTATACTGGGGAAATTGCCGATCCTGTCATTTCCGGTGGTACCATAGCTTGCCCTGATTTTTCCAAAAGAAAACCAGGGGTTTGAAAGGAAAAGTTCATCGGAAAAAACCCATCCCCCGGAAACCGACCAAAAAGTTCCAAAACGTCTGTCCTCTCCAAATCGGGAAGAGCCGTCCCTGCGCACAGAAAGACTTAACAAGTATTTACTTTTATAATCGTAGTTAACCCTGGCAAACAAAGAATTAAAAGAATAGTCACTTCTATTGGTTCCTGTGGAAGGAGAATTATCAATCTCTCCTGCAGAGACTAAAAAGTTTAGATCATCGTTGACAAAATCTATACCGCTAATACTACTCACCTTACTTACCTGATTAAAAAAAGTTGCTCCCACAACTGAGCTAAGATTATGAATTGACCCAATAGTTTTATCAAATCTGATAGTAGGCTCAATATTAAAGGTATTAGACTGATTCAATGCATAAGTTCCAACTCCGTTCGTGAACAGTCCACTAAGAATGGTTGAAGGATAAAAAAGGTTTTGTTCCAAAATATTGTAGTCATATCCTGCATCAACTCTAAAAGTTAGCGCATTTTTGATTTGGTAATCAACATATATATTAGCTAAAATTTTAGAAGTGATGTTTTCAAATGTTGGTTCTATCAACTCTGCAACTGGATTAAAGCCCAATGACCTACGAAAAATGACAGGTACAGTGTACGCTCCTGTTGAATCCCTAATCGGGATATCTGGTCTTGCGAGGATCGCACCTCTGGCAGGAGAGGCAAAGCTACTATTGGCAGTAAATAAATCGTTGTTCTCCCGACTGAGGGCAATGCGGGTACCCACCTTGAATTGATCGTTTACCATATGATCTAAGTTCAGACGGAAGTTCCCCCGTTGTAACCCTGCATTCTCTAATATCGCTTGTTCATTCCTAAATCCCCCGCTCAGAAAAAACTGGGTCTGACCACTACCCCCCTGTAGGCTTATATTGTACTGGTTTATACGCGCTGTGCGGTAAATGGCATCCTGCCAATCTGTATTGATGGTAGAGTCTACATCCAGTAGGTCTGCCGGTATGGGAAGCCCATCATTTTCATAGGCCTCTCTTTTGATTTCAAGATATTCTTCTGTCTCCAATACATCCAGTAATTCAGTGGCCCTTCCTATACCGGAAAATACCTCTAAGTTTACTTTCGCTTTTCCTCTGAACCCTTGTTTGGTTGTAATAAGCACTACTCCATTGGCAGCCCGCGAACCATAGATAGAAGTAGCAGCAGCATCTTTCAATATTTCTATGGAAGCAATATCTTCTGGATTAATACTACTTAGAATATTAGTTTGCCCGCCAAAATTCGCAATTGAACTATTTGTCAAACTACCAGAGATAATAGGGACACCATCCACAACGAACAAGGGCTCATTTCCTGCATTGATGGAGTTTTGTCCCCGTATCCTTATTAATACCGGCCCACCAGGCGTACCAGAAGCCGACTGCACGTGCACCCCTGCAGCCTGCCCCTGCAAGGCCTGGTCAAACGAGGTGACTGGTAAATTTTCTATATCCTTTGCGGTCACCTTTGCCACGGAGCTTGTCAGCTTTCGTTTCGACTGCTCCCCATATCCAACTATCACCAATTCATCTAAGGCTGTCAGGTCTGCAACCATTACCACATCGATGACATTTCTTCCACCAATTGATATTTCCTGTGGCACAAACCCAATAAAAGTGAATACCAGGGTCGTAGCATCATCCGGCACGGATATCGTATAACTTCCTTCCAAATCCGCAATAGCCCCAATGGTGGTTCCTTTTACCAGGATGGTTGCTCCACTTAATGGCTCCCCGTTTTCATCGGTCACCTTGCCGGTAATCACTTTAGCCACCTTGGTTTTTACCGGCAAATCTTTTTTCTTCAGGGCCACTGAAATGTTTCGATTGAGTTGCCGGAATTCGTAGGCGGTTTGTCGGGATAGCCCGGTGAGGATGTCAGCTACGCTGGTACCCTGATGGTCTAAAGTGAAAGTTTGCGGATCTTTTTTCACCACTTCATCGTACATGAATAAAAATTTGGTTTGTTGTTCAATGGCCGAAAAAATGGTCATCAGGGTGGCGTCTTCGAGTTGAACGGAAACATGCACCCGGTGGATACTTTGACCTTCCGCTCCCCCTGCCAAAAGCAGGGACATGGTCAAAATCTGTATAATAAAAGCAATCAGTATTTGTTTTGATGCAAACATCAATAGCTTTAATGCATTAATTTTCATAATTTTATGCTTGTTAACTAGAAGGTTAATAATTTTTAGACCTGTAGCTGAGGGAACAGTTGCAGGTTTTTTTGTAGTAGATATTTTAGTCTGTCATAGGCATATTTTTTTTGTTTAACATGATTCACCGGTGATGAGAATGGTTCTTTCATCCAGGAACTCAAACTGAAAACCTTTTATATGGGCCAAACTCTTTAGAATATTAATCAGTTGATCGTTGTGAAATTTTCCGTTCATGGTGCAGCCGGCCAGACCGGGATTAGCAAACCGGATATCCACATCGTACCATCGCTCCAGTAGGGAGGCAGTCTCACGCAGCGTGGTTCGATCCAGATAAATGATGCCATCTTTCCAGGCAAAATGCCGGTCGGAATCAATGCTTTTTTTAGTCAAACCAGTAGATGAAAGGACGGCTTGTTCACGGGCGGTTAATACCACCATTTCGGCGAAGTCCTGAGAATGAGTCACCTGCACCTTACCTTCCTGCACTGTAACGCTGGCAGGTTCCTCGTCGTAGGCGGAGATGTTGAATACCGTGCCTAATACAGTCGTGGTAAAATCTGGCGATTGCACCAGAAATGGCTTGGAAGGATCGGAGGTTACCTCAAAAAATCCTTCTCCTGTCAACTCCACCTGCCTGTTTTTTCCATCAAAGCTTTCCGGATAAACCAGGGAAGATTCTGCATTTAAGGTGACACGGGTGCCGTCAGGTAACACTATCTTTGCCTTGTGGCCACGTGCAGTGGTTTTGGTAAGCAAAACCACCTCTTGCGGGCCGGATACATATCGATAAGCCAACCAGGAAAAGCCCACCATGATACTCACCATCGCTGCCACCCTTAACCAAACCGGCCATAGTGGCCTGGCTTTGGCCGGCATGGCCTCCTTTTTATGTATTTGCTGCCTGACACGGTGGTAAATCTCTTGTCGCGCCTGCTGTGCTTCACCGGGTTGCCATTGTTTTTTTTCATTTTGATAGGATCGGAAAAACGCGTGGATCCATTTTTCCTCCTCGGGAGTACACAATCCCCGGGTATATCTGTCCAGTAGTTCATCAAATTCCTTCTGATGCATTAGGTATCGTTTACCCATGAGTAGCACAAACCCTCCTTTGCACCTACGGCTTTGACAAAAAAATTTAAAAAATTATTATGGGGTTAATAAAAATCCGGTCAAAGTTGGGACAAAATGCATACGATCAGGGTCGTTAAGCGGTCCAGGGAAAAACGGAGACGTTTTAAGGCTTTATTGATTTGGTTTTCCACGGTGCTCACCGATATACTCAGCCTGCGGGCTATCTCCTGGTTGGAAAGGGATTGAAAGCGGCTCAGATAAAACACTTCCCGGCAACGGGGGGGTAAGGTCGTTAAGCTTTGCTCAAAGGCTATTTCCAACTCTTTTCGGTAAACCGACTCCTCCACAGCATTGGTTTGTAAAATCCGGTTAAATCTATTCAGGTAAGTCTCCCGGAGCTTTTTTCTGCGAATGAGCATAATGACCTGGTTTTTGACGGCCCTGTAAAGATAAGCTGAAACCTGGTCTATTTGCAGCGCTGACCGCCGGGTCCAAAGGTCAGTGAAGACCTCCTGTACCACATCCTTGCTGATTTCGTCATCCTTTAAAACATTCCATGCGGCGTGATAGAGCTTTTCCCAGTACCTGTGGTACAACTCATCAAAAGCAGCCCATTGCCCTTGCTGTAGCAGTGCTACCAGGGTTTTGTCGGTGCAGGAAGCCAGATTTTCATGCGTCATGGTATAGCATGGATTACTTGAGCCCTCCAAATTAAAAAAATATTTGGGGAGTGGTAAAGATTGGATTGGTTAAATTATCGTGATTTTTTTTGTTGGCTCCTGTAAATGTGTCTTCGTTATTGTATGGCTTAATGCGTTTTAGTCATAGTATGGCTTGGAGCCATACTATGACTGGTAGAGGTAATACCGTGAATGGAAGAGCCATACTGTGACTGCTTGGAACTATGCTATGACCAGACCAGAAAGAAGTTATTTTATTTCAAAACCAACCTCATCGACCTCGTCGCCGTTGACAAATCTTATGGTGTATTTGCCCTTTTGAGCATAAACAAGGTTAGGGTCAGAGCGTTTACGTTTGGCGGATAGCGGCTTGTCACCTACTTTTAAGTCCCAGGAAAGCGCATGAAACCCTTTGGAGCCTTCACCTTCCAGGTTTCTTAGCAGGTTGTTCTTATCATCGTAAATCCGGATATCCACTTTCCCGGAAGGCCTGCCTACGTAATAACGCAGACCCACCGTGGGCAGGTTGGGCTTTAAATAGGGATACCGCTTTTCACCCCAGGTCTTGGAATGCCTGACCGAGCCGGGCTCAAAGGCTATCACCGCCTTGCGGGCTGTATCTCCCCTCAGTTTTTGAAAGGGTTTAACATCCAATACATAAACACTTCTTCCATGCGTAGCCACCACCAACTCGTTTTCGCGGGGATGGACGATCATGTCATAAGAGGCCACATTGGGAATTTGATTCAGATGCTCCCAGTGGCTCCCCCGGTCAAAACTGATATAGGTGCCATGATCTGTGCCGACATATAGCAAATCCTCATTGACAGGATCCTGAATCACAATGTTTACCGGCTCATCGGGAAGGTTGCCCTGAAGCGACTTCCAGTTTTTTCCATAATCCTCACTGACATACAAGTAGGTGCGAAAATCATCATCCCTGTAACCGGTGAGCGAAACAAAAACAGTCGCTTCATCATGCGGGGAAGGCGAAATGCTGCTAACCCATTTATCCGCCGGCAAACCACCGGAAATCAGCTCCCAATTCCCCCCACCATTGGGAGAAAACTGTATATTGCCATCATCGGTGCCCACATACAACAGACCAAATTTATGGGGTGACTCGGCTATGCAGGTAATAGTAGAATACGGCACATTGCCCTGGGGTTTGTCTTTAGTCAGGTCACCACTGATCGCATCCCAGCTTTTTCCCTGATTGAGGCTACGAAATACCTTCTGGGCGCCAATGTACAGAATATCAGCATTATGCTTACTTAAAATCAGCGGGGTGCGCCAGTTGTATCTTAACTTCGGTTTGCCAATATCATGCTTTGGAGAGATGAAAGTTGATTTACCCGCAGATCTGTCAAGCCGGAAATAGTTCCCGAATTGAAAACCGGCATACACAATATCGCTGTTACGGGGATCCGGAGCGACAAACATGCCATCACCCCCAAAAATAAATTCCCAGTTTTTGCTTCGGCCAGGTACTGTCCTCGATGAACCTACGAGGGTGCCATTGTCCTGCAATCCGCCATAAACATGATAAGGTTTTTCCATATCCACATTGACCGTATAAAACTGGCCCACGGCATCATTGTTAATATGCATCCACTCGGCGCCACCGTCATAGCTGACGTACAAGCCACCGTCATTGCCCAATAAAATATGATCATCGTTATCGGGATTTACCCACATGGCCTGATGGTCAACATGAACATTTCCGATCGTATCGATACGCGCAAAAGTTTTCCCACCATCCTCAGACTTCAATAAAGGAACACCGTAGACGTAAATTTCATCCTGGTTTTGTGGCGAAACAGTTATTTCCCCGAAATAATATCCATACGTAAAATATACGCCTTCCAGGTCATAGGTATTCATTTTATTCCAGGATTTACCACCATCTTCCGACCTGTACACCTGTGCCCCGGCAATCTTGGTGTCAAACAGCGCCTGGTTGGCATCACCAAAATATTCGGCAAGGGCCCTGGGCTCATACTTGTTTTCGGAGATTTCCTTTTTAACCAGTTTGCTGTTATACTTTGCCGGGTAATTATTCTTTTTAAGAAATTCATCCAATTGTTTGTCATCCAGCCCCAGCAGCGTTTCTTTAGACATATTAATAAAGTCCTTTATTTTGAAGCCTGGCTCTTCGTCTTTTTTTTCCTCTTTCGTTTCAACCTGACTGTCCATCACGGCATAGACTATGCTGGGATTTCCCTGGGCGTAATTGACCCCAATACGGCCGTTGGTGGCTAATTCGGGAAATCCTTCCATGGATTTAGACCAGGTCTCCCCGCCATCCTCAGACCTGAAGATGCCAGAGCCGGGCCCGTTGCCTTTAAAATCCCAGGCTTTTCGGGTCCTTTCCCAGGTAGCGGCGATGAGTTGATTGGGATTTGACGCATTGATGGTCAGGTCTGTCACACCGGTGCTGTCATTCAGGTAAAGTGTTTTTTTCCAGGTCTTTCCCCCGTCGGTAGATTTATATACCCCTCTCTCCTCATTTTTTGAATACAGTGCCCCTAACGATGCTATCCAAACTATGTCGGGATTGTCAGGGTGCACCAAAATGCGTGAGATATGCTGTGTATTATCAAGTCCCAGATGCGTCCAGGTTTTGCCAGCATCAAGGCTTTTGTAGACACCCGAACCTGCATAGCTCGACCGGCTGCTATTTTTTTCACCCGTGCCCACATACAAGATGTTGGCATTAGATGGGGCCAGTGCCATATCCCCAATGGTGAGAGCCCCCTGATTATCAAATACAGGTTGAAACGATACGCCGTTATTTTTGGTTTTAAACACGCCACCGGAAGCATAGGCAACGTAATAGGTATGCCTGTCAGAAGGTTCTACAGCTATGTCAACAATCCTGGCACCTTGCACCACGGGACCGATGCTGCGAACCGGATAGTTTTTCAGGATAGAATACTCCCTCATTTCGGCTCTTAGCCTGATAGATTCGACGATTTCCGCCCCGGTCGATGGCTGTGCGGGGGTAACAATGATAGAAAGCCAGAAGATGAATGATAACGCTATTGTGATTTTTAAGGGTTTGTTTTTGTGCATAAGCAATAAATTCATTTATTTTCCGAAAATAAGGAATTTGCATGTATTTGAAAGCACCTGGCTTCCAAATATTTTTTTTCTTCACAGTTCGGTTTTCATGTTGGTATCAAAGCCCAATCTAAAGACATTATTCTCTTTACTGACGTTTCTGGCAGTAGACTTCGGATTGTTGGTCTATCTATATATGGGGCCTTTACAGCAGTCCAATGCGCCCTTTTATTTGCAACTATTGATGGGTGTTTTAGGGTTGGTTGCTGTAATTATTCTGTGGAAAATTGTCGGTGCCTATAAAATTTTATCCATTAAAAAGAAAAAAATTGAAGTCCGCTATCCATTTCGAACCGGAAGCTTTGCATCAAACCTGAATCAGCTTATCAACTGGCAGGAAACGGTGATAAAGACTAATAACACACACTTTAAAGAATTAAAAATAAAATTTGAACCCAATAAGGTGGTAAAAATCTCCTTTCAGGAAAATACCAACTATGACAAAGTGGTGGCCTTTTTGCGAAAGAATGCACCTAAAAAAGAAGTTAAAGCCAAATCTTCCGGGCAAAACGGCCCCTGATTTTCCCAAATAAAGAAATTGTTGCCGTTCTGAAACACATGATCAGATCGGGAGATCGTTTCCAATTTGGGAAATTTGGTCAACTTCAATCCCAAAAAGTATGCTGAACATCATGTTTTTGATGGTTTTGCTTTTTGGCACAGGACTTGAAAGATGGGTAGGCAACTAACAATTGAAGAAACGAAATGAAAGACAGTACCAACATAATATTAATTATTACGCTAAGCATTATGGGCGTTTCGGCAAGTATCTTACTTTTTAAATGGATCTTTAAAAAAGAACCTGCCGAATAGCAGTCCCGGGCCGTTTGATTTAAGCGCTTTTCCCAATACCTTTAACCATCCAATATTTGTCGCGGTCTATAAAATGAGCATAAACCAGCGTCATTCCGGATTACGCCAACCGGGGAAATCAATTAAGTTTATAGCGAATTCCATGTCTGCAAGATGAAGTGGCGGTATTATGGCACACTGGCATGGGGCCATTGAAAATAAATTACGTATACATGAAATCATTATTATTAGTAGGATTGGGTGGTTTTATCGGTAGCATAGCCAGGTACTACACACAAGTTTTATTTAACAAAATCCTGCCGGGTCATATTCCCTATGGAACTTTGACTGCCAATGTCCTGGGATGTTTTATCATCGGAGTTATTTTCGCCATAGGTTTAAAACAGGGTACCTTATCCACTGAATGGAGGTTGTTTATCGCCATTGGATTCTGCGGGGGCTTCACCACTTTTTCATCATTTTCACTGGAAAACTTTTTGTTGCTTCAGGCCGGTCAATATGCAGCAGTAATTGTTTATTTTCTCGGTAGTGTACTATTGGGCTTCGGGGCCACTTTGCTCGCCGTGTTTCTTTTCAGATAGGTTATCTTTTTTCCTTTGTTTTAAAAACGCCACTCCGCCAGTCGCGGATGAAATTAGTCCAGGTCATAGGGTTCAGAAAATTGTTGGGAGGCGTAAAACCGGTGGTATTGTACAACTTGCTGTATCGCATCTGATCATAATAGAACTTGTCTTTTTCATACTGGTCCCTGAGTACCTCGTTAAGCTCCATTTCCATTTGAAAGATTCTGTCTTCTTCTCCTTTCGGAAGCTTATAGTTGTGAAAAGCCCTGATAAAACTTCTCTCATCGGGCCAGGCAATGACCTCCACTTCTTTTAATAGTATCGTTTCTTTGGTCAGCAACTGAATCAGGGAGTAATCAGCGTCGACGAGATCAGGAACCACAAATTCGGCACTTCTAAAACCAATGGCAGAAAATACAAGCGTGTCAAACCTGTCGACAATAATAGAAAAGTGACCCAGGTTGTTTGCCACCGTACCTCTGATGTTATTTTTAACGGCGATGGACCCGTAGGGAATTGCCACCAGGGAGTCTGCCTGGAGCAATACTCCGCTTATGGTAATGCCTTCTTTTTCCTGGCCATTGACCGGGTTAAAGCAAATGATCCCAGCCATACATATCAATACAATGAACTTGCGCATAAATTCTATCTTAAATTTTCCAGTCAAAACCATCGAGTCCCTCAAGTGCATAGGTAAGCAGATCAATACAACCCTCGATATCACTTTTGTCAGCCATTTCTATGACCTGGTGCAGATGTCTTGTGGGAATGGAGATAGCCCCTGAAATGGCCCCGTTTTTACCCCGCCTTTGCACGCCGGCGGTGTCAGTTCCACCAGCAGTAAGTACCTCGGGTTGCCACTTGATTTTATTTTTATCAGCAATTTCCTTCAGATAAGCGACCATCCGGTAATCACAAATAGCCGATGCATCCATAATCTTGATGGCAGCCCCTTCGCCGAGACTGGTGACTTTTTCATGCGGCTGGGCCCCGGGGAGGTCAAAGGCGATGGTGGTATCCAAACCAACGCCAAAATCAGGATTGATTGCCTGTGCCGCTACACTGGCTCCCCTGATACCCACCTCCTCCTGCACGGTGAATACCCCGTAAACATCATAAGGGAAATCTTTTATCTTTTTGAGCGCCTCAATTAATATAAACACTGAAACCCGGTTATCGATGGACTTACAATTCACGCAGTTACCCATTTCAATCAACGCCCTTTCCCTGGTGACCGGGTCCCCTACCTTTATATACTTTTCGACTTCCTCCTTCTTCATGCCCATGTCTATGAAGTAATCCGTGTTTTTGGGTAATTTGGTTTTTTCCTCAGCCGTCATCACATGAATCGGCTTGGTGCCCATTACACCTACTAAATCTTTTTCCCCATGCACGATCACTCTTTGCGCAGTCAGCGTTTTTGGATCGAACCCTCCGAGGGTATGAAAGCGTATAAAACCATTTTCGTCTATATGGGTAACGATAAAGCCAATTTCATCCATATGCGCGGCAATCATTACTTTTTTCCCTCCGGGATTGTTTTTAGCCCTTTTAATGGCCATCACATTCCCCATATTATCAATTTCTACCTCATCAACCAATGGCGTGACGGTCTTTAATACCAGCTCCCTGATTACCTGCTCAAACCCAGGCGCCCCCGGTGCCTCGCAAATCTCTTTTAATAGTCCCGTGTTTATTCCCATAAATTTATTCGGTAAATTTTGGTAAAAATAAAGAAAGAATAAAAGCTTAAAAATGATTCGGGTTATTTTATTACTATGCGAATAGCGGCAGAAAACAGGAATTTTGAAACTTATTACCTAAAAATCATGTTACTTTTTCAATGAGTCGATTGGGCTGTTGTCTTTGTATTTTTGTTTAGGTATTCGAAGGCAAAAGTGAATTGTTTTTTTCATAACAAATCCTAGAGAAGAGACCTGCCGGGGCTGGCAGGTCTCGCTCTAATTTTTAACCACTTAATTTGAGAAGATTGTACTGTTAATGGTTGCCTTTACAAAAGGTAACCCGGGGATAGTTGAAATTAAAATGAAAATGTGATTTTTAGAGGCAGTTACAATCCCATCCTCCTCCACTTTTAATTTTCATTTTCATTGCCATTTTCAGGAGTCAGGGGGCAGGAGTCAGGAATCAGGTTCCTGACACCTCTCTCCTGACCCCTGATACATGTGTCCGGGCTATTCATTTCTTAAAGCATTAACCGGATTGGCGCGGGCAGCGCGTAGGGCCTGGTTAATAATGATGATGAGGGCAAAAACCAGCGCTATAAATCCGGTAAGGGGAAATATCCACCAAACAATGCCAACCCTTACAGGATATCTTTCTAGGTATTGGTTCAAAAGCCACCAGGCAATCGGCGAGGATACAGTGAAAGCAATGATGACCAGCTTTGAAAAATCTTTAGACATTAAGGTAACCAGGCTGGCAACCGTTGCGCCCAGTACTTTTCTTATTCCGATTTCCTTAATTCGCTGTTCGGCGGTATAAGAAGCCAGGCCAAACAATCCAAGTCCGGTAATAACAATTGCTAATGTGGCAAAAAGACTGGCCAGCTTACTAGTCATGTTGATGGTAGTAAACTTCTTTTGATATTCTTCATCCACAAAGGTATATTCAAACGGATAAGCCGGATTATACTTTTCAAAAATTGCTTTTACCCGGTTAAGACCAGCACTTAAATCACCGGTATTATTAAGCCGGACCGTGATTGCTGAAATCCATTCGGGATTCAAAATCATGAACATCGGCTTTACCTCCCTGTAAGGGGAACCCATTAACACGTCGTCGACTATTCCGATCAATCGCCGCTTTCTACCCCATAAATCAAGTTCCACACCAATGGGGTCATCGAGATTCATTAACCGGAGTCCGGCTTTGTTAATGATGATGGCCGCTGTATCATTCTTAAAATCTTCAGAAAAGTCGCGCCCTTCCAGCACTTTGATACCCATGGTTTTGGTGTAGTCATATTCTGTGGTAATGGTCGTAAATATTACTTTCAGGTCCTCGGGTTTACCAGGCCAGCCTACGAAGTTGTTGGAGTAGATGCTGGTAACCGGGCTGTTGGATCTTGTAACGGCCTGGGCAGCGCCTGATTGAATTAACTCCAGCTTCAACACTTTGTAGTTTTTTGCCAGTTCGTCTGTATTTTTGACGGTGATCAGGTTCTCCTGATCATACCCAAGTGCCCTGCTTTTTACCAGCTCAATCTGTTTAATAATGACCAGCGTGCCGATTATCAGCACTATGGAAACACCAAATTGTAACGTAACCAATACTTTCCTTGGGGTACTGGCACTTTTGCCCACTTTCACTTTGCCCTTCAAAACCACTACGGGCCTGAAGGAAGAAAGGTAAAACGCCGGATAACTCCCCGATACAAAACCGGTGAACAAGATCAGTGCCGCTGAATACAGCCAAAATTTGCCTGAAGTGTAATCAATGAACAATTCCTTTTCTACCAGATTATTGTAAAGCGGTAACAACAGTTGTGCCGCAAGCACCGCAATGGCAAAAGCAATAAAAGTGATGGTCATGGACTCACCTATAAACTGCATCATCAACTCACCACGACTGGAACCGACACTCTTTCGTATACCTACTTCCTTGGCCCTGCGCTCGGAACGGGCAGTGGCAAGATTCATGAAATTAATACAGGCGATAACAAGAATAAACACCGCAATAATGGTAAATAAACGGACATAATCACTCATGCCGCCACTTTCCTTACCATTTTCAAAACTGGAATGGAGCCGCCACCGGAGTAAGGGATGGAGCATAAACTCCCGGGGAACATCCGTCTGGCCATTCCTCGCCAGCATATCACGCACAACATTTTCAACGGCATCCTTGTTAGCAGCACTATTGAGCTCCACAAATACCTGAAAGGAATAGTTTCCCCAGTTGTCCTTGTTCTCTACCACCCATTCATTCACTTGCTCCCTGTGTTTCCATGTCATCAAATAATCAAACTGAAAAGAAGAGTTTTTAGGAATGTCCTTCAAAATACCGGTAACTTTCAGATCACTGGCATCATCTACGCGAATGACCTTATTAATAGGATCTTCATTTCCGAACAAGGCAGTAGCGGTTGATTGGGTAATTACGATAGAAGAAGGATCATCGAGGACATTCGAGGCATCACCCCTAATCAGGGAAAATTCAAACATCTCAAGAAATTCTGCACTGACAAAGTAACCTTCTTTTACAAGACGCTTTTCACCGACAGTCAACAGGTGGTCCCCGCCCCAATCCGCAACGGAAGAGTTTTTGATGTTAACATCAGCAGTTTTCATGGCCTCATAAGTAGGCAAAGGGACAGACCTCCACGAGTTTATCTCCCCATTAAACGCTGCATGCACCCAAACCTGGTACAGCCGGTCTGCTTTGGGAATAAATGAATCGAACGATAATTCATCAGATACCCACAACAGGATAAGGATACTGCATACAATTCCCACAGACAATCCAGCGATATTAATGGTGGAATAGAGGGTGTTTTTTAACAGGTTTCTGAGCGTAACCAGGAAGAAATTTCGAAGCATAGGTTCATGGTTTTAAAGGATATACTCGATCAAAGCAAAAAGGTAACATGGCTCTAAAAAAACTTTATCTAAAGACCAGTCACGCGAGAAAAAGTTGCATGGAGAAATGTAGTTCTAACCTCTTTATCTGCCCTGAAGGAGGATATTTATACTGCTTTAAACTTCGCTTCGGATCTGATTACTAACAAGGAGGTCACCATACCCGGAGCCTCATGGCTGGCGGATGAAAACCGATATAGCCTTTAAGGTGTGTTATTTAATAGGCAAATCCGCAAAATCCATGAACCTTTCCCAGTCAAAACCGGTAACGTTGTGGCCTCTGCTGCGGATGTGATAGCCTATGTGTGAAGAGGAAATGGGTTCATTGAGGGAGGGCAATACAAAATGCGGCACCTTGCTTTCGTCATAATTATGGCGCTGTTGTGCATGAATTATAGGCCCTGTGATAAGGAAAAAGAAAATCGGAATAGAGATTTTTGATACGTTCATAAATCCCAATTTACAAATAATGAACGTTTTTTAAATCTTAAAAACTGCAATACCTCCATAAGCTATCTGAAATTTTTCAAAGGCATCAGATAAAGGTATGCTGTTAAAATAAGCATTCATTATTCTGATAACTCCGCCATGTGTAACTACAGCCAATTGACGAAAACCAGCTAGCTGCAACTCCTTCCACCACGCCATCACTCTTTCTTGCAATGCCAGCATGGATTCTCCCCGAGGCGGGGCATTTTGGACATAATCCGCCATCCAATCCGCTAATTCCTGTTTTGGCAGACTGTCCCATGGCTTCATTTCCCACGCACCAAAATTCAACTCTCTCAGGCGATCATCCACTAAAAGCCTTTCACCAGGCAGCATTTCTGCTAGTCGGTGACATCTTTTTAGCGGACTGCTATATACCGCATCAAACGCCTGTGGCAATTGCCGCAATACCTCTTTACCCTCTTCCTGAAAAGTCGAAGCCAGTTCGAGATCGGTATGCCCGTAGCAAATCCCTTTATCAACAAGCGGAGTAGTATGCCTTATAAAATAAACTTCCATATCAGGAGTAAAAAGCAATAAAACGCGGCTTCTGTTACCTGTTGCAAAGCCCCGAGGCAATCGCCGGTATAACCACCTATCCATTTTGTAAAATAGTTTCCCAGCGCCATTTTCACCAGATAAAGCAAGGGAAGCACTGCCATAAACAGATAGTTATCAAGCATATAAGATAAGAACAAAACAGGCAATAGGCCAAAGAAAGCAGCCATAACCAGATTTACATAACCCGATTGCTTAGCTACTGGTTTGGATTTGCTACTGTCACTTTCACTTACGTAGTTATGTGTAAAAACAAAGGTAGTGGCCATAAAACGGCTGGCTGCGTGGGCTCCGACAAAAACCATGGCCAGCACCCAGCCATTTACCAGATCTGCAAGCGCTAACAACAGACTTGTTTTAAACAAATATATGAGCACCAGACCTACCACACCGTAAGTGCCCACGCGGCTGTCTTTCATAATCTCGAGAATCTGCTTTTTGGTCCAGCCTCCACCAAAGCCATCACAGACGTCGGCAAAACCGTCTTCGTGAAAGGCACCGGTGACCAACACCGACACAATAAAGCTAAAAACTATGCCAAACAGCGGACTCACAAGCCATGCACCCAGCAAGTAACCACTGGCAGCGATTGTTCCTACCACCCAGCCAATCAAAGGAAAATACCTGACCGACCGGGTAATATAGTCTTCACTATGATCTACCCACCGGGGACAAGGAATACGGGTGTAAAACATGATGGCCGTAAAGAAAACCCTGATTTCATCTTTCATAAAACTCGGATCTCACTAATTGATGACAAATAGTTTAGTTCAAATGTAGTGCGTAATAAATTCAATAAACAAATAGCATAAACATCTCATAGCTACTGCACAACACCTCGGATACAAATTCTCCGTGTCTTTGTGCCTCCGTGGTTAAAAAAGGAGCACCACCGAGGCACAAAGACACCAAGAAATTTGTCCAAAATGTTGTGCAACGGCCGCATCCCGCTTCTGATTTTCCCATCGTTAAAAGGGTTCCATCTATTCATCCGTTTTTTGACTTACACCAGCCTCTTCAAAGCTGGCCATATCATTAAGAAAGGCAACAGCACTTTTTACAATGGGATAAGCCACTGCACATCCTGTTCCTTCTCCCAACCGCATGTTCAAATTTATCAGAGGTGTCATTTTCAGATAATCCAACATCAACTTATGTCCCTTTTCTCCGGATCGATGGCAAACAATGGCATAAGATTTAATCGCCGGACAAAGCGCCTGAGCCACAAGAAAAGTGGCAGTAGCAATGAAACCGTCAACAAGAACCACCATGTGAAGTTCCGCAGCCCTCAGCATTGCGCCACACATCTGTACCATCTCAAATCCTCCAAAAGACTGTAAAATATCCAATGGATGTGAAATATCAGGATACATCCGGGAAGCAGCAGTCAGCAAATTATATTTAAGCTGCACCTGCCGGTCGTCCAACCCGGTACCACGGCCTACGCATTGATTCAATTCGATCCCGCAAATTCTGCTCATGATCATGCTTGCCGAGGCTGTATTGCCTATTCCCATCTCCCCAAACCCAATGATGTTAGTGCCGGCAGCAGCGACGTCATTCACCACCTTCTTACCGTAGTCAAGCGCTTGTTGCAACTGATTTTTGGTCATCGCCGGGCCATTGAGAAAACTCCGGGTTCCATAGTCGACTTTCTGTTGCACCAGCCATGGATGTGCGCCAAAATCATGATTAACCCCGGCATCGATCACCCTTAACCCGATACTGTTTTGCCTGGCAAATACATTGATTGCAGCACCTCCGGACAAAAAGTTATACACCATCTGGTAGGTTACTTCCTGAGGATAGGCGCTTACTTTTTCTTTGGCAATACCATGGTCACCGGCAAAAACGAGGATGCACGGGTTATCTAGTGAGGGGGTAAGCGATTGCCGGATAAGACCAACCTGAATAGCAATTTCTTCCAACATGCCCAGAGATCCGGCAGGCTTGGTTTTGTGGTTAACCTTCCTGATCAACTGGTCAATCAGGGATTTGTCTGGTATAGTAATATTAAAATCCATGGATAACTACCTTCATTCAAAGCTTGTCGCGGGGAATCAAATCACAGAACCAGAAACCCATTGTTTTCTTGTGGTGTTCCTCACCATCATCTTTCTTATCATCTTCAGGGGATTTGTATTCCCTGTATACTTTTTCTCCGATATCAAAGGAGATAGGATGCCGGAAAATGGGGCCGTCAAATACAAAAGTATGAAATTCACCGTTTTCACCACATGGATCTACATTTTGCGGCAGATCTTTCAGAAACTGTTCATCGATAATTCTTCCTGCAAAACTTTTATCGAGTACTTCTGATTTTATGCATACCAGGATGGTTTTAAACCCAAGATCCAGAAACTTTCTGATCAGCGTCCGGGTGTCTTCCTGCCAGATAGGGAAATGCCCCGAAAACCCAATGAGGTTTAACTTGTCTTCCCGGTACTTTTTGAGATCTTCCAGAAATATGTCACCAAAAATAGCGTGTCGGTAACCTTCTTTTTTGAAGGTTTCCATCATCTTTTGCATAATCTGGTTATACTGATCCATATCGGGTTCTTCGGATAGCTGAAGTTTTTGTAATGGGATCCCAATGCTTTCAGCCTGCTGTTCGAGCAACTTTTCTCTCACACCATGCATAGAGATGCGTTGGTGATGCGTGTTGATGCTTGTTAAAAGCCTACCTACCTCATAGTCGCCCTGTTGCAGCACCCGGTGAAGGGCTAGGGCACTGTCCTTACCACCACTCCAATTAAATATTGCTTTTTTTTTCATCATTATTTTAATGTCACAGGCATTCCTGAAACTAATAAAAACGCTTTGTCGGCTATTTCAGCCACGTATTGATTGGCCCAGCCCTGCAGATCGGTAAACTTCCTGCCGGTCTCTGTCTCAGCGTGGACACCCATGCCAATTTCGTTTGAAACAATGATAATAGTGGCATTTTTGGTCCGCAGTTTATCCATTTCCTCTTTAAAAGCATCAAGGCACTTTGGGATATCCTGTCTGAAATCAACAAAAAAGTTGGTCAACCACAGGGTTACACAATCGATCACCACAACCCGGTTTTCCAAGTTAAGTTTGCTTACTTCCAATGCTTCTTCCATAGTTTCCCATCGGTCGTCCCGATCCTCTTCATGACGCTTAATCCGGTTTTCAAAGCCACCATCCCAACGCCTGGCAGTAGCTACATAAACAGGATTCCCTGACAAACCAAGTGCCATTTTCATCGCATAACTACTTTTTCCTGATCTTGCTCCGCCTGTTATATAATAGATCATTTTTCTGTTTTTTTGAAGCCATAGGGACAATGTTTACAACCATTTTGACAACAATAACCTTTTTTCAGATGATAAAAAGCGGTAAAAACCCAGTTACCCTCCTCATTGATATAGTAGTCGAGCCCTTGTTGCAAAAACCCTGCGTCCGGCCCTGCTTTTCCTGCATTTTTTCTTAAAGCAGCCATGACCTTCCCAGGTTCGGCTTTTAACTTTGCTTTGATTTCAGATGACAAACAATCCGGGCAAAGGCATTGATTACCTGCTTCCACAGGTAATAACGGCGGTAGTTCCATACACCAGCAACCTTTCCCATTGCTCGCCCCGCAAACAAAGGATTTGCAACAATGCGGGCAAACCTTTTCCTGATTCGAAAAAAAACTATCCATGCTATCTACTGATCATTTCTATAAAACAATAGTCCCGATAGATAAGTTTTTTACCAAATTCCACTTTAATGCGGTTTGAGAATAAAGGACAGTTAACCACCAGTGTATGAAACTCACCGTTTTCTCCACAAGCATCCACACCCATAGCCTCCAAAGCCGATATAAGCTCGGTAGTAACAGGTTGTCCCAAAAAATTATCCGCCAGTGATGGTTGACATGATACAATAACAGCTTCTACACTATCGGCAATCATCTGACCTGCCAGTTTAAAGCGATCCATTTGCCAAAGTGGCAATATCGCTTCCATATGGGCTGCATGAGCTACCTTCTCCTCCCAATCGCGATGAGGTTGCAAATCAATATCCCCAAACACTACGCAATTAACTTCCTGTTCTTTCTTAATTCTTTTAAGTGCAGCTATATATTCCTTTTCATAGGCTGACCAGGAGGCCGGCACTGTATATAACGGGATATTTCCCATGGCTTTGGCTTGTAACCGAAGTACCGGCAAGGGTATAGCATGCGAACGGGAAACCTTACCGTGCTCGTTCATCATGTTGAGCAAAGCTGCGGGCTGCAAGCCTTGCCTGATAGCCATCATCAATGCATAACAACTATCCTTGCCGCCACTCCAGGAAACCAAAGCGGTTTTCATGTTGTTTGAGGGCTTCTCAATATTTTAAACCGAACTTTGGCTAACTCAAATCCTCCAAATAAAATCGCACTGTAAATAAGGTTTGCTGCCAGCATATTTTTGAAAAAGGGGATAGCCAAAGTGTAACATTTAAGCAATCCGGCCATATCGCGGCTGTAACCAACATTGTACCCAAAAATACCGTGTTTACCCGCTGCACTGCTTGCCCCGCGGATAAAGACACTTTTGTCCTTCCCCGGATTGCTGTAAGCCCCGTTGATAATAATGCCGGACTGCTCATTGAGTAACTGTGCCAGATCTTTACCTTCACTGCTCCTTATCTGTCGGGAGGTAATCACCTGAACCTGTTTGGCTGTTTCTTTTCTTTCCAGCGGTATTTTGAAAGCCGATACCACAACTTCATTTAAGGGAATTACATCACGCAGGGAATCCTGCGTCTGAGCAGATGTAACCAAAGAAAAAAACACACACCACCCACCTAAGATTAACTTTTTGCTCATTGTCTAAAAGCTTAAATTGAACCAATGAGCTTCCGATAATTTTGTATAGGGCTGTAGGATCGTTTACAACAAAATCTATGCTATGACCCTGTTGTATGTGCTACACGCCTGACTCTTCCACCGAAAGCCTTTTAAAATGTTTCACATCAGGCAGGTCTTCTGGCTTGCTTCACTGTTTTTGCCTTCCCATTCCTGTCTGCCGGAAAAGTGGCATTTTAAAAAACAGCATTCACGAAGCTTACAGCTACGGGGATAGCTCCGGATTTTCACCGGATTCCCTTTTAATTCTGGTAAATGAAGTATTCACCTGAAGCCAAATGCAATACGAAGGTAAGGAAATTTATGAAATAATTCGACATAAACGCCAAACCAAGAGTGTACACCATAAAATAATTGTCAATTGTCAACTGTCAATTATCAATTGCCAATTACCCCTAGTTGTTAAAAAAACTGTACTTACTTCCTTGGATTAACCTTAGAATACAAGTTGAGAGTGAATAGATATTCTCAAGGTTAATCGTAACGGGAAAATTAAAAGTAGGGTTTGATTTACAGTGGGATAAGCTGGCCTTCGTCAATTTTTACTGTTTGTCGGAATTTTTTAAAAAAAGTTTGAAAAATATTTTCTTAAATTAAAAAATATGTCAGCGATTTGACAAACCCTACTTAATTCTTTGATTTTCAGCACATAACAATCGAATGATTTTCTTCAATAATACCCCAAGTTGAGGGATGTTATAATTTCGTGATAATTCTGTGATATTTTCGTGACATATCCAAAAACGAATATTGGAAGATTCCGTAGATAATTAGTACCGGGAAAGTTTAAGATCTTAAATAACGTACCAGTACAAATTTTCAATCAATTAAACCCTAAAACTATGTTAATGCATAAATTCAAATATGTATTGATTGCTGTGGTATTAGCCACGGCAGTATCATGCCAAAATCAAGACGATGCCGATATTCGAAGCGCACCGAACGTACCAGAAGCAACGGTTGATCAAGGATTAAATGAAGCCTTGGCTATGGAAGAGATGAAAAGCGTTATGTCAGCAGCCGCTGATGAAAGAGGACAAACCATGGACGAACTAACCAATGCACGAAGAAGAAGGTTTACCAGGGAACAAAACGTTTTTGTGAGGAATGCCATTGCGGTTAATGACCTGGAGGATCCGACAAAAGCGAATGTTACATTGCCTTTGTTCAAAGGTATCGGACCTTCAGGTAATCCCACTTATTACGTACTTACCGAAACCTCCAGTTTCATTATTTCCAAATTGCTGGGCGTTAACTACGCGCCAAAACTGATTCATGGCAGGGGATCTGAAGGCAGTCAGGAAGTGACGATCCAAAGAGGTTTTATTAAATTTAGAGGCGATGTGGATTTCAGCCCCGTAAGACGGGTGGAACCGGGCGATGGGCCATTTGCATTCCCTCCTTCTGTAGCAGAACCGGGTTCTATCGGTGATGATGAGTATTCTTCCTTAGTGGTATTGCCCAGTGGACTGGTGATTAATGCTCAAATTGTGGCCAATAGTACAGGCAAACATGACCGTATCATCAGCATAGATATTCCCAGAAGAAGAGTTACCATGGAGCTTCTGGATGGCTTCCAGGGAGGAGACCAGTTCTACTACCATTTGGTAACCGATGCTACGGCAGCCGGACCCGCTGCGATTGAGTTAGGTACGCTAGCTCCTCGTATGGCTAAGCTGCCTGCATTTGGGCAAAGTTCATTGTTTGAGAATACTACTTTTATCGGTTTTTCTCCTGTAACCAATGGCGAAACAGGTGCGGATAACCCTGAGCGTCAGTCGCTAAGCTCTACTATCCTGGATAATGATTTGGATCCGATCAATGTTTTCCCTTTCGATCCGGACAATGATCAGGAGTTCTTTAACAACTATAGCCCTATGTGGGATGCACACCTGAATATGTGGACGCAGGAGGCTATAGACGCTGGTCTGAGACGTCGTATTACAAGTTTTGAGGATTTGACAGAACTGGTAGAAGCCGGTTATGTTACCAGCTTCGAGGGTAGCCCAGGTTCTCCAAATCCTTTTGTAGCTAACCTTAACTACTCTGGTGCAATGATCAACTGTCCTGTTATTGCACAGCCTTTCGAGACTGAAGACAATAGTCAGGATGGTGGTTTTGGTAATGGATTTTAATTTTACAAATTAAAATCAACACAAATGGGGTTGCCTGGCATTTTAAGGCAACCCCATTTCAGGGTTTTTAATTACTGTCATTTTGTAAGCAATCTTTTACTAAAAGACACACTAAATGCTTTTCTGTGATTTGGCTTTAGTGCTATCTTTCCTTTTGTAATATCTTGTCAATTTGCTTCTTGTTGTCAGGCAGGTAATTTATCGCAACATCCCAAATAATTTCATAATCAACACCAAAACATTCGTGCGACACCTTATTTTTCAAATAATACATTTCTTTCTAAGGTACATTAGTATATTTTGAACTAATTGAGCTTGGAATATTTTTGGCTGCTTCTCCTATAATCTCGAAATTACGTATGACTGCATCAACTGTTTTATAGTCTTTCTTGAACTCCTCATAATTATATCCGTCAATGTATTCAGCTATCCGGCTCATTGCAAGTTGAATATCTTCAAGAAATAATTTATATGTCCGATTTTCTTCTTTCAAATCAAACGTAATTGACCTGGTTTAATATTTTTTCTTTTAGTAATCACTTCTCAAATATACATAACTTTTGCTTATCTAGCTGTTCTTCAACCATCAGCTTCGGTAAACATCCTAATCATATTAACTTAAATAGGTGTTTCTCCGTTACAGCTATCAAAACTTAATCATTCGTTGCAGTTTAATAGCCCTTACTTTTTAAGTAATCTTTATAATTTCCTAAACAATTTTCTTTTGCGCTCTTTAATTTCAATTTCAGGCTTTGTAATTCAGCTATTTTTTGGTCGATCATTTTAAGTTTGGGGTCTTGCCAAAACCGAAAGGCGACTTTATAGAAAAATTGGCAGATGATATGTTGGCTGAAAAAAAATGTTGCCCGTTTTTGCAGTTTGATCTTTCCATACAGGCCAATAATACAGGTGTCTGGAAAATATCAGGTTCACCCCGGGCAAAGGAAATGATTAAGTCAATGGTTGAAAAGGATGAATAATCAGGAAAAAGGAGGAAGCCAAATCATTTTTCTTCCCCTATCCTTCTTATTTTCTCTCTGCAAATTTCCTCCGTCAGTTTTTTTAATTCGTTCACACAGCCGGAGAGATAGGACAATTCTTCTTTGGTGATTTTGTATTCACTCATCTTGTATCGGGCATCGATATAGGCCCTCTTTAACAATTCAAATAAACGCTTCTCCTCGCCGGTCTCCTTTGGGAATACTGCAAAGCGCCTGTCGCACATCTCAGCCTTAATACCTAAAGTTTCCAGATTGTGGTCTTTTGGACGATAATCGGTAAAGACCAACAGGATCGTGGTATAATACCGTTCAGTGGTTTGGTGTAGTTCAAAAGCTGCCTTATGGTAGTATCTTTTTTGAAAAGCAATTTGAGAGAATTCTAAAAATTCCTGCGCACTCTCAAACCATTGATCAAAATAGTCCTGGGCTTTTTGCCGGTACTGTCCGGGTGTCATTTTTTTGGGGGTAGCGAGTTTGAATTTCCCAGAGTCATAAAGGACAATGCCTTCTTGCTTAATATCTTTAAAAAAGTAATTTCCGATAGTCAATGCCTGGTTCAGATGTTTGACCCCATGAAAGATCATGCTCACGGGAGTAGTCACCTCACCTGTCTCTATCAATGTAGACTTTGTCTTGTCCTCAATCCTGAATTTTTGTTTCAGGTCTTCATGGGTAAGTACCACTAAAAGGTCATAATCACTACGGTATTCGTAGGTGATCCCATTTTCAATGTACCGGTCTTCCACCCAATTTCCACGTGCATAGCTGCCAAATAAAATCACCATTTCAACTTCCTTAAATCCGGAAATTAATTCGGTGAGTTTGGTTAACTCATCCTGTTTCGGCTTTGGTATTTGATTCAAATGATGGCTCACAATAAAGAAGTCCTGAAGTGTGCAAGGTAAAAATTTATTGGGAGAAAAATTTGGAATTTGTTAATAGGATCTTTTCTATTACAGTCCATAGAAGCCCATCGTTAAGTTTTTTCCTTTCGGAGTTACCTCTGTTTGTTAGTAAGACGCATTACTATACATATTTAAGTAGTTCTTCAACTATTCTGAATACTGTCGTAGATGACTCTTCAGTTGCCGGGCCGGAATGATCAAACAAATCATAATTACGCTTTGCCCTTTCTATCACTAATTGTGTTCTGTCTTTTCCAGTTTTATCATCAATACCGGTAAGTAAGTCAAAAACATCTTCGGAAATTGTTTTACAAGCCTTCTTATTATATTTAATGGCAAAAGGTTTAAGATAATCAGTTATTTTATCATAATAGGCATCTCTATGCAATCCTCCTCCCTGATGATCTTCAAAATGCAATATTATCCAATACTCAAAGGCCTGATTCGAATATGCAACATTAAATCCACTTGTTTCGGCTGTAGTAATTGCATTATTGAAGTCAACCGGATCAAAATCATCTTTGTCAAATACACACCACACCTGATCGTATTTTTTCTCTTCTGAAAGTTGATTTGCTCTGCGTACAAGAGAAGTAGTGTTGTAACCTTCTCCAATTGGTTTTACGGTTGCTGATGACAGCTTAAATTGCCTGAAATAGGAAGGTTCGGTATTTTCTCCCTCACAAACAATCAAAATTGTGGGTTTTTCAATTTTAACAGGTCTATTCCTTTCTAAAGAAGGCGCTCTCCGCCGTTTTGCTTTTAATGACGCTTTATGCTTTCTCTTTGCTGCAATTTGTGCTGCTCTCTTATTCTTCATTTTCATCTGGCAGCAGCATTTCTTTATTAATTAAACTGTCAAAAAAACCTAGATAGGGAATTGCACCATACTTGCCTCTAATATAGTTTTCCTCATATGCCTCATTTTTTCTTACTTCGCCAGACTTAAAGTCAGCCAGGGAATAAAGTTTTGCAGCACCATATTTGTCTTTTTCCGTAAACCATACCTGGTCTCTTCTAAATAATCCCGAGCTCAAAAGATTAGTATCGTGCGTATTAAAGATCAGTTGAGCATTTTTAGGGTTTAGATCTTTAGAATTGAACAAAGAAATAATTTTGCATACGAGGTTGGGATGCAGTTTGGAATCCAATTCATCAACAACAAGCGTATGGCCATTTTCGAGAGAATCCAACACTGGTCCAGTAAGGGCAAAAAATTTACGCGTCCCAGACGATTCATCTTCTTCCAAAGAAAAATTCACATGGCCAATATGCTCTCTGTCACTATTATATTTTTTATGTAAGGTAAGTACATCTGAAATAAATTCGGTATTATCTTCCATAGACCGTTTTTCAATGATCTCTTTCAGTTCTTTAGGCATGTCTTTAGGTAATTTTGTTACATCAAGCAATTCAAGCGTAATGTCTTGAATTCCTAAATCAGCAGCCTTAAGTAGTTCAAGAATCTTCTCTTTGTGCCTAGGTTCTTGAGTGCTACTCATGGTGTATCCCTGATAGCCTTCCTCATGTAAACCGGAAATTGTTTTCAAGCTTTTAAAAAACTCAATAACCATCTCTGATATCTTTTCATTGAATTGAGCAGCCACAGACAAAAACAATGCATTGTTTCTAATTAAGTCTGCTTTTACTAAGGTTGACCCCTTCGTAAAATTTCTTGAATGAATTTCAAATTTTTGATAATCCCTGTAAAAGAGTTCTACCTCCTTAGTCTTTGGTTTATGGTAGAGCCATTCAGAAATTATTTCTTGCCTGTTTGCCTCAAAGCCATACCTGTAAATATCTTCGCGATACAGGAAGATAGCTTCAAATTCACTTCCTTCTTGTTCTGTTTCTAAATCCAGTTTAAAGGGCTCAACATCAATAAGATCGCCTTTTTGACTTTCTTTGGACGAAGTAATTACGAAATGCTTCATGAACATCAACGCTTCAAGAAATTTGCTTTTGCCACTGGCATTAGCACCATAAATAACAGAACTTTTGAGAATTCGAAGATGGCAAAATAAATACACCAGGGCATATTGAAATTCTGTAAGCCATTTTCCTGAAAGTTCAGCTTTTACAAGTACAAGGTATTGCTTCACTTTGGTTATTACCTTTATGTCTATGTGCCTCTTAATTATTTAAAGTTCTGTTATTTTTTGCGCATGGAAGCAACGCTGCCGGAGAACTACTGTATCACTTAATGCTTAACCTCACGCCAACGTCCGTGGGTGTTGCACAACTTAAGAATGTACCTGTATTTTTTTATTTATAGGCAAAAACCTCTGTGCCTCTTTGTGTCTTGGTGCCTCCGTGGTGAAAAATGGTGAACCACAAAGATACCAAGGCACAAAGAACTTTGCCGAAAACGTTGTGCAACAACCGCGAGACGCTCACACGATGCAATAAGGGACTTTTTTGGATTGAGCAAAATACCTGCGGGGAAAGCTTTGACTATCTTCCTGAATTAAAACGTATGATGTAAGCTTACCTGCAACTGGTTTTTTTCCCAATTATCTGTTATTTGCCGCATGACACCCAGTTGCGCCCTCAACCCTTCAATCAGACTGTATCCGATGGCTCCATACACCCTGTTGCGATCAAACAACGCCACCTCATTGTCGTTGCCAATATCACGCTGGCCATTGATGAAAAGCTCATTATAAAATGCGAGGTAGATGGCCCCTGGTTGCAGGTCTTTTTTATTTAGTGGAACGTTGAGAAAAAAGTTATACCGGTAACGCGTTCTCATATCCTGATCTTCGACAAATCGCTGCTCGTACCGGAATCGATGGGTCAGGTAAAACCGCCCCCCGATTTTCTGCGAAAACAATGCTTCCTGATAAATACGGTTTTCATGAACGATGCTTGTCCCTTCCCCAAATTCTCCGGTACGTATATGCGCATATCCCAGCGTAAATGTTATGGCCGTCCCGGCAGGCCGGTAGGTAAGGCCACCCCTCAGCATCAATTGCTCCATATCTCCTAAAATATCCCAGTTCCGGTGTTGAATATCTCCCTGAAACCCCCAGGGGCCATTTTTAATAGTAGTATTCCAAAAATACATATACCAGGCGCCGGGCTGATCTTCATCGACCTGGCCGAATAAATTCAAAGGAAATAGGCTCAATGTGATAATCACCTTCACGATAATATGTCTGTGCATAATTTTCTTTCAATTTTTATATAGGTTTTTTCGATTGCATATTTAATAAATCTTTATCAAATAAATGCATCTGCCTTAAAAATCAATACCTGACATCCATATTAAAACCCACTCCCAAACCACGCTTTCTTTTCATTTGACCCTGGCTTGAATACCTGACAAAAGTGCTTCCGGTGACCAAACTCAGTGAAAAATATATGCCTTCCCCTTTTTTTACTTCTTCCTCTGTTTCGACCCATTCCAGCGTAACAACGACATCGTCCTTCAAAACTATGTCATATTTTCTCAAATCGACTGCAATCAGCCCTGTTTGTTTGGCTGATATGGGTATAATAATATTTTGATTAAGTATGTTTTCAAATGGTTGGCCTTTTTCAACACTGTAAATATTCAATCTGAATAATACCCTGGCACTTAGCCTGTTGTATGAGATATTAAAATTGAATGTATCAACATAGGTTGGGACTTTTTTGATGTTGATTTTTATACCCATTTCGGCGCCTGTCTGATCATAAAAGAATCCGGTACTCAAAAACTTTGATTTTGTTTTGTTTCCCAGCGTTTTTGATTCCAGGCCCTTTGCCATGATTATTACTTCTGTCAATTCAGGGATTTCTTCTTCTAATGTTAAAGAAATATTTGCTTTTTGATCAAAAAAATCTCTTACTAAAAAGGCCCTCGATTTATAACCAACGGTGGAGAAACGGATGGTGTCATTGAGGTGATTTTTGTCGAGCGTGAGTTCAAATGTCCCATCGTGAGCAGAGACGGTACCGCGATCGCTATTTACAATGCCGATGTTGACATAAGCAAGAGAAGTGAGGGTTTTTGCATCTCGTACCGCACCCCTCAGGATAAGTTTACCAGTGGGCTCAAGGTGAATTTTGTAAGGCTGATTAGTAATTTGTTCATTGGCAGATAATTCATTATACTGTATGATAAACCCTGCTTCATTTTTTAAGTATTTATTGAAAAACGAAAGTGAAATGTCTAGTATCATCCCATGGGTTTTCACGGCCAGGTCAGAAACTTCCAAAATGGTAAGAAAGCTGGAAAAATCCTCATGTCTGCTATCGACAAAACGCAAATAATGTTTTGGAGCGCTTACCTTTTTGAAATAGTCATATACTCCCGTGGGTGTAAAATCAGTCAGTTTAGACCCACTCTCCATATACAGGTAAGGACAACTTTTTGTTTCTGGGTGGATGAGATCTGCGTTGTAAATTCCATTCATGTAATCATCTTCCGGTTCAGATTCTCCATAGTAATGCATTTCGCTACCATCCAATGAAACCATCGCCTTTATGTCGGGATGCCTGTGTGTCAGCACCGCCGCACTCAAACCTCCCCAACTGTAACCTAAAACCCCAATATTTTCAAAGTTTGCAGCAAGCTCCGCATGATTTCGTAACGTTTTTAAAGCAAATTCCGCATCTTGCACCTGGGCCAACATATCGGCTTTTTCCATGGTCATATCGCCCGGATATCTGCCAAATGACCAAATAGATACAACGATATAGCCATTTTCAGCAAGGTTTTCCAATAACTTAAAATTTTCAAAACCCATACCGTTAAATCCTGCCATGCAAATGATGAGTGGAAATTGCCCAATTGCCGGTTTGCCATTTTCATAACTATCGGTTTTTACCTTGAGCAAATGATTGCCATTTTCTATTCCAAGGCCTAATTCAGCCACAAAGAACGCCGCCAGTTCTTCCATGACTCCGGAATAATCTTCATTATCCTGATATTTGACAGCCCTTTGTTCAAAGAGTCGAAAAAGATCTTCAAAAAGTAATCCGCCGTTTGTCTTTCCAGTGGCAGGATACCAAACATCCAGATCTACAGGTCTGTAATACAGGCTATCTGCCGGCTGTGTGTTGGGTTTATATTGGCGGGTGGAGTCCACCAGGCTGAAAGTTTTAAAGCCAGCCTGAAAAAATTTGGTTGCAGTATGCTGGCCGATGCAATGCTGAAAAATGGCGAAGAATGCAGCAAGTAGTATATATCTCTTCATCTTAACGAATTAAATGTCATCATATATTCTACTAATGATTAGACTTCAAATTCGTTGCCTTGCTCTTATATTCGATATATTTAAGCTGTCTTTTAACATAATATTCATTGTAATACAATTGTTTCCATCTCTCAACGTAACATAAATTATTGAATTTGTCTGTTTCATTACACCATTTGTAACCTCATCAATTATCAATTTGTTATAATAAGAAAAGACAATTAATTATCCTGAAAGCCCAAATAAAGGAATTGTCATTTCCTTATTTTTAGTAACGCAGGGTTCCGTAATCATTTTTTTGCATCCATAAAACCCGTCCTACATGGAGAAAAATTATCATAAAGCCTATTATCACCTTGAACGTTCACATTGGTGGTTTAAAGCCAGGCTTGAAATACTGGAGTCGTTACTGAAAAAGAAAATTATCAAATCAAATCTTTCAAATCTTAATATATTAAATGCGGGGATAGCCACTGGCGCGACCACCACCATGCTTGAAAAATATGGCAACGTCACCTCGCTGGAGTATGATAAAGATTGTTGCGATTTTTTAAAAGATGTGGTTAAAATGGATGTGGTGAATGGATCCTTAACCGAATTGCCATTTGAGGACGCCTGCTTTGATTTGGTTTGTGCTTTTGATGTCATTGAACATATAGAGGATGATAAACTGGCGGCAAAGGAAATTATGAGGGTATTGAAGGACGAGGGGTACTTTTATTTGACGGTACCTGCTTATAATTTTTTGTGGAGCCAGCACGATGAGATTAATCATCACTTCCGGAGATATACCCTCGATAATCTGTATAAGGTATTTGAAGAAGAGCAAATTATGCCCATTTTTAAGACTTATTTTAATTTCTTTTTATTCCCTCCCATTTTAGCGGCAAGGATTACCTCAAGACTACGTGATAAGTTATCCGGGAAACAAGTTCAACAAAGCGCCGGCTCTGATTTTAAAATGTTTAATGAAAATGACGCATTGAACCGGTTATTGTTCCGGCTTTTTAAATCTGAAAACTTCTTTCTTAAACGAAACATTCCATTTCCCTTTGGCGTGTCTATTTTGATAATCGGCGTCAAGTCTTCGGATAGAACCACTGTCATGTAGCGTCAAATCTCAGAAACCGGCACAAATGCCTCCAAATCCAGTGCTAGCATCCCGCGGGTGTGGCACAACTTAAAAATGTACCCGTATTTTTTTTATTTTATCGGCTAAAACCTCTGTGTCTCTTGGTGTCTTTGCGCCTTCGTGGTGAACAATGGTTAACCACAAAAACACTAACGCACAAAAAATTTTATAGAAGAAGTTATATAACAGCCACCTCGTACAAGTGTTTTCTGACTTTCAACAGATTGTTATGAACTCAAATCATACCCTGCTTTGTTGGTATGGTAAAATACGGCTAAACAAAACCGGACTTTGGCGGTTTATCCTTTTACAATAAAAATTAATTAGCAAAATGCCAAAAGCTGTCGTCATAGGATCAGGGATTGCAGGCTTGGCCTGCGCATTACGATTAGGTAAGATGGGTTTTGACGTAAATGTTTTCGAAGCAAACGCATATCCCGGAGGTAAAATTCACAACCTTACCCTGGGTGGCTACCGCTTTGACACCGGCCCCTCACTCTTTACAATGCCCCACCTGGTGGACGAGCTTTTCGAGCTCTATGGAGAAGATCCAAAAGACCATTTTGATTACATTCAAAAAGACAAGATCTGCAACTATTTCTGGGAAGATGGCACGCGTTTTTCCGCCTACGCTGACAGATCTGTATTCATTGAATCAGCATTGAAGATTTTTGATGTAACAGCCAAAGAACTGGAAAAATACCTGGAAAAAAGCAAAATGAAATACGATCTCACAGCCCCGGTATTCCTGGAAAAATCACTCCATAAATCGCAAACCTATTTGTCCCTGGAAACAATTAAGTCTTTCTTTCTTGCACACAACCTGGATATTACGAAATCTCTTCACGAAACCAATACAAAAAGCTTCAAGGATCGGAAGTTGGTGCAGTTCTTCGATCGCTATGCAACCTATAACGGTTCTTCTCCATACAAGACGCCAGGGATCATGTCTATGATACCCCATCTGGAAATGCACTATGGCACTTATCTACCCAAAGGTGGAATGAAAGCTATTACAGACAGCTTGTATCGCTTTGCAGTAAGTCAGGGAATCAATTTTCATTTTGAAGAAAGTGTTGAAAAAATACTGCATGATCAAAAAAATGTAAACGGAATCAGGACATACCATGGAGAATACCCGGCCGATCTTGTAATCTCGAATGCTGATGTATTTACGAGCTATAAAAATATGTTGCAAGATCTTACCCCTCCAAACAAACTATTGCATCGGGAAAGGTCGAGCTCCGCACTGATATTTTACTGGGGTATTAAAAAATCATTCCCGGAACTGGACCTGCACAATGTCATTTTCGGTGGCAACTATGAGCATGAGTTCAGGCAGATATTTGAACACAAAACCATTGGCGAAGACCCTACCGTATACATCAATGTTACCAGCAAAGAAGAATATCAGGACGCCCCAAAAGATTGTGAGAACTGGTTTGTTATGGTAAATGCCCCCGGTAATTTTGATCAGGACTGGGATACTTTGATCACCCAAACGAGAAAAAATATCCAGCACAAAATCAACACCGTCCTGAATACTGATATTGCAAGGCACATTGAAGTGGAATCGATACTCGATCCAAAAACTATCGAGTCCGGAACCAAATCTCACCGGGGTGCACTCTATGGCGCCTCAAGTAACTCCAAATTTGCAGCTTTCTTAAGACATCCAAATTTTGCAAGTAAAGTGAGGGGTTTGTATTTCTGTGGTGGTTCTGTCCACCCGGGAGGGGGAATACCATTGTGCCTGTTATCAGCTAAAATAGTTTCAGAACTTGTAGAAACAGCTTACTATGAATATAACACTTGCCAGAAAATTTGAACTGGCCCAACTAGCTGTCCTGGTAATTTGGCTGTTTCAGATATCCGGAATCATAGGGATTGCTATGGGGTATGAAGCCTGGTTTTTGGGTAAAACACCGCTGAATCTCACCATCATATTAGTGCTGTTTCTATTAAGATATCCCATTGACAATCTGAAAAAAGTTGTTGTAAGTGCCTGCTTATTTACAATAGGCATGGCTGTGGAATGGATCGGTGTACACTACGATTTTTTATTTGGTTCTTATCATTATGGAGATAACCTGGGCCCTAAACTGGGCGGAGTACCCTGGTTAATCGGCATAAACTGGATGGTACTTACCTTTGTTTCAGCGAGCATTTTAAGTTATTTTACAAACAACAAATGGCTTAGAATTCCGGGAGGAAGCGCGCTGATGTTATTACTGGATTATTTTATGGAATTTTCGGCCCCCCGTTTTGGTTTTTGGTTCTGGGAAGATGGTACCGCCCCCCTTAGAAATTACATCGCCTGGTTTGGAGTAGCGCTCTTATTACATTTAATTTACCAAAACTCGAAGATAAAAGGGAATGCCCTGTTTTCAGTGCATGTTTATCTTTCTCAATTAGTCTTCTTCATGTTTTTCTATGGCCGCCATCTTATATGGTTGCAATAACTACAACACCGGTTTCACCACCTGATACACCAGTAAGCATGTTGTCTTTCGACAAGTGCCCTGTTTGTGCCAGTAAACATAAAAGCAGATGCATAGAGACCCATGCCCACATGCATCCCGAACCCGGGATTTTCTATTTTGATCAATGTCAGCAATGCAAGCTGGTATTCCTTAACCCCCGTGTAGCTCCGGACTGTTTACATAAGTATTACAATAAATATTACCTTCCTTACCGGGGAGCGAGTGCCTGGGGTAAATATGCCAGATTCGTAACATATAGTCAGGAAAAGCTGGATAAAACCAGGGCAAGGTTAGCCGGTAAGTACAAGAAGTTGAATAAAGCGTCCCTTATCCTGGACATAGGATGCGGACAGCCTACCTTCCTCAAAGCCTGCAATACCCTGTATAACTGCCACACGATGGGCATAGACTTTTCAGATCACGGCTGGCAAGATACCGGCCATAAGTTCGACGGATTGAACCTCCAAATTGCCCAGGTAAAAGATTTGAATGCTGCTACAAGACCTGACGTAATAACCATGTGGCATTACCTGGAACACGATTACGATCCCATTCTGAATCTGTCCATTCTCAGAAAGCTGGCCCAACCCGATACCATACTTTTGATAGAAGTCCCCAACTACGACTCAGAAAGCAGAAGAAAGTATGGCAGGTACTGGGCCGGCTATCATACCCCAAGGCACACCTTTTTGTTCTCTCCCCATAATATAAAATTACTTTTACAAAAAACCGGCTGGCAGGCTCTTCATATCAACACCCGAGGGACCCTTGATCCATACAACTTATACTGGATGAGTGAAATGGAACAAAAAGGAATAGACTGGCAAAAGGACATGACATCTGAGTTTTGGCCCTATGTCTACGGAATGATAGGTTTTAGGGTGAAAAACCTGTTTACAAGAAACAGGTCGCTGGGGGTGATGACCGTGGCAGCCAGGATAAGCCGATAATTGTTGAGGGGTCAGGGGAGAGGGGTCAGGAGCGAGTACTTGCAGATCCCTGACTCCTGACGCCTCTCTCCTCTCCCCTGCCCCCTCAACTAACCAATGACCTCCACCCCCGGCAATAAATTCCTCCCTTCCCAACTGCCGGCAACCGCGTAGGGTTGGAATCTGGCAAATAACTCTTCTGAATACCACCCAAGCTGCCGGGTCATTTGAATGGCTTTTTGGTGCTCCTGGCTGTGGTAGGCAAATTTTCTGAGGCTCTCCAGGTCTTTCCAAAGACTAAATGTGGCCATCTGTTTAATGGGTACCTCACCAATGCCCTTAGTATATATGAGTCCTTCGGCATGTTTTAGAGGTTTTTGCGAAGCTGGCACATATCGCCAAAAAGCGTATAGCCTGCTTGCCTTGATAGTGGCCCTTGTGATGACGGCGATATGGTTTTTTTCAGGTGCGGCACGCCCCGCTTTGCCAAATGGTTCAATCCCGGACCAGAAGCCTTGAGACTGGAGCATATGCATATAAATCGTATAAATCTCCACCGAATGAGACCTGTATTCCTCCACCAATCCGGAAGACGTGAAAAACTGCGTCGCAGCATGATGACCGTCCCACACCTGCAGCAGACAATACACCGACCAATCCGGCAGAGGATTAAAGCCTAAACCTTTACCACTCCCCATCAACTTGTAAAACCGCTGACCACGCACACGGACTAAATGTTTGTGGGCAAATTGCATCATGCCAAACGCCCACAGCTTCCGGCTAAACGTTTTATATCGAAAAAAGGTGATAGTGGTAATCTGATCAGATGACATACAAACAGAAACAACGCTTTCTGAAAAGACAATTTAAGTTATGTTTTGTTTAACCGTGGGGACTTAATTCATCATAATTTTTTGAGTTATTTTTTTCCCTGGTAATCAATCCGATGAAGCATGAGCTTTTATGAGGCAATCTTATCAGCATTTTTAGTATAGCTAATATTGGGGAAAAATGACCTTCAATTGATGAGGGAATTGGAAATAACTACTATCAGTAATAGTAGTACAGTGGTTACGATTTTTATTTTCATAGGTTTTTTCTTCGTCGCAACGGTCAAAACACCACCTATAATAGTACTAATTAAACCAACAAAAAAAAATAGGTCAGTGGGAGCCTGTCTTCCATCAGGTAACCTTCCAGCATCACGATAAACCCATTAAAAAGTATAGAGAAATTTAACACCACTAAAAACAGGTCCCAATGTTGCTTTTTCTCCATTTCTTTGCCTTTTGTTTTATTCATATATCAAAGCTATTCAGATACAAACCACTCAAGGAAAAGGATGACTTCCTTTATGCCCACCACATAAGATGAGGTACTGCATTAACACAGAATATCACCGAAGCGATTGTCATGAATGTGCGCACGAAAGGAGTCGAACCTTCACGCCCAAAACGGGCACCAGGTCCTGAACCTGGCGCGTCTACCAATTCCGCCACGTGCGCTTTTGTGGTTGGTAAAACTAATAATTTAGCTGATAGCCTACAAACCTAATAAGTATTTTTTGGAGGGCAAATTTGATTTTCAGGCTATGCATTTCCCGCGTTATCCATCGAAAAAGCTGAGGGAGGAACAAAAATTATCGAAAAAAAGCACGCCGATTAATGCTTTCATTCATATTTAAGACGCTTATATAATCAATGAACGCGATAGGGTTTGCTATGTGGCTGTTCAGGTGGTTCCTTCTGAAAAGCTAAAAAAACAGACAGAAGTTGCATTTACTTTCTATGCACTTCTGCCTGTTCCATTTTTTCCTCTTTAAGAAGTCAAACTAAAAAATTTACTTAACTTTGGGAAGACTTTTAAATTGTTTGAGGGTTTTTAATCTTCCTGAAGTTCTGCCTGGCGGCAGCGGTTCCACAATATCGAAACCTCCTGAATAAAATCCATTTATTACTTCACCGTCATCTAATGTAGCTGCAAATTCAATGGTAAAGGTATTATTATTTACACGTGATATATTTATTGTTCCTGAGCTGAAATCATTACTTTTTTCCAAAAACTGGGCATTAGGATCTGGACCGACTTTACCTACATATGCTGGGTTTATGTAATTCTTTCCACTAACACTTTGATCACCGACAGGCATACCAGGCGCCATAGTAAAGGTACCATCCGAGAACGACGAATTTCCCCAGGAAAAGGCAATTAAACGTACGAGGTAATAATCTACAGCCCCTCCTGCAATCTCCTCATTTGTTTTGGTCGACAAGTAAAAATCGTAACTGTAATGACCACTCTGGGGGCCAAAATCAATAATATATAGATCAACAATCTCATGATTCACCCCATCCCAGGTAAACTCATTAGCCGGAATCAATATCGGTGGGCTTTTAGCAGGCTTAATAATAGGAAGCTCCCCACTGTAACTACCCGTTAGCTTTTTCCCGTTATTCAAAGTAAGATCAAAATCCAGTGTAAATGCATTGTTGACTCGCCCAACCTCTACAGATCCCAATGTAGCCACCAGCGTTTCCGGGTTTGCAGGATCATAGTCTACTGTAACTTCGGCTAAACTCATATAATTCTGATTAGCAAAAGGAGTTCCATTAAAAAGATTAAAGGTTCCGGTTCTAAAATCCTGGGTACCTGCACTATATAGGTGTAAAACAATGTAGTTCTCACCCTTGGTAAATGCTTCTTGTTCCAAATTGATCTCTGCTTCTGATGAGAGCAAAAAAGCGTATTTATAGTGAGTATCATCACTACCGACATCGGCAATCAAACCACCGTTAAGTTCAAAAGTATCTTCACCCAGAGAAGGCGAATCCTTTGGACTACCGCCACCACTAACTTCACAATCCTCGTTTATTTCTCCATTTCCGGTTACTTCCACCTCCCCGGAATATTCACCGGTGAGGGTTGTTCCGTCTTTCAACTCCACATCAAATGAAACGGTGAGTTTTAAAGGGTCGTCACCTTCCTCCTTTTTAATAGAAACAGTGCCTTTATTGATCTGCACTTGTGCAGGCAAACCTTCTTTTTTTCTTGTAAGTGCAGCTACTGTAAAAAAACCACCTTCAGGTATACCATTTGTTATTTCAGTTTCCGAAACATACTCAAATTCCCCAAACCTGATGAACTCACTACAGGGTGAGAAAAAGTTGAAAAGTAAGTACACTTCCAGGTTCTGAAGTTCTGTCGTTAAATTTTGATAATTGATCTCTTTATCAAAAAATGAAAGTTTAAAACTGTAGTTACTTCCGGTTGATATGATCCCCTCGAGTACGGCATGGTTCAAATTGAGTTTTTCTTCTCCGCCCAGGACAATCTGTCCATCGGCGTTAACATCGCCATCTTCATCATCACTACAAGAAAATAGTATTAAAAAAGATAGGAAAAGTAAATATGATAGCTTTTTCATGGTTAATTTAAATGTGGTTTGGTAAAAAATGGTTGATTACCATATAAAAAATCAAAGGCAAAAAAGGGATGAAAAGCTATCGTTTACAACAACAGATATCAAAAAACATTACTATTGTACCATTTCGGTGCTGTCAGACTAAATTTGAGGCTCCTCTGACAACAAAAAGCACTAGCTCCCGGTTTTTGACAGCTATCAGGAATGGTTATTTACAGGCTGACTTTAAAGCTCACCTTTGCTTCAAGCGCATCGAAAACCTTCAGGATCGTCTCGATAGTTATGTTGCCGGCGCTGTTTTCCAGCCGGGAAATCTGGGCTTTCTTCACACCGATCAGTTCCCCGAGTTGTGCCTGGGTTAAATGCCGTCTTCTCCGGGCCTTTTTGATCATATCACCAATCAGTTCGAGCTTTAACTCGAATTCATATTGATTTCGTTCGGGGGTTCCCTTTAATCCGATTAACTTATCTTCGGCCTCTGCTAAAGTATACTTTTTCATGGTTATTTACTTTTGATGTATTTATGCCTGATCTGTTCTGCTTTTTGAATTTCTTTTTTATCTACTTTACTCGTTTTCTTAATGATGCCATGGGTGGCAAAAACAATAGTTTCTATGCTGGAAGTCTTATCCCAAAATGCCAATAATCTATATTGGATCCCGGCAAACAACGTTCTGAATTCCCAGATGTCACGCTCTAATTTCTTAAAAAGCACCGGGTCGATATGGTATTTTGCTCGGTGCATATTTTGTAATACCTTTTTTCTGGGTTTTAAGTCAAGTTTTTCAAGGAACTCGAAGGCCTCTTCCAGTAAGACCACTTCAAATTTTTGTCTCATTTGGTTTACATTTAAGTATACTATTTTTTTTAAAAAAAGTTTCACCAACAGTAAACTTTTTTCCAGTGATCGTGTAGGCAAGAAAATCTGCCGGATTTTGTCTTATCGGGGGAAGCCAGCTAGCTGGCATAAAAAAATGTGCGCACGAGAGGAGTCGAACCTCCACGCCCAAAAACGGGCACCAGGCCCTCAACCTGGCGCGTCTACCAATTCCGCCACGTGCGCGTCTGATGAGGATTAAGGCTAATAACTTAGCAATTAAGCTCCAAAACTAGGAAGTATTTTTCAGGGAAACAAATTTGATTTTATCAATTAGTTCTTCTCCCTTTGTTTGCCTCGAGAATAGTCGTGAAGGAGGCCTTGGCCAATATAACAATTAGAATCCATGGCTAGATCTTAAGAGATCATAATAGGTAACTTTTAACCAATTTATGCTTTTGGATACTGATACAATGACTTTATCATAGGTATCTTTTGTATCGTAAGGGAATTTAAACGGAGAGCCTTCGCTATGGATTTCAGCAAACCGGGCAAAGAAGATTGCTCAAATCCCGGAAAGATATTTTATTTGAGGAAACCGGAAGTTACCTTTTCAGATAAAAATGTTAATTCTCAGGCCTTTTGGAAATATACGGAAGGTTGAATTAAATACGTTTGAATACAGTATTTACGAAGTAATGTTTACAATCGAAAAATTCCTTTGCCACTTCAAGTCCTGCTTCAGCACCGAGGCTTTTGATAGTGTCCAGATCATATTTTTGGGAGATCTCCATGTCAATTGCCTCCCAGGCCTTAAAGCTAAAATTTTGTTGTAAAGATTCGATAAACACTTCCTGTGATTTCGTACTTACCAAAAAGCTTTTTGTAGCTCCTGTTAACGGATTGTATATAGGCCAATGCTTAAAATTAGTGGTATCAAAATTTCCTCCAAGCTCATCATTGATCCTTTTCAACAGATTCAGATTAAAGGCTTTTGTAATACCGTAAGGGTCGTCGTAGGCATTTAAAATGGCTTCCGGATCTTTTTTCAGGTCAAAACCAACCATAACATAATCTTCGTGAGATAGTTTTTTGGCTAGCTGGCACAAAAAACTAACTGCCTGATCATGGAGAAAGTTTCCAATATTCGAACCCAGAAAAAGAACGGCCTTGCGCATAGCGCCGGAATGGTCCAGCTTATCGAGGGCTTTAAAATACTCATTATTGAGTGGTTTCACACCCAGTGTCGGAAAATTCTTTTTTAAATCAGCCGATAACTCTTCCAGCACATTCCCTGATATATCTATCGGGTAATATTTGAACCGGGCATTTCTTTTCAAAAAATGTTTCAGCAAAACCTTGGTTTTAAAACCATCCCCGGCACCAAATTCAATTAACTGGAAAGGCTTTCCGCCTCCACCAAAAAGGTTTAAAATAGCTTCCTTATGCATAGTGAAGACCTCATATTCGCTGCGAGTGAGGTAATATTCGGGCATCTTCATAATTTCTTGAAAAATTTCGTCTCCTTTCTCGTTGTAAAAATACTTGGAAGACAAAAATTTAGGTTTTGAAGAAAGCCCTTTCCGCACCTCCTCCGCAAAAGATAAACTCATAATGAGAGTAGTTTATTAAAGATTAAATATGTTCTGCTAGTCTTAGTCCCGTAAATTGCCAACGTAAATGTGGATGGAAAAAGTTTCGATAGGTATGCCTGATGTGATCTGAAGGGGTGGCACATGATCCCCCTCTTAATACTTTTTGATTGATCATAAACTTGCCGTTGTATTCTCCGATAGCCCCGGGCGCTTTTTGAAAATAAGGGTAAGGCAGATAGGCGCTGCTGGTCCATTCCCAGGTATCACCAAACATCTGGTGATGGCCATTGTCATTACATTTTGGTCTGAAATATTCTGAATTTACAAAATTGCCCTGGTCATCAACCCGAGGTTCGACTTTTTTGCAGGCAACTTCCCATTCAAACTCTGTCATAATTCTTTTTCCCCGCCAGCTCGCATAAGCATCAGCCTCAAAGAAATTTATATGGGTCACCGGCTCGTATAAATTTACTTTTTCAAAACCATTCAATGTGTAGTAGTACCACTCGTCATCAACTTTATGCCAATAAAGAGGTGCACTGACCTTTTCAGCCTTCACCCACTCCCAACCTTCCATTAACCAATGTTCAAAATGCCGGTAGCCACCGGCTTCCATAAACTCGAGGTATTCACCATTGGTAATCAGCCGACTCTGAAAACGATAAGGCTGCAAGTATACCTGATGCACACCCTTTTCATTATCAAAATGAAAATCATCTCCTTCATAACCAATCTTATAGACCCCACCTTCTACTTCAGTGTAACGGTCGTGTAAATTCCCTCCGGTTTGCTGGTTTTCTTTGTTTTTCCAAAAGGTCGGAAACAGTGGATTATTACCTAGAATATATTTAATATCGGTAACAAGCAACTCCTGATGCTGCTGCTCATGTTGCAAACCCAGTTCAACGATGTCATGGATTTCTGTGGTCAATTCATAGGTTTCCAGGAAATCCACCATTTTTTCATTGACATAGGTCCGGTATTTCAACACCTCATCAACACCGGGGCGTGTGAGATTTCCCCTGTTCGCCCTTAAAACCCGTTTTCCTACACTTTCATAATAGCTATTAAAAAGATAGTTGAAATCTTCATCATACACCCGGTAGGTTTTGTCAAAATTGCCTAAAACAAATTGCTCAAAAAACCAGGTAGTGTGTGCCAGATGCCACTTAGGCGGGCTGACGTCCACCACTGGCTGAACAACAAAATCTTCCGGACTCAAAGTTGAAACCAATTTCTCAGACTGCTGCCTTACCCTTCCAAACTTATTTGTTAGATTTTTCATTTTGTGGGTTCATTGAAGGAGTTTTGCGATACGTAAATATATAAACTTACGATTAAGGATAGAAATTATTTCAATATTTAAAGTACTTCCCGGTGAAAGTGTAACCACTCACTTACAGGCATTGCATAGTGATGGGGGTATACGCAATTACCAGTTATAAACCCTCACCTGATCTGAACAGGTCTGGTAAACTTACCTTTTAAAGCAATACTTTCTTTTTTTTCATTTAAAAAAAATAGATAATTTGTCGTGAAAATTTTAGCTATAAACAGTTTCCCGGGGTTGTTTATGGTGATTGGGGCGGCTGATTAGAACAAATCATGCGATTTTATGTTAAGATTTTATCGGCGAATCAAAGACTTTATAATTTACAGATCAAATGGGTAAATACTCCATTAAGGACATAGAGAAACTTTCAGGGATAAAAGCACATACAATTCGCATTTGGGAAAAAAGACATAATGTCATAGAGCCCAAAAGAACTTTATCCAATATCCGTTATTATGATGACTATGACCTTAAACGGGTGCTGAATATTTCTATTTTAAACAACAACGGGTTAAAAATTTCCACCATAGCCCAAATGTCAGATGAAGAATTGCATGAAAAAGTAGTGCAGTTATCCCGAGACAACAATGCTACCGAAAGCAACGTTGACAGAATGATTGTGTGTATGATAGAACTGGATGAACAGACACTTGAAAAGCTTTTTTCAGAGTTCATCATGAGGTTTGGCTTCGAGGATACTGTCATTAAAATTGTTTACCCGTTTTTGAAGAAAATTGGTGTGTTGTGGCAAACCGGAAACATCAGTCCCGCACACGAACATTTTATCAGCAATATTGTAAGACAAAAAATCATTGTGGCCATCGACGCCTTGCCTGCACCCGATGAAAACCAGGACAAATTGCTGCTTTATCTTCCCGATGGCGAATTACATGAGCTGGGATTGCTGTTTTTCCATTACATTGCCAAAAAAAATGGCCTTAAAACAATTTATTTGGGACAATCGGTTCCCTATGAGGATTTACTGGCCGTTGACAAGGCACACAATCCTGATTTTATATTTACCTCTTACACTTCCCCTATATCCCCGAAAGAGTTTAAAGAACACATGAGTCGGCTTACCCGTGATTTCGGTGATAAAACGATCTTAATCAGTGGCTATCAGGTTACCCAAAACAAATTCACCCTTCCGGAAAAGATCATCAAAATAGAGAATACAGACGAATTTAAGCACTTCATTTTAAGCAACTGCTAAATTTTCTGATAATCGCCAATCCTTATCGAAAATTTCAAATACGCATCAGTACCAGAAGTAAATTTTGTTTAATTAAATAGAAAAAAAATTAAACAGTTCATTCTTTAAATATTACAGTTGAGGCGACTTAATGGGTAATTAAGTCTTATTTTCCTCATTTTATATATTTACTTGTTTAATGTTTTATTATATTAATTAAACAATTTGTTGTAACATACGTTGAAGTAAGAGAAAGCAAAATAAAATAAGCATGACAGCTTTAGAGTTTAATCACAGAATAATAGGATTACAACCGACACTAAAACTTTACACCAGAAGGTTCACGGTTGATAAAGAAGAGTCCGAAGACTTGTTGCAAGATACCATCCTGAAAGCTTTAAGTAATAAAGAGAAATTTACGCAAAATACCAATTTCAAAGCCTGGCTTTACACCATTATGAAAAATACTTTCATTAATAAATACAGGAAGGACTCAAAAACCAAAACGCAACTCGACAACACAAAAGACTTGTATTACCTCAACGTTGCGGACACACATACTTTCAGTTCACCGGGTTCAGGCATGGAGTATAAGGAAATAATGGCACTGATGAATGAATTGAAAGATATTTATCTGATTCCCTTTAAAATGTATTTTGACGGTTATAAGTATCATGAGATTTCTGAAGAAATGAATATTCCTCTCGGCACCGTCAAAACAAGAATCTTTTATGCCAGGCAATATTTAAAAGACAGAATGAAGTCAGCATAATGAAAATATATAACTTAAAAAGGGTCCAGGAGTTACCTATCGGTTTGGAAGAAGCGTGGGATTTCTTCTCATCTCCCGGCAATCTGAAAAAAATCACACCAGCAAAAATGGGGTTCGACATTATTTCCGAAGGGAGCGACGAACCGATGTATCCTGGTATGATCATCAGATATATAGTAAGACCAACCTTGAATTTTCCTATTCACTGGGTCACGGAAATTACACATGTCGGCAGGCCCTATTATTTTGTTGACGAACAAAGGTTTGGTCCATACGCCTTCTGGCACCACCAGCATAAATTTAAGCCTACAGATAACGGGGTTCTTATGGAAGATGAGGTTAACTATGCATTGCCGCTGGGCATTCTCGGTAAAATTGCACACTGGGCGTTCGTTAAAAAGCAGCTTAATGAAATTTTTGACCACCGCTATGAGACGTTGGCCAATTATTTTCAATCCACCACTTCCAGAGGTATTCTGGTGTAACCAGCACGCAAAGCCTGAATCCTCGGTGTGTAGAAAATGGGCTGGCTATCACAAAACTACCCTAAACTAAGCCAGGCCTGACCCCTGATTTTGTCCACTTCTTAAAAAGAAACAAGCATTATAACCATTTTGTAACGCGAAATCTACAGTACACTACATCTGTTGATCCCTGGTTTTGTATATCTTCGTAACCCTCATAGAATTGAATTCTTAACCTGGCACCAGCGTCCATAGGCATTACACAACGTTTTCGACAAAATTCTTGGTGTCTCTCTGTGTCTTGGTGCCTCCGTGGTGAAAAATGGTTAACCACGGAGGCACCAAGACACAAAGAGACATAGCCGTTTTCGCCTGTAAAATTAAGAATACAAGCATATGCTTAAGTTGTGCAACACCTACGGACGCTCGCGCCATGGGACGGTTCCCAAACTTTATTGTCGGAAACAAATAATAAGCAATTGTATGCACATTAGTCATAGTATGACTTGGAGTCATACTATGACTGAACATGTTATGGCTTTAATTATTGTTGTCCGGTTCACTCCGGATAATTAACAATTCATACCAGATTAATTAATGTTTAAACGCATATGCACGTAAAAACCTCTCATTACGGCGTTTATGCAGGGTAATTACTGACTAAAGTAAATTTTAAAACCAATAAACTTTTAAAACCAAATATTATGAACAATCTGAAATTAGGCAGGAGTAATTATAAAACCTTACTCATGCTTTGTATGGCAGCCTTTTTATTTACGTCATGCGATGATGATGACGATGGGTCCGGCGATCCCACAGTAAACCAAAACATTGTACAGGTGGCACAAGACCGAACCGATCTTGAAACCTTTGTAACCGCCCTGACAGCCGCTGACCTCGTAAATGCATTCACCGGAACTGATGACTTTACAATTTTCGCACCATCCAATGAGGCCTTTGCCGCGCTGGGTAGTACACTCGACGATTTGTTGCTGCCGGAAAACCAGGAAGAATTGGCTAACATTTTAAGATATCATGTAGTGGAGAATAAAAGGCTAAGTACTGCCTTATCAACTACTGAATTAAACACCTTGCTTCAATTCAGAACAGTTTCTATTACTGTTGGTAATGACGGCAGTGTTTCAGTCAATGATGCCAGTGTAACTACTCCTGATCTCGAAGCTACGAATGGTGTCATTCACATCATCGATGAAGTATTGATACCACCTGCTCCTACCCTCGCACAGGCACTTACTATCGCCGGAGCAGACACAGGCGACGACGGATTAAGTATTTTACTCGGTATACTTTCCTCCGATGGATATGAAGATTTATTAATCGCCGCAAGTACGGGGACAGATCCTCTCACCATTTTCGCCCCGACCAATGCAGCTTTTATCAGCTTGTTGAATACGCTGGGATTAACTTTGGCTGAGTTAACCCCTGAAGTCGTACGGGATATCATAGAATATCATGTATTACCCCAAGCTGCCCCTTCATCGGCTCTGATGGCGCAGGGTTATCCGACGTTGCTGGAAGGTGAAAGTGTTACAGTAACTTTAGATCCGATACGGATAGACGATATCGACGTAGTGCAAGCAGATATCGAAGCATCTAATGGGGTGGTTCATGTCATTGGTGGCGTGTTATTACCATCAGAGCCAGCAGCCGTTGCCGGAACAGTGGTCGGTGTAGCCTACTTCAACAGTGAGTTTACAACCCTGGTAACAGCCTTACGCACAGCCGAACTCATTCCAACCTTATTAATGGATGGGCCCTATACAGTATTTGCTCCGGACAATGCGGCTTTTGAAGCTGCCGGCATTACCGATGTCGGAACCCTAACGAAGGAACAATTAGATCCTATTCTTTTATATCATGTGTTAGGTGGAGAATTCCTGGCCGATGGCCTCGGCGAGACGCAGCAAACCCTGAATACGGCCAACGTATACTTCAGCGTCAATGGTGAAAATGCTTTCATTAACGGAGCGGCCATAACAGCAACTGACATTCAGGCCTCAAATGGTGTCGTTCATACCATTGGGCGGGCACTCACGCCCCCTCCCGGAAATCTTGTGGAACTCGCCAGTAGTCAGGGGTACAAGAGATTAGCTGATGCCCTTACCGAGGCAGGCCTGATTATGACTTTACAAGGTGATGGACCGTTCACAGTATTTGCCCCTACGGATGCCGCATTTGATGCCCTGTACGCCTCGCTGGATGGCGTCAATGGACCTGCCGACCTGCCGGTAGAAACGCTCACAGATATATTGTTGTACCATGTCCTCGATGGCAGGATTTTCTCCTCCGGCCTATCGGATGGCCAGCAGGCGACAACATTATCGGATGCTAATGCCCCCGATCCAACACAATTTACGATTAATATAGGTGAAAGTGTCACCATTACAGATATAGATACCAATAATGCTGATGCGACAGTGGGACCTGTCGATAAGGTAGCCACAAACGGCGTTATTCATGAAATCGATGCAGTATTACTGCCAGTGACACTTTAATAAAATAAAATGTTTAAATTAGACACAGTTCCCGGTACTCAGGTGCCGGGAGCATTTGTCAATCTAAAGAAAATTAAACCACTCAAAAAAAATAATATTTTTTGGGTAGGGCACAGGTATATATATATCCTGCTCCTTTCCCTTTATTCTTACCTGAACATTCTTTTTACCGAAGGGGACAGAATTTTTGGGTTTGACCTGAATGGCTATTATCTTTTTTCTATTTTACTGGTGATTGTGATTTTTGTGTGGGAAGGAAACCGGTTGATAGCCAGATATATTCTCAACAATACGCACCTGGATTTTTTCAAAAAATTCCATCCACTGGTGATACACTTCGGGCTAAGCCTGCTGATAGTAGCTATAGCAGCCATTACCCCGGTCATTACCATCATTTTTATTAAATCTTTGAATTTTGACAATATCAATCTGCACACTAAACTTTCGGTGGGCTTTGCCTTCAGGATCAATTTGTTCCTGAACAGTATCAATGCTATAGTTTTTTACATGTCACAGCTAAAACAGACCCAGATAGAAGCAGAAGAATTCAAAAAGCAGAGCATAGAAGCACGTTTTGAGGCTTTGAAAAATCAGATTAATCCTCATTTCCTTTTTAACAGCTTCAATGTTTTGTCAAACCTCGTCTACAAAGACCCCGATACCTCTTCGGAGTTTATCCAGCAATTATCTAAAGTTTACCGTTATCTTTTAAAGTATAAGGAGCAGAAAGTGGTGATGGTAAAAGATGAATTGGAGTTCCTTAAATCTTATATTTATTTGCTGAGTATCCGCTTTGATGAAAATCTTTTCATCAAAAATAACCTGCCTCCGGAGACTCACAAACTGTATATGGCACCTGCCAGTTTACAGTTGTTGATCGAAAATGCCATCAAACATAACATCGTTTCCAATAAAAAGCCCTTGATCATCGATATATTTAATGAAAACGATACTTACCTGGTCGTTAAAAACAATTTGCAACTTAAAACCATGCAAGAGTCATCTACCTCTGTCGGCCTGAAAAACATCATTAAAAGATACGAATTTATCAGTAATAAAAACGTATTGGTTGAAAAAACTGAAGACGCCTTTGTTGTGAAGCTCCCACTAATTCATATTGATATGGAATAATATTTTTACAGGACAATTTTCTTTTCTAAAATGAAGGCAATTATCATTGAAGATGAATCACTGGCCAGGGAACGATTACGTGATTTAATCAACAGGTACGACCGCAACATACAGATTATAGAAGAGTTTGACTCGGTGGAAGACTCCGTGGCTTATCTGCTTGAAAATGACAGTTTCGATCTGCTGTTTATGGACATCCAATTGTCTGATGGGTTAAGCTTTGAAATTTTCAACCATGTCGAAATCGTGAAACCCATCATTTTTACCACAGCCTATGAGGAATACTCCATTCAGGCATTTAAGGTGAATAGCATCGATTACCTGCTGAAGCCAATAGACTACGAAGATTTAAAAAAGTCCCTGATCAAATACGACCGGATCATTCAGTCAAGGGATCAGTTTATCCCAAACGATTATTCGCAGATTGCAAAAATTCTGGGCATGGCCAACAAGCCATACAAAAAGCGATTTCTGGTTAAACTTGGTTCCAAAATCCAGTTTAAGGAAGCCTCTCGGATAGCTTACCTATACGCTGAAGGTAAAATCGTATACATGGTTTTAAATGATGACAACAAAAAATTCCTGATTGATCACACGCTGGAGGAACTGGAGGGCTTTCTGTTGGACCCGTCTGATTTTTTTAGGATCAACCGTAAATTCATTGTGAGAATTGATGCCATCAAAGAGTTGAAAAACCACCTTAACAACCGTTTAAAAGTATTTCTGCATGTCGATAGTGACATGGAGATGATCGTTAGCCGCGAAAAAGTGAGTAGTTTTAAGAAATGGTTAAATCAATAATTTTAACAGATTTCCAGCTTCTACGGGATCTGATACACAGAAAGATTTTATATATTCAAGGTCTAATTGAATGAAGATTTTACCTTTTTGCCAAGCCTGTTTATGAAAACATTTTTTTTGACCTTAATCTGCTTATCAATGTTGGCTAACATGACCTCCGCACAACAATATGGCAATGCAGACTCTTTAAAAAACGAAATTATTAAATTAAAAACCGATGTGACAGAAATTCAACTGAACCTGGGAAAGGCACACGGACAATTCAAAAAAGGCATTTTACTGGCCACCCTGGGTTACTCAGTCACTATCGCAGGGGGTCTGATGCTGGGCAGGGAAAATGACGATCTGGGACAGGTCTTATTATATACAGGTGGTGCGGTCGGCCTGGGAGGCACCTTTGTGCTGTTGGATTCTTTTAAGTTTTTGGGGAAAGCTGCAGGAAAACACGCCAGCAAAAAAAAGAAAAAAAGGTCCGCATCAGCCTTTTCTTCCGCCAAACTATTGCCCACCGGAAACCGATAACGGATTTTATGTCAATTTTTCCGTAGGTTCGGCAAGATAACTGACAATTTGTTCCTTATCAGGCCTGGTATGGTTTTGGGTGATTTGTTGGGCAAAAACAGATTATTCCATGATCAGATTTAATAAGTAACATCGACAAAAATCCGGATGGTGTTGCTTACAATAGTGAGCTTCAGTCCGGAGACATCATCGTCGGGTTCAATGGTCAGGAAATTTCCTCCATTGATCAGTTGCATCAGCTCCTTGATGAAAAAGCCATCGGGAAGCGCATACCGGTGCTGGTTCTACGGAGAGGAAAAAAGAAATATCTCAATGTAATCCCCGGTGAAATCCGGTAATTAAGGCAGGCTGAGGGGGTTGGGAAATCTTCGGGGTTTATGCTTTTAAATCTCCTAACCCTTTCTATATTTGTGGGCATTAATGACAACAAAACAAACATAGCCATGATCATTGGTGTACCCAAAGAAATCAAAAATAATGAAAATCGCGTAGCCTTAACGCCTTCAGGTGTCAAGGAACTGGCCAAATACGGCCACGACATATACGTCCAGACCAACGCAGGTTCCGGGAGTGGATTTTCAGATACGCAATATGAAGAGGCAGGGGCAGCTATTCTCCCTGATATAAAATCTGTATACGACCGCGCTGAAATGATTATTAAGGTAAAAGAACCTATTCAGGAAGAATATACCCTGATTCACGAAAATCAGTTGGTTTTTACTTATTTTCATTTTGCTTCGTATGAGCCACTGACCAGGGCTATGCTTGAAAATAAATCAGTTTGCCTGGCTTATGAGACCGTAGAGAAGGAAGATCATAGTTTGCCATTATTGGTGCCCATGTCCGAAGTAGCGGGAAGAATGTCCGTTCAGGAAGGCGCCAAGTATCTGGAAAAGCCACTAAAAGGCAGGGGCATCCTGCTTGGGGGTGTGCCCGGGGTAAGGCCTGCCAAAGTACTCGTTCTCGGGGGTGGGATTGTCGGTACGCAGGCAGCCAAAATGGCGGCAGGCCTGGGGGCCGATGTGACAATTATGGATATCAGCCTGCCAAGATTAAGGTACCTGGCCGATATCATGCCCGCCAATGTGAACACCTATATGTCATCCGAATACAATATCAGGGAGCTGCTTCCTTCGCATGACCTGATAGTCGGGGCGGTGTTAATTCCGGGAGCCAAAGCCCCTCACCTGATTACCCGGGACATGTTGAAACTGATGCGACCGGGAACGGTATTGGTAGATGTGGCCGTGGATCAGGGAGGATGTATTGAAACCTGTAAGCCCACCACGCATGAGAACCCTACCTATATCATTGACGACATTGTACATTATTGTGTAGCCAATATGCCGGGAGCGGTACCCTATACGTCTACCCTGGCCCTGACCAACGCTACCCTGCCTTATGCCCTGCAACTGGCCAACAAAGGCTGGGAAAAAGCTTGCCAGGAAAACCGGGAGCTCAGGCTGGGACTTAATATTGTTAAAGGAGAGATTGTCTACAAAGGTGTTTCTGAAGCTTTTGGCCTTCCCTATCGCAAGGTAGAAGAATATTTAGTATAATCCGGCAGCTCATACAATGATGTGAATCCCGGCCTGTCAAAATCAATTTCAAAAAAATAATGGTGAAGGCCATTGCTAACGGCCAGGTATGGTGCTTTCAGCGTCTGGTTGTATATTGAGACCTGATTCAGCACTTTCTGATCGAGCTTTTGCCGGTAAGACTTACATTCCACCAGAATCAATGGGAGACCCTCCCGGTTGTAAACCACAATATCGGACCTTTTTGCCAGTTTATTGTATCTCAGTCCGCTTTCAATTTTCATCAAAGATGGCGGATAGTGCAACTCAGTGATCAGGTAATGGGCAAAATGCTGGCGCACCCATTCTTCAGGTGTTAGTACTACCCTTTTTTTTCTGAAAGTATCGAAGATGAATACCTTGCCTTCCTCCTTGCTAAGTTTCACTTCAATTGCGGGAAGGTTCAGGGGAATCATCAATCAGGTACTTTAGGGATTTCAACAGGTAATTCGCAATAAATATATATCAAAAATGGTTAGGGTTAAGGCACGTTTCAAGAAAACTAACATTTATTGACAAACTATTGTACATTTGCCCATCATTTGGTTTATTAAGGCTTCCCTAAATGTGTTGACTTTTTATGATTCCCGACGAATTTCAGTCTTTCTTTGTATTAATTGTAATATTCCTGATTTTTTACTTCATCTACCGGGATTTACTGAGGCCATCTGTCAGCTTTTTGTTCGCTGTGCTCACCTTTCTGGTAACCGGTGTTTTGACTTATCAGGAAGTTTTAACCGGCTTCTCCAATGACAAAATCGCCAGCATTATTATATTAATTCTGATCAGTGCCGGGTTAAGAAAAAACTACAACATAGAACTTGTTTTTGACAAAATTTTCAAAAGCGCCAGGACATACAGGGCCTTTTTATTCAGAATGATGGCCCAGGTGGCTGTCATTTCCAGCCTTATCAACAATGCACCGGTGGTCGCCTTAATGACCCCCTATGTGTTTAACTGGGGAAAAATAAATAATGTGGCCCCCTCTAAGCTGCTGATCCCGTTGTCATTTGCCACTATTATGGGAGGCATGATTACGGTCATTGGCACCTCCACCACACTATTGCTTAATGGTTTTTTATCTGAAAATAACCTCGTGGAAATACAATCCCTGGATTTACTGATACTGGGGGCATCGGTAACGGTAACAGGTATCTTGTTTCTGGGGTTAGTAGGGCATCGTTTACTTCCTAATTATGTGGATGTTATTGAGAAATTCAGAAGAAATGCCAGGGAATACCTGGTGGAAACACATCTTACCAAAAACTCGAACCTTGTCGACAAATCTATCATCGAAGCAGGCCTTAGAAATCTAAACGGCGTATATCTGGTAGAAATAATCAGGAACGATGAACTAATCTCACCAGTAAGTCCCGAAGAAATCATCAGACATCAGGACAAATTGATTTTCGCCGGTAATACCAATAACATCGTAGATTTAATCAACTCGGATAAGGGCTTGACACTTCCGTCAAACACCGATAGCGAATATCCTTCATCCGAAATTGAGGTAACCGAATGTGTGATCAGCAACAGTTCCAGTTTGATTGGGAAAATGGTACGTAACACAGATTTCAGGAACAGGTATGATGCTGCAGTGGTGGCTATTCATCGGGATGGGGAAAAAATGAGCGGTAAAATCGGCGACACTATCTTGAAATCAGGTGACTTGTTATTGCTGTACACAGGAACAAATTTCAAAGAGCGGGTCGATTTATATCGCGACCTGTTTATTATCTCCAGCCAGCGAAAAGCTGTAAAACCCACAGCTAAAAAGTATATTGCCCTGGCGGTGATGGTGGCTTTAATCGCCCTGTTGTATTTTTTTGGAGAAATATCGTTGTTTCCGGTAACATTAATCATCTATGGGACCATGATTGGTTTCGGCATGGTAACTATCAGGGATATTAAACGGGAAATCGACCTCAACCTTGTCGCAATACTTGTTTTTAGCCTCGCAATCGGGTTGGCTATCTTGAAAACCAATGCCGGAAATCTGTTGGCGAATGCCTTTATTGGTGTTCTGGAGCCTTTCGGCATGGTCGCCATTTTATTGGGGTTGGTGTTGGTCACCAATATTTTGACCTCCCTGGTAGGAAATGCCGGCGCAATTTCCATTTCATTTCCCCTGGCTTTATCGATTACTCAAAACTTAAACACTGACGGTATGCCGTTTTACCTCGCGATCGCTTTCGCTGCCTCCGCCACTTTTCTGACTCCCATCAGCTACCAAACCAACCTGATCATTTATGGCCCTGGCGGCTACACTTTCAAAGACTTCTTCAGAATTGGTTTACCTGTCACCATCCTTTATCTAACCATAGCCATGGCCGGCATCATATTTTTATACAGAGAAATCCTGATCAATTAACACCCCGTTCACCAACCACCAAACCAATTGCCCACTGCCAACTATTCATTGTCAATTTTCAACTGTCAAGTGTCAATTACAACCCACCTGTCTCAATTCACCGCCCCAAGCCCAGACTGCCGGACCAACACTGGTCAATATACAGCAAATGATCTCCCATTCTATGTTTTCACCGGTAAAAAAGAACAATCCAATACAGGAAAAGGCCCCCGGATAAACAAAAATCTTCTTTTTCCCTGCATAATCTGCCATTCCTGAAAGCAGTGGCAATATCATGGCCACCAAAAGAAATGAAAACAACAAGGCATAAGAATAAAGCATAGAATTGATCATCTCCTATCCAAAAAAATTGACTACTGCCGACCCGGTAGATGACAGGGCTACGTTGTGATAGTACACAGGAAAAATGGCAGAGGTGATAACCAGGAAATAAACAGAATTGGCCCAATCATACATGGCCCGGGCATTGATAACGCTTTTCTTGTTTTTATCCATACATTAAAATTGCCGGAAAATAAAAAAGTCTTTCCGGGATGAAAAGACTTTTCTAGTAAAGTATCAAATAATTAAAATTTTACATATCTACCTTTCTCGGCGTGTTATAGAGCACTTTAAGTGCGTTTGCTTCTTTCAATTCTTGCTGTACATCAGTGACTATACCCATTTTGGTTTCCTTATCAATCTTCAGCGACATAGTAATCTGATCCCTCTCGGACTCATCCAATTTGTCCTTTTCTGTCAAAACAAACTGCACAATTTCCTTGGTACCAATGAAATTGTCGTTCACCTGAACCCGTGGCTCGACACCAAATTCCTTGGCATTTTTTGGCTTACCAATGTATATGTAGCTTACCAATGATTTTCTCTCAATTTTTTTCAATTGAGTTGCCAAAGGTAACTGTTGGTTTACCAACAATTCGACTTCCCTCAATACTGTGGTTACCATAAAAAAGAACAACAGCATAAATATGATATCGGGTAATGCGGCAGTAGGTATATCCTGACTGGCTTTCGAACTTTTCTTAAACTTCGACATATCAGCTTCCTCCGTATTTTGTTGGTTCTGCGATTGATATTTGTTTCGGGAACTGGGGTTTACCGTTTTCATCTATCTCCCTGGCCCTGTCATAGAGTTTTTTCTGGTCAGGATCGCCTCGATCCAATTTCCTGAACTCCTCAGCAGTCAGCCCCACTTTTTCGCCGTACATTTCATTGTAGGCTGCTTCGCATTGGTCATAAACACTAATAAAAATGTCATAACTTGTTCCCCTGTCTGCTTTAATAGAAACTATCGCATCAGAAGGGCTATCCGAAAGATTGGGGTCCTTGCCATTGTTTAGCACAAACTTTTTAACCATGTCTTTCAACAGGCTAACATCATACAACGGTTCATCCTCCACCAACAGCTTATCCTGTGAATTGATCAGGATTTTAAAAATGTTTCTTTGGTTAAACTTGATATCCGGAGGTGGCTCATTTGGGTCAGGTTTCGGAGGGAGCCGGATCAGAATTCCTTTATCTGTTGCTATTTGTGTGGTTACGAGAAAAAATATCAACAACAGAAATGCAATATCGGCCATTGAACCGGAATTGATTTGCCCCGCCCCTCGGTTTGTTCGTCTCATTATTTAAAGATTTTACTAACTTCAGTAACAATAATCCCTACGATGGCACCTCCCAGAAGGATGTACATCATAGTTAATACTCCCCCAATCCTTTGCACGCCTCCGGGTGTGAGTCCCTGTTCAGCCGCCTTGGTGCTGACAGTATCATAACTGGACAAACCCCATGAAACCAGAAATACCACAAATAAGATCGCCAAACCTATTCCTGTGATAACCAGAGACTTAGGATTATTGACAGCGTTGATCAAAGGCAGGACGATAACAGCCAATACGGCCACACCTACTAAAATATAGGTTAAGTACAAGCCAAATTCTATTAATTCGGTCATAATCTTAATAATTTAAGGTTAAAATTATTTGGAAAGATTATGTCTTACCAGAATATCCACTAAAGAAATGGAAGCATCTTCCATGTCATTTACAAGTGAATCAATTTTAGACACCAAATAATTATAGAATAATTGCAATATAACGGCCACAATCAGACCGGCTACTGTAGTCAAAAGCGCCACCTTAATACCTCCGGCAACCAACGAAGGAGATATATCACCGACTGCTTCAATCGCATCGAAAGCCTGGATCATACCAAGCACCGTACCCATGAAACCCAACATCGGTGCCAATGAAATAAATAATGAAATCCAGACCAATCCTTTTTCCAATCTTCCCATTTCTACTGATCCGTAGGAGATAATTGATTTTTCAACCATTTCCACTCCTTCGGAAGCCCTCATTAATCCTTGTGTAAAAATTGAAGCCACAGGACCTTTTACCCCGGCTGTATAATCTTTGGCCGCTTCAACACCGCCCGATGCCAGTGCATCTTCAACCCCTGCGAGCAGTTTTTTGGTGTTGGTAGTTGCTAAATTAAGCGTTATAATACGCTCTATAGCAATGGCTAACCCTAAAATTAAACAAACCAGCACGATCCCCATAAACTCCCATCCGCCATCGATAAAGTATTTCAATACCCTGCGATGGAAAGTTCTGGTTTCTTCTGCCTGTGCTGCGGCGGCAGCGGCGGCAGCGGCGGCAGCGGCTTCCTGCTGAGCTATCCTCTCCTCTTCTGCCCTTTGCTCAGCGGCGGCGATAGAATCTGCGACTGCCTGGGCAGAGTCAGCTTCTACTTCCTGGGCAATAGAATAAGATGAGTAACCCAGGGTCAACACACCTGAAAGCATTAATAAGGTAATTAACTTTTTCATAATTTAAATTTTAATTATTCTCAGATTATAAGGTTAAATAGTTTTGATATATAAGCTAAAGATTTCTGTCATGTATGTCTGAGCGGAGAGGAAGGGATTCGAACCCTTGGTACCCTTTTGGGGCACACTCACTTTCCAGGCGAGCACCTTCGACCACTCGGTCACCTCTCCAAATAATGCTATTTTATTACTTGGAGAAACAAATAAATTAATAAAAAACGCTTTATGCAAATTTTAAAATAACTTTTCATATTTTTAGCCGGTTAACTCATTTCCCCGCATAATGGTATTTTCAGCCTTTCTTTTACTTTTTTAATCGAATCTTCATTACTTAATAAATACATCATTTTGGTGATAGCCGCCTCAGTGGTTATATCACTACCGCTCACCACGCCTATATCCGCCAGCATTTTGCTCGTTTGATAACGGCCCTGCATAACCCTTCCACCGGTACATTGTGAAACATTGAACATGATAATGTTATTTTTTATAGCGTTTTTCAGGTAATCGGCAAACCACGGGTCGGCAGTAACAGTTCCCGACCCGTACGTCTCAAGTACCACGCCTTTCAGGCCACGGATAGACAAGATATTTTCAACCACACCGGGGGTCATACCAGGAAAAACTTTCAGGATGGCCACATTTGTATCCAGTATTTTTTTGTAGGAGAGCCTGGCATCTTTGCGATATGCGCCCAGCGCGGAATAATCATATTCTATGTCTACCCCCGCTTCTGCCAGGGAAGGGTAATTTTCAGACTCAAAAGCATTAAAGTGAGAACTTTCAACCTTTTTGGAACGATTGCCCCGTAAAAGCAGGTAACTAAAGTAAATGCAAACTTCAGAAACCACCGGCTTTTCCCCATCTTTGGAGGAGGCTATATCGAGGGCTGTGATAAGATTCTCCCTGGCGTCTGATCTCGCTGCACCGATGGGAAGCTGTGCCCCGGTAAAAATTACAGGTTTATTCAATCCCTCCAGCATAAAACTCAAAGCTGACGCGCTGTAGGCCATTGTATCCGTACCATGTAATACAACAAATCCGTCATATGAGTCATAGTTTTCAAAAATGATATAAGCCAGATCATTCCAATGCTCCAGTTGGATACTGGACGAATCTATGGGTTCCGGGAAAGAAATCACTGTGATATTAATGTCAAAGCCTCTCAGATAACTGATTCTGTCCATAATATGGCCAAAGTTAAAAGGCACCAGTGACCCGGAATCGTCATATAACATCCCAATCGTTCCACCGGTGTAGATTAATAAGATAGTGGCTTTAGGTGAGTTTTTCCGGGTTTGAAACTTCACAATCTTATACTTCATATCTTAAATAGATTTTCTGCGTTCGATGTTGTCTTTTCGGCTACTTCCGCTAAGGTTATCCCTTTCAATTCAGCAATCCTTCCTGCAATTAAAGGAATATAGCCGGGTTGGTTTCTTTTACCGCGGTAAGGAACCGGTGCCAGGTAGGGACTGTCGGTTTCGAGCAATACATGGTCCATATCGAGATAGGGGACTACTTTGTCCATTCCTCCATTTTTAAAGGTGGTCACACCACCGAGACCTAGGTAAAAACCCTGCCGGATCACTCTTTCCGCTTCCTCCACTGTCCCGGTAAAACAATGAAATACACCCTTGAGCGAACCGTCATTCAGTTGCTCAACCAATGCAATGGTTTCATCAAAAGATTCACGGCAATGGATCACTATCGGAAGCCGATACTTTTTGGCCAGGTTGGACTGGATGATAAAGGCCGCCTGCTGTTCTTTCAGGAATGACTTGTCCCAGTATAGGTCAATACCAATTTCTCCTACCGCAATGAATTTCCGCCTGGCCAGCCAACTTTCTACAAGTGCCAGGGCTTTTTCAAATCCTGGTTTTACCGAGCATGGGTGCAGCCCCATCATGGCAAAACAGCTTTCGGGAAATGCCCTTTCCAGGGCCAGCATATCTTCCACGGAGTCAGGATCTATGTTGGGCATAAATATTTTATTTACCCCCTCTGACCGGCATTGAGCAATTACCTGCGCTATATCCTCTTTAAAGTCATCAAGATAGATATGGGCATGCGTATCAATAAAATCTGGCATCAGTGTAAACCTCGAAATTTTTCGGCTAATATGCTTAATATTTTCTACCCTTCCAATCGAGCTTTACCGGAATAACATAGTATATCAATGTCATAAGGGTCAGAAGTCCGGCATATAAATCGTATAAAAGAATTGTGTCAAAATTAAACTTTTGTTTAACTTTTTTATAAACAAAAAAAGAAAAGGCCGAACGAAGGAGTATTTTAAGAACCAGAAAAGAAAAAGCCATTACCACATTGTAAAATAAAAGGACCACACATAAAGGGATGGCCAGTACCTGCACCACTAAAATCAATTTCAATATAATGGGAATTTTAACTGCGCCATTCATCCATCTTTTTCTTTGGTTGAGGATATCCGTAACCTTAATAGCAGGGTAGGTAATGGCTGTAACCTGTGGATCAAAGAGGTTGATCACACCGAATCCGGCTTTGAGCACTTCTATGGTTAATTGAAAATCCTCTACAACCGAGAAAGGTATTTGCTCATATCCTCCCACCTTTTCATAAGCTTCCCTGGTTATCATCATGTTGTTGCCTATCCCGGTAACCGGAATACCCATATCAGTTACTATTTTCAACATACCGAGGGCATTTAACCACTCCATATTCTGCAACCTGGCCCATAAACCCTTTCCGGTTACAGTCGTAATGCCGGAAATGATGCCGGTATGCTGTTCTACCGCGCCCAGGAGGTACTTAACCCAGCTTTCCGGCACCCTTGTATCTGCATCTGTGATAAAATAATAGGCGCCCCGGGCATGATGCGCCAGATGGGCCAGTACATTGGCCTTTCCCCTGGCCAGGCCAAGGTTGGTACTAATGTCAAAAACCCTGATCCTGCTATCTTTTTCCGCTATCGAATTAGCCCGCTGTAAAGTTTGGTCCGTAGAGTTATCATTCCCCACCAATATTTCTATTTTGTCAGAAGGATAGTCCATTTGTAAGAGTTGGTTAAGGCAGGATTCAATGTGATTTTCCTCATTTCTGGCAGCCACAAAAATTGAGACAAACGGACAAGTGGCCGGTTGGTTGTTGTAAGACTTTAAATTAAACAACCAGTTGATAATCAAGGTCAAATCAGTTAACAGGATCATACTGCCCAGGCCAAGCACTATAAAATAAGTCCAGTTCATAAAGTTTTAAAAGAAAATCCTTTTGAGGTTAAGTGATCTAAAAAACGGGGTAAGGTGTATTGAAGATTATCCGCTGCCTTGTGACTGTCATGAAAGGTGACAATAGATCCGTTTTTGGTATACTTTATTGTATTGCTCAGGCATCGTTCCCCGGTTATTTTCCGGTCAAAATCACCGGATAGAACATCCCACATGATCACACTGTATTCCCCATTTAGTGCGCTGATTTGTTTTCCGGTGATTCTTCCATAGGGTGGTCTGAATAGTTTGGATAAAGGCCGGGTTGAATGCTGTCTCATGGTTGCTGCACACAAGCTGACGTTTTCCACATAATCACCATGGGGTGTTTTCCAGCCATTGAGGTGATTGAATGTATGATTGCCGACACAGTGCCCCTGGTCGATTACCTTTCTGAAAATCTGCGGGTGTTTCGAAACATTTTCACCTACGCAAAAAAAAGTAGCCCTTGCATGGTAGGTTTTAAGAGACGCCAAAACAAACTCAGTGATCCCGGGCACAGGGCCATCATCGAAAGTAAGAAAAACATTTTTCTCTTTTCTGTTTTGATGCCATATCAACGAAGGATAAAGCAATGGCAATAAAGATGGAGTACGGCAGAAATACAACCCAATAAATTTAAACTGGTTTTTTAAATTAAAAAATATATTTTGAATTATTAATAATCAGATCAGGCCGAATCAGGTACTTATTTTGCAAGAAAGTAAAGTGATATCATCGCTGTATGAATTGTTGCCTCTGAAGCGATCCAGGCTGGCAAAAACACGTTGATGCAGGTCTTTCAAATCGCTGTCCTTTTCTTCCATTAATAATTCCTTTAACCTTTCAACACCAAACTCTTCACCTTGTTCATTCAAGGTTTCGGTAAGGCCGTCGGTATAGGAAAAAAACAGGAAATCATCGAGATCGGTCAAAAATCCCTCATTCAAAAATGGTAAAGTTTTGAAGCTACCCAATATGGTAGTGCCCTGATCTAAAAGCATCAAGCCATTTTTCTTATCTACTATAATAGGAGGGTTGTGGCCGGCATTTACATATACCATGGTTTTCAGGGTATGATCATAAATGGCTCCGAAAAAAGTAATAAAGTTTTCGCCCTTGGCATTTTCAAGTATCAGGTAATTCAACTCTTCAACGATGGCGATAATATTCGGCGTCTGCCGTATCAGGGTCCTGAGAGATGCCTGAAAGTTTGACATCAAAATGGCGGCAGGTATGCCCTTACCGGATACATCGGCAATACAAATCAGAAACTGATTTCTATTGATGGGGATGTAATCGTAATAATCGCCTCCTACCGTATGATGCGGAAGGTAGCTGGCTTCTACCTTTAACCGCCTGCCATTGGGCAGGTTTTCAGGGAATAAGTATTTTTGTACATTGCTGGCAATTTCCATTTCCCTTCTCAGGGCTTCTTGTTTTAGCTCCTTTCTCGCCAGCTTTTTGTTTTCGATGGCCACTAAAATTATATTGCTTAGTGCCTGCAGAAAGGTGAAGTCTTCATGAGGCCTGCCATCTTCCCGTTTCATACCATCGATAAAAACAAAGGCCAGAATTCTGTCTTTATGTACGATGGGAATCAAAACATCAAATTCGCCGAAAGGTATGGAAGTGTCATCATTCTCCAAATAATCAATTTCTTTGACTGTTAAAAACTTTTTGTCAAGTTCAATATTGTTGTAGTTATGAATCGTGCCATGAAATGCCTTGCATTCCCATTGGTCGTCGAGAACATATAACGCCAGCTTTTTTATGTTATGATTAGCCCTCAGGGTAAAGTGGTAGATTTTATACAAAGAAGATTCAGGCAGATTGTTATTAATCGCCTGGGTAATTTCGAGCAATGAATTGAGTTCCAGCTCTTTTATCTCAAATTTGTTTTTGAGGGTTTCAGGGGCCATAAAGTCAATATTTCACCAGTTTTGTCATTACCATAGTCCATCATGGGTGACAACTTGGCAATGGCTTCTTAATATAGCCTATTGCAAGCAAAAATTATACCGCAAAATGCGGATATAATTGACAATGGGAAATTGACAGTTGACAATTGATGGTTAGGCATAGGCAGTGATGGATGAGTGAGGTGGTTGAATAGTGGGGTTGTGCAACAGCTACCCTACCCTCACACTATTTACAAAACTGAATCGCCCCTAAAATTGTCAATTGTAAACTGTCAATTGCTAAACACTATTGTGCGCAAGAAGACCTGCTTTAGTGGCCAGATAAAAATATTTCTTATACCGGTCTTCAAAATCCGGCGTCTGGGTCAGTACTTCTTCGGTCAGAGAATTTAAACATTTAACCCACCCCTTATTAATTAATTGATTAAGCCATTGTTTCAGTTCCGGCTCACTTAGATGGGTCGATTGAAGCAAGGCATCAAATGTCTGTACAAAATAAAGCTCATCCAAAATGTCAAACTCCTGATCGGTCATTGGGTTAATTATTTAATTTTCGTCCTTTCCATTTGTAAGTGCCGAGGTTTGAAAACAATAAAAAAAAAACGGCATAAAACGGATAAAAAAGTTCCAGAATTAAAAAATCCCGGAGGTTGACTTTTTTATTAAAAAACTTTAAAACTGCATTTACAAACAAAAAATCCACTGAAAATTTCAGCAGTAACAACGGTAATATGTCGACAGGGGTAGCTTTTCCCGCTATTAACCAAAACAAGGCGACAATTAATGCCAAGTTAACAATAAATATAAAGAAAGCTAATAACCTGGAGCTAATCTGACGGTGAAATTTCCACTTGCCAGACCACCTTTTTCTTTGGTGAATAAAGGCAGAAAGTGAGTTTTTCACAGATGTTTTCACAGTGGCTCTTGCATCTTTCAGGAAATGAACCTTTTCGGGATGTTTGCTGAAAATTTTATACATCAAAAACTCATCATCACCTGAATGGATATGTTCAAAACCTTTGTAGCCTCCTAAAGCTACGAAGGTATCACGCCGGAAACCCATATTGGCACCGTTGCACATATTTGGCATTCCCAGTTTTAAAGAAGCCGCCCCTGCACCTATTAAACTCGAAAATTCCATGATCTGAATGTTATGCCACCATTTTTTGCTCCCTTCCAGCACAACAGGCCCGCTGATAAAATGTGCCTGGTGGCGTTTATAATAATCTTCAATGACACTCAGCCATTGCCGACCCAGGCGGCAATCACCATCAGTGCATACCACAAACTCCGACCTTGTATTTTTCACACCCTGACTAATGGCCAGTTTCTTGTGTGACCCCCGAAATCCTGCCGGTACCTGTAATGGCAAAACTTTCAGGTCATAGGTTGAACTTAAACCGTACTGCTCCGCAATCCTGGCAGTCTCATCTTCGGAGTTATCATCAATTACGATAACATTAAAACAATTAGCAGGGTAATTTTGATTCTCAAGATCGTGTAATAAATCTTCCAGGTTTTTTGCTTCATTTCTCACAGGTATTAAAACGGTCAGCAGCTTGTTATTCTTATCTCCGTAAGGTTTCTCGGGCATACCTTTCTCCCAACCATATAATAAGACCAGGGTCATCAGGCAATAAAGTATCATAAGGATCCAAAAGGTAACAATCATCAGGCACTGGTAATTTTTAACCTGTAAACATAAAACAGCCCTGCAAAAGTTGGCAACAGGATATTGAATATCCATAACAAGACGCTAGCCAATATGATGACCGCCATATTTACCTCATAATAACCAAAAAAATAAACAACCGCCATCTCCCTTACTCCAAGGTCAGTAAATATATTAATGGCCGGCATTACTGATTTTATTAAAAACATCCAGGTAATTCCGGCTAAAATAACCGACGGCATCAATTCCGGATTGAAAAGTTCAATGATCATAAAAAACTGCAAGCTAAAAACCAGATAGCGTCCGGTGGCAAGTAGCATGATCTTCACAATCTCCTCCCCCCGGTAAAATCTTACTACGTCAATGTATTTTATCAGTCTTTTTCCAAGAATACTTTGAAGAAAAGCGATGAACCGGTTCCTTTTATTCATCAACAAAAAAATCAGCCCCAACCATACGAAGCAGGTACCAATGCCTGCCAAAATGGTGCCATTCAGTGTCCAGGATAATTCCCGTGACAGGACACAAAGTAAACCCAGCGATCCAAACATACCTGTAACAATGGATTGAACCCACTTCCCGAGCAATACAGCACCTATGGCTTCCAACCTGCCGCTATTCTTCAGATTCCAGACCCTTCCTGCATAGTCCCCCAGGCTTTGGGGTGTAACAAAAGCCAGACTTTGACCGGCCAATACCCCGGCTAACGACTCTCTGAAAGTCAGCTTTTCTATCCTGAGAGATAGCATTTGCCATTTAACCGCTTCCAATGACCAATTCAAAAAAACCAAAGCGACGGGAATCAGCAATAAAACGATCGTCCCCCGGTGCACCAAAGCTTGCATTTCATGATAAATTCTCCACCCCAGTTGGCGTTCGTTGTGCAGGCTCCCGATAAGATACCAGAGTATAAAAGCCATAATGGCCCATTTAAAAACTTTGATGGCAGTCTTATGAAAAAGAAATTTTTTAAACGCCTCTATATAATTAAATTGCATGGATGGTAATGGAAGCCGGAAAAGAGAAAACTGACAAGGTAATCCTGGGTGTCGATCCCGGAACAAACATTATGGGATATGGATTGATTTTAATCAATGGCCGTAATTTTAAGTTATTGCAGTACGGGGTGATCCATTTAAGCAAATATACAAACCATGCGTTGAAACTTAAGAAAATTTTTGAAAGGGTCAGCGGCTTGATCGATCAGTATAATCCGGATGAAATGGCGCTGGAGGCACCATTTTTTGGAAAGAATGTACAGTCCATGTTAAAATTAGGGCGTGCTCAGGGAGTAGCTATGGCCGCAGCACTGGCCAGGGAGGTAGTAATCACTGAATATCCTCCTAAAAGAGTGAAACAGTCGGTTACCGGCAATGGCAATGCCTCCAAGGAACAGGTGGCAGCAATGCTGAAAAAACTGCTAAACTTCGAAGACACCCCTAAACTCCTGGATGCAACCGACGCCCTGGCCGTTGCTGTTTGCCATCATTTTCAAAAGGGAAGTAACAAGGCTACCTCCAGGAGCTGGAAAACATATATTGCTGAAAACCCAAACAGGGTGAAAGGTCAATAGAGCCGTAAATTTCCTACAATAAAGGTGTAAATACCCTCGCTGCTGACTCGCGGATACGGGTGGTGATCGGTCTGTCGTTTAACGCGTTTATTGAAACGCGTTCACTGTGGGTAAGGTCTTCTTCGAAAGCAGTCTCTAACTGACGGGTAGTTTTCTTGTCATAGATAAGTGCATTTACTTCAAAATTCTGGTCGAAGCTTCTCATGTCCATGTTTGCGGTGCCCACAGAAGCAAACATACCATCCACCATGATCAATTTGCTGTGGGTAAAACCCTTTTTATAGATGTACACTTCTATGCCAGCCTCCACCAGTTCGGTAAGGTAAGAACGGGTGGTCCAGGTATACAGGAAAAAATCAGTTTTGCCAGGCAATAAAATTACCACTTTTACCCCACTTAATGCCGCTGTCTTGAGTGCCGTCAGTATGCTCTCGTTAGGCATAAAATAGGGTGTGGAGATGTAAATATAGTTTTGCGCAGTGGTAATGGCCATAAAATAGGCTTGCATAATGCTGGCCCAGTCCGAATCTGGTCCACTGGCAGCAATCTGTACCAATACCTTATCCGTAATGTTGTGATCCGGAAAATACAGGTCGTCACTTATAACAGCGCGCTCGCTTACAAAGTACCAATCCGTCAAAAACACTGCTTGAAGGCTATGTACCGCATCACCTTCCAGCTTCAGGTGGGTATCACGCCAAAATCCGAGATCCGGATCCCCTTCAATATATTTGTCAGCAATGTTAATACCCCCGGTAAAACCGATTAAGCCATCAATTACAATGATTTTTCTATGATTTCTGTAGTTAACCTTATTGGCAAAAGAGGGGAAATGAACCGGCATAAAGGCAAGTAACGCCACTCCATTGGCCTTTAGTTCCCTTAAATACCTGTTTCCCAGCCCCCAACTTCCTACCTTGTCATAAATAATTCTCACTTCAACCCCCTGTCGGGCCTTATCGATCAGCACATCTTTAATTTTATTTCCGATCTTATCATCTTCAAGTATATAGTATTCCAGGTGGATATGGTGTTTAGCTTTGCCAAGATCTTCCAGTATCTTCTCAAATGTGGCCGTTCCGTTGTTAAGGATCTCAGCCTTATTGTTTTCGGTGAGCAGCGCCTTGCTGTTGTTAAGTAATAGCCGCATAATGTTTCCCTTGGATTTGATGTAAGGGTTTTCAAGCAGGCTTTGGTTGCTCAGCTCCCTGATCTGGTTCTGGCTCAGCTCTTCTATTCGAATTAAATCCGACAGCCCCTTTCCCGAAAAAATTTTATTTCTGCGGTAGTTTCTCCCAAAAAATAAATAAAGCATAAAACCGATTAATGGCACCAGGACCATAATGAGGATCCAGGCAATGGTTTTTGTCGGCCGGCCGTTTTCCAGGATGATCAGGATGATGGTGGCTATGATGGTCATTGAAAACAAGCCCGTAAACAAATACTGGAGGAACCTGGCACCACCGAAGTCAATCCTGTCAAAAACCCCGAAGTAGCGGTTCATTGTCAGTGTAATACCAATAAAAATGACAAAAATCAACAATAGCGGTGCTGACTTTCTTAATCTGGCAGCATAATTAGCAGATACTTTCAAGGGAAAAAAATTTGCTTTACCACCGACAATTTTACGCAAAAAAAGGAAATTATTGATCGATCAACGGTAAGCTTGGGCTATTTTTTGTGCCAACTCTCCCAATTCACTTTGAGAGGGCGAAAGTTTAGGACGGTTGAAATTGATATCTCCCATGGCGTTTAACGGTACCAGATGGACATGGGCATGGGGTACTTCCAGTCCGATAACTGCGATGCCAATACGCAGGCAAGGTACCACCTTTTCAATGGCCCTGGCCACTTTTTTGGAAAATACACTCAGAGCTGCCAATGTGTCATCCTCAAGGTCATAGATATAGTCTGTTTCCTCTTTTGGCACCACAAGACAATGTCCCATGACCAACGGATGAATGTCGAGAAAAGCTATAAACCGCTCATTTTCAGCCACAATGTGACCCGGAATTTCACGGTTTATGATCTTTGTGAAGATACTGGCCATTTAATAGGATATTTCCATCACTTCAAACTCCAATTCACCGGCAGGCGCTTTGATGGTGGCTACTTCACCGACTTTTTTTCCCAGCAAACCTTTACCAAAAGGGGAGGTGACGGAAATCTTTTGTTGTTTTAAATCCGCTTCTTCCTCAGAAACAAGCGTATAGGTAACTTCGGCTTTGTTTTTGAGGTTTTTGATTTTTACAGTTGATAAGATTGAAACTTTTGATGTATCAATAGCTGACTGATCAATGACCCTTGCATTTCCAACCACTTCTTCCAATTTGGCGATTTTGGCTTCAAGGTGTCCCTGTGCATCTTTGGCAGCATCATATTCCGCGTTTTCACTGAGATCACCTTTATCACGCGCTTCAGCGATCTGTTTAGAAATATCTGCTCTTCCTTTGGTTTTTAAGTCCGTTAATTCTTCTTTTAACTTTTCTAAACCCTCTTTGGTGTAATACGAAACATTTGACATAATTATAAAAATTTTAATCCTACTCTGTTACCAAAATAGGTATGGTCAATTCTTGATAAATTAATTAGATGATTTGTTGTCTTAACTATGACAACTTGTCCATGTCAATGATACCATTTAATGAAAACATGCTGTCAAAGCCTTAAATAAAAAAACGGCCCAACCTTTTGAAACCGTCGTAAAACCATTGCCGTTGGTTCTGTTGTTACCTAATACTACAAAAATATACATAATTTACAGCTTCTCCAAAATTGTTATTTGAATATTCATAAATTCTATCGGAAATGAACAAAACCTTTACCCAAAATAGAACACAAATACACTTTGGCACCTGATTAGACAGCCGCTAAGTAATATCAAAATCAACTTATCCGGCTCCAGGCAGGATTGTTTTTGACTTATTGGTTGTTTTTTTTGGTATCATTCACCAAAATACAACCTTAAAAATCAAGAGGGTCGAAGTGGCGGAAATGACCGTTCATTTTTATCTTCTCTCTGGCTTCATTGATCTGTTGCAAAATAGGAATGGCCTCGTTGAGGTGTGAAATCATATAATCATGCCGGTCACTGTCTTTGATCATACTGAGCAGTTTGTATTCCTGCTTTAGTGAAAGTCCGATTTTATGGGCTATTTCAAAGGTGGTAACCATTTCATTGATTTCTATCTTTAAATCAACGTTGATTTTGGTAAAAAGATCTTTTACCAGCGCGAGGAGCTCATACTTTTGGGTGCTACTGGCATCATTCACATTTTCCAGTACTTTTATATATCCTCCCGCATAAAGTTTACCCTGCTGAGGATTTTTGTATTCGAGCACTTCCACGGCATGCAATCCCACCGTGGATATATCCATACGCCCATCGTCATAAACCTTTTCAACTTTTTTGATTTTTACCTCTGTGCCAAGCTCAATTTTTTGGTGGACAAAAGCAGGTATGACAAAAGTACGCTTGTCGTCAATACAGTCATTGATTAACTGTTTATATCTTGGCTCAAAGATGTGAAGATTAAGATTTTCGCCAGGGAAAACAACTATGTTTAGAGGAAACAAGGGAACCATCGCACTCATAGCAATATAACAGTCAAAAGGTAAAACGGTTTAAAAGACCTGTTATCAGACCATAAATTTAAATTATTCAAATCATTAATTTATTTTACCTTCAGCAATTTATTTAGTATTTCGTTGTCAAAATACTCAACCCACGAATTTCAAAACAGGATGCGCTGCTTTTTTGACGTTTGGATCCCTTTTTTGACTTCAAAAAACGAATCGATAAAAAAAGCCCTGGCTCTTATACCAGGGCTTTTTTATATTTTTCTACTTATACACTACATGTTGCCGACGATCTCGTTGCCAAATTCGGAGCATTTTAGCAATGTTGCCCCTTCCATTAGCCTGTGAAAATCATAGGTAACCCTCTTGGAAGAAATGGAGGACTCCAAACCCTTGTAAATCAGGTCGGCTGCTTCCTGCCAGCCAAAGTATTCAAACATCATCGCTCCCGATAAAATAACCGATCCCGGATTCACTTTGTCCTGACCGGCGTATTTGGGGGCTGTTCCATGTGTGGCTTCAAAAATGGCGTTACCGGTTTCATAATTGATATTAGCCCCAGGTGCTATGCCAATACCACCGACAATAGCCGCCAGCGCATCAGAGATATAGTCACCGTTCAAATTAAGGGTGGCTATTACCGAATATTCGGCAGGTCTTAAAAGAATTTGCTGCAGGAAAGCATCGGCAATCACATCTTTAATGATCATCTGGTGTCCGTCTTTGTTGATTACCTGCCAGGGGCCCCCCTCGTAATCGCTGGCTCCAAATTGTTCCTTTGCTACTTCATAACCCCAGTCCCTGAAGGCCCCTTCGGTAAATTTCATGATGTTTCCTTTATGCACCAGGGTTACCGAATCCCGCTTTTGCTTAAAAGCATAGTCTATCGCTGACTTCACCAACCTGCCGGTGCCTTCCTGAGAAACCGGTTTAATACCATAGCCGGCAGTTTGTGGAAACCTGACCTTCCTGAACCTGTCGGGGAAGTTGCTTTGAAGCAATTCCGCAAATTTCCGGGTGTCTTCGGTGCCTTCCTGAAATTCAATCCCCGCATAGATATCTTCTGTATTTTCCCTGAAAATAACCATATCTGTCTTCCCTGGCTCTTTTACCGGTGAAGGGGTGCCGCGAAACCATCGTACAGGCCGCAAACAGGCATAAAGGTCCAACTGTTGCCTCAAGGCAACATTTAATGATCTGATCCCTCCTCCTACCGGTGTGGTTAACGGGCCCTTAATCCCCACCAGATATTCGCTAAAAGCATCAAGTGTTTCCTGGGGAAGCCAATTGCCGGTTTGATTGAACGCTTTTTCACCAGCATATACCTCTTTCCAATGTATTTGCCTGGCACCGTTGTAGGCTTTCTCCACTGCGGCGTCAAAAACTGTTTTGGCAGCCGGCCAAATATCTACACCTGTCCCATCCCCTTCGATAAACGGGACCACAGGGTTATCGGGAACATTCAACTGACCATTGGAAATGGTTATTTTTTGTTCAGTCATTGTCAATTCAATTTTCTACAGTTAAAAATTTGTAGGGCGAATTTAACAATTTTGAAAGATAATCCTATAATCCGCAAAAAGATGAGCCGGAAAATTGACAGTAGCATAATCACTGGCTACTGTTCTATCTTACTTTTAACCAGGTAGTAGTAAATCAGAAAACCCCCGGCAACAAAAATGGCAATTAAACCGAAAGGCAATGGGGATTGCTCTATTGAGTAGGGTATAAATTCAAGCAGTATCAAAGATAATCCCGCACAAAAAATGATCAAACCCCATTTTAGGGAAGCATACCGGCTGGAAATGGCTTGCTCCTTTTTAAACAAAGCCTGGCTCTCCTCGTCCACATAGCCTTTTTCTATCATTTTCTTCTTTAATATGTATTCGGTGATGGCTCTTATTGCATAATAAATACCTGTCCATATAACGGTTAATATGCCGATTGCGGCTATGGCCTCTGTGAAATGATGACTCATGATTTTAAATGTTTGATGTACTATTTATCCGGTTTGACAGTGAACCAAATTCAAAGGTTGCAACTGGCATGAAAATAAACCGGTCACACAATAACCTTAAATTAAAACCGTCAAAATTTCTTAAATTATTAAAATTATCTGCAACACTTAAAGGCGCTAAATTGTCTCATACATCAATGACAGATGACAGGAAGCTAGTAAATCAGGTTATTCAGGGAAATCAGCAGGCTTTCAAAACCCTTATCAGGCAAAATGAAAGATTGGTGGCCCATATGGTTTACAGGATGGTTGATTGCGTTGAAGACCGGCAGGAAATCTGTCAGGATATTTTTGTAAAAGTCTATCAAAAACTTCCCGGTTTCAATTTTCAATCTAAATTGTCTACCTGGATCGCTACAATTGCCTACAGATATAGCATTAATCATTTAAAGAAAAAAAAGAAAATATTTACCAGTGATCTTGATGAAGAAGCAGTATACGGGTTGGAGCCGGAACTGGTCGATTACCAAACGCCGGAGTCTTTGTTTTCGCAACAAGACACAAAAAGTCTGGTGCACCGTTTAATAGAAAAGTTACCTGTTCAATATAAAACGGTATTGACCTTATTCCACCTCGAAGAAATGAGCTATCCGGAAATTGTAGAAATTACGGGCATGCCGGAAGGAACTGTCAAGAATTATTTATTCAGGGCCAGGAAATTGTTAAAAGAAAAACTAAAGAATTATATTGTAAGGGAAGAGCAGTCATGAAAAATTCAAAAGATAAAAGTATTCAGCAAAGGTTAGATAAAAAACTTAAAAATGCTGATTTCAGAATTGAAATGGAGGTAGGGGAGGATGAAAAGATATACCGTATCCTCTACCGGGAGCTGGGAAATGACCCCGGTTATTCACTACCAACGGATTTTGCCAATAGTGTCGTTACCAGATTACACACTAAGGGATTAGGCAGACTTTTAAATCCCGACCACCGCCCCTTGCTTGTTGGTATCCTCGTGATGTTGTCAATCTCTTTTGGGGTGTTTTGGCTTTTTAAGCTCAAGCTGGAACTTTCCACTTTATCGCTGTCTTCTAATATGGTGGTCACTAGCATATTGGGAATTGTAAGCCTTATTGTAATCCAGATATCAGATCAGAAATTATTGAAATCTAAAATATTCAAGTCACTGAAATAAGTGTATCCAGATTGTTTTGGGCGATTCAAATGATAAGATTGCCTTAATCCCCCATTGTAAATTGTCAATTATCAACAAAGCTTTCTTCCTCATAATCCGATTGTGTCTGAGATAGTTTGTAGAGGAGGATAATGTCTACACAGGTATGGGCAATAATGGCAGATAATAACCCAAGCTTGATAGTCAAATAGCCTAGCCCGGCAATAATCAGGGTCATAAACAATCCATAAACGCTGATTCTGAGGTTAAAAGGGTTCAGGTATCCATGCATAGCGACGAATAATACAGCGGTAATCCATATCCCCAGATAGGGTTGTATAGCACCTCTGCAAAAAACCTCCTCGCCGACGCCTGCACAAAATGAAATAAAAACAATTTCCGGAATATTGAGTTTTAGCGGCCTGATAAGGGCTGCAAAAAACTTCATAGTAGGCTTCAGATAAGGTAATTCTACAATTCTCCATCCCAAAAGTGCCGCACCCGAACCATAGATTACGCCGACAAGTACCTGATAGCCTATACCAGCTTTTCCCACCAAAAAAACCGCCGGGGAAATATCATGAAGATATCTCATAATAAGCCAACCTGCTGCACCAAAACCAAAAAGTGTAGCCAGGGCCAGATAAAAGATGGTTTCCCTTTTAATCATCAGACATATTCAGATAAATTCAGCCAACGGTCCGTTTTTAATTCAATTTCTTCATCCAGTCGCGCCACCTTTTGTGCAGCCTCTGTCAGTTCCTGGTGATTCATGGTCCCATTGTTCATTTGTGCCATTAGAGCCTCTTTCTCTTTTTCCTTTACTTCAATTTCAACCGTCAATTCCTCAAACTCCCTCTTTTCCTTAAAGCTCAACCGGGTTTTCTTTTCAGGAGATGTTTTTGCTTTCTCTTTTTTTAATTTCTTCTGATCACTTTGTTTTTTGTCCACCCATGTATCTGATTCCTGCTGCCGGTAACCTGAATAGTTACCTGGAAAATCCTTTATCACACCATTGCCTTCAAAAATAAATGAGTGGTCAACCAGCTTATCGATGAAATACCGGTCATGCGATGCAATCAGTAAACTTCCATTGAATCCTGCCAAAAAGGCTTCCAGGACGTTCAAAGTCTGTAAATCCAGGTCATTGGTAGGTTCATCCAGTATTAAAAAATTTGGGTTTTGAATCAGCACCCGTAATAGTTGAAGCCTCCTCCTTTCGCCACCGCTAAGTTTACCTACCACATTGTATTGCATTTCGGGAGGAAACAAAAAAAGGTTCAGCAATTGAGAGGCAGTTAATTCGCTGCCATCCGACATTTTTATCACTTCAGCCACCTCTTTGACCGTATCAATGACACGCTGATTACTATCAAACTGAAAGGGCTCCTGGGTATAATAGCCTATTTTGGTGGTTTGACCGTAGTCTGCCAGGCCGGAATCCGGTTTTATTTTCCCCGCTAAAAAATTTAAAAAAGTGGTTTTTCCAACACCGTTCTTTCCTATAACACCAATGCTGTCTCTCTTTTTGAAAATATAGGAGAACCGGTCTATTAGCAGGTGACCGCCTAAAGACAACACGATATCTTTCAACGCGAGGATCTTTCCACCCTGGCGCGTGGTATTGACATTTAGCTGGATTTTCTGGTCAGCGGTTTTTTTCCCAGCCTTTTCTTTCAAATCATAAAAAGCATCGACCCTGTACTTTGCCTTGGTACCCCTGGCTTTTGGCTGTCTTCTCATCCAATCCAGCTCTTTTCTCATCAAATTTCTGGCTTTTTCGATTTCGGCCTTCTCCTGAATTGCTCTTTCCAACTTTTTCTCCAGAAAATGGCTGTAGTTTCCCTGATAACGGTAAAGTTTTCCGCCTTCCAGTTCCATTATCTCATTGGTTACCCTATCCAGAAAATACCGGTCATGGGTGACCAATAGCAAGGTTAGCTGTTGATTGGCCAGGTAATTTTCCAGCCATTCAATAGAATCAATATCCAGATGGTTAGTTGGTTCGTCAATGATTAAAAGGTCGGGTTTTTCAATTAATACCCTGGCCAGGGCCACACGTTTTTTCTGTCCCCCCGATAACGATCCGACTTTTTGGTCAAACCGTTCAATACCCAGCTTTCCAAGTACCTGTTTTACAAGACTTTCATAATCCCAGGCATTGGCATTATCCAATTGCTCAATCAGGGTATGCAGGGTATCTTCTGCCACTTCACCGGTTTCTATCAAACGCAGTTGATATTCGTAAGACTTGATCAGCGCTAAAGTGGTATTGCCTTCAGTGTTAAATACCGCTTCAAGGATTGTATCTTCATCCTGTAAAACAGGATTTTGATCCAGATAGGCCACATTAATGCCTTTTCTGAAAACCACCTGGCCAGTCTCCGGAGCCTCTATGCCTGCCAGAATTTTGAGTAAGGTCGATTTACCACTACCGTTAATCCCAACTAGGCCTGTTTTCTGCCCCTGTGACAATCCAAAGGAGATATTTGTGAATAAATCCTTTTCATTAAAAGATTTGCTAACCGATTCTACAGACAAATAATTCATTGCACAAATCTAGCTAATTGACCTGGCATCTGTTTCAAATTAATTCAAATTATCCCAAAATGGGAACCTTTGACCTTCAAAAAAAACAATAAGTATCTAGTCTTCAGACACTTAGATACAGTGGCACAGGCCTTGTCGTAAAAATCCTGAAAATACACTAAACACTTAAATAATTGGACATCATGAAAAAGCATTCTATCAAAGCGCTTATTATCCTGATCATAATGTTTTTCCTGGCTTTTAATGGCTTTACCAAACCTGTTAATGAGCCATGTTTGACTGTATCAAAAGTAAAGATTGTGGTAATTGGTGCTGATGCCGACCATGACAAGAACGCGCAGGGTGAGGTATTCTGGATTAAAAGGTACCGTGAGTACCTGAAATCATTTAATACTGATAATGAAATCATCAACTTAACGAAGAAAGGTTTAAACTCTTACAACATCGTTCCCACAGGATCGACCAGTCCCTACGGCAGGCCTAAAGCCGATCCGGAGCATAATATATCGAAGGCAATCTCGCTGAAGCCAGATGCTATCATTGTAAACCTCGAATACAATGATATATTGGAGAATTTTCAGACAAGTGAGCAAATAGTAAACCTCATGCTGATCGCCAGCGAGGCCAACAACAACAATATTCCTATCTGGATTAACACCCCGAAGCCGAAAACTTTTGACACTCCCGAATACAATGCAAATCATAGGGCGGTGAAAGAATTGATCAAGGAAAGGTTTCATCCGTTTGTGGTGAAAATTTGGGATGCCCTGGCAACGGAAACCGGAGGCATAAAAGCAGAATTCAGGACTTCCGATCAAAATCACATTAATCAGAAGGGTCAGGAGGTGATCGTATCTAAGCTGGTGGAAGCTGATATACATCAATATTGCGCAAGAAGAAAATATAAAGGTGGAAAAGATATTTCTATTTATAGCTTAAAATCACCTGAAAACGGACAAAATCCTGCTTCAAGAAAATTTCAGGTAACCATTGCCAATTCAGGGGGTGAAATCCGCGATGAAATTTCAGTTGGCCTCGAGCTGATTAATCAGGATAATAATAAAAAGATAACCTTGAATAAAACGATTAATAAAGGCCTTGAAGCTTGTCAGTTCGAATCCATTGAGTTCTATGTAAACAACCTGCTTTATGGGAACTACAAGGTTTCCGCATACATCGCAAAAAGGATTGACCGTAATCCTAAAAATGATACGACGCATATGATTTTAAAACATTTTGCTTTGAATAAATCTTCAAAAGCCAATAAAGGTAAAATCCAGGTTGATAATAAAGTGGAACTATATGCCATCAATATCGATGGCTTTAGTTCCCACTTTAACCGGTATAACCAGGAGGAGCAATACGCGTTCTCCAATTCCGGGGGAGCCAGGCTGTACCAAATTCCGGACATTTTCAATGAAAAAAATACCGAATCAACTACTTTTAAAATTTTAGCAGAAAAAGTAATGGAGATTAGTGCCTTTGAAGTGGAGGTAGAAAACCCAGGAGCCAAACTGGTGGAGGTATTTTACAAAAGGAATATTGATGAGGGCAAGGACAACTCTTTGGAATACTGGATCTTAGCCAGCTCACAAAAGATAATGGTTGAAAAAGGGCAAAATCAAATTGAGATCCCTACCAAAGACATTCATTTGGACAGAAAAGACAATGTTGGAATTTACATCCGTACAAGAGATTTATCCGGCGTACCTATAAGCCGTAATAAATAGGTGTTTAGTGTTTTCAATGACTAAAGAGGTCGTGCCTTTGGCCATGACCTCTTTTGTTTCATCAAATATTCGGTAAACTATCTTCAATTTACGAAAAATAAGATGTAAATTAGTAAACAGATGCCATCTTGCATGGTCATCGTTTCATCCTCCCTCCGGTAACATTAAGATTATGAAAAAGTTATTGCTACTGTGTTTTCTGGTAATCCCGGTAATGGCCAAGACTCAGGATATGGATTTCAAAAAGCTTAAACTTGTACTCGCCAAGGAGGCCGTGGTTATTCAGGAGGTGGGAAATGCTGTGGAATATGAATTGAACGATCTGAAAATCTACCTTATCACAGATGAAAATGCCAACCGGATGCGTCTTATGGCCGGAGTAGTGGAGTCGGCCAAACTCTCACGGGAGGATTTGGATATTCTGATGGAAGCAAATTATGACAGGGCATTGGACGCAAAATATGCCATTTCCGATAATATTCTTTGGGCTGTCTATGTGCATCCGTTACGTGAACTCCGTGAAAAGCAGATCATAGATGCCTTGTATCAGGTTTTTGCCCTGGTTAAAAACTATGGCACTACCTACACCAGTACAGACATGATCTTCGGCGGGGAAAATTAACCCTTTTCACCCTCAGCAACCAAATATCCCACTTCAGTTAACTATTATATAAGCAGGTCGGTTTTACTTTCCATATTAGCAAAATTCCGTTCATCTTTGTAATATGGTAATCTGAATGAAAGGCCGGATCACCAGTCAGATTCAGGACAGATGATTATCATTAATCCAATAAATACAATTAATGAATTATTTGCAGAAGCAGGGAAATGCAGATGAAAGGTAGCACAGATTTATTACTAATCTCCATCATAACTATTTGTATGGGTTTGGTATCACCACATACCAGCGCCCAAAATGATGAGGGATTTATTTATGGGAAAATAACTACCAGGTCCGGCAATGTTTACTTTGGGCAAGTAAGATGGGGGGATGAAGAGATATTCTGGAATGACATTTTCAATTCAACCAAAACCTCAGGAACAAACTTCAGAAATGTATCACAGAGTAAGGAGAATAACGATGAAAAAGAAAATAGCTGGCTGGACTTTGACTGGGAGTTTTTGAGCATTTGGGATGATAAATATTCGGGTACTTCCCACAGTTTTGCCTGCAGGTTTGGGGATATCGGGTCTATGGTAATCAGGGGGGAGAAAGAGGTAAATGTAATTTTCAAAAACGGTGTTAATATGGCTGTAAGAGGTGGGTCCAATGATATTGGGACAAAGATAAAAGTATATGATGATGAAATAGGCCAGCTCGACCTGCGATGGAGCCAGGTCAGACGAGTTGACTTCAGCCCTACCCCGGCCACCCTGAAAAACAAATTCGGTGAGCCCTTATACGGTACAGTAGAAACGTTCAGAAAAGGAAAGTTTGAAGGTTTTATCCAGTGGGATCATGATGAACGCATCAGCACCGACATCCTGAATGGCGACAGTCGCGAGGGCGATTTGAAAATACCCTTTGGCCATGTAAAATCAATAGAAAGCAAAAAAAATGGAAGTATTGTGGCCTTAAAATCCGGCAGAGAGCTATATCTTACCGGCTCAAATGATGTCAACAGGGAAAACAGGGGTGTCATTGTAACCACCGAATCGCTTGGCAAAATTGATATACCGTGGAAAGCATTCAGGAAAGTCACATTCGACCGCCCTCCTCACAGTGGGACAAGTTACCAGTCATACAGTATCCCCCGCGCTATAAAGGGTAAGGTAAGAGTTATTGATGGCGAAACCCTCGAGGGGTTAATCGTTTACGACTTAGACGAATCCTGGGATTTCGAGTTATTGGATGGAAAAGATGATGAGCTTGAATACCGGATACCTTTCAGAAATATTAAAAAGATCATTCCTAAAAACTACAATTACTCTATTATTCTGCTAAAGAATGGTGATGAACTGCTTTTAGGATATGAAAGGGATGTATCAGAAGATAACGACGGGCTGCTGGTATATGTGAGACAAAATGAAGAACCTGTATACGTTAAATGGAAAACAATTGATGAGATTATTTTAGATTAACTAATTATCTTTAGTGATTAAAGTCTTTCGGTTAAACCTGACAATAAAAAAATGGATTCTCACAGTCCTTGGCCTGTTGCTGGTGGGTGCTGTAATTTTTACGTTAATCAGACTTCAACCTCCTGTTGCTTTTTATATCACCATTTCCTGGTTCCTGTTGTTGACGCTATTGCTGTGGCTGGGTAACAGTTTGATTTCAGGGTTTTTAGACAAAAAACTGCCCTGGCGAAAATATGTCACTGCCAGGTTTTTTATTCAACTGGGTTTAACCATTATCTATTCCCTGTTTTGTATCAATACCTCCTATTTCCTGTTTAAGCATTTGTTTACCAATGATCCTCCCATTTGGGAACAGGTGGTGCTTACCAATATCTATGGCCTTTTGTTAATCTTACCTGTCTTTTCTATTTACTTTGGCATACACTTTTTGAAAGCCTGGAAAAAATCAGAACTGGAGACAGAAAAACTCCAGAAAGAGAGTGTCCGGTCCCAGTTGGAAGCCCTTAGGAACCACCTCGATCCTCATTTTTTGTTTAATAACCTAAACATCCTTTCCTCCTTAATAGATAAAAACAAAGACCTCTCAAAGGAATATCTGGAGAAATTCGCCGAGGTATACAGAATTATTCTGCAAAACGAGGTGTCGGAGTTGATTACACTTAAAAAAGAGCTTGATTTCATTAAATCTTATCTTTATCTTATCAAAATACGCTTTCAGGGCGATATAAGAATTGATTTGGAGGTGAGCGATTACCTGAAAATGAAAATGATACCACCTTTAAGTGTTCAGATGCTGATAGAAAATTGTATCAAACATAACGCTATCACAGAAACCAGCCCCTTGATCATTAATATATTTACCGAGAATGATCGATATTTGGTTGTTAAAAATAATCTAAAACCCAAAAAAAACACGGGCAACAAAAAAAGTAGTGGCCTGGAAAACATTAGCAACCGCTACGGTTATTTTACCGATCAGGAATTGCAAGTGGAAAGTTCCGCTACCCATTTTACCGTCAAAATTCCTTTATTGGAAATTGAAGAATTATGAGAGTATTAATCATTGAAGATGAAGCTTTGGCTGCTGAAAAGCTGGAGGCAATGTTAAAGGAAATTGATCGACAATTTGAAATTGCCGGAATTACCAAATCTGTTGAGGGTTCTATGCACTGGTTAAAGACGAATCCCGAACCGGATTTGATTATCAGCGACATACATCTTTCCGATAGTTTGTGTTTTGACATTTTTACGGGGTTAAAACCGAAATGTCCCGTGATTTTTGCCACTGCTTATGACCAGTATGCCATCCAGGCCTTTGAAGTAAACAGCATCGACTATTTGCTGAAACCTATTCAAAAAGAGAAACTAAAAAACAGCATCGATAAATTCCATGAATTAAAGGCGAAAAATGCAATAGCTTTTCCCGATCTCGATAAAATTGCCCATATTATTAGCCAATCCAATAAAGAATACAAATCAAGATTTCTGGTTAAAGTAGGTACCAAAATAAAATCCATCCCTGTTAATCAGATTGGTTACTTTTTCACCCATGACAAGATGACTTATATCGTGGCCAAAGACGGCAAAAAGTATCCTGTGGATCATACCCTGGAGGAGATCGACAAATTACTGGCCCCCAAGGAGTTTTTCAGGGTCAACCGGAAATACGTAGTTCATATAGAAGCGGTCAACGAAATTCATCCGTATTTTAAAGGGCGCCTGAAAATAAATCTCACCCCACATATTGACGATGATATCGTCATCAGCTCCGAAAAAACCCCGTCATTCAAAGCCTGGCTCGACAGGTAAACCCACCCTCACACCCACACTCAAACTCAAACTCGACCCCTGCATATCCCGTTTCAGTGGTAATATGTTCGGCTAGGTCAGGCTTCGCTTCTATATACCGAAGGCATTTCACATTTTTAAAGTAACCAATCAAAAAAGCTGCCGATTATGAGGATCAAAACGCTACCCGACTTATTTCTATCCTTCATCACATTACTTCTTTTAATCCCATTGATGCATGTAAGGGCACAATCCGACGCCGGTTTCATTTATGGTAAGTTACTACTATCGATGATAATACCTACACGGGCAACATCAGGTGGGGTAAGGAAGAGGTATTCTGGTTTGACATGTTTAACTCTTCCAAGCCCGGGAACGAGAATTTAAGGTACCTGTCGGCTGAGGACCGGGATTACCTGAACCGCAACAGGGAAACGTGGTCATCAAGAAAATACTACTGACAGACTCCCAGGATGTAACAGATGATAATGACGGCATATTGGTTTTCAACGGCAAAGGTGATCCGACCTATATTCCCTGGGAAGATGTAGACAAGATAAATTTTAATTAAAAAGAGAATTAATAAAACCCTCAACAGCAACAACGCACCGTTTTATGTTTGTGAGAATCGAATACAGATTTTGACTAGCGTTTAAAACAAACTTCATGATTGAAATTTCCTGGGACCGAAAGGTTTCAGGAAATTTTTATTTTCGCCAATTCAATCATAATTGATCCTCCTTTATTAATTTGCACCTATCAAATTAACCAATCAATTAATCATGAATAAGATTATCAACCTCATAAAAACCTGCTTTGTAATCATATTAATTGCGCATTTTAACGGATGCCAGCAAAAAAAGGAAAATCCAACTACGACGCTGTTCGAAGAGACCATGGATTTACATGATGTGGCGATGGCAAGAATGAGTGAAATTTATACCCTGAAAAAATCTTTAACCAAAAAAAATGACAGTTTATTTAAGGTAGGCCCGGTAGATAGTGTGTCTCAAAAAGAGTTTATACTATTAATGGAACAATTAGAAGAAGCTGATGAGGCCATGATGTCATGGATGGCACAATTTGAAACGAAATATAAAAACGATGACACCGAGGAAAGCCTGAATTATTATAAAGATCAGAAAGAAAAAATTCTGGCCGTGAGCAAATCCATGGATGAAGCCATAGCACGTGCTAAAGAAGCCACCAAAGATTAGATTCTGTCCAGGATTTTCACAATCAGGGAGTCAATAATTTTCGCAGGGTTTTTAGAAAACTTGTTTTCAATTCTGTTGGCCAGGATAGCGTTGACACTCAGGATTTCATGTCCCAACAGACGGCCCAGTGCGTAATAACCGGCGGTTTCCATCTCAAAATTTGTTAGCCAGAAATTGTCGTAATGAAAATAATTAAGGTCTTCGATCAGGTTGTTAAATTTTGACTTTACCCTGATATACCTGCCTTGCGGCGCATAAAACCCGGGGCAGGTAACGGTATTTCCTTCAATCATATCAAAAGCAAATTTCCTTTTTAACTCATCAGAACCTTTCACACAGTAAGGCAGAAAAGGAAGTTCAATCTTTTCCTTGAGCTCTTTTACGATCAGCTTTTCAAATTCAGTCTGTGGAAGGTCATAAAAACTCATCAATGTATCAAAACCCACACCATAATCTGACACCAGATAACTGCCGCATTTTAAATCGATCTGCAGGCTTCCGGAAGTACCGATCCTGATAATCTGTAGTTTGCGTTTCTTATCTTTTACCTTTCTGGTTTTAAAATCTACATTCGCAAGCGCATCCAGTTCGGTGAGCACAATTTCTATATTGTCGGTACCCATGCCTGTGCTCATTACCATTACTCTTTTTCCCTTATAGTTACCGACATGTGTGATAAACTCCCTTTTATTCATTTCAAATTCAATATCATCAAAATGCTGGCTCACCCGGTAAACCCTTCCCGGATCGCCGACTGTTATGATAAAATCGGTTATTTGATCAGGTTTTAAATTAAGATGGTAAATCGAACCATCGGGGTTGATGATTAAATCTGCTTGGGAAACTTTGCTCATGAATAAAAGTAAAAATTGTATAACTAAATCAAAACTTAATATAGATAATAAATAATTAACAATGGTTTAAATTATCATTACGAATTGACACCGGTCTAACCGGCAACCAGAGAGGCGGGATTACCAAATACGGTCTGACCCTTCGACACATCAGCAACTACCACCGACCCGGCCCCTACCCTGGCACCTTCACCTATGGTTACACCTGAAACAATGGTGACTCCTGATCCGATAAATGCTTCGGCTTCAACCTTTACGCCGGCGTTCAGCACACTCCCGGCACCGACCTGGACAAAATCGCCCAATTCGACATCATGATCAATCACAACACCCGAGTTGATAAGGCAGTGATTCGAAATCCTGGCACTGGCACCAACCACCACACCGGCATTGATGAAGTTGCCATGCCCCAGAAAAACACTTTCAGGAATATGGACAAAGCTGTGAATGGCGTTAACCGGCATTTTTTTTCTTTTTTCGTTAATCATTTTTACCAGACCTTTCCGGTATGCATTTTCATCAACAGCTACAAATGCTTCGGTCTTTTTACCAATCAGTTTAAGGAACCCGTGGTCATCAGTGGCACCGAGCACCGACACGCCGTTGATTTCTTTACCATGCCATGACACATCATCATCCAGAAAACCAAATACAACCACTTCATGGCTGTTAAAGATTTCCAGGGCAGCCTTGGCGATTCCATTTGCGCCAAATATTATTACAGGATTTTCCATTGAAAGTGATAATTAAGAAGGCAAAGGTAAGATGATCTAACACATACTGCAAAATAAAAAAATGTCCTGTGCATATTTTTGAAACGAATGGCTGACCGTGGCTATTCAGACTAATGCCAGCTTGTACTTTCAAAGGGAAAAGTTCAGGTTTTAGGTGTCAGTTTGAAAAGCTGGAAAAGTTTATCCACCATGGGATTGTTAAGAATGATGAGGTAAATAAAAAAGGGCAGAAAGGCTATTTTGTATCTGACCAAGGTACCGAAATTAGGTGATGACAAGGCCATAAAAGCTGCCAGAATACATATGTAGACAACCATGGAAAAAATCAGTATTCTGTGCGGAAATTCCCGGTTCCTAAAAATCCGGAACAGGGCGCCAATGGTGAGTATCAATAGCACAAGGTTTTCGAAGCCGACCCAATATTGAAATATGGTCCTTGCATCGAGCAGGCTGGGCCTGAATAAGCCGGAATATAGTGCTTTTGGCAAATTGATTAAAATGCTTGAAACCGTCGGATCCAGTTTGTTATAAGCAATCAAATCCTCAGGGGAGGACAGTTCATAAATCTGATTGTGGGTGGTAACGACACTTTGCAAAAAATTTTCAGCCCTTAAATTAGGGTGAATGGTAGAGGCAAATAGCAATATTAAGGTAAAAACAAGGAGCCATGAGCCAAAGTGGGTATAGTAGTTTTTTTGTACGAACTTAAAATTAAGCCTGAGGAAAGCCACGATAAAATTGGCTGCCATAACCGGTATTAAAACGCCGACATAGTAATATTTCAACTTTAACAAAATCCACAGAAACAAAGCCATCAGTATAATCCGGGGATAGGATATTTTCTGGGATATGATAAGATATGGAATAGAAAAACCGACAATAAAACACAAACAGCCCATAACAAGGCTCTCCTTGGTCACGCCGGAACTCCAGAATAGCACCGAAGGGAAAAACAGAAAAGCAATTGCCGAATAAAATTTGGTATCCTGAAATTTGCTGGCCAGCATGTTTGCCAGATACCACATACCCAAATAGCTAAAATATGAAAAATAGATTCCTGTCAACCAGTAATTGTTATAGGTAATGAGATTAACAATACTTGCCAATTTAGCGGTAAAAAAAGCCCTGGGTTGAAATTTCATTACTAATAACTCCGCAAACTGATCAGGAATTTCATTCACCAGCAGAATCTTAGCGTAATCGACAGGGTGCCGGTAGGCAATATTTACCAGTCTCACGGCCTCTTCGTAAAATGCATATGTATCACCTGATATATAATAATACTTATATACGAGGCCAACAGCAATACCTGCAGCTACTTTGATTATTAAACCCGGAATGAAATACCTGCCCAACTGGTAGGTTTTCACCTTGTTGTAGATTAAATAGGTAATGTATCCCAGTAAGGTAAGATTGAAAATATAAGCCAGGATCTTTAAGAAACTCATGTAGTCTTAACTATTGAAATCCCAATATTACAATTTAAGCACTTATTACCAAGACAAAAATTATCAAATAATTCAATCAACCCTTGTGAATCAAAAGCACTTTCGATTTTGACATCCAGATTTTTCCACAGTTTGGTCACCTTGTTGGTTTCCGGTGGCAATTTCTCCAATAACCGGACCGCATGATCGATTTGGGACCGGTCTTCTTTAATCCGACCATAAGCCACTTTCAATGGGACCACCGTGTTGATGATGATATTATAGATACTTTCCTTACCCAAACCCGGAATTGATGACCGGCAAAATTTGCCAAAAGAGTAATGATTATGCCAATATGCCGACTGGCTTACGGACAAATTATCTATTAAAAATTGACATGAATTTACTTCTTTAAAAACAGCAAACAAATTTTTATTCCGGTGGAAAAACTGCGCAAATTGTGCTATTCTGATGGTAGGAAAATTGCCAGGTCTCATTCTTAAAAATTTCCATTCTACCTTGTTTAACTCTTTACCCTTCAGATAATATTTATGCGCCAAAAACTGATATTCATTCTTTAATCTTCTGAAATATTCATCTTTTAAAGGATCATTCAGAAATCCGGCCACACCAAAAAGTAATGCTTCAACCTGAAATATATTGTTGCGATGCTTGAGGAGCAGCTTTAAAGGCAGATTTTCGGATAATCTTAAAAAGGCCTCCTTGTTTGTTTTAAAACCAAAGTTTTGGGCCAGTAACCGATAAGTAGCCTCCTGCCAGGTGAGCTTGTTATCAATTAACCGAATGATATCACCTGCCTTTCTTTCAAGTCGGCCAATCACCGTCTTGTCCAACATGGAGCAGATAATTATAGCATCAACTTTGCCGATAACGTGGTTACAGGGTATTGTTTCCAGGTTTTGCGTCAGGTATTTATACTTTCTGTAGAGATCGAAATCTACCCTGTTTTTTAACTCAAGGGTAGGGATCAGGCTGCCATCATTACGATAAACAGCCATATCATCTTCCCAAACCACATGAAGGATAACCCGGTTGTAGGCAGGGTCGGTTTGGTGTTTATGCTGTTTCCAGTGTGAGGATTTAACATGAACCTCAACGTGGCCAAACCAATTGATTCCATCAATTTTAATTTTCGCCTGACTGAAATCCGGTCCGGCATCATGGTTTTGAATGCCCGGGTTAAAAATGTTTACCTGCTCATGGTGAGTGGTGGTAAGTTGGTTTTTGGAAAAGTACTGGTACTTCCATAAAAAAACAGGAAAATCCTCTTTCATATCTCATAAAGGTTAAAAAATGACTTTGGGGGATTTCCTAAAAAATGTGAAGGTAATTTAAAGAAATTTTTCCAAATAATTGTCCATTTGATAGCTAATTTCCTGCGCTGATTTTCTGGCCTCAGAGGCAAATCCGGTACCGGTACCGGAATAAATGATGCCACGGGTTGAATTAACTAATAATCCACAATCTTTATTCATGCCAAACCTGGAAACCTCCTCCAGGCTCCCTCCCTGGGCACCAACGCCAGGAACCAATAAAAAATGATCAGGCACAATTTTTCTGATATTTTCGAAATGGCTGGATTGAGTGGCACCTGCCACGTACATCAATTGTTCATTGCTGCCCCATTGCTGACTGACCTCCAGCACCTGCTCATACAGTTTGCCCTTACTGTCAGCCATCGGCAGGTGCTGGAAATCCGCACTTCCGTCATTGGACGTAAGTGCCAGAAGTATGACCCATTTCCCTTGAAATTCAAGAAATGGAGAGACAGAGTCACATCCCATATAAGGGGCTACTGTTACAGCGTCAAAATCCATTTGCTCAAAAAAAGCCCTGGCATAAAGCCTCGAAGTATTTCCAATGTCACCACGTTTGGCATCTGCGATTGTAAAAATATTATCCGGGATATAAGCCAGGGTTTTTTCAAGGCTTTCCCAACCCCTGGCACCATACGCCTCATAAAATGCAACATTCGGCTTGTAAGCCACACACAAGTCTTGCGTGGCGTCGATGATCTGCTTGTTGAATTCAAAAACCGGATCATCGTATTTAAGCAGGTGGACAGGTATTTTGGTGATATCTGTGTCTAAACCCACACATAAATACGATCTTTTATCAAGGATTTCCCGTTTCAGGGTTTCTTTGGTCATAGTGATAGTAATAAAAACAGGCCCGATCGCCTATCTCAGGTCTATGATTTCAACCCCCGGATATTTGTTAGGATCAAATTTAAAATAGTCGCTGTTTACAGCATATTCCGGATCAAAAGATGTGATTGAATATTCGTATCTGTTCCCGTTTTTGTCAAACATTTTCCAACTTCTCAGCAGCTTGTCTTTTTGGTCAATAACCATTCTTATTTTAAAATACTGCAAGTTTTTATCTTCCGGAATAAGGTCTACAACATCATAGTTTTTGCCACTCATGCTTTGGGATTTGAGATATACATATTTATAACCGTCCTTATAGGCGTTGTAAATAGTAGATGGATTAGTCTCTCCTTCCTCCGGGTCGTAGTTGTCAATATTTACTTCGTTTACCTCTTCGAGGTAAGTCCAAACCGTATTTCCGTTATTATAAATTTCCTGACCGGCCAATACCAGTTTGAACATTTCTCCCTTTACCGTGATTTCGCCATTAAACTTTTCGTCGATATTTTCTTCTTCATTTTCCAAATGTTGAGAAATTTTGGCTTTGAAGGACGGAATAGACTTGTATTTAGAGCTCATTGCGTCCAATACTTTCTTAGCCTTGGTATCGTATTGTGCATTGGCCACACCTGCATATCCTACAAGCAACAATACAATCATCATTATTTTTTTCATTGTTCAGTACATTTATACATTTCCAGCTTAATCCGGAAAAAATTTATTTGACAGTTTAATTTACTATTTTTTTAATTGATTAATTACCATTACTATTCATCTCATTCAATAACTGTTCCAAACTGTATTCATCGGGTATTAAAACTTCCCTGGCCTTGCTACCTTCGAAAGGGCCGACCACTCCTGCGGCTTCCAGTTGATCGATTAACCGGCCTGCCCTGTTATAGCCCAATTTAAGCTTTCTTTGTATCAAAGAGGTACTGCCCTGTTGATGTAAAACAATTAATCTCGCCGCATCTTCAAAGAGGGTGTCCCGTTCCGCAAGATCGATATCAGTAACTGAATCCCCACCTTCGTCACCCACAAATTCAGGCAGCAGATAAGCAGAGTCATATCCTCTTTGCTCACCTACAAAATCACATACGGCTTCAATTTCAGGGGTATCTATAAAAGCACATTGCAACCGTGTGATATCCGAACTTTGCGACAATAGCATATCTCCCTGCCCCACCAACTGCTCAGCACCACCAGTATCCAGAATAGTTCTGGAGTCTACCTTGGAGGTAACCCTGAACGACAGGCGGGCGGGAAAGTTCGCTTTGATCAAACCGGTTATCACATTCACAGAGGGTCTTTGCGTTGCTACCACCAAATGTATCCCAATAGCCCTGGCAAGCTGGGCGAGTCGGGCTATGGGTGTTTCCACTTCCTTGCCTGAAGTCATCATCAGATCTGACAATTCGTCGATAACCAGCACAATGTAAGGCAAAAACCGGTGGCCTTTCTCGGGGTTCAACCGGCGGTTGACGAACTTATTATTGTACTCCTTCAGGTTACGGCAACCGGCATCTTTTAAGAGATTGTATCGGTTATCCATTTCTATACACAGGGAATTTAAAGTATAGATAACCTTTTTTGTGTCCGTGATAATGGGTTCTTCACAATCCGGAAGTGTGGCGAGAAAATGTCTTTCTATTTTGTTGAAAAGGGTTAACTCCACTTTTTTCGGATCGACCAGTACAAACTTGAGTTGCGAAGGATGTTTCTTGTAAATCAGGGACGCCAGAATTACATTAAGGCCCACCGATTTACCCTGCCCGGTAGCCCCGGCCATTAAAAGGTGGGGCATTTTCGCCAGATCAGTTACAAACACTTCATTGGAAATTGTTTTTCCCAAAACTACCGGCAACTCTTTGTCGCTTTTTAAAAATTTGTCCGTTCTTAAAACTGAGCGGATAGAAACCATTTCCCGGTTTTTATTCGGAACCTCAATCCCAATGGTTCCCTTACCGGGAATAGGGGCGATAATCCTGATACCGAGCGCTGCCAGACTTAAGGCAATGTCATCCTCCAGGTTTTTGATTTTGGAGATCTTGACACCTGCTTCAGGTACGATTTCATAAAGTGTGACCGTGGGGCCAATAGTCGCTTTAATCCTGGAAATCCCTATTTTAAAATTAGTGAGTGTATCCAGGATTTTTTCTTTGTTTTGCTCGAGTTCCTCCTTGGTTACCTGCACTTTCTCCGAGGTATATTCATTTAGCAGTTCCAGTGTAGGATACTGGTATTGTGGTAAATCGAGGGTGGGATCGTAGTTCTCCACCTTGTCAGCCAGCTTTTCATTGGTTACCAGCCGGTTGATCTGAAAATCAGGCTCCTGAACAGGCTCAGCCCCTGAACCCGGGAGTTTTTGATCTGTTTTCGGCAAATCTACTTCAAACCTGGGTTTTCCATCACGGGGTGCAGCTTTATCATATACAAACGGTTCCAGGTCCAAATCCGTATCAGTAAGTTCCACCTCTTTACCTTTGATCTTTTTTTCATCAGAATCCCCGGTTTCAGCATACTCAGGTTCCTTATCCCTGTCTATTCCCGCTTCCCTGATGCTGCGCCCAATTTGATTGTCAAGGTCCCTGATTCCATCCTTAACCTTCGTATCTAAACCGAGAATTGTGGTAATATTAAAAAAATAGATAATAAATATAATGAGCAGGAAGGCAAGCAACAGAAAGGTTCCCCAACCCATTAAATTATCCAGTATCACAGCAATTTCAAATCCTATTCCTCCTCCCAGAAAACTCCATTCACTGACACCCTCGGTAGTTTTCACCAGATACCCCAACAAGGTGCTCAGCCATAGCAGAAAAAATATGGCAAACCTCGATAATTTGAATATCGGAAGAATCTCCTTTCCAATAACTACTTTATAACCTATCAAAAACAAAATCGGCGAAATAAGAAACGATGCTATGCCAAACCACTTGAAGATAAAATAATGTGAAGCCAATGCCCCGAGCAATTTAAACCAGTTTTCCGTTTCAACGCCTGAATTAATCAGGCCGGTTTCACCGATAGCCTCCACGACACTTTGATCTGCCTTGCCGGTAAATAAATAGGATATAAAGGAGACCAGCAGAAAGACGGACACCGAAAGTAACAAAAACCCAAAAGCAAGATGAAACCTTCTATCTGAAATAAAGCCAGGCTTCAGTTTTACGGACTTTTTTTGCTTTTTAGATTTTTTAAAGGTATTGGATTTATAGGTATTTTTGGCCATTTATCGCACTTCTGTTTACAAAACTAATGAAATCTGTGATATAAAATAAAGTATATGCCTGCTAATTCCCGGAATTACCTTCTGTGATATGTGGCTAATGATTTACAACGTAATTGGGCGCAAATTCGAAGTTAACACTTATTGGCGAGCAAAAAAGTGTTTATTTTTTTTATAATAGCAGGTCCTTCATAGATAAAACCGGTATACACCTGAACCAAAGAGGCACCGGCCTCAAGCTTTTCCAGCGCATCCTGGCCGGAAAAAATACCTCCCACCGCAATAACCGGTATCGAGCCTTGTGATTTTTCATGAATATAGCCAATTACCGCTGTTGACCGGTCTTTGACCGGCTTTCCACTCAATCCTCCCATGCCAATCTTTTCAATCTCCACACTATCGGTAACGAGGCCATTTCTGGCGATGGTGGTGTTGGTCGCAATGATACCATCTATTTTCACTTCATTTACTATGTCAACGATATCATCCAACTGTTCATTATTCAAATCCGGAGCAATTTTCAATAAAACCGGTTTTGGCGAAGGCATATTACTGTTTTCCTCCCTGATGGACCACAGGAGCTGTTTGAGGGGTTCCTTCTCCTGTAATTCTCTTAAACCCGGGGTATTTGGAGAGCTTACATTAATTACAAAATAGTCTACTACAGGATAAAGGGACCGGTAACAAGTCAGATAATCACTGATGGCCATATCATTGGGGGTAGTTTTGTTTTTACCGATATTTCCGCCAACGATCACCTTCCTTTTCCGCTTTTTTAAGCGTCTGACAGCCATTTCCACCCCCTCATTGTTGAAGCCCATTCTATTGATCAATCCCATGTCTTCCGGTAACCTGAACAACCTGGGTTTTGGGTTGCCGGGTTGTGGTTTGGGTGTGAGGGTCCCGATTTCTATGAAGCCAAAACCCATGTCTGCTAATTCATCCACCCACCTGGCATCTTTGTCAAACCCGGCGGCAAGACCCACCGGATTAGGAAAGGTCAAACCAAAAACTTCTTTTTTTAGTTTCGGATCGTCAACGCGCCAAATTTGCCTGGATATCCAACTGACTCCGGGGATTTTAAATAAAAACTTCACCAGCATTTGGGTAAAGTGATGAATTTTTTCCGGGTCAAAAAGAAAAAATAAAGGCCTTAAAAGTGTTTTATACACGCTTTATAAAAATTTGCTCAAAAATAGGAAAAATCAACACCAATTACGGCAACCAAATGTAATTATCGGGTGTCTGCTGGAAAAGTAACTTAACCTGGGGGTTTTTTGAGGTACAAAATTAGTTTTTGCATGATGATGGTAATTGTGTTGTTTTACTTCACGTTTGCCTGTGAAGAAAATGATAAGGGTTGGAAAGCAGGTGAAAAGACACATCTAGCATTGAATGAGAACGCCAACCTCAAAAACACAAGATTCTCTATTAAATTCCAGGAACTTGTCGAGGATTCCCGGTGTCCTTCAGATGCAAATTGTATGGATAAAGGGCGGGTTGAGGTGGCCGTTAGAACCATGGATAAACTGGACACAACAGGTACATTTAACCTGGTTTTAAAGGAAAGCGAACCTGAAAAGTCTTCTGTAATCTTAGGCGACTTAAAAATTACCCTTCCGGGTGTCTTGCCTTTTCCAAGCTCTCAGGTCACGCTGCCGGAGGAGGAGTATCAAATCGTCGTGCAGGCTGATAAAATCTAACTTCTCGGATGGAATTCCCGGATGATCTGTTTGAGGTAGTCCCTGTCGAGGTGTGTATAAATTTCCGTTGTGGTAATAGACTCATGGCCCAGCATCTCCTGTACGGCCCTCAGATCAGCCCCCCCCTCAATCAGGTGGGTAGCAAAAGAATGGCGAAAAGTATGCGGGCTCACTTTCTTTTCCATGCCAAGTTTGCTCACCAAATCCCTGATTATCGTAAAAACCATGACCCTGCTCAGTTTCCGCCCCCTTCTGTTCAGGAAAATGAAATCTTCAAAGCCCTTTTGTACGGTTACATGACAACGGATCTCTTCCAGATAGATGGTCATATACTTCAAAGCATCGCTGCCAACAGGTACCAGACGTTCTTTGTTGCCTTTACCAAATACCCTGATAAATCCAATATCCCGGTAAAGGTTCGATATCCGCAGGTCAATTAACTCGGAAACCCGCAGCCCGGAACTGTAAAGCGTCTCCAGCATGGCCCTGTTCCTGGCCCCTTCAGGAGTGGAAAGGTCAATGGCATTCAAAATCTGCTCGATTTCATGATAACTGAGGGTATCGGGAAGTTTACGGCCCAATTTGGGGCCCTCAATGAAGGTGGTGGGGTCCTCATCGATGATTTCCTCGAGTAAAAGATATCTGTAAAATGCTTTAAGCCCTGAAAGGATGCGCCCCTGGCTGTGAGCCGACATGCCCATCTCATTGATGTATTCAATAAATTCCCTGATATTTGTATTGCTTACTGCATCGGGACCGAGACCGGAATTGGAGATTTCGAGAAACTGTTTTAGTTTTATAACATCATGAAGGTAGGCTTCTATGGAATTAGCTGACAACGAACGCTCCAGTTTTAGATAATGTTCAAATTGTTTAATACTGTAATTCCATTCCATGATGATAAAAATAGCAAATTGCTTTAACATTTAATGAAACGCTATGAAGATCCTTATTTTAAATGGCCCTAATCTGAATTTATTGGGGGTAAGGGAAAAAAGTATATACGGTGCGGATAGTTTCAATACTTTTTTTGAAAAAATCAGTCAAAAATACAGTGATATAGACCTTGCCTACTTTCAATCAAATATTGAGGGAGAGATAATAGATAAATTGCATGCTACAGGTTTTGACTATGACGGCATCATTCTAAATGCCGGTGGTTATACCCACACTTCCGTGGCTATTGCCGATGCCATAGCAGCTATCGACACACCCGTAATTGAAGTGCATATCTCCAATATTTATGCCCGCGAGGATTTTCGACACAAAAGCCTGTTAAGCAAAAATTGCGTTGGCATAATTTCAGGCCTTGGCCTGAATGGATATGAAACAGCTTTGCTGTATTTTGTAAACCAAAAATAAATGTATGCTTAACTTCTATCCAGGTCCCTCGCGGGTAAACGCCAAAATTCCAAAATATATGCTCGATGCTTACAGGGAGGGCGTGGTTAGTATCAATCACCGGAGTCCGGAATTTGTAGAAATATCCAAATCCTGCATCAAACTACTGAAAAAGAAACTAAACATACCGGGCGATTACAGCATTTTCTATACTTCATCAGCCACAGAAACCTGGGAAATTATTGCCCAGTCATTGATTAGAAAAAGTAGCTATCACATCTTTAATGGGGCATTTGGGCAAAGATGGTTTACCTACACCAAAAAGCTGCATCCTAAATCAACCGGGTATCACTTCCCTTTTGGCAGCCTACTGCCAATCCGTGATATCAACGTTCCTGATCACGCTGAAGTCATCTGCATAACCCAAAACGAGACTTCCAACGCCACTCAGATCCCCAACCATTTAATCAGTAAAATCAGGGAAAAATACAATAACCAACTGATAGCGGTAGATGCCACCTCCTCTTTGGCAGGCATTAAGCTAAGTATTGACAATGCCGATGTATGGTTCGCTTCCGTACAAAAATGCTTTGGTCTTCCTGCCGGTTTGGGACTCATGATCTGCTCGCCAAAAGCCATCGAACACGCTAAAAACATCAATAATCAAAAACACTATAACAGCCTGCTGGCCATGGTTGATAAAATGGCCGGTTATCAAACCACGCACACGCCAAATGTTTTAAATATCTACCTGCTTAAACGTGTTATGAAAGCAGCTCCTAACGTAAATATTACCCATAAAAAAACACTGGAGCGATTCAACGACTGGATGGATTTTTTGTCAAAATTCGAGGCATTCGAGCTGTTGAACCCTAACCCGGAGGTTCAGTCACATACTGTAATAGGCATCAAGGGCAGCCAAAAACTGATTGAAAAAGTACATCAAAACGCTAAACAGGCCGGAATTATTTTAGGGCAAGGATATGGGGAATTAAAAGAAAGTACCATTAGAGTCGCTAATTTTCCCGCTATAAAAGAAAGGGAAATTAAAATTTGTCAAAAGTTTTTTAAACGAACCTTTGAATAATACCTTTGACAAGGTTTGTAGAAGGCTGGGATAGAGTGACCTTAAAATATTATTTAAGTATCATCCGGCTTCAGAATATGCCATCGGAATTATTAATCCTGTCCTTCTCTCTTGATACTATATACAATATTCCTGTAATTTGAGAGTTGAAATGTATAACCAATCACTATTATATTAATCTAATTTTTTATTCAATGATCACCATTTACACTGATGGAGCTTCACGGGGAAATCCAGGTCCCGGGGGGTACGGGGTGGTGTTAAAATATAAAAAACATCGCAAAGAATTATCCGCAGGCTTCAAAAAAACAACGAATAACAGAATGGAACTTCTGGCAGTGATTGTAGGTTTGGAGGCCCTGAAAGAAGAAAAGTTACCGGTTACGATCTATTCTGACTCCAAATACGTGGTGGATGCGGTAGATAAAGGCTGGTTGTGGAGCTGGGTTAAAAAGGATTTCAAAGACAAAAAAAATAAGGACCTATGGAAACGGTTTATTCCCGCCTATAAAAAACAAAAAGTAAAATTCAAATGGGTAAAAGGACATGCCGGTAATCCGGAAAATGAAAGGTGTGATGCACTGGCGGTGGCGGCTGCCCAAGGAAACCGGTTATTGGAAGACAGCGGGTTTACGTGAAATTAATATGCCTAACGATTATTTTCAATTCAAAAAATTCACTGTATGGCAAAACAAAACTGCCATGAAAGTTTGCACAGACTCATGCATTCTGGGGGCCTGGGTGAGTACTAAAGTGGCGAATCGAATACTTGATATCGGAACAGGAACAGGATTGCTGGCCCTGATGCTGGCCCAAAAATATGAGGTGCCGGTAGATGCCGTGGAAATCAACGGGGAAGCTGCCATGCAGGCATCTGAAAATGTGGAATTCAGTCCATGGAAGGATCGTATTACCGTATTCCATGACCGGATTCAGACTTTTCAGCTTACCACACCATATCGATACGACCTAATTATATGTAATCCCCCATTTTACAAAAATCATCTGATGACCATACATCCGGCCCGAAATCAGGCAATTCATGCCCATGACTTGCCATTAGATGATTTAATGCATACCATTAAAAAATTGCTTTCGAAACAAGGAAATTTTTACATCATGTTGCCGGAAAAAGAAAGTCAGCAATTAGAAAAACCAGCCGGAGACTGTCAATTGTTTGTCAATGAAAAATTGTTAATAAGGGATCGTGAAAGAAGTAATGTTTTAAGGGTAATTCTAAGAATTCAGCATGTAAAAGTCGAATTCTTCGAACGGCATCTTTTTATTAAAAGCTCAAATGGTGACTATAGTCCCGGATTTCAAAGATTATTACAACCCTACTATCTCAGTTTATGACATTTATCGGTTGTAAGTTTTGCTGCCAATTAACCTTCATTTATTATCTCGGCATTCCTAAATTTAATAACACAAGTACCTCATTATCATATGAATAGATTTTTTTCACTTGTTTGGGGCATACTGTTTTTTCCGATTCTGGTCTATGCCCAGCAGCTCGATAGCCTTAATCAGGTATTGCAAACCGCAACGGACACTACAAGGGTAAATGTACTGCAGGATATTGGGTATGCCGTCATGAGTAGTAAACCTGACTCCGCTATCAGGGTGTTTGAACAATCCTTGGCTTTGGCCAATAAACTCCGTTACGAACAGGGCATTGTAAATGCTTACGGTCTTATAGCCCGTGGTTACGAATACCTCAATGATAAGAAAAAGGTCGTCGATCATTATAAAATGGCCATAGAAGCCGCCGTAAAATTCAAATTGTTGGCCAGTCAGGGCACACAATACCTGGAACTGGGTAATTATTATGCTTATACCGATGATGCCACCCTGGCCCTTACCAGCTATAAAAATGCCCAAAAACTATTCATACAGGCAGATGATCAGCATCAGTTGATCGAGGTATATAAGAGCACAGGCATGTTATACAGTAACCAGGGTGAATATGTGGAGGCATTAAAAAACAATTTCAGAGCACTTGAAATAATAGAGTCTATGAAGGATACCAGGTCTCTATCTGATATCTACAATAGCATCGCTATTATTTACAAAAAACAAAAAAATATCAAGGATGCTTTGACCTATTACAACAGGTCGCTGGAAATAGCCAGAAGATTTGATAACCAAATTATGATCGCTGTAACCAATGCAAACATCGCATTGATTCACAAGGATAATCATCGACTGGATAGCGCCAGAACATTGTTAAAAGAGTCATTGAAGTTTTTCCTTACCACAGATTACTACTACTCGCATAGCCAGTTGTACCATAATTTAAGCGTAGTATATTTAAACGATAACCAGGTAGACAGCGCCTTGTATTATTTGAACCAATCACAGGCATTGGCAGACAAATATAATTACCAGCGGGTTAAATGTAAAAATCATATTCAGTTTGCCAAGATATGTCAAAAGCAAGGTAAGTATGAAAGGGCCCTCTCTCACATTGATAAATCCATCGCCATAAGCAAAGCAATTTCCTCTACCGAGACTATTGAAGAGGCTCTGGGTATTAAACACGGCATCTATAACGATATGCGGAAACCCGCAAAAGCCTATCTGGCCCTTAAGGAATATCAAAAATACCATGACAGCCTGTTTAATAGCGCAAACTCCCGGCAAATTGGGATGTTGAAGACCACGCTCCAATTAAAGGAAAAAGAAAAAGAAGTGGCGCTACTTGAAAAAGAAAGACAAATTCAAATACTCAATGAGGACAAAAAACGTACTTTAAGTTATTTGCTAACTTCGGGATTGATTACCCTGGGGCTTGTAAGTCTCATTTTACTGATATCCAGGAACAATAAGGCCAAGGCCAACAGGCTTTTAAAACAACAATCTGTTGAAATCCGGTCAAAAAATGAAGAAATAGAAATGCAAAAGGTGGCTTTGATGGAAAACAACAAGCACCTTGAGTCACTGAATGAAGACAAAAATGAGCTTATCGGCATGGTAGCCCATGATCTGAGAAGCCCGCTGAATCAAATTAAAGGTTTAATCAATATTCTGAAGATCACAGTCAAAACGGATATTAGCGGTAAAGAAATTATTGAAAAAATTGATGGCTCAACAGACAGGCTAAGAGTACTGGTCAATCGTACTTTGGACTTACAGGCTATTGAATCAAAAAAAATAAACTTAAACAAGGAAATTGTTGACCTGGCCGCCTTGGCCCAGTGTGTGGTAGATAACCAGCAGCAAGCGGCGGAAGAAAAACAAATCACCATATTCGATAAATTGGCTAAAAATTCCTGCTTCGTGAATGTCGATAGGAATTATACCATCCAAATTATTGAAAATTTATTGTGTAATGCGCTCAAATTCTCAAACAAGCAATCAAAGGTGGAGGTGCTGGTGTATCAGGAAGATAACAGGGCAAAACTGGAAATTATCGATGAAGGCCCCGGTTTAAGCGAAACGGATAAAAAAAAGCTGTTCATCCCTTACCAGCAGTTAAGTGCAAAACCAACTAATAAAGAAAAATCAACAGGTCTGGGGTTAGCTATTGTAAAAAAATATGCCAACGCTATGGGAGGTGAAGTTTTGTGTAAAAGTCAATTCGGCCACGGAGCCAAATTTATAGTGCTTTTTGAACTGGTGGAAGAACCGATGCCCACTTTACCTGTTTAAATGAAGATATTCTTTTGAATGACAAAGGTCAAAAATACAAATGAGGGGGAAAATGGCCCGTCAGCCATATTCTCCCTCACCTATTTAACATTTGTGCAGATTAAATATTTTATCCTTAACCTTCCTGCTCTTCTGCTTTGAGGAGGTTGCCTTCAGGATCATAAGTCAATGCAATGGTCTTATCATCCCCTGTTACGTGAATCTCATAAAGTTTGGTACCACCTTCTTGCTGAGGGGCTACTTCATAAATTTTTCCAACGGTCCAGGCAGCATAATCGCTTTGTTCCATAGCAGTAGCTACCGCTTCAGGTAATTGTTCTTTGGTAATCTCGGTTTTACTTTCCTGAACTAAAACATTCGATTGCTCATGTGCATAGGCGTATGCAAAAAGCAACATGAATAATAACAAGAGTTTAGCTTTCATAACAGTTTTTATTTTGATTTTCATTTTGATTCGTCTTTATATAAGCAAAAAATTGTACCAAAAAATAGAATTACCTATAATTAATTGGTTATCAAATATTTAAACTCCATTCCAAACATTACTCTTTTAAAATTTGTGCGGAGAAAATTTACAAGTTGTAGAATAATTCTGCACTATTTTGCGTAAGAGGTGGGGTAAAAGTGGCAGGGAATCAGGGGGTTAGGGGTTGGTAATTGACAATGGAGGGTTGGGGTGGGGTATTGAGATGGGGATATAGGGGTGGGGGTATTGGATGGAGGGGGTGATAGGGGGGGTGTGGGGGCTTTTAGTTTACTAGTTGCTTTTTGTTTTCAGGGCGGTTTAGGATGGTACGTTCAAACTCTTTGAATGGGTCTTTGGCCATGTCGCTTTCTTTGATATGAATGAGTTCCACTTTAATATTCTTGTAGGTGGCGCTTCTTCCGAAATCTTCGATAATTTCAATGACATCCTGATCGATATTTACCGATTTGGAGGCGTCAATGATCACTTCAGAATTTTCAGGTACGTGATTCAGGGTCTGCAAAATGGCGGCTTTATTTAAAAAGGTGACTTCCTGGGCCAACACGAACCGGATTGGCTCACCTTCTTTGTAATTTTCAGAATAGAAAAAATAAGGCTTTTTGTAATTATTTCTCAAGATATTAAAGATAGCTACTACCATACCTAATCCAATACCAAATAAAAGATCAGTGAAGACAATCCCTAAAATGGTGACAATAAAAGGCAAGAAATGGTTCCACCCCAGTTTATACATTTGTTTGAAAAGTGACGGCTTGGCAAGTTTGTAACCCACCATGAACAGGATAGCCGCCAAACTGGCCAGGGGAATCAGGTTCAGGACATGTGGGATCGAAATGGCACAACCCAGCATAATAATCCCATGAAAAATGGCGGAAGCCTTGGTGCGGCCTCCTGATTGAATATTGGTGGAGCTTCGTACAATAACCTGGGTGATCGGCAATCCCCCGATCAGGCCTGAAACTAAGTTGCCGATTCCCTGGGCTTTTAACTCGCGATTAGCCGGGGCCACACGCTTAAAAGGGTCTAACTTATCGGTTGCCTCCAGACAAAGCAACGTTTCAAGACTCGCAACCACCGCAATAACGAGAGCAGCCATATAAATTTGGGGATTGGTAACCTGGCTGAAATCCGGAAAGGAAAACTGTCCCAAAAAGCCAATGATATTTTCTGACACAGGGATATTGACCACCTGATCCTGATTCAATGAAAACTGCGGCATGGAAAGAAAAGTCAGATTTAAAAGTATACCGGTGATAACAACCATCAGGGGCCCCTGGACAATCTGAAAAATGCGCCACTTTTTGATAAAGGACTGTTCCCAGAGTATGAGAATCGCCATGGATATAACGGCGATAATGATAGCTCCCGGGCTGATAAACGCTAACATATAGTAAAGTTCGGATATTGTATTGTGCCCGTCAGGTTGTTTGAAAAACACATCACCTTCAAAATCCTTGTCATATCCAAACGCGTGCGGGATTTGTTTAAGGATTATGATAATACCAATGCCTGAAAGCATCCCTTTGATCACCGATGAAGGAAAATAATAGCCAATAATTCCTGCTTTGGCGATACCTAACAAAATTTGAATCACTCCCGCCAGCATGACCGACAGTAAAAATATATCAAAACCACCGAGGTCTTCTATGGTCGTCAACACGATTACGGCCAAACCTGCTGCTGGTCCACTGACTCCCAATTGTGATCCACTGAAGACACCTACAACGATACCTCCGACAATTCCTGCAATAATTCCTGAAAAAAGTGGTGCGCCGGATGCAAGCGCTATTCCCAGACATAAGGGAACAGCTACCAGAAAAACCACAATACTAGCAGGAAAATCGTATTTCAGATTGGGTAATACTCCGGCTTTTAGCCTTTTAGGTGACTCCATGTTATTAGGTTTTTGCTTTAGAAGCTTGTTGATTGTAAACGGAATGAAATCTTTCCTGTTACAACCAAACTAATACTTATAAGTTATTTAGGTACGGAATGGTTCAAGTCTAATGGCACCAACGCAAGGTAATTAACAAAAAAACAGGTGAATAGCTTCCTTAGGCGGTGGTGTAGTAACTTCCGGATACAAAGCTACCGGTATATTCAGGTGTAGGGTGATTGGCCTTTTCTTTAGTACAAGTTGCTTGTCAACGATGTTACGCTGGTCTTTCACGTATTTGTCGATTTCAACTTCCAGTTCTTCATTTTCATGCTCATTTTTCTCAAAATCAATCAAAAAGGCGAATTTTTCATGGTTTTCAACCAACCAGTTGCAGTCATAAACCAAAAACATACTGGCTAAACTCAGAGCAATAACAAGAAGCCTTCCCGCAGAAGTTATTAAACGGATATGAAGCTGCGTTATCGAGACCATCTTATATGGGTGGTTAAAAAACAAATATATAGTGTTACTATTGTTTAAGCAAAAATTACTACCAAATGTTTTTATAATACTATTATTTTTGCATCTTTGTAGGTTTGAAAGCAGTTGATATTCATGTCTATCTCGGTACAGATAAAAATTAACGAAAACTTATTCCTTAAAGATCCACAGGAATCAAAGCTAGGCAAAAAAGCCATTAAAGATGGTATTTCATTACTCGATGAAATTGGGTTGGAGTCTTTCACCTTCAAAAAACTGGCAGCAAGAATGGGGTCGACTGAGGCCACAATCTATCGCTATTTTGAAAACAAACACCTTTTTCTGGTATACCTGCTATCCTGGTATTGGGAATGGATGCGATTCAGGATAGATTTTAACTCTATGAACGTGGTGGATCCGGAGCATAAGATCAGGATCGTTATTAAAACGATAGTAGATACCGTGCGATTGAGCACCCCCGCAGAATATATAGACCGGGATGCACTTCATCGCATTGTGGTCGTGGAAGGGCCAAAAGCCTATCATATAAAACAGGTAGATGAGGAAAACAAACAAGGATATTTTCGAACACTGAAAGCGCTTAATAAAAAAATTGCCGATATCCTGTTGGAGATCAACCCGGATTTCCCCTATCCCAAAGCACTGGCCAGTAATCTATTGGAAATGGGTAATGATCATTTTTATTATGCGCAACACCTGCCCAGCCTCACAGATATCCACCTGAAAAATGGCAGTATGGATGAATTGGAGGAGCTGATGGAGTTTTATGTATTCAAACTGTTGAATAGCGAATAAACCTTCCGTATAATATATGCTGCTACTTAATATACCGGAAATCGTGCCCTGATTTTAATTGTTTTAAAAACTCAAACATTAAATTGATCACGTGGGCAACATCATCTTTGTGTGCTGTTTCGACGGTGGTATGCATGTATTTCAAAGGTAGCGAAATCAGGGCAGATGCCACCCCCATGTGCGAATAGGCAAAGGCATCGGTATCTGTTCCGGTTGAGCGGCTGGCAGAAGCACGTTGAAATGGGATTTTCTTTTTTTCCGCTACCTCGATAATCATGTTCAACAGGTTATTTTGTACAGCAGGACCGTAAGTGAGTACCGGCCCTTTACCGGCTTTTTGAAAACCACTGGTTTTTTTGTTATACATTGGGGAAGTGGTATCATGACATACATCGGTAACAATGGCCACATCGGGTTTGATACGTTCTGCTATCATTTGGGCGCCTCTTAAGCCAATTTCTTCCTGTACGGCATTGACTATATATAGTCCGAAAGGGAGGCTGACCTTTTTTTCTTGAATTTTTCTGGCAACCTCAGCAATCATGAAGCCACCGATACGATTGTCCAGGGCCCTGCCGGTATAGTACCTGCGATTAAGTTCCATCAGTTCATCATCAAATGTAATCACACAACCAACATGTACGCCCAGTTTTTCTACCTCTTCCTTGCTATTACAGCCGCAATCAATGAAAATGTTTTTCATCGTGGGCGCCTCTTCCTTTGCCCTGTCCCGGACATGAATTGCCGGCCAACCGAAAACCCCTTTGACAACGCCCTTTTCAGTGTGAATATTGACCCGTTTCGAAGGGGCTATCTGATGATCTGATCCGCCATTCCTTACTACATAGATGTAGCCCTCGTCGGTGATATAATTGACGAACCACGAAATCTCATCTGCATGCGCTTCAATGACCACTTTGTAATCGGCTTTCGGATTAATAACTGCTACGGCCGTGCCATAAGTGTCTGTAAAATATTCATCAGTAAATGGCTTCAGATAGTCCAGCCATATTTGTTGTCCTGATGTTTCAAAACCTGTAGGGGAGGCGTTGTTTAAGTATAATTCTAAAAACTTCTGACTTTTTTTATCCATTTTCAAATTTTTTCACCTTTAAAACTTACAAAGGGATGTTGCCATGTTTTTTTCTGGGTAATTGATCCACTTTATTTTCCAAAATCTTAAAGGCCGATATTAACTTCTTTCTGGTATTTTCGGGTAAGATTACTTCATCGATGTAACCCCGGTTTGCGGCACGGTAGGGGTTGGCAAATTTTTCAGTGTACGCATTAATTTTTTCCTGCAACTTTTCCTGAGGGTCATCGGCAGCGGCTATTTCCCTCTTGAAAATGATCTCAGAGGCCCCTTTAGCACCCATAACTGCTATTTCAGAAGTAGGCCATGCGTAATTCATATCCGCACCGATGTGTTTTGAGTTCATCACGTCATAAGCACCGCCATAAGCTTTTCTGGTAATAACCGTTACCCTTGGCACAGTGGCCTCGCAAAAGGCATACAGAAGTTTGGCTCCGTTGGTGATAATGGCATTCCATTCCTGGTCTGTGCCTGGTAAAAACCCGGGCACATCTTCCAGTACCAGCAGGGGTACGTTAAATGAGTCGCAAAAACGCACGAATCTAGCTGCTTTAGTACTGGCCTGAATATCAAGAACACCCGCCAGGGAGGCAGGCTGATTTCCTACAATACCAATACTGCGACCGCCAAGCCTGGCAAACCCCACGACAATATTTTCAGCAAAATTTTTGTGTACCTCCAAAAAAGTATCTTCGTCGACAATGCCTTCGATAACGGTACGCATGTCGTAAGGCTGGTTGGGATTTTGTGGTACGATATCATTCAACACCGGCCTTTTTTCATCACCTGAGGACTCATAATATACTGATGGCGGATCATCCTCACAGTTTTGCGGTATATAGCTTAGAAGCTTTTTAATGTTATCGAGACACTCAACTTCATTACTGCAGGCAAAATGGGTGACTCCACTCTTGGTACTGTGCGTGGTGGCTCCGCCCAACTCCTCTGCCGTAACGTCTTCCTGAGTCACGGTTTTTACCACATTGGGACCTGTTACAAACATATAGGAAGTATTTTCTACCATGAGAATGAAATCCGTAATGGCAGGTGAATACACCGCTCCACCGGCACAAGGGCCCATAATAGCCGAAATCTGGGGAACAACCCCCGAAGCCAGGGTATTACGATAAAAAATATCTGCATAACCTGCCAGCGATACGACCCCTTCCTGGATTCTCGCTCCTCCTGAATCATTCAAACCGATCACTGGCACACCGTTCTTCATAGCAAGATCCATGATTTTGACAATCTTTTCGGCATGGGTTTCGGATAGTGAACCTCCAAAAACTGTGAAATCCTGGGAAAAAACATATACAGGACGTCCTGCGATAGTGCCATAACCTGTGACCACGCCATCACCCAGGTAATGTTCTTTGTCTAAGCCAAAATCGGTAGCCCGGTGTTTAACCAACATGCCAATTTCCTCAAATGAGTCCTGGTCTAGTAACAGGTGAATCCTTTCTCTGGCAGTTAATTTCCCCTTTTTATGTTGAGAATCTATCCTTTTCTGGCCTCCTCCCAACAAAGCCTCCGCTTTTTTTGCCTTTAATAAATCAACTTTTTCCTTTTTGGTTAAGCTTTGATGGTTAGCTTTCACGTTGTTTTGTGGTTTCATGCTCGATTAACTAATTACAGTCCAATATAGATAAATTCCGGTTACCCAAATATAGGCAGGCAGATCATAAATTTAAAAGCATCCGCTTTTTAAAATCCTCCTGAAATTAAATGAATATTTAAATGATTATTATGTCCGGGATTAACAATATATGTTATCTTGCGCAAAGTTTATGCGAGAATGACAAAAAAAATAGCCGTTATTGATTTAGGTACTAATACTTTTCACATTCTTGTAGCCGAAATTACAGACAACGGCATGAAGGTATTACACACTGAAAAATTATCGGTAAAAATAGGAAGGGGAGGAATTAATGACGGGATCATTACTGATTCGGCCCAGCAAAGGGCCCTGGATGCCCTAGCGCGTTTCAAAAAAACCATGGATGAATACCATGTTGACGAAACATTCGCTACGGCCACTAGCGCTATCAGAAGTGCAAAAAACGGCAGGGATCTCGTTGAAAAAATCAGGCAGCAAACAGGCATTGAAGTCACCATTATTTCAGGGGATTTGGAAGCCAGTTACATTTACAGGGCTGTAAAAAAGGCCGTAAAACTGGGCGGGACAACTTCCCTGATTATGGATATCGGGGGTGGAAGTGTAGAGTTTATTTTGTGTAATGAAAACAGTATTTTCTGGAAAGGAAGTTTTGAAATCGGCGCACAAAGACTACTGGATCTGTTTCATTATCATGACCCCATCCTTCAAGAGGAAATCGAAAACTTAAACCTGTTTCTAATCGATCGCCTCTCGAGCCTGATCCGGGCATGTATAAAGTTTAAACCCGTAGTCTTGGTTGGTGCTTCAGGTTCATTTGACACTTTCAGCGATATCTACCGGATCAAAGCCGGCATAAAAAAAACAGACGAACAAACCGAACTGCCTTTGTCTGTGGAAAGTTTTCGCGAAATCTACAATGACATCATCAGTAAGAATAAAGAAGAGCGAATGGCTATTCCCGGTATGATTGAAATGCGTGTGGATATGATTGTCGTGGCCTCGATTCTGGTGGATTTTGTCACCCAAAACTGCAACCTGAATAAAATAAGGGTTTCATCCTATTCATTGAAAGAGGGGGTACTTTTTAATATTCTGGATAGTTTGAACAACCATTGATGATATCCCTCCCCGGAAAAGAGTTATTAATGAATATTATTTTATTTTTGCCATTTATAATTGCCTTATGATTAAATTTTCTTTTGACGCTTTAAAGGGATTTACCAAAAATATTTTTTTAGCTATGGCATGCGACACCAGCCATGCTGAACTGGCGAGTGAGGTTTTACTGGCTGCCGACATGAGGGGGGTTGACTCCCATGGGGTAGCCAGGTTGATCGGTTATGTAAGATTGTGGGAAAATGCCAGGATCAATAGCCAACCTCAGATCAGGGTAATTCACGAAACGCCAAGTACCACGGTGGTAGATGGTGACCGGGGATTGGGCCTGGTAGTCGCCCCTAAAGCCATGGAGATAGCCATACAAAAGGCCAATAAAGTTGGCACCGGATGGGTAGCAATTAAAAATTCGAATCACTTTGGGATTGCCGGTTACCATGCCATGATGGCACTGCAACACGATATGATCGGTATGGCTATGACAAATGCCAGTCCGCTGGTCGCCCCTACGTTCTCAACAGAAAAACTTTTGGGTACCAATCCCATTGCCGTAGCCATTCCTGCGCAAAAAGAGCCTGCTTTTGTCGCAGATTTTGCTACGACTACCGCTGCTAATGGCAAGCTTGAAATACTACAACGTAAACAGGAAAGTGCCCCGTTAGGCTGGGTTCAAACTTTGGAGGGACTACCCTCAACCAACCCGGGTGAGCTGAAACAGGGCGGGGCCTTATTACCCCTGGGTGGAGACAGGGAGCATGGCAGCCATAAAGGATACTGCCTGGGTTCCATTGTAGATATCTTCTCGGCCATACTAAGTGGTGCGAATTATGGCCCCTGGGTACCTCCCTTTGTAAGTTTCCTCCCGGTTGCCGACGATCCTGTAGGTGAGGGCATAGGCCATTTTGTAGGAGCCATGCGAATCGATGCTTTCAGGCCGGCTGATGAATTTAAAAAACACATGGATAACTGGATTCAAAGATTCCGGGGAGCCAAAGCAGTGAATGACCGAGAACGTGTGTACATCCCCGGGGATCCTGAGAGAATTTCGGAAGAAATCAGAAGAAAGGAAGGAATCAGCCTGTTGCCGGCAGTGGTGAATGATCTCCGGTTACTAGGAGAAAAATTCGGCTTGGACCTATCGCCTGATTAGCCGATAAGGCCGGTTTCGGTTATTCTTTTACAAGGTAAATCCCACTCTAAACACCCAGGGGCTGTTATAGGGTGATCTTATTTGATCGTACGCAAAATTATATAATGCTGTAGCAACAAATCCCATTCGTCCACCGCCAATTGACTGAAAAAGCCCTCCCCCTACAAAAAAACCCGGCACCCATTCCCTCACACTGCCATCTGCAAAAAACAGTTCATTTCTTAAATTCTCATATTCGGTATACAGAAAAAACTGTTGGCCCAGGTTGTGGCGGGCAAATACCCTGCCTCCATAAATACTGGTATCGAAATCAAAATCCCTGAAGCTGATGTAGCGATAGGTAACACCCACCCCCGCGGAAAACATATTGGTAATCATATATCCAGCCAGTGGCGAAACATCCACGAAAGTGAAATCACCAAACTCTAATGAAAAATTACCACCAACATATACACGGTCAAAGAATGAAGAGCTTTCCATCGGATCAAATTCTTTTTGACTGTACACCTGAAAGGAAACAATTGCTGTTAATACTGTGAGGATTATCTTTTTCACCATTTAATGCCGATTTTCTTAACACCCATTACCTATTGTTTTAATTATACAATTCAATTGAGGTTTACCCTTAAAAATAAAAAAGCTCTGAGTACCTACTCCAGAGCCTGAAACTTTATAGTGCACCGGTTGTTACTCTTCCACAATAACATAAATATCCTCATTCTTTTTTTTCATCAGATACTTTTCGCGGGCAAATTTTTCCAGCAAAGCCTCATCACTCATCAGCTCAGACCGGTCTTTTTCTACCTCCTTAATCTTAACTGTATAGTACGATTTTTCATGCTCCAGCGTTCGTAACTTTTTGGTTAATCGGTATTGTCTTATCAGATTACTATCTGAAATAAAGAACATAAAAATCAAAAACAAAATACCAGTCAAAAAGTAAAAATTTTTGAGCAATCCGGGAAGTCTGTCCAACATGGTGCCAAATGTTTAAAGCAACTTTAAATAATTAACGGTATAATCAAAAAGAATGTTGTTTACCTCTTCCGGGTGCCACTTAAAAGTTTTTCCCCGGAAAGTAAGCGGTTTCCCCTAACTCTTCCTCGATTCTCAGCAATTGGTTGTATTTGGCCATTCTGTCTGAGCGGGAGGCAGACCCGGTTTTAATCTGACCGGTATTCAGTGCTACGGCAAGATCGGCAATAGTGGTATCCTCAGTTTCTCCTGAACGGTGCGATATGACACTTTTGTATTTATTTCGGGAAGCCATATTCACAGCATTAATGGTTTCGGTAAGCGTACCTATTTGATTGAGTTTGATTAAGATAGCATTCGCAATGTCATTATCAATGCCATCTTTTAATCTTTTCACATTAGTGACAAAAAGGTCATCACCCACCAACTGCACCTTATCGCCGGTTTTTTCTGTAAGCGCCTTCCATCCCTCCCAATCATCCTCATCCATACCATCTTCTATAGACACAATCGGATATTTATCAACCCAATCTTTCCAAAAGTCTACCATTTCGATACTGGTCAGTTTGTCTCCGGTGGACCATTTCAGATGGTAAATGCCATCTTCCTTTTCATAGAATTCAGAGCTGGCAGCATCTAAGGCGAGGAAAATGTCCTCACCGGGCCTGTAACCCGCCTGTTCAATGGCTTGTAGCACCACCTCAACCGCTTCTACATTAGAGCCCAAATTGGGGGCAAACCCACCTTCATCCCCGACATTGGTAGACATTCCTTTACTTTTCAAAACCGCTTTCAGATGATGAAATACCTCTGTTCCCATACGCATCGCCTCAGAGAATGTCTCTGCTTTGGTCGGCATAATCATAAACTCCTGGAAGTCGATAGAATTATCAGCATGGCTGCCGCCGTTTAGAATGTTTATCATGGGCACGGGCAAAGTATTTGCATTGACACCTCCTACATATCTAAACAACGATTGACCTGACTCCTGAGCAGCGGCTTTGGCTGCTGCCAGGGATACCCCCAGGATGGCATTGGCCCCTAACTTTGACTTGTTTTCTGTACCATCTAAATCAATCATGATTTTGTCAATCAGGTTTTGCTCGAACACAGAATATCCCAATAATGCTTCCGCAATGATGGTGTTGACATGCTCCACAGCCTTTAATACCCCTTTTCCCATAAAAACCGCTTTGTCATCATCTCTCAATTCTACTGCCTCATGAATCCCGGTAGACGCACCCGAAGGCACCGCTGCCCTACCGATAACCTTATTCATAGTGACAACATCAACTTCTACTGTAGGATTTCCTCGCGAGTCAAGGATTTGTCTTGCATAAACGCTTTCGATTAAACTCATTGTAAATTGGTTAGTTATTTTTTATAAGATTGATAAATTCGTCAAAAAGGTAACGGGAATCATGAGGGCCAGGCGATGACTCGGGGTGGTATTGTACCGAAAATGCCTTTTTTCCTTTTATTCTAATGCCTTCTATCGTGTGATCGTTAAGATTCATATGTGTTACAGTAATTTTGTCCGAATCTTTGATGGATTCTTCGCTTACCCCAAAGCCATGGTTTTGAGAGGTTATCTCTCCTCTGCCTGTTTCCAGGTTTTTGACCGGATGGTTAATACCTCTATGGCCATGATGCATTTTGTAGGTAGAAACCCCACAGGCGAGGGCTATAATCTGATGGCCCAGACAAATTCCGAAAAGCGGCTGATCTTCTTCCAGTAGGGCAGCCACAGTAGTGATAGCATAATCCATGGCAGCAGGATCACCAGGACCATTGGATATAAAATAGCCATCTGCTCCCCAAGTGGATATTTCCTCAAAGGAAGTGCGGGCGGGAAAGACCTTCACATGACACCCTCTTTCAACAAGGCTGTTCAAAATATTGCTTTTGATACCGAGGTCAAGTGCTGCAATTTTGATCCCGGATTCATCCCCCACCGTATAAGCGTCTTTGGTACTTACCTGAGAGGCCAGTTCCAAACCCTCCATCAGAGGAACTTTATCCAGGGCTTTTTGCAAATCACCTTCATCTTCTATGTCCGATGAAATAATCACATTCATGGCACCTTTATCCCTGATATGACGGACAATTTTACGTGTATCCACCTCTGCAACACCGACAATACCAGCCTCTTCCAGGTATGTCTGCAGAGAGGAATCAGCCTGCATTCTGCTGAAGTCGTCAGAAAAGCTGTTGATAATCACCCCATTAATTTTAGGAGTATCAGATTCTTGCTCCCTTTCCAAGGTCCCGTAGTTACCGATATGCGAATGGGTATTGACAATGATTTGTCCAAAATAAGAAGGGTCGGTATAAATTTCCTGGTACCCGGTCATGCCGGTATTAAAACATATTTCCCCTCCTGCAGTTCCTTTCTTTCCGATTGAAACCCCGTGGAAAATTGTTCCGTCTTGCAATAATATTTTGGCAGGATTTTTTTTATGATATTTCATGAGGACACAAGTAAACGTTTGAAGGTTATTTATTGCTCTGCAAATTTTAAATATTTTCAACAATAAAAAAAGGGATTAAACAAATGTCTAATCCCTTTTCCTATTTTTTGTAAATTTCTCAATTACTTTTCTTTGTCGTCTTCGGTGGTATCCTCATTTCCTCCTTCGTCGTCCTTTGCTTCATCCTTACTTTCTGCAGAAGGCGATTGTTCAGGTGACGCTTCCCGGGAAGTTTCAGCCACTTCCGGGCTTTCAACCGCCTCCCCGGCGTCAGCCCTGGCGGTATCGTTTGTGTCTTCCGTGTCGGAGGCTTCTCCACTTTCCGCCTCAACCACGTTTTCTTCTGCCGCCGTGGCCTCCTGGTTATCAGACGCTTCAGGAGTTTCTTCAACTACCTCTCCTACCGTAGTATCTTCTACGGCTTCAGCAACTGCTCCGGCTTTGGTCTCCGCCGGTTCCTGATCAACGACTTCCTGACCTGCTGTTTCGACCTGATCACCGGCTACTTCCTCCACCACATCTTCGGCAGTTTCAACAGCAGCAGGTGCAGTAGTTGCTTCTGCAGCGGCCTTTTTAGATTTTCCACCCCTTCTGCTTCTTCTTTTGGATTTGGCTGGTTTTGCCTCTTTCAGCAGTAATTCATTATAGTCTACCAGTTCCATGATGCACATCTCGGCATTGTCACCTAACCTTGTTCCGGTTTTTATGATTCTGGTATATCCCCCTGGCCTGGCAGCTATTTTTTCTGCTACTTCATCAAACAGTATTTTCACCGACTCTTTGTTGTTAAGATATGAAAACACTACACGCCTTGAATGGGTAGTATCATCTTTAGCCTTTGTCATAAGGGGTTCAACATACTTCCTCAATGCTTTAGCCTTAGCCACAGTCGTGGAAATTCGTTTATTTAGTATCAGCGAGGAAGCCATATTTGACAACATCGCTTTCCGGTGCGAAGCCGTCCTTCCCAGGTGATTAATCTTTTTCCCATGTCTCATTGTCTAGTCCTCCTCAAGTTTATACTTCGACAGATCCATTCCGAAGGTTAGATTCTTTTCTGCGATCAACTGTTCCAGTTCTGCCAGTGACTTTTTGCCAAAGTTTCTGAATTTCATCATATCAGAAATCTCCAGTTGCGCCAGATCACCGAGGGTTCTGACATCAGCGGCTTTTAAACAGTTGTAAGCCCTTACTGAAAGATCCAGATCGTTGAGAGGGGTCTTCAGCAACTTTCTCATATGCAGCATTTCTTCATCCACTGCGTCAGGCTCACCCATGTCGGCTGTTTCAAGAATCATATTCTGGTCTGAGAACAGCATGAAGTGCTGTATCAAAATATTGGCAGCACCTTTTAAGGCGTTTTCAGGATGAATCGATCCGTCTGTTTCTATATCAATAATTAGTTTTTCGTAGTCCGTTTTCTGTTCCACCCTGGTGTTTTCAACGCTATATTTCACATTTTTGATAGGTGTAAAAATGGCATCTACCGGGATGAAACCGAAGACCTGCTCCGAGGGTTTATTTTCTTCGGCAGGCAAATATCCTCTGCCCTTTTCTACCACCAGTTCCAATTCCAGTTCAGTGGCTTCATCCAAAGAACAAATGACCAGCTCAGGATTAAGGATTTCAAAAGAAGAGGTAAATTCAGAAATGTCACCGGCGGTCAATTCCTGCTTATTTTTGACGGAAATAGAGATTTTGCTGTCCACTACCTCGGATACCTTTCTGAATCTAACCATTTTCAAGTTCAGGATAATCTCCGACACATCCTCCACCACGCCCTCAATGGTAGAAAATTCGTGCAATACACCAGGGATCTTTATTCCGGTAATGGCATATCCTTCCAATGAAGAAAGTAAAATCCTTCTCAACGCATTGCCAATGGTAACCCCGTATCCTCTCTCGAGGGGTTTAAAGGTAAAAAGACCATGAAAATCATCAGCCTTTTCCATTACAACCTTTTCGGGCATCTGAAATGCTAGTATAGACATATTTATTTCCTATTTAAATTTTTTATATGTATTGAGTATTGCAAGCAATTCACAATTCCCAACTATTTTGATTTAGTTAAATTCGAGATTCCTATTTCGAGTAAAGTTCAACGATAAGTTGTTCCTGGATGTTCTCCGGAATATCCTCCCTTTCAGGCAAGCTTACAAACTTTCCCGCCATCGCACTGCCATCCCATTCCAACCAGGGGAAACGGCGGTTCGCCCTTCCAGCCAGGCTATCTGAAATAACCTCCAGGGATTTGGACTTTTCTCTAACACCCACAATGTCGCCGGGTTTTAAGGAATAAGAAGCTATATTCACTACATGGCCATTAACCAATATATGCTTGTGCAGTACCAATTGTCTGGCTGCCCTTCTGGTGGGTGCAATGCCCAATCTAAAAACAGTATTATCCAATCTGGATTCCAGCAATTGCAATAAAACAACGCCGGTAATACCTTCTTTTCTACTGGCTTTGTCAAACAAATTGGCAAATTGTTTTTCCAAAACACCATAGGTATACTTAGCTTTTTGCTTAGCACTTAATTGTAGCGCGTATTCCGATTGTTTTCTTCTTCTTCCCTTACCGTGCTGGCCGGGAGGATAACTTTTCTTTTGAACGGCCTTACTAGGACCAAAAATCGGATCATTAAATCTTCTGGCTATCTTTGCCTTCGGACCTGTGTATCTTGCCATTTTATACTATCGTTTTAAGGATAATGCCTGTTGATGCCAGACATTAGTTTTGTTATCTAAACTCTTCTTCTTTTAGGGGGACGACATCCGTTGTGAGGCAGCGGGGTAACATCTTTAATTGCGGTCACCTCAATGCCGGTATTCTGGATAGTCCTGATGGCCGATTCCCTGCCGGCTCCCGGCCCTTTCACAAATACTTCGACTTTTCTCAATCCAAGATCATAAGCTGCCTGGGCACAATTAGATGCTGCCATTTGTGCCGCATAGGGTGTGTTTTTCTTGGAACCTTTAAAGCCCATCTTTCCGGCCGACGCCCAGGAGATCACCTGTCCCGAGGCATTGGTCATTGAGATAATGATGTTGTTAAAAGTCGCCTTTATATGCGCCTGACCGATTGGTTCAACCACCACAACCCTTTTTTTACTCTTATCTTTACGCTTTTGAGCCATTTGTATTTATTATTTACTGTGCGTTCCAAATTAAAATGTACCCGGAGATGGTTCACTTTTAATACCGGAACATTAAAGTTCTATTTAGTAGCCTTCTTTTTGTTCGCAACCGTTTTCCTCTTACCTTTTCTTGTACGGGCGTTGTTTTTGGTTTTTTGGCCTCTTACGGGAAGTCCCTTTCTGTGCCTAAGTCCCCTGTAACAGCCAATGTCCAACAACCGCTTGATACTCAATTGCACTTCCGATTTAAGTACCCCTTCCACCTTGAATTCTTCCTCAGATATAATCGATCTTACCTTATTGGACTCTTCATCAGACCAATCATCCACCTTTTTATCGTAGTCGATACCGGCTTTGGTAAGGATCTTCCGGGCGGAGCTCCGGCCAATACCAAAGATGTAGGTAAGGGCTATTTCCCCTCTTTTGTTGCCTGGAATATCTACTCCTGAAATTCTAGCCATATTATTTGATATCTATAGTAATTATATGCTCGTAATTGTGAAATAAAGTAACAAAATTACCCCTGTCTCTGCTTAAAACGGGGATTCTTTTTGTTAATGACATAAACTTTTCCTTTTCTTCTGATGACTTTACAGTCATTGCTTCGCTTTTTTACGGATGCTTTAACCTTCATGACTATTATTTATATCGATATACTATTCTTCCTTTAGTTAAATCGTAGGGTGACATTTCAAGTTTTACCTTATCACCCGGCAATATCTTAATATAGTGCATCCTCATTTTTCCGGAAATATGAGCAATTACTCTATGCCCGTTTTCTAATTCCACACGAAACATCGCATTCGATAATGCCTCAACGATTGTTCCGTCTTGTTCGATAGATGCCTGTTTTGCCATATTAAAAACTGTAAACCTCTTCTATATATTGATGCGTTGTTAAAATTTCGGTTCTGTCATTGAAAATCGCAATTGTATGCTCATAATGTGCCGATGGTAAACGGTCTTTTGTTCTGATTGTCCAACCATCAGCCTCCTGCACGACATTTCTTTTCCCTATATTCACCATGGGTTCAATGGCTATCACTAATCCACTTTTAAGTTTCATACCTTTCCCTCTTTTTCCAAAATTTGGTACTTCAGGGGACTCGTGCAGATTCTTGCCAACGCCATGCCCTACCAACTCTCTAACCACTGAGTACCCATGTGATTCGACATGATTTTGGATAGCAAAACCTACGTCTCCAATCCTTTGGCCACACCTGGATGCCTCAATGCCTATGTACAGTGACTCTTTAGTCACCTTCAGCAAATCATTTACCGCTCCACTTACCTTACCCACCGGATAGGTATATGCTGAATCACTATGAAAGCCTTTATAAAAAACGCCACAGTCTATCGAAAGTATGTCACCTTCAACTAACTGATAATCCCCTGGAAATCCATGAACAACGTTTTCGTTCACAGAAATACAGAGGGTGTAGGGAAAACCGTTGTAACCTTTAAAGGAAGGCTTTCCTCCATGATCCCGGATAAACTCTTCAGCGATTCGATCAAGTTCTATGGTTTTAATGCCAGGCTTAATCAACCTGGCAACTTCACCATGTGTCTTTCCCAATATTACAGCACCTTCCCTGATTGTATCAATCTCACTATCCGTTTTATAATGGACCATTACAATTATGCTACGGCAGCATTTTGAGACCTTCCCTTTATCTTACCCGACTTCATCATTCCTTCATAATGTCTCATTAATAAGTAACTTTCAATCTGCTGTAGCGTATCCAAAATTACACCTACCATAATCAGGAGGGAAGTTCCGCCATAAAACTGTGAAAATCCCTGGCTTACACCGGCTAAAGTAGCAAAGGTCGGCAGGATGGCTACGATTGCCAGGAAAAAAGAACCCGGCAATGTAATTTTGGACAAAATATTATCTATGAATTCCGATGTCTGCTTTCCGGGTTTTATACCTGGAATGAATCCACCATTTCGTTTCATGTCATCTGCAATCTGGTTAGGGTTGACCGTAATTGCCGTATAAAAGAATGTAAACAGAATTATCATGATGGCAAAAACCAAATTATATTGCCATGATAATATATTACTGAATGTATTTCCTATGTAAATGGCGAGGTCACTGGTATCTGACCAGATGCTGGCAATCATAGCCGGTAAAAACATGAGTGACTGGGCAAAAATGATAGGCATTACACCGGAGGAATTTACCTTGAGCGGGATATACTGCCTTTGTCCACCATAAACTTTCTTTCCAACTACCTGCTTGGCATATTGTACCGGAACCCTTCTGGTGGCCTGTGTCAACATCACCACACCCATAACCACAAAATACAAAGCAAGAATTTCGATAATAAACAAAAGGGCTTTGCTCATTCCTTTCGAAGAAGCTTCAAACAAAAGTTCACCGGGCAGTCCTGCAATAATACCGATCATAATCAGCATGGAAATTCCATTACCTATACCCTTATCTGTGATTTTTTCTCCCAGCCACATACAGAATATGGTCCCTGCCGTAAGGATAATCATTGCTGATATTCTAAACAAAGCAGGATCAATCATGATAGCCTCTGGCTGAATGGTAGCAGCCAGATAACCGGTACCCTGGGCCAGTGTAATGGCAATAGTAAGTACACGAGTGATTTGGGTTATTTTCTTCCTGCCTGACTCGCCTTCTTTTTGCATTTTTTGAAAGTAGGGCACGGCTACAGTCAGTAGCTGCAGTACAATCGAAGCAGAGATATAGGGCATTATACCCAAAGCAAAAATTGAAGCCCTGCTAAAAGCACCACCTAAGAAAACATCGAGTAAGCCAAAAATACCCTGAGCATCTTCCAACTGGCTGGAGTCCACACCAGGTAATACCACGTAGGATCCTAATCGGAAAATCAAAAGAAATCCCAGGGTATTGATTATTCTTACCCTTAGCTCCTCAATGGCAAATATATTCTTTATGGTGGTTATAAATCGCTTCATGTATTAAAGGGTTGTTGCTTTTCCGCCAGCCTTTTCAATGGCCGACACCGCAGATGCAGAAAAAGCGTGAACAGTTATATCAACTTTTGCTTTCAATTCTCCCCTGCCAAGGACTTTAACCAAATCCTTTTTTCCTGCCATCCCGTGTTCCCGGAGGAAATCCACATCAATGGCAGCAGTATTAAATTTATCGACCAGTTGCTGGATGGCATCCAGATTAATAGGTTTGTATTCAACACGGTTTGGGTTTTTAAATCCAAATTTAGGAACACGCCGTTGTAATGGCATTTGTCCTCCTTCAAATCCGGCCTTCTGGCTATAACCTGATCTGGATTTAGCACCTTTATGTCCTCTTGTCGAGGTACCCCCCCTACCTGATCCCTGGCCCCGGCCAACTCTTTTTCGCTTTTTAACAGAACCAGTTGCTGGTTTTAAAGTATTTAATTTCATCTTTTTATAATTCCGTTACCGAAACCAAATGGTTTACTTTATTAATCATTCCGGCGATTTGTGGCGTTTTCTCGACCTCCACACTTCTGTTAATTTTTCCCAAACCCAATGCTTGTATCGTTAGTTTCTGCTTCTTGGGTCTGTTAATTACACTTCGTACCTGGGTGATTCTTACCTTTGCCATTTCCTTTATCCGTTAAAAACTTTAGTCAATGCTACTCCCCTATGCTGCGCCACTGTGTAGGCATCACGCATCCTGGTCAAAGCATCAAAGGTAGCTTTCACCACGTTATGGGGGTTAGAAGAACCTTTTGATTTTGCCAGTACATCTTTTATTCCGGCACTTTCCAACACAGCACGCATGGCACCACCCGCAATTACACCGGTTCCCGGAGCCGCTGGTTTGATCAATACCAAACCTCCTCCATATTTTCCAATTTCCTGGTGAGGAACCGTTCCATGCAATACAGGTACTTTCACCAGATTTTTCTTTGCATCATCAATACCTTTGGTAATAGCGTTGGTTACCTCATTAGCTTTTCCCAGACCATACCCAATGACGCCATTCAAATCACCAACCACCACAATGGCAGAAAAGCTAAATCTTCTACCACCTTTAACTACCTTGGCCACCCTTTTAATAGCTACTACTCTTTCCTTGAGGTCTATTTCACTAGCTTTTACAGATCGTATGTTTGTTTGAGACATAATAATTTAAAATTTAAGCCCCCCTTCCCTGGCACCTTCCGCCAAAGCTTTTACTTTTCCATGATATCGGTAACCACTTCTATCGAATACAACTTTTTCAATACCACTGGCTTTGGCCCTTTCGGCTAAACTAAGACCTACTTTTTTGGAGTCATCAATGTTTATATTTTTTTTCTTGTCCTCAGATAACTCTACAGACGAAGCATGAACCAGTGTATGTCCTTTTGTATCGTCAATAAGTTGCGCATAAATGGCAGTATTGCTTTTGTATACAGACAAACGAGGGTTATCTGCCTCACCGCTGATTTTTTTGCGGATGCTTCTTCTTATTCTTAACCTTCGTTGATATTTTGATATAGCCATCTACGTATTATTTAGCTGCAGTTTTACCCGCTTTTCTTCTAATTTGCTCACCAACAAACCTTATACCTTTTCCTTTGTAGGGTTCAACTTTCCTCAGGGATCTTAATTTGGCTGCCACCTCACCAATTAATTCTTTGTCAATACCTTCCAAAGTGACCACCGGACTTTTTCCTTTCGCAGTCTGTGCACTAACTTTTATCTCCTCGGGCACCATGAAAAATATGCTGTGAGAGTAGCCCAGACTTAATTCCAATACATTACCCTGGGCGGAGGCTTTGTAACCTACACCTACCAACTCTAATTCCTTTTTATACCCTTCAGAGACACCTACAACCATATTATTAATCAGTGACCGGTACAACCCGTGCAGTGACTTGTGTCTTTTCTGTTCAGTGGGCCTCTCTAAAGACAGTTGGCTGTCAGTGATACTTACCTTTATATCAGGGTCAACCGATAATGATAACTCACCCTTGGGTCCTTTTACGGTAACAAGGTTCTCAGGGCTTACCTCAATGGCTATCCCCTCTGTTATTGTTATCGGTTTTTTTCCTATTCGTGACATTTCTTTTACTCTGTTAATATACGTAACACAACACTTCTCCGCCGACATGTTGTTCCCTCGCCTCTTTATCGGTGATTACACCTTTGGAAGTAGAGAGAATCGCAACACCCATGCCATTTAGCACCCTTGGCAACGAAGCCGCCTTGGCGTATTTTCTTAATCCTGGCTTACTGGCCCTTTCCAGATTAAAAATTGCAGGTGTTTTGGTGTTAGGATCATACTTTAATGCAATTTTGATGGTTCCCTGCACCGAGGCAGCATCATCAAATTTGTAATTCTGAATATACCCTTTGTCGTAAAGAACCTTCGTTATTTCCTTCTTTATATTGGAGGCCGGAATCTCAACGATTCTATGATTCGCCTTTATGGCGTTTCTTAACCTTGTTAAATAGTCTGATATCGGATCGGTATTCATTATTATAATATTCTTTACTTGCCTGAAAAGAGGCCTGCAAAATTACAGAACTTTTTTGACAAAAAAAATAGAAAACAAATTTTACCAGCTTGATTTAGTTATGCCTGGAATTTTGCCCTCTGATGCCATTTCCCTGAATGTTACCCGCGAGATCCCGAACTTTCTCATGTATCCCTTGGGACGGCCTGTCAAGCGGCATCTATTATGCAGCCTTACCGGAGATGCATTCCTGGGTAACTTATCCAGGCCTTCATAGTCTCCCGCAGCTTTTAACGCTGCCCTTTTCTTTGCATATTTTGCAACCAGCTTTTCTCTTTTTCTTTCTCTTGCTATTACAGATTTTCTTGCCATACTAACTATTTTCTATTTGAGAAAGGCAAACCAAATGCCTTTAACAATTCATAACTTTCCTCATCAGTGTTTGCTGAGGTAACAAATGTGATATTCATTCCTGAAATACGTGTAACCTTATCTATACTTATCTCAGGAAATATTATTTGCTCTTTTACGCCAAGTGTATAATTACCCCTTCCATCGAATCCTTTGTCACTGATCCCTCTGAAATCACGCACCCTAGGCAAAGCTACTGACATGAGCCTGTCAAGGAATTCAAACATTTTATCACCTCTGAGGGTTACCCTGGCCCCAATGGGCATTCCTTCTCTCAGCTTAAAATTTGAAACCGAGTTTTTAGCAATGGTGGGAACTGCCTTTTGGCCTGTGATAATACCCAGTTCTTCAATACCAGCATCAACCAGTTTCTTGTCAGCCACTGCCGCACCAATGCCTTTGTTAATGCTGATCTTCTCCAGTTTAGGTACCTGCATGACAGACTTGTACTGAAACTTCTCTTTCAATGCCGGTATGATCTCCTTATTGTATTTAGCTTTAAGTCGTGGATTAGCCATTTTTGATGAATTCTCCTGTTTTTTTAGAATATCTCTGCAACTTACCTGCTTCGTTTAGCTTTCTTCCAATCCTTGTCGGTTCGCCGGTAGCCCCGTCAATCAACATCAGATTGCTCAAATGGATGGAAGCCTCGGTTCGTTCAATGCCGCCATTAGGGTTGTCGGCAGAAGGTTTCACGTGTTTGACCACAATATTGGCACCTTCTACTATGGCCCGGTTTTTACTGGTAATTACCTCTAATATTTTACCACTTTTGCCTTTGTCATTTCCTGCGATAATCTTGACAGTATCACCTTTTCTGACATGTAACTTTGGCTGCTTATTCTTTTTCCTTTTCATTTCTATAACACTTCAGGGGCCAATGAAACAATTTTCATGAATTGCTTTTCGCGCAATTCCCTGGCGACAGGGCCAAAAATCCTCGTTCCTCTTGGTTCATTATTAGGATTTAGCAAAACGGCCGCATTATCTTCAAACCTGATATAGGAACCATCTTTTCTCCGCACTTCTTTTTTGGTCCTTACAACTACTGCTTTTGAAATTGTTCCCTTTTTAAGACTACTGGAAGACAGAGCACTTTTAATAGTCACCATAATAGTATCTCCAATGGAAGCATATCTTTTTCGCGTACCACCCAAAACACGGATACATAAAACTTCTTTTGCCCCGCTGTTATCGGCCACACTCAATCTGGATTCTTGTTGTATCATGATTATTTAGCTCTTTCAATAATTTCAACTAATCTCCACCGTTTGTTTTTGCTCAGGGGACGTGTTTCCATGATTTTAACCATATCTCCAACTCCGCACTCATTCTTTTCGTCATGAGCCATGAATTTGGTTGTCTTTCCAATAAACTTACCGTAAATAGGGTGTTTCACTTTTCTTTGGACAGCAACGGTAATACCTTTATTCATTTTGTTGCTAACAACCTTTCCTACTCTTTCTTTTCTAAGGTTTCTAGTTTCCATCAACTTTAAGATTTTCTTGTTGTTTGGACATTAACTCAGTTTTCAACCTGGCAATTAGTCTTCTGGTCTCCCTGATTTTCATTGGATTTTCAATGGGCGAAATTGCATGGGCAAACTTCAGTTTCTGATAGTTTTCCTGCTCAGTAGCAATACGCTCATTTAGATCTTCAATACTTAATGCTTTTATCTCCGGATTTTTCATCTTTACGATTAATTTTCAATGTAATCCTTGCGTACCACAAACTTGGTTTTGACCGGCAACTTTTGTGCTGCCAGTCGCAGCCCCTCTTTGGCTTCCTCGGTAGCTACACCGGTTACTTCAAACATGATAGTTCCGGGCTTCACTACCGCCACCCAATATTCAGGGGCACCTTTACCTTTCCCCATTCTTACCTCGGCGGGCTTTTTTGTTACAGGTTTATCAGGAAAAATACGGATCCATACTTGTCCCTGCCTTTTCATGTGCCGCGTTACAGCAATACGGGCAGCTTCGATTTGCCGGCTGGTAATCCATGCCGGTTCCAAAGATTTAATTCCAAAAGTACCAAAAGCCAAGGTATGTCCTCTTTGGGCAAGTCCTTTAACCCTGCCTTTTTGCTTTTTCCTGAATTTAGTTCTTTTAGGTTGTAACATTTTTCTATAATGTTTCTTCTACAGCCAGGACTATATCCCGCTTTTAGTCATCCAAAATGATTATCTTCTTTTTCTCCTGCCGCCTCTGCCGCCACCGTCACCTCTTTTTCTTCGGTCGCCGGAGGAACTACCTCCTGTCATACCTATGTTGGGCGAAAGATCTCTTTTGCCAAATATTTCACCCTTAAATATCCAAACCTTAATGCCTATTTTACCATATACAGTGTCGGCTTCGGATACAGCATAATCGATATCAGCGCGCAATGTATGGAGCGGTATACGCCCCTCCTTGTATTGCTCCGACCTCGCCATTTCAGCGCCTCCCAGTCTACCGGAAACCTTAATTTTTATTCCCTGCGCACCAACCCGGATCGTGGAAGCTATAGCTTGCTTCATGGCTCTTCTGTAAGAAATTCTGGCTTTTAGCTGCTGGGCGATCGACTCACCGACGAGCTTGGCGTCCAACTCAGGACGTTTGATCTCAAAAATGTTGATTTGCACATCCTTGCAGGTCAGTTTTTTGAGTTCCTCTTTAATTTTATCAACCTCCGCACCGCCTTTTCCAATAACTACGCCCGGACGTGCTGTATGAATGGTCAGGATGATCCTTTTAAGTGTCCTTTCGATAATAATTTTTGAAATGCCACCCTTAGGGATCCTGGCATAGACGTATTGTCTGATTTTATGATCTTCCACCAATTTATCGGGAAAGGTCTTGCCACCATACCAGTTAGAATCCCAGCCTCGAATAATTCCTAACCTTAAACCAATAGGGTTTACTTTTTGTCCCATTATCTATTCTTTATTATCAGATTTAGTATCATCACTCTCTTCAACTTCAACTGCAATTTTCGGTTCATTCAGACTATCTATGACCATCGTTACATGATTGGATCGTTTTCTTATCCGGTGAGCCCTTCCCTGAGGTGCGGGTCTTAATCTTTTCAGGATCTTTCCACTATCCACAGTTATACTTTTAATGTAAAGATCTGCTTCCTCCAACCTTTGATCTTCATTTTTTGCCTCCCAATTGGAAATAGCAGATAATAACAGCTTTTCAAGTTTAGCTGCGCCGTGCTTGGGTTCGTATTTTAATATGCTTAATGCACTACTCACCTTTTTTCCCCTGATCATATCAGCAATTACTCTCATCTTGCGGGGTGAAGTAGGTACATTCCTTAGTTTAGCGATAGCTTCCATTTGTAATTATCTTTTGCCTTTGTCCTTTTTAGCAATATGGCCTCTGAAATTTCTGGTTGGCGCAAATTCCCCCAGCTTGTGGCCCACCATGTTTTCGGTAATAAAAACAGGGATAAACTTATTTCCATTATGCACTGCAAAGGTGTGGCCAACAAAATCCGGCGAAATCATAGACCTTCTGGACCATGTTTTAATGACCGATTTCTTCCCGGACTCATTGAGCGTATCTACTTTTTTCTCCAGCCTGAAATCTATGTAAGGACCTTTCTTTACTGATCTTGCCATTACTTACGTTTGCTTATAATTAACTTGTTCGAATACTTTTTAGGTGACCTGGTTTTTTTACCTTTGGCCAGCAATCCGTTTCTTGACCTGGGGTGACCTCCGGAAGCCCTTCCTTCACCACCACCCATAGGGTGATCTACAGGATTCATTACAACACCTCTTACCCTGGGCCTTCTACCCAGCCATCTCTTCCTTCCGGCTTTTCCGAGCCTTACCAGCATATGGTCACTGTTGGATACAGTACCTACCGTCGCAAGACATGTAACCAACACCATCCTCATTTCACCACTAGGTAATTTAATGGTCGCATATTTGCCCTCCCTGGCAAGTAACTGTGCATAAGACCCGGCACTTCTTACAAGAGCAGCTCCTTTACCGGGATTTAACTCAATATTATGTATAATGGTACCCAGCGGAATTTTTGCCAGCGGAAGTGTATTTCCCACTTCAGGTGCCACATTTTCGCCAGATATTACCGTTTGGCCAACTTCCAGACCATTAGGGGCAATGATGTATCTTTTTTCACCATCTACATAGCTGATTAAAGCAATTCTGGCTGTCCTTATAGGATCATATTCAATACTCTTAACTTTTCCGGGGATATCGAACTTATCTCTTTTAAAATCGATCAGCCTGAATTTCTTTTTGTGACCTCCTCCCATATAGCGCATGGTCATCCTGCCCTGGTTGTTTCTACCACCTGATTTAATAGTGCCTTTGACCAAAGACTTCTCAGGAGTCGACTTGGTGATCTGGTCGAAGCCAGGGGCAACTCTGAATCTTTGGCCTGGAGTTACAGGTCTTAATTTTTTAACTGCCATTTTTATTGCTTATTTAAACGCCACTGTAAAAATCAATTACTTCACCTTCAGCTACCGAAACGATTGCCTTCTTGAAAGACGGTTTTCTGCCTGAAATTACGCCTGATCTGGTGTACCGGGATTTTCTTTTTCCCTGGTAGTTCATGGTATTTACACTTTCAACAGTGACGCCGTACATTTTTTCCACTGCCTTTTTAATTTCGATTTTGTTGGCTTTCCTGTCCACCAAAAAACCATATTTACCCTTTTCATTCAGCGTAGAAATCTTTTCAGTGACAAGTGGCTTAAATAAAATACTCATGGTTATTAACTCAATATATTTTCAATTTTTTCTATAGAGCTCTCAATCAACAACAGGTTATCGGCATGTAATACATCGTAAGTATTTAATTGATCTGCTGTAGTAACCTTGGTTTTCTTCAGGTTTCGGCCTGAAAAGGCAATATTTTTGTTGGCTTCGGGTAAAACCAGTAGCGTCTTTTTATCGGTCATCGATAATGCTTCAAGCATTTTGAGGTATTCCTTGGTCTTTGGTGCCTCAAAAGTGAAAGCTTCTAAAACCGAAATACAGTTATCTTTTGCTTTATAGCCCAGCGCTGATTTTCTTGCCAACACTTTCAGCTTTTTATTAAGCTTGATTCCATAGTTCCTGGGTCTGGGGCCAAATACCCTTCCACCACCTCTGAAAACGGGCGATTTGATACTGCCTGCCCTGGCAGTACCTGTACCTTTTTGTCTTTTAATCTTTCTGGTTGATCCCGAAATTTCAGATCTTTCTTTAGATTTATGGGTTCCCTGTCTTTGATTCGCCAGGTATCGTTTCACATCAAGATAAATCGCGTGGTCGTTTGGCTCGATAGCAAAAACGGTATCAGACAGATTTACCTTTCTGCCTGTATCTTCACCACTATGTTTTATTACCGATAACTCCATGTTGTTATTTCTCTAAAATTACGGTTGAATTATTTGCTCCCGGAACAGAACCACTTACCAGAATCAGATTTTGAGCAGGAATTATTTTCATGACGCGCAGGTTTAACAGCTTAACCCGATTGCCTCCGGTTCTGCCGGCCATTCTCATTCCTTTGAAAACCCTGGCCGGATAGGAAGCCCCTCCGATCGAACCCGGTGCTCTTTCACGGTTGTGTTGACCGTGTGTGGCATCACCGACACCTCTAAAATTATGTCGCTTTACTACGCCTTGAAATCCTTTCCCTTTGGAAGTACCTACCACGTCAACAAAGTCACCCTCCTTAAAAATCTGATCTACGGTTATTTCCTGCCCCAACTCAACTTCACCTTCAAATTCTCCTCTAAATTCCCTGAATTCGGCCAGTACCCGCTTAGGTGAGGTTTTGGCCTTATCAAAATGCCCTTTTAACGCCTTCGTAGTCCGTTTTTCTTTCTTCTCCCCATACCCCAACTGCACGGCCCTGTAACCATCTTTGTCCTCGTCTTTTACTTGTGTCACGACACAAGGACCAGCTTCCACTACTGTGCATGCGACATTTCGTCCATCGGCACCGAAAACGCTAGTCATTCCAATCTTTTTTCCAATTATTCCAGACATTCCTTTATTGTAATTTGAATTATTTCTCTTGTAATAAAATTCAAAATTTTGCAGCCTTTCCGCAAAGGATTGCAAAGATAGTAAAATATTGTCAGTGACCAAACAAGATGTCACTAATTTTTAGGGCTATCACAAAATAAAAAAAGAACCAATAAAATGTCATTATTGGTTCTTTTCAGGTTTAATCTTTGTATACTAAACTTTGATCTCTACATCCACCCCGCTTGGCAGTTCAAGCTTCATTAAAGCGTCAACAGTTTTAGTACTATTGGAATAAATATCTACCAAACGCTTGTATGTGCAAAGTTGAAATTGCTCTCTTGATTTTTTATTTACATGGGGCGATCTCAGTACCGTAAACTTTTCTTTCACTGTTGGCAACGGAATAGGACCGCTAACAACCGCTCCTGTAGTTTTCACCGCTCGCACAATCTTTTCAGACGATTTGTCTACCAGGTTGTGATCGTAGGACTTAAGCTTTATTCTAATTTTCTGGTTCATAATTAAGTTACTTTACAGTCTCTCCTTTGACATTTGCGATAATGGCATCTGCAAGGTGTCCAGGTACAGGATCGTAGTGTGAAAAAGTCAGTGACGCCGTGGCCCTTCCAGAACTGATGGTTCGTAAATCAGTAACATAGCCAAATAATTCGGACAATGGTACATCTGCTTTGATAACCTGGGCACCACCCTTTGTATCCATTCCTTTCATGATACCTCTTCTTTTATTCAGGTCACCGGTAACAGGTCCTGTATACTCTTCAGGTGTTACCACTTCAACTGCCATGATGGGTTCCAGTAGTTTGGGCGATGCCTTTTTGGCAGCTTCCTTAAAGCCAATTCTTCCCGCCAACTCAAAAGATAAAGAATCAGAGTCAACATCATGGAAAGAACCATCGTAAAGTCTTACCTTCATGGTATCGATAGGATAACCTGCCAAAGGCCCGTTTTTCATGGCATCCTTAAATCCCTTTTCAACGGCGGGGATAAATTCTTTTGGTATTTTACCTCCGACAATAGCATTTTCGAATTCCAGCCCCGATTTGGTTTCCCCGTTTTCACCCATTTCCTTGGGCCCTAACTCGAAAACTATATCGGCGAATTTACCTCTACCACCGGTTTGTTTTTTATAAACCTCCCTGTGCTCTACATTGGTTGTAATGGACTCTTTGTAAGCAACCTGGGGAGCTCCCTGGTTGATCTCAACTTTGAATTCCCTTTTCAACCTGTCAATGATGATTTCAAGGTGCAGTTCCCCCATACCCCGCAAAACAGTCTGACCTGTCTCATGATTGGTTTCTACCCTTAAGGTAGGGTCCTCCTCTACCAGTTTCGATACGGCGACTCCCAATTTATCGACGTCAGCCTGTGCTTTAGGTTCAATGGCATAACCGATAACCGGCTCAGGAAAAGACATAGACTCGAGGACGATTTTATTCTTCTCATTTACCAGGGTATCACCTGTTTTGATATCCTTAAATCCCACACCCGCACAAATATCACCGGCCTCTACTTTACTGATAGGATTTTGCTTATTCGAGTGCATCTGCATCAAACGGGAAATTCGCTCCCTTTTGCTCGTCCTCATGTTGTACACATAAGACCCTGCATCGAGACTTCCTGAATACACTCTCATGAAAGCCAGTCTGCCCACAAAGGGATCCGTGGCGATCTTAAAGGCAAGGGCAGAAAAGGGCTCGCTTGTCTCCGGTTTTCTTTCTTCTTCTTTATCGCCATCAGGATTGATCCCTTTTACAGGCGGGAGATCCAATGGTGAAGGCAAATAGGCACACACTGCATCAAGCAGGGCCTGTACTCCCTTGTTTTTAAAGGCTGATCCACATAAAACGGGTGAAAATGACATATCGATTACTGCCATTCTGATGGCATTCATCATTTCCTCCTCGGTGATGGAATCTGCATCTTCGAAGAACTTTTCTAAAAGCGCATCATCATATTCAGCAACGCTTTCAACCAGCTTTTGCCTCCATTCTTCAACAGTATCTTTCAAATCGTCCGGAATATCGACCACTTTATAAGTCATTCCTTTGTCTTCCTCGTTCCAGATGATTGCCTCGTTACTAATCAGATCGACTACCCCTTCAAATTTCTCTTCTGCCCCGATCGGGATTTGTAACGGCACCGGATTGGCACCCAGCTTTTCCTTGATCTCATTCACTACATTGAAAAAGTCAGCGCCGGCCCTGTCCATTTTGTTGACAAAACAAATTCTGGGAACCTTATATTTATCTGCTTGCCTCCAAACTGTTTCAGATTGTGGCTCAACCCCTGAAACTGCGCAAAACAAAGCAACTGCTCCGTCCAGTACCCTGAGTGATCTTTCTACCTCCACGGTAAAATCCACGTGACCGGGTGTGTCGATGATATTCACTTTGTATTCTTCGGTACCGTCTGTCAATTGCCCCTGGGTAGTGGGATAGTTCCAAAAAGTGGTGGTAGCTGCCGAGGTAATAGTGATACCCCTTTCTTGCTCCTGTTCCATCCAGTCCATTGTGGCAGCACCGTCATGGACTTCACCAATTTTGTGACTTAAACCGGTGTAATATAATATTCTTTCGGTAGTCGTGGTTTTTCCGGCATCAATGTGCGCCATGATGCCGATATTTCTTAAATGTTTTAAATCGTTTTTAGCCATTGTTCCAGTTAGAATCTAAAATGTGAAAACGCCTTGTTGGCATCTGCCATTCTATGTGTATCATCTTTTTTCTTGACTGATGCACCTTCTCCTTTGGAAGCAGAAATAATTTCTCCTGCCAATCTCTCAACCATTGTCTTTTCTCCTCTGCTCCGGGCATACTGGATCATCCACTTAATTCCCAAAGCTGTCTTTCTTTCCGGTCTCACTTCCATCGGTACCTGAAAAGTCGCTCCTCCTACTCTTCTGCTCTTTACCTCTACGGAAGGGTAAATGTTATTCAAAGCCTTTTTCCACGTTTCCAAACCATTTTCTTTGGTTCTTTCCTCAACTATTTGCACTGCATCATAAAAGATTGAGTAAGCCGTACTTTTTTTACCGTCTTTCATTAAATAGTTAACGAATTTAGTAACCAAAATATCGTTGAACTTAGGGTCGGGAAGAATGTATCTCTTCTTTGGTTTAGCTTTTCTCATTTTATCTGTCCTATTAAATTACTTTTTCGGTCTTTTAGCACCGTATTTCGATCTTCTCTGAAGTCTTCCGTTCACACCTGCCGTATCCAAAGCACCGCGGATAATATGGTACCTGACACCTGGTAAATCTTTTACCCTGCCTCCCCTTATCAGGACAATAGAGTGTTCCTGAAGGTTATGGCCCTCACCGGGAATATAGGCGTTCACCTCTTTTCCGTTCGTTAATCTAACTCTTGCCACCTTTCTCATGGCCGAGTTGGGTTTCTTAGGGGTAGTTGTATACACCCTGGTACAAACCCCTCTCCGCTGAGGGCATGAGTCCAATGCGGGTGATTTTGACTTGGAGGTCAAAGATTTTCTGCCCTTTCTTACTAATTGTGCTATAGTTGGCATTTATTTCACTTTTATTATGATGCTCCTTCGATTTTTCGGACTGCAAAGGTAATAAAACCCAAAAATTAAACAAGCCTTATTTGGTTTTATTTTCCCTTTGCTTAAATCAAAAGGTTTAAACCTTTCGATTTAAACCTTTTGATTTCTATGATAATTGGTTGCACCGTTAAGCTTCGCCTATAGTTCCTCCAAAGTTGATAGGAAACTTTGGGGTTTCCTCGGTCTTCTTAATGGGACCAAACGTATCTTCATATTTCTTGATGTTATCCTGAAGTGCCAGTAATAATCTTTTGGCATGTTCAGGCGTAATCACAACCCTGGACTTTACTTTAGCCTTGGGTACCCCTGGCATCAACCGGATGAAATCAATAACAAATTCACTGTTGGAATGTGCGATCATGGCCAGGTTAGCATACACACCTTCGGCAATATCTTCCGAAAGTTCGATATTGATCTGATTTCCTTTATTCGACTCTTTAGGCTTGCTTTTTGTGTCATCCATAATCTAATCAGTTATCAGCCTGTAATTCTTGTTTTTGGCTAAATTCCTCTTTAGACGCCACCAAAGTCTCATATTCCTTTTTAGAACCGACAATGAAGTTATTATATCGGCGTAAGCCTGTACCGGCAGGAATTAAGTGTCCTACAATAACATTTTCTTTCAATCCGAGAAGTTTGTCAGTTTTTCCTCTTATAGCCGCCTCACTCAATACCTTGGTAGTTTCCTGGAAAGAAGCCGCCGAGATAAAGCTTTCGGTACCTAATGAAGCCTGGGTAATTCCCTGCAGCGTTGGCCGTGAAACAGCCGGTTCGGCTTCTCTGACCTGTACCACTTTAAGGTCCTTTCTTCTAAGGCTTGAATTTTCATCCCGTAATCTTCTCGAGGTAATAATCTGGCCGGGTTTAAGAACCTCTGAGTCGCCACTGTCAACCACTACCTTTTTGTCCAGCATCATATCATTTTCTTCACGGAACAAGAATTTATCCACCACCTGATTGGGCAAAAAGTTGGTATCCCCGGCGTCAAGGATTATGACCTTTTGCATCATCTGGCGTACGATTACTTCAATATGTTTGTCGTTAATTTTCACACCCTGGAGCCTGTAAACTTCCTGAATTTCATTCACCAGATATTCCTGAACCGCTGTAGGCCCCTTGATCGACAGTATATCTGCCGGGGTAATCGCCCCGTCCGAAAGTGCATATCCGGCCTTCACAAAGTCATTGTCCTGAACAAGTATGTGTTTTGATAAAGGCACAAGGTAACGCTTCTTAATGCCGTCTTTGGATTCGATGAATATTTCCCGGTTACCTCTCTTAATTCCACCATAACTTACCACTCCATCAATTTCACTAACTACAGCGGGGTTAGAGGGGTTACGGGCTTCAAACAGTTCTGTCACCCTTGGAAGTCCTCCTGTGATATCCCTCGATTTACCCATGGTTCTCGGGATTTTAACCAATGGTTGCCCGGCTTTGATTTTGTCTCCTTCGTTTACCGCAAGGTGGGCGCCAACCGGAATGTTGTAGTTCTTTTCATTTGTTTTGGAAACTACCTTAATCGCCGGGTTCTTGGTTTTATCTTTGGAGTCGGTGATTACCTTTTCGCGATGGCCGGTCTGTTCATCCGATTCCTCCCTGAAAGTAATACCTTCAATAATGGCTTCATACTGGATTTCACCGTCAAACTCAGAAAGTATGACAGCGTTGTAAGGATCCCAGAAACATAATTCCTGACCTTTTTCAACCTTTTCACCGTCTTTGACTTTCAGGAAGGCTCCGTAAGGAACGTGGTTGCTGATCAACACCTTCTTGGTTTTCGGGTCAAAAATTTGAATTTCACCGGACCGGCCCATCACGACCTCCATTTTCTCGCCTTCACTACCGATGGTAGATACAGACCTTAAACCGTCAAATCTGACTGTACCGGCAAATTTGGATTTAATAGTTGCCTCAACTGCGATGTTTGAGGCGGTACCTCCCACGTGGAATGTCCTAAGGGTCAACTGTGTTCCGGGTTCACCAATACTTTGGGCTGCAATTACGCCAACTGCCTCACCCATCTGGGCCATGTACCCGGTCGCCAGGTTCCTGCCGTAACATTTGGCACAAACCCCTTGTTTTGTTTCGCAGGTCAGCACCGATCTTATCTCCACCTCTTCAATACTGGTCGCTTCGATTTTCCTCGCAATATCTTCAGTGATTTCTACTCCACTGGTCACTATCAACTCTTCTGAAATCGGATCATAGATGTCATGTACGGAAACCCTTCCTAAAATTCTCTCTGACAAAGGCTCCACAATATCTTCATTGTCTTTTAACGCAGAAACCACCAACCCTCTTAAAGTTCCGCAGTCAGCTTCGTTCACCACATTATCCTGGGCAACATCCACCAACCTTCTGGTCAGGTATCCTGCATCGGCCGTTTTCAAGGCAGTATCTGCCAAACCTTTTCTTGCACCGTGCGTGGAGATGAAGTACTCAATTACATCGAGACCTTCTTTAAAGTTCGAAAGGATTGGGTTTTCGATAATGGCGCCTACCGAACCGGTCAGGTTTTTCTGCGGCTTGGCCATCAATCCTCTCATACCACCTAACTGACGGATCTGCTCCCGGGAACCTCTCGCTCCTGAGTGCATCATCATGTAAATCGAGTTAAATCCCTGATCATCTTCTTCCAGTTGCTTCATCAGGGTATTGGTCAGTTGTGAATTGATCCTGGTCCAGATATCGATGACCTGGTTATACCTTTCATTGTCAGTAATCAATCCCATCAGGTAGTTACTCCATACACTGTCCACTTCTTCTTTGGCCTGGGCCACGAGGCTATCTTTGGCTTCGGGAACAGATACATCGTTCAAGCCCATTGACAATCCACCTTTATACGCGGATTGAAATCCGAGCTCCTTGATATCATCCAGGAATTGCGCGGTCCTTGAGTTACCGGCAATTTTATAGACCAACGAAATAATTTGCTGGAGTTTTTTCTTGGTAAGCAATTCATTCACAAAACCTACCTCATCAGGTATGTACTGATTAAATATGACACGGCCTGCCACCGTTTCTATAATTTTGGCTTCTAACTCGTCACTTTCATTTCTCACATTCGCCCTTACTTTGATGTAAGCGTTTTTGGAAAGCCTTCCTTCATTAATAGCAATGATGACCTCTTTAGAACCATAGAATGTCATGTCCTCACCGAGTACAGGACGCTGCTTGGTTCCCTTCCGGCCTTTTGTTACATAATACAGACCTAATACCATGTCCTGTGAAGGTACGGTGATAGGTGCCCCATTGGCAGGGTTCAGAATATTATGGGAAGAAAGCATTAATGTAGAGGCTTCCATAATAGCTTCGTGGCCAAGAGGTACATGAACGGCCATCTGGTCACCGTCAAAGTCAGCGTTAAATGCTGTACAAACAAGGGGGTGCAATTGAATCGCCTTACCCTCAATCAACTTTGGCTGGAAGGCCTGAATGCCCAACCTATGAAGTGTTGGGGCCCGGTTCAGTAAGACAGGGTGACCTTTAAGGACGTTTTCCAGGATATCCCAAACCACAGGATCCTTTCTGTCTACAATCTTCTTGGCTGATTTCACCGTTTTTACAATGCCTCTTTCAATCAGCTTTCTGATAATGAAAGGTTTGAACAACTCGGCAGCCATATCTTTGGGTAAGCCACATTCGTGAAGCTTTAGTTCGGGACCTACCACGATAACCGACCGGCCGGAGTAGTCTACCCTTTTTCCAAGCAGGTTTTGTCTGAATCTACCCTGCTTTCCTTTGAGCATATCACTCAAAGATTTCAAGGCCCTGTTTCCATCAGACCTTACTGCATTCACTTTCCTGGAATTGTCGAATAGTGAATCCACGGCTTCCTGAAGCATCCTTTTTTCATTTCTCAATATTACTTCGGGCGCCTTGATATCGATCAGTCTTTTCAGACGGTTATTTCTTATGATTACCCTTCGGTAGAGATCATTTAAATCCGATGTAGCAAACCTGCCGCCATCCAAAGGTACCAAAGGCCGTAGTTCGGGTGGAATAACAGGGACCATCTTAATGACCATCCACTCCGGCCTGTTTTCAATCCTCGACCTCGAGTCCCTGAAGGCTTCCACTACCTTCAGTCTTTTCAAAGCTTCTGCCTTTCTTTGCTGCGAGGTATCAGTTGCTGCCTGATGTCGCAGGCTGTATGACAGGTCATCCAAGTCCAGTCTTGCCAATAGCATCTCAAGCGCCTCTGCTCCCATTTTGGCGATAAACTTGTTCGGGTCGTCATCATCCATCATTTGGTTTTCCCTGGGCAGCTTATCGAGGATATCCAGGTATTCATCCTCGGTAAGGAAGTCCATCTTGTTGGTCCCATCTTCTTCCTTAATACCTGGCTGAATAACCACATATCTTTCATAATAAATAATCTGATCCAGTTTCTTGGTGGGTAAACCCAATAAATAGCCAATTTTATTGGGTAAGGACTTAAAATACCAGATATGGGCCACTGGAACTACCAGCTCAATATGACCCATACGCTCCCTTCTCACCTTCTTTTCTGTTACCTCAACCCCACACCTGTCGCATATGATACCTTTATATCTGATTCTTTTATATTTACCGCAGTGGCACTCCCAATCCTTCACCGGGCCGAAAATACGCTCACAAAAAAGTCCTCCCATCTCCGGTTTATAGGTTCTGTAGTTAATAGTCTCGGGTTGGGTGACCTCTCCGTGCGAACTCTCCAGAATAGATTCGGGAGAAGCTAAGCTAATAGTGACCTTTGAAAAGTCACTGGTGAATTTTTTATTTTTTCTAAATGCCATAATTCTGTTTATGTCTTATAGGTAGAAGACCTTTTGGTCAATTTAGTTTAAGAATTAATCCATGGTAATTTCCAATGCCAGCCCCCTCAGTTCATGAACCAGTACATTGAATGACTCAGGAATATTGGGGCGGGGCATGTTTTCACCTTTGACGATAGCTTCGTAGGCTTTGGCCCTGCCCACCACGTCGTCTGATTTTACCGTCAGGATTTCCTGCAATACATGGGAGGCACCAAATGCTTCAAGTGCCCATACCTCCATTTCACCAAACCTTTGTCCGCCAAATTGTGCTTTACCACCGAGAGGCTGTTGCGTGATCAGTGAGTATGGGCCAATAGACCTGGCATGCATCTTATCATCCACAAGGTGGCCCAGTTTCAACATATAAATCACGCCAACGGTTACCGGTTGATCAAATTTATCTCCGGTAAGGCCATCATACAATTCGGTCCTTCCATAGGCAGGAAGATTGGCCTGTTTCAATTCGGTGGAAACATCTCCCATATCAGCACCGTCGAAAATAGGCGTCGCATATTTTTTATCGAGCTTTAATCCTGCCCAGCCGAGAACAGTTTCATAAATCTGTCCCAAATTCATCCTTGACGGCACGCCCAGGGGATTTAAAACAATATCTACCGGAGTACCATCCTCAAGGAAAGGCATGTCCTCTTCTCTCACAATCTTGGCTACGACGCCTTTGTTACCATGACGTCCGGCCATTTTATCACCAACTTTGAGCTTTCGCTTTTTGGCAACATAAACCTTGGCCAATTGCACAATTCCCGCCGGTAGCTCATCTCCTACTTCCAAAGTAAATCGCTCTCTTTTGAATTTTCCGGAGATTTCGTTTCGCTTATTGTTGTAATTTCTTACCAAATAGGTAATTAAACTATTTATTTTCTCATCATCGGTCCAATTATCCAATATAAGGTCTGAAATAAAGTTTACTTCCTCCTGCACATTGTAATTGCTTTCATCACGGTAAATATTCTTTTCCGGGAAAAGGTTTGTTTCAATATTCGCAGCGGTAAATTTCACACCTTTGCTCATAATTTCATCACCAAACTTATGCTTAATGCCTTGAGAGACTTTTCCATCCAGCAACGTTAACAGCTTGTCAATCATTTTGGATCTCAGCGCCAAAAGATCATTGCTGTATTTGTTTTTTAACAGCTCGACTTCCTTTTTCGCCTTGGCCCTTAAATCTTTGTCCTTTTTAGGGCGGGAAAATAGTTTTGTATCAATCACGACACCCTTCAATGAAGGCGGTGCTTTCAACGAAGCATCTTTTACATCGCCAGCCTTATCACCGAATATTGCTCTCAGGAGCTTTTCTTCGGGAGTAGGATCGGTTTCGCCTTTAGGTGTTATTTTTCCAATCAGTATATCTCCTTCTTTCACTTCTGCCCCGATACGAATAATGCCGTTCTCGTCCAGGTTTTTAACCGACTCTTCGCTTACGTTGGGGATTTCCGAGGTCAGCTCTTCCTCACCTCTTTTGGTGTCCCTTACTTCCAGTTCAAATTCATCGATGTGAATCGAGGTGAAAATATCGTTGCGAACCACACTCTCAGAGATAACAATGGCATCTTCAAAGTTGTAACCCTGCCACGGCATAAAAGCCACCTTCAGGTTCCTGCCCAAGGCGAGTTCTCCCCCCTTGGTAGCATATCCTTCGCAAAGTGGCTGGCCTTTGACTATTTTTTCACCTTTGTAGACAATGGGTCTGAGGTTTACACACGTATCCTGGTTGGTTCTTCTGAATTTAACCAACTCGTAGGTTTTCAGTTCATCATCAAAGCTGGTGATTAAATGGTCTTCAGATAAATTGTATCGCAGCACGATCTTTTTAGCGTCAACCGCTTCAACCTCCCCATCCTGCTCTGCCACAATAATCGATCTGGAGTCCAGGGCTACCCTCTTTTCCAGGCCGGTACCTACAATGGGAGCTTCCGGCCTTAGCAGGGGAACTGCCTGACGCTGCATGTTCGATCCCATTAAGGCCCTGTTGGCATCATCGTGTTCCAGGAATGGGATCAATGAAGCGGCCACCGACACAATCTGGTTTGGAGCCACATCCATGTAACTGATCTCCTTGGGCTCAACCACCGGAAAATCGCCTTCAAACCTTGCTTTTACCCGGTCGTTGACAAAGCTCCCACCATCGTCGAGTGGGGCATTGGCCTGGGCTATGTTGTGGGTATCTTCTTCTTCCGCAGTAAGATATACTACATTTCCTGTCATATCCACTTTGCCTTCATTGACTTTTCTATAGGGGGTCTCAATGAAGCCCATGTTATTTACATTGGCGTGAACACTCAGCGATGAAATCAGGCCAATGTTAGGCCCTTCAGGTGTTTCAATCGTACACAACCTTCCATAGTGGGTGTAATGGACATCCCGTACCTCAAAACCGGCCCGCTCCCTCGACAAGCCTCCCGGCCCCAGTGCTGACATCCTTCTCTTATGCGTAATCTCGGCCAGGGGATTAGTCTGGTCCATAAACTGCGAAAGCTGGTTAGTACCAAAGAATGAATTGATTACGGAGGACAGTGTCCGTGCGTTGATCAGATCAATCGGCTTAAAATCCTCATTATCCCTGACATTCATTCTTTCTTTAATGGTCCTTGCCATCCTGGCCAGGCCAACTCCGAACTGTCCATACAGTTGCTCACCAACTGTCCTGACTCTTCTGTTACTCAGGTGGTCAATATCATCAACTACTGCCTTCGAGTTAATAAGTCCGATCAGGTATTTAACTATGGAAATAATGTCCTCGGTTGTAAGTACCCTGATCTCAGAGTCTATTTCAAGGCCAAGTTTTTTGTTTATTCTATATCTTCCAACCTCACCGAGGTCATATCTTTTGTCACTAAAGAAAAGACTTTGGATGATGTCCCTGGCAGTTTGCTCATCAGGGGCTTCAGTATTTCTCAATTGGCGATAGATTTGCTCTACGGCCTCTTTTTCAGAGTTTGAGTTGTCTTTTTGTAAAGTATTGTAAATGATGGCATAATCTGCAATATTTACATCCTCCCTGTGAAGAATAACAGATTTGCTGCCTGATTCGATGATTAAATCAATATCATCCTCAGAAATCACGGAATCCCTTTCCAACAGCACTTCGTTTCTGTCAATAGACACAACCTCCCCGGTATCCTCGTCCACAAAATCTTCCGTCCAGGTTCTTAAAACCCTGGCGGCCAGTTTCCGACCAATAACTTTTTTGATAGACTTTTCATCGGCAGGAATCTCCTCTGAAAGTCCGAATAGATCCAGGATATCCTTATCTGAACCGAAGCCAATGGCTCTTAACAGGGTGGTTACCGGAAATTTTTTCTTCCGGTCGATGTAAGAATACATGACATTGTTGACGTCAGTAGCAAATTCAATCCATGAACCTTTAAAAGGGATGATCCTGGCTGAATAAAGTTTGGTACCATTGGTATGTTTGCTTTGGGCAAAAAATACACCCGGTGACCTATGCAATTGGGAAACTATAACCCTTTCGGCTCCATTAATAATAAAGGAGCCCTTTTCTGTCATATAGGGTATATTACCTAGGAAGACTTCCTGTTCTATGGTTTCAAAATCTTCGTTATCCTCATCGTTGCAGGATAGCCTAAGCTTAGCCTTCAACGGGACCGAATAGGTCAAGCCCCGGTCAATGCATTCATCCACAGAATACTTTGGAGGATCGACCAGATAATCTACAAATTCAAGAATGAAATTTTCCCGCGAGTCAGAGATGGGGAAGTTTTCTGAAAACACCTTGAATAATCCTTCCTGGGTTCTTTTTTGAGCAGGTGTGTCCAATTGAAAAAAATCGACAAACGATTTTAATTGAACATCGAGAAAATCCGGATAATCCCTGACTGTTTTGATTCGTGCGAAGTTGATTCTTTCGGTTTGATTAATCTTAGCCAAAGCTTGATAGATTTAAAATTGTAATATGTATTAACTTATGTAGTAAGTAGGAAAGTCACCTTTTTCGGATATTTTGCCTGAAAGGGTTATGACCACGTACAAACAGGAAAAGACCCCGACACACATCGGGGCCTGTTATTTCTTAGCCATTTAGACGCATCGAATGGCTCAAAATTTTACTTCAGTTCTACCTCAGCGCCTGCCTCTTCTAATTGCTTTTTAAGGGCTTCAGCCTCATCTTTTGCTACACCTTCCTTCACAGCCTTGGGTGAGGCGTCAACTATTTCTTTAGCCTCTTTAAGCCCCAGTCCTGTCAATTCTTTTACCAGTTTTACCACTGCCAGTTTAGCGCCACCCGGTGATTTCAATACCACATCAAATTCTGATTTTTCCTCCGCTGCTGCGCCATCCTCGCCACTAGTAGGTGCAGCTACGGCCACTGCCGCTGCTGCCGCGGGCTCTATACCATGGGTTTCTTTCAGATATTCAGCCAATTCGTTAACTTCTTTTACTGTTAACTCAACAAGCTGATCTCCTAGTGCTTTAACGTCTGCCATTTTTATAATTATTTTAAGTAGTTCAAAATTTTAATTCGAAATTAATTTTCTTTTTCAGATAATGTTTTTACCAGTCCGGCTAAAGTGTTTCCTCCGCTTTTCAGGGCAGAAATCACATTTTTAGCCGGAGATTGTAACAGCGCTATCACGTCACCGATAAGTTCCTGTTTGGATTTCAGGTCACTTAAAGTAGTAAGGTGTTCTTCACCGATAAAAACATCAGTATCTATGGAAGCAGCCTTTAAGACAGGTTTTTCCCCGCCTTGTTTTTTGCGAAATTCTTTAATAACCTTAGCCGGCAAATTTGCTATTTCCTCAGAAAAGATAACTCCGGAAAATCCCTTTAGCGCCTCATCCAAAGACGAATAGTCGGCGTCAAGACTTTCAAGGGCTTTTTTAATCATGGTATTTTTATATACCTTATATTCAATCCCTTTCTCGAAACACAGCCTTCTAAAATTATTTACCTGGGCCACGGTAAACCCGGAGGCGTCAGTTAAATAAAAATTATTGTTGGCTTTGAGCTTTTCAGTTAACTCGGCAACAACATTTATTTTTTCTTCTTTAGTCATGATTATATACCCGCTATAGTGTTTTTGTCAACTTTTACTCCAGGGCTCATGGTACTGGAAAGGTTAATGCTTTTAAAATAAGTACCCTTTGAGGAAGCTGGCTTCAGCTTGGCAATGGTCTGGATGACTTCGGTAGCATTATCTACAATTTTTTGCGCGTCGAAAGAAGCTTTTCCAATACTGGCGTGAATGATACCGAATTTATCGACTTTAAAATCAATTTTCCCTGATTTTACTTCCTTTACCGCTTTTCCAACTTCCATGGTCACCGTGCCTGATTTGGGGTTAGGCATCAATCCACGTGGCCCCAACACCCTACCCAGTTTACCGACCTTGGCCATTACCGTGGGCATGGTGATGATCACATCCACATCTGTCCACCCACCTTCAATCTTACTAATATAATCATCTAATCCAACATGATCGGCACCGGCATCTTTGGCTTCCTGTTCCTTATCTGGTGAGCAAAGCACCAAAACACGGGTTTCCTTACCTGTTCCATGAGGCAAAGCTACCACACCCCTTACCATTTGATCGGCTTTCCTGGGGTCGACACCCAGACGGACGTCAATATCGACAGAGGCATCAAACTTGGTGAAAGTTATATCCTTTACCAATTTGGATGCCTCATCCAGGGAATATTCTTGTGCCGCATCGTATTTGGTGGCAACCTCTTTTTGCTTTTTAGTTAACTTAGCCATCTTCAAAATTTTAATTGTTCCAGGGCGCCCTGCCAGATACTTTAATTCCCATACTTCTTGCCGTACCTGCTACCATTTTCATGGCTGACTCCAGTTTAAACGCATTTAAATCCGGCATTTTAGTTTCTGCAATTTGTTTTATCTGATCCCAGGTAACCGTACCGACCTTAATCCGGTTAGATTCTGCCGATCCTTTCTTAAGTTTGGCAGCCTCCATCAACAACACAGGAGCCGGTGGTGTTTTTACGACAAAGTCAAATGATTTATCTTTATAAATGGTAACTAATACTGGCAATAACTGCCCCTTCTTTTCCTGGGTCCTCGCATTAAACTGCTTGCAAAACTCCATGATATTAAGCCCCTTACTACCGAGAGCAGGGCCCACAGGAGGCGAAGGGTTTGCCGCACCACCTCTGATTTGTAACTTCAGATAACCGTCTATTTCTTTAGCCATTTTGCTATTCTTGTTTTTCTACCTGCATATAATTCAATTCAACCGGAGTATTTCTGCCAAATATCTTGACCATCACATTCAGTTTCTTTCGCTCTTCAAATACCTCTTCAACAGTTCCGGTAAATCCGCTGAAAGGACCGTCCATTACTTTAACAGATTCTCCTACTATATATGGTGTATCAAGTTTTTCGTCGAATTCTTCTACCTCATCTACCTTGCCGAGTATCCGGTTTATTTCGGATTGACGCAAGGGTACCGGCACTTTTGAAGCACCACCACCCGCATCGTTTGATCCGAGGAAGCCAATAATCCCCGGGATACTGGTAATAATATGAGAAGCCTCACCGTGAGTCAGGTCTGCAGATATGATCATATAGCCCGGAAAAAAGTTTCTTTCCCTTACCCGTTTTTTTCCGTTTCTCATTTCATAAACCTTTTCAGAGGGTATCAATATCTGAGGAACATAGTCTTGCAGTTTTTGCCTGGCTATTTCAGATTCAAGGTAAGTTTTGGCCTTTTTTTCCTGGCCACTTACCACCCTCACAACGTACCAGTTTAACTCACTCATGCTCGATACTAGTCTATATAATTAAAATGACTCATAAAACCACTCTAATACATTCTGAAACACATAGTCCATGGCCGCAATAATCAACGCAAATATGACCGAAGCAACCAAGACCAGGATCGAACTGTTTTGAAGTTCGCCAAATTTTGGCCAGGAAACTTTGGTGGTCATTTCCACATATGAGTCTTTCACAAATGATAATAATTTAGACATTGGTTCTATAACGATTTTTCAAATTGCACGGGTGGTAGGACTCGAACCCACAACCAACGGTTTTGGAGACCGCTACTCTACCAATTGAGCTACACCCGTATACCCATCACCCAAATGGGTGTGCAAAGGTATTACATTTTATGATATAACACAAACGCGTTTC
>JAKSDQ010000191.1 GCA_022360015.1 Cytophagales bacterium
AGCAGTTTGAAAAAGGGCCCTATCCTGTAAACAAATGACAATAAAATTCCCAAATGATTTTGTGTGGGGAACCGCCACATCGGCCTACCAGATCGAAGGCAGCCATAATGCCGACGGAAAAGGCAAGGTTAATGGGTTTAGCGAAGTGATTGGGAATAATGGCTGGTGATAGCATGTCCTGAGATTTTTGATTCTTAGCTGGGCAAAAAGGGAATACAATGCTTCATCCTTCCGGCCATCTTCTTTACTTCTTTTTTCATCAAGGATGTATTTTGCGGGTATTACTATCCGGCAGGCAACTTTTTAAAGTTTCTTATCATTAGGGTTAGAAAACCCCTGTTTAAACAAATTAGGATATGGAAAAACATAAGCAAAGCAAAACGAGCTATTTCATAGCCGGCCTGATGTATTTTATCATCCTGGCCTCGGTATTATTGTTTTTTATTACTTTTTAAACTAGTGGAATATTGCACTATAACTTTACGATCAAGTCCAGGGAACTGACATTGCGTTGCATCATGATATTTACGGCCATTTACAGAGTATCCGGAATCAACAGTCAGGCCCTGGCACAAATTTTTGGTCAAAACGGCTGTTATCCTACCCCCCTCCAAATCATTAAAGTCAAAGCTTCGCCCAACGAGCTACACAAAGGTTTTAGCGTCCAGGTCAGGCAATTCTCCATCTAATGGATGAAGATATTCACCAGTTCGGCTTTTAATACAGGAATAGGGTACCAGCATGACAAATCTGAAAGCACAGATTTTTCACCTAAATCAGTGCAAGTGATGTACTATCCGGTACTATTTTGATAATTGATATTTATAGTAGTCCATGTAGGATACAAGCTCTAAATCACTTAAAATCAATGTATTGAGGATTGAAGTTAAGTTTGATTCCATCCATTTCCATCTTTTATTTAGGGTGCTTTGACCATGTGCGCTTTTGCAATACATTGTATCCTGTTTTTTTTCTTCTGACTTTTATGTCAGGTTCGATTAGCGTAAATTTGGAACGAAAGGAATTAATTAATTTTTTCAATATATAAGCCAGTAGATGACTGTTTTTTTGGTTCAGGTAACTTAAAAATTCACAGCAACACATGGAAGGTTAACCAATTTTTTTTGAAGCATAACCAGACAATTTTAACCTGAAATTGATGAGTGATTAACGGGTTTTTTTGATACTGAGTTTTCATGTAGAAGTCATCATAAGGTGAAGAGAGCTAAGGCTATTCATAGGTTAATATAATAGCCTTTTACTTAGTTTTTTTAACAATCAACCAACAATGAATTTCAATAACTTTGTTTTCAAAGCGATTACGATTATGCTGTTTTGGCCGCTGGCAACAGTACAAGGCCAGATTCATTTTACCAATTACCAGTCGATCTACGGAGATCTCGAACAATCCTATCTGGGCTGGCAGGTGGACATGGAAGGTGACCTTGTGGTGGCCGGAAATAACCGGTTTCCGGAAGATGATGGATTCGGTGGTGCTTATTTGTTCAGAAGGCATGATGATACCTGGAGGACCGAGGCCACCCTGAAAATCAGTGAACCACTGAACACCAATGAAATCATCGAAGATGTACAAATTGAAGGTGATGTGGTAATGCTGGTCACATTTGATGGGGTCTATTTTTTTGAAAAGCCGGATGGAGGCTGGGATGATATGGAAGAAACGGCTAAACTTAACGGAACAACAGGGTATACGATAAGAGCGGCACAATTCCGTGATAATCGCTTGCTGATCTTGGAAACAAGCGAAACGGATGATCCGTCAACCTTGGTAAGTCTGTATGAAAAAACAGGCTCATCCTGGAGCAGCAGGGCGCTGGTAAAAACTTTTTCCCAGGCCGAAAAAAATATAGCCAATAGTTGTAACAATTGTATTTTATTGGCGGAAGATTTTTTTGCGTTTAGCAACATCAGGAGCGATCCGGGCAAAGTATTTATCTATCAGAAGGCCACGAATGGCGATTGGCCGGATATACCTACCGCTACCTATGAGCCCAATGCTTTGGCAGGTGTATACAGGTTTGGCCAGTCGCTTGCTACCGATGGACAAACACTTTTTATCGGAAGTGCACAAGACCAGCCTAACAATACCGATGCGGCACTTTTTGTGGTGGAAAAAGGTACGCAGGGCTGGCAAAGCGCTGTATTGTCACCCCAGCTTACTTTTGATCGGAGCGATGTTAGCAATCCTGCATTTAGTCTCCTTTTAAAAGGGGACTCACTGTTTGTCGGCCGCCAGTTCGCGGTTGATGAGCATTCGCCGCTGGCTTTACTGTATCCAAAACCGGCAATGGGGTGGGGAGGGCTGACCGGGGACGGTACACCCTTGAAATTGGTCAATGGGCGTGATCAATTAGTAGATATGCTAATGCTGGGCTGGAGCTTTGATCTGGAAAAAGACTATGCAGTATTTGGTAATTGGATCGGCGAGCGTAAAGAAAGGGCCCTGCAGGAACAGGGCGAAGTAGCTTTTGCAAAATTAGCGGCAACGTGCCTGCCTGTTACTGAGATAGCTGACCCGGTAGTAAGTGTTGGAGCAACAGGACTTAATGTAGTGGAGTTGTCATGGGAGGCGCCGGGTTACAGCTTCCGGACCGAGATTGCCTACAGGGAAGCAGGCAGCGGAGGGGCGTATAGTACCCTGTTGAGTTCGGGACAGCGTGAATTGTTAACTAACCTCAAGCCAAATACAACTTATGAATATAAGCTTCGTAACATTTGTGGCGTTTTCGGTCTTCCCGACACAACCGCCTACAGCGCTCCCCGGCAGTTTACCACGGCCATGGGTGGCATTACAGAGCTGGTAAATGTGCCTGTACGCGGGATAGAGGATGTTGACCCTGACCGGGTTCAAAGACTGGTAATAGATGACAGTACCGCAGTCGTTGGTTTGTCAGATTTCCGCCTCCTGATATTGGAAAATCAAGACAGTGTCTGGAGACGTGTTGCCACCCTCCAACCTTCTTCACCACCCGCTTTTCACAACGTGGCTATTGATGGCCACACGATCGTAGCTGCGAATTTTCCGTCCCCTGCTACACCCGATGATAACAACGGACAACTGTTTATCTGGGAAAAACCAGATATGGGGTGGGAGGACATGGAAGAAACGGTCAAGGTTGTCATCCCCGCGATAACCGATGGGCAAAATATTTTTGGCCTTTCTCTTGAAATATCAGGCCCTACAATTTTGGTAAATACACTCCAACACAATAATTCATTTTCAAATTTTCTGGGGTCTGTCTTTGTCGTTGAAAAAACCAATGGGAAATGGGGTGAAAACCCTCCGGCTGTCCTTACCGCTGATATGAATGGAAGAATGGTTGATTTGGAACGTCATTATTTTGGGTTCGGTTTTTATGCTTCTCTAACGGAAGGTTTGGCTGTTGCTTCCCGGCCGATGTTCATCAATAACTTAGCACCAATTTTCACCGCACGCGACGATTTCAAACGTAATCCTTTAGCCTTTGTAAAGCCATCCTCTGGTTGGTCTACAGGCGGTGAGTCATTTGAATTGGCCACCATACATCCGGGATACCTGCTCTTTAATCTATCTAATCTTGATTATTTGTCTGCGGCGGGTACCGCGGTTGCTACCATAGAATCTATTGGTTCTCATTTATTTTCTTTCAGGCAAAGGGTTAGCATTAACATAACCGAATTAGCACAAAATGGCGATTGGGCAGAGGCCCCTCAGGTAAAGGCAATGCATCCGTCACCGGATCTTTTTGACCTTTCAGCCTTTCATAAATTTACCAGTGACCGGCTGCTTTTAGTCAATAACCATATCCATATGAGTAGTGCTCTAAAAAAGAACAATATAACCATTTATCATAAAACAAGTGATACCTGGGCCGATGCCGCTCCTGCTATAACAGCAACCATTACCAATTCCGATGGCCTGGACTCCGATGGTATAAGAGATTTTGATCAAAGTGGCCCTTTCTCAGGTTTTGTCCCGTTCAAAGCCAATACGATCCAGGACAAAATTCAGTTTTTTACCGAAAACCGTTATTGCGTTTCTCCCACCAATATTCTGGCTGCGGCTTCCGGTGAAGGCGCCTCCCCCACAGTCACCATCAACTGGGAAAGCCTGCCCACGTCATCATCATGGGAAGTAGAATACAGGATTGTGGGCAGCCAGGAACCATTTCAGTTAGTACCTACTTCTGAAAAAACGGTGACAATCAGTCAAAATCTGCGCTATGGTACCACCTACGAATACCGCGTCAGAAGCCTGTGTGCGGACTATCCGGACTTCCCGGTTTCAGCGCCAACAGCGCTTCAGCAATTCACTACGCCTTGTTTGACACCTACCAATCTGATGAGCGCTGCAGAAACCGATGCCGACAACAGTTTTGAGGTATCTCTTACCTGGGACCAACCCCATGAAAATAAGGGTTACAACATTGTTATTATGCTGGGAGACAGCGTGGTGGCAGATCTGCAATCCACGGATCCCGGTGTTATACTTAACAGCGGTCTGCTTTTCAACGAGGAGTACCGTTTCCAGGTCCGTTCGATTTGTGGTTCATCTTCCGAACCCTTCTACTCAGCGTTTTCCGATGGGACTTTTACCATCGATGAATTCATCCCCGGAGCATTAAAATTATATCCCAATCCGACTACCGGACGAGCGACTATGGAAGTTCCGGTCAGCCAGATTGACCTGAACCTGGGGTATCAGCTTGTGGATCATTTGGGAAAGACCCTTTCAACAGGGGTTATCACCAGAAATAACTTCGAGATCGACCTCACCCATTTGTCGCCTGGCATTTACCACATCGTACTTTCCAGGCCCGAAAGAAACACGACATTGCGGGTGGTTAAGTACTAAAACAAGCTATTAACCCGACACTATGAATTTTCAAACACTGCCTGGGACTGTTCTGAACGATCTGGTACATCCTGCTCATTCAGAGAAAATGACGTACTATATTGTACCGTTACTCATCTTGATACCAAAGGCCCTGTTTAATCTGTCCGAGTGTAACTCGCTTAAAATCAATCTTATGAATATATTCAATACGTGCAATCCGGGATTTCCCTGTCTCATATTTCCCTGCCTTTAACCATGTACGATTTCATGTGAGATTATATCCCCATATTTTACTTTTGACTTTTTTAGCTTGTCCGATTCACATAAATTTGGAAAGCAATGAATTAAATTTTTTAACAATAAACCAATGCATGATTGTTTTTTACGGTTCAAAATAGCTTTTATAACGTCCGGCTTATCATTGAAAGCTTAGATTTTATGAAAGCATAACCGGCTGGTGTTGCCAGAATTTGATGGATGGATAAGCGATTTTTTATGGACACTTTTCTGAGGGTTACTGTAGTAATAAACATATGGCGAATGGCCATCACGATGGGTCGGTGACCAGGGTTGCCTCGAATTCAGTTTTTATCAAAGATAATCAACCAATGACTTTCAACAGCGTTACTTTTAGCTTCATCATAATACTACTTTTCGGAGGAGCATTACCTACCCATGGGCAAATGCACTTTACCAACTACCATTCGATTTACGGGGATATGGAGCAATCTCGTCTGGGCTGGCATGTGGATATGGAAGGTGACCTCGTGGTGGCCGGCCATAACCGCTTTCCTGAAGATATGGGGCATGGTGGTGCTTATTTGTTCAGAAGGCACGAAGATGATACGTGGCGAACAGCCGCAACGCTTAAGATGAGTACGCCCCTGGCTAACAACGAAATTATCCTCGATGTACAAATGGAAGGGGACGTTGTCATGGTAGTCACCTCCTTTGGCGTCTGTTTTTTTGAAAAAACCGGTGGGGGTTGGAGCGATATGGAAGAAACAGTTAAGTTTGCTGCGAAAGATGGCTATAGTATAATAGCGGCACAATTTCTGGGTGACCGCCTGCTGGTATTCGAAACCAGCGCAACGCATAATCCACCAACCCTGCTGAGCCTCTACGAAAAAACAGGACCATCCTGGGCCAGTCACAGCCTGATTGAGGCTTTTTCCAAGACAGATGACAGCTACGTGATGGATATTGATTGTAAAAGCTGTATTTTATTGGCAGAAGATTTTTTTGCGTTTAGCAACACCAGGCTGGACCCTGGCAAAGTATTTGTCTATCAGCAGTTAGCGAATGACGATTGGCCTGATTTGCCAACCGCTACTTATGAACCTGATCCTTTGTTAGATATACACAGGTTTGGCCAGTCATTGGCAACTGACGGACAAACACTTTTTATCGGAAGCGCACAAGACCAGCCTAACAATACTGATGCCGCTCTTTTTTTGGTGGAAAAAGGGGGCTTGGCCTGGCAAAACGCCACCCTGTCGCCACAGCTCGTGTTTGACCGGAATGATGTCAGCAATCCTGCTTTTAGTTTGCTATTAAAAGGGGATTCACTGTTCGTGGGTCGTCAATTGGCCGTCAATCAGGATTCTCCGTTGGCTTTGCTGTATCCAAAACCGGCAACCGGGTGGACAGGCCTTACCGGGGACGGTGTGCCCATTCAGCTCTTAAACAAGCGTGATGAAGCCGTAGATTTTACAATGCTGGGCTGGACCTTTGACCTGGAAGAGGATTATGCGGTATTCGGTAATTGGATTGGCCGGAGAAAAGAAAGACCCGTGGTGGAACAAGGCGAAGTAGCTTTTGCAAAATTAGCGGCAACGTGCCAGCCGGTTACCGAGATTGCTGATCCGTTGGTGCGTATCGGGTCAACAGGACTCAATGTGGTGGAGTTGGCATGGGAGGCGCCGGGTTACAGCTTCCGGACCGAGATTGCCTACAGGGAAGCAGGCAGCGGAGGGGCGTATAGTACCCTGTTGAGTTCGGGACAGCGTGAATTGTTAACTAACCTCAAGCCAAATACCACTTATGAATACAAGCTTCGCAATATTTGTGGCGTTTTCGGTCTTCCCGACACCACCGCCTATAGCGCTCCGCGGCAGTTTACCACGGGCATGGGTGGCATTGCCGAGCTGGTAAATGTGCCTGTACGCGGGATAGAGGATGTTGACCCTGACCGGGTTCAAAGACTGGTAATAGATGACAGTACCGCAGTCGTTGGTTTGTCAGATTTCCGCCTCCTGATATTGGAAAATCAAGATAGTGTCTGGAGACGTGTTGCCACCCTCCAACCTTCTTCACCACCCGCTTTTCACAACGTGGCTATTGACGGCCACACGATCGTAGCTGCGAATTTTCCGTTTAATTCTACACCGGAAGGTAACAACGGACAACTGTTTGTATGGGAAAAACCAGCGACCGGGTGGGAGGACATGGAAGAAACAGACAAGGTCATCATTCCTGCATTTTCCAATGGACAAAATATTTTTGGCTTCGAACTTGAAGTATCGGGCTCCACCATTGTAGTAAATACCCTCCAACACAATAGCTTGGTTTCCAATTTCCTGGGCTCGGTTTTTGTGGTTGAAAAAACCAATGGAAAATGGGGTGAAAACCCTCCGGCTGTGCTTACGGCCGCCATCAATGGAAGATCCAGTGATTTGAGCCGTTATTATCTTGGATTCGGATTCAATCTTTCTTTTGTCGAAGATTTTATTGTGGCCTCCCGCCCATTGTTTCTTAGTAATTCTGCACCTCGTTATACGGCACGTGACGATTTCAACCGCAATCCACTGGCCTTTGTGAAACCATCCCCTGGATGGACTTCTCAAAATGAGTCATTTGAAATCACCACTAAGAATCCGGGATACTTGCTTGCGGAAGAAGAAAATTTTGAAGATCTTTCCGGGGCGGGTAATGCAGTGGCTATACAGGAAGTTATTAGTTCTCCTTTGTTCTCCTTTCAGGAGAGAACTACCGTGAGCATCATAGAATTGGCACAAAATGGTATTTGGCAAGAAGCTCCACGCGTAAAATCAATACATCCGTCCCTCGATCTTTTTGATAATTTCCCCTTCATACATTTAACCGGGGACCGTTTACTAATTGTGAATAATAATTTATTCACAAACGCTGCAGCATACAGCAACCATATTGCCATTTATCATAAGACCAGTGATACCTGGGCCGATGCTTCACTGGCGTTGGTAAATACTATTACTAACACTGATGGTTTGAGTTCCCGGGGGCTGAGAAGTTTTGATCACAGCGGCCCATTCTATGGTTTTGTACAGTTTGAGGCGAATACAATCCGGGACAAACTGCAGTTTTTTACCGAAAACCGTTATTGCGTTTCTCCCACCAATATTCTGGCTGCGGCTTCCGGTGAAGGCGCCTCTCCCGCAGTCACCATCAACTGGGAAAGCCTGCCCACCTCATCATCGTGGGAAGTAGAATACAGGATCGCAGGCAGCCAGGAACCATTTCAGTTGGTACCTGCTTCTGAAAAAACGGTGACAATCAGTCAAAATCTGCGCTATGGTACCACCTACGAATACCGCGTCAGAAGCCTGTGTGCCGACTATCCGGACTTTCCCGTTTCAGTGCCCACGGCGCTTCGGCAATTCACTACGCCTTGTTTGCCACCTACCAATCTGATGAGCGCTGCTGAAACCAATACTGACAACAGTTTTGCAGTATCCCTCACCTGGGATCAACCCCATGAGAATGAGGGTTTTGAAATTGTTATCATGCTGGGGGACAGCGCGGTGACAGATTTGCAGTCCTTAGATCCCGAGGTAATACTGAATAGCGACCTGCGCTTGAATCAGGAGTACCGTTTCCAGGTTCGATCCGTTTGTGGGACATCTTCCGATCCCTTTTACTCGGCGTTTTCCGAAGGGACTTTTACCATCGATGAATTCATCCCTGAAGTATTAAAATTATATCCCAATCCGACTACCGGACGAGCGACCATGGAAGTTCCCGTCAGCCAGATTGACCTGAACCTGGGGTATCAGCTTGTGGATCATTTGGGAAAGACCCTTTCAACAGGGGTTATCACCGGAAATAACTTCGAGATCGACCTCACCCATCTGTCGCCTGGCATTTATCACATCGTACTTTCCAGGCCCGAAAAAAATACGACACTAAAGGTAGTTAAGTACTAAAATATAATATTAAACCATACAATCCCCTGCTCTGCCCTTTAAGACATAGTGTAAGTGTCGACTTGTGTTAGGGGAGAGGGGTCAGGTTGCTGATACTGAAATAGCACAAGCGAGACGTGGGTGTTGCACAACGTTTTCGGCAAAATTCTTTGTGTCTTGGTGCCTTTGTGGTTAACCATTTTTCACCACGGAGGCACCAAGACACAAAGAAATGTGTGCAACAGCCACAGACGCTGGCGTCAGGTTAAGCATTAAGTTATATGAGGCACAAAGCCAGGGGAGCCCTCACGCTATCGGCTATTTTGAGATTCACCGGGGTGCGCCATTTAACTTTACTTTGGTCTGCTCCTTCGGATTGTATTTTGGGATTTTTACATTCACCGGCTTTACCTGCCAAATATCCCGGCAATACTGTCCGACTGTCCGGTCGCATGAAAACTTGCCGCTTCTTGCCACATTCAGAATAGACATTTTGGTCCATTTTGAAGGATCACGATACACTTTATCCACTTCATCCTGACAAGCAATATATGACTGGTAATCTGCCATAAGCATATATTCATCATGATTAACCAGGGAGTCATAGACCGGCTTGAAAAGGTCGATGTTTTCAGGAGAGAAGTATCCCATACGAATCATATCCAGGGCTTTTTTAAGATCCGGATTGGTTTCATAGTAGTACTGAGGATCATAACTGTTCGATTTCAGGGCATGAACCTCGTCTGTTTTCAGGCCAAATAAGAAGAAATTATCCTCACCTACCTCTTCCCTGATTTCGATGTTTGCACCATCCAGGGTGCCGATGGTTAGTCCGCCATTCATCGTAAATTTCATGTTCCCGGTACCGGATGCCTCTTTTCCGGCGGTTGAGATTTGTTCTGAAAGGTCAGCCGCAGGATAAACATGCTGACTGGTTTTTATATTGTAGTTGGGGAGAAAGATCACCTTGAGCCTGCCATTTAGGTCCGGATCATTGTTGACAACTTCCGCCACGGAATTGATCAACTTGATAATCAGTTTGGCCATGAAATAACCTGTGGCCGCCTTGCCTCCGAAAATAAATGTCCGCGGAACGATGTCAATGTCCGGATTTTCCTTGATCCTGTTGTAGAGCGTAATAATGTGCAGCATCTTGAGGTGTTGCCGCTTGTACTCATGAATTCTTTTCACCAGGATGTCAAACATGGAATTCGGATTAATTTCCATACCTAAGTGCGTGGAGATATAATCGGCCAGATATTTTTTAACATTTTTTTTGCATTTTCTCCATTCTTTTTGAAAGGCAGGATCATCAGCATACTTTTCGAGTTTCTTCAGCTCATACAGATCCTTGATCCATTGGGTCCCGATTTTAGATGATATTAATGTGGCCAGGTTTTGATTATTGAGCACCAACCACCGCCTAGGCGTAACCCCGTTGGTTTTATTGCTGAATTTTTCAGGCCAAAGTTCATAAAAGTCTTTCAGGATCCCGGATTTCAACAATTCCGTATGCAGGGCGGCCACGCCGTTGATCGCTTTACTTCCAACACATGCCAAATTAGCCATGCGCACATATTTTCCACCACTTTCATCAATGATAGACATCCTGCTGATTCTTTCTTCATCCCCTGGAAAAGTATTTCTGACAACTTTCAGGAAATGATGATTGATCTCCAGAATAATTTCAAGATGACGAGGGAGCATGCTTCCGAAGATGCTCATGGGCCACTTCTCCAGGGCTTCCGGTAACAAAGTATGATTGGTATAGTTGACCGATTGACCGGTAACCCTCCAGGCCGTATCCCAGTCCAGGTGGTAATCATCCAGCAAAATCCTCATCAGTTCTGCCACTGCCACTGCCGGGTGTGTATCGTTCAATTGGATGGTAAAACTTTCGTGAAAAGACTCCGGGGCATTTTTACCTTCCCGGCAGTGCATTCTCATCATGTCCTGTAGAGAGGCCGATGTAAAGAAATATTGCTGCTCGAGCCGCAATTCCTTGCCCCTGACCTGCTCATCGTTAGGGTACAGTACTTTGGAAATATTTTCTGAAGTCACCTTATTATTGACAGCGCCATAATAATCTCCGTTGTTGAATCTTTGAAAATCAAAGGATTCGGATGCCTCGGCTTTCCATAAGCGCAATAGGGCCGAGGTATTGGTACCATAGCCAAGCACAGTGGTGTCATAGGGTACGGCGATTACCACATACTCGGGGATCCATTCGACACTGTATCTTCCATTTTGATCAAAATAAGCCCTGGTGTTTCCTCCATATTTAATAGATTGGGTTAATTCAATCTGTGCAATCTCCCAGGGGTTGCCATACTTTAACCATTTGTCAGTAATTTCTACCTGCCAGCCGTTCTTTATTTCCTGGTTAAACAACCCGAATTCATACCGGATCCCATAACCAAACGCGGGAACGTCGAGCGTCGCCAATGAGTCGAGAAAGCAGGCGGCAAGTCGGCCCAGACCGCCATTACCGAGACCTGGCTCTTCTTCCTGTTCAATTAAATCATCTAAATTCAGCCCCAGCTCCTTTAATGCTTTATCAAAATTGTCATAAAGTCCGAGGTTAAGCAGGTTATTTGCCAGGTGTGGGCCCATCAAAAACTCTGCAGACAAGTAGGAAACCATTTTTGCCTTATGCTTAATGTATTCCCTGACCGAATGCAGTGTGCGGTGTAACATTCTGTCTCTCACCGAATACGCGAGGGCCATATAAAAGTCGTGCTGGCTGGCCAGTTGAGGTATTTTTCCCTGTAAATAATAGAGATTATCGAGGAAAGCCCTTTTAAGCGTTTCTTTTTCCGTGCCAGTACGGTCGTCTTCTATGATTATCTGATTATTATCTGAATTTTTCATATGGATGTTATCATTGAATTCACTGTAAGACTAATCGAAATAGTCCCGGAATTGTTTCTCAATAATACCATTAATTTTCAAATACGCTGGTCACATAATCAAATGGTAAAATTAATATAATAAAAAAATAACAGAAAATCGAGTTTTCCGAGCCAAAAAACACCCTCACATGGCGTAATTGGGACTTGGCTGTTTCTCAAAATTTCTGGCAAAAATCTTTGTGCCTTTGTGCCTTTGTGGTTTACCCTTTTTTCACCACGGAGGCACAGAGACACACAGGGACACAGAGATTTTTGCCTGTAAAATAAAAATACAGATACAGTCTTAGGTTGTACAACACCTCTGCCGGATGAAACACCCGAGATCACCAGTCATAGTATGGCTAAAACGAAAATAAATGCGGCACCTAATCATGAGTTTTGCAACAGCCACACCCGCTCGCGCTATAGGAAATTAGTTATTTTTATTTGATGAAAGACACAAAGGTATGGGGCCAAATGGAGGAATATGCCCACAGTTTTGTGTGCCCGTTGTGCAGGTAACGCTGGTGTTGGTTTTCATTAAGAAACCATTTATACGATGATTTCACAGTGATGATACAAATAATCCCCGATCAATTCCGAAAAGATTTATAAAAAGTATGTTGTACGATCGCCTCACTGGATTTAACTTACGCCAAAATAACAAGTTGTGGCTAGAAAACTTTTATTGTGTTTTTTTCTATTTGGGAACATGGCGCTGCCAGGATATTCGCAGCAAACAGGTCCTTTTGGAAATAAACCCCTGAGATGGCATCTCAACCAGGATAGCACACGCTGGCTGGCACTACATACTTACGTGCAACTTTGGGCAAGAATCAACAGTAACAACCCGGGTACCCGGATTTTTGATAATGTCGAAAAAACAACGACCGATATTTCTATCCGGCGGTTCAGGCTGGGGTTACAAGGCCAGCTTACGGAAAACCTGTTTGTCTACACGCAGCTTGGAATCAATAACCTGAATTACCTATCACCACGGGGTACTTCGGCAGATCTGCTGGATGCTTATGCCGAATACCGGTTTTCAAACGCACTGGAGATTGGCGGCGGCAAGACCGCATGGAGTGGACTGTCAAGGTATTCAGCACCCAATACTTCTAAACTTCTTTCGTATGATCTGATTTTTCTTGCCTTGCCAACCAATGACGAAACAGATGACCTGATCCGAAAATTAAGTCTGTATGCCAAAGGGAAGCTCGGCAGGCTGGATTACAGGCTCATCATGTCTAAACCATTTTCCGTCCAAAACAGTCCGGATTTTGATCCGGTTCCCGAAGAAAACATCGCCAAATTTGCCGATAATGCGTCAGGCAGGCTGTATTCAGGGTATTTGAAATGGGAGTTGGATGGTAGTGAAAGTAATAAAATCCCTTTTTCGGACGGGAGTTATCACGGTGGGAAATCTATCATGAATATTGGGATAGGCCTGGAATTTCAACCCGATGCCTTGTGGCATCTCCAAAACGGGGATACCACCTTCAACGACATGCTCTTATGGGCTGTGGATTTCTTTCTGGACAAACCTGTTAATAAAGGAAAAAAAACGACGATTACTTTGTATGCGGGCTACTTTAATTACGATTTTGGCCCCAATTACACCAAAAATATCGGCGTCAACAACCCTGCTAACGCCATTGACCCGGCGGTAGCTTCTTTGAACGGTCCCGGTAATGCTTTTCCCGCGGTGGGTACCGGTGAGTCGTTTTTCACACAGGCCGGATATTTGTTGCCTCCGATGGACCCATCCGGTAAAATGGGCCGCTTGCAGCCGTATTTTTCGTTCCAGTATTCTGATTTTGAGAGATTAGATGATCCGATGGTCTATTATGACATGGGTATTAACTGGCTGTTTCACAGGCACCTCTCCAAGCTATCCCTCAATTTCCAAAGCAGGCCCGTGTACAGGGTGACTCAGGACAGGACGGAAGTCGATACGCGAAAATTGATGTTGGTCTTACAATATATCATCAGGCTGGAATGAAAAGATCACTGACAACTGTTCAATTGCTCGTATTTTTACTGCTGCTGGAAGGGGTAGGAGCATCTATGTTACGTGCTCAGAATTCCGTGACCAATAAACCCCTTATAATTCACCTCAATGAGAAAAAAACACGTTGGATCAGGTTTAGCAGCTACATTCAGCTATGGTCAAGGATTAATCAGAACAACCCGGGAACCACAGTTTTTGGCGAACCGCAAAGTGTCACTTCCGATATTTCCGTCAGGAGATTCCGTTTTGGTCTGCAGGGACAGCCCACAGACAGGCTGTATCTGTATTTTTTGCTAGGTGTAAACAATCTGAACTATCTTTCTCCACGTGGTACCTCGCTGGACCTGCTGGATGCCTATGCCGAATATAGTTTCGGCAAACATTTGTCTGTTGGCGGGGGCAAGTCGGCCTGGGCGGGACTTTCAAGATATACTTCTCCCAGCAGTTCCAAACACATGAGCTACGATTTACCCTTTGTAGCCCTGCCTACCCTGGATGCTACCGATGACCTCATCAGGAAATTAAGCCTGCATACCAAAGGAAAAATCGGACGGATCGACTACCGGTTTGTTTTAACGAAGCCGTTTTCCGTTCAAAACAGCCGGTCTTTTAATCCTGAGCCGTTGGAAGGTATTTCAGGCTTCACAGATACCCGCTCATCTGCGCAATATGCCGGATATTTAAAATATGAGTTTTGGGAACGGGAAAGCAACAAAACATCTTATCAGGTGGGTACCTATCACGGTTCTAAAAAGGTGTTGAACCTTGGAATCGGCTTTAACTTTCAAAGCGATGCCCTCTGGTCTCGCAGACAGGGTGATACGGTATTTCATGACATGCACCTGACAGCGGTTGATTTTTTTATGGATCTTCCCCTGAATAGCTCAAAAAAAACTGCCATGACGCTGTATGCCGCTTTTTTCAGGTATGATTTTGGCCCTGACTATATCCGCCAGATCGGCGCCAACAATCCCGCTAACGGTGTAAATACAGGCCTTGGTTCTTTTAATGGGCGTGGCAATACTTTCCCCATTTCCGGCACTGGAAATTCTGGCCTCTTCCAAGCTGGCTATCTGCTACCACCGGTAGGCAAATCGAATGACCGGGGACAATTGCAACCTTATGCTACCTTTCAGTTATCCGGTCTCGAACGGCTGGCCGATCCCATGATTTACTATGATTTAGGAATCAATTGGCTATTTCAGGGCCACACTTCCAGGCTGACTTTGAATTTTCAGAACCGGCCCGTATTCGATGACCGCAGCGATGGACTCAGGGTAGAAGACCGCAGGCTTATGGTAGTGATGCAGTACCAAGTGAGGATCGAATGAGATTTAAGTAGCCGACTTTCTTTTTATTTTAAAAGCCTGGCTCTGTTGTATTCCCAATTCATACGGTCGATATTAGCCACAGATATTTCCTGCGGACATTCTACCTGGCAGGCATGCGTATTGGAGCAGTGGCCGAAACCTTCTTGGTCCATCTGTGTTACCATGTTCACCACCCGTTGTTTGGCCTCTGGTTTTCCTTGCGGCAATTTTGCCAGGTGGGCAATTTTTGCCGCGGTAAACAGTGCGGCACTGCCGTTTTTACAGGTAGCCACACAGGCACCACAACCGATACAGGCGGCCGAATCAAATGCTGATTCTGCTTCGGCATGCGTGATTGGAGTAGTGTTGGCTTCGGGCGCATCCCCTACTGAGGTAGATATAAAGCCACCGGCCTGTAGAATGCGATCCATAGAAGACCGGTCTACCTTCAGATCCCTGATAACCTGGAAGGCCCCTCCGCGAAAAGGTTCGATATATATAGTGTCACCGTCTGCAAAACTCCTCATATGCAATTGACAGGTAGTTGTACCAGCCAGTGGACCATGTGCCCGGCCATTGATAAATAACCCGCAAGTGCCACAGATACCTTCACGGCAATCATGGTCAAACTCTACAGGCATCTCATCTTTTGTAATTAATTTTTCATTCAGGTAATCGAGCATTTCCAGAAAAGACATGTCCTCTTCCACACCGTTCAGCTCATAGTCTACCAGTTTGCCATCGGCATCCGGGTTTAATTGTCTCCAGATTTTCAAATATAATTTCATGCTTAATTATTTATAATCCCTGGAAATAAGTTTCACATCTTCAAAGTTAAGGTGTTCCTTATGCAGCGTCGGTGCCCGACCGTCACCGTTATAACCCCAACAGGAAATAAAGGCAAAGTTTTCATCATCCCGTAGCGCTTCTCCCTCTTCTGTCCGATATTCCTCTCTGAAGTGGGCCCCGCAGGATTCATGCCTGGTCAGGGCATCATGACACATAAGCTCACCCAGTTCAAGATAGTCTGCCACCCTGCCTGCTTTCTCCAGTTCCGAATTGACTTCAGCAGGGGTTCCCGGTACCTTCAAATCTTCCCGGAACGACTTTCTTAAAGACTGTATTGCCTCGATAGCCGTTTTCAGGCCTTTTTCACTTCTGGACACCCCGCAATAATCCCAAAGCAGTTTTCCCAGCTTTTTGTGATAGTAATCTGCTGTTTTGCTGCCATTGATGCCGGTTAGCCGGTTCAACATGTCTGTGGCCGCCTTTTCTGCTTCGGCAAAAGCCGGATGGCCGGTATCGATGCTACCGGTTTTGATATCGTCGGCCAGGTAGTTGCCAATGGTGTACGGGATAATGAAATATCCGTCCACACATGCCTGTAACAAGGAGTTAGCGCCCAGCCGGTTGGCCCCGTGATCGGAAAAATTACACTCCCCCAATGCGTAAAGGCCGGGAATGGTAGTGCCCAATTCATAATCCACCCACAGGCCACCCATTGAAAAGTGGGCGGCGGGACTGATTTTCATAGGTTCGAGATAAGCGTTTACACCGGTGATCTTTTCATACATGCGGAAAAGGTTACCATAGCGTTGCTTTATGACATCCATGCCATATTCTTTGATGGCATCCTTAAAATCCAGGTAGACGGCATTCTTGAGTGGTCCCACGCCATTTCCTGCGTCAATTCTTTCTTTGGCAGCCCTCGATGAAATATCCCGGGGTGCCAGGTTGCCGAATGAAGGATATTTTCGTTCAAGGTAGTAATCCCGGTCTTCTTCCGGAATATCATTCGGTTGCCGCTCTTCCCCGGCTTTTTTAGGTACCCAGATTCTACCGTCATTCCTCAGGGATTCTGACATTAACGTAAGTTTGGATTGGTGTTCGCCTGACTGCGGGAGGCTGGTAGGATGTATTTGCGTCCAACTGGGGCTGGCCATATAGGCCCCCTTTTTATGTGCCCGCCAGATCGCAGAGCCATTGCAACCCATAGCCAGGGTTGATAGATAAAATATTTTTCCAAATCCACCCGTAGCCAACACAACAGCATGGGCGCCATGTCTCTCAATCTCCCCGGTTTCGAGGTTGCGGGTTATGATTCCCCGGGCTTTTCCATCAATTACTACCAATTCAAGCATTTCATGCCTGGGATAAAGTTTCACCTTCCCCAAATTTACCTGCCTTATCAATGAAGCATAAGCACCCATCAGCAATTGCTGGCCGGTTTGACCTCTGGCGTAAAATGTCCTTCTCACCTGTACTCCTCCAAAAGACCGGTTGGCCAGGTATCCGCCGTACTCCCTTCCAAAAGGAACCCCCTGGGCCACTGCCTGGTCAATCAGGTTGGCTGAACATTCAGCCAGGCGATACACATTAGCCTCCCTGGCTCTGAAATCCCCACCTTTTATGGTATCATAAAACATCCTGTAGATGCTGTCACCATCATTTTGATAGTTTTTGGCAGCATTTACACCGCCTTGAGCCGCTACCGAATGAGCCCGCCGCGCCGAGTCCTGGAAACAGAAAGATTTGACATGATAACCTCCTTCTGCAAAAGAAGCCGCGGCCGCACTCCCGGCAAGTCCCGTGCCTACCACAATGATATCCAGCTTTTTTTTATTGTTAAAGCTCACCAATCGGCAGGTAGCCTTATACCTGCTCCATTTCTCAGCTAAAGGCCCCGCAGGAATTTTAGCGTCCATTTCTTTTTGTCGTGTTGCCATCAGGTATGATAATTCAGATAAACAAAAACAGGAATAATAATAAATCCTGTGGTAATGATTAAGGTAAAGCCAATGCCCAGGTAATACAATCCCCGGGAAAGCTTTGACGGATACACGCCCAGGGTTTTGAAAGCGCTGTAGAACCCATGCAGCAGATGATATCCCAGTGCCATAAAAGCGACGATATTCAATATGACATACCACAACCTGCCATATGCACTCACAACAATTGAAAACAGGTCTTTGTTACCTTCATCATCCAACGGTAAGGTGCCAAAGGAGTACTGATACCAAAAATCTTTCAGATGGATGACCAGAAAAATCAGAATGATACTTCCCAGCAACCCCATATTCCTGGAAGACCAACTGCTCACCACTTTTCTCCGGTCATAGGCGTAAGCTGAACCGCTGGCTTTCCGGTTTTTTATCGTAATGATCAGTGCATAAATGCTATGCAGTACAATGGATAAAAAAAGGAGCCATGAAATAACTTTTATAAAATAATTACCTGAAAGGATCCTGGAATAAAGGTTAAACTGTATCACGGCCGTTTCCTTTGGAAGCAACAGTTGCAGGTTGCCGGCCAGATGAACCACCAGGAACAGGCAAAGGAAAAGCCCGGTCAGGGCCATCAGATTTTTACGGAATAAGGTAGAGGTCATTTTACCTTGCAAACGCTTTAGTGGGTATCGGTTAATACGGAGGTGAAAAATAAATAAAATAACAATGACAGAAAACAATACCCTCAAAAATATGTCTGTTAAATTGAAGGCTTTTTTACTTTACGATTTGATTATATCGAAATGCCCGCACGCCACACACCGACCTTACCATCGGTATCTGCTATTGGGTACCACATTTCAAGCCATGGCTACCTGTAGTGATATCGCCGATCACTTCAGCATATTGAACGCTTGATTATCTCCGCAAAATATTATACCTTCCTCCCGAAGGTGGTCAATGGCGTTTCAGTATCTGCTTCCTGCCCGGTTCCATTGATTTTTCGTTCACGCCAGGATTTAAAACCCTGAAGAATTGCATACTTTTGCAGTAAAAAAGAAAATAAACGAAATTATGAGTAAAATCGACAAAATACTTGTCCCAACCGATTTTTCCAGTGCAGCAGAAAGTGCTGTTACCTATGCTAATAATTTTACAGAGGGGGATGGATCAATTGAGATTACCTTATTATATATCTCCGAATCCCCGCTGGATGAAGAGGATCAAAGCGCATTGGAGGTAAAACTTCATGCATTAAAGGATAGATTTCTGCCGGCCCTGAAGTCTTCCTGTCAATGTGTTGTGAGGTCAGGGTCCCTGACGGAAACGATATTAACCATGCAGAAAGAAACCGGGGCCGATCTGATTATCATGGGTACAAAAGGCGCCTCGGAAGAAGGAGAACCTGCCATCTCCAGGACTTCTGAACTGGTTTTGGAAGCTGATTGTGCTGTGCTGGTAGTTCCTGAAAACACCGACACTTTTACCGTGCAGAATATTGCACTTGCCTTGGGAAAAAATGAAATAGATGACTCATTTGCCCTGGGAACCCTGCACGATGTTGCCAGGAAATTTGGTGCGAAAGTGCATATACTTACCATTAATAATGAGGAAGGAGCGATGGTGACAGAAGATAAAAATGAAAGTATTCTGGAATATTATCTTGAAACCCTGCATTATCATCATGTATTCCCTAAAAATACCGACATAGAAAAAGGGATTTTTGATTATGTAAGGGAAAAAAACATCGACATGCTGGCGATCTTACCACGTAATCATGCCAAAAAAAGTAAACCTTCGGAAGGGCGATTAACAAGGCTGTTGACGCTGCATACTGAGGTGCCGCTTTTGACAATAGATTAAATTTAAACGGGCTGACCTATGCAACATTTGAATATTGTCAACCCAAACTGTCTTCCGGTTCCATCGCGGAGGGAGGTGATGTTACTGTCACCGTAGATATTACAAACACCGGCAAAATGGAAGCAGAGGAGGTAGTTCAGCCTGACATTTCTTTTCCCGAAGCTTCTTTTGTGGTACCGTAGGCAGCATCGAAGGCATTTAAGCAAGTCAGGTGAAAGCCAGTAGAAATACGCAAAGCCTCATTTGACTTTTTGCCGGCAAAACTTGCTTACTTCGGTAATGCAGGGCCAAGTAACCAGGCCGGGGGCGGGGGTAAAGTGTATATTACTCCGGGAGGTGCCTCATCCGGCTAGCGCGGTGTGTCGTTGGGCAGTCCTGCTTTTCGCGAAGTGACTCCGGAAATAAGCTCAATAATAATGGATGTCCATCGGGCGCCGACCAACGATACGGACTTCCGGAGTATGCACACGACAGATTGTATTTAATTGATAAAAATCAAAGGATAGCATGATTTAAATCATCAGTGGGATTTTTGCTATCCATAATTTTGAACAGAATATAATTATAGATTTTATGAAAAAAATATTGGTTCCTACAGATTTTTCAGATTATTCAAAAAAAGCCATTGCGGTCGCTGTTGAAATTGCCGCTAATTCCGACGCCGAAATTATATTGTTACATTGTGTGGTTACCCGTTTGGACTGGGCATTGATGCCAGCAGAAAAACGGGAACAGTTTCCTGAAACGCAAGCTGCTACCGTTGCTGCCGAAACCATGCTCGATAGGCAGGCCAAAACCAAGATTTTTGCCAATAGCAAGGTACGAAGCATCGTGGCACATGGCGTTCCCTCAGAGCAGATAATCTTTGTAGCGAACAAACAGAAAGTTGACCTTATTATTATGGGTTCACATGGGATCAACGAACCTCATGAATACTTCATCGGTTCCAATATCCAGAAAACACTAAGAAAGGCTTCATGTCCTATTATGATGGTGAAAAAGAACCATAAAGCCAAGGCATGGAAGAAAATGGTCTTTGCCGCTGACTTTGAGGAAGATATTAAAAAGGAATTTAAACCGATACTTACCTTGTCAAAGCTGATGGGCGCGACCATAGATCTTTTATTTGTAAATACTCCGGGGAATTTTAAGTCCAACGATGAAGCCCGCTCGTTGATGAATGAATTTAGCGGTCATTTTAAAAACGTTAAAATGAACCACGCCATTTACAACCATCATGAAGTTTACAAAGGTGTCATGCAGTATTGCAAAGAAACAAAGGCCGACTGGGTCTCACTCGTTGCGCACGACAGGCGTAGAAGACCTCAATATCTTATTGGCAACACCGAGACATTGGTGTACTATAGTGATATTCCTGTCCTCAGTGTTAATCAAAATACAAAGTAGTTTTAAGCGCTTCCGGTTTTCTGCTCTTTCGGCCCCCGGGCAGCCTGTAATTTTGCTGCCCTGGGCCAGGCCGGTTGACTTTGACTGATCTGGTATGTCCCAAAGTCTTTACCCGGATTTGGGTAACCCCGGCTGTTTGTATGCAAGCCTGAACATTCTATATATTCAATATATAACTTGCTGATAACCTGATACTTATAACAAACTGAACATTATTGTAGATAATTTTTGCGATACATTAATATAATTTGTGTATATTCAATCAGTGGCTGTTCAGAAAAGTTAAAAAATCAGCCTGATGTTGTAAGAACCCGAACAATTGTTGGAACTGAATCTATGGTTTGGTAATTGTATATAAATTTGTGAATTTCGTATAATTATTGATACCAGAATAATGAGAGAACAAGTAGAACTGCTTATTGATGAATTTGTCGATGAAATTCTGTCAAATTCCCAATTTTATCATGAGTCAGGACGAAAGCAGTACCACGCCAGATATATCTCAGTGTCAAAATTTATCAACAAACTTATCTTTAGTTTTGACCAACTTCCGAAGAGCGATGAATATCATATACGGGATATGTTTGAAAGAATGCATAGGGATAACTACAAATCTGTTCACAGAGCAAAACTTATTTATGATCGTGAGTGGGTACTGCGGCGGTTTGAGCTTAAACTGTTTGGTGATGATCTCGTTTTCAGAAGGGTTTATAAGGAATTAAAAAGTCAAAATATATTGGCACCGGACCATCAGGTAGATTTTTCTTTGGATAACCAATTGGAGGAGCTGCTTACGGAGTTTGAAGAATTAGGTGTCCTATTCAAGAAAGGTGATATATGGCTTATAGGAGGGAAGAAATATCGCATTGAAGGAAATTTCGCCAAATCTGATTTGTGGCTTCAGCATTTGGATGGTCGGGAAGAGGTGATCAGGCTCAGGGAATTGCTACCACTCAGGCTGAGGGATTTTTACCAAATTGTAGGCGATGGCAAAGAAGTCGGCGCAAACTCCTGTTAAATAAATCAGAGATGCTACCGAATATCGGGTAGCAACAAACTTTCCAACTTGTCAATCAATGCTTTCAGCTCTTTCATGGATCGTGCATTTTTTTGCTCTATAGCCTGATTGACAGCCGATAAGATCATGCCTTTTATTCTTTGAATTCTTTGATTAGGCGCTTCGAAGATTTGACTTTCCATGATACCGTACCCCCTGTTATCCATAACTTCAGGTTCCGGTTCAGATGATGCCAGGGAATCACCTGTAAGCTGACTTTTTAAAATATTGGCTTTGTTTATAAGATCGGCCTCGTTTTTAATGGTTTTGAAAGTGCCTTCATCGATATTTGAAAACAAAAGAATCGAGGATTTTTTTATTTTAACTTCTCCGGATAGGATCCTGTTTTTTAAGACGGGGTTTTTTTGGCCGATCCTGTCGAGTGCCCGGGCAAATTTTGCATCCCGGTGAATGGTCATTCTGCTCACCTTAAATTCCCGGGCCAGAAGATCTAATGTTTTTTGATCTTTTTTGGGCGGCATACCTTTTAGGTAACTCGTTTTCGTATATTCCTTGCCGCCCCAGTTCTTCTTTACGCTTTCATACTTAACGCCACGGTAATAGCTCAACTGCAAAGGATTTAAGTTACGCCTGCCTAATTGATTATTGATCATCCACATCTTTACCTCCTTCACGTTTTTAAAGTTGCGGACCTCCAATTTATAGGGTAAATTATGTTTTTGACATATTTGCAGCCGATTGTGACCATCTACTAATACATGCTTACCATTTGGTTTTTTCCATACAACCAAAGGATCACGGCACCCCTCATTGCGTAAATTCAGCTCCAGTTGTTTAAACTCTTCCCTGCTAAGCGGAACAATAAATTCCTTCAACACCGCTGATATGGAAATATTTCTCTCCATCCTGTTTTCCATTATGTTTAAAAATTTAGTCATACGAACCGGCATGGAAACCAATTGCGTTCCAAGACTAAAAACATCACTTAAATATATAGCTAATGTGACTAAATAAATACAAACTCTTTGATTTTTTATACAAAAGTTCGACGATAATCAAGTTGTTCGAAATACTAATTCACATTTTTAATATATTTTAACCAATTCAGCGCTTTTTCTTTGTTTGTAAATCCTTTGGTAGGAATCGGGGGATTGGACAGCACCTGAAAAGCGTTGAATGCAAGACGGTTGATGGTGCTTTTTACCAGGAATGCCCCGGCGCTTAAATAATGAAGGGCTTCTTTAGATGCCATGTACCGGCGTGTTTCTTTGTTGATGCTGAGCAATTGTCTCATATCTACAAAAAGTGGCATGGTAGTATGATCTGAGACTTTTAACCTGTCTGCGACCACCTTCCTTCCGGCCTCTAAATTAATGACGGTTCCTGGTTTAAATACCTCGAATATTATCCCATCCTCAATCCAGATTTCCACGTATTTATTTTCCAGGTAGTTTTGTTTCGCCCGGTTTCCCATGGCTGCTTAAAGACTAAATGATTATTTTTTCCGTTTACCAGTAGTGCTTCTTAAAGGGTAAATTAAAAAAAAAGGGGGAAAAACTAAAATCTGACAGGTTAAAAGGGTAACGGTGTTGCTATCATTTTTTTGCTGCTTTTTAAGAAGAATCCTGTTGTGTTAAATTATAATAAATTTTTTATCTCACCTAAATTAAACCAGATATGAGAAAAACAAAAGTTGCTAATGCCAATGACATGGTTAATGATTACATTAACCGTGGCCGTACAAAAAAAGTACTGCATCTGATAACGCAGGACAAATTCTACAACGGTCGTGAAATCCGGATTGACAACAGAAAGTTCATTAATTTCGGTAGTTGTTCTTATTTGGGCCTGGAATTGGATCCCAGGCTTAAAAACGCGGCCAAAGCCTACATTGACAAGTATGGCGTACAGTTTTCCTCCTCGCGGACCTATCTCAGGTGTACGGCTTACCACGAATGGGAAGAATTATTGACTGCGCTCTTTGAAACCCCGGTGGTAACTTTTACAAGTGTATCCCTTGGACATCATGCGGTCATTCCTGTGGTGGTGGAACCGGGAGACGCCATCATTCTTGACCAGCAGGTACATGCCAGCGTTCAGGACCCGGCCAGGAAAATGATGCTCAACGGCGTTCATGTAGAAGCCATCAGACACAATCGACTGGATGTTCTCGAAGAAAGAATCAAGGCGCTGAACAACAGGTACCAGCGTATTTGGTTTATGATTGATGGGGTGTATTCCATGTACGGAGACTTTGCACCCATGCATGAAATTGTTGCCCTTCTGGAAAAATACCCCAAACTCTACCTGTATGCCGACGATGCGCACGGTATGAGTATTGCCGGTAAAAATGGTGCCGGAGTTATTTATCATCAGGTGCCGCACCACAAAAAAATGGTTTTAGGCACTTCTCTCAACAAAGCCTTCGGGGCAGGAGGGGGTGTTTTCCTGTTTCCCGATGAAGAATTCTGTCTTAGGGTAAAAAACTGCGCAGGTGCCTATATTTTTTCAGGAGGGCACCAGGTGCCTGTCATCGGTGCAGGTATTGCCTCGGCCAGGATTCACCTGTCCGATGAAATCATTCAAAGGCAGGAAAGCCTGAAGGAAAAGCTTAGCTATTGTCATCAGATGCTGGAAGATTATCAGTTACCGATCCTCTCCAACCCGGAGGCCCCTATTTTTTACATCGGTGTCGGGCTTGTCAATACCTGCATGCATTTGGTGAGCTATTTGCATGATGACGGCTGTTATGTTAATACAGGTATGTTTCCGGCAGTGCCTGACCAGAGTGCCGGTGTTCGTTTTACTATCACTGCCCATCATAACAAAGAGGATATCGAATATCTGGTAGAACGCATTGCCTATCACTATCCCAGAACCTTTCGCGAATTAGGCAGAAGCGCTCAGGACGTGGTGAGGGGATTTGGACGGGTGAAGCAATTCAATCTGCTGATCGAGGGGATACCGGTAGATATTGTTAAATCCAAGGGGTATGAAATCCAGTATGAAACTTCCATCCGGAATGTTCCCAAACACCTATGGGATGAACTGGTTGGAAGTTTAGGGGCCAACAACTGGGATCAGATGTTGTTTTTTGAAGAAACATTTTCAGGCCGTGCAAAGAAGGAGCACAACTGGAAATTTCACTATTATCTGATCAGGGATAAAAGCGGCCACCCGGTTATCGCCACTTTTTTCACAGAAGTACTGGCCAAAGACGATATGTTTGCACCGGCTGAGGTTTCACGACAGTTGGAGCATTTGCGCCGGCAAATGGATGATCCATATTATCTGTCCTCCCAAACCTTGACAATGGGATGTCTGCTTTCGGTGGGTGATCACATTTATATTGATAAAACCCACACGGAATGGCAAAAAGCTTTTGTTGTTTTGCTGGAATCGGTTCAAAGCCTGCGGGAAGAAAACGATATTCCTGTTTTAAGTCTGCGGGATTTTGATACGGAAGATGAATTGATGAAAGGGTTTTTGATAGACCTGGGTTTAAAACGGGTGAGTATTCCCGACGGCCATTTAATTGATCGTTTCGAATGGAATACACCAGAGGAATTTCTTCGTCAATTAAGGGGTAAGAATAGTAAAAGTACTCATGACCGGAGAAATTATATTCGTAAGCGCGCTTTAGGTTTTGAAGATCGCTTTGAAGTAAAAATAGTCAGATCGGCTACCGCAGATGAGATACGGCATTTCAGAAGGCTTTATCTGAATGTAAGTGAAAAAAGCTATGATATCACCGGGTTCAACCTGCCTGAAAGATTTTTTGAGAATGTATCGACTCATCCCCGGTGGGAAATCCTGGAACTAAAGCTAAAACCCGAATATGCTCCTGCAAAAGCACGCAAAGCAGTCGGGATAGCGCTTTGTTATAAGACCGACCGCTTATATAGCTTTCTGGTAACGGGCATGGATTACAATTTTTTAACTGAGCACAATGTTTATACACAGATTCTCTGGCAAACTATCAAAAGGGCAAAACAACTGGGGCTTCCTGTCAACATGGGCATAACAGCCTCTCAACCAAAAAGAAAATTCGGGGCGAAATTAATGAAGTATTCAGTCTATATACAGAATAAGGATACTTTTAAAGATATGATTGTCAATCTCTTACCTCAACGGGAGCCTAAAATCCTGAGATAGTTTTAATGGGCTGTTGTATTTATATAAAGCTCTTATACTCATAGAAGTCATAGTATGACTCAGATCGGGGGTCATGTCATCATCGTTTAAAATCATGAAAAACAGGGAATATACCGATCATTGATTCTCTAATAGTCATACTATGACTATCACCTATTAAAAGCCCCAACACCCCCCTTAACGACAATTTATCAAATCTAAATCTATCTCATGCCCCCATCCCTGTTTTTACACCATTCCCCATCCGCCGTCCCGTTCCTTCTTTCCCTGAAATCAAGGCGGTGGTATCGGCGTTCTTGATGGTTAACTCCCCGGTGTCCCGGGAACCTGTTATGTCAAGGTTATCAATTCGTTAATTTTTATGTGAGATGACGTCCCATTTACTCAATAAAACAAGATTTTCATCATAGGACATGAAACTGCGCAGCAAAAAACTTAATCCCGGAATTATAAAATTTTAATTGGGATCGTTCCCGGAAAAAGATTTCTATGATATTATTTGGACAATGAATATATTCGTGGGCGTAAGGTCGGGAGCACTTATAGAATTAACTGTTTTCCGAGAGAATCAGATGATAATATTTTTTGAAAGATTTTTTTTAGCGACAATAATTTACCTTGAATTATACCTTTCCATCCTTTGGTTTTCAGTGTAAGGGTGGGTCAGCTTCTTAAAGTCTTTACAGAGCAAAGAGCGATTGATTATGAAGACCAATTTATTTGACATTACGAATAAGGTGGTGGTTGTGACCGGAGGAACCGGTGTACTAGGGCATGCGATGGTCAAGGGTCTGGCTATGGCAGGGGCCAAGATAGGGATCCTGGGAAGAAGGGAAGAAATTGCCTGTTCCAGGGCAGAGGAAATCAGGGAACTCGGGGGCCAGGCGATACCTCTCAAAGCGGATGTTTTACAAATAAATGAACTGGAGCTTGCCTATGACCGGATTATAGGTGAGTGGGGAAGGGTCGATGTTTTAATCAACGCGGCAGGTGGCAATATGCCCGGAGCGACTATTATGCCAGATCAAACTTTCCTGGATCTTTCACCTGAACACCTAAAAAAGGTGATGGATTTGAACCAACTGGGTACCATTTTTCCCAACCAGGTATTTGTCAAAAGCATGATTGAAAATAAAAGCGGGACAGTGATCAACATTTCGTCGATGGCAGCCCAGAGGCCACTGACAAGGGTGGTGGGTTATGCAGCATCAAAAGCGGCCATTGACAATTTCACACGCTGGCTGGCTGTTGAAATGGCCCGGAAATTTGGTGAAGGGATCAGGGTCAACGCAGTTGCCCCGGGGTTTTTTCTCACAGAACAAAACAGAAGCCTGTTGTTACAGGAAAATGGTGAGGTAACCGAACGTGGTAAATTAGTGATACAACATACCCCAATGAACCGATTCGGAGCCCCGGAAGAGCTGGTGGGAACAATCATCTGGCTTTGCAGCGAAGCAGCACGCTTTGTAACAGGGACGGTGATTCCCGTTGACGGAGGATTTAGTGCTTCTACCGGAATATGAATAAACATAGGAACGGTTACTAACAACAAATACATAAAGGAGATTATAAAATTGGCACTACAACAAACATGGCGATGGTTTGGACCGGATGATCCCGTGCAGCTTTCTGATATCAGGCAGGCTGGAGCGACAGGTATTGTTACCGCCCTGCATCAAATCCCAAACGGCGCTGTTTGGCCGGTGGAAGATATCAGGGAAAGGCAGCAACTCATTAAACAAAACGGATTGGAATGGGTGGTTGTGGAGAGTGTGCCGGTCCATGAAAGTATTAAAACCCGAACCGGCCAGTTTGAAATGTACCTTGAAAATTATAAGCAAACGCTTATTAACCTGGCAGCATGTGATATCCGCACAGTTTGTTACAATTTCATGCCAGTATTGGACTGGACGCGCACGGACCTCGAATATCCCATGCCGGATGGTTCGCTGGCGTTAAGATTTGATTGGATTGCATTGGCTGCCTTTGATGTCTTTATGCTAAAGCGACCGGGGGCAGAAAATGAATATACGGAAAAATTGCTGGCGGATGCCCGCTCTTATTTTGAAAAGTTGGATGAGCCAGGCAGGGAAAAGTTACAAAAAACGATTTTAGCAGGCCTGCCGGGTTCTGAGGGAAGCTATGATCTGACAGATTTTAATAAAGCCTGCGAATCGTATAACCAAATCGATGCAGAAAAGCTCAAGCGTCATCTCGTTCATTTTCTGGAAGAGGTGATACCGACTGCAGCCTCGGCCGGTGTTAACATGTGCATTCATCCTGATGACCCGCCTTTTTCGATTTTTGGTTTACCAAGGGTCGTTAGTACGGAAGATGATGTGTCTGAATTATTACGAAGTGTTGATGATCCTGCCAACGGCTTAACCTTTTGCACGGGCTCTTTCGGCGCCCGGGGGGACAATGATCTCCCCGGAATGATTGAACGATGGGGCGATCGTATTCATTTTATACATCTGAGGAGTACTGAGCGCGATGTGAGGGGCAACTTTTTTGAAGCTAACCACCTGGAAGGTGATGTCGATATGTTTCGTGTCATGAAAGCCTTGCTGAGGGAGGTGCAAAAAAGAAAAAGTAAAGGTAATAAGCATTGGGCGATTCCCATGAGACCGGATCATGGTCATAAAATGTTGGATGATATGCATAAAAAAGGCAACCCCGGCTATTCCGGCATTGGAAGATTGAGAGGACTGGCAGAACTAAGGGGGTTGGAAATGGGGATAGAACGAACTTTATCATGAGCTTATGAGAAACTTTCTTGATGACAACTTTCTGTTGCAGAACAAAACGGCAGAAATACTTTACCACGATTTTGCCAAATCGTTACCTATTATTGACTATCATTGTCATTTACCACCTCAGGAAATCGCCGAAGACAAAAACTTTGATAATCTCACCGGTATCTGGCTGGATGGCGATCATTATAAGTGGCGTGCCATGCGTACTTTTGGCATACCTGAGGCATACATTACCGGAGACAAAGATGATTATTCCAAATTTGAAAAGTGGGCTGCCACCGTTCCTTACACCATCCGGAATCCCCTTTTTCACTGGACACATCTGGAACTAAAGAATTATTTTGGGATTGAAAAACTGCTGACCCCTGAAACGGCGGCGTCGATCTATGAGGAGTGTACTCAAAAACTTGGTGCAGAGGACTATAGCACCAATGCCCTTTTAAAAAAGATGAAAGTAGAGGTGGTTTGCACCACCGATGACCCTACCGATAATTTGTGTTATCATCAGGCGCCTGGTTCGGATCATTTTAAAATGTTTCCGGCTTTTCGTCCTGATAAAGCGCTGGCCATTGAAAATGCCAGGGATTTTAATCGATACATACAAAAACTGTCGGCCGCGGCTGATATGGAAATCAAAGACCTCGATGGCCTGCTCGAGGCCCTCCAAAGACGGGTAGATTATTTTCATACGCAGGGCGCGCGTTTGTCTGACCATGGACTGGAATACGTTTACTCAAACGACTTTACGCTAGGTTCGGCAAATAATACCTTTAAAAGTGTGCTTGCTTCAAAAGATGTCGGTGAGCCTGAAGCGCTGGAGTTTAAATCGGCCGTACTTTATCATCTCGGTCAAATGTATGCCGATAAAGGGTGGGTACAGCAATTTCACCTCGGTGCTTTGCGAAATGTCAGCTCCCGCCAGCAGCAACTGCTTGGCCCAGACACCGGTTTTGACTCTATCGGGGATTTTGACCAGGCAAAAGCCCTGGCCGTGTTCCTCGACCGGTTGGATGCCAATAACAAATTAGCCAAAACCATATTATACAACCTCAATCCCAGGGATAATGAAGTGATGGCTACGATGATTGGAAATTTTAACGATGGTTCCAGCCGGGGAAAAATGCAATTCGGTTCGGCATGGTGGTTTCTGGATACAAAAGACGGCATGGAAAAGCAGTTGAATTCCCTCTCAAACCTGGGATTGTTAAGCTGTTTTGTGGGTATGTTGACAGATTCCCGCAGCTTTTTGTCATATCCCCGCCATGAATACTTTAGAAGAATACTTTGTAATTTATTGGGTAAAGATGTTGAAAACGGGGAGTTGCCTGACGATACCAAATGGTTGGGTGAGATTGTGTCCGACATTTGCTATCACAATGCCAAGTCATACTTTAATTTTAAATAAATAATGAAAAAGGTTGTTACATTCGGTGAAATTATGCTTCGCCTGGCACCTCCGGGCTTTTTGAGGTTTTCTCAGACTAATACTTTTAATGCTATATATGGTGGCGGCGAATCCAATGTAGCTGTTTCATTGGCCAACTATGGCATCCCTGTCGAATTTGTCACCAGAATTCCTGACAATGACATTGGTAAATGCGCTATGATGGAGATGAGAAAGAGGGGCGTGGGTGTCAACCATATAGTGTATGGAGGCGACCGCCTGGGCATCTATTTTTTGGAAACCGGTGCTGTTGCAAGGGGAAGTAAAGTAGTCTATGACCGGGCTTTTTCTGCGATGAGTACCATAGAAAAGGGCATGGTTGACTGGGAAGAAGTCTTCAGGGGTGCACAATGGTTTCACTGGACAGGTATTACGCCTGCTATCTCGCAGGGCGCAGCAGATGTATGTCTGGAAGCCGTTCAGGCCGCCAGTCAATTGGGTATAACAGTTTCTACAGATCTGAACTATCGCAAAAAACTCTGGAATTACGGGAAGGAGCCCGGAGAGGTTATGCCGGACCTGGTGGCCGGTTGTGATATAATTTTGGGGAATGAGGAGGATGCAGAAAAACATTTTGGCATTCACCCGGACTCCGTGGATGTGACCAAAGGCGATACAATGGATGCCCAGGCCTACAGATCGGTCTGCACAAAGTTGATGGAACGCTTCCCGAAGGCCCGCAAGGTGATTACCACCCTGAGAGGCTCTATCAATGCTTCTCACAACACGTGGTCCGGTGTATTGTACAATGGCAAAGACTTTCTGGAAGCTGCCTCCTATGATATTACGCATATTGTAGACCGGGTAGGAGGGGGAGACTCTTTTATGGGCGGGCTGATCTATGGCCTGATCAATTATCCGGATGACGATCAAAAGGCTTTGAATTATGCGGTTGCGGCTTCTTGTCTGAAACATACTATTTATGGAGATGCTAACCAGGTCACGATCGACGAGGTAGAAAAACTGATGGGAGGTGATGCATCCGGCAGGGTGGCCAGGTAGTGAAATTGAGATGGGTTGATTGACTTTTTTGGTTTTGGTTTTATGGTTAAGGTAAAAAGGTTAGAGGATTTAAAAATTTGGCAGTTGTCAAGAGAATTGTGTCAAAATATGCATATTTTAAGTGTTGATTCCGGGTTGAGTGGTGATTTTTCATTAAAGAGACGGATAAATATGTCTTGCAGCCACATCATGGATAACATTGCCGGAGGTTTCGGCCGTGGCGGGAACAAGGAGTTCATTTATTATCTGTTGGTGGCAAAAGGTGCTTTGTTTGAGTTCAAATCTCAGTTGTACAGGGTTTTGGATAAACGGTACATTAATGATGAAAGCTTCCGGAGTCTTTATGATAAAACGGAATCATTGGGCAGCATGCTCGATGGTTTGATAAAGTATCTGCAGAATTCCGGAGAGTCTGACTCAAAACCCCTTGAAAATGAAAATCAGTTATATTTATATAAGGATAACTGAATACAACGAATAAAATCAAGCGCCTGGCATTAAACATTAAGCAATAAGAATCAAATACAAAATATGTCGAAATTCTCAAGAATCGAAGTAGCCACAGTCATGGCGTCCAACGGGCTGGTGCCACTATTTTACCACCCTGATATTGAATTAGGTAAAAAGGTATTAAAAGCTTGTTACGATGGAGGCGCCAGGCTTCTGGAGTTTACCAATCGTGGAGATTATGCCCACGAGGTTTTTTCGGTGCTCAACAAGTATGCCATGGAAGAGCTACCGGAAATGATCATGGGTGTAGGCTCTGTGACAGATGCTGCTACGGCCTCTCTGTATATGCAAATGGGTGCTAATTTTGTGGTTACCCCGGTGCTAAGGGAGGATATTGCCGTAGTCTGCAATCGACGGAAAATATTATGGTCGCCCGGCTGCATGTCCCTGACTGAGATTGCCAGGGCTGAGGAATTGGGGGCCGAAATTGTGAAGATTTTTCCTGGCGGGCAGCTAGGGCCAGGTTTTGTAAAGGCTATCAAGGGGCCATGTCCTTGGACCAGCATCATGCCTACCGGGGGGGTGTCTCCCACGCAAGAGAACCTGGCTGCCTGGTTCGACGCCGGCGTGACATGTGTGGGAATGGGCAGCAAGCTGATCAGCAAAGAAGTATTGAAAAACAAAGATTTCGAGGGGCTGAAAACCACGGTTCGGCAAACGTTGCAGATTATCTCAGACCTTAAAAACAAGCACTAAACAGCATGTCCACAACCAGGCTTTCAGGCTTCTTATTATTACTCTCCCTGCTATTGGCAGGTTGCGGTGAAATTGGCAAAGTTACCACCATTAAACTCGCTCACGGGCTGAATGTCGATCATTCGGTGCATAAGGCGATGGTGTATATGGGAGAACGGCTTAAGGAAAGGTCAGGTGGTAAAATGCATGTAGCAATTTATCCTAACCAGCAATTGGGTACGGAAAGGCAGCTTCTGGAGTTGTTGCAAATCGGCAGCGTGGGAATGACCAAAGTATCGGTGGGTGTCATGGAAAATTTCGCACCCAATATGAAGGTATTTGGTTTGCCCTTTATTTTCAGGGACAAGGAACATGCCTACAACGTAATGGATGGGGAAATAGGAAGAGAATTATTGTTACAGGGGGAAGATTATTGGTTACGGGGCCTCACTTACTACGATGCCGGCAGCCGCAGTTTTTATACAAAAGAAAGACCCATCTATACGCCTGATGACCTTTCCGGCCTTAAAATCAGAGTAATGGAAAGTGCCACTGCGATGGATATGGTTCGGAGCCTGGGGGGATCACCTACACCGATCTCATGGGGGGAGTTGTATACCGCTTTGCAACAAGGTGTGGTAGATGGGGCTGAAAATAATCCACCGAGCTTTTACCTGTCAGGTCACTATGAAGTTTGCAAGTATTATACTTTGAATGAACACACAACCTTGCCGGATGTCCTGCTAATTGGCACCCATGTCTGGGACCGCTTGTCGCCCGAGGAGCAGGAATGGTTGCAGGCAGCGGTAGATGATTCGGCCGTTTATCAAAGAAAACTCTGGGCCGAATCGGAACAGGAGGCACTTGATGCGGTAAAAGAGGCTGGTGTGGAAATCATTATTCCGGATAAAAGTACTTTTAAAAAGGAGGTGACACAGTTGATTGAATCGTACAAGAACGACAACAATATCTATAGCCTGATTCAACGCATTCAGGAAACAGAATAACCGATTTTTTATGAAATTAAGAAATAGTATAAACACGGCCCTCGGCTGGACACTGGCATTTTTGATGGCCGTGATGGTGTTGAATGTTTTGTGGCAGGTATTTACCCGGTATGTAATCGGTATACCCAGTTCCTTTACTGATGAACTCGCCCGATACTTATTGATTTGGATTGGCATATTGGGGGCGGCTTATGCGGCAGGCAGAAGAATACACGTAGCCATCGATATACTTCCATCCCGGCTCAGCCCCCGGTCACAGGCAAAGTTGCTGGTGTTTGTCAATGTGGTTATCATTATATTCGCCCTCACCGTGTTGGTGATCGGCGGTTCCCGCCTGGTATATATTACCTTTCTTTTGAAACAAAACTCCCCGGCCCTGCAAATTCCATTAGGTGGGGTGTATACAATTATTCCTGTCAGTGGTCTCCTGGTAGTTTATTATAAAATTTCTGACCTCCTAAACATAAAATAATGTTAGAGTATATCCCCGTTCTGGTATTGGTAATAAGTTTTTTAGTACTTCTGGTACTGGGTGTTCCTGTGGCATGGAGCATTGGTATTGCCTCATTGCTGACTATGCTTGTAAGTATTCCTGCCATGCCTGCCTTCACGACAGTGGCCCAGAGGATAGCAACAGGCCTCGACAGTTTTGCACTGCTGGCAATACCCTTTTTCATCTTATCGGGTCAATTAATGAATAAGGGGGGGATTGCGCACCGGCTGATCGATTTTGCCAAAACCTTGGTTGGTTCTTTGCCCGGAGGTTTGGCGCACATCAATGTCATCGCAGCCATGCTCATGGGGGCCATCGCCGGCTCCGCTATGGCCGCAGCATCTGCTATGGGTGGTATCCTGGGGCCCCGTATGGAAAAAGAAGGCTATTCAAAAGAATTTGGCGCGGCAGTCAATATTACTTCCGCCACTACAGGGCTGGTCATTCCACCCAGTAACACACTGATTGTTTATTCCCTGGCCAGCGGAGGCGCTTCCATCGCAGCATTATTTTTGGCGGGTTATTTACCAGGCATACTCACCGGACTGTTTTTAATGATTGTGGCGGCCGTTTGGGCTAAAAAGAAAGGCTTCCCCGTTGGTGAAAGAAGTAAACTGAAAGATGTCCTTACAACGTTTATCGATGCATTTCCGAGCCTTCTATTACTGGTTTTGGTTATTGGCGGTATTGTGGCAGGAATTTTTACTGCTACCGAAGCATCTGCGGTGGCAGTTTTATATACATTGATTCTGGCATTTTGGTATAAGGAAATAGCCTGGAAAGATCTGCCGGGCATTTTGTTGCATTCGGTAGAGACCACTGCTATGGTCATGCTGTTAATAGGCACTTCCATGAGTATGTCATGGGTGATGTCCTATGAAAATATACCTCAGGAGGTCAGCAATGCCTTATTAAGTGTGAGTGATAATAAGATCGTCATTTTACTGATCATCAACATGATTTTGTTGTTTGTTGGTATTTTCATGGATATGACCCCCGCAGTACTTATTTTTACGCCCATCTTCCTGCCTGTTGTCACCGAGTTTGGCATGGACCCGGTTCATTTCGGTATTGTAATGGTGCTGAATTTATGCATTGGCTTATGCACTCCCCCCGTTGGCTCCGTATTATTTGTAGGGGTCGGGATTGCCAACACTACGATAGAAAAAGTTATCAAACCCTTGTTGCCGTTGTTTATCGCCATGCTTATTGCCTTAATGATGGTTTCTTACTGGCCGGCCCTGAGTTTGTGGTTGCCAGAAAGCTTTGGGTATTAATGATCGGTTTTTACGCCAAGCTTTTTGATGACGGTGACCGCAGGACGAAAACAACAGGGAAAAGATTTTTCAGAATGTGCCTTGACCTTAACTAAAGTAGGGCTTCGGGATCATCTTTAAACAATTAATTGCCTATTTAATTCATGATGAATATTATAAGAAAATTTATCGTATTGTAATGCCATAAGTTGTTCGAAGCTTGTTCAAGAGTTAATAATTTCATAATATTCAGCATTGGCTTTAATAACTATCTTTCAGATACTTTTCCACCGTAACAAAACTAATCCTCTATGGCAGATTCCAGGTTTGCGGCAATCAGATTATTTATACGAAAGCGATGGCCTTTTACCAACAAGATTACACTTTTACTGATCGTATTCTTAACGTCCCTGTTTGGCACTCAGCTATTTGGTAGTGAGGATATTTCTGTTCAGGCTAACCATGCCTTGTTTTTGCTGCTGTTTGCCGGTGGCTTATGGATTACTGAAGCCATTCCTCCATTTGCAGTGAGTATTTTAATCATTGGATTTTCCATCTATTTCTTAGATGATATACATTTTAGTGTCATATCGTCGGACTGGGAAAAATATATTAACACCTGGTCAAGCCCGATAATATGGATTTTGCTGGGTGGATTTTTTTTGGCTATGGGAGCACAGATCACGCAATTTGACAGAAAGTTTTCCCGCTATGTATTGCGACGGTTCGGCACCAGGCCTTATACTATTTTATTAGGATGTATGCTGGTTACCGGTATTTTGAGTATGTTCATGTCTAACACAGCCACTACTGCTATGATGGTCGCCATATTAAAACCAATCGTGAAAGTGTTAGATAAAGATGATCCGTTTGTGAAAGCCTTGTTTTTGGGGGTAGCTGCGGCGGCAACTGTCGGCGGTATGGGCACGGTCATCGGCAGCCCTCCGAATGCCATTGCCATGGGGGTTATCCAAAATGCACAAATTGAATTTGGATTTTTGGAATGGATGAAGGCCGGTGTGCCTGTTGCCCTCATGTTCATCATACTCATCTGGTTTTTGCTGAAGAGTTATTATCGTACCAGCTACCAGAGTATTCAATTTGGCCAGGTTGAAGAAGATTCGGACTACCCGCTCAGAAATACTGTCGGCAATCGCAGAACAGTGGTTTTGACTTTCATTATTACCATTGGGTTGTGGCTTACTTCTCCGTTACATAATATTCCTGTGGCACTGGTATCGTTTTTGCCAATACTGATTCTTACTGTCAGCGGTGTGGTATTGGGCGAAGATCTGAGGTTGGTGCCCTGGGATACACTGATATTGGTTGCCGGTGGTTTAACCCTTGGCATTGTTATCAGCGATTCAGGACTGGCCGATTATCTGGTGGGTCAAATCCCGGTCTTTAGTAACGTTTATCTCATGTTACTCATCCTTAGTTTGTTGACAACCGCTTTGTCCAACATCATGAGTAACACAGCCGCCGCCAGCGTGCTCATTCCCGTAGGCGTATCATTTTTGCCTGATTACGCATTGGTTGTCTCTGTGGTCATCGGCCTGTCCGCCTCCACCGCCTTATTCTTACCCATCTCCACCCCCCCCAATGCTATCGCTTATTCTTCAGGCTTTTTGAAACAATCCGATTTCCGCTTCATCGGATCAGTCACCGGTTTGGCCGCCCCGGTAGTGATCATCTTTTTTGCCATACTCCTGTTTAGCCATCTGGACCTATAATTCCACTCACACAAACAAACGGGGTTTTTGAATTGACAATTGACAGTGAACAATTGATAATTGGTGACTAATAACTGTCAATTGTCAATTCCTTCTAAATCTTTTCTCCAAATAAATCCCATTTCCTGCCATTGATCCTGCAAGGACGGACTAACCATTACCTCAGGGGTTTGTATTTTGTTGTTGATGACGATAGAATTTTTAGGAATTTGATCTTTCAGATAGGCTGCCAGTTCGTGATAAGTAACATTTCCTTCTGTTTGCTTTAACTTTTTCAACAGAAAATAGGTAAACATGCCATGTCCTTTCTGCTCATAGGCAAATGCTGCTTCGTTGCCGCTTGTGGCGGTGAAAACTACCAGATTTCCTCTTATGTAAGGCGATTTGGGCTTGATTTTTACCCCTCGTGATGCCACCAATTGTTCACTTCTGCCGCCTCCGGTAAAACAGGCATCCAGCAATACCGTAACCCGTGTATGCGGGGATCTGGTCAGGGTGTTCAAAGCTTCTTCCAGGCTGATGGCAAATGATAAATCAGAGCCGTCTACATCTACCGGAATCAGATAGGGACTGGAAGTGCTGATGTCAGGAAGGCCGTGGCCGGCGTAGTAGAAGATCAGCTCGGCTTTTCCATTATATGCCTCGGCAATCTGGCTCATTTTATTTAAGCCCTGTTTGATTTGTCCTGCGGTTCCATTGGTTATCAGGGTAATGTTCTTTTTGGGTAACCCCATGGTTTGGTGCACATACTGACTGAAAATTTCGGCGTCGATCGCTGCATACGAAACGTTCACTTCTTCGTCGAATCCTGCCTGAAAAGATTTATAATCTTCATTGCCTACTATCAGGGCGAAGGTGTTTTTCCTTTCTATATTGTTAACCGGAATATCGATATCCACGTCAGAAAAACCTGGTCTGGTACTCGCCCGGACCGGCTTGTCCCCCGCATATATCCGAGGGCTGGACCATATGATTTCCGGAATGGAAATTTCATTGATCCATGATAAATCGGCGAAGTCAAAATACTTGCCTTTTTGCGCTGAAATAGCATAATCATATACTTTTCCATTAAGCGCTATTGTGTATTTTTTTAAGATCAGGTTTTCACCGGCCAGAAGAAAGCCGGGATCCGTGATAACGGCTTCCTCCCAATTGGTTTTGAATGCAATGGCTTCTTCAATGGGAATATTAATGCGTGTGGGCATGGTTCCGGAGATAAACACGTGAAAATACTCCTCGTCGGCATCGTAGATTCCCAATTCCGCATTGGCAAAATCAATGTATTTAGTGCCGTATTTTGTTAGAACCCGGTTTGATATACTGTCCAATACGGCCGATTGATTCTGAGACTCTATTCTCCTGGCATGCTGACTTGTTTTTTCAAATTCACCTTTCCTTCGCCAGACAAGGTAAGCTTTCTCAATTTTTTCTTTAAGTATGTCCTTAATGTTATAAGCCCTGCCAGCACTCCCGATTTTGGAAAATGCAGGTTCGATAACCCATTCTCCGGACTTGTCAATGACTCCGAATCTCCGGTTCTTTACGGCGACTGCATAACCTAATTTAAATGGAAAAGCTTTCTCAAATTTCGGTTTTATCGCCCATGAGCCCTTCTTATTGATATATCCCCAGGTATCTCCATTCCGTACCGCCGCGAGCCCCTGACTGAATTGTGATGAGTTTTTAAACATCAATGGGATGACGACATTTCCCGACCGGTCTATATATCCCATCTTGTGTTGATTCTTTACCTGTGCGAGCCCTTCGGAAAAAGGGTGTGCCATGTCGAAGTCGTGCCTGATTTGGACTTGACCACCGTTGGAGATGTACACTTTCTGCCCCTGGAAGTTTACCGGGGCAAGTCCCTCTGCAAATGGCAGCGCGTCATCGAAGCTTTGCTTGGTTATCTGATTACCATGGTGATCGATAAAATACTTTCCTGCACCTTTTGAAGCAATGGCCAGCCCTTCTGAAAAAGAGCTTACGAGTTGATAGCCATGGGGAATGATTACTTTTCCATCATGGTCGATAAATCCCCATTTATTATTAACTACTACCGCAGCGAGCCCCTCGTTAAAGGGGGTAGCCCTTTCATATGCAGGCTTTAAAATCCATTTTCCACGCTTATCAATGTAACCCCATTTGCCGGAGTTCCTTCTTTTCACAGCCGCCAATCCTTCAGAAAATGGCTGCGCTGATTGAAAGGAAGGATTGATGGCCCATTCCCCTTCGGAATCAATATAGCCCCATAGACCATATTGGCTGGCCGGAAATAATATGTCCTGGGCAAAAACACCGGACCAACTCCAGAAAAAGGCCATTATTACTAACCCGATGTGTATTTGACGTTTCATTTTTTAACTGTAAGGTTTGAGGTTTGATAAGAGAACGTTGTGTTTACCATGCGGTTATTCCGAACCCATTCATCAAAATCCTCTCTGGGAATATGCTTTGGATTTTTATAAGCCCCGGGAAGCTCGGTCTCGTTTTCAAGTATCGGTTTGGTATAGGGCGTGGAGGATAACACCATATACAACTGATAAGAGGTCTGATCCTTTTCAGTATCCAGCATTATTTCATCTGTTAAATAATAGGGAAAACCCTCGAAATAATTGGCAGACTGATCCGGATGGAAAAAAATGTATTCCTGATCTGCTTTTACCGGTACGTTATGAATATACTGTTTTGGCATTTCATTGTACGGAAGTATTCTGTACGCTTGCTTATCATCGGCAAGAAAAACGCTCAGATATCCGTCCACAGGTGTTTTGAAATACAGATAGAATTGAGAATTGTTTTCAAAGTCTTCCCTGGCACAATCCATTTCCGGACAATTCAGTGGTGAATAATCGAATTTAACAGACGTATCGACTATTTCACGGGCTTTTCCTTTAATGGTACAGGTGATCCATATTTCCTGCCTGACGCCCGAACCGGTTTTAATCCGGCGTACTTCTTCTTTAAATGACTCATTAATGGTTTCAAGCCACTCTCCCTTGACCTGCGTGGCGCCTGTAATGTGTACCGATGTACTGCCATCTTCAATTTCAATCCTTGAATCTTTTGAAATAAAAGTGCCATACCTTTCCTCCAGCGCCTTATGGATGGCCTGTTCCCTGGCCATTTCGCGGGTTTGTTCCCTGCTCAGATGGTCTTCGAGCCTGACCACCACAGCGGCGCCAACGAGGTGTATTTTCTGGCCATAAACAGTATGTATAAAGCTTATGGCCAGCATGATCAGTACTATGGAATATGGCCGTTTCATAGTACTGTTGTATTAAAAGTCGAGAATTTTATCCAGTTTTTTATGCAGTTGTTCAGTCTGTTCTTCCAGTTGCCGTTTAATGGCGTCTTTAGCTGTTTGATGCGCCATTTTACTATTGTAACCGATCCTCACCGAAGACTCCATGTTTTTGTCACCGACCTCCCGGTAGATTTCGAAAAGCGTGACTACCCTGCCAATCTCCTGTGCGATAATGTTTTTGGAAGCGGCCACAGTTTTCGTGATAGAGGCAGCATCCTCACGGCTCAATTGATTGTTGGCTACGCTGTTTTCGATAATTGCCACAATATTTGTTTGAACAATACCTGCCAGTTCGAGCTTGGCTAACTCCAAAGCCTGGAGTTTGGCAGCCGATTGTGATTCGGCCACAGAGTTACCTGAGGCAACGAGGTACAATGGATATCCGTTTTCATCATCTTCATACTGGAGTAACCACGCTTTTTCCACTTGTTTGTCCATAGGCAAGGCGCCCGGTGCCACAAACCACTTGCTTTTTTTAAATTTCCTTGCTTCTTTTCTGGCAAGTTTTGAAGCCTTCTTTTTCATCTCCTTTTTGGCTTCTTTTCCTCTTTTTTTGTCCGTAGCCTGGGTCATGGGAATCGATGTCGCCATGAGGCTTAGTACAATAAACAATGCTGATAACTTTTTCATGGTAAGTAAATAAATTTAGATTCCTTATATTTCATAACAATTACCAAGCCAAAAAAGTACAACGGCGGATAATATGTGTGCAATTCCGGATTTTTAAAAAAATTATTTCATTAAAATACGATTCCCATTCTTACATCGATGTTTTGGGCTACATGGCCATGGGCTTTCAGGGAAATTCCTACTTTTAATAAATCAGTTAGCTGGTAATCAAGGGCATACCGCTGGAACAACCAACGATCATTTGGATCAGGAGAGCCAAGGTAAACACCAAATTGCTGACTGAAACGATACCTTCCGAAATGCAGGTTGTTGCCGGCCATCAAAGAAAAGATATAAGTGCTGTAATCTTCATTCCCAACCTTCCGTTTTTCCCGGTTTGAACCATCATATGAGGCCTCGAAGCCCAGGTTGAATCCATAAATTTTACCTAAACGTTTAGTTACGCCGCCGTTCAGGCCTATGGTCAGTTTTCTGTTGTCATTCTCGTTGGTACTGTCACTGACTGAGCGGGTGGTAGCAAAAATTCCCAGGTAACGCTGCCAGGGATATCCGGATGCGCTTTTTACCCGCTTCCTCACCGGCAGGGACTTTGGAAAAAGTATGTAATCCAGGCCCAGGGCAATTGTGGGATAATTGATGCCTTTATTGGGTTGTCGCATCCCGCCATTGGATATGTGATTGTAAAAAACAGACAAGTTGGCATTCCATTCCGGTGCGATTTTGTAATTCAAAGCGAGATTTACTAGTAACGGAAAGCTGAAGGATGTGCTGTAAAACAGGTTGGTGGGATTTTCAATTTCGTCATAAATATTATCCATATAGGAAATACCCATACCTGCCCTGAAGGATACATGGAAGTTCCTTCGGTAGGTTATCAGGGGTTCGAGAAAGAAAACCATGCTATAAGCATTACCCAGCACGTCCGGGTTTGCAAAATTGGTATAGGAAAATGAAAGACCTACCTTACTGTAGCAGTTGCAGTTTCGCCATGATTTATCTTTTGTCTTCAACTGACTGACCTCAAAAGTCAACCCCCATGGATTAGTGCCTGAAATAGATTCAATGTCACCGGAGTGTGCGAGGATATCCCCGTATTGATATTTGACGCCTATGTATAAAGGATCTCTCTGGCTGTTTACATCCACACTGTCCTGCTGCCCTTGTGCCCGAAGGTGAATAATCGTGGCCAGGATTAAAAGGATGGTAGTTTTGGTTTTGGTCATAGTACCTTTAGTGCACTTCAATGCTGCGATTATATAACTTTATAATTGTTTTTTCAATTAAAATGTTTCTGCGCAAATAATTTTTTTGTTTTAGGTGCTTATTCATTTGGAGCACAAGCAGCACGTGGCTGTTACACAACTTAAGACTGTACCTTTATTTTACAGGCGAAAACCCTCTGTGTCTCTTTGTGTCTTGGTGGTTAACCATTCTTTGTCGTTAACCATTCTTCACCACGGAGGCACAAAGATACAAAGAGACACAAAGAATTTTGTTGAAAACGTTGTGCAACAGTCACGAGACGCTTGCGCCAGGCCTATTTTTTTGAGTAGTCATACATAGTATGACCGATTCTGCCAATCGATTTGATTTCCATAATACCATAACATTGTTTAATTTTGCGGTGTAGTTAAAGTTAGTTGCCTGTTTAGGTTCAATTAATATTTAAAGGTAACCATAATTAAGTTCCATGTTCAAAAAAGTGAGTTTAGCGTTTCTGTTTGCTGCAACAGCTATGCTGATGGCTCATAATTTTGTGCCCCATTCTCATTATACTACCGGGGCGGGGGAAATTGTTACCAGCCATTGTTCTCATCACGAGGATAACCTGTTGGGTTTGCTGGCGTCCATATTTCATCTGGATTTAGGGAATGAACACCTTGAAAACCTTAAACCAGCCAGTGCCCAGGTGCTAAATCTTATCGCTCCCTTTGTTTTGGCTTTTGTCTCGTTTGATTTGACGGTTCTCACCGAAAAGGAGTCGAATCACTATTTGTATCCGCCTGCAGCCATTTTAACAAACCCTTTTCTCCTTTCACTGAATATACACCGGGGACCTCCCGCGGCATAACCGAGCCTTAATCCCTTTATTTTTTATTTACAAAACCTGAATTCGCAGGAAATCCCCGATATTTTCCTCAATTCATTTTACAAAATATCATAATTATGATTGACGCTATTGTAGGCTTCAGCATTAGAAACAAGCTGATTATTACACTGTTTCTATTGGCATGGATAGGCTGGGGGGTTTATTCTATCACGCAGATTCCCATTGGTGCCGTGCCTGATATCACCAATAACCAGGTTCAGATCATCACCACTTCCCGCAACCTTTCTACCCAGGACATGGAACAATTCGTGACCTACCCTGTGGAGTTGGAAATGGCCAATTTGCCAGGAGTGATAGAGATCAGGTCGATCTCGAAATTTGGTTTGTCGGTGGTTACTGTTGTTTTTGAAGACAAGATGGGTACCTACCTGCCCCGTCAGCTCATTTCAGAAAAACTCAAATCCGCCTCGGAAAAAATCCCTCCGGAATTTGGTACCCCCGAAATGGGGCCTATCAGTACCGGACTGGGGGAGATATACCAGTATGTTCTGGATGTAAAACCCGGTTATGAGGGCAAGTATTCAACCATGGATCTACGTACTATCCAGGATTGGGTGGTCAAACGGCAGCTTTCGGGAATTCCGGGGGTTGTGGAGGTCAATACCTGGGGCGGGTTTCTGAAACAATATGAGGTGGCGGTGAATCCGGAAAAGCTCAAAAGTATGAATGTCTCTATTTCAGAGGTGTTTCAGGCCCTGGAGAAAAACAATGATGTGATGGGAGGCGGTTATATTGAAAAGGTATCCCAAAGTTATTTTGTGCGAGGGGAGGGAATGATAAAGTCACTGGAAGATATTCAAAAAATTGTGGTGAAAAACGTTGGTGGCGTTCCCATACTCATTCGTGACATTGGAGAAATTTCCTTTGGCAGTGCCACGCGTTTCGGGGCCATTACAGGCAATGGAACGGGTGAAAAAGTGATGGGACAGATCATGATGCTGAAAGATGCCAATTCCAGCGAGGTCATTGAAAATGTCAAACGAAGAGTGGCCGAAGTACAGGACCTTTTACCTGAGGGACTGGTGATTAACCCTTTCCTGGAACGTACGGAGTTGATCAATAAAACTACCTATACCGTGGTGGAAAACCTGGTCCTTGGCGCGTTGATAGTAATTTTTGTGGTGGTTTTACTGTTGGGTAATTTTCGCTCCGCCCTCATCGTAGCTTCTATCATTCCTTTATCCCTGCTTTTTGGCATTTCCATGATGCATCTGTTAGGAATTTCTGCCAACCTGATGAGTCTGGGGGCCATTGATTTCGGAATCATCATTGACGGCTCGGTTATTATTATCGAATACATCATATTTAAAACCAATCAAAACAGTGCAACCTTACAGGCATTGACCGGTGATCAGCTCAGACTGGAAAGAGACCGCCTTACCAGGGAAGGCACTGTCAAAATGATGAATCCTGCGATTTTTGGACAGGTGATTATCCTGATTGTATTTATTCCCATCTTGTCCCTTGCCGGAATTGAGGGTAAGATGTTCCGCCCTATGGGACTATCTTTTGTTTTTGTCCTGATAGGCGCGATGATATTGAGTTTGACTTATGTACCGGTACTGGCTTCGGTCGTATGTAAGCCCGATACCGGAAAAGGATTAAATATCTCAGGTAGCATCATGCACGTGCTGGAGAAAGCCTACTCCTTGGTTATTCAATTTGCTTTGAAAAGCAAAAGGGTGGTACTCGGTATCGCCATGGCCCTTTTAATTGGGAGTGGTTTGATCTTTTTCAGCATGGGAGGAGAATTTGTACCGACTTTGAATGAAGGGGATTTGGTGGTACAACCAGTCCTGAAAACCGGCACATCGTTGGGAAAAACCGTTGATATCATGACAGCGCTGGAAAAGATTTTACTCGACGGGTTTCCGGAGGTGGACCAGGTGGTCACGCGGATTGGCGCTGCCGAAGTACCTACCGATCCTATGTCCATGGAACAGGCGGATGTCATTATCAAACTAAAGCCAAAAAGGGAATGGCGCAGCGCACGCTCACGGGAAGAGTTGGCCGATAAAATGAAAGCTTCTATGTCTGTCATGCCCGGTTTGGACTTTGAGTTTACGCAACCCATTGAAATGCGCTTTAATGAATTGATCACCGGGGTACGTTCGGATGTGGCCATTAAAATTTATGGTGAAGACCTGGACAAATTGCAGGAATTAGGTGACCGCGCAGGTGAATTGGTGCACGATGTGCGAGGTGCTGCCGATGTGACCGTAGAAAAAACAGTCGGACTGCCACAAATGGTGGTCAGGTATAACCGGGATAAGATTGCCCAACACGGATTGAGCATCAAAGCACTCAACCGGATAGTGAGCATGGCTTTTGCCGGTGAGACGGCCGGAATTATGATTGAGGGGGAAAAACGTTTCGATCTGGTGGTAAGATTCGAAGAAGCCTTCAGAAATGATATTTCAAACCTGCAAAACCTTTATGTCGACCTTCCCAATGGCAGGCAAATACCTCTCAGGGAAGTAGCATCCGTGGAATACAGTACAGGCCCGGCCAAAATATCCCGCGATGATACCAAAAGACGCATCGTTATTGGTATCAATGTCCGGAACCGTGATGTTGAATCGCTTGTGGAAGAGGCCCAAAACATTTTGTCTTCCCAACTGCCCCTGCCTGAAGGTTATTACATTACCTATGGAGGTCAATTCGAAAACCTGCAAAATGCCAAGGCCCGGCTAAGCATAGCCGCACCGGTGGCGTTGATATTGATTTTTGTTATGTTGTACTTTACTTTTCATTCCTATCGTCAGGCCTTAATAGTGTATACGGCCATCCCCCTGGCTGCTATTGGCGGCGTTACGTTGTTGTGGGTCAGAGGACTTCCCTTCAGCATTTCTGCCGGTGTTGGTTTTATTGCCTTGTTTGGAATTGTGGTGTTAAACGGAATAGTACTTATGGGTTTTTTCAACGAATTAAAGGATAAAGGGGTAAAGGACATCTACGATCGTGTCATACAAGGAACCCGGCAGCGGCTTAGACCGGTGCTTTTGACAGCTTCCTCTACGGCACTGGGCTTTTTCCCAATGGCCTTTTCCACTTCTGCGGGCGCCGAGGTGCAGCGACCCCTGGCCACGGTGGTTATCGGTGGTTTGATTACCGCTACCTTTTTGACTTTGGTGGTATTGCCGGTGCTTTACATCATGTTTACGGGGCAGGCTAAGCAAGATGCTCATGGCGGTAAGCCCGTCAGACTAAATCCCGGAAGGGCTGGTCTGATGATTTTATTGCTTGCCGGGTTTTTCATCAGCCTGCCGGGCAAGGCACAGGTAAACAAAATCGGGTTAAATGATGCCATTGAAATTGCCTTAAAAAACAATGCCGGTTTTCAGGCATCGAAAATGAGGATCACACAGCAGCAAAAACTGGAAAAAACCGCTTTTGATATACCTCAAACTTCCATTTACCACAGTTTTGATGAAAACAACATTGCAGAAAACGGAAGGCCGGTCGATGTTTATGGCGTACAACAGCACATCAGTTTTCCAACGCTTTATGGGGCGCAAAAAAAACTTCAGCAGCAAAAAACAGCTTTACGTCGCATAGATCACCGGATTAACGAAAGACTGCTCAAAAAACAGGTTTCCCAGGCATATTATGAGGTTTTATATCAACTTAACCGCCTCGAGGAGCTGACATACCTGGACAGCCTTTACCGCAATTTTGCCAGGGCGGCGCAGCGGCGTCATGAAGTGGGGGAAACCAACTATCTCGAAAAAATTACCGCCGATGCCCGGTATCTTGAATTAAACAAACAACAAGAGCAGAGCAGGGCTGATGTTGATTTCAGCTATCAAAGGTTAAGGGAACTGTTACAAACAGAAGAAACATTTATTGTACCGTTTATCCCCCTTACCAGGATTGAACTGGAAATGCAGCAAGTTCGTGCGGAATTGGAAGATAATCCCGGCACGCAATTTTATCAGGGGCTTTCCAATCTCGCCGCTGCCAGTATCGAAGTTGAAAAAAACAAAATGTTGCCGGAGCTCGAAGCCGGGTATTTTTTGGGGGTAGGCAGGGGGGAGAACGCCGAGAATTTAAGCGGGTATCAAATTGGCATTGGAATCCCTATATTGACAGGCGCCCAACGCGGCAAACTTCAAGCTGCCAGAATTGAGAAAGAGATCAGCGAAAGGGAATTGGAGAACAACAAGACAGGCCTCATTTCGCAGTATCAACAACTGAATGCCTTGATACAAAAACATGAAAAAGCAATTTCCTACCACGAGTCCCAGGGATTGCAAATGGCCGGTGAAATTTTCAGAATGGCGGAGAAAAGCTACCTCAGTGGAGAAACTGACTACCTGCAGTACATCCAAAGCCTGGAAGGTGCCAGGCAAATTAATCTCGGCTATCTGGAAAGCTTAAATCAATACAATCAGACGGTACTGGAGATGCAGTATCTTATCTATCTTTAAAGTGAAAAATATATGAAAAGCCAAACTAATAAAATACTCCTGTTGATTGTTGTACCGGCCATCACCTATGGCTGTGGGCAAGAAGGGCACGTTGCTGAAAATGCCTCCCGGCATACTGAGACAGAAAACAGCATTGTTATGTTAAGTGAGGACCAGGCCACCGCCGCGGGAATAACTTTGGGGGCCATAGCGTCGAGGGAAATATTCGAAAAAATAAAGGCTAACGGTTATTTTGATGCCCCCCCTCAAAACAAAGCACAGGTAAGCACAATTGCTGCGGGCTATGTTAAAAAAACCACCCTGTTGATCGGTGATGTAGTGAAAAAAGGCCAGGTGATTGCGACCCTGGAAAATCCCGAATACGTCAGGTTACAACAGAACTTTATGGAGATAAACGGGCAACTGGATTACCTGAAATCCGAATATGAGCGAAAAAAGATCCTGCAGGAGGAGAACATCGCTTCAAAGAAAAACCTGCTGAAGGCTGAAGCAGATTACAAGTCCACCCTGGCCAGACACACCGGGTTGAAGAAAGCGCTGCAAATGATGGGATTTAACGTAGACAATGTACTGACTGGGAAATATACTGCTACTTTGGCTATCCGTGCACCGATTGACGGTACGGTTACTGCTGTCAATTTGGTCATTGGCAAATACGTACGTCCGGAGGAGATACTGCTGGAGATTATCGATACCGACCACCTGCACATTGAATTGAATATTTTCGAAAAAGACATACTCAGGATAAAAGAAGGCCAGGTTATTCATCTGAGAATCCCAAGCCTCGATCATGAGATCCATGAAGGTGAAATCTATTTGGTCGGTAAGGCCTTTGATCAAGAAAAACGAACTGTAAATGTACATGGGCACCTGAAGGATGAAGAAAATACATTCATCCCCGGTACTTACGTCGAGGCGGATATTTTGGTTGAAAGCCATGTCATCGAAGCCTTACCCCGGGCTGCGGTGGCCTCACTAGCGGGAAAGGAATACATCTTTGTGGAAATTGGCAGGAAGGGAGAGAACAGGCAATACCAAAGGGTGGAAGTTGAAACAGGGCGGAGAAGCGAAGACTGGGTTGAAGTAAAGCTTGCTGATCAAAGGAAGCCCGGTGGTGGTGTCGTGGTCGGTGGTGTTTACTTTTTGTCTTCTGCTTTGGAGGAAAAAATCCACGATCATTAGTTTTTCTCCTATATCGCTAAAATACCATCATAATCCGTGAAATATTCAGTAGATCCACCGCATCCCGCACATTAATTTTGGCCTGAAAGATATAAAAATGCCTGTTACAATTACTGATATTGAAGTAAAGGATATACGCTTTCCCACCAGTCACTCCCTCGATGGGTCGGACTCTATGAATCCTGACCCGGATTATTCCGCGGCTTATGTCATACTAAAAACGGATCATCCGGAAGGGATTCAGGGGCACGGGCTAACTTTTACCATCGGCCGTGGCAATCAATTGTGTGTTGAAGCGGTTCATGCGCTTTCCTACCTTATTAAGGGAAAATCATTGGAGTCTTTTACCGCGGATATGGCCGGATTCTGGAAAATGATCACCGGTGACAGCCAGCTCCGGTGGTTGGGGCCTGAGAAGGGTGTGATTCATCTGGCCACCGCGGCGTTGGTCAATGCTGTCTGGGATCTTTATGCCAAAGTAGAAGGAAAACCGCTTTGGAAACTGCTGGCTGACATGAAACCTGAAGCGTTGGTTTCCTGTATTGATTTTACCTATATCACCGACGTTATCACGCCCCGGGAAGCTGTCGACATACTGCGTCGTCAAATGCCGGGCAAGGAGAAGCGGGTGGCCGAATTATTACAACACGGATATCCGGCCTACACGACCTCGGCAGGCTGGCTTGGGTATTCGGATGAAAAGATCAGGACGTTGTGCAGGGAGGCACTGAAGGATGGATGGCAATACCTGAAAATGAAGGTGGGCGCCAACATCGATGATGACATTAAAAGAGCGGGGATCATCCGTGAAGAGATCGGCCATGAATTAACACTCATGATGGATGCCAATCAAAGATGGGAGGTAGAGGAAGCTATTGAAAATATGGAAAAACTATCGGTGTTTAATCCATGGTGGATCGAAGAGCCGACAAGTCCCGACGATATTCTGGGCCATGCTGCCATTGCGAAAGCCATCGCGCCGATAAAGGTCGCTACCGGTGAACATTGTCAAAACAGGGTCATATTCAAACAACTTTTGCAGGCTGGCGCCATCGATGTATGCCAGATCGATAGCTGCCGGGTGGGGGGTGTTAATGAAATCCTGGCTATCTTGCTGATGGCAGCTAAATTCGATATTCCCGTTTGCCCTCATGCCGGTGGGGTTGGTTTATGTGAGTATGTACAACATCTGTCTATGTTTGATTACATCGCCGTCAGTGGCAGCCTCGAAAACCGGCTCATAGAATATGTCGATCACCTGCACGAGCACTTCCTCGACCCTGTCCGCATAAAAAACGGCAGATATATGCCTCCTGAGTTGCCGGGTTATAGTATCACCATGAAGCCTGCATCTCTAAATGAGTACAGTTTTCCTTTGGGAAAAGTCTGGAAAAGTGATAACTTTTCGCCGGTTGAATAACCCATAAAAACAATATGACTACCTATAATCTGAGCAATAAAGTGGCCGTCGTAACCGGAGGTGCCAGCGGGATCGGAAAAGCCATCTCGCTGAATTTTGCTGAAAATGGCGCCCATGTATTTATACTGGAGCTCGACGAAAAAAACGGCCACGAAACTGTTTCTGAAATTCAGGAAAAAGGAGGTAAATCATCGGTTTTTGCCTGCAACGTAGCCAACCATCGGGAAGTAATCGGTGTAGTTGATAAAATCGCCCGGCAACATCATATCGATATTCTGGTGAATAATGCCGGAATTGCCCACGTGGGCAATATCGAAAATACCAGCGAGGAAGATATAGATAGATTGTATCAGGTAAATATCAAGGGCGTTTATAACTGTATATTTGCCTGCATTCCGCATATGAAAAAACAAGGTGGAGGTGTAATACTTAACATGGCTTCTATTGCTTCCACATTGGGAATTTCAGATCGGTTTGCCTATTCAATGTCTAAGGGGGCTGTCCTGACCATGACCTACTCAGTGGCAAAAGACTACATCGGCGACAATATCCGTTGCAATTGTATTTCACCTGCCCGCGTTCATACCCCGTTTGTGGACGGATTTATCGCTAAAAACTATCCGGGAAAGGAAGAAGAGATGTTTGATAAATTGTCGAAAACCCAGCCTATAGGCAGAATGGGTACGCCTGAAGAAATTGCCGCGCTGGCTTTGTTCCTTTGCTCGGATCAGGCAGGTTTTATTACAGGAACCGACTATCCGATCGACGGTGGTTTTATTAAGTTAAATAGTTAAATAATCGTTCATGAAATTAGTAAGATTTGGATCACCTGGTCAGGAAAAACCGGGATTGCAACTGGAAGACGGCACATTGGTAGATGTTAGCCACTTTGTTCAGGATTACGATCAGTCATTTTTCGAATCCGTTGGCATAGAAAAATTGCCATCCTGGTATGATCAAAATAAAGAAAACTGTCCTGTGGTAGAATCAGGCAGCAGATTAGGCCCTCCTTTGAAAAACCCCTCCAAGATAATATGCGTTGGTTTGAATTACGCGAAACATGCTGAAGAAAGTGGTATGGAAGTTCCCAAAGAACCGGTACTGTTTTTTAAGGCTACGTCTTCGATAACAGGACCTAACGACGACATCATCATTCCAAAAGATAGTGAAAAAACAGATTGGGAGGTAGAGCTTGCCGTAGTGATTGGCAAACGGGCCTCTTATGTAGAAGAATCCGAAGCCATGGATTATGTTGCCGGCTATTTGCTGCACAATGATGTCAGCGAAAGGGCCTTTCAGCTTGAAATGGGTGGCCAGTGGGTGAAAGGGAAAAGTGCCGATACCTTTGCTCCGATGGGGCCTGTGCTGGTCAGCAAAGATGAGATTAATGATCCGCACGATCTGGACTTATGGCTCAAAGTCAATGACCGGATGCTGCAATCCAGCAATACCTCCGACCTGATTTTCAATATTCCCCGGCTTATAAGCTACATCAGCCGTTTTATGACCCTGGTGCCGGGAGACATTATTTCAACGGGTACCCCATCCGGTGTGGGTCTTGGTTTGGATCCCCCCAGGTATCTGAAACCCGGCGATGTGGTAGAATTAGGGATCGACCTGCTAGGCACTGCCAGGCAGCATGTCCGGGGTTTTGATGGTGCATAGGTCCTTATGTGGACTTGATCGCCCTGGCGTCTCAGGGCTATTTCACAACGTTTTGGACAAAACTCTTTGTGTCTCTTTGTGTCTTCGTGCCTCCGTGGTGGTTTTTGCAATCGGCGTAAGCCTGTCATACCACGGGAAGCGCCAGCGCCGCAAGGAGCATCATCGTCCGTCCGGCCAACAAACCGCACCCTTCTATCAATGATGGGGTAGACCGGACTTTTCCGGGTGATCTGGGGACGAAAGGCTTATCTATTGGGGGAAACAGGGGTTGTAAATGCCTGGTGATGAGAAGTCAGGTAATCCTTCGGTGTTTTTCTGGTGATCAGTTTGAACTGGCGGTTGAAGTTTGAAAGATTCCTGTAGCCGCATTCAAAAGCAATCTCGGAAATGTTCTTATCGCCCTGGTCCATTAATAATTTACAGGCATAACCGATACGTACCTCATTCAAAAACTGGACAAACGTCTTGTTAGTAGTTTGTTTAAAGTACCTGCTGAAAGCCGATGGATTCATATGGACAAGATCGGCTGTGCGGTTAAGATTTATTTCCTCTTTGAAGTTATTGAGTATATATTCATACACTTTATCCAGTTTTGTATTGGAGTTCTTGGCGTAGGCATTGATAAATGAATGGCTTGAAAGAAATACCTTTCCGGACGCATCTGCGATTAACCGCAGAATCTGCAACAGGGAAATCACTTTACTTAATTCATTTTCAAAAAAGAGCCCCTCTATCATGCTGATAATCTTCCTTTTATTGGTTCCTTCCAGTCGTATACCGGTTTTTGCCTCTTCCATTACCTTGTGAATTTTATGCATTTCGGGAATGGTAAAAAACTTATCACCGAAACAATGTGGGTGAAAATGGATAACCATTGCTTCGGCTGTCAGATCCTTTCTTTCAAAATACGCTTTATCATTCAGCCAAAGGTGCGGAAGACAAGAACCGATGAATACCAGGTCACCGGCAGAAAACTGCTCGATGCAGTCTCCTATGAATATGGTGCCGGTACTTTTTTTAATATAAACCAATTCCAGCTCTTGATGGTAATGCCATACGTTGAGAAACCGTGGCAGGCGGTGGTGGCTTACCGTGAAGCTTTCATGTGACAGAGAGGTACGGATGAGTTCTTTAGGATTCATTCTCACAAAAATAAATAATATTTTGCATTTTTTTTGTTTAAATCATTAAGGATGGCAAAAATTTTATTGAACTGAGAAGGTTTCAGAAAATGACATCCGACTGATTAATCTTACATAAGCAATCTAAACAATCGTTTCATCCTTGATCCACCTATTCAAGTTGGCTAGCTTTGGGGCATTTAACAGTCTGATAGCTGGTACAAGGCTTTCGGCGTACCCAGCGATGACTTTTTTTACTACATAACTTAACCTAACTATTTTAGCATATGAAATTAGATAACTTCAACTGGAAAATTTTTGTTTTTGTGAGCATCTTTGCTATAACCAGTGCGTGCAGCTCTGATGATGATTCACCGCCACCTAATACACTTACTATGGACGGTGAAGCCTTTGCGGTTACCACTGCCAATATATTGGGTGTTTCACTAGACGGGGAAGGACATGTTGCGATCACGCTGGTGAGTACTGACCTCTCAAATACCCAAACCCTCACAATTGACTTTGACTACGTTGTCGGAGAGTCCATCGAGGGAGATTATGCATATCCCAAATCCGGTGATCTTAGATTGCTCGATAACTGGCTGACCAATTACGTCGAGTTCCAAGGAACTTCCAGCACTGCCGGGTCAAATCTGGAAGAAGGAGAATTGACTGTCATTGATAACGGTGATAATAATTACACGATCACTATGGACCTGACCATGGTTGACGGAAAAGTATTTTCCGGAAGCTACACCGGTGATTTTCAAGTCACCTTCAATAACGGATGATTTTTTAATTGACAATTTACAGTTGACAATTGACAATTAGTAAATATTAGTTGTAAATTGTTAACTGTCAATTACCCTAACCAATGCTACCCAATCTTGTTCATCATTCAATTTATTTATGGGTTGCCAACCTGTGCCTTCGAGGAATAATTGCTTGCCATCCTTCAACGGTCCGCCATGCTGGGGATCGAACCATTTTATTTCAAACTTTTCCTGATTTTGTTCCAGGTTGATCTTTGTATTATCGCCTTTGCGAAGATAAATAGCAAATATTTCATCTTTTTTTCCAAAGCAATAGGCTTTTTCGGAGCTAACCAATTCGTTCATATTGCTCATCTCCGGGAAAGGCAGGTATTCCTGAAAAAAATCAAGTGCCACCGCTGTTAGTGCCCAAAGGTTTTCCCTTGTTCTCCAATCCTCTGCATTGAGGTCATTGTGTGCGTACTGGTAGCCGAAATACCATTCTACTCCGGCACCACCTGCCATAAGGTTACCCCATAACACCTCCTGTCGCAGGGTATCACGTGCCGGATCCACATCATCCGGTACCGCCCCGGTATGCCATTTGCCGATCTCATCCTGGGTCAGAACCCAGATTTTCCCTGAATCGGCAGATCGCTTTAAATATTTCAATGTTTCTTCATGAATGGTGGTTTTGTTACCGATTTGCAGTGATAATCCGTCCAATGCCTCAAACCCATACAAAGCGTCAACAATTGGCTCCCTGGCCTTGGGCGACGCATGGGTATGTACAACTGTAAAATTCCGATAGGGATCATGCCTGTCAAAATAGGTAGCCATAGCCTTGCGTTGGGCATCATTCTGACCGTTTGGTGTGAAAGGGGCGGGGCCATTTTCCTCTCCCAGATTCCAGGTAACAGCCAGGTGATGGGCAAAGCGTGCTATGAGTTCCCGGTAATAAAGTTTACGCAGTGGACCCACATCACCATGGTCCAGCAAGCGTTCGTTTTCGGTTTCCTGGGTAACAAAATGAAGCATAATTCCAAGTTTATCGGCGTGGGTAAACACTTTTTCCCACTGATCGAGCTTGCTGCAATCAAAGCGTTCGAAATCCTGGTGTGTCAGGTATGGCCAAACGTCCTTTCCGTCACCACCGATATTCATGGTCAAAAAATAAACGACATTCATTTTTTGGCCGGCCAGATAGTTAAGCGCCCCGATGATGCCTTTGCCTTTGCCGTTTTTCCAGATTACATCACCCTCTTTCCAATCCCTGGCATGTGCCTCATAGGTTTTTATCAAAACTTTGGAAGTATCCGAGGCGTAAGTATTGTCAAAATCAGCATAGGCAAGAAAGTTCTCAGGGCTATCGGCTCCGCCTTTCAGAAAGTACTGACCGGATTCGCCGAAACGCAGGTAACGCTGCCCGACATATTGTAACCGGCCATGCGCTCTGAAGTCGCGCCCTTCCTTATCTGTAGGCAATACGATGAAGCTGCCGGTTTGGCCATCAAAAGCCACGGGCTCTCCGGCATTCGGATCCTCACTGGTGCTGATGCCCGCCCCGTTTCTGAAAGAGGCGCTGTAATCCCATTCGCCCGTTTCATCAGGGACAAATTTAACCTGCCAGATATGGCCACTGCTGGCCCCGGTCTCACCTGCATGGCCATCTGCGGCGTAATAACCGGGAATCACCAGGCTTCTGTTACCTTTGGAAAATGTAACATTTAAACGGTAGTTCAGAAAGGGATTTTCAGCAGCAGTTTCTGAAGTGGCGGGACCTTCGAAATTCAGGGTAATTGTATGCCACTTGCGATATTCGGTGTCTGCGGACTTTTCATCCACCGGGTTTTTGCAGCCAATACAAATAAAAATGGCGCAGAAGAAAGCAAACGTTCTGTTTAGGGTAAAGCAGCCCGGTGAATAGTATTTTTTGAATAGGGTCGACTGAAAAATTTGCATAGGAAAATGGTTGATACGGACAAAAATAAGCGGCTTAATAAGCGCTGAAGTTTTTGATATTATATAGTTTAACTGGTCTCAATGTACAATCTTAATATCTTTCTGTCAAATTTAACCTAATGATAATAAAACATTCCCTTTCTTTTGATATAATTGGGGCTTTCAAAGGGAAGGGGATGTTTTCAATTTGATAATTAAAAATTTGATGAATAAATCGGTATATATAGCCACCATAGAGCCCAATAGTGGTAAGTCTATTGTCGTTTTGGGATTGATGACCATGTTATTGGGAAAAACCGCCAGGGTTGGGTACTTCAGACCCATCATCGATGATATGGAAAATGGTGAAATGGACAATCACATCAACACAGTCATTTCGCATTTCGACTTAAAGATTGATTTTGAATCGGCCTATGTGTATACCCGCAGTGAGGTACTGGCGAAACAAAATCAGGGCGGTTCCGGAGAAATTCTTGATACAATTATCAGGAAGTATAAGGAAATTGAAGCAAATTTCGATTTTGTATTAGTCGAGGGAACGGATTTTTCAGACGAGGGGAGTATAACGGAATTCGATATTAATATACTGATTGCCAAAAACCTGGGAATTCCCGTCATCATGATTGCCAGCGGGATCGGTAAAAACGTCGAGGAACTGGTAGGTAACCTATTCCTGGCTTGCAAAACCTTCAAGGAAAAGGATGTGGAAGTGCTTGCCGTATTTGCCAATAAGGTTTCAAAAGACCGACTGGAGGAGGTTGCTTCGAGGTTGGCCAACAGCTTTTCAAAAGAAGTCGAGGTAGTGATAATACCCGAAGTAAAATCATTGTCCAACCCCACCATCAGGGAAATTGTGAAGGCGTTGAAAGGGAAAGTACTGTTTGGGGAAGAGTATTTAAACAACCAGGCCGAGAGTTTTGGGGTTGGGGCCATGCAATTACGCCATTACCTGCCGCAGCTTAAAGATAACGGTTTGGTAATTACGCCCGGAGACCGCGCCGATATCATTTTGGGAGCGTTGCAGGCCAATGTTTCGGCCAATTATCCGAAAATCTCAGGAATCATTTTAACCGGTGGACTGATACCCGAGGAGCCCATCTTAAAATTAATTAATGGGGTTTCGGAGATTGTGCCTGTTGTTTCCGTCGGATCGGGGACATTTAAGGTCGCCAATAAAATCGGGGGGATAAAGTCCCGGATTTATGCAGACAATAAACAAAAGGTAACAACTTCCATCAGCACTTTCGAAAAATATGTCGATATAGACAGGCTGGCAGAAAGACTGATTTCTTTCACGTCAGATAAGCTGACGCCCAGAATGTTTTTATACAACTTAATGATACAGGCCCAGCAGCAAAAGAAACACATTGTGCTTCCGGAGGGTGAGGACGACCGCATTCTGATGGCTGCATCCAGGTTGATAGCAGGAGATGTGGTGGACATTACCCTGATAGGCGATGAGGAAAAAATCAAAACCAAAGCGCTTAAGTTGAATATTCCCATAGATTTTAACAAGGTTGCGATTGTTTTACCTGCGGAATCGCCGAATTACAATGATTATGTCAATACATTTTATGCGCTCAGGAAACATAAAGGTGTGAACCTCACCATGGCAAAAGATATGCTGCTGGATGTATCATACTTCGGATCCATGATGGTTTACAAAGGCCATGCCGATGGAATGGTTTCCGGGGCTGCCCATACCACCCAGCATACCATCAGGCCAGCGTTGCAGTTCATAAAAACCAAACCAGGCGCCTCTATTGTGTCCTCCGTGTTTTTTATGTGTATGGAAGACAGGGTTTCTGTTTTCGGGGATTGTGCTATTAACCCCAACCCTGATGCCGGGGAGTTGGCTGAAATTGCTATTGCCTCTGCTGATTCGGGAAAAGCCTTTGGTATAGAACCGAAAATAGCGATGTTATCGTATTCTTCGGGGAGTTCCGGTCAGGGTGAAGATGTGGAAACAGTAAGGGCGGCCACCCAAATTGTAAAGCAAAAACGCCCGGACCTCAATATTGAAGGCCCCATACAATACGATGCAGCGGTGGATATCAATGTGGGAAAAAGCAAGCTTCCTGACTCCAAAGTGGCAGGACAGGCCAATGTGTTGATATTTCCGGATTTGAATACCGGTAATAATACCTATAAGGCGGTGCAACGGGAAACAGGAGCCCTTGCGGTGGGGCCGATGCTGCAGGGATTAAACAAACCGGTAAATGATTTAAGCCGGGGGTGTACCGTGGAAGATGTTTACAACACGGTTATAATAACGGCCATTCAGGCACAGCAAGGATAGGTTTTAGATATTTTATGTCATGAAAATACTAGTTATAAATTCCGGTAGTTCTTCCGTTAAATTCCAATTATTTATCATGCCTTCTGCCGAGGTAGTTTGTACCGGTATGGTTGAAAGAATAGGATTGGAAAATGCCAAAATTCACTTTCATTCCGAAAAGGATAGCTTTGAGAAAGTGGCACAGGTTCCCCATCATAAGGAGGCTTTGAAAGCCATTGCCTTATGTTTGATGGACCCGGTATATGGCGTGGTAAAAGATCCGGGGGATATCCATGCCGTTGGACACAGGGTAGTTCATGGCGGAAGCGTTTTTACTAAAGCAACGCCAATCGATGAATTAGTGAAGGACAAAATAAAAGAGTTATCGGTACTGGCTTCCTTGCACAACCCTGCTAACCTGGAAGGAATAAAGGTATCGGAAGAAATTTTTCCATCCGCGAGGCAAATTGCAGTATTTGATACGGCTTTTCATCAAACCATTCCCATCGAAGCTTACAAATATGCTATTCCCGGTCATTTTTTGGAGGAAAATGGTATCAGATTGTACGGTTTTCACGGAATGAGTCATAAATATGTGTCCGAAAAGGCCATTGAATATTTGGGCCGGCATGCTTCAAAGATGATTACTATCCATCTCGGAAACGGGTGCAGCATGACTGCCATTGCGGACGGTAGAAGTGTCGACCATACGCTTGGGTTCGGTACAACTACAGGTTTGATCATGGGTACCAGAAGTGGCGATATAGACCCTTCGGTAATTTTTTATCTGATAAATTCCCTTGGTTATACCCCAAAAGAGGTAAATACAATGCTGCAAAAGAAAAGCGGGATGCTTGGACTGACCGGATTCAGCGATTTGAGAGATATCGAACAGGCAGCCGAAGATGGAAATAAAGCGTGCCGGCTTGCCTTACAAATGAATGCCTACAGAATCAAGAAATACATCGGCGCCTATGCCGCGGCAATGAACGGATTGGATGCCATTGTATTTACCGCAGGTATTGGTGAAAACTCAGCGTTGATAAGAAGCCTGGCATGCGAAGAGATGGACTTTTTGGGGATCCGGCTGGACCAGGAAAAAAACAGAATACGATCGAAGGACTTACGTGAAATCAATAGTCCGGACTCGGCTGTAAAAGTGCTCGTTATCCCCACCAATGAGGAGTTGGAAATTGCCAGACAGGCATATAAGCTTGAAGTTCCGCAACAATCCCCCTAAACAGTCATCGGTGGATGGGCTCAGTTGGTAAAAACCTTGATTTCCACCCGCCGGTTCAATTGCCGGGTGCTTTCATTCCTGTTATCTCCCACGGGATTGTAAGGGCCGAAACCTGTAGTAATAATGCGCTCACTATTTATATTTTTCTTGTCCATCAGGTATTTTTTAAGAAACTCCGAGCGCTTTCTGGACAAATCGATATTCTCCCGTAGTGTTCCCCGGTTTTCGGTATAGCCGTTTAACGCTACTTTTAAATGAGGATAATTCTGGAGTAAATTGCCCAACCTTACCATTTCCAGGGAGTCTTTGGGGGATAAAAAATCTGTCTCACTTTGTTTGAACAGAATGTGGTTGAATATGGTGTCACTTGTTGTGAATACCTGTACCGAGTCCATTGGCGGTGGTAACTCAGGCTGTTCTTCAGCGGTGGGTTCCTCCACTTCCGGTTTTAGTGCAACCGTACGTTGTGCAAAGATTTTGACGGGTCCCTTAAGGCCTAAAACAGCGTTGCTGAATATCAATGTGCCATTCTTTGTCTGAAATGACTTTTGCGTGGCAAAATCGTAGTGACCGTCCAGAATCAATACACCATTTTCATTGGTGATTTTTCCTTCAAAAATGAGATCGTACAATCCTGAGACATTTTCCGGGGCATAGCAACCTTCTTTGATAATTCCTATGGTTTTCAATTTAAGGTAACCTTCCTTGTAAGTACCGGAAACCCGCGTATACTTTTGAACCACCCCTCCGCTCATATACACCCTCATAAGGAATGTTCCCTTAACATTATTTTCTTCCTGCATCAAGGTAAGCTTAAAAGTAGATTCCCTCCGTACATGACCATTAAAGTCATAGGCTGGTACATTGGTTGTGTTTTCCCACACCCCGCTGATATCTTCAGGATATTTTCGCATGTCAGAATTCGCCACGTCGTTTAAACTGCCCCGGGGTCGGGGGCTACTTTTGGTAATAGCGCCGTTCCCTTTTTGAAGGCTCCTGATCGAAGATCGCGTGTGATCCGAATGTGCCAGATCGCTGCTTTGCCCGTTGCTTAGCTGTATCAATAACAGGTTTACCGCAAGGTACCATCCGAACCATGACCGGCGTTTGAAATGAGAAAATCGAGGATTTAGCATGGCTCCACCAATATCTTGTAATTATCCTGACATGTATCAAATTGATTTTTCTTCCTTTAATTTAAGGATTTTTATCCACAAAAAGAATGCGATAACGCAAAAATAATTCCCTCTCTATGGGTCCCCAATCTCCCATTTTCCATTACCCTGCAAACTTCAACCCCAATGCCTCCCCTCATCATTCCACCCCATTCCCCATCGTACCATCAGTCCACTTCTCATTCCCCAAAGTTCCATCATTTCACTTCCCCACCATTCCATTCCCCTATTATTCCCCCACTACTGACCAAAGTCATTGTCCTTTACCCACAATTTACCTATAATAGCCAGAGATGAAATAAAATGCGGTTTTAAAAGTCAACACCCATGAGCTATCTAAACAAAACTATCTTCCCAGGCTCCCATGGTATGGTTTTCACCATCAACACCCAAAACACCGAAGACGTTGAACATGTCACCCAACACCTGATGCAACAACCCGGAATCAAAAAAATAGCATTTAACAGGGAGGTATATCCCTATGAAATGACCATCACTACCAGCAAGGCCCTGCCCATAGAAGACTTCCAGGAGATGGTCAAACAAGCCGGCTTCCACGCCATCCACAAAACCGTAACCGGCCTCGACTAACCCACCAACCATCCCAACCCCAACCCCCATTTCTATTTCCATTTTCATTTTCATTTTTATTTACTCAGCACCGAAACATTCTCCCCCGACGGCTGGCTATTAGCCATATCGAGACATTCCTGCACCTGCCTTGCCAGGGGTTGTACGGCCGGTTCCTCAAAGAGCGTCAGATGTTCACCAGGCACGACATATACGCTGAGCCCTCCCAGCGCAATGGCCGTCCACCTTTCAATATGGAAGTTTTTATTAGGATCCTCATTGTATTCACTGCTGCGGATGAGCGTTACCTTTTCCTGACACGGTGCCCAGAAATAGTCCTCATAAAGCCGGCCCAGGTGTTCCTGCATTTCCCTTAGCTTCCGGGCCTGAGCCGATTCGGTTAAAACGATCCAACGCTTTTTTAACTTCTCCATTCTTTTAGTTATCTTCTTCCGGACAGCCTCTTTGGCTTCCCTGAAACTGAGACCGACAAAGCGCTTCAAACGTTTCTGCATCGGGGGAATAACTATGGCTGCGGGAATGCGCCGCCCCAGTTCCCTGCCACCTGAGTCCACGATCACCAGTAACGAGATAGATTCGCCCATCTCTCTCAACTGATGGGCTATTTCAAGACATACCGCATTACTGAAGCAGGTGCCCAGCAAGGCGTATGGGCCCTTTGGCTGTATACTTTGGATTTCCTTTAGGTAGTCTGAAGCCATTGTTTTTATACTTTCATGATAGGCGCTGACACCATCGAGGCCTACAGGCTGCATGGAGTATACCGGCTGGTCATTATCCAGGTATTTAGAAAGGGCGTGATAGAAGTAGACATGCCCTCCGCCTGCATGCATACAAAAAATGGGTGGTTTGCTGCCTTTCGTTCGTAAAGGTACCAGGGCCGACCAACTGGGAGATGACCGGTTGCCGTTAAGTATTCCGGCAAGGGCTTCGATGGTTGGATTTTGCAGCAATGCAGCCGGTGGCAGGTTGTGTTTCAGTTTTTTCTCAATTTGTGCCAATAGCTTCACCGCCAGGATAGAGGTGCCGCCCATCTCAAAAAAGTTTTCAGTGACACCCACCGGACTACGGCCAAAGAGCTGTTCCCATATTTTGGCCAGTTGTAGCTCTGTGGGGTTTCTGGGGGTTATAAAGTTTCGGCGGCTGCCGTTTTGGGACATAAGGCCCCGGGGACTGCCATTTGCCCGCCATTCCATATCCGCGGTATGCTTTTCTGCGGGAGGGCCTTCGAGACTGTCGAATAATTCGGCTACAGTACCCTCTTCCCGTCCGGGTAATGATCGCAGCAATACCTCGAACTGACTACATAGCCATTGAGCGACTGTGCCTGAAACCTGGCTCTTTTTGAATTTAATCTCAATGTTCAGCACATTCCCGGGGACTACAATCACAGTGACCGGGTAAGTAGAGGTTATACCCCCTGAAAGGTCCGTCACTTTGATCTCACCGCTTTCCAGGGTGCTCCATGGAAAATTTTCAAATACAAGCAGGCTATCGAACAACGGCAGTTCTCCGGGCCACCCGATCCACTCGCTGAGCTGATCTAACGTGTTAAACTCAAAATTCTGCAACCCTGACTGTTGGGACTGTATTTTTTTCAACCAATCAGACAGGGTCATTGATGATTCCCAGTTTATTCTTGCCGGTAATACGTTGGTGAACATACCTGCCACAAGTTCCATATTCGTCAATCCGGTATTACGTCCTGAAACAGTGGTACCAAAAACCGTATCCCGGGTATTGCCATAGCGGGTCGACAAAAGTCCCCAGCAGCCCTGAATGATGGTTCCTGTTGTTACCTGGTGCCTCCTGGCCAAGGATTGCAACCCGGCTGTACCATCGGCTGAAATTGAAAATGAATGGGTTGAAAATTCGTTGGTTTTCCCTGTTTTTGCCCATTTGTTAGCAAGTAAAACAGGTTTTTTAAAACCTTTGAATTTTTGCACCCAAAAAAGCCTTGCCTGTTCTGGATCCTGTTTTTGCACCCAGTTCAGGTAATTCGAGTAGGAGGGCAGTGGTTCAGGTGAAAATGTTTGCTTTTTACATAAAACATCATAAAACTTAAAAACATCCTTGATAATCAGCGCAGCCGACCAGCCATCGAGTAGTATATGATGGCAACTCCAAAGCATCTGCCAGTTGCCGGCATTCAGTTTTATTAACGTGATGCGCGAGACGGGTGCTTTTGATAAGCTAAAGCCTTGTTCATGGTCTTCCCGGGTGAGCCTGGTGATTTTCTTTTTTTGGGCTTTTGCAGACAACCCTTCCAGATGGTGTGTTGTCCATGGCATAGTGGCCTGGGGGTGGATGATCTGTACAGGTTTCTTTATTTTTTCCCAATGTACTGACGCACGCAACGCCCAATGACGCTGTGTGCACTGCTGCCATGCTTCTCTGAGTAGTTCGACATCCAGTGTCCCTTCCAGTTTACACTTCACCTGAAGAAATCCCTGATCATTACTTTCATGCAGGCTGTGTAACAGCAAGGTTTGTTGCATGAATGTCAATGGGTAAATCGCTTCAACTTTAGGTTTTGACATGGTACTTAATGTTTTATAAATCTATTGCTCCCAACAAATTATCCAGATCGTCCTGATTAAGTCCCGCTTCAGGAAAATCCGATGGTGTGAAACCTCCCGTTTCCGGATTGCCGCAGTGTTCAATGAATTTCAAAAGTGTTTTTTCAAAGGCCTGCACCAGGCTGTTTATGGTATCGGGCAGGTGTAATTGCCTGTGGTATCCCCACCGTACTTTCAGTTGGTCATCCTGAATGAATGCATTAATTTCCAATAGGTGAAAGCGTTCACTCTGCGGATGTCGTGTCCCTTCTTTTACCTCCTCACCGGTTCCCAAACCACCGGCATTAAATGGTGACAGACTGCCCAGGTAATTAAAAATTATGGGCGGACGATATTGCTTATCCACGTTTTCGTGATTTGGTTCACAAAGATACCGTAGCATGCCATAGCCAAGTCCACCGCGCGGAATTCGGCGCAGTTGCTCTTTGATTGATTTCAGCATGGTTCCTGCCTCTGCCTCCGGGTTGAACGTCAGGGTTACCGGAAAATAAGCGGTGAACCACCCTACGGTATTTGAAAGATCCATCCCGGGATTCATGGTTTCCCTTCCATGTCTTTCCAGGCCAAAACCAATGCCTGTCGCTTTGGTCCAGTCACCGATTACACGAGTAAGTACAGCCAATAAAAACTCATCCAATTTAGTGTTATAAGCAGCCAGGGCCCCGGACCGCAACTTCCCGGTAGTGGGCGTGTCCAGAACAAAAGTGATTGTGGCACAACCCTCTTCCGGAACAGGTAAATTCGTCTCGAAATCGCATGGGAGTAAGGCAGGGCTTTGACGCTGCTGCTGCCAGAATTCACTTTCATCCGCGGTTTGGCTTTCTTTGGCCATTTTCATGAGATGCATTGACCAGTCTTTGTAAGAAGTTGTTTTACGAGGAAGTGTAACCAGGTTCCCTTCCTGTAGTTGGTTACAGATTGTATGAAGATCTTCAACCAAAATACCCCATGACACTGCATCTACCAATAAATGATGGGCAAACAGCAGGAACCGGCCGGGTTGTTGCTTTCCACAGTCAAAATAAATCCCCTGAAAGAGCGGTCCTTCCGAAAGAATCAGCCCACTTTGTATGACTTTGGTCTTTTCATGAATGATTTTTTCTTGTTCCGGGAGAGACACATTGCCCAGGTCGATTTTTTGAAAGGCGTCTATCTTTTGCGGTTCGGCAATATAAGCTTGCCACTTTCCGGCGTTTTTTACAAACTGAAGTCTTAGCGCATCGTGGTGTAGTGTTAACCGTTGTATGGCCTCATGCAATAGCTCTGGCGTTAAATTGCCGGTGTTTTTGAAGAGCAGGCCCTGATTCCAATGGTGAGGTGCGTGTTGGTGTTCTTCAAAAAACCAATGTTGAATAGGTAAAAGAGGTATTTCGCCGGTAATGGTTTCGTTTTGCACGGGCTTTTTTAAACGATCCTCGACGGTCAGCGCCAGTTGAGCAATGGTCTGGTACTCAAACAAGGCATTGGGCTTTAAAACCATCCCTGCTTTATTGGCTTTTGCTATGATCCGGATACTCAGAATAGAATCTCCACCCATCTCAAAAAAATTGTCGTGAATTCCTACCGGATCAAAATTTAATACCTCACTCCATATCTCCGCTAGTTTTTGCTCTCCGGGGTTACGGGGTGCTACATAATCGGTTTCTGATAACCCGGCGGACTCTTCAGGAGCCGGCAAGGCACGGTTATCTATTTTTCCGTTAGGAAGCTTTGGAAATTCATCCAGTTGGACGAAAGCAGCAGGAACCATGTATTCCGGCAGCCGCTCTTTCAGATGATTACGAAAATCGGCAGCGGTCATATGACCGTCATCGATAATATATGCGACCAGACGCTCCGTATTTTGCCCGTTAGAGCCAGGTAAGGTCAAATGCCGGGCTTTAAACCGGTATGCCAGCAAAGCCTTTTGTTTAGGCGATAGTTTTTCAATTCGTTCTTTTAATTCCTCCGGATTCATTTTACCGCTTTAATCACTACCATTGAATTTGCCCACCAGGTATCTTTTACATCATCAGGAACATTCAGTTCAACAATTTCTGCTGAAAAGGACGAAAAATGTTTTAAGATCAATCGTTGATGTTCCCTGCCCAGGGAGTCAATTTCATTGGAAAAATAGGTAAACACACCTTCAGGGCGTAAATGCTTTTCGGCTGTTTCAAAAAAGTGCGCTGCGAAAGTGACACTACCATTCACATAGTTCATGTATTCATCCTCATTCAACGGATAGGTGTGAAAAAAAATTCCGTCGAAGCACCCCAAGCCATCCATCACATCTTGCCACAATCCGTGTACCAGTCTGATGTCGCGATCCTGGTAATTGCCTTTCCATTGATAAAAACGGGCTACAATGGCGTCGTTACATTCAATAATCGTATGAGAGCGCACACGGTGACTTTGGATCATATCTGAAGAAATACCCCTGCCAAACCCTATTTCAAGTATGTCACCCTGGCTTTCCGTGACGATTCCGGCCATGGCCTGCATCACAGGTACCTGCCAGTCTTCCATAATCTCCTGGTCATCCAATATCGCCTGTGTACGGTCGATAAATGTGTTTTGTACCGCCCCCTGGACAAACTTGCCAGCCTGGTGGTCCAAGGCAGTCAGGTCTTCGGCAAACTCTTTGATAGCCCTGTTCAGCAAGGCATTCCGTTGCGCGTCTTTGGGCGGGCGGATGAACTGATCATCCTTGACTACCAAAGAGATTTCAAATTTGTCTGATCTTTTAATTCTCCGGATCATACCTAGTTAATTATTCTTAGACTTCTTCATTTTATCCAGCATAAAATCCAACTCCTTTTCAGAGAGCTTTTCGACGGAATTTAGCAGGCCCAGGGCCTCATCGTTTTCCAGTGCTTCCATACAGGTCACCAACTGTGCTGTATCCACTTCACTGGCATCATTGATGGAAGGTATCAGGGCCCCTCGATGCAACAATACAGCGGCATCCCTGACGCTCTCGAGTTGCTTCAGCGTCTCGTTGATTTCGCTCAATTCAATGCGGAAACCGCGAACTTTGACCTGCTCGTCGACACGTCCCAGAAAATCTACAAGACCGTCCGGACGAAAACGGGCCATATCTCCTGTTTTATACATTTTGGCTTCGGGTTCAGCGGCAAAAGGATTATTTACAAATCTGCCTGCGGTGAATTCAGGTTGATTCAGATAGCCCTGGGCGAGTCCGGCACCTGCTATGTATAATTCACCTGCTACACCGGCGGGAACAGGTTGCTGCCGTTCATCCAGAATGTAAATCCGGGTGTCAGGAACAGGGCGGCCTATGGGTACCGGTCCCTTGCTGTCCTTTGCCCTGACTTCATGAACCATGCACCAGACGGTGGCCTCAGTAGGGCCATACTCGTTATACAGTGTAGCGTTTGTCAGTGTGCCGGCGTGAAGTGCGCATAATGACGGCATACACGCCTCGCCCGCCACAATAACCGTTTGAAGGGAATCAAGATGCTCCGTATCGCCATGTTGCAATACCAACGTGTAAAGTGAGGGGAGCATCAGGGTATGCGTTACCTGATGCGAGGCAATTAAACCCGCCAGCCGGTTGATGTCCTGTTCAATTCGGTTTTCACCTAAAACCAGCAATCCACCTGTACCGAGTGTCCAGAAAATGCCTGCCACCGAACTGTCAAAGGCAAAAGAAGATAATAGTAAAAATGATTGCGGTGATGCAGGGTAATAGGCGAGCCGGGAAAGTGTGGAGTGTAGCAAGTTATCGTGGCTGATGACCACTCCCTTAGGTTTGCCCGTACTCCCTGAAGTATATATCACATAGGCCGGATCATCGCCTGAAACCGGGGTGGGCAGCGCTGGCCTTGCCGGTGTATGGGTTGTTTCTTCAAAAGTAAGCAGCCGAACCCTGGGGTCAGAAAAATGTGATGTAAACTTTCCATGTGTTAAAATTAAGGATACGGCTGCATCCTGCACCATGAAGTGTGTTCGCTCTGCAGGATACTCCGGGTCAAGGGGTAAATAGGCGCAACCGGCTTTTAGTATACCCAATATTCCTGTAATCAATTCCACTGAACGCTCAGCATAAAGGCCTACAAGTTTGTTCTTCCCGGTTCTTTTTTCAAGGATGTGGGAGGCCACGGCATTTGCCTTTTCATTAAGTTGTTGATAGGTAAGCCGGCTTTCCTGAAAAACCACTGCCGGATTATCAGGGCTTTTTAGCGCCTGCTGTTCAACCATCTGATGTATGAAAAGATCATTTTCAGGTATTGCCATGCCAGTGCTGTTCCACACCGTGAGAATTTGATGACTTTCCGGTGCTGTAAGTAGGGGCAAATCTGCGATCGATGTCTCGGGATTTTCCACGATTCCTTTCAACAACACCTGCCAATGATCCTGCATCCGCTCGATGGTAGCGCGCTCAAAGAGATCCGTTGCATATTCAAAGGTGGCTGACAGTCGGCCATTTTCTTCCCCCATGTGCAGGGTAAGGTCAAATTTGGCTGAGCTGGCTTCAAAAGTCACCTGCTCGAATTTTACCTCCGGACCGAAAGATGGCAGGGAAGCAGGCTTGTGATACACAAACATCACCTGAAACAATGGGTTGGCGCTCATATAACGCTCGGGTTTTAACTTGCTGACTAATGTTTCAAAAGGCACGTTTTTATGGGAAAAGGCCTCAAGCGAAGTTTGACGTACGGCTTCCGGCAAATCGATAAATCTGCTTTCTCCCGATATTTCAGATCGTAGCACCAAGGTATCTATGAAATAGCCGATCAGTTTCTCCAGGGATACCTGATCCCTGCTATTGAAGGGGGTGCCTACGAGTATATCCCGTTGGCCGGAATAGCGATACAACAACACTTTATAGACTGACAGTAAAAATACAAATAGGGTGGTGTCGGTCTTTTTGGTAAGGTCTTTTAGCTTTTCTGATAAATCTGCCGGCAACCTTCTGGTGCAAAACCCTCCTTTAAAAGAAGGAATCGCCGGTCTGGAACGGTCTGTGGGTAAATTTAATACAGGAAGCGTGCCCTGTAATTTTCTTTTCCAATAGTCTAAATCCGAAGGATCGGGCTGCCGGGCCTTTTGCCAGTAAGCATAATCCGCATACTGAACGGCTAATGGTTCCCCGGATATATGATGACCTTGTTGCAGCGCGTTATAGAACAGCGCCCACTCATCCCTTAATATGCCCAGCGACCATTCATCGGTAATGATATGATGCATGGTGACAATGGCGAGGTAATCATCCGGTGCCATACGTACCAAACAAAGACGAGTCAGCGGTCCGGTAGCAAGGTCAAACGGCCGGCCGGCTTCTTTGGCAATAAGCCGCTGCACCTCGTTTTTATGCCCTGTAGCCTCTTTTTGCCTATCCGTCAAACTTATATCGATATCAGCGCCCATATCTTTTACCTGGATGGCTTCACCTTCTGTGACCCTGACGGTTGTACGCAGGATATCATGACGGTCAACCACCATGCGAAAGCTTTGTACCAGGTTTTCGGTATTCAACTTACCTTTAAACCGAAAGGCTTCGGTATAATTGTAAAATGGGTTATCAGGGTAAAGTTGCTGTAAAAACCATAACTTTTGCTGCCCGGAAGAAAGGGGAACCGGTTTGTCCTCCGGATGACGTGTAATGCCTTTTTGGGTTTCCTGTGCCTTATTAAGATTCAACCATCTTTCCAGCAAGGAACCTTTATTTTCGGATGATTCATTTTTTATTGCCATGACTGCCTATTTTCAGTGCTAAACAAAGGCAGCGATTGCCGCAAAAACTGTCTAAAGGAACTCATTAAATCTTTCAAAATACTAAATTAAAAAGCCAAAAACAAATTTGCCCAACAGCAGATCCACTTCAAAAAACCGCTCGGTAAACCAGTAAAGGGATATCAAAATAAGCAAAACCGAACCTGAGAACAGGAATTTGGGGTAGAGCTTCAGATTACGCAGTAAATAAAGAACGGGAAATATAAGACATATAATGACCACCTGCCCAATTTCCACACCCAGGTTGAAACCAAACAAAGTTAAAGTAAGGTAATGGCTTCCCAACCCTATTTCACCTAGTACACTGGCAAACCCGAAACCGTGAAAAAGGCCAAAACCAAAAGCAATAAGCCAGTCATTCCCTTTAAAAATCGGATAAATATTGTGCAATGCCGCCAGGGCGATCGACAGGGCTATAATCGACTCAACGATACGGGAGGGCAAGCTGAAAATGTCCAGCGCTGCAAGACTGAGGGTGACGGTATGAGCGATGGTGAAGCAGGTAACGATCTTAACGATGTAGATAAATGCTGGCTTAAAGTTTTCCACAGGCCTCCAGTGGCTGCTGATGCCTGATAGAAAGCCATTTTGCGGTACTGTTGCCAGCGCCAGCTTTTCTTCCGTTATCAGCCGCCTGAGTACGGAAGGAAGTATCAGTGCCAGTAAGAACAGGATATGATCGATGCCTATCCATATATGGTGTATGCCTAAATTAACCATCATGGCAAACCCCTGAAACAGGGACCCTTCAGCGATGGCCAGCGTTCTTTCGCGATCGTTGGCATCAAAAATGAGTGAAACTATGGCCTCATTATTAATTACCCCTGCTTTCCAATGTTCGGCAATCACAATCAGCCCCTGATGGGTGGGGTCTTCGTCAAACAAAATCTCATACCGGATATCCAGGTTATCCGGCACCCGGGTGAGTCCTTCAAGGCTAAAATGCAGTTGCACATAGTTGCCCAGGCTACCCCCGTCAAACAGGGTGGTTTTGGTAAACCGGATCGTGTGGGAACCGTCTGCAGAGCTGAAAGCGATTTTTTTCAGGACATAGTCTTCGACCTGCGGCAAGTACGGCGACAGTTCCTCCAGCGACATGTCTTGCGTAAGGCCAAGGTGCAGTACCCTGTTAATGTCATCGGTTGTAATTTCTACAATGCCGTCTATTTCATTTTCATAAATATAAAAGAAAATATAGCTTTGGTTGGGTGCATGGGCCTGTACATATATAGGCACCGTAAATACAAATAAACCGGTAATGGCAAGATAGATGAATCGTAATTGCTTCTTCATTTTAATTGGGTTAATCTTAAAAAAACAAACTGGCCAAACAATAGCTTCACAGGTTTTATCATCAGCTTTGGTTTGTAAGCCAAAAACAATTTTTTAACGGAGATGTTCTATTCCGGGTTTTAATCGGCGCTGCCGCCCAGGCAGCAGAAATATGTACAAAATTTATTTAAAATAGGATTAAATATATTATATTAGATGGAAAAAAGTTCCAAATTCCGAATTTTTCTTTTTGGTTAAAGCAATCGCCAGATCATGAGATTTAACAAGCGAAAAACAATAATTCTGTCCGGCAGAGATGTCCGGGATATTGTGCAACACTATGGTATTCATGAAGTTATGGACACGCTGATTACCCGGATGTCGGTGGCTTTCGAGACCTTTGATCCGGAAAGTACGATCATTCCCGCCCGGTCCGGATTTAGCTATACCTCCCCTGAAGCAGGTCTTGTCGAATGGATGCCGCTGCACGGAAAAGGTGGCAAAGTGATGATCAAAGTGGTAGGTTATCATCCCAACAATCCGGATAAATATAATCTACCTACCATTTTGTCGACATTGTCAGCTTACGATACGGCTACAGGACACCTCCTTGGGTTAATGGACGGTGTCTTGCTAACTGCGCTGCGTACGGGTGCGGCATCGGCAATTGCCAGTGTTTTGTTGGCTGATCCGGATAGCAAAGTACTGGGACTGATCGGTTGCGGTGCACAATCCGTCACACAACTCCACGCCTTGTCCCGCCGGTTTGCATTTGAAACTGTCTTAATATATGATGTGGATAAGGACGCCACTTCATCTTTTAAGGACCGTTGTTCGGCGCTTGAGCTGGATTTGGAAATTATTCCGTCGGCAATCGCTGAAATGGTTAACTCGGTGGATATACTCTGCACAGCTACCTCCGTGGATGTGGGTAAGGGGCCCTTATTTTCAGACCTGGATACCAAACCCTCTCTGCACATCAATGCTGTGGGTGCCGACTTCCCAGGCAAGGTGGAGCTGCCGCTCAAACTTTTGGAAGATAGTTTCGTGTGCCCGGATTTCAGGGAACAAGCTGTGATGGAAGGGGAATGTCAGCAGTTAGCGCCGGCAAAAATAGGCCCCGGGTTGGCAGAAGTTGTGCAACACCGAGCAGCATACACCCCTATTCAAAAGCAGCTAAGCGTGTTTGACTCTACAGGATGGGCCCTGGAAGACCAGGTGGTTATGGAGCTGTTTCTGGCGTATGCCAGAGGGCTGGGACTGGGACAGGAGGTTGAAATCGAATTTATGCCTGAGGATGCCAAGAACCCCTATCATTTTATCGATGTACTAAGTGCAGTGAGCGATAAAGGCATTTAAATGCCAGGATGAGAATGCATATACATCACGTTCGACCTACGCAAGTACAAGGCACCAAGCAGGATGAAATTTTTCCTGAAAATTCCGGCCTATAACCGGAAAATGATAAAGGCGCTCATGTTTGCTGAAACTGAATAATTGATTGATTTTGCATAATTTCCATAAAAAATTGTATTAAAAATGTGGAATAATTGTATAATTATGGTTATTATTAGTGTTACTTTTGAACTCTTAAGATACCTTATCGTTAAGTTAACCATGAAAACGGGCTGAGCAGCTATTAGGGGACATCTGATCTGTCAGACAGAAAGAAGTTATTGAAGCAGGACTTTCAACTATCAAACCGGGTGCTGCCCGCACAGGGTATTAAGGATCGGAATAAAAAATTGTAATAATTAAAACCTAAGTAAAACCTATATAAATATGAGATTTATTTTTACTGCTGTTATTATTTTTGTTATCCCTTATTTCCTCTATGGACAGGCCATCGAAGGCTCGGTGTCTGACTCCGGAAAACTTCCCATCGAGGGAGCCTATGTGATCCACGTTGCATCGGGAAAGCATGCGCACACGAATGAACTCGGTAAATTTTCTATTGAACCGGTGAAAGCAGGGGATACACTGCTGGTCAGACATCTTGGATACAAGAGTATGAAGATTGCCATTGAGAATTTGTCACTGGAGTTGGATATTATGCTTTCGGAGACTTCGTTCCGGCTCGATGAAATCATGGTCACACAAAGTGTCAAGGCTGTTAACCTTATTGCCGATATCAACACGGAGCTGTATCCTGTAAATTCGTCCCAGGAGATTTTACGGAGGGTGCCCGGTTTATTTATCGGGCAACATGCAGGTGGTGGCAAGGCAGAACAGATATTTTTGAGGGGTTTTGATATTGACCATGGAACAGACGTAGCTATTGATGTTGATGGATTACCGGTCAATATGGTTTCCCATGCACATGGCCAGGGCTATGCTGACCTGCACTTTTTGATTCCTGAGACTATTGAAAAAATTGACTTTGGCAAAGGACCGTATTATACCGATAGAGGTAATTTTGCGACAGCAGGCTATGTCAGTTTTAAGACAAAAGACCGGTTGGAAAACAGCTCTGTGAGTGTTGAGGCTGGAAATTTTAATACTTTTCGCACCGTGGGATTATTAAAGCTGGCACAATCTGAGCATCATGATGCCTACCTGGCCGGAGAATTTTTGAGATCGGACGGACCTTTTGAGTCATCCCAGGATTTTGACCGAATCAATGTAATGGGCAAATATACCGTTCGCTTTCATAACCTGGACAGATTATCCCTGCTGGTTTCACATTTTGCCAGTGAGTGGGATGCTTCCGGTCAGATCCCGCAACGTGCGGTTGATTCCGGCCTTATTACCCGGTTTGGTGCTATCGACGACACCGAAGGCGGTGAGACCCACCGCACCAACGTGATGTTGAAATACATGAAAAGTTTTAACGACAGAAGCTTCATCAAAAATAGTCTCTATTATTCGGCCTACGACTTCGAACTGTTCTCCAATTTTACTTTTTTCCTCAATGATCCTGTCAATGGCGATCAAATCAGGCAAAGGGAGGAGAGAAACTTATTGGGATTAAACAGCGAATTCAATCATTATTTTGAAGTCAACAGAATCGAAGCACTGATGCAGGCAGGGGCGGGGTTCAGATATGACAACAATGATGATGTGGAATTATCCAGGACACGCAACCGGGAGACTACACTTGAGAACATCCAGTTGGGCGATGTGGATGAAACAAACGCTTTTGCCTACCTTAACTTTGAATTTGACTTAGGGCCTTTGTTGATAAATCCGGGTATCCGGTTGGATTATTTTGATTTTAAATACAAGAATAGCCTTCTTTCGACCGATAATAATGAACGGGATTTAACAAAGTCTATACTAAGTCCCAAATTGAATTTTATCTATAATTATAACGAAAACGTTCAGTTTTTCCTGAAATCGGGCATTGGCTTCCACTCCAATGATACCCGGGTGGTTATTCAGGGTGAACGGTCAGTACTACCGGCAGCGTACGGAAGTGATTTAGGGGCTACCTGGAAACCTGTGCCTAATTTGATAGTAAACACAGCTTTGTGGTATTTGGCTCTGGATCAGGAGTTTGTGTACGTGGGTGATGAAGGAATTGTTGAGCCCAGTGGGAAAACCAGGCGCCTGGGGGTAGATTTTGGGTTTCAATATCAACTTTTGGATTGGCTATTCCTTAACGGGGATGTTAACTATGCCTATGCCAGGAGTGTGGATGAGCCCGGGGGACAGCGATACATTCCCCTTGCTCCGGATCTGACAGCCATGGGCGGTTTTAGCGTCCGGAAGGACGATTTTTCCGTCGGCTTACAAATGCGATACATCAAAGACAGGCCTGCCAATGAAGATAACAGCATTGTGGCCGAAGGCTATTTTATCACGGATTTGAATGCTAATTATCAATGGAAGGCGTTTACTTTTAGCGCGATCGTGGAAAACCTGTTTGATCAGGACTGGAACGAAACACAATTCGCTACAGAGTCGCGACTGGATTTTGAGACGGAGAGCGTGGAAGAAATTCATTTTACACCGGGTTTCTCATTTTTTCTGAAAGGAAGAATCAAATACCGGTTTTAACTATCGACCATGTTTCCCGGTATCCAACATCTTTTCCTTTCGGTATTAAGGGCTTCGGAACACAATAAAGATTACTATAAAGTATTTACCAATGGATTTTTCCTGGTCGAAAGAGCAAACAACATATCGTGAGCGCATCATCCGGTTTGCGGAGGAAACGCTGAACGAAGATCTGGTGGAGCGGGACAGGCAGGGACAGTTTTCGAGCGATCTTTGGCGAAAATGTGCCCAATTCGGTATTCAGGGCATGGCAGCGCCTGCAGCGTACGGTGGACAAAAGGAGGAAATCGATATACTTACCGCCATGTTGGCCATGGAGGGATTTGGCTATGGCTGCCGTGACAATGGCCTGGCGCTGGCATTGAATGCCCAGATGTGGACTGTGCAGATCCCTGTGGTTCAGTTTGGTACCGAGGCTCAGAAAGAAAAATATCTCAGGCCTTTTACTACCGGAGAAAAAATAGGGGCCCATGCCTTGACAGAGCCTGAGGCAGGTTCTGATATACTAAACATGAAAATGACTGCTGAAAAGTGTGAAGGAGGTTATGTACTCAATGGGGAAAAGCGTTTGATCACATTGGCTCCGCTGGCGGATGTGGTTTTGGTTTTTGCCAATGTCGATCCAAAACTGGGGAGGTGGGGCGTTTCTGCTTTTTTGGTGGAAAAAGGCCCGGAATCTTTTACCACCAGTCCTACCCGGGACAAGATGGGTATGAGGACCGTACCTTTTGGTGAAATAAGGTTTGACAATTGTTTTGTCCCCGGGGAAAATCGACTGGGGGGAGAAGGAGCCGGTTTTAGTATTTTGAACCATTCTTTGGAATATGACCGGTGTTGTATCCTGGCCAGTCAGCTCGGTGCCATGGAGCGTCAGCTTGAACAGACGGTCAAATATGTTCAGGAGCGGCAGCAGTTTGGAAAACCTATCGGACAATTTCAGTCGGTTTCCAACAGAATTGCAGATATGAAACTCCGCCTGGAAACATCCAGGTTGTTGCTATACAAAGTGGCCTGGCTGAAAAAGACCGGTAAACCTGCCACACTGGAAGCAGCGCTGTTGAAGCTGCAGCTCAGCGAAGCTTTCATCGAATCCAGCCTGGATGCGATTCGTAGTTTCGGTGGAAACGGCTACCTGACCGATTTTGAAGTGGAACGTAACTTAAGAGACGCGGTGGGTGGTGTGCTTTATGCCGGCACCTCGGATATTCAGCGGAATATTATCGCTAAGTGGCTGGGTTTATAAAGTAAAAGACTGTGACTGCTTACATGAAGATGAATTATTTACTCCCTCATTCGATCGAACGGTCTGCCGAAAGGTTTCCGGAACAGGATGCCTTCAGGTGCGGCAATAACTATATATCCTATAAGGATTTATCGCAAAGGACAAATCAATTGGCCCATTTGCTTGTGGAACTGGGTGTTAAAAAGGGTGACCGGGTTGGAATCTACCTCCGCCGGAGTCTGGAATCTGCGATTGCGGTCTATGGTATCATGAAAGCCGGTGCTGCTTATGTTCCGCTGGACCCGGATGCACCTGAATCGCGAATACGTTTTTTACTGCAGAACTGTGGCATTCAACATCTGATTACAGCCCATTCACCAATCAAGACGCTCAAAGAAGTAATCACTGAAGGGGTAAAGCTGCAATCAGTTATTGGCATCGACGATGAACTGCCTGTCCGGACCATTTCCTGGCACGAGGTAGCACAGTTACCTGCTGACCATGGACCACGGGTGCGAATCCTGGAGCAGGATCTTGCCTACATTATGTACACCTCAGGTTCAACAGGTGTACCCAAGGGTATTATGCACTCGCATTACAGTGGTCTAAGCTATGCCAGGCTATCTGCACAACTGTATGGCCTCGATGCTTCCGACCGCATAGGCAATCATGCCGCGCTGCATTTTGACATATCTACCCTCGGCTATTTTTCATCACCCTTTGTCGGGGCCACAACGGTCATTATCCCCGAGGCACATACAAAAATGCCTGCCAGCATGACACAACTGATGGAGCAAGAAAAATTAACCGTCTGGTATTCCGTGCCCCTGGCTTTGGTGCAGTTGCTTAGCCATGGACTTCCGGATCAACGTGACCTCAGTACGATCCGGTGGGTTTTGTTTGGCGGTGAGCCTTTCCCCTCCGGGCACCTGAAGAAATTGATGGCGCATTGGCCACAGGCGAAATTCAGCAATGTTTATGGCCCGGCCGAGGTCAATCAGTGTACCTACTATCACCTGCCCGCACCGCCTGAAACCGGCGTGTCGATACCCATTGGCCGGGTCTGGGATAATACTGAAATATTGATTGTAGACCAGGACAATACCCCTGTAGCCGCCGGTGAGCCGGGTGAGCTGCTTGTGCGGTCGGCAACTATGATGAAAGGTTATTGGAAACAGCCATCACTTACAGAGAAGTCGCTCTACGTGTCCCGCGATCAGGGATTCGAAAAAGTGTATTACAAAACCGGAGACCTTGTCAGACGCAACGCTGAAGGGGAGCTGATGTTTTTAGGACGAGAGGACAGACAAATCAAAACCCGCGGATACCGGGTCGAGCTCGATGAAATTGAAGCGGTGATATTGGGGCATGAGGCGGTAATGGAGGCTGCGGCTTTTGGCGTTTCCAATGCTTCGGAGGGCCTGCTGATAGAAGCCACTGTGATCCTGAAAGAAGGTGAGACTTTAGAGGAAGCGGATCTATTCAACTATCTTGGACTTTATTTACCATTATATGCCATGCCCCGCAAAATAAATTTTGTGCTTTCTTTACCTTATACAACCACTGGGAAAATTGACAGGACTAAACTGCGGGAAACCGCTGAAAATTTTAAAGAAAAAGAATTTTAACATGCGTGAGGTTTTAATAAATTACATAGAGCAGCAATTACTCAGTGGAAGGGCCGGGTTGAAAGTGGACCCAAAAGATGACCTGATGGGAAGTGGTTTGATAGATTCTATGGGAATGATGCGCTTTGTACGGTTTATCGAAGATCATTTTGACCTACAAGTGCCACCCGAAGATCTGGTTATTGAAAACTTCATGACCGTAGAGGATATTGATAATTATTTAAAAAGACGTAAATCGGATTAAAGCAGGTAGTCTCTGTGGTCATCGACCAAACATCAAATAAAAATAACTCCCCGTAGCGAGAGCGGACGTGGGTGTTGCACAATTTAAGACTGTGCTTGTATTTTTATTGTATAGCCGAAAGAATTTTGTTGAGAACGTTGTGCGACAGCTACAGGCTGGCGCCAGGTTAAGCATTAAGTTTATAGGAGAGAATAAAGTAAAAAACGGATGAATGAGCAAGAGACAACTTCAATCGATTCAAATCTGACGCAAAGCCAGTTATTGCTCTGGACGGGGCAAAAGCTGAGCCCGGAATCTCCGCTTTACAACATGGTATTAACCTTTGAGATACAAGGTGAGCTGGATATTTCGCGATTTCAATTGGCGTTTCAGCAGTTGGTTGATCAAAGTGATGCGCTGAGAACCGTTTTTATGGAAGAGGACGGGATGCCTCGGCAACGGGTGCTTTCAGCATTTAACTACCTTCCTGAAATGCTCGACTGGTCGGATCCCGGCAGGTCAGCAGAAGATGATGCCTCCTGGTTTTCGGATCAGAATTGCACCAGGTTTGATCTTTCGAAGCGGTTGTTTACCTCAGTGCTTATCAAAAAGTCTAATCGCCTCTGGATCTGGTATTTGAATCAACACCACCTGATCACCGATGCCTGGGCAGTGTCTGTCCTGTATCGCAGAATGGCTGTTTTGTATCATCACCTTGGTGCCGGAACACCCGGGAAAGCTCCGGCGTTACCCCTTTATAAAGATTACCTGGCTTATGAAAAAAATCTCCGCTTTGCCGGCCAAAATAAAAAAGTTACCGCGTACTGGGATGCCATTCAGGCCAAACTGCCACAATCCCCCGGGTTATATGGCCATAACTCCCCTGTGGTAACCACGGAAGCGACAAGGTTTACCCTGGAACTTGGCGCTGAGCGTTCCGGGCTTCTTCGCCGTTTAACGAAGGAAAGGGATCTGCGATCGTGGACCCAACACCTCTCACTTTTCAATATTTTTACGTCGGTGCTGTTTGCCTACCTGTACCGGATCAGTGCTCAAACCAAACTTGCCATCGGAACCCCCACGCACAACCGGACAACAGCCGATTTCAAAGAAACACCCGGGGTATTTATCGAAGTGCTGCCCCTCATAGCGGAAGTTCGGCCTGACGATACCTTTAGCTCGCTGCTTCAACGTGTCAGGACAGAAGCCAGTGAATTCCTGATGAATGCACAGCCCGGTACTGCCACGCCCGCCCTGAGCCAGGGTTTTAACGTGGTGCTGAATTATATCCATGCTACTTTTTCAGATTTTGACGGCATCCCTGTCAAATCAACGTGGCAGCATCCGGGCCATGTAGACCCAAGACACCATCTACGGCTACAAGTACATGATTTCGACGAGCAGGGTAGCATCCAACTCCACTTTGACTTAAATCATGATGTGTTTGACAAGGGCCAAAGACAACAGGTGCCCAATCACTTTTTGAAACTGTTGGATGCATGCATCGAAGACCGGTCCCAACCTCTCGGAAAGGTGGCGCTGCAAGACTGTGAAGAATGGGATGAAATGCCCGGAAGTTTTGGTCAACCGGATGTTGCGGGCCCAAATACAGTGGTGGATCTGTTTCAAAACCAGGCCGCCTTATTTCCTGATGCCGAAGCTGTTATCTATCAGAATAAATCATTGAGCTACCGGGATTTAGATGAAAAATCAAACCAACTGGCGCAGTATCTCCGCCAGCAGGGAATCGCCAAAGGGGAAAGGCTGGCAATTTACCTGCCGAGGACCCCTGAGTTTGTAATCAGTGTATTGGGAACATTAAAAGCCGGTTGCGCATTTATTCCTGTTGCTTCTGATAATCCTTATCGACGGGTTCAACAAATACTCGACTCAGCCAAACCTCGCCTGGTTCTGACCTCCGATAGCCTGGCGGATGTCATATCGGATTCGGGAATTCCAATAGGTAAGGTGGATAAAGCATGGCAAGCCATTGCTAAAGAAAAGTCTATCATTACTGAAGCCGGTCCGACACCGGATATGCTGGCTTACCTCATGTTTACTTCCGGGTCTACGGGAGAGCCCAAAGGTGTCATGATTAAACATCAGTCTCTTGTCCACTATGCCCAATGGGCAAAAGAAAAATATGTCCACCATGAAAAACCTGTATTTCCCCTGTTCACCTCTACGGGTTTTGACCTGACAGTGACTTCTCTTTTCGTGCCGTTGATTTCCGGAGGTAGTATTGCCGTGTTTAGAGAACCTGATACCGGTCCTGACCTGTCACTTTTAGAAGTAATTGAAGATAAAACAGTCAACATTATCAAGCTTACACCGGCCCACCTGGCACTCATAAGGGACAAAGATCTCACGGATACTCCTATAAATACCATCATCGTGGGAGGTGAAGCACTCAGATCGGATCTCGCCGCATCCATTGCCGGATCCTTCCATGCTCCAACACGTATTTTTAATGAGTACGGTCCGACCGAAGCGACTGTCGGTTGTGTAGTGCATGCGTTCGACACCCATGTCGATACACAGGTATCCGTACCTATCGGTAAACCAATTCCCAATATACAGGTTTACGTGCTGGATGATCATCAAAACCGGGTTCCACAAGGTGTTCCCGGTGAATTGTATCTGGCCGGGACAGGGTTGGCAGATGGTTACTGGAACGATCCCGGATTAACTGCTGAGCGTTTTGTCAACAATAAATTTGTTGCCGGCTCCCGCATGTACCGTACCGGTGATATGGCAAGGATGAATCAGCGAGGTGAACTGGAGTTTTTGGGCCGGATTGACCACCAGGTAAAAATCGGGGGCATCCGGGTAGAGCCGGGTGAAATTGAAGCAGCTTTGCGCACGCATCCGGCCATCGGAGATTGTGTGGTTATGCTGCAAGCCCACCCGGGAGCATCAGCCACTGATGAAATCAGCCATTGCATTCGTTGCGGTCTTCCTTCCAACTATCCCAATGTAGTCTTTGATCATACCGGAACCTGTGCTTTATGCCTTTCTTTCGATACCTATCAGGAAAAAGCAAAACAATATTTCAAGACACCACAGGAACTTCATACATTGTTGACGCCCACAGAAAAAAAAGAGCCGGCCGGCTATGATTGCATGATGTTGCTGAGTGGGGGAAAGGACAGCACCTATGCCCTGGCCCGGTTGGTGGAAATGGGAGCAAATGTGCTCGCATATACCCTCGACAATGGTTATATTTCCGAAGAAGCAAAAGCCAACATCAACCGGGTCGCTGAGCATCTGGGTGTCGATCATATCTATGGAACCACACCTGCCATGAATGCAATTTTCGTGGACAGCCTGAAGAGACACAGCAATGTTTGCAATGGGTGTTTCAAGACGTTGTATACCTTAAGTACCCAGGTAGCCCTGGAAAAAGGGATTCCCTTTATTATAACAGGACTTTCCAGAGGGCAGTTTTTCGAGACAAGATTGACCGAAGAGTTGTTTTGGAAAGAAAATGTGGATGTTCAGGGAATCGACGAGATCATTCTGAATGCGCGAAAAGCCTATCACCGGGTAAATGATGCAGTGAGTCAGCATTTAGACACATCTATGTTTGCTGACGACCAGGTCTTTGAAAAGGTGCAGTTTATTGATTTCTACCGGTACAACAACATAAGCATGGATGAAATGATGCAGTATCTGGAGCAGCATTTACCCTGGATCCGGCCATCAGACACCGGCCGCTCCACCAATTGCCTGATCAATCAATTGGGGATTTTTGTGCACAAAAAGGAACAGGGATACAGCAATTACGCCTTCCCTTACAGTTGGGATGTACGCCTGGGGCATAAAACCAGGCAAGGTGCCCTCGATGAGATCAACGAAGAGATAAATACTGAAGAGGTACACCGCATGATGCGCGAGATCGGCTATACCGATACAGATCGCCATCCGGAGGATGAAAAACACCTGGTGGCTTTTTACACCACATCCTCCGGAGTTTCACAATCAGAGATTAGAAGCCACCTGGCCGGACAATTACCTGAATATATGATCCCTTCCTATTTCAGATATCTGGAAAGTCTGCCGCTAACAGCCAATGGCAAGATAGATCGCAAGGCCTTGCCTGGTCTGCACATCGAGCAGCCCGTCATGGATGTTCCGTATGTAGCGCCTGAGACAGAGGTGGAAGCAGTGCTTGCCGACATCTGGACTGAAGTGTTGCAGGTCAACCGAATTGGCATCGACGATAATTTTCTTCATCTTGGAGGAAACTCCCTTTCAGCCATACGTATTGTCGCCCGTATTGAAGACAGCCTGAAACTTCAGCTTCCGGTGAACCGTATTTTTGAGAAGCCAACCATTTCAATCCTTGCGGCAGATATTGAAGCAACGATAGTGGCTATGCTCGAAGCCCATAAAAAATAGGCATGATACACATTTTATTTACTTTTTGTGACAAAAAACTCGAAGATGAGATTTTTGAATACCATCTCGCTCGTCTCCCCGAACCCATGCGTCGACGCATCAAAAAGTACAGACGATGGGAGGACGCACACTGTGGCTTATTTGGAAAACTACTACTGATCGAAGGGCTTAAAAAGTATGGCATCGACGAAAAGAAACTGAAAGACATGCTGTATACATCTTACAGCCGTCCTTATCTCAGAGAGGTGGTTGATTTTAATATTTCACATTCAGGTAATGGCGTAGTCTGTGCCCTCAGCGAAGACTGTACGGTAGGCATAGATATTGAAGAGATCAAACCGCTGGACATCGAGGATTTCAGGCGGCAATTCACCAACCGGGAATTAACCCTTATGCGAGAAGCTGAGGATACGTACCATGAATTTTACCTCTGGTGGACCAAAAAAGAGGCAATTATCAAGGCTGACGGAAAAGGCTTAAACATCCCTCTCAAAGCAATCGACTTTCCGGAAGAGGGACTGGCGGAAGTCAATGGCAGAAGCTGGCAAATCCGGGAGATCCCCTTGCGTGATCAATATTGCTGTCATCTGGCTTTTGCTGGTAAACCCAATGTGCCGGTACAAGTTGAGCCATACAGCATCGGTAGTCCAATCGACGGGTAAAAACAAATCAGAAACCATGCTACGACTGGTTGCGAGGGTATCCTCCTTTCAAATGACTGGAACATTTATTAAGCTACCTGTATTTTTATTTTATTTGCAAAAACCTCTATGTCTCTTTGTGTCTTTTTGCCAGTTCCTGTCGTGTGTAAGAAAAGTACTTGGCACAAACTTATACAATAAAGTCTGCCAGATATATTTACGGGCCTATCATCAGTGAGACAAGATCCACATACAGTTATATGAACAATTTAATGAAAACGATTCGGCGAATTACCCGGCTTTTAATGTATTGCGGCCTGTGTTATATCTGTATTTCCTGTGAGGAAGATGACGATACTCCTGCTAACAATCCCCCGAAAATTGAGGCACAAAGCTTTTCAGTGGCCGAAAACAGTCCTGGCGGTACCACTGTGGGAACCGTAAAGGCGACGGACCAGGATGAGGATGAGTTAACATTTTCCATCACAGACGGAAATACCGGTGAGGCTTTTACTATCAATGGCACCTCAGGTGTGATAACAGTGAACGACCCATCGGTATTTGATTTTGAAACCAATCCGTCATTCACCCTGGTGGTTCAGGTAAGTGACGGTACTGACATGGCTTCTGCCAATATCGGCATTGAGGTGACAGACCAGGATGAAAACCTGTCGCCCGTGGTAGAAAATCAAAGCTTTTCCATTGATGAAAACAGCCGGGAAGGGACAGTGGTGGGCACCATACAGGCTTCTGATCCGGATGAAGATGCCTTAACATTTTCTATAACAGATGGAAATACGGGAGATGCTTTTGCTGTCAATGCCGGAACAGGCGAACTGACGGTGAATACATCTTCGGCGTTGGATTATGAGACAACCCCTTCCTTTACCTTAACCATAGCAGTAAGCGATGGTCAGGTTAGTAGCACTGCCGGGATTACGGTGGAACTCAACGATCTCGCCGCAGAGCCATTGGCGACCAGGGCAGAGGTATTGGCGAGCCTTGAGTCAAGGTATGTGGATTTTGGTGCCTACCTGGAATTTACCTATTTGCTAGACGGTGTATATGCCAATACCACTGCTTCCCCTTCTTCGGAATGGGACAATTTGCATGCACACAGCCATAATAGTAATGACGGGCAGGTATTGAAGTTGTGGTCAGAAGGTTATGAGCTTATACTTGGTTTGAACAACATTATTCTGAGCGCTGAAAATGCCTTGACTGATAATCAGGAAAAAGATGAGGTGACAGGACAAGCTATGGCAATTCGCGCATATCTCTATTTCAATTTGATGAAGTGGTTTGGGCCTGTTCCACTGGAATTGGAAATTGAAAATACAGGATCGTTTCGGAGTAGTCAACAGGATGTAATTACGTTTATTCAGAACAATCTTAACTTGTCCATCGGCAAGCTTCCTGCTTCATGGACCGCCGGACAAGAAGGTAAAGTAACAAAAGGCTTTGCACAAGCCCTGCTGGCGAGAACCTATCTTTTTAATGCAGACTGGTCCAACGCTTTAACCCTCGCTAATGAAATAATCGGCAATTCCCTTCATAATTTAAGTGAAAACACGAACAATTTCACAGCAGATAATTCAGAGTTGATATGGGGTTTTGAGCAGACAGGAAATGCTCAGTTTTCCAGCTTTTTCACCAAAGGCAATTATGTTCCTGTTTTCAGGCTTACTGAAGCTTACCTGATAAGCGCAGAAGCACACACAGCACTTTTTTCTTTGACAGATGCTAAAGATGCCCTGGATGTCCTCAGGTTACGGGCCGGGGAGGCCACCCTGCCGGCAGGTTTATCCCAGAGTGACCTTTCCGGGGAAGTTTTTAGCCAGTGGCAAAGTGAAATGAGTCTGGAAGGCAACTCATTTATTACCCTGAGAAGGTTTTTCAAAGCTGAAAGTGAGCTTTCTATCGCCAATTTTCAATTGCTGCTTCCTGTTCCTTTTGAGATTTTGGATAATAACAGCAATTTAACCCAAAACTCCGGATATTGAGTGACCGCCTTAATATCCTGATCGAAAGCGCTTGCTGATATTCCTTCTGTATCACTTTCAAATTTTTGATCTGTGATGTACAAGGTACTTAAGCGGCCATAGACCGCTTTTTGCAAATGGCTTAAAGTAAGCACTTCTGATAAAAAGTCAACCAACAGGGCTGTAAGATCCGGGGATTCTATAACCACCAAATGCCCTTTATCAGGCGTCTTCATGCTTTTGCAGGCATTTTATTCAGCAGATGCTCCACCTCCCGCAGTCCGGATCAAATACTTGGCCTTTACCGTATATCGGCCACACAAGGGTGAAAAGAAATGCTTTTCATGGGTGTGCCACTATAAATCCTGCGTTGTCTGACATAATTTTCCTAAATTTATGTAAGAAAAGCGTTAAGGAGTCAGCAATTTCCTGTTTTTTGAAAACCAGGTATGTACCGTGCCGATTAATTAGTTTATTATAAGTTAGTAGGAATTGGTTAAAGGGTAAATAATTAAGATCAGGCTGGTCTGTGATTAGGGTCAAAGTCCACAAAATTGTCTTATCATGAGTCAGATTAGATTAAACGGAGAACAGCAAACATTGGTAACTGAAACAGCCACAGAAGCCTATCGTATACTACAGGCATCTTTCGATAGTATTGAAATTGAGATTGACAAGTTACGCGACCAACTTCCTCCTGAGTTTGAAAAAGATGTGGATGCGCTGGTTAATAAGGTGTACCATCAAGCTGTAGAGACTATGGCATCGGTCAGGGACGATATTTTGAATCTCAACCATGAAGTGGAAGAAGAAGGGGAAACCGGCATTTAGTATCCGGTTTGAAATTTAATGGTATTGTCGAGGTAGAATAATCCTTTGAACGATAAGTGTCATTTTTTCACATGATATGGCTCATTCCATCATTCAAAGGTTCTGGTGATATTCTTTATCAAAAATCAATAAGGAGTTCCCGCTATTGGCGGTAGGCACTAGCGTTCGTGGCTGTTACACAACGTTTTCGCTTAAATTCTTTGTGTCTCTTTGTGTCTTGGTGCCTCCGTGGTTAACCATTTTTCACCACGGAGGCACCAAGACACAAAGAGATACAATAGCAGGCGCGCCAGAACATGCCGTTGAAATGAATAGCTTAGCTTTAACTTATTATTAAGTTGTTAGCATAATTTATTTATTGCGCTGAACCAATGGGCATAATGGCTAAGGGCTGCTCTTGTTTCTTCATAGTCAAAACATTCTTTACTGCCTGGTCCACAAAGGCGCCAACGATTACCGTCCCTAAATTCAGAGACATGGCCTGCAGGTATACATTTTGTGCAGTATGCCCTGCTTCCATATGTACATATCTTTTCCCCCGGGCCCCATATTTGATGGTGGTACGCCCATAAACCGCTGCAATCACCAGTATCACCGGAGCCTTGGTCATCCAGTTTTGCAATAACGCCGCTTGCGCTACAGCCTTTCTTTTATCACCTTCCAGCTCCAGGCTTAGTTCATGATGGTTTGGCTGGTATCTATACACGCCTTCCGGTAAGTCCTGCACATTGCCAACTACCAGATAAACCTCCAAAGGATACAAGGCTCCTGCAGAAGGTGCCGTACGGAAATTCCTGGAATCGGTGATACCCTGGGCCGCCCATAAAATTTGCGACACCTGAGTCAATGTCAATGGCTCGTCACTGTATTCCCGTACTGACCTGCGCCTTTTCAGGGCCTCCTCTATGGAAGTTTCACCGCCATACACCGGGGAAGGCAATTTGATATTCTTTAATTCGGTATTTGCCGAAGACCGATGTTTTTTTCCGGAGAACATGATGGCAGCTAATAGGCCAATAGTCAAAACAGCTATAATTTTCATATTCCTGTAAGTAAAGCTAATCTCAAAAACAAAAAATGATCAAAATCATAACCGGTATTGATTTTAGGAAACTTCTCGCACATAAAAGAGATTGAAAAACGGGCCTTTTGTTCAGGTAAACAGGATCATATTGCTCTTTGAATAGCCATACCCTTTTTTCGATAATAGCACTTTCTGTAACATTTAAAATTTTACAAATATTCAAATTTCTCTGTTAACAAAAATTAATCTTTCCGGATTAAAAAAAAATATGAATAAGAATATATTTTTTACAACTAACTGATTTTCATTATATAACTGATTAACTGAATATGAAAAAAATTAAGTTATTGTTAAATATTTTTTTTAATGTTTTGGCGTAAAATTTTTTAATACCTTTATAAATATGAATTTTTTGGATGCGCTGGTAAAGCGGCCATTCAAGGATTTGGATTCATGAAATAAGCTTTAAAAAGCATAACGTTTTTAGTACCCGGATTTTTGAGAGAATGAGGAATCTGACCATTAAAATACAAAGTATCTCCTTTGTTCAGATGAATAAGTTCATCCTGAAGGCCATAGATAATTTCACCTTCAATAACATAGATCAGTTCAAAGCTGTCATTAGAGATAGGCTTGCGGTATACCCCTGGTTTCACCGTCACCATGTTAATTTTAACAGGCGTATTATGAATGACCTTGGAAATGAGGCTTTCATAAATCAAACCTTTCGAGTCATATCTTATTTCTTCATCACCTTCACCATTTCTGATCAATGTATATAGTTGTTCCGGCTCATCATCGACAGGTTTTACGATTTCCGAAAGTGGCTCTTTCAGGGCTAATGCAATTTTGTAAAGGACCGGAAGCGATGGTGTGGTGCGGAAGTTTTCAATTTTTGAAAGCAATCCGGCAGTTATTCCACTTTCATTGGCCACCTCTACAAGGCTCAGGCCTTTGTCCTTCCGGATTTCGCGTAGCTTTTTACCGATGGCACCTAGTATGTCTGATTTCATCCGTTCAACTTTACAGCCAAAATAGAAAAAATTTATCATCTACTGCACGTGGCAGTAAAAAATTTAAATATGAGCGAAACAATAACTAATTCGACCCCCATTAAAGCAGTGGTTTTCGATATGGCAGGCACTACCATCGATGAGGGAAAAACGGTTTATGAATGCGTCAGGAGGACATTAGAGCAGTTCGGCTTGCATTATTCATTGCCGGAAGTAATGGAACGTGTGGGCGGCATGAATAAAAAGGAAGGGATCAGGTTACTTATGGAGTTGAAGCTGGGTGAAGTGGAAAAGGAAAAAGCAGAAGAGGCAGGCGAAATATTCCGTACGATGGTAGAAGAAGCCTACAGGAACAGTGAAAAAATCAAGGAGATGCCTGGTGCTTCGGATCTTTTTTCCCATCTGCAGCAAAATAATATTAAGGTAGTACTGGATACCGGTTACATCCGCTCCACCGCCGATTTACTGATCGATAAAATGGGTTGGAGGGATAAACAACTGATTGACTTTTCTGTTACTTCCGATGAAGTGAGCCAGGGGAGACCGGCGCCACAGATGATTCAACGGGCGCTGGAACATTTTAATATTAAAAGCGCCGGTGATATCGTAAAAGTAGGGGACACCCGCTCTGATATGGAAGAGGGCATTAATGCCGGGTGTAGATATATTGTAGGCATGATTTCTACTCAATATACGAAGGATGACCTGTTGGCAATGGGAGCTACCCATGCCATTCATTCGCTGGAAGAGCTTAAAGCTATAATTGCAGCCTGAAATGACCCTGAAAGACCGACTTTCCGGCAAAAATGAAAAACTGATTGCACTTACCGCCGGTGTTGCAGCGTTTGGCACTTACTCTTGTATGTATGCTTTTCGTAAGCCATTTACAGTAGCCACTTTCGACTCGATGGTATGGTTGGGAATTGACTATAAAATCTGGCTCATTTTTGCTCAGACTGCCGGTTACACCCTTTCTAAATTTTATGGTGTCAAATTTATTTCCGAAATGGGGCAAAACTCCAGAGCCCGGTTTATTTTGTTGTTTATCCTATCGTCCTGGATAGCGTTGTTGCTTTTCCCTCTGGTACCGGAACCTTTGAATATTACCCTGCTTTTTATCAATGGCTTTCCACTCGGTATGGTGTGGGGGTTGGTATTCAGTTATCTTGAAGGGAGGCGATATACGGAGTTTATGGGGGCCTTTCTCAGTGTAAGTTTTATTTTCTCTTCAGGCCTTGTCAAGTCAGTCGGCGCCTACCTGATGATTAATTTCGAGGTGAGCCAATGGTGGATGCCAAGCCTTACCGGATTGGTTTTTATGTTGCCTCTGCTCGTGTTTACCTGGCTGCTTGACCAGACACCGGTCCCGACAGCCCAGGATGTGACACTACGCCATGCACGTGTGCCGATGACAGGAAAAGACCGGCTGAAGCTTCTGAAGTCATATGGGTTTGGCATTACATTGCTGGTAATCGCATACGTATTTCTCACTTTGTTAAGGGACGTAAGGGATAATTTCGTTGCCAATATCTGGCAGGAACAAGGACTAGCCGATCAGTCTGCCATTTTTACCCAAACAGAAATACCGATTTCACTAACCGTGCTGCTTATCATCAGCCTGCTCGTATTGATAAAAAACAATTTGAAAGCCCTGATGATTAACCACTTTCTCATTATGATTGGTTTTGCGATCATATTGGTTTTTACCCTGTTATTTTTGAGACAAGCGGTTACACCTGTTCTCTGGATGATAGCAGTAGGGCTGGGCTTATACATGGCCTATGTACCTTTTAATTGTGTGCTGTTCGAACGTTTTATAGCGGTATTTCGGCACGCTGGCAATGCTGGGTTTCTAATATATCTTGCCGATAGCTTCGGTTATCTCGGCAGTGTTTCCTTCTTATTTTACAAAGAGTTGGGAGGGTTCAAAAACACTTCGTGGACGATATTTTTCAGTAATACCCTGTTGATAAGTTCAGTGATCGGTTTGTCGATTACACTCATAGCGTCTGTTTACTTTCATCTGAAGTACAAAACTTATACAAGAACATCCGGAAAACAAATTATACTAATTACATAGTTATGACTAAGAAAAAAGCCATTGTGGTAGGAGCAGGTATTGTTGGGTTGGCAACAGCCAGGTCACTTGCCTTGAAAAACTGGCAGGTTGAAGTGTTTGAAAGGCATCCAAAAGCCCAGGGCGCATCAGTCCGAAATTTTGGGATGGTTTGGCCAATTGGGCAACCACCGGGGAAGCTTTATGACCGGGCGCTAAGATCACGGGAGGTATGGATAGAAATGGCGGGCGAAGCAAAGCTTTGGTTTGAGAGAGCAGGAAGCCTTCACCTGGCCCACCGGCCGGAGGAAATGGCTGTTATCGAAGAATTTGCTTTGAAAAACACCCGATGCCAGGTATTGACGCCGGGGGAAGCCATGAAAAAATCAGGAGCGGTGATTGAAAATGGACTGCTGGGCGCCCTTTGGAGCGAAGATGAGGTAATCGTGGATCCCCGTCAGGCTATTTGCCACCTTGCTGAGCTTTTAGCCCGGAATTATGGCGTCGGCTTTCACTGGAACACTGCTGTCACGGAAGTTACCTACCCGAAAGTGAAAGCAGGTGGACAAACCTATGAGGCGGACCTTATCTATGTGTGCAGTGGAGCGGACTTCGAAACCCTCTTTCCCGAAGAATTCAAAAAGACCGACATCACCAAGTGTAAGCTGCAAATGATGCGCCTGGTATCTCAGCCTGAAGGGTGGCGAATTGGTCCGGCTTTATGTGGAGGCCTTTCATTGGTGCATTACGGTTCATTCCAGGCGATGGATTCACATGCAGCTTTGCAACGGTATTATGAAGAAGAACATCCCACCTACCTTGAATGGGGGCTCAACGTGATGGTATCACAAAACGGCCTCGGGGAATTGACAGTCGGGGATTCGCATGAATACGGATTGAATCTTACGCCCTTCAATCAAAAAGTTATCGACGATATGATCCTGCAGTATCTTTCGACATTTGCGCGGTTCAAAGACTGGACTGTCGGCACACACTGGAACGGGGTATACCCAAAGATGAAAAACGGATCGACTGAAATCATTCTCACTCCGGAAGAAGGGGTGACAATCGTCAACGGACTTGGCGGGGCCGGAATGACCTTGTCATTTGGCCTTGTGGAGGAGGTTACTGCCGCTGTTTAGAGTTGGGAAACAAAAGCAGTTTTAAAACTTATGAAGGAATTATCTAAATGAAAACATGCCTATGTAAAAATATTATCAAAAAAGAAAGAAGTGCCTATCAGGCACTTCACAATCGGCCATTAAAAGCCAGGTAATCTTTGGACGGATGCTATGGCTTTCAATAACCTTAATATTTCACCAAAACATTACGATTTAGTAAAACACGTAAAATTATGAAAAATTGTTTAAAGAGGGTGCTCTGTTCGGGAGTTCTTGCCTTTCTGTGCTTGTTATTCACGCAGGTTTTTGGCATTGAAGCCCTCCGGGCTGGGGAAACTCCTTATTCTAAAAAGCACCTTGAAAACTTTACCATAACCGGAAAAGTTACCGACGCCTCTACCGGTCAGCCATTGCCTTTTGTAACTGTAACTGTCAAAAACACTACCATTGGACAGGTCACCGATGTTAACGGTGCTTACAGCCTGACGGTTCCGGATGAGGCGGAAGCACTGATATTCTCTTTTGTCGGATACGTCAACGTCGAGGAAATAATCGGCAACAGAACTGTCATTAACGTGACCATGAAAGAAAATGTCACCTCCCTCGATGAAATTGTGGTAACAGCCCTGGGCGTTGAAAGAGAGCAAAAGGCATTGGGCTATGCTGTACAGGAAGTGCAGGGTGATGAGTTGACCGAAGCCCGCGAAACCAATGTTGTTAACTCACTTGCCGGCCGGGTAGCTGGTGTACAGGTGGTAGGTGGGAGTTCTGGTGTAGGTTCGACTTCATTGATCACCATCAGGGGTGAAAGCTCATTGATACCGGGTCAAAACTCACCGCTTTTTGTCGTCGATGGTATTCCGATCAGTAACAGGACTACCAGTAACCAGGCCGAAGGAAATCTGGAGACCGACTACGGAAATGGTGCCCAGGATATTAATCCCGATGATATAGCATCGATTTCGGTTTTAAAGGGCCCCAATGCCACAGCTTTGTATGGGTCACGGGGCGCTAACGGTGTTATTCTGATCACCACCAAATCTGGCAAAGACAGTGGGGGTTTCAGGGTAGATATCAATCAAAATGTCACTTTTGAAAGACCCTTGAGAATACCCGGATACCAGAATGAATACGGTCAGGGAGCAGGCGGGGAGTTTGCCTTTGGCGATGGTTTTGGAGCAGGTATTAATGATAATATCGATGAAAGCTGGGGGCCCAGGTTTGAAGGCCAACCGATTGTTCAGCACAATAGCCCTACTTCTTCCGGTTTCAGAGCGGGTGACTTTACACTGCGTCCCAGGGATGAAGAAGGTAACTTTACGGATGAAGCAACGCCTCTGCCCTGGACTGCCAGTCCCGATAACATTGAGGATTTCTTCCGAACAGGATACACCAGTTCCACCAACATAGCGATGAGTGGTTCTAACGAGAATGGCAATTTCAGGACTGCCTATACCAGGCTTACCAGCGAGGGTATTCTTCCCAACACAGATTACAACCGGGATAATTTCGCCCTGAGTGGCTCCTATCATATAGGTGAAAAAGTTAAAGTCACCGCCTCGATGAACTATGTGAACAGTAATAGTGATAACCGCCCTAACAACTCTTATGGTACTGAAAACATTATGTACTTGTGGGTGTGGTTTGGCCGGCAGATCGACATGAGTACCCTGCGCGACTACTGGCAGCCGGGAAAAGAGGGAATTCAGCAGTTTAACTATAATTACAACTGGCATGATAACCCGTATTTTACTATGTATGAAAATACGAATGGCTTCGATAAAGACAGGCTTTTCGGTAACCTCAGGGTGGATTTCCAGCTTACCGATGAATTGTCTTTCATGATAAGGTCAGGGCTTGATTTATTTAATGAATTACGTACGGGAAGAAGGGCTTTTAGCACGCAGCGGTTTCCAAGAGGTCAGTACCGGGAGGATGACATTTACTTCAGAGAGCAAAATACGGACTTCCTGCTTACATACAATAAAGACCTCGATGGCATCTTCCAGGTGGGTGCGTCTATCGGGGGTAACCTGAGACAAGATGAAAACAGGTACAAGCGAGTCAGCGCTAATGCCCTTTCCGTACCGGGTATCTTTAATTTTGGAAATGCGGCTGAACCGCTTGCAAAAAATCAATTTAATGACGAACGGGAGGTGCAGAGTCTATATGGTTTTTTCAACCTTTCATATAAAAATATCCTCTTTTTGGATGTTACAGGTCGAAACGACTGGTCCAGTACCTTGCCTTCGGACAACAATTCCTATTTCTACCCTTCAGTTGGGTTAAGTGCCATAATTTCTGATATGACTGAATTACCCTCGTTCATTTCCTTTGCCAAGTTGAGGGCAGGATGGGCCATTGTGGGTAATGATACTGACCCCTATTCGTTAGTAAATACTTTTCCATTTGAGGAGCCGTTTGGTGACGTAGCACGGGTAAATGCCTCAGAAGTACTAAGAAATTCCAACCTTAAACCCGAAGAGTCTAATTCATTTGAGTTGGGCGCAGATATCCGGTTGTTTAAAGGCAGGATTGGGCTGGATGCTACTTATTATCAGGCTAATACCAAAAACCAGATTCTCGAACTTCCGGTATCATATACCTCCGGTTATAGATCCAGAATGATTAATGCCGGTGAGATTGAGAATAAGGGAGTAGAGCTGGTTTTGAATGGACAGATACTACAGTCCGGGAATGGATTTAGCTGGATGTCTACGGTGAATTTTACCAGAAACCGGGGCACTGTAAAAGAGTTGATTGACGACCTGGATGTATATACTATTTCAGATAACTACGTTGAAGTTCAGGCGAGAGTAGGAGGTAGAGTGGGGGATGTTTACGGAACGGGTTTTAAAACTGTCGAGGATGAAAATAGTCCCTTCTTCGGCCAGATAATCCACGATGAAAATGGCTTTGCTATAAGGGACCCAACGCTGAAAAACCTCGGTAATTACAACCCGGATTTTATGATGGGCTTCCAGAACACATTCACCTACAAAGGTATTTCCCTGGGTGTCTTATTTGATTGGAGGCATGGCGGTGTGGTGAATTCAAGAACTGTTTTAATTGGAGGTACCTCCGGTATGATGGATTTTACTGCCGAAGGCAGGGAAGAAGGCATTATCTCTGAAGGGGTGGTTGAAAATGCAGACGGCTCCTACAGGCCCAATGATGTGCGGCTAAGTGGCAGGGATTATTACTGGTGGCGTTACAACAGGGGCAATGAAGAAGTGGGTATGTTTGACGCTTCTTTTTTAAAGCTCAGAGAAGTAAAGATATCTTACAGCCTGCCTCAATCAATGCTGCAGGGAACTCCTGTACGCACGGTTACTATTTCTGCCGTAGGCCGGAATCTGGCATTATGGACCGAAAACCCTCATTTCGACCCTGAAACCCTATCTTTTAATGGGGGTACTATCGTTCCCGGGGTCGAAGATATGGCAACACCCAGCTCGAGAAGTATTGGATTTAATTTGAATGTTACCTTCTGATGATTTTGACAGTAACCAAAAATATTTTGTAATGAAAAGAATTACTGCTTTAATAACAGTTTGCCTCCTGATTTTGGCAGGCTGTACGGATGATTTCGACGAAATCAACACCAATAACAACGAGCCTGAATCGGTCACACCTGACTTGTTACTTTCTACCGTAATCTCCAATACACTGACCGATCTGGTTAATACCGGCTGGAACAACGGGAATATTGTCTCCCAACTTACCGCCAAGATTAACTTCACCGGCTTCGACCGCTACAACTGGGGATCTGAAAGCGGTAAATGGAATAACTTCTATGGTGATCTTACGGAAGTTGAAATGATTATAGCGTCAGCCCGTGCTGAGGAAACAAGAAATGCCAGTTATGAGGCAATAGCGCTGGTTATGAAATCCTACATCTATTCAAACCTTACGGATAGCTGGGGCAGTGTACCTTATTTAGATGCTATCAAAGGTGCCACCGATGGAGCGTTTCAACCGGGTTATGATTCACAGGAAACTGTTTATACGGGAATTCTTTCCGATTTGGCGCAGGCCAATGATTTGCTGACCCAGGGTATTCCCATTTTAGGAGGCGATTTGTTGTATGAAGGTAACCTGGTTGCCTGGCGGAAGCTGGCCAACTCTCTTCGGCTCAGATACCTGATGAGAATATCCAACAGGCGTGATGTATCTGCCGAGATGCAGCAGATTATTGACAATGAACCCATTTTTGAAAGCAACGAAGATAACGCTGTTTTGCTCTTTCCGGCGCAGAGTGTGGCCACTTCCTTTCCTATCAGTCGTAGCAGAATCGGAAGTTTCGATGAACACCGCCTGAGCCAGACCAGCGAGGCGGTCCTGAAGCAGTTTGGCGATAACAGGCTCGACACCTGGTTTCAACCTACTGACAACCCTGATGATGACCCCACCCTGTTTGTGGGCCTGCCAAACGGGCTTAGTGAAAACAACGCCTCCACCTTCAATGGGGGTGCTTCCAATGTATCCAGGCTCAACGAGGCATTGTTTTTCAGGTCTCCCGATGCGGTGGGATCTTCCCTGATGCAATATGCAGAATTACAGTTTATCCTGGCCGAAGCAGCCCAGAGAGGATGGATTACCGGCGACGCAGCAACCTATTATGAGAGCGGTATAACTGCTTCCTTTGCGTATTGGGATACTGAGCAGGACATGGATGCTTATCTTTCCCAGCCGGGTGTGGCCTACGATGGTGCGTTAGAAACCATTATGAGACAAAAATGGCTGGCCTCCTTCATGGTTGGCCTGGAGGCTTGGTACGATTTCAGGAGAACAGGCCTGCCCACTATCATTGTGCCGGGTCAGGACAACGTAAATAATGACCAGGTACCGGTCAGGTTTTTATATCCCGATCGCGAGCAGTCATTAAATGCGGATAGCTACCGGCAGGCGGTAGATGCCATCGGTGGTGACGATATTAATGCAAAAGGTTGGTGGGAGGATTGAGATAACTTAATGCTTAACCTGGCGCCAGCGTTCTGTGGGTGTTGCACAACTTAAGACCGTGCCTCTGTTTTACAGGTAAAAACCTCTGTGTCTCTTGGTGTCTTTGTGGTGAAAAATGGTTAACCACGGAGGCACCAAGACACAAAGAGACACAAAGAATTTTGTCGAAAACGTTATGCAACAGCCACGTCCGCCCGCGCTATACAAGTGCGTGGGCAGCAGGGGGATGTTCAACGCCGATCCTAACACAAATTTCTTTAAATTGCACAAACTAAACACTGCAAAACACACGAAATCAAATGAACAAACTAATTATTTTTGCACTTTTTGTATTTATTGCCCTTCAGGGATGTGCCCAAAAAACCCGAACGGAGCATGTCTTTTTGATCACATTGGATGGCCTGCGGTGGCAGGAGGTTTTTGGTGGGGCAGATTCTACATTAATTGGCGACAAAGACTACGTTGAAAATCCGGATGAACTGAAGGAACTGTTCTGGTCAGTTGGCGCAGAAGAGAGAAGGATGCGGCTGATGCCTTTCTTTTGGTCGGTCATTGCTGAAAAAGGTCAGCTATACGGTAACCGGTGGAAGGGGAGTAAGGTGAATACTACTAACCAGATGTGGTTCTCATATCCTGGTTATAACGAGATCCTCTCCGGGTTTGCTGACGACTCCAGGATTGACTCTAACGACAAGGTTCCCAATCCGAACGAAACGGTCCTGGAGTACATTAACAAACAACAAGATTTTCAGGGAAAGGTAGCCGCTTTTGGTTCATGGGATGTATTTCCTTTCATTATCAATGAAGAAAGAAGTGGTATACCAGTGAATGCTGGTTTTGAAAAATCAGCAGACCAGCCCCTTACCGAAAAGGAGGTTTTTCTGAATAAACTGCAAGATGAAATTCCCAGCCCCTGGGGATCAGTGAGGTTGGATGCCTTTACTCATCACTTTGCCATGGAGTATGTTAAAAAGCACCGACCCCGGCTGCTGTATATAGCCTACGGCGAAACGGACGATTTTGCGCATGATGGTGAGTATGACCAATATCTGAAATCTGCGCATCAAACCGACCAGTTTATCAAAGAGCTTTGGCAGTACATTCAATCCACGGAAGGTTACAAAGATAAAACTACGATGATCATTACTACCGATCACGGCAGAGGCACCGAGCCAAAAGATACCTGGAAAAGCCACGGAACAGAAATCAATGATGCAGATCAGATCTGGATCGCCGCATTGGGCCCGGATACCGAACCGCTTGGTGATAACATTAAAGGACAATTCTATCAGAATCAAATAGCAGCCACCGTAGCCCGGGCTTTAGGGATTGAGTACAAGCACGCTAAGTCAGGAAAACGAATTACCATGATCACTGATAAATGAAAAACCGATTGCGCGAATGGTACCGAATGTACCGGCAGACCTTTATCATTCACCCCAAGCCATTCAGTTAAAAATCTTTGGCTGATTGGAACAAATATTTTGTAGTTACGTCAAATTGCTAAGAAACAATCGGTCACACACTGACTGGATTTGTCATATTGGCACAAAATGGCATTAACAAGCGCGGGAATATTGATGTATCGTTTTAGCAACACTTCCATGGAAGTGTTGCTGCTTCACCCTGGTGGCCCCTTCTTTCGAAAGAAGGACGAAGGGGTCTGGAGTATTCCCAAGGGAATACCGGAAGAAGGTGAACCCCTCTTAGAAGCTGCCATCCGGGAATTTCAAGAGGAAACAGGCATTAACGCACAAGGGGAACTGTTACCACTTGGTTCAATCAAACAAAAAGGCGGTAAAATAGTCCATGCCTGGGCGATGGAGGGAGACCTGCCGGAAGGATTCATCTTGCAAAGTAATTTTTTTGAGTTGGAATGGCCTCCCCGTTCAGGAAAAAAACAACAATTTCCCGAGATGGATAAAGGGGAATTCCTGCCAATAGATCTCGCAAAAAAAAAGATTAACCCCGCCCAGGTTCCCCTTATCGAACGTCTGGAAGAAGCAGTAAAAACACAAGACTGACGAATGCCTCTGATTTAAATTTTAAAAAATATACCTAACTTCAATCTTAGGTTTGCCCTTATGATGTTTCAGGATTTAGCGGTATTACCTTACATATTACACAAAAGCCCTTCCCAAATTCCCTATAACTTCAAAACAACGTGTTTTATCTTCTCCCTATGCCATGTGTAAGTGATGTGCATCAAACCATCACTTGTTTGGACCATCGCCGGATAACTAAACTCACCACGCTGCTGATCCTCGAGTCGGTAAACATCCCTCCAGCTTTTACCATCACCAGAAATAGCCAGGCTTAATTTTGCCCGGTCATTCGGCCCGTCTTCGGTAGGATTATAGACCAATAGATGCGCACCGTTGAATGTTGTGACAGCATCGATCCCAGCACTTGGATTAGGCAGGGAAGTAGCACTTAATTTTCCCCACGACCTTCCATCATCCTCAGACCAGGCTTCTACAATCCTGTTTTGCTTGCTGCGGCAGAGAATTTGTAGCCGCGTATCCGAATGCCGCAGGATCGTAGGTTGAATCACAGCGAATTCAGAATCCCGATCCACCATCATTTTATCCCAGGAATTGGTTCCAGGCTTGTAAATCTCCATCTGCACCCTCCAGTTGCTATTGGTATACTCAATACTTGACGGGCACAACAAATCACCATTGGACATTTCCATAGGCTTGGCCCGGACAGGCCCCAGTTGATCTTGCGGCAGCTTTTCTGAGGCAGACCAACTTTTCCCATCATCAGAAGAATAACGCATCTCCCCCCACCATTCCCTTGGGTTTGGTCCTACTTTATAAAACAAAAACAGCTTACCGGAGCTATGTTTGAACAGCACCGGATTCCAACAGGGATAACGCAGGCTTTCATTTTGAATACCATCTGCGATTTGACTGATTTCGCCCCATTTTCCATTTTCAAAGACCGATAACCAAATCGTCACGTCCGGATTTTTTTCTGCTGTCCCACCAAACCATGTGGCCATCATTTTTCCGTTACCTAACTCAACAATAGAGGAGGCATGACATTCCGGAAAGGGGGCTTTTTCATATATAAAACTTTCCCGGACTATGGTCACTTTTGTATCGGTGCTTTGGTTCGGGAGTTGTACAGAAGTAGTCTCATCCTCTGAAACCGGTTTGGTACGGTGGCAAGATAGCATAAAAAAGGAAATGCTTAAGAGCAAAGATATCTTTACAAAGGCATATGGCAACAGGTGAAGATTGGTGAAACAGTTGGGCGACATTATCTGAAAATAGTTTGAGTTGCAAAAATCTTTGTATACAAAGTATCTAATAAAAATGATCTTGTCAATGTTATTTCAGAAAAAGCTGATTTGCCCCCATACCATCTGAAATCAAGTTGCTTGAAAGGTTTTTTTAAAGATTCAATGTTTTCTCTATGATTGAATCCACACCGAAAGATTAACCCCACGTTAAGTTTCAAATCTTAATAGTAGATGAGTAGCAGATTGTCTGTCTTTTAGATAGCCAACTGATAAAAATAGTAAACTTACAAAAATGTCAGACAGGCTTTGGATGTTAACACCGGACTATTTACCCATTGAAGCTTCCAAGCTGTGGGAGGAAGCCCCACAGGCTGAGGCAGTAATTAATAAACAAGCGGAAAGGACTCCCGAAAAAGTAAAGACCATCATTAGCCCTGTATTAGACCAGACAAAAAATCAATTTTAACCATAATTAAAACTATCATGAAGTTACATTTATTTTTCTCAACCACATTAGCGCTTTTCTTTCTTATGTTATTTTCTTGCGAGGAAGAACGAGTCGAGCCACAAACGGCAGGGAACCAGTTGACCCCTGCAAAAAAAGAACAGTTGACCCCTGTAAATTTCACACTTGCCAACTGGATGTCTGCGATCGATGGTAGTCTTAAACTCTCAGCTATTTCGATACCGGGGACGCATGACACCGGGGCAAGATATGATCCGCCACTTTTGTCCGGAACGGCCAAGTGTCAGGATCTTACCATCGGGGAACAACTGAACGCCGGCACGCGGTTTCTCGATATCCGGTGCCGACATATCGATGACGCGTTTACTATCCATCACGGGGCGGTTTATCAATACCTGAATTTTAATGATGTCTTGAATGCCTGTTTTAATTTTTTGTCCGGCCATCCATCGGAATGTATTATTATGTCTGTGAAAGAAGAACATACCCCCCAGAATAACACCCGCTCTTTTGAAGCAACCTTTGATACTTATGTACAGGCCAATCCCGGAAAATGGGTTTTGGCAGACGCCGTGCCGACACTCGGTTCAGTAAGAGGTAAAATTGTACTTTTCAGGCGTTTTGGGGTTGTAAACACACCTAAAGGGATCAATGCGACGGCCTGGGCCGATAATACTACGTTTGAAATAACCAATACTTATGGAAACATCAAAATTCAGGATAACTATGTGGTGCCTGATAACAATGTAAAGTGGCATGCTATTGAGGGCCTTTTAAATGAGGCTTCTTCAGCCAGTGCAGACAAATTGTTTATTAACTTTACCAGCGGATACAAGCCAGGGTGGTTTGGCATTCCAAACATCCCTGCTGTATCCAACACCATGAATCCCCAGGTTGAAAGTTATTTTACCCCCCAAAAATATGGTAGGTTTGGAATTGTGACCATGGATTTTGCCAATTCTACCAGGAATCAATTGGTTGTCAACTCGAATTTTCCTTGAAATAAAGCAGTTGACTGAAGGTTTTTATAAAGATGAGGGAACCGGAAAACCCGGTTCCCTCAATTTGTTATTTGTTTCATTTTTAGATACCGGAGTAATCAATAGCTATTCTAGCTAATTGAAGTAATTGCCGTTAAAGCCATCGATTGACCAAATAAGGAGTTTTTTAACGCGATTTTCCATAAAACTACTGTAATCACTTCTTTCCAGTGTTGATTTCAACCATTCCAGCATTTTATCTTCCATGATTTGTTTTAGCATTCCATCCAGCAATATCAGGTTAGAAATTTTGTCCGGGTAGAACCGGTAATATTCCTTTGCAAAAATTACTCCATTGCTATGAGCCACGATGCCAACTTTATCTACACCTTCGCTTTCCAGTATTGAATGAATTCCTTCAATCCAATTGGTGAGGCTATAGCCACTATCCGGCTTATCACTTTCTCCATAACCCAATAGGTACACAAATATATTCTTATGGTCTTCCAGTGATATATCGTACTGATTTCTACCGCCCCAGGATAAATTACATCCGAGGCCGGATCCAATAAGCGCATTTCATTATACTCTGCCGCCGCTTCATAGCTTTTGACAGAGCATTCATACCCATCTTCAACAGCAGGCTCTTCTACTACTTCCAACTCCTTGGGCCCGGTCAATGGCTCAGGTTGGTCCAAAAAAGATAAGCTTCTAACGCTTGCGTCAAAGGTCTGATCAGTTGCGTTGTTATCATCATAAAAGCCGTTTCTTACAACAACAAGTATTACGGATAGCTTATCTGGCGGGCTAATTTCCTGCTAAAGAGACCGAAAGATACCTTGAGAGGGGCAATCAAGTCAAGAAACTTCGATGGACAATTGAATGGACAACGTAAAGTTGTATTGTAAATATCTGATATACAAATACTTATTGAATGTGTGCGATGAATTATAGTAGTATGTGTGATTTTTAAAGGCTGTTTTTGTTTTTCTTTGGTGGAAGGTAGCAGATCAACTATTCATTTACACGGAATCATATTCCGATTTATCTGCAAATTCCCTGTTCTTATTAAGGGGGCTAATAGAACCAGGCGTGATTTTCTTTAAGATTGCATTTTTTGTATATGGCACTTTATACATAGCGATAAATAAAAAAAGTCCACCCTGAGCGCCCTGTTCTAATGGGAAGGGGGGTAGACATGTTGCTAGAAAGATAAGTTAATCTGGTCGTATTCACAAAAAAATGTATTTAAAATTGTGTCTGTCCTGAGTTGATATACGACAATATTGTGTTTTATCGCTTATTTACACTAAAAAATAATGGCTGCCAACAAAAGTGATTAATACCTAATAAGTTAAAAATAAATATATTTTCCCGGAATGCAACTTAGTCTTAAGACTAAGTTTGGCCGGCTCAATCCTAATGGATTGCTTATGGGTTTTTAGGTCGTTTTTGAAACAGTTTAAGATTGATGTAAATGACAATTGCTTACTTGTTCGTGAACCAGCAAGGTGAAAAGTGCGGTTATGGTTCATTGAAAAATTTTCATTTGATTGATTTTCAGCTACATAGTTAAGCATAGAGGTTGTGTTTAATAGTAGTTTATTAAAAATAGGGATTCCTAACTATCTAATACACAATATGCTTTGGTGTAGGAAAATAGGCAATATCCAAGCTTGGGTATTTTATAAATGAATAAGTCCATAATTAAGTAATTCAGCCATTCTTATTCCTTTCTATATAGTATTTGGGATGTAGGAGACCGGAGAAAGCCTTTGCAGTTTCAGATAACTTTGGGGATGGGGTTTTAATGCAGCCAATAATAAGTTGGAAAATATTTATTTAACTTCACAACAATTTCAAGGCCCAGCACATTAATTTCACTTTCAAGGTTAGTTAGCTGTTCAAAATTTCCTTGTCTGAGTCCAACCATTCATGATAGATAATATTGTATTGGCCGGAATGGACTTTCCCAAGTCAGGATTTAAGTAGAAAAATACCCAAGATTGTGTTGTGTATTGACAGCATAAACTATTTTATTCTGTTTTCACAACAGGTGATGGACTTTCAAGCAAATTTTTAGTATGGTCAGACATATATATAAATTTGGATCAACAATATACCAGTTAGATATAATATCAACCCGTAATAAATGAATTTCAATAAAAGGTTAATTTTGTTTTTCAGGTTGCTCCTTAATTCATCTGTAAAATGGCTAGTAATTGGAGTTAAGGAACCACTCTGAACTTTTAGATAAAAATATTTATTGGACATCAAAAGTGTTAAAAAGTAATCTTCGTCTTCATTAATCTTTCCGTCTTCGGTTATTCGCAAAAGCTTATAGTGCAGAAAAATTTTTCTGGCATATAAAGCTAATAAAATGGTGGTGCTAATCAGAAATAGTACGGCCATTTTGATAGCCAAAAATTAGAATAATAACAAACCTCAAACCACCAAATCCCCAATTGACTTCACCCATTCATTGATGCCATCATCCATCTCCGCTACAAACTCCTGGCCTCTGCCCACAGATTTGATACTATATTTGTCACCATTCCGCTTCCCAACTTTTTCTTGGTGATGCGTAAGTTTGCACTGACCATCCTCCTCAAAAAAACACTTAGGCAGCAGCCATTGAGAGCGGTTCTCACCATCTTTAGTAAATTGCAGCCTTTTATCAAACTTAAATAATCCGGCCATGCTCTTATAAAAAGTAGGGGTCCCCTTACCAATGAATAGCCCATTTTGACCTACTTGGGAATAGCTGTCTTTTCGTCTATGATGGATGTGTTTTTGTACTCTTAGGTCTTCGTGGGCCTTTCCTTTGTAGGCATCAAAATATTCCCCTACCTCTAAAAAGCCATATATCACATGAAGGTCGGGTTTACCTTTTTTATACCTGAAATTTCCACATTCCAGTTTTTCAATTTCCCGAAACCAGCCGAAAAATAAAAAGAGATCACCTTCTTCGACTCCCTTTTTAAGTAGGTGGCTTAAGGCGTTATCGGCCTGACCGAATATTGGGAGCCACCCATCTTTACGGTCGTTTAATATTTCCTTATGAAGGTCCGGATCGAGATGGGCTTCGGAGTATTGGGTGATGCCGACATCTTCCATAATATCCCAGTAGGATATATTTTCCTCAATTTGTAAATCTTGGTAACATACCCCTGAATAAGCTTGAGGTATAGGAATACTATATCACCTGTTATTCCAAATAAAGCTAGGTTTCCCTCCGGCGGAGGAGTCGAAGCCTTTGCGGCTTAAGATGATTTTGGACATGGGTTTTTTGTGGTTAATTATGATTACTTAAAATATTGAGATGAAAAAAGACAATATTTTTCTTTCTCCCTACAAATTTAATAAATTTCTCCTCCTTGCCGCTCTACAAATGTATGGATGTATTCAGTATTTTATCTTTTTCCCATCCTTCTAAAAGCGGCAATGGTTTGGTATATAAGAAATCCGATGATAAATTCCACCTAAGACATTCTTTATGAAATGCCATGATTCAGCTATTATTCGACAAAGATCATTCTATGGAGTCAAGGTATTACCGGATCAAAATCATTCCGGATAATACTTGTCTTGATAATAATATAAGGTATATAACCTGAATTTAAACAGGTTATTAAATCCAATATTGGTTCTTGCCTCTTAAAATTTGTAAATTCGTTCCATGTATTATAGAAGAAAACTTTTGTTGAGTGTGCTGGAGGAATTTGGGGAGTCTTTGACCACCACCAGCCTCCAAAAGATCCTTTTCCTGGTGACAAGAAAGCAGGATAACAAATCGTTTGACTTCGTTCCCTATAAATTCGGTAGCTATTCATTTCAGGCCAACCAGGATTTGATGACATTGTCCAAAAAGGGTTTTCTTAAAGATACCAGTACCAGTAACGGTATTAAATGGATGCTAAAATCAAAGGATAAATTCTTTCAGCAGTTAAAGAAGGAGGAACAGTCGGCCATTAAAAGCACAAAAAGGGAAATTAAAGGCTTGACACAAAAAGAATTGGTTAAATACACCTATATACAATTTCCGTACTGGGCCATTAAAAGCCAGATAGCGGATGATATCCTTGATAAAAAGGAACTTGAAAAAGTGATTTCCCAAAAAAGAAATATAGATAAGCCCGGATTTTTTACTATTGGTTATGAGGGGGTAAGCTTGGAAAGTTATTTGAACAAGCTTATCATCAATGATGTGAAGCTTTTGTGTGATGTGAGGAAGAATCCGCTAAGTATGAAGTATGGCTTTTCAAAGAATCAACTTAAAAATGCCTGTGAGAGTATCGGTATTACCTATAAACATGTTCCGCAATTGGGTATAGATTCTGAAAAGCGTAATGGTCTGAAAACCATGAGCGATTATAATAAGCTGTTTGACGAATATGAAAAAACCACGCTTGTTGAAAATCATGATTTTTTAATTCAAATATCCAATTTGGCCACAGAATATAAAAGAATGGCCATTACTTGTTTTGAGAAAGAAGCCTGCATGTGTCATAGAAGCATAGTGGCCAAATCACTGAAGGCATTGCCCTCGTGGAGCATCGAGCAAAAAAACCTATAAATGGCTAAGGAAAAAGTATTGATCACCGTTAAGACTTATCCTTCCATCTCAGGTAAGTACGATGAACTGGTGTGTACCGCCGGATTTAGAGAGGATGGTAGCTGGGTAAGGATTTATCCGGTCCAATTCAGAAAAAAGGCATATACCCAACAATATTCCAAATACCAGTGGATAGAAATTGACTTGGTTAAAAATAAAAGCGACTTTAGAAAGGAAAGCTTCCGGCCGAGAACCCACGATACCGAAATCAGGATTATCGGAGAAATAAAACCGGATGGTGATGCTTGGAAAGACCGGCGCGAGATTGTGTTAAAAAAAGTCTACACCAACTTAAAAACACTGATATCAGAAGCTAAAAATGAAGAGATAGGTACTTCACTGGCAGTCTTTAAGCCTGCAGAAATACTTAAATTGGAGATAAAAAATACCAAACGGGAGTGGGATAAAGATAAATTGGAAAGACTAAGTCAGCTAAATTTGTTTGAAACCAAATCAGAGGGTAAATTGGAAGTGTTGAAGAAACTTCCGTATAAGTTTTCGTACAAGCTCAAAGATGAGACAGGAACTGAAAGCTCCATGATGATAGAAGATTGGGAAATTGGACAGCTATATTGGAACTCATTGAAACGGCATAAAGGGTATGAAAAGAAGGCCTGCCAGGATGTGCGCAAAAAATATATCGATGATTTTGCGAAAACCAAAGACCTTTACCTGTTTCTTGGCACTACGCTGGTACACCACAATACCGCGCCAAACCCATTCGTAATCATAGGTGTATTTTATCCTAAACAGATCACTCAGACCTCCCTGTTTTGATCCAGTACCAAAACATGGCTATTCCAAAGTTATGCTGCTGTTTTAGTTATTTTACTTTTTATAAATAATAGAACAATCAATGTGCCTCCGGCCAATACAAGCCCAAAGATAAGGGCGTTGCTTATACCGGACGCTTTGAGTTTTCCTAGCTTTTGTTCAACAAATCCCATATTTGCTTTTTAAACATTGTGGTTGGCTACTCATCTCTATTAACGAGTCAAAACCATGATCTGAAGATATCTATTGGATAGAACTAAAATACCTGCATAATTCCATTATATGACCTGATAATGCTGATCATAAATCGGCATTTATATGTTGTCTCACCCATATACCATCTCCACTCGCATCCATGTAAGTTGCTTTTGGGGCTGCCTGGCCAACGCACCCTGCAATTCCCGGGATCGGAAATTGTTCGATTTTTTCATATATCTGGCGCGCGAAAATAATTGGCAAAGTATGGACAGTACAGCAACCATTGTATTAGTAATAGCGCTTTTCATCATCATGATTGGTATGGGATTGTCACTTATCGTGTACGATTTCAAACTTAAATTTCCCCCTGGCAGTATTTGTCGGTTTTCTTAACCAGATCATACTATTACCTGTCATTGGCTATATACTTATTGTCTTGCTGGATGTGGATACCAATAGGGCTATGGGCATCATGATTCTGGCTGCGGTATATAGTCTGATTATGTATGCTACGGCCCTATTACCGGTCAGTATCGGTATCAAAAAAGCGAGAAAGCCAGAGGCAGATCTGTTTCAGGCTTGACCATCCTGCCACAAGTTACAAGGGTTGGATGCAGAGGGTACATATTGGCACGGCTCTGTACCCGGTAGTTCCCTTCCAAGCACAGGGGAGGAGATGGGTAGCGAGGCAGCAGGCTTCTCCGACGATAAGTAATGAAATCCGGCTTTTTACTTTGACTCATTGGGCTGAAACCTCACCCTGAGGTACTGTACTTTCGGATCCTGCTCAGGGGTGAGGGTAAAAAAGATGTCAATGTCACCGTTTTCTGCCAGGAGTTTATAACTCCCTCGTAGCTGGTTGAGTGGTTGTATGTCGCCTTCACTTTGAATAGCGCCGGCATTGTTCAGCACCTGTTGTATTTCTTGCCTTCGGTGCTCCCGTGATTGGTCCAGGTAAAAATTTTCTGCCAGTATTTGTGCCTCCAGGTCTTCGTCCCAATGTTGGATGAACAAGGTGACCTGTTCCTGTCGCTTCAGCAGGATATCCGAAGGTGGAAGCTGGCGTGGCTGCAGGTTTGCGCTGTCGAACAGCAGGTTGATGACCTCCCTGGTGGGCCAGGGGGAGGTGTAGGTTAGGTTGCCGAAGGCCATGATGCCTATGCCGTAATCAGGGAAAAAGGAGTAGTTGCTGCCGAAGCCCGGGAGGGCACCACCATGGGACACCCGTTTAATACCCTGGCAATCTTCGCTGATGCCCAAACCATAACCGTAGCCAGACATGATCGGGCACGGCTCCCCTTCCATGTCTTTGGCCTCGGCATAGAGACGCGTAAATTGAGGACTGTGCATTTCCCGAAGGGTGCTGCGTTTTACCGGTCCTTGATCGTCATCACTTCTGGGTGGCCAGGCGGACAGGTGCAAGCTGACATATTTGCTGAAGTCCTCGATAGAAGTGATCAGTCCGCCCATGGCGCCAAAGGAGCCATCGTGAAGCATAGGTTCCAGCTTCCATTGGTCTTCTTCCCAACGGTATCCTATAGCTAGTTGGTCTTTGGCCACGCTGTCATATTCCCAGTAAGTGTGGTCCATGCCCAGTGGCTGCAGGAGTTGCTCCCGGATATATTGTTGGTAGGGCATACCGGCAACACGTGAGATAATGCGGCCCAGCAGGGCGTAGCCGGTGTTGCTGTACTCATACTGGTAGGAGGGGGGATTTGAAAAGGATAGACCTTCAGCGATAAGGCCATTCAGCATTTCTTCCGGTTCGTTCAACTGGCGGTCACCCCAGGGATTGTCTTCGGGGAGGCCGGCAGTCATTGTCAGCAGGTTTTCAATGTCAATGGTAGGAGCGTCGGCGGTGGGGTAGGTCAGGCTGTCCATCTCAGGGATGTAGTCGGCCACTGGATCGCTGAGGGACAGTTTTCCTTCATCACGCAATTTCAGGACGGCCATGGCGGTAAAGCTTTTTGTCATGGAGGCAATACGAAAGGCTGACCGGGTAGTGACAGGGCGTTTGTTTTCCAGGTCTAAAAGGCCATTGCCGGAAGCCACCACCAGTTGATCGTCGACAACGATCCCGTAGGCGACGCCAGGTATGTGGGTGGCCTGGATATGCGCTTCTACCATTTGTTTTATTTGAGGTGCCAGGTTTTTGATTCTTTTTATACGGTCATCCTTTGCAAAGGCATGCGGCTTATAGGTATCTGAAATTACCGGGGAGGATTTTGAAAGATTTCGGTGGGCGGGAGGCTCCTTGGGACTGCAGGAGATCAGGATGCCGGCTATAGCGCAGTAGCCTGTAAGCCAGTTGATAAGTCGCAAGGCTGCTGTCACCCGGATTGGTTGAGGGTAGCTGTCAGAATTTTTATTCATAGTATAACCTGTTAAGATTTCGTTGGAGTTTATAGCAAGGTATTCATAAAGGTAGCGATAAGTTGTTTTGAATCAAACCAGTTCAGCCGGCCCATTCCCCTTGCCCACTCCCCTCGCTTATACATGGCTTGTACCTTGTTAATGAATTTTATCAATAAACCAAGACATATAATATGCTAAAATATTTATATAGAATAATAGCTCCAAAACATCCCGGAGGCCGAATTGATGTTTTTCATGAATCCTATGACAACCACGGCGTATACGTTGGGAAAATCTTCACCAACGGGATGAGTCGGTGGAATTTAAATGATTTGGAAATAATCGATGCTCCTAACGAACTGGTAGGTTATGCTCATGGACTTATCTATGAATTTACCGGTTACATGAAGAATCACAAGCCGTTTTTCTTAATTAATGGTAAACAATGGGCATTTAAAGTGGCGGTATTTATATTGCCATTTGATCAATTTCATCAAGCACTGCTTGGACGGACCTGTTTTTTTGTTCAATTTCGCGATCATATTTGTCCGTATCTTCTTGTAGGGCCTGGAGAATCAGGATATAGATCTCTTGCCGCAGTCTTGTGTAGATGAACAGCTTGTTGATATATTCTTCGTAAGGTTCTTCGAGCTCATATTGTTGTATTTCTTCCAGCAGTTGTAAATTTAAATTCCAGTAGAGAATACCTTCATCCTTTACCGCCTTTACCAAATCTTCGGTAGATGTTTGAGGTTCCAGGGCATAAAATTTCAACGCCTTTTCTTCATTTTGGTATATCTGCTCCAATTTTTGCTTGACTTCCCTGTCAGCTTGGCCTGAATATTCCGGTGCCATAAAGTAGTAAAGTACCACCGCAGCCACGATGACAAGCATCCACAACAATCCGATCCCTGTGGCTTTCCAGTTCGACTGGAATTGCCCGCCGGATTATTTGTGGCTCTTAAGGTTTTTGCCTTGGACCGATTCCACTATGGCATAGATGATAGCGGTATAGATTGCTGGAAGAAGCTGGTTAGGGATTTTGTCGACAATGTTATCAGGAAGCATGAATAACAATGAAAAAATTACCGTTGTAATAACGATTCCGAGGATGATGGAGACCAAACCTTCACGCTCTTTGCCTAAGCTTATGAAGTTCTGACGGATAAGATAGCCAGCAGCAAGGGGCCCTCCGAAAAATGTAGCTATGGCAATACCTTTTTGTGAAAAAAGTTTTTTTGAATTTGTTTCCTTCATGAAATGTAAGTATTAATGCTACAGGCAAATTAAATAACTGATTTTAACCGTCAATTCATATGCCTTTTTCAAATATTTCTTACGGACGTGAGCGGCTGGCTATTTTTCCCTTTAGTAAAGAAACGACATGTGCGTTTACAAATTTTTTGCCTGACGCTGTGAATATTGTGGTATTAATCACACAGACTGTTATGTTTTTTAATGCTGCACGTATTGTATTAAACAGATTTGATCAAATAGAAACAAACAAATAATGTTATGAAAACTCTTATCTTCACCACCATACTGATACTATTCTTTTTTGTTGGCAAAGCCCAAAATACCAATCCGGCGCTTGTGGGTCGTATACATGAAATGTTGAAAGATTGCTCCTACTTTGAAGTCACAGAAGACATGTTTAATACTTTGGCTGAAGATGAGCGATATCAACATGAGGAGGAAATGGCATATTTGAAAAAAATTAAATTCCTGATATTTGTAGAATGCCCACCCGACCGGAAGATTTTTCATGATGACTTCATCTCAAATGCTGAACTTAAGGGTTTTAAAATTATGATGAGATCCAAATCTGCCCATGAGCAGTTTACATTTTACCGCAAAAGCGTGAACGACTTAAAAGAATACCTTCTATTGCATGATAGAGGCTTGTCTTATATTGTTACCAGCTTAAATATATCTACCATAAACGAGCTATCAGGCATTATGAATATGGCAGGAGGTCTTGGGCAAGGATAAAAAACGCTGACTGCTTTTTTGGGCCTTTTCGTCAATGCTTGCCTTCAGCGACTGAAGGCATCTACAAGGATAATCTTTTTTATAACCCACTATCATCAGGATTCGTTCTAAATCGATACCCCAATGAAATTTCATTTAATTTATGCCATATGACATTTCGGTGTGCTGCACCTTTGAAATTGATATCTTCACCAAAGCGGTGATGCTCGGGCATGTCGATAAAGGAAATAGAATTAACTGATTTATGGACACCTTGTGGTACATACCTGGATATCATCTATAAAGTAAAAGCTCTGCTCAGGAGAACTTGGCGTATCTATATTTCCTGCCCATTCGTTCTCAGAGTTTCCTGCAATAGCAAAATAATTGATCCCTTCAATCCATGATTCGGCGCTATCCATCTTCCACGGGATATTTGTACGACCACCCAATCTGGTGCCGTCATAGTAAACTTCGAGTACTCCATCACCGACACCCGGGGAGGAATTCATGACCATATGGACTTCAAGCTTATGCCAGTTACCATCTCCAAAATTTGTACTCCAATCTGAAATGTTAGAAGGGGCGTCCGGATTTATTAAATGATCCCATACCTCATCATAAGTACCGCATCTATAAGTAGCATTACAACGGGTAGATAGCCTGATACGTGTGGGCTTTGCATCATGATGAACAACATTCATTATAAAGATGCCGCCGGTAGTACGTCCTAAACCATTATTCTTTTCATTGCTGTTTTTGACATTGAAAACACTTGTACCGGTTGTTCCATCCATAACCGATGGATTGAAGGCACCGGCACGAAAAACCTTGCTGTCCTCGTCACCCCCTTCCCATTGAGCACCAGGATTGAACCTGATCCAAAACGAGAACCAGAGTGCCTGATAAGCCTGTGGCAATCTTTTTCCTAGCTGAGCTTCCGATTTCCATCGACTATTAGCCCCCCGGGACTCATCCCATAGGTGATACCCCTTCCCGGAGCCCCCACGGGCGGCCGCCGCTTCAATATAGCCGGCCGCATGGGTTGGATTTTTGTCGTCCACATAGAAGTAGTTCCAGCCGCTTGGGATTGTGTTACATGCCGCTGAAAAATTGTCGTATAAACAACGGTCTCGCTGGAACCAGTCCGGCTGATCGTCAAAAGTTTCTTGAAAAACGATGGATGAGTTGGAAGTAGTCGTTGTGAATTTTAGCTCAAATGCTTCGCTGTTTTCAGTGCCTGCTCCATTCTTAGCCTCTATAATCAAAAAAATTGCGTTTGCTTCCGGTTTTGCTTTACTTGTCCAGGACAATACACAATCGTTGGAAAGTGAGGCCCATTCCGGTAAGTCACCGGAAACAAGGTTACAAGCACATTCAGCGTTACCTTTTGATAGCTCGGGAAAGGTATAGCTCCCGGCTTCCCCTTCCCTGATTTCTACCTGAGGCATTTCCGACCATGATGGTTTCATATTATTGTTTTCTGAGATTTCATCGGTATTGCACCCGAAGAAGAGTATCACCAGGATGACTATGGCCCTAGCTTTTTGAAGCAGGGGATTGTTGTATATTTTCGTTTCCATTTTTGATCTTTTTAATTTCTAAATAGCTGCTGTAAATTAAGACGCGCTCAAGAAACATTAATTGTCGCCATTAGTCAATACTAACATGTTAGTATTTTGTCATAGAAGATCGAAATGAAAGGCATATTTGTACAGTTCTGTGAAGGTTTTCACTTCAAGTTTTTCAAAGATCCTTTGCCGGTGTGTCTTGACAGTGTTAACGGAGATAAAATACTCTTCAGAGATCTGCGGAGCTGTTTTACCTACCGCCAGGTCTTTCAGGATCTCCTTTTCTCTTTTTGTAAGCAACAAGAATTTTTCAAAATTTTTCTTAAAAAAAACATTTTCATCCAATATGTTCTCAATTTGGTTTTTATAGTCCCCGATGTTTTTTGTGGCATGTGATATGCATAAAAGGCCATATTCGGATATCTTGCATGTTGTGAAATACCACTCATAGTGGGCATCGCCAATGCCTTTTAGCCTTTGAAAAAAACTTATGATCGAGTGATGATCATTTTGGTTAACAAAATGCCTGAGCTGAGGAGGAACGTTGACAACATCATCAGGGTGAATAAACTTTTGCTGAAAGGAAGGCCTTTCGGATCTTACTTTTTCCGGTGAACATTTTAATACTTCTTCAACTGATTTGTCAAAAAACAGCAGGCCGAAGTCGTCGATCGAGTTAACGTGAAAGTTTCCAGGAAGTAGCTCACCCAATTCTTCAAGGGTAAATTGTTTTTGGAGCAGGCTGTCCACTTTATACAGGTATGGTTCCTGAGATTTAAGTTTTTCTTTATGATTATTCTTTTTTTTCATTTTCGTATGCATATCTGCAAACAAGCCATGGCGCCAGCTTACCTGCAAAAATCTTAATGTAAAATTTCATTCCAGGTACTATGTGTTATCTGTATTTTGAATACCATTTAAAACTTTTTTTAAGGATGCCCTTCTTCTCTGTCCTTAAAAAATCCAGGAAAGCGGCCGCCACAGGTGACAGCTTTTTGCTTTTCAGCCAGATCAGCCTCCATTCGGTAGTGATCGGCAGCTTTTTCGATGGAATAATATGAAGTTCTCTCTTCTGAAGCTCATTTTGTATCCCTATCAGGGGCATAATAGAATATCCCAAACCGGCAATTACAGCTTGTTTTACGGCTTCATTGGAAGTGAGTTCTATCCTTTTCCTGTGATGGCCTTTTGCCGTCATAAAATATTTTTCCATCGCCATCCTGGTAGCCGATCCCTTTTCACGGTAGATCAATGGCTTGTTTTGTTGTTTTATGGCATTGTTACCTACAAGGAACAGCTTGTTTTCAATCAGGATTTCCTGTGCCACATCGATATCGTCGGGTAGTATGGAAACAACCGCAAAATCTGTTTCATTCCTTTTCAGGCTCTCCGTTACTGCGGTTTTGTTGGTTACATCCAGCACTAAATCAATACCGGTATGCTTTTCCAGAAACCCTGATAAAAAGTAAGGGATGACGTATTTTCCGGTAGAAGCCGATGAAAGCTTTAATTTGCCGGTCAGCACACCCTGATAAGCATGCGTTTTGTAGTTTATGGCATTGGCTTCATGAATCACCCTTTCTGAAATCCTGGCAATTTCCTGGCCGAATTCAGTGATATACAACTTTTTACCCACCACTTCTGTGAGCGGAGTATCGAACTGGCTCTGGAGGTTTTTTAACTGAATGGAAACAGCCGGTTGTGTCATGTAAAGCCCTTCGGCAGCTTTGGTGATGCTGCCGGCCTGTACCACGTTGAGGAATATTTGGAGTTGGTGTAAAGTATAATTCATAAAAAAAGTTTATGTATATAATAGTAAATATAAATAATAATTTATGAATCATCCTGTTTACCTTTGTCTCTAAAAAATAAAGAAAAATATTATGACGAAAATCACGGTTGCAAAGGGAGACGGCATCGGTCCTGAAATTATGGATGCCACGCTCAAGATTTTGAAAGAAGCAGATGCAAAGCTTGATATTGAGCACATTGAGATTGGGGAAAAAGTCTATCTGGAAGGGCATAGTTCAGGCATAGCGCCGGCGTCCTGGGAATCGTTGCGTAGAACCAAAGTGTTTCTGAAAGCGCCCATCACAACCCCGCAGGGAGGTGGTTTCAAGAGCCTTAATGTGACTACACGCAAAACCCTGGGACTATATGCCAACGTCAGGCCTTGTATCTCTTATCACCCCTACGTAGCCACCAAACATCCGGTCATGGATGTGGTAATCATCAGAGAAAACGAAGAAGACCTTTATGCCGGCATAGAGCATCAGCAAACCGATGAAGTCACGCAATGTCTCAAGCTGATCACCAAGCCGGGCACTGAAAAGATCATCCGCTTTGCTTTTGAATATGCGAAGGCTTACGGACGAAAAAAAGTGACCTGCTTCACCAAAGACAATATTATGAAGCTCACTGACGGATTGTTTCACAAAACCTTTGACAAGGTGGCTGAGGAATATCCTGATCTGGAAAGCGAGCACTGGATTGTGGACATAGGGTCGGCCAAGCTGGCTGATACCCCTGAAAATTTCGATGTGATCGTGATGCCGAATTTATACGGAGACATTCTCTCAGATGTTGCCGCCCAGATCACAGGTTCTGTTGGTCTTGGGGGGAGCGCCAATATCGGAGCCGACTATGCCATGTTCGAAGCCATCCATGGTTCAGCACCCCGCAGAGCCGGGCAGGATATGGCCAACCCATCGGGATTGCTCCTGGGAGCCATTCAAATGCTGGTATACATCGGCCAGGCCGATGTAGCGGAAAGAGTACATAATGCCTGGTTGAAAACACTGGAAGATGGTATTCATACTTATGATCTTTTTAAGGAAGGAGTCAGCACACAAAAAGTAGGTACCTCGGGTTTTACTGATGCCATAATCGAGAGACTGGGACAAAATCCGGAAAACCTCAAACCTGTTAGCTATAGTTCGGGAAGCAACCAACGCATACAGGGAAGCTTCACGACCCCGGTACCAGCCAAAAAAGAATTGGTAGGCGTGGATATTTTTCTGCACTGGAATGGCGAAAGCCGTGATCCCAATGTCCTTGGCGACATCCTGAGCCAGTTCAAATCCGGCCCCTTTGAAATCCGGCTGATTACTAACCGTGGGGTAAAAGTTTACCCGGAGGGATTACCCGAAACCTTCTGCACCGATCACTGGAGATGCCGTTTTACTTCTGAGAAAATGGATAGAGCCGGGGATTACAGCCATGTCATCGAAATAAGCCAAATGATTTCGGATGCAGGACTTGATATCATAAAAACCGAAAACCTTTGCCGGTTTGACGGGGAAATAACTTTTTCCCTGGGGCAGGGGCAGTAAAGTTGTCGCTCTTTGCAAGATAAGAGCGACTACATTCTTTAAAGGCTGAAGGCTGTTTGAAGAATAAGGCAAAAAATAGGCTGATAGCGCGAAAACTTTATCTTTCCTAACGCAAGCGTCCCGTGCGTGTTGCACGACTTAAGCATGTGCCTGTATTTTTATTTTACAGGTGAAAGCCTCTGCGTCTCTTTGTGTCTCGGTGCCTTCGTGGTTAATCATTTTTCACCACGAAGGCACCGAGACACAAAGAAATTTTGTCTACCGATGTCTGCAGCCTGTCCGAAAATTGCCAGTAGTAAAATACCCGTATCCAACTTGTTTCATATTATAGAAAAAATTGAATCCGGGATGAAGCTTGTTTATGATTTGTATCCTGGGAATGTGGTTGAAACTTAAAAAAATTCTAACCAGTTGAAATTCAATTGATTAGAATTTAAAACTGCGGTCCGGACGGGACTCGAACCCGCGACCTCCTGCGTGACAGGCAGGCATATTTGCTTATAACTGGTTATCAATGTTTATTAATCTTGCTAAAATAAGCCTTAAATGCATAATAATCCACATTATGTTTGCTGCCAATTATGGTTGTTTGCTATTTTTGTGTAAACCAATGTGTAAACCATGGCCAATTTACTTACCGCCAAATCAAAGATTGTACTTTATACCAGCAAAACACTTAAAGACGGCTCCCATCCGGTAGTTCTAAGAATAACTTATGATAGAAAAAGAAAATACTATACCCTGGGAGTAACAGGATCACCTGATAGGTGGAATAGGGACGCCGGTAGATTTAAGGGTAACAATAAGAATAATAAAAAGCTCAATAAATTTTGACTTCAAAGCTTCTGATGTATTAGACGATTTGATAAGGGAAAATATTGAATTCACGTTTCCGAAATTTGAGCAGCGATATTTTAATAAATCTAAATCGGTAACGGTATTTCAATTTTTTGATCAGCTTATAAACGATTTGGAGAAAAGAGAAAAGTATGGTAATCAAAGGGTGTATAAGGACTGTCTGAATGCCATTAAAAGGTTTGTAGGAAATGTGGATCTTTCCTGGCAGGAAATTGATTACAGCTTCCTTACCCGGTTTGAAACCTATCTGACACCTACCAATAAAATAAATTCAATATCAGTTACCATGCGAACACTGCGGGCGGCCTATGGCAAAGCTATTAATGAACGTATAGTAAAGGAACAAAATAACCCATTTAAAAAATATAAGATTAAATCGGAAGTTCCGGAAAAAAGGGCTTTAAGCTATGACCAGATCAAAAAGCTGAATGATTATCAAAGTATTGAAGGTTCGGAACTATGGCATACAAAAAATTACTGCATTTTTTCATTTTTGAATAGAGGTATCAATTTTACAGATATGATGTACCTGAGATGGGATGACAACATTGAAGGTGACAGGATCAAATATAAACGCAGTAAAACCGGAAAGTTATTTAGCATCAAGATAAGTACAAAAACACAAGAAATTCTTGACAGATATGCCGTTGATTACAATACTAAAACCGGCTATATATTCCCTGTGCTTAGTGACCAGCTCAACGAAAAAAGTAAAAGGATCAAAATCCGAAATAGCATTCAAACTACGAATAAATACCTTAAAATAATTTGCAAAGAACTTGGATTTTACCGATCAGATAAAATCACTTTTTATTCAATGCGGCACAGTTTCGCCAGTATATTGAAAAAAGATAAAAACATTCCGGTTGCTGTAATATCTGAAATGTTAGGCCATAAGGATGAAAAGACTACGCAGGTTTACCTGGATAGTTTTGCAAACGAGGAATTGGACAAGGCTAACGAGGGGTTGCTTTGAAAGAAGTTCGTTTTATATCTATATTATATTGGTATATTCTTTTCTTTATAGTATAATCTATTGATGATCAATAAATTAATACTCTTTTCTTTCTTATTAAAATGTCGTATATTTGTAGGTATGAATGTCGTATATTTGTAGAGTATAAGCTATGCCGATTAAACAGACTTTAGAAGGAAAAATACGTTACCGTATCAAGCGCGGAAGGGATTCGGTCTATATTCCACCTGATTTTTTCGATTTATCAGATCGTGACCAGGTTGGGCGTGTGTTGCGTCAGTTGATCAAAGAGGGGCTTCTGGTCAAGATCGGGCAGGGCATCTATGCCCGTGCCAAACAATCCTCCCTGACCGGAAAACCTGTTCCCGAAAAAGACCTGCGTTCGCTGGCATTGGAAGCCCTGAAAAAACTGGGTATAAAAACCGCCCCTTCTTCGTATGAAAAAGCCTATAATGCAGGCCGGTCCACGCAGGTTCCAACGGGTCGCGTGGTTGGCGTAAAAGATCGTGTATCCAGAAGAATTGGCTTTAATGGCAGGTACATAAAATATGAGCACGTCACCGGGTAAGGATATTATTCAGGATATTGCCATAGAGCTAGGGGTTGATCCGTCCTTTGTCGAAAAAGACTGGTATGCGGTCAAAGCTATTGCGCGCATTGCCACTATTGAAGCGCCAGGGATAAAGCCTATTTTCTCCGGTGGCACCAGCTTGTCGAAAGGATACGGCCTGATTCGACGATTTTCGGAAGATTTGGATTTTAAGATCATATCTGAAACAGATCCAACCAGGGATCAATGCCGCATCTACCGGGATCAGGTGATCACAGCCATTGATGAGGTCGATGATTTTACGGTGGACAAAAACAATCTGATAAAGGGGGATAAAAGCCGTTTTTTCGGGTTTAATGTGGCCTATCCACAAAATTTTTTGCCGGGTAGCGCCTTACGGCCAATGCTTAAACTGGAAATGCGGTTTCAAAAGGTGGCATTGGAAACGGAACAGCATAATATTGCCTCTTTTGTGACTCAATTTACCAAGCAACCCGCCGAAACTGCCATTGATTGTGTCTCGCCGGTAGAAACGGCAGCCGATAAAATCAGCGCCTTACTGTGGCGAATTGATGCAAAAGACCGCACTAAACCTGTAGGAAACCCCCAAAATGATCCTACCACTATGCGCCATCTACACGATTTATGCGCTTTACAGTCCCTGGCTCTTGGCGATCCACGACTGGTTGAAACGGTCAAAAAAGCGTTTAACCTTGATCAGGGCCGGGGCGGTTCCTCGCGGGATGCCAGCGTCTCAGACATGGCCCGGCAGGTACTACATAAACTGGAATCTGACCCGGAATATGAAAAGGAATACAGAGATTTTGTCGATGCAATGTCCTATGCTCCGGATGCGGAGAAAATTGACTTTCGGACTGCACTTGATGCGTTTAGAGAATATGTGGAGCTGATTACCTACAAGTAGCGCTAAAATTCTTTTCTTACTTGGCCGATTTTCCAGGACGTATCATTTCTTTCCGTCCAATAGCTTTTGCAGCATTTCTACCTTTTCCCGCTCACTTTTAAG
>JAKSDQ010000308.1 GCA_022360015.1 Cytophagales bacterium
TACAACTGATTTTTACAATTCCTTTGCTTAATTCCAATTCGCAACGCCCCCCTTTTTATTTTTTAAGGTCACATAAATTTTTTAAAAATGCTTAACACTACAGAGTTTGCCATATCCTTGATCAAGGAGGAATTGCATAATTTGAAATTGATCAACGACCTGAACCGGGCGGGTATTGACGCCAGTATCCACTTGTCTGACCTCAGTGCGTTGATTTTAGAGATTACAGGCTTTACCGAACATAAAACTTCAGATGAGTTTTATACCTGGTACACCAATTGCCAGAACAAGCTGGTTGAAAACATTGATCCTAAAGGCGCCAAAGAATTCCGGGAGCGGGCTTTTGATTTTTATATTGATTTAATGGCGAAAAAGCGCGAGATAGGACTTATTGAACATTCTAATGAGGTTTCATAAGATGTAATTAATTAAAAATGCTTGGATTTTGTTTTGGAATGTGCCGTTTGTGCATCCAGAAGGCATTTCTAACCAACTATATACAAATGAAATCGACATTAAAAATTCAGACTCGATTTTACACCAACGGGGGATGAATTTTTAATCAAAGATTCCATGTGACCATTAAAAATCAATTATATACACATGAAACTATACTTTTGCGGATCAATTAGCCGTAACTTATATATGGCTAAAAAAATAATTATTAAGATCCATGTGTGTTCATTAACCCTGACCTTACTGGCGCTGACTTCAAAGACATTTTTTGACGTAGGATTAATATACGAGGCGGATCTAATCTTAAAAATCATTGTGGCGCTTACCGGGTTGACACTGTTCTTTTACTACCTCCAGCCATTCAAAAAAATCAACTTCTATTTTTCCATCTATGCGATATCCGCCGGCTTATTGATGGTGAGTTTAATTTTGAGAGGAGTTCCCGGGGCATTGCTGGCGTCAGTTGTGCTTTTTCCGGTTTACCCAGATCAACTTGATTTTCAACAGGATCATGTAAGAATATACACGCCGTATCAGGGGTTTATGGCTGTTTGCTGCAGGTACGAAATCAGAGAAGTGAAAATGCTGATTTTTGAAAAAAATTATGGCCAGTTAGATTCTCAGGGTAAAATTGATTTTACCAATGCCCGGACAATCAATGATGAAAATGAGATCAGGCTATCATACATTTCCGGCGCTCATGAAATTGGTAATTCAACAAAAAACGAAATTGAGGTAATCATAAAAAAGTAGTGATTGATCGATGGTTAAAAGCCGAAGCTTGCATTTTTCGCAGGAGTCAAAAAATTGTTTTAAAATGAAAGGGTGGTAAAGACCACCCCGGCGGTTCCTAACTCCTTTGCTCCAATATGCTTTCGATGACAGCGGTACTTTTTTTATAAATATCGCCGACCTTGTTCATCGAGGCGGCCACCTTTTGTTTAGCAGCTTCATAATCCGACCAGACCGAACGTAGGGTATTTGTAATTTGTTCGCCGGTTGTTTCCTCTATTTCGAATACCCAATCTTTAAAACCCAGGTCATAATACATTTGCCCTTTTATCGTATCTTCCGGTTGGCGCAAATAAAATGATGGCGTACCTGTAGCCAAAGCCATAATCGGGGAATGGCATTCAAAACTCAGAATGGTATGTGCCTTATTGTAGACCGAAGCCGCTTCGTCAGGCATCCAGTAACCACGCTTTACGACAAAGGGTTTTACATCTTCGGGTAAGGGGTCGATGAGCAGTTCATCCATAATGTCCACCTGGTAGGTCATCTCGGGACAAACCAATACCTTGTTACCAGTCTCCCGTACCCAGGCAATCATGGCTTGCCGGAGCTTTGCATGGTCCACTTCCTTGAAGCGTTCATTGGTTTCTTCCAGGTCTTTGATTTTGCTTTCCGACCAGTTTACTTTCCTTATTTCATGATATGGCGTATATCGAAGCCTGGGGATGGCACAAATAAATTTTTTCTCATCAAGCCCATGTTCCTTTAAGAAAGTGTTCGCCTTGTTATCGTTTTTCAAGTTCAAAAAAAATGTAGCGTCAGGTGCAAAAGTAATATGATCGTTGTTGATGCCATGTTCCTTCAGTATCTCTAACGATTGGGTTTCGCGGGTATAGATAAATGAAGCCTTCTTTAATAATTGTGCCAGGTCATCGTTGATGTGTTGAATGGTCGTGCCGAAAATACCAAAAGGTTTGTCGGAATGTTTTGCCCATGCTTTCAGATGGGCCCTGGCAACAATAGATGGCCCCGATCCATGTAACATTAAGTCAGCCTTGTCAAAAGCAGCTAACACTTCGGGAGAATCAACGTTATGTTTGTCATCCACCCCGCCATGAATGATTTTTACTTTGGGGAAATTTTGATGCAGTAACTTTTCAACTTCTGTACTCCTGCTTCTTTTCCATAATATTATTTCGGTATCCGGCAAAAATGTTTCGAGTACATGAAGAAGTCCCGGCGTGTGTGCAATATCTCCGATGTTAACATCCTGCCAACCCGATATTAGCAATATGGTATTTGTTTCAGAGGTTTTACTTTTACCTGAATTTTTATCTGCGCAGGAAATTAATGATGTAGGAAGTAACAGCCCGGTATTAGTCAATGCCATGAGCTGTATCCAGTTTCTTCTACTGTAATTTTGTTTATCTGTTCTTTTCATTTTTTCATTTTTTTATGAACCAATAGGATGGTCAATAAGCCCGGTTAACAATATAGGTTGTGCAATGGCCCGGTTCACCATCCTATTCTATTGATCAAACCAACTCAAACCAATCTTTTCCCTTATTTCAGTACCCCGGGTTTTGGGGAAATTCTGCACCGACGTTGGCATCGATTACCTTTTGTGGAATAGGCCAGAGGCGGTTATAATCTTGAATCGTGCCGCCTGAAGATAGCCCCCCCGGAACCGCTGGTTCCGTATTATAGGTACGCACCCTGTCTACCAGTCTATCCATTCGAATAAGTGTACGCATTCTAGGCTCTTCGACCACCAGCTCCCTGGCCCTTTCATCCAAAATAAAGTCTTCTGTGACGTCGCCTGCGGCAATTGAACTTGCATTTGACCTATTCCTTATCACGTTCAAATCCTCTGCCGCGGAACCCAAATTGCCCTTCCTGAAGTAGGCCTCTGCGCGTAGCAAGTAGGTTTCTGCAACGCGGATTACACTTAAATCCTTTGAGGTATTTCCGGCCAGTACGTTTCCTTCAAAGGGCTCCCCGTCGGTTTTTCTGATCCAGGGGTAAAACTGGCGTAATGTATCCAGGATTTGATCTGTTAATGTCCCGTCCTCCAGCGCAATATAAAGATTACCGTCCTGCCCCCTGCCCGTCAACATGGGCTTTCCAAAGAACTCAGGGTCATCAGGGTTATTATAATAAAAAGTACGCCTTATATTATATTTCGAGTTGCGGATGTCATTGGGCTCGGATTCCCACAGATCATATTTGAAGTAGTTTGTAGGTGAGCCCACGCCGATTCCCCGGTTAAGACTATCGGCCGGCAGATTAGGGAAACCATTGGGCGTCTCGAGGACGTAGTGTTCAGGGGCCCAATACCTGGGGCCATTATTTCCCCTGTTATTGACACTTGGCGAGCTTCCACCTACATTAAAAGCCTCATACTGCCACGCCCAAATAACCTCTGTATTACCCGAGGACCTATTGATTTGTCCATATGCAAATATATCGGAGAATACGTCGCCCGGTTGGGAACCGGCCGGGCCAAAACGCGCGGTCACCAATTCGTAATCCCCTCCTTCCTTGTTTATTACGGCCGATGCTGCTGCAATAGCGGCATCATAAAAACTTCCGTCACCGGTTTCCATACCCAGCGAGATGTTGACCTCGCTCGAAAAGTGGTATGCCGCTGCCCTGGGAATCCGGCCATCTTCAACTTCTTTGGGCAATAGCTGGGAAGCGAGGGTGAGGTCATCCAATACAAAACGTAGCACTTCTTCTCTGCTGGCCCTGACAAAATCGAATTTTGGTTCACTTAAACTGTTGGCCACAATGGGTACCCCGCCGTAAAGGTTGACCAAAAAATTATAGGTGTACCCCCGGAAAAAAAGTGCCTGCCCCTTAATGTTGTTCCTGTCTTCCTCTGGGATATCCAACCCGGGGTCGTCAATGTCTTCCAAAATAAAATTTGCCTGCCGGATCATATCTTTATACGCCCAGTCCCAATAAATTTCGGTGGCGTCTAAGACTGGTGTCAGTAAGCTATAATTTCTTAATCCACGACCATCGACCCGTCCCCATTTAGCCATATCGGTACCTAAGTTCATGTATTCAAAGTTTATCGAAGCTATCGTGTATTCTTCTCTTGCCTCGTTATAAAGGGCAACGACCGCGGCTTCATAACCCGCCTGGTTCGTTAGTAAATTTTCAGGGCTAAATTGATCCAAAGGGACCTCATTCAGATAGTCTTCGCCACAGGAGAATAGAAATGCACCCAGAAAGGTCAGTAATACAATTTTGTTCTTCTTTATGGATTTCATTTTGTGATTTTTAAAGTGAAACATTAAGACCGATGGTATATGTCCTTAAGATGGGGCCGTTATTCCCGGGATTCACGCCCCCGGAACCGAATTCGGGATCCCAACCGGGCCAGTCGGTCCAGGTGATCAGGTTTTTCCCACTGGCATAGATTTGCAGGCCGCTGATATTGACTCGCTCCAGAAGTTCTTGAGGGAAGTTATAGGCGATGGAAACATCTTGCAGCCTCACAAAACTCCGATCTGCATAAAACCCATAGTCCAAAGGGTTTCTGTAATTGATGCGAGGTGCTGAATTTATAGGATTTTCAGGGGTCCAGTACGGCGCGTCTATGAAGTTGGCAACGTCGAAAAAATTTGCTCCCGGACTTATGGCACGGTTGGCACTGAATCCTCCCTGGCGTATATTGAAAGTAGAGGAAAAACTGAAATTCTTGTAATTAAAGATATTCGTTATCCCCATAATGAAATCAGGTTGATTGTTGTTGACAATGGTCCGGTCATCAGGGGTAATGATGCCATCGGGAACGCCTTCAGGTCCGCTGATGTCCCTGAAACGAATATCGCCAACCTCTGCTCCCGGTATTGAAGACAGGTCATCACCTTCCTGAAAAATACCATCGAATACATAGTCGAAATTGGCGCCCAGGGGTTCTCCGATAAACCAGCCACTGGCAATATCATTATCTTCGACACCATCACCATCCACATCTCTTCCTGTAAGTGCTACGATTTCATTTCTATTGAAAGAGAAAGCAATATTGGTATCCCAGGTAAAGTTTTCACGCTTTATGTTGGTCGTTCCTAAATCTATTTCCAACCCCCAGTTCCTGGTCTCTCCAACATTTCGAAAAAAGGTTTCAAAACCGTTGGTATTGGGAATGGTTTGTGCCAATAGCAAATCGAATGTGTTGCTGTGATAATAATTGATTGAGGATGAGATCCGGTTGGAGAAAAGTTCGAAATCCAGCCCGATATTTATGCTCTCGGTAGTTTCCCAGCTTAGTTCAGGGTTTGCGAAAGAAGAGGTGAACAAACCTGTCACTGCTGGTGCGTTATCCCCAAAAACATAGAAGTTTTGTTCCACTTCGCTCAAAGAGGCATATTCAGCAACGCCTCTGTTTCCATTACGGCCCCAGGATGCACGAAATTTCAGAAAATCCAAAAAATCGGCATTGGCAAGAAAGTCCTCCTCCGAAACGTTCCAGCTAATCGCTGCTGCCGGGAAGGTGCCATATTTGTTACCTTCTCCAAATGCGGAGAAACCATCCCGTCTTAAACTCACGGTCAGAAAATACTTGCCATCGTAGGAATAGCCCAATCTTGCCATTTCGGAAGTCTGTTTGTTTTCACGCGCGCTGGAATTTACCTGGAAATTCTCACCGATTTCCAGGGCATTGTAGCCTAGCGCATCGTTAAAGATATTCTCGCTTGACAACCTTGAACCCTGTTGTTGAAATTCATAGATACCGTACAATAAGGTAACATCGACCTGA